>PHCB01000014.1 GCA_002842095.1 candidate division BRC1 bacterium HGW-BRC1-1
ATGCCAACTTCGCCCGCATGAAGTCTGCGCGGGGTGGCGTGGTGTGGCGCAAGGACACCCTCGACACTGCGACCCAGCGTTGGGTTCCGTCCAGCATGGCCGTTCTGTTTTCGTTCGAAACCACCCGCAGCGTGAACGTGGTCCTGCGCCACGTGGATGGCCGTCCGTTTCCCCTGTGGGAAAATTCTGCATGGAAGGACGTCGTGGCGGCAGCGCACGTATCGGGCGATGAAGTTTATACAGCATCCCAGCCGGAAGGTGCCTCGCGGCCGGAGGTCGAATTGACCCCCTTCAATCCTGCCGTCCACGAGAACAATCCGCTTATTGCGTTTACACCCCGCATGTTGGGCGAAGAACGCATCACACTGCGGCAACTTCTTGAGGCACAGGATAAATTCCCCACACGCCCCACCGTCTCCAGAATAGAAACCACCCAGGGTCCGCGTCTGGTGATAGAGTTTCTGCCAGGCGACGGCAGCAAGATGTATTACCTCATCAACCCCGAAAAAGGTTGGTTGGCCGAAGAGATCGGACGAACGGTCGACAAACGCCATCTCTTTCGCACGCGGATGCTCATTGGCAAAACCGGCGACGGAATTTGGATTCCGGCCAAACGGGAGCGCTTCACCTACGACAACGAAAATCGCGCATGGTTGAGGGAATTCTGGTATTATGACCTGCTCGAATCCAATGTGGAGATGCGCCCCCTGGAACTGACGCTGGCGTTTTTCCGGCTTCCAATGTCTACAGTGATAAAGCCGATAAAACCTGCCACCGGCAAACCAGCGGCCCCGCCACCGGTTCAGAGGACTCCGGCTGTAACCCCGTATGCCCGCTGAACCTACGAGCCCGTAATTCCTTTTTCTTTGCAATTCCACCGTCGAGAATCTGGGTTTGGAATCCATGAAAAAGGTGGTTACGTTTAAGATCCTTTCCGCTCTCGAACTGGTCTCGCTGGCCTTGTGGGTCGGCAGCCTGTTTTTTATCTGCGCATTCCTCGTGCCCTATGCCCGCCGCACTTTTCCCGGTTCGTTGGTCGAGCAATGGGAAATGGTTTATGGTGCAGTGCGCCCGTTTCAGGGTTTGGAAATCATCTTCGCGTGCATCATTCTGATCTCTGACTTTTTTAAAAGCCGGATTCCTTTTCACGGAACGCGACATCATCGGGCGGCGTTGTTTGCTGCCACGCTTGCGGCGATGTTCACCTTCGCGAACGTCTTCAGCCTCCATCCGGCCATCGGGGATAAAATCAACCAGCTTATGAATTATGGGGCACAAAATGTGCCCGAGCTTGAAAGGCATCTCACGTCCATGATTCAGCGCGCCGCCATCATGGAAGTTGTCCTTTTGGGGCTAAGCCTTTATCTTCTCCATGCCTGGCGAAGAGCCTGGGAACACTACGTTTCGCTGGGGTTGGCGATGACATTATTGGATAAAATGGAAGACAAGCCCTGAGGATTAAACGGCGTTTATGATGCGGGCTAATTTACCGGGCCGGCATCCTTCAAGCTCTCGATCATTTTAACCAATTGCGAGAAACTGCCGGCGGCGGACCGGATGGCACTGTTGCCAAACAAACGCGTGTTGCTGAACCCACCTCCGGCAAAGATCGTGCGATCTTCCCACCCTGCCTCTGTAATTTCGCCCAGCCAGGTGCGGGCAACATCGGCCCGGGGAGTGATGCTTGCGGACAACACCAGCACCTGAGCATGGGACCGTTCACAAGTACGGAGAATGTCCGCTATAGGGAGCCCCGCCACCAGCAGCGTGGGCTGGAGTGAAGATTCCATCCGCATGAGATTTGCCAGATGCAGCAGTGGCAGGTCGTGTTGTTCACCGGGAACACATGCCAGAATCACGACGGGGCTTTTAACCGGATTCTTGTTCTCCGTTATGGAAAGGCGCGGGCTCAACAACGCAGCACGCACAGCCAGCGAGGCCACATGCTCCTGCGCAACCACATGGCCGTCCTTGGCCCAGAGGGCTCCCCATTGGCGCAACTCCGGAAAAAAAACATGTTCAACAGCCTCATTATATCCCAGCGCCTCCACGAGACGATGGGCACAACCCAAAGACCGGGCGGTGTCGAGACTCTTCACCGCATCGTTAAATTTCCTCCGCCATTCCTTCACCGCCGCAGATGGCTGGTGGGGTTTTCTGTCGCGTGCCCACGCGTTCACCTGGTCGGCAGCTTCACCGATGGACGTTCCGGAGCTGGTTAACTGAAGAACACGGCGGATCTTTTCCATGTCTTCCTCGCCATAACCACGCTGCCCCCCGGCGGTGCGCTCTGGCGCAACCAACCCATAACGCCGCTCCCAGGTGCGGAGGGTGTTTGGGTTCAGGTCGTACATGGCGCAAACCGTGCGTATGGGGACGAGTTTCACTATTTTCCTCTGAACAAGTCTGAAAGGATTTCTAAAACATAACCATTCAATCAAGTCCCGTTAAAATTCTCTCATGAATCGGATAAAGACCCTCGGCACTCGCCGACTTCACGTTCTTCTGGCTTGCCATGGCGTCCTCGCTTCAGATTGTGTGGCTCCATGAACGAGACCCCCAGAACAGAGACCCTGAGCAGCGAGCGGACGGTAAACTCCATGAAGCATTTGAAATACTTTTACAACGGGCGCTTCCTGACCATGGCGCCCCACTCCCCCTACGCGGGACATATGATGGTCGCGGGCGACCGTATTCTGTCGTGCAGCGATGAGATCTCTCCGCTGGGATTGGATTACCGGCTGCCCGGATTCGACGCCGACCGCCGCCGCTTTGCCGCCGACATCGAGTTCATTGATCTCAAGGGACGTGCGGTGTTGCCGGGTTTCACAGACGCCCATGCGCACATTATGATGTGGGCGGAAAACCTGCTTCAGGCCGACGTTGCTCCTGCCACGAGCGAAGATGATGCCATTCGCATCACGAAAGAATTCGGGCGGCACAAGCGACCCGGCGAATGGATCACCGGCTACGGTTGGGCGCACAATTTGTGGGAAGGAGCGCAACTGCCCAGCGCCGCGTCTCTCGATGCGGTCTTCCCGGACAATCCCGTTTTTCTTTCCAGCAAATGCGGCCATGTGGGCTGGGCCAACAGCGCGGCCCTGGCAGCCGTTGGCATCCACGCCGATTCCGCTAATCCTCCCGGTGGCGAAATTGTGATGGAGGGCCAAGGCACCTCGCGACGCCCCACGGGCATACTTCTCGAAAACGCCATGTGGCTCATTGAGCATTCTCTCGGAAAACCTTCCGAGCCCGACCGTCTGCGGGCCCTCCTTGAGGCGCAACGGCTCGCGCATAGCTTTGGCATAACCGGAATCCATGCGCCGGAGAACATGAGCGCCTGGGAGTTCATCCAGCGTTTTCATCAGGCAAACCGTTTAACTCTTCGCATAAATTACCTGTTGCCAGCGGCAAAGCTTGACCACTTCGACGAGGCAGGAATCCGACTGGGTTTCGGCGATCATCACCTGCGGATCGCGGGCGTGAAGCTTTTCACAGACGGCTCCCTCGGCGGCCGAACCGCCTACATGAAAGAAGCCTACGAAGGCGAGCCGGATAATTTTGGCATGTGCATCCACGACCGCGACGCCATTACGCGAGTGACGCTGCAGGCGAACTCGGCGGGCCTGCCGATGGCCATCCATGCCATTGGGGACCGATCCATTGCAGACGTGTTATACGCATTCGACACTGCGCAAAAAGAATTGGGCGACGGCGATGATACGCCCAGCTCAGCGCCCGTGATGCGCAACCGCATCGAGCACTTCCAAACCTTCGATCCCGCCGATCTGGATATTATCCGTCGCGTGAAGCCGGTGGCATCCATGCAGCCGGTTCACCTGTGTGCAGACATGGGACCCGCAGATCGTCACATTGGCGACCGTTCGCGCCACACCTACGCATTGCGCACGCTGGCCGATGCCGGGTGTATCCTCGCCTTCGGAAGCGACTCCCCCGTGGAGCCCATCAACCCGATGTTTGGATTGTTCGCAGCCGTATCGCGCCAGAACCTTGAAGGCAATCCGGCCGGTGGTTGGATCCCCGAGGAACGCATTTCCATCCAGGAGGCACTGGCCGCCTACACACGCAACCCTGCCATCGTGAGTGGCGAAAGTGACGTGCTGGGAACCTTGGAAAGCGGCAAGTTCGCCGACTTCATTATCCTGCCCGAAGACCCCGAAAAGGCATCTCACCATAATCTGCGGGATATGAAGGTTCTGGCTACTTATGTGGACGGCACTGCGGTATTCGAGCGCGAGGGATAACAGGTGAAATTCGCAGCAAGCATTGGTTGCCTGATTTTCCTCGCGATGGTTTGCTCGCCCTTCGCTGCCCACAGCGCACCCCCGCGAAAAGGTGCGCCTGCAACGATTGTCGTCGTGCCCGATGATACGCCTCTCGGCGACGCCGCCAATGATACGCGCACCTCGGCGGCGGTCATGGCTATCCTTCAGGCATGTGCCGATGCTTATACTTCCACACCGGTGTTTTACAGTGAGGGACGTTACATTATCAGTCAGAAGATGGGTGAAAACTCCGTAAGCGATTCGGCCAGGCTGACGATTCATTTTCGCAGACCTGATCTTCTGCGCGTGGAAATTTCCGGGAAATATAGTGAGACTCTTTTTCTGGCCGACGGCACCACGGTTACGATGTCCTGGCCCAAAGAGAAAAGATTCAAACAGATCCCTCAACCCGACAATCTGGCCGCATTTGTAGAAGAAGAGCGGGCCGGCATGATGCTCGATGACGACACCAAATCGGTGATACGATCAACAGCCCCGGCCCTTCTGGTATCCGAAGACACCCTCGCCTGGATTCACGGCAATGTGGATCAGTATATTTTTGAGGGGTCGGAAGTCGTTTCGGGGGCCGACACCTGGCGAATCAAATTTGTGCAGTCCGGAGGCAGCAGCATCGTCACCCTCTGGGTTGATCAGAAAACCGGATTTCTGCGCAAGAACAGCACCATGATGGCAGTTGATGAATCGGATGATTACGTGGATACCTACGCCGATGGCTACAAAGCTGCCATAGTCATATCTATCTTCGACCGCATCTCCACCCGATTATCGACCGTCCCGAAATCCCGATTCCGTCAGGGTCGAATCCCCGGAAATTGGGAGGATCAATCGGATGAGGACGTCTCGGAGGATGAAGCGGAGTCTTCCGACGGAACCTCCGTTTTCACGAAGTTCTTTCGTGCAGCCGCTGAGGAAACCGCGACCACTCCCACCGTCACCTTTGAGAGCGAATCCGGCACAAACGGCGCACTGCGTCTTCTTTGGCAACGCGACATGCCCCAGCGGGCAAGCGCGGTCGCCATGGGAGAAACAGACCGATCAGAACTGCATATTATCACCCAGAACAAGCGAGTGAATGTGCTCGCTCCCGGTGGCAGGCAGGTGCGCCAATACCGGATTGCTCAACCGGCCACAAAGGCCACCCTTTCACAGAACGGGAAGTTGCTTTTTACCATCTCGAAAAACAAACAAACCATCTACGCTTGGGACTCCAACGATGGTACTTTCGTGTGGGAGAAAACCCTCCGGGGAACTCTCGACACCTTACTGCCTCTTCGCACGAACAACGCTTTGATGGTTGGAGGATCCAAGGGAATCTTCCTCCTGTCGTCTGAGGGAGATCTTTCCTTTTCGAGCCGCAGGGTTACCGAGGTCACCCGGCTGATACTTGATCCGACCGGCAATGCCGGGGATTTGGAAAAAATAATAGTTACCAGTGATGACGACGGGATAACGCTCTTCTCCGCAGGTGGACATTGGCTGGAAGAAATCACAGCCACGGCTTTCCCTGCTCCCATCTGCAGCACGAACGAAAAAAATGGGCGCTCTTTTTTCGCCCTGAACGAGGGTGAAGCGGGCGATGTGGCCCTTCAACGCATCGACTCCAAAGTCCGACCCGAATGGACAGTGGGTGTTGCGGCTCCCGCGAAATATCTATCGCCCACCGCCGTCATGACCGCCAACTTGAGACTGGCTGAAAGCGGCTCAGTGTCGGTGGACCAGGGCGGGATCCACGAATTCGTAATCACCCAGATGAACGATGGTCGCATCAGCATCTTTACCCCGGAGGGTAAGCCTGTCTGGCGTGGGCGCATCAAGACCAACGATCCCCTGTTCATGGCGTCGCCCGGGGATGGGGTGCTGGCCTCCTACGCGACCGACCTCAATGACGATGGATCGGACGAAATCGTCGTGGTTCTGCCACGGTCGGTTGTTGCCCTGACAGCCAACGATTAGCGCCCGGTCACCCCAAATAATTGCCTTGCGAGAACCTCAAGGCAGGCGTTGATTCCCTTTCGAAACAACCATGGAGCTCATCCGCGTTCTCGCATTTTGGAGAACTCGGATAGTGCCACCTCCCCCAGGGAGACTGGCATGGGAAACCGGTGAAAATCCGGTGCGGGCCCGCCGCTGTAAGCGAGGACGAACCTCTCTGAATTCAGCCACTGAGTTGTGACCGTGCGCCATCGCCCACAAGGGTCGCGATGGAACCGCAGGTTCGGCTTGGGAAGGCAGAGAGTATTAGGACGATTCGCAAGTCAGAAGACCGGCTCCATGGCCACATCACGACTTCCTTCGGTCGCAAGAGGAGGTGATGAAGCCGTCATCGCGCACCAGACATAGCCGCACCCGTAACAGGCCGCTCAGGTAACTCTGATCCGGCGGTGCGCTACTGCGCGTTTCCTCGAAGGGCACCAATATTCAGGAGCCAGGCGTTGCCTCGGAAGCAGGCAACGATTAAAAAATCTATTAACCCGAAAGACCCTCATCATGATTTGTAACAGAAAATTTATCAGTCGCCTACGCCCCATCGTTGCTTGCGCAACGATCTTGGCGTATGCAAGTATCTCACCTGCCGAAACCCTCCAGGCGCTTGCTCTCCCTGCCGGATATACCAGCTCAACCGTCGAGTTGGGACTACCCTACGCGGGAGCCATCGCCTTCGCACCGGCTCCCTCCACCAGGTTTTACGCCGCGGTGGGCGGTTTCGGTTCCATGGATATTCTTTCCGTAGACACGGACACCGGCACCACCCGCACGGTTGCCGATGGATTTGGTTCCATCGGCGGCATGGCCGTTTTGGCTAATGGCGATCTCTTCATCGCTGAAAACTTTACATCCGACACGCTGTATCGTGCCCGCGACCTCGACCTCGACGGAAAGTTTTACTCTGCTGGTGAGGTGACTGAACTGATCGCACCAGACTTCCACGATGGCAACTTTTCCGGAGCACAAATCATTATCGCGCCCGCCGGCAACCCGTCAGGAATTCCATCGGGTTCGTTGGTGCTGCAAACCGCCGACGGAGGAACCAGCGGCGAGTTGCTGGTGATTCAAAATCCCACGGGAACCGCCTCGTACTTCCCCACGGACGCACCGTTTGCGGACGGGCTGGCTTACAATGGCGGCGTGGCCTTCGAACCGGGCGGCGCGCTCATCGTGGGGTCAGCCGGCTTTCTGTCGGGTGAAATTCTTGCCATGGTTAACACAAACAACAATGACCGCATCGATGCAGGTGAACGCAATGTCGTGGTGCCATCGATCTCTCTCGGTCTGGGTGTTAGCGATCTGAGTGTTTCTGCCGAGAGCGTGGTGTACTTTGGAGAGAATAGCGGCAACTTGAAATCATTTAATTTGCCGTATCCGCTATTGACAGGCAGCGCCGTACCTGCGCAATTTGCTCAGACAAACTCTGCTTACCTGTCCACGGTACGTTTGGATTTTCCGGAGCGAACCTTCGCCGCGAATGCGGCATCTCCCACTGCCAAACTTTACCTGGGCGGATACCTCGGAGGGTTTGTTCCTGCATCAAATTTGATCGTCATCGAGCCGCTGAACACAGCCGCCGTGACGGATTGGCAAGCCTTCGAATAGCACACCGCCCCGGGTGCCAACTCGGGTGTGCGAAGGGCGGACCCTTAACCGGGTTCGCCCTTTTTTATTTGTCGCGAGCCATTTGGTCGGCGCGACGCACCATACCATACAGCAGTTCCATGGCTGGCACCGCGATGCCCGCCCGCCGCGCGCGCCGGACCGGTTCGCCCAATATCGCTTCCACCTCCACGGGGCGACCCAGTTCATAATCCACCTGCATACTGCTCTTGTAAGCACCCATCGTGCGAGTGCGTGCCATGGATTGCTCGGCAGCAGATTGGTTGAGCTCCACCCCGTCGGCTTTCGCCGCCGAGATAACTTCGTCCATAAGTTGCCGGGCCGCACGCGACAGAACCGGATCAGCCAGTATTACCGCGGAATCCGCACCGGGCGACGCCGCCACGCCGAGACCATTGAACGGGACATTCCAGATGAGCTTGCCCCAGCGGGCCTCGTCGAGGCGCTCCAGAACCTCGCACGGCACACCCGCAGATTCAAACATGGCAGCCACAGCGTGCGTGCGTTCCGTGGGAGAGCCGGCAAACTCGGCCAGCCTGATGAAGCCATATTCCGTGTGATGGATCACGCCCGGTGCAACGCGAGTGCTGCAGAGGAAGGCTGGTCCGCCCATAACCCTCGGAGCTGTGGGCAGGGATTGAGCCGTGGGATCGGTCTCCTCGATGGAGCGCCCGGCCAGAATGCGCGCCAGGGCGTCCTCGTTTCCCAATCCATTTTGCAAGGTGAGCACGACCGATTTGTCGTCGGTGGTGAAGGCCAGCAGACCGGGAAGCGCTCCATTATCCGTGGTCTTCAACGCGATGATGAGCAAGTCGCACACGCCCATCGATTGCGCGGAGTTGTGTACGGGAGGATGAATCACGAAATCCCCGTCGATGGATTGAATCTGAAGCCCACGCTTGCGCACCACGTCATAATCGCTGCGCATGAGGAAGTGCACATTGAAGCCGGCCTGGCTCAGGCGCGCGCCGTAATATCCCCCCAGGGCGCCTGTGCCGATAATGCCAATTTTTCCGTTAAAAGGTTGATGCGTTTCTTCCATTGCCACGGCTCCAAGTTTCTGACTTGTTGAATGCCCATGAATCCAGTTTCGCTCAACTACAAACTCCACCTTGGCGTGGAAATGGGACCGGGTGCGGTCATCGGGGACTACTGTATCGTGGGTGTTCCTCCGTCGCGACGAAGCGATGGGGAGCTTCTCACGGTCATCGGACCCGATGCGCTGTTGCGTTCCCACACTGTTATTTACGCAGGCAACCTCATCGGCGCGCGATTCGCCACCGGCCACGGCGCGCTGGTGCGCGAGGAGAACACGATCGGCGACGATGTTAGCATCGGTAGCCACTCCATCATCGAGCATCACGTTACCCTCGCCAATGGTGTGCGGGTTCACTCCGGCGCGTTCATACCGGAATTCTCTGTGCTGGAAGAGGGCGCGTGGATCGGCCCCCACGTGGTTTTCACCAATGTGCTGCATCCTCTTTGTCCTGAAGTCAGCAAGTGCATCAAGGGCGCGACCATCGGAGCCGGAGCGAAAATCGGTGCCAACAGCACTCTCCTACCCGGCATTGTGGTCGGCCCCATGGCGCTCGTTGCCGCGGGTTCGGTGGTTGTGCACGACGTTCCCGCTCGGGCTGTGGTGGCCGGAAACCCGGCCCGGGTGATCAAAACCATCGACGAACTTGGTTGCCCCTGGGATTACGTTGCCCACCCCTATCCACCCGAGAACACTCTCCCATGAAACAGCCCTCCCTTCGGCTGTAGAGATGAAAAACCGAGAATCCCGCGGCCATAGCATTATCTTATTGCGCTTGGGCCCTTCGCGGCAAAAGATTGGTAACCGGCATGAGGCTTTGCCGGTTTTGTCGTTTTTACCGGTATTGCTTCAGTCGGAAGCTTTATTTCTGAGAGAGAAAAGGGTGAAACTGTGCCACTTGTCGTAATCGTGGGGACGCAATGGGGTGATGAAGGAAAGGGCAAGGTAATCGATTTTCTTGCTCACAACGTGGATTGGGTTGCCCGTTACCAGGGCGGAAACAACGCTGGCCATACGGTCATCGTCGAGGGGCGGAAGGTTGTGTTGCATCTCATTCCATCCGGCATCCTGCACCCCCACAACCGCTCGCTCATCGGCAACGGTGTTGTGGTGGATCCTCAGGCCCTCATCGACGAAATTAAGATGCTCGAAGAGGCCGGCGTGGCGGACGTGCGCGACCGCTTATCTGTGAGCGAGACCGCGCATCTCATCATGCCGTACCACAAGAAACTCGACCACATGATGGAAGCCCGCCGCGGCGAGAACCAGATTGGTACCACGGGACGCGGCATCGGCTGCGCCTACGCCGACAAGGTGGCTCGCCATGGTATCCGCATGCTGGACCTGCGCGACAAGGATCGTTTCGTTCGCAAAGTGAAGAGCTTCTCGCCTTACTATCAGAACCTCTTTTCGCACTATGGTGAAGACACATGGTCGGAAGATGCCGTGGTGGAAGAGGTATGGGCCCTGCGTGGAGAGATTCTACCTCTGTTGGTGGACGGCGTGACGCTGCTGAACGACGAGCTGAAGGCTGGCAAAAAAGTTTTGGCCGAAGGCGCGCAGGGAATCCTGTTGGATGTGGACTTCGGAACATATCCATTCGTGACCAGTTCCAACCCCTCCCCCGGTGGCGTTTGCACCGGCCTTGGCATCAGCCCCCGCGAGATAGAAAAAGTTGTGGGTGTGGTGAAAGCCTACACGACCCGCGTGGGCGCCGGCCCCTTTGTGGTGGAGCTTGAAGACGAAGTTGGTGAAAAGCTCCGCAAGGACGGTAACGAGTTCGGTGCCACAACGGGCCGTGCGCGTCGCTGCGGATGGTTCGATTGCGTGGCGCTTCGGCGCTCATTGCAAATTGGCGCGATCACCAATCTGGCGCTCATGAAACTGGACGTGCTGGATGACTTCGATGAGATCAAGGTCTGCACGCACTATCTGATCGACGGCAAGAAGGTCGATATCCTCCCCATGGGCCTGGAAAGCGTGAAGGGTATTGAACCGATTTATCAGTCATTCCCCGGCTGGAACGGCTCGGTACGTGAGGCGCGCACATTCGAGGACCTGCCCACTGCGGCCCAGGAATACATTCGAGCGTTGGAAGACCTGATGGGTGCCCACATGGATTTTGTGAGCGTTGGCCCCGAGCGCAGCGAAACCATTTTCCGCGACGGTGGGGCATTGTTTAAGCCCGCCTGAAAAAATAGCTGAATCCGAATGTTGCCGTCCCTCTCCCCCATTCAGGGAAGGGACGGTTTTTTTATTGCTCGGGCGTGCGCCCCTTGCGGCGCGAAGCGTAAACAAGATGCAGCAGGGTGAGGGTCAGGAAGACCAGACACGACGCTCCAAACCAGTCGCCATAACGCACATAGAACGACGGGCGGCCCGGCCATGCTTGAGGCAACGACCCGATCAAATGCCCCTCCTGCTGAAACGGCAGTGAAGCGACCACATACCCACTGGGGTCTATTATCGCGCTGATTCCCGTATTGGCGGCGCGCAGCACCGGCAGTCGTGTTTCCACAGCCCGGAACACCGATTGCACGAAGTGCTGTCGGGGTCCGCTGCGGGATAGTGACGAAATAAGTGGGAGACGAAACAGCCGCGAAAAAAATCCACCGCGGGCGATGGCGTAGTCGGGTGAGTACCAGGCATCGTTCGTGATGACGGCGATAAAATCGCCACCCTCCTGAGCAATGCCCCGGGCAAGGGTGGCGAAGGTGCTTTCGAAGCAGATCATGGCTCCATATTTCGTCCCGGAAGTTTCAAACATGGTTTGATCAAGGCCGGGCTGAAAGCTGCCAACCATCATGATCTTCTCCTGAAGGCCGGGAATGGACCCGAGAATGGGCGCCGTCTCTCCAAAAGGAACGAGTCGGATTTTATCGTAAACAGATGAGGTCAACCCATCCCGCGCGGAAGCCAGCCACGCCGAGGTGAAGTTCGCCATGGGTCCACTCTCCATGGGTTGCGTGGTTCCATCCGGAGCAATGCCGGGGACAAGCTCCGGCAGACGCCAATCGCGCCCCGGCGTGTGGGGAGCGCTGTTGATACGGCGACGGTAATCGGTGAGGGTCTCGCGGCGGTCTGCCCCGAAAAGAATATCGGCCTCAAGGTTGTGAGCCACTTCACCCATCACTTGATGAAGGCGGGTATCGTAAACGAAATACGGGCTGATGAACGCAGCCTCGGGGAGTATGTAAAGCTGCGGCGTTGGCGTGGTTTCCCAGGCAGACTTCATGAGCTTGAAATGCCGCTCAGTCATGCCCAGTTCAATTTCTATGCGGCGCGCCTCGGAAGTTTCCGGGTCGTAAGCGTTCCATTTATCGACCTGAGAAATATTGGGTTGAATGAGAGCGAAGCGGAGAGTCGGCAGAGGGGGGAACTTTGGGATTGCAAAAGCCATAATGTAACAATAGATCAAAGCCACAACCCCGACCGCACAGATGACATTGACCAGACGCTCACCAGTTGTGGAGACCCTTTTCCTCCGAGTTATGCTGCCCGCGATGAAAGCGTTCACCGAAACAATCAGAAATGAAATCCCGTATACTCCCCAAATATCGGCTGATTGGATGAGGTTGCCACTGGCTGCCTGGGAGTGCCCGAGGAAGTTCCAAGGGAAGGCGATTTCGCCAAAGGAACGGGCGTACTCAACGCCTGCCCACAATGCTCCCACTGCCAGACTGGCCGGCACCACAGGCCATTTGCGCATAATGTGAGTGGCGGCAAAGGCAAAGAATATCACAAACCCCGCGAGAACCAACACCAGCAAAGGGATCGCCAAGGGAATAAACGGGTTAAAAAACACGAGGGTGTTAAGCCAGAAGAGCGAACCATAGTGCCAGGTTCCAGCAAACACAATTGTTGCCCATGCAATCATCTTATTGTTTAATCTTGGCAGCGCCACCAAGTAAGGAACCAGAGCGACCCACGCCAGCCACCAGGCTGAGAAGTCCGCGAAAATGAACGTACCGCACAAACCAGCAATGAAAGCGCCGATAAGCGCTACTCGGTTGTCCGCACATTCCTTGAAACTCGGAAAAAGAGATCGAATCCTGGCCATGACAGAACGGCGTGGCGATGCTTCTTTCACGGTGTTTTGCCGGTCAAAGCTTGGGCGCAATGAAGGGTGTTGGCCATCAACATGGCAATGGTCATGGGTCCGACCCCACCAGGAACAGGAGTGATTGCACTGGCAATCTTTGTGGCAACATTGAATTCTACGTCGCCCACAAGGCGCGTTCCTCGCGGGGAGGCGGGGTCGTCTATTCGGTTGATCCCGACGTCAATGACTGTCGCTCCGGGCTTGATCCACTCCCCCTTCACGAACTCGGGTGAACCAATGGCGGCCACCACAATGTCCGCTCGGCGGATAATGTCGGGCAGGTTGCTGCTGCGGGAATGACAGACGCAAACCGTGGCGTCACCTCCAGGGCCCTTGCGCATGAGAAGCTGGGCCACCGGTTTGCCAACAATGTTGCTGCGCCCGATGATAACCGCAAACTTTCCGGCCGTCTCAATTCCCTCTTCCAACAACAAGCGGTGGATTCCGAGGGGAGTACACGGCACCGGCGCAGACAGACCCAGCGAGAGTTTGCCAACGTTCACGGGATGAAATCCGTCGACGTCTTTTTCCGGTCGGATCCGTTGCAACAACGCCTGCTCGTCCAGATGCGCCGGCAGTGGCAGTTGCAGCAGGATGCCATGCACACGCCCATCAGCGTTCAGCGTATCAATCTCGGCCTCCACCTCACGCTGGGTAGCGGTGGCCGGAAGGCTGTGAATCTCAGAGAACCAGCCCAGTTCGAGACAGGCCTTGCGTTTGTTGCGGACGTAAACCTGCGAGGCCGGGTTTTCGCCAACCAGCACGACAATTAAACCGGGGATAACCGAGGTCCGCGCAGTAAACGCTGCGGCGTCCTCCCCCACCTTGCTTCGCACCCGTGCTGCAATTGCTTTTCCATCGATAATTTTAGCGCTCATGGGAGGGCAGTTTGAGGAGCCGGAGGGGATCAATGCAATTGCGAAATGCTCGCCGCCGCATGGGATCAGATGCGACTGAACCACCAGAAGGCGGCCACCACCACCACATCGCTCAAAGCCCAGAGGCGGAGTGCGCGGTACATCCCTGCCTGATGGGGGTATGCCTTGAATTGTTCAAACCAATGGAAGGTGAACACAAGCCAGAGCAAGGTGGGCACGGCTAACAACATGGCGCCCGCCGCGCCCAGGTCCGCCTGAAAAGCAGCCCATTGTTGCAGCCCCAACGTAACTATCAAAGCGGCAAGCGAGAGCAGCAACACGCGGCGCGGTCCGACAATAATTGCCAGGGTACGGTCTCCGCGCGCAGAATCCTCGGGCACCTGATAAATCTGCGTCATGGGATAAAATGCCGCGAAGAGAAAGGCGAAGCTTGCCGCAAGCACCCACGTGATCACCTGAAGGTTGCCCGCTGAAGCAGCTCCCGCAGCGAAAGTTAGCGCCCCATAGCCGATCATATTTACAACCAGATCGGCTCCGGCGACGGCTTTCAGGCGGATGGGCGGCACGCTATAGAGCAGGGACAAAAACAAACAGATCGCGTAACAAACAAAGAAAGCCCAATTGACGGTATAAGCCAGCGCCAATCCTCCGAACATGAGAACCACGGCAACCCAGCCCAGTCCGGCTGGAATGGGTGGCGGCGAGTTGAGATACCCGATGTCGCCCTCGTCACGATCGAAGGCGCTGTTAATTGCCAGCGTTCCTCCATTGAGAAAAACAGCCCAGAGGATTGCTCCGAGAACAAGTGACCCAATGGGCCACTGCCCCGCGACACGACCTTCCAGAAAAAGTGCGGCCCCGGCACCGGCGCAGAAATGAGCAATCACCACAACCCACGAACGGGGTCGGAGGTGAAGGATTGTGTCCCTCAACCAACTCATCAAATTTTCCTTACTGAGCTGGTGCGCGCAGAATTTCCTCGCCGCCCCGCTTGAGAATGTCTTCTGCCGCCTGCTCGGCAAGCTTCTCTGCTTCCTCGCGCTTGCCGCTCACTTCGACAGCCTCAAATCGCTTTCCATCCGGAGAGCAAACCATGCCATTTATTACAACCCGGTCTCCCTTGAGTGTGCAAAGGCAACCAGCGGCTGAATGGCAATCCGCACCGAGCACACGGATAAAAGCGCGCTCCGCAGCGGCGCAGATGGATTCGTCCGCGATATCGATGGCCGACCAAAGCTGGCTGAATTTAGAATCGACGGGAGCCTCCACGCACAGCATTCCCTGCCCTGCTGCCGGCACCATTTTCTCGGGAGAGAAATTTTCAGAGATATCCATGCTGATGCCGAGACGCTCCATGCCGGCGGCAGCAACGATGATGCCGTCGAATCCACCCTCGCGCAATCTCCGCAGACGCGAGTCGACATTGCCGCGCATCGATCGAATGTTAAGGTCCGGGCGCAATCGCAAGAGTTGTCCCGCGCGTCGAACGCTGGAAGTGCCGATGTGAGCACCGGGAGGCAGATTTTCCAATGACTTGCCGGTCCTCGAAACGAGTGCGTCGCGTGGATCGACCCGCTCAGCCACAGCCACAATGGCCATGTCTTCGGGAATGTCGCCGGGGACATCTTTCATACTGTGCACGGCGGCGTCGGCTTTGCCCTCACGAATGGCATCTTCGAGATCGAAAACGAAGGCGCCCTTGTTGCCAAACTCGGTGACGGGTCTGTCGAGATGAACGTCCGGCGCGGTCGTAACGGTAACAAGTTCAACCTCAAGGTCGGGGCGAACCCTGGTTATGGCATCAGCAACGCGCTGAGTCTGGGTCAGGGCGAGCTTGCTGCCTCGCGTGGCCAGACGAATAGTGGCTTTGGATTTTTCAGTCATGCGGACCATTTGCGTCAATCTGTGACATATCGCAAACAAAAACCCCCCGCATCCTCAAAAGGAGCGGGGGGTTATCCTTAACGCTGGTTAAGATTTTCGATTTAATTCAGGAGCAAGACACCCTTGCCGACCCATGCTCCCTCGGCATCACTGGACTGCACCGAGTAGACCGTCTTGAAAACACGCAGTGCTTCGATGAACGGTTTGGTGTCGCCAAGGTTGGGCAGGCTAAGGATGGCTTCCCACACGGCCGTCAAATTTGCATACTGAACAACGTTGCTATCCATCCCAACGCGTGCAGAAAGCGCCTTATATTCGGCGGTGGCACCCAGACCCGTTTCGGGTTGGGCCTTCAGCGCGATCATTTTCTTCATGCTTTCCATGCTCGTGCCGATGAGCAGATGATTGCCCGTGAGGACGAAACCGGGGGCAAGGCTGGGGCTGACAGGAACCGGGAAATACTTGATCGTGTCGTTACCGACCTTTTCGCTTTTGAATCCGGCGGGAGCGGAATTGGAGGGATCATTCCCAGCGGCACCCATGAGCGCGCCAAGCTGCGCGTTAACCATTTTTTCGAGGCCGTCCAGAACCTTCTGCATCTTTGCCTTATCTTTAACGCTGAAGACAAAGGCGGCGTCCACATCGGGAATTTCCGAGCCGGCGGACATCCGGACATTATTGATCAGCACTGCCATTTCATTGCCGAAGGCGGGGAGCAGATCCTTGGTAATGGAGAAGCCCAGAAGCGGCTCTGCGGACTCAAGCTGCTTGTCGAGATCCGCCTGGGGATTATCACCCGAGATGGCCTTGGAGACTTCCTTGGCACCCGAGTAGAACATGGGCATATCGATGAGGTTCACGCCCATGGCGATCATTGCTTTTGCCGGGGCAAAACCCATGACTTCCATCTGCTTTACCGCAGGATAAGTTTTGGTGAGAGCAAGCCATGGCGATTTTGAATCGGTGCTGAAGGGCTGATAGGAATAGCCCTCGATATCCTTGGGATTAATCTTCATGGAGGCGCCACCCATGGTATCGGGCGAGAGGCTCATAACCATATCCTGGAAAGCCTTCATGGGTGGGGGCACATCACCCTGAAGCTTGTAGGCCGCTTTGGGATTTACCAGATAATAGACTTCGCCCGGATGCGCCTCAAGGGCCTTGGCGATGCGTTCGTATTGGGCGTTGCCAACCAACAATTCCTCTTTGCTCTCAACCTTGGAACGGTCGATGAGGGCACGGATTTCGTCGCGACTATTTGTGACGAAAAGCAAATCGCCGGTCTGCACATAGTAAGGCGTTTCATATTTGCCCGGAATCTTCCGGTACGAGACGCCTTTATATTCCTCCACAGCGGCCTTCACTTCGGCGGGGGTCGTTCCCGAGGTGGCATCGTCCGTTTCACTGGAAGCCTTGATGGCGGCCTTTTCAGCGAGATCGAGAAGCTTCTGCAGCTTGTCTTTGTCGGAGACGGTTAACACGAAAGCCATCACGCCGTCATCCACGCTTTCGCCTACGCGCACATAGATATCGGCAGACTTGATGACCTGAGAGAGCGTGTCTCCATCAAGAGGAAAACCGAGTGCTGTTTCAATGGTCTTCAGTTGCTTTTCAAAATCCTCAATCTTCGCCTTCACATCAGGATTTGCGATGACCTTGTTATAGGTCGAGTAAATGGAGTTTGCCTTCCACGCAGTCCAGAACGCCGGGACATCGGGCATGGTGACAACATATGCTGATTTTGCGGGAATGAGTTTTGGGTTTGCCGATTTTGCGACCGATGGAGCGGCCGACAAACCTGTAATGGCCAAAGCTGCACCGAGAACGATGCCCCGGGTGAGCCTGCTGGTGTTGGAAATCATTTGGTTCTCCTTGGTTGTTGTGGACGGATAGTTTTGTGTCCCCGATACTTTCGGGAACCGGTCATTCTTTCAAGAGCAAAAAAGATGCATTGTAAGGCCGTCTAAAATTTGGCTACAAGCAGGGTAAGATCATCGAACTGTTCATGCTGCCCTCGAAACTGTAACGTCGCAGTGTGGATGGAATCCCGTACTTCGACAGCGCTTTTTCCCCGGTTGTTGCGTGCGACCTCCATCAAACGGTCGAGTCCGAAAACTTCATCGTCGGCGTTGTGGCTGTCGGTGATGCCATCTGTATAAATGACAAGCATGTCGCCTGGTGCAAACGTCACAAAATCTGACTGATAGTCGACCATTTCCATAATGCCAAGGAAGCAGCCCCCGGCTTCGAGAGGGATGATATCACCATTGGCTCGGAAGATAACCGGATAAACGTGGCCGGCGTTGGTAAACTCGAAGCTCATGTCTCCCGGGTTCAGGACACCGTAGAACATCGTCGCGAACATGTTGTTGCTGGCATCGCGGCATGTCCAGCGGTTGACAGCTCCGACCACCCCGGCCACACCATGGCGCCCTCCGAGGTGCGTTTCCATGCGCACTGAGGCCCTGATGGTGGCCGTGAGGATTGCGGCAGCAACCCCCTTGCCACTCACATCCGCCACCACAATGGCAATGCGCCCGTCTTCAAGTCGGATGAAATCGTAAAAGTCACCGCCCACCTTTCGGGCCGGCAACGACATGGCGGCCATTTCGACGCCGGGAGTATGCGGGAATGACTTGGGCAGCAGATTCGTCTGGATCGTGCGGGCAATTTCCAATTCGCGATCGAGCGCTTGCTGATGCAAACTCTGCTGATAAAGCCGGGCATTGCTGATGGCCAGCGCAGCCTGATTGGCGATACCCGAAATAAGCTCCAACTCGTCATTGGTATAAGAGACCAGGTCGAGTTCCTGAGTGTCGACATAGATGACGCCCAGAACCTCCTCCTTCACAACCAGCGGCGCGCAGATGGCGGATCGTATGCGCGAGAGCGCAACCGATTCGTTCGCGGAAAAACGCAAATCCGAGACCGCATCACTGACCAGAATGGCGACCTGCTCAGACATGGCGCGCTCCACGATCCCCTGACTGATGGTGATCTCTTCGGTGTCGCCGCTGTTCGAGCGCACGACAACCGGTTCGAGAACATTTTCCACTTGATCCACCAGCAGGATGACGCCTCGGGTGGGTTTGACCACCCGCCACAGGATATCGAGAATATGCTCCAACAACTCTTCCGTGTTGAGAATAGACCGTATGCTGTCGGCCACCTGATAGAGAACTTTGAGACGTTCAAAGGGATCACGCAGGACCCCGGCCTCCACGGATTCGGGCATGACGCCGGCCCCGGTGCTCGATTCAATGCGTCGTTCTTCACGCGAAGCGGAAATCTCCTCCTTTACCATCCGCACCCTGCCGGACCCCGAAACATCCACGGCGTTGAAGGAGTCGCTGTCATGCTCGCGTTCAAAAACCAGCACGGTGTCGCCCACCTGGAGGCGGTCTCCGCTCTTCAGAAGAACGCGGCCGACAAGGGGATCTTCGTTCAAGAGCGTGCCATTCTTGCTCCCGAGGTCCTCCGCAACGTAACTGTTCCGTTGCATGCGCAAGACAGTGTGGTGGCGACTGGCGCGTTTATCCGCCATTTGAATGGTGCACGACGCACTGCGGCCAAGGGTAACTGCCTCGTCGCGCAGTATGTAAACCATTCCGGCATCGGCACCAGATTCAACGATGAGACGCGGCATGCATTCTCCCTGGTCGCAAAGTCCCTGTGCAGCGGTCAGTCATTAGCCCCTTCTTTTCACCTACCATTTCGATTTGGAGGCATAATCCACCCAGTACCCCGTATAGCAAGAACGGTCTTCGACCAAAGCAGGCAGTAAAATAGCCCACTCCATCATCTTGCGGATTGTCTACAGAAACCATGTACGATTTCTTCCTGAGTCTCCTCCAACAAATCTCCCAGCTTTTCCATCCAGAACAACTTGCTATCGCCATCCAACAATGGGGTTGGGTCGCTTATGTGATTCTTTTCCTCATCGTGTTTGCGGAAACCGGTTTGTTGATTGGTTTCTTCCTTCCGGGTGATTCCCTTCTCTTCATCGCCGGATTCGTTTGTTCCATAGAAACCGATCAAGGCCATGTGTTAAATATTTTCTATCTCAACATACTCCTGATGGTTGCCGCCATAGTGGGCGATTCCGTGGGTTATATGCTTGGGAAAAAGATTGGTCCGGCGATATTCTGTAAGGAAGATTCGCTGTTTTTTCATAAAAAGCATCTGATCCGCACCCAGCTCTTTTATGAAAAATATGGTGGCCGGACCATTATTTACGCTCGCTTCGTCCCCATCGTCCGCACCTTCGCCCCCTTTGTGGCGGGCATCGGAAACATGGAATATAAGCGTTTCATCAGCTTCAATGTTTTCGGCGGAATCGGCTGGGTACTGGCCATGACCCTACTCGGTTTCTTCCTCGGAAATGTCCCCATCGTTAAGAACAATTTGGAGCGGGCCGTTCTTGTGGTCATCTTCATTTCGATCCTTCCCATCATATTCGAGATGGTTAAGAGTCGCTTTCACAAGCCCGAGGGTCCCAAGGACAGCCCGGCCGAAAAGATCCCCACCGAATAAAGCCCGGGCCCGTCAGGGCATGATGGGACCCCATTCGGGGGTTAAGGCATTCGCTCCGCGGGTGAGCTGTTTGGCCTGCTTGGTATCTACGTTCATCATATAAATTTCCCGGGCACCTGCGCGGTTGCTTGCGAAGATCAGGTGCTTGGAACTCGGCCCCCACGACGGGTCCATGTTATCGCGAGCCCCGCGGGTAAGCTGGATGGCCGGGGCAGACGCCGCCGAAATATCGATCATGTAGAGATTAAACTCGCCGGCCTCGCGAGCCACATACGCCAGCCGTCGGCCATCGGGGCTCCACGAGGGGGAATCGTAGTATCCTGCTCCGGTAATGCGCTGGGCAGAGCCGCCGCCCGCAGACATGATGAAGATGCCAGGCTGGCCATCGCGGTCCGATGTGAAGGCGACCCGGGTGCCATCAGGGCTCCATTCGGGAGCGGTATCGGTGCCGGGGCTGTTGGTGAAGCGCGTGAGGTCGCGGCCTTCGCGGCTCATCGAATAGATTTCCGTGTTTCCATCTTTTGCGAGGGTAACCGCAAGGCGGCCGATGGCCTCGTTCCAACTGGGCGACGTGTTGAGACCAGGACGGCGACTGACTTCAAAGCGACGACCGGCGAGGGTCATGCCATAAAGGTCGGGATTGTTGTCGCGGTAGGAGGTATAGAAAACCTCTGTTCCATTTTTGCCCCAGCACGGCATGGCGACCAGCGCGTTTTCGTTTGTCAGTTGGCGCGCCCCCCCACCGTCGGCATCCATGACAATCACTTCCTTGGTGCCCCCACGTTTATCGGTAACGTAGCAAATCTGTGAGGCAAAAATCCCGGGAGTATTCCCGATGGCTTTCATCACGTCGTCCGCCACGCGATGGGCGTAGCGGCGCGCCTGAGGGTCGGTGAACCCGGAGTAGCTTTTACCGAGGATGCGGGCCTTGGAAGCGATGTCGTAAAGCTCCACCTGAAGCGTATCACCGGTAACGTTTCCACGAAGGGCGTAATTGACACCGGCGGCAATCCAGCCGTCCAGAGCCACGCTACCGGCCGCGTTATCAGCTGCGATGGCAGCGGCAGCGGCGGCAGTATTCGTTGGGCGGGTTGCGATGTCGGCCAGGGCCATGTCATTCTGGATCAACTCGGCCATGCCCCCGGCCTGGGGAGAACCCGTGAAGGCGGATATGCCAAGCTGAAGCAATACGAGATTACTGGGGCGAACGGCTCCCAAGCTTTGAGCCGCCGATTCCTTTGCGGGTTGAGAGGGTTTGGTGTCAGGTTTAGCGGCGGGTTGCGCCACCACGATGGACGAACTGATGAGACAAGCAACGGCGAGAGTTTTAACGAACAAGCGCATTGATGGTTTCTCCTGCGAGAGCATAGTTCAACGGGATCGGGAAATAGCAAAGAACGATGGTGCACGCTCCTCAACCATTTTTCCGCACATTGGATCTTGATCGACTGTACCATTGAGAACGGATACGATGCTGCAAGATTGAAGGCTTCGTGAGAAATCAGGCACGCTTCGGGATTTTGAAGGGTTGATGAACATGAGATTTTTAACCAACGGGAGCGCACGAAAAGCTTTTTGTCTGTCTGCGTTGGTCATCATATGGGCCGCCCTTTCGGGCGGCGGGTCAGCTGTGTCGGCCGCGCCGATCTCAAATGAACCGGAAGACGCCTTTGCCCGTGAAGCCATCACATCCCTGTTCACTGGCGACCGCAAAGGCCTTGCCGAGTTATATCAGCAACAACTGACAGCCGAGGCGCAGGCCCGGGACTCGCGACCCCTCAAGCCCAGCGACGTTATCCTTTATCTCTTCAACAGCTCAAACCGCGATCGTGACCAGTTCCTTCTGGGTATGGAACTGGCCGCCACGGAAGCGCGCAGCGAAGATTTACGAACCAGAATTCTGCTCGCCCTGCTATCCGACGAATACTACGAATTGAACCAGATGAAGGGGCAGAATACCTTCAATAAGTTCACGCGAATTTTTAATCGGGCATCCTCCAGCCTGAGCAAACTGGCACTATTCCAGCCTCAGGACGCTGCGCAACTGCTCCTCGACGGGGCCTATAGCATGCGCAAGGCACGAACACCCACCGACCGCGAACGCCAGATTGTTTATCTCGCCGCGACGTTTTTAAAAAAATATCCCGATGCCCCGGAGAACCTGGAAGTTCGGGAATTCATGACCCAACTACAAGCCCGCCTGAACACCGACTGGGCATTGCGTGAGAAGCTCGCCGGCTCACTGGCCATGGAAAGAGGCGACTTCGACTGGGCCGAATTCCATCTGGAAAAATCATCCATCCTCAACGGACAGGACGAGGAAGCAATCCGACTGCTTGCCGATGCAAAAACTCAACGCAAGGAACAGCGCGCCAACCGGGTGATATGCCTGACTGTGTCGGAGAGCGAAAAGTCTTTCACAGACGATGAAAACAAAGCCCTTCGCGAGCTTACCACAGCACTTCTGTTCAATGAACCCAACAAGCTGGAGAGCGCTGCCCGGAATCATCCGGAGATGGCGGAATGGGCCAGTTACGCGGCCACGGCCCTGGACGAGCGCGACGGCCACCACGAAGCAGCCGTGGCCCGGTTGACGATTCTTGCGGCACAGAAACCTGAAGACCCCGCCGCCAAAGCAGCTGCCGGCGTTCTGGAAAACCCGGACTATAATCTGGATCAACGTTTCGACCAGACGGTGGCCGAGATGAAAGAGAAGCAGAAAAAGTTTATCCTCTGGGGCACACGCGACAGCGACGAAAAGGCCTATGCCTACGGCAGTGCTGCGGTGCAGTCTGCCGGGCAGGCGGCCAGTGGTTTGCCGATGTTGTTCTTCACCGATGTCCTTGTAAGAGGCGTCGCCGAGCGGTTCCGCACACAGGTGCAGGTGGACGACGTTTTGGATGCCGGGGCGCGTTTCATCCGGCGGTATCCGGACTCTCCTCGCTCGAAAGAAATCGCGGGTCTGGTTTCGCAGCTCTCGTTCAAAGCTGGCGATTACGAACGTTCAGGCCGCTATCTGGATGAAAGTGGCAGGGAAGACCCCGCACGCCGAAAGAAATTACGCGAGAATGAAGCCCGCGGGATGGTCGAGAAAGCCATGGCGGCAGACAATCTTGCAGAGCGGAAGTTGCGACTTGAGGAAGTTGTGGCCGATTATTCAGACGCAAAAATAGTCGACAAAGCACGCAAGGAATTGGATAAGCTCCAGCCCACATTGGGCGAACGGTCCATTGTTCTGACACGCAAGTCGCTTATGCGTGACCCCGAACTGGTGGTCATGCTGGGGATTCATCCGGCGGTGGTGGATGGCACCCGGGGTAATGGCGAGATGACAGACCAGGGCATCGCGTTGGATGTCGAGAAAAAGAATTTTTCCTTCCGTACCCGTGGCAGCAGAGACTACATCACCGAAGCCCTGCCCGACAGGGACAGCACCCCGATCATTGCCCGCGCGGTGGCCTTGTGGAAAGCGGAGGAAGCGCGCCAGGGGGGCAACGCCGCGCTGCGGCGGCAAGTGGTACCTCTGGCCGTGGAGGGCGGAGCGGGCGGAGGCGGCATTGAGGTTGCCCCGAAGATCATTCCCTTCCGCGACAACGTCCACGGGTCACGTTACTTCAAAGAGTAGCCCGCCATTAACTCAGCCGGTAGATTCCTCTCCCCCGGATGCAGCCGGTGGAGTGTCCGTGTCAGTTGCCTCGACCGACTTGTGGCCCTGCACAATCTCACGCTCATATGCTTCCAGAACGATCTTCTCGATGGTGTCGCGCATTTCCTGATTGAGAGGGTGGGCGATGTCGTGAAAAATGCCGTCTTTGCCGCGTCGGCTGGGCATGGCCACAAAGCGGCCGGAATTGCCTTCGATGACTTTCAGGTCTTTGACCACAAATGCATTGTTGAGAATGATGGACGCAAATGCACGCAGCTTGTCATCTTCAGATGCGAACGGTCGGACGGTAACGTTGGTAATTTCCAAAGGGGCCATGATGAGTTCTCTTTCGTCTGAAGTGCGGTTACAACCTGCCTAAGGGACGTCCGCTTAGTGTGACATGTACCTTTAGACTAAGAGTATGTTGCAGCGTTCGCGCGATTTCACTTGAGCTTTCATTTTTTTGAAGAATTCCAACAACCGTGGAACCGCTGCCCGTGAGAAATGCGCCCGCGCACCCCGCATCCAGCAAGGCTTTGCGGGCCTCGAGGAACCACGGTTGTCGCTCCACAACGAGTTCAAAATCATTGTGAACTTTTTGGGCTACAGCAGACGGATCACCCGTGTGCAGGACCTTCAGAAAGTTTTCGAGGGTGATGGCGGGAGATGGTCTCGGCACCTTGCTGAGTTGACCGTACGCCCACGCAGTTGAAACGCCTTCAGTTGGAAATACAAGAACGAGAGGAATGGGTGGCGGAGATTCGACATGTTCCAGAATTTCGCCCCGACCTCCGCCGATGGCGCATCCTCCGGTAATGAAAAAAGCGGTGTCGCTACCAAGCTCTCCGGCCAGAATGCGAAGCTCATCCACCGAAAGACCAAGCTCGAAAATTTGTGCCATCGCTTTCAAAGCCGTGGCGGCGTTCGAACTGCCGCCTCCGAGTCCGCCGCCCATGGGGATTCGCTTTTGAACGCGGAATCGCACCCCACCCACCCGCGCGGGGTATCGGGTGCGCAACAATTGCCAGGCCTTGGTAATCAGGTTCGATTCGGGGGGGACATCGTCCGGCATCCCCTCGATGCGGCATTCCGGGATTCCAGCCAACGCTTCAACTTCCAGCGTGTCGTGGAGATCAATCTCTTGAAACACTGTTTCAATATTATGAAATCCATCCGGACGGCGGTCCAGAACACGCAGCCACCAGTTGATCTTTGCAGGGGAGAGAAAAGTTTTCATTTTACCGTGAGAGAGCCGGAGGTTTCCTGAGCGTCTTTGATTGCGCGTGAGGCTTGTTGCAGCTTCAGAAGCTTTTCAAGGGAAGCCTCGTAGCGACCCTCGAACAAATACGCCAGTTTGACCGCCATTTGCGCCTGTTCCACCGCCTCATTAATAGCCCCCGTTTCGGCGAGAAGCAGGGCGAGTTGGTGACGGTAATCAGCCTTGGAGGGATACAACTCCACGGCCTGCCGCACAAAGCGAATGGCCTCCTCGGGACGGCCTCCTCGCTCAAGAAAACCACCCATCATGGACCGCAGAGAGGCACTTGCGGGTTGCAGATCAATCGCGCGCCCGATGAGCGGCAAAGCAGCGTCAATCCCCTTCGCCGAAGATGTAATGTTGGCCTCCAGCGTGAATGACTGCGGATCGCGAGGCGCCCAGCGTCGGGCGCGATGAAGCAGGCCGATCGCTTTTTCAGGCTGCCCATCATCGAACGCGGCCTCCGCCTGCCGGCGGGCATGCAATGAGGTGAGCATGGCGAACCCGGCCTGCATGCCCAGGGCGAAAATCAAGATGCTTCCCATGAGAACCAGACGCCCCTGGGACCCTAACCCGCTCCGAATGCCGGACCGGGAACTGGCGATAAGCGTTCCCGCCAGGATGCCGAAAAGAATCATCAACTCCCGTTGATTGAAGGACAACTGATACAAACCATCGGCCAGCAGCATGGCGGTCATCGCCACGACCGCGACCTCCGCCACTCCCCCACGACGGACCAAACGCGCGCCCGACACACACAGTCCCGCAAATCCCAACAACGCCAGCATCAAGCCGATGAGACCGTACTCCGCGCCGATCTGCAGGATATAGTTGTGGAGGTATTTCGACTCGCGGGCCTCCACCGGTTTGTATCGCGCATAGAGTTGATCAACCGCACCCGGGCCCGCGCCCACAATAGGTGAGGTGGAGAAGATACGCCATCCGATTTGCGCATAATAGACACGCTCGCGAATCGTGTCGCTGCGCGAGAAAATGGATTTCCATCCGGACGACGGCGATTCAACCAGTGGGGCGGTTGAAGAGGTTTGTCCGGTTTGAGGTTCCACGGCCACAGTCTGTCCCGTCAGAGAAAGACCGAGCAGCAACACGATGGCTGATAGGGCAACCTTTTTCAGAGCTGCTGGCTGGCCACCACGGCGCTTCCACCACAAGCCCAGCGCGAAAACAAACAACCCCACAACGAGATCCAGTATGGCTCCGCGTGAGCCACTGAACCCGATTCCAACCAGCGAGCAAGCACCCGCTGCAACCGATAAAACCATAACAGGCCAACAGCGTGCCGCAAGACCGCGCAAAGTGACCAGAGCGACCGAGGCCAAAAATCCAAGCGCGAGAAATGCTCCCAGCGCATTGGGATCGCCCCAGACAGACGCCACGCGCTTGAGTTTGAAATGATGCAGAAGACCGGCTTGCAGCGCGTCGGGAGGCGCCCCCGCCAAATCGCGCAATAGTTCGGCATGCATGCGATCGTAAATAAACCATCGCTGGGCCATCGCATGGAGACCACACACCAAACCGCCCAGCGCAAAGGCAACCAGCAGACATTTCAGCAGCTTTTCAGGAAGCCGTTCCGCAGGATCAGCCCCCTTAGCGGCACCCATAAGCGCATGAGTCGCAATGCCGGCGATAGCCGCGGCGAACAACGTGGTGATCCCATCGGACCCCGCGAAAGGCAGTCCGGCAAAAGCCCATCTCCCCCACGCGAACAGAGCGATGCCAAACAGCAAACCTCCCCCCAAACCGATCCTGACCGATTTTCCCTCCATGCGATTACGCAACAGAACGGCCGTCAGCATGAACAATCCCCACAGCAACCACAGCCAGCGCCCTGAACCCGGATACGCGACCAATGGACGCCAGATGACGGCCGCCACCAGTAGAAGCATCAGGCCCCAGCATTGCCTCACAATGCGCGAAGCCTGGGTGGGCGAATACCCTGCGGGGAACCCTTTTGTGGAGTTGGTCTCAGCCATGACGAATCCACATAACGCGATCCGCTGTTTCTCGCGCAAGCATCCTTTGCAGAGCGCGCGCGCCAACGCACACATCACCCACCGCCGGATGAATGTCGACCGGGGATCGGCAGTAGATGGAACCAGAAACAGAACAGAATCAGTCTGGATTATCCAGGAAAGGTTTCATCATGGCGGAGATGTTTCGCATGGCCTCGCAATACCCGAAGGACCTTACAGATCCCATGCGTGGCGAGTTGGTTGCGTTGGGCATTAAAGATGTCAGCACCCCCGAAGGCGTTGATGCCATTCTCGGAAAAAAATCCGGTACTGTGCTTGTGGTGGTTAACTCCGTTTGCGGATGCTCGGCAGGCAGTGCGCGGCCGGGCGTGGGCATGGCAATGAAGAACAGTGCGACGCCTGACGAGGCCATTACAGTTTTTGCCGGTGTGGACCGCGAGGCTGTTCAAGCCGCCCGCAGTTATTTCGAGGGCTATCAACCGTCGTCGCCTCAGATCGCCCTGCTCAAAGACGGCGCGGTTGTCTGCATGCTGGAGCGCATGAACATCGAGGGGCGCACGGCCGAGCAGGTTGCTCAGGATTTGGTGCGCGCTTTCGACAAGCATTGCGCAAAATAATCCAAAGCCAATGCTTGCCCGTAAGAGAATGTAGTTTCGTTCCGGGTGCTTCTGCGGAAGCCACCCAGTCCATACCTATCATTCTCTGAAGCGAAGGCCGGCATGATTTTACGAAACTTCTCATTCATCATCCCGAACGTGCTTGCGGGCTGCGCTCACCCGCAGAATTCTGCCGACCTCTCGGAAGCCCTGCAGGACTTACAGGATCATGAGATAGCGTCCATCGTCTCTCTGGATGAATACGGATTGCCGGGTGGAGAGTTGCGTCGTCTCGGGCTGCGCCACCTGCACATTCCCATTCAGGATTTTACGCCGCCGACCTTCGCACAGGCCGACGAGTTTGTGGCGTTTGTTGATGCCGAGCGATCCGCAGGGCGGGCAGTGGTCGCCCACTGTATGGCGGGCATCGGTCGCACCGGCACCATGATCGCCTGCTATCTGGTGGCGCAGGGTCAGGCCGCGAGCGACGCCATCGCCACCGTTCGCGAACAACGCCCCGGCAGCGTGGAAACCCGCGAACAGGAATCTTTTATCGCCGCTTACGCGGACCACTTAAAAGCACGCCATTAAAGCATTTTCGATTCAAATGATTACAGACCCCGGGTGCCTGATGCTACCGCCTTCCACTTGCCCATTTGCTGGCTGCGTGCAACCGGCGTGCAACCGGCGTGCAACCGGTGTGCAACCGGTGTGCAAGCGGTTCAACGGGCGCGCTATCGGCAAGCCATTATCTGTCCAACGGTCTGCCTCAGGCCCTCACCCGGCCTCCAGTTTGCCCTGCACGCACAGCTTCCCCGAAGTCAATGCTCCAACTATTTCGAGATTGCAGGATCTGGCAACTCTTACGTCAAAATCGCTCTAATCGTCCTGGCTTCCGTATTTGCTCATGAAGTCTCGCCGATCGGGCGCATGCTGGATGGCCGCTTCGTAGGTCACGATCTCGTTCTTCACCAACTCCCCAAGACTGGCGTTTAACGTAACCATTCCCTCCTCCGATCCTGTTTGGATGGCGGAGAAAATTTGTGGCACCTTTCCCTCGCGCAGAAGGTTGCGAATGGCGCGATTGACAACCAGCACCTCCCGCGCCGCGACCCGCCCCCGCTGATCTTTGCGCGGGATGAGCTTCTGGGAGATGATGCCCTGCAACGAGATGGCCAGTTGCACACGGATTTGGGACTGCTGATGGGGAGGGAATGTGTCGATGATACGGTTGAGGGTCTGCGACGCATCGTTTGTGTGCAGCGTGGAGAACGTGAGATGGCCCGTCTCGGCCAGCGTAATTGCCGCCTGCATGGTCTCGAGATCGCGCATCTCGCCGATCATCACAACGTCCGGATCCTGACGAAAGGCGTGCCGCAGGGCCGCGTGGTAGCTGCTCGTGTCGAGGCTCATTTCACGCTGACTGACCATGCAGCGCTTCTCGGTGAAAACGTATTCGATGGGATCTTCGATGGTGAGAAGATGCGCGCGGCGCTGACCATTGATGTGGTCCAGCATAGCCGCCAGCGTGGTGCTCTTCCCGCTGCCCGTGGGTCCGGTTATGAGAATCAACCCAGCGTACATGTTGACGAAATTGTAAGCGGATTGAGGTAGGTTGATCTCTTCCATGGTGGGGATTCGCTCGGGAAGTAACCGCACCGATGTGCAAAGCATCCCCTGTTGCACGAACAGGTTAAACCGCATGCGGCTCACGCCCGGAAGCGTGGCGGCGAAATCAAGTTCGTGGGTGCGCTCGAAGCGTTCCACCTGCTGCGCGTTCAGCATCCCGAGAAGAAAAGTACGCAGGACAATTTCCGTGATGGGAGGATCGGAGAGCGTGTAAAGTTCGCCATCGATGCGAACCCGCGTGGAGTGCCCGGCCCGGAAATGCAGATCGCTGGCGCCCTCGGCCACAGCACTTCGCACGAGGTCGTGGAACCGTTTTCTGCCAGTCATGTCGGCGGATTTGGGTGATTCGACATCTTCCATTTATGGCGCACTCCAGACTCAGGTTTGGTCGTGCTGTCTACAAAACCGTGAAAGATGCCCCACGCTCAACTCTTTTTCCCACCACATGATTTGATGTTGCGGGCAAGGCGCTTTCGGTGTCTGCTCTGCGACCAATATGCGAATCGCACTCATCATATCCTCTCTCGCCGCCGGCGGAGCAGAACGGGTGCTGTCGCTGATGGCGAACTGGTGGGCTGAGGCGGGTAACGACGTGACGGTCATCACCCTGGCAGGCCTCGATCGCGATTTTTACAAGACCGACGAGAGCGTAACCCGCGTTGCATTAAATCTCATGCGCGACCGCCGCAATGCGCTCGATGCGATTTCTGCCAACTTCAAGCGGGTCTGGCAATTGCGCAAAGCCATCCAGGAGGCCAAACCTCATCTGGTGATAAGCTTCGTCGACATCACCAACATCCTCGTCGTTCTGGCCACGCGCCGCCTCGACATTCCGGTGATTATTTCCGAACGGACCTCCCCCAAACATTTTGCCGCCGGTCGCATCGCAACCACCTTGCGCCCGCATGTTTATCCAAGCGCCTCCATGCTCGTCATGCAAAGCGAAGCTCTGCGCCCATGGGGCGAGAAGATCATGCGCTGGGATACACGCGTGACCGTGATCGCAAATCCGGTGCAGTGCGGCACAACTCCCCCGGCCTCCGGTGGACTCCTGCCGTTGTGGTGGCGCGCGACCCGCAAACATGTTCTGGCCATAGGCAGGCTTGATGCAGGCAAGGGGTTTGACATGTTGCTGGAGGCATTCCACCGCGCGCTGGGCGACAACCCGGAGTGGGATCTGGTCATCATCGGCGAAGGCCCCGCGCGCCCGGACCTGAAAGCCTTGCGAGAGAAGCTGGGTCTGGACGACCGCGTTTCTCTCCCCGGTCGGGTCGACCAGCCCTGGACCATCGGCGCCAATGCCGACATCTTCGTGCTGTCCTCACGCTACGAGGGCTTCCCCAACGTCCTCCTCGAAGCCATGGTTCATGGCCTTGCTTGTGTCAGCTTCGATTGTCCGGTCGGTCCCGGTCAGATTGTGCGCGATAATTTCGACGCGCTGCTGGCCCCACCCGGGGACGTCGATGCCCTCGCCGCCGCCATGAAGCGTGTGGCCGAATCCGACGACCTCCGCCACCGCCTCGGCAACAACGCGCGCAACAGCGTTCAGCGGTTTGATCCCGTCCACATCATGCGGGAGTGGGACGACATGATCGAAAACCTCACCGGCCTGCGACCCGTCTGACCTGCCCGGCGGTTTCATTTGGGTGTTGCCCTGCACCTACTGCCTTGGTAGCAATCTCCACTCTTGTGCTCATCACGAGACCCCACTATAATAGTTACGGGGCTCACGGATGAGACAATCACCAAGTGCAAGGCAACCATCTTAGATGCTGAAAAATCGCGCGCAATCGTCCGACAATACTCACAGACAAAAGTCTGTTTCCCCCTTGGCTGCCTTCTGTTACCCTAATGATTCCAAGCTTGGCTCCCCAATAACCAATCGAGAAATCACACTCGTAATACTCGCAATACTCATTATGCTACTCGGAGGATTCGCCTCCTTCAAGGCAACTAAACAAGCTATCTTTTCCACTACGATGACAGAATCAAAGGTAAGTATCTATGACCTTGATCGTGGGGAAGCCGCGCTGCAACGCGACGCAACGGTCACGGGGGAACTCACCTATAACGAATTCGGATTAACACTGGCCCGCAGGCAAGCCTTTGAAATCACTTGGAACGGAACCAGTCCTGCCGGGGCAGCTCCCTTTTTGCGGCTTTGGCTCATGAACCCAAAACTTGCAGAATTAAAGGTGAGTTACGTCGTGAATGGAACCACCGAGACGTTTGCGATCACCGGTCCAATGCAGTCCGGCCTGGTCGTTCCGACAAATATACCACATGATGGTTCGCCGTGGCAGGTGTCTCTTTCAGCAAAAGGAATCGATTCGTTGCAAGCGCCGATATTTCTCCTCGACCGCATTGAGATTGGCTCCGCTCGCTATACAAGGACCGCTCTGCAAGCCGATGCCTGGTGGATGTTACCCGCCGCGCTTTTTCCTTTCGCTTTATTCCTTGGATTGCACGGCTGGGCACCTAACCGCGCCCGCCGCCAAGCCGGTTTTATAACATTAGGTGCTGCCATAATATCCGCAGTCTTCGTATCCTTAAGCACGAGAATAGTGGGTTTTTACGCAGGAACATTCTTTGCCGTGGCGCTTCCAGTGGTAATTGGGGAGCAGTTTCTTCGACAAACCCGTGGGTCCAATCGTGTCCGCGCCACAGATGTTCTCGCCGGCGCAATGGCGGTTTCAGTAATTGCATGGCTTCGCTGGTCGTGGGTTTGCGCTCTCCAGTATCAGCCTATACCGGCTGATGCAATTCACTATTTGGATATCGCTCGGCGTATGCCATGGCCCTACGCGACTCAGCCTCGCGAGCCGCTATTCATGTGGCTGGTTTGGCTTCACTCGACAGCGACCGCATGGGGTCCGCTTTCGATGAGAACATTGACTTTTCTTCTGTCACTTGCAGAAGGAGCGACCCTGTTCGCCTTATCGCGCAGGTTCATGCCGTTATTTCCGGCCACAGTCGTCGTTCTTTTGTATGCCTTTAATCCTTTTCTTGCCAACAGCGCGGCCCTTGGCCTACGCGAAGAACTTTTTCCACTGGCAATCATGGTGTTCCTGCTGGGCCTGAACCTGATGGCTACCTCGCCCCGGGGCAGGTTCGCTTTAGGACTGGCTGTGGTGGGGGCGATTGCATCAGTACTCACAAGATTTAACGCCTTGGCGGTGGTGGTGCCGCTCTTTGCCTTCCAGAGTTGGAGAATTCATCTTGGTTGGAAAAAGACAATTTGGTCTGCCGTCGTTTTTCTGTCCCTTGTTCTCCCCTTATTTATCACAAGTGCAGTCCGCTCAGGTGACCCGATGATTTCGTCCAGCATCGTGGCCCATTACTACCGCAATGCCGAATTTGTTGGGAAGCCCGGATATCCAACGCAAGCGCAGCTGAACAAGGACGCGTTTGCCGGACCACCAATCTCCATGGGAGAATATTTGTTCGGCCTACACAAGACCTCAGAAGTATTTTCGGCAACAGGGTTGGGTGCATGGCGGATGATCGTTGGTAAGCCCGTTGCAGAAGAATTACTGCGGACAGATTCAAGGGTAAGAGCGGACTCTTTCGGCAATCTGACACTCCCTGAGTCACGCCCTTGGAGGGATCGAGCCGTTTTCATTCTGTATATACTCGGAGGTATACTGTGCTGGCGGAGACCAGGCCTTTGGATGGTTCCGGCCACAATTATCGGTCTTGTTCTTCCTCTGGGTTTCCTGGCAGGCAAAGGACTTCTGGTAACTCGTCTGATGGTCAATCCCGTACCGCTAATGCTGATCTTGGCCGGGGCTGCAATTGCAATAGTGTGGGCTGAGTTTTCGCGTTTTCGCGTAAGACTCACAGAGCCCTCGCTGGTTGATCCGCGAGACACTGTGTCGAAAAAATCGATCCGACAATACCGCAGAAAACACAAAAAGTAACACATCATGCGGGAGTGGGACGACATGATCGAAAACCTCACCGGCCTGCGACCCGTCTGACCTGCCCGGCGGTTTCATTTGGTTGTTGCCCTGCCCCCCGCCGCCTTGTTACAAATTTGCCGCCACTGATGATGATCGTCCTGTGGCGTCTATCTGGTCATGCCGTCGTCGTATTCCATACTTTGCTCTCTGGCGGGAGCCGTGCTTGCGCTGTCGGGGTTCGCCCACGCAGAGGCGGTGAAAACTGCACGTCCGACAACCCTGAAAATTGTTATTCCCGAGCGAGAAACCCGGCCATCCAGCACGCGCGCGGAGGCACCGAAACTTCCCGCCGCCCGCTCCACCCGCACCGGCGACTCCACCAAAAAGAACACCGAGAAACCGGTCGAGAATTTCTACGCTGAGGTTCCGTCGGCATCGAAGCCGGTAACCAAGGCCATTCCCCAGGCGGACCCTCCGAAGGCTTTGAGCGCCGCCCAACCCGCCCGAACCCTTACCGTAAACACGCCGGCAGCGGAAGCCGTCACGCGTCCCACTTTGCGGCTCCGCGCTTCCAACGCCGCGCGAGAACTTGTGGGCGGACCAACGGTTACCAGCTTCAACTCCGATTACAAAACCCGCAGCGTTTCCGCCGACACTCCCCTGCTCCTGCGGGGGTGCGGCCTGAACGGGCGCAACATCCCCGTCGGCGAGGAGGACGCCTATCGCGGCTGCCTCACCACCGAGTATCTGCCGACCGACCTGTACCAGCTCCCCCGCGAAATGTGTTACGGCAACATGGTGCTTTATCTGCGCAAGGAGGCGGCCCTCTCGCTCATCAAGATGACCAACGCTGCGGCCCGCGAAGGGCTGACGCTCCAGACCTTCTCCGCCTTCCGCGATGTGAGCCACCAGCGTCGCCTCTACAACGAGATGATCTCGCGCGGCGGACGCGGCACCGTGGCCAAGCCGGGCTACAGCGAGCACATGTTCGGCACCACGGCCGACCTGACCAACGACAGCAAATACATGATGAAACGCTCCTTCGAGAACACCCCCGAGGGGCGCTGGCTGTCGCGCAACGCGGCGCGCTACGGATGGAAAGCCACCGTGATGTCGGGCGCCGGCTCGCGCTCCCACGTGGATGAACCCTGGCATCTGCGCTACTACGGCCCCGGACGCATCCCCGCCGGACGCGGCTCCTCCAGCAGCGTGACGGTCGCGTCGAAATCCTCTCCGGTGGAATCGGCCGCCAGCCTGGCCGTTGCGCCTGTGAAAGCCACCGGTCGCTTGCTGGGGAACATCAAAGGCGCGCTGACCGGCAAACCCTGATTTTTTGCCAGCGCACCCCAAACCGGCTTCACCTTAACGGTTGAACTTCCCCCTCCGGTGCACCACGGATGTCGTTATGAAAACATCATCCGTTTCCCTTCGCAAAGCCGCCGCGGCGGCCATGCCTTTCCTGTTTGCTCTGGCCGCAATAACCTCCCCCACCCCCGGCCAGGCATTCCTCACCACGACCACCGCCAGCGTTCGGCTCGGCGTTGAGTCGCTTGTAAACGCCAACAAAGACAAAGCCGGCAAGGTGGGCATTTACGTTGTGGATGCGCAAACCAGCCGTGTGCTGGTGGACATCAACGGCCAGAAGGCAATGGTGCCCGCATCCAACAACAAGTTGCGCACCACTGCCGCAGCTCTGGCGCTGCTGGGCGAAGACTTCCGCTACTCGACCGATATCCTTACAACCACCTCCGCCGATGACCGCGGCGTTCTGCCCGGAGATCTCATCGTGCGCGGCGGCGGCGACCCGACCATCTCCGGTCGCTTCGAGACAGAGAAGACGGACGTCACCGCGCCCCTGCGCGAGATGGCAAAAGCCCTGAAGGCCAAAGGCATCACCGAGGTGGCGGGAAATATGCTTCTCGATGACACCTACTTCGACCGCGACTACTTCCACTCGGGCTGGTACAAGAGCGAGCGCGGCGAATGGTACGAGGCGGAGATCTGGGGCCTGTCGTTTAACGATGGCTGCGTCGACCTGACCTGGTCAGGCAAAGGCCTGGCCCCCGGCGATCTGGCCTCGGTGACCATGACCCCCCAAACCAATTACGCAAAGGTGGACAACCAGGTCCGCGTGTCCGCCAAGGGTCGCCCGTCCGACCGCACCTACACCCGCGCCGATCAGTCGAACGACATCATTGCTTCGGGCACCATCACCGTCGATTCGTCGAAAGTCGACAGCGCCACGGTGTGGAATGGTCCGCTCTTCTTCGCGTCCGTGTTCCGCGATGTGCTCACCAGCGAGGGGATCACGGTCCGGGGCGAGGCGCGTCTTCTCGACCCGAAAGAAGTCGCAACAGTCGAAGCCGGCGCGCAGGTGATCGTCAGCCACAAGTCTCCCCCGCTCACCGACGTGGTGAACACCGTCAACCGCGTGAGCCAGAACTACTACGCCGACTCACTGGTCAAAACCCTCGGCAGGGAAAAGAAGGGCACGGGCAGCTATGCCGCGGGGGTGGAAGTCATTAACGACTATTACAAGAACGCGGGCATCTACATGGCGGGCAACATCATCGTCGACGGCTCGGGCCTGGCCGCAGAGAACATGGTGTCGGCGCGGCAGTTGGTCGAGACCATCCGTCTGGCCGACACCGGCGCCCACAAGGCCGCGTGGCGCGACAGCCTGCCCATCGGGTCCACGCGGGGCAGCCTGAAATCGCGCTTCCAGCAAACCACCCAAAGCCGCACCCTGGCGCCAAACATCATGGGCAAAACGGGACTCATCGGCGGCGTGCGCACACTGTCGGGCATAACGAAAAACCAGGCCGGGCGCGAGGTCTACTATTCCATCATGCTCAACAATTTCGAGTTCAGCGGCGCCCGCGCCATCGAGTTCATCGACGAGTTGGCAGTTGCCATAGCCGCCAGCGAAGACAAGGTCGCCCCCATGGAAACGAAGGCCAAGCCCGCCATCGTGAAAAAGGGCGCGAAGAAGAAAGCCAAAAAGAGCAAGGCCGCAGCCGCAAACATAACCAACGCCCCCAAAGCACAAAAGGCGCTAAAGAAAGCCGCCCAAGGCCGCCGCCGCCCCGCCACCCCGGCCACCGCCGCAGTGAGGTAAAACTTACGGCAGCAACGGAGAACGGGTTTTCCAACCCGTTGGATCACACTCAAACGCAAACACAGGCAGGAATGCCCGTGCTCCCTTTGCGCTCACGAAGCATGGGTTTTTACAGGGGAGGGGCATTCCTGCCTCCTGTCATCAGTAACGGAGAACGGGTTTTCCAACCCGTTGGATCACACTCAAACGCAAACACGGGCAGGAATGCCCGTGCCCCCGTTGCACTCACCAAGCATGGTTTTTTACAGGGGAGGGGGCATTCCTGCCCCCTGTCATCAGAAACGGAGCCATCCCCACAGACCTCAATTCCCCCCCGACACAAACCCCAGCCGTTTCTTCCAATACTCCCAATAGGATGGCGACAGCGTTCCTCCCAGGTCGATCCATATTTCCGGCTCTCGATCCTCCGCCCAATCCCATCGCGAGACCCAGCCGTAATCGCCGAAGAGCACGCTCCTGGAATCCGGTGTAAACGTTAACGAATTCACACCCCCGCGCATGTTGATGTGACCATCCAGTTGGCCTTTAACGGCTCCGTCAGACGTGGAGAGAATCCAGATTGTTTGGATCCCCCGCACAGCCATCACTTTGCCATCCGGGGCAAAGTGGGGGTAGACCCTTCCCTCGCTGGGTTCGAAGTGCCAGCGTTCTATCAGAGTGTCCGCCTCCAGCATTTTCACAGAGCCTTTCTCAAATAGTGGTGTCGCGAAAACCACCACCCCGGTCCCGTCCGGAGTAAAAAGCGCCCCGTCAATCTTCTCATCCATTGTCCTTCGGGTTATGATCCCCAACGAATCCGCGTCCACGAGAATAAGTTCCAAGGTGGAGGATGAACGCTTTTCGTCAGGCGCTTGCGGCTGTTTCCGCAGCACCGCGCACAGAACCTTCTTCTCATCCCGAGACAAATCGACTGCCGATGCGAGACCAATACCCAGGGATAGCTGCCTGCCCGCAGACACCTCCGCACTCCCAGATTCAACCGGCGTGCGGATCGTCAAGGTCACGCTTTCACCCGCGTCGCACAAATCAGCAGTTGCCCCGGATGAGGCCAGCGCACCACAGCACTCTGCCAGATTTGCACCATCATAAGTTCCGTACCTCGAACTGGCTCCGGTATCATCCACCAGATCAGTAAAAACCGGGTGGTGCCCGGTTGAGAACACCTCAGTCGAAGTTGTCGCCGGGACCAGGATGGGGTACTTCGATCGAACCCATGCGGGTTCCCCCAAACGACCCTCGGGCCACGATGCAAAAACGACCTGAGCCGGCCTTCCAATCTTGGAATCACCCGTAACGCCCATCGCCAGATTTTTGCCATCGGTAGTGAAGGCAACATTACTCACGGGCCAACTGACCAGATAAGCGCGAGTCGCGGAATCCCACACCGCGAGGCAGAACAGTCCGACCAGCAAGACTGTGCCCGACAAAAGAACCTTCCAGTATTGGCACGGGAAAAATCTCTTCGGTGCCCGATATTTCAAATGAATGGCGAACCAGATGCAGGCTGCAACTATCAAGCCCCCGGCGGTGCTAAGAGCCGCCGTGCCGAAAGAATTGGCCAGCAACCCGTTCACCATCAAAGCCGCCGAAAAGGGCACAACCAAAACGGACGCGAGCACTGCGGCAAGACCCGCAGCCCGCGAGCCCGGCGCCCCCAGCATGGCGACAACCCCACGATATGCGATCCACGCTTCCGTTCCCCACAGCATTACCCAAAAACCACAGGTAGCGGAGCATGCAAGGAGGCTGGTCCAGAACCCAAAGGATTCATTGTACCATCGACGATACAGCCGGGAGGCGAGGCCCATCAGGGCATTGAAATGTCCGAGTATCTGTGAAGCGGCCCCCCCGAACAAGACTCCCCTGCCAAACCATAGATAAAACCAAAGGGCCACGCCCAGAGCGCCCAGAACAACGCCCGCCCATAAAGCCGGACCTCCCATGGCTGCAGCTTTTCCGCGACGCCCCCGGATGCACAACATCGCAATCCATGCGAGCAGCAGGGGGAAACTTGGGAAAGGGCTGAAGTCAATCCACGACCAGGCGAGCGATGCAGTGTAAGGCTTGCTGGTGATAAACTGGCGGAGCCAGATCCTTATCGGGAAATGCAATTCATACCGCCGCTCCACAATCAGCAGTCCCAATATATTGATCACGTACGCTATCACAAAAGCGCCCACGACCAAAATGGCCACGTCCACCATCGACGCACGCCTTCGCTGTTCGGTCGAAACCGGATGATCCGGTGGATGCTCGCTGGGGGTCAGCATTTGCTTAATCCTGATAACCCATTCGGTTATAAAAACCAATCGAAATCATCGTTCGCCCCTCCGCCCATTACGAACGGCACGGATTACCCCCCAGGCAATCGCGGAAAATAAAAGCCATGGGCAAACCCCTGAAAACCAGATGGCCATCAGGCGATCCGGCTCATTAAACTGCATTTCAAGATAACCATCAAACTGTTGCGCGCGCAGCCTCAGCAGCCAAATTGGGAGTACGAGCAAGGCGGTAATGATCACGCCCCATATCGGCGTGACCCAGATTCGCAACCCCTCCCTGAGCGTGATGGGTGGCTGCAACCGTCTCGGTATCAGCCATCCTCCCGCTATTCCGAATCCTATAAACAGGAGAAAAATGACGCTTCCACTGAAGTCTCGGTACACCAGATTCCGCACCGCATAAGGTAAAAATGCCAAGGGTATCAGGACCATCACCGGCAATAATCCAATACACAAATCCTTTACCCAGCGCGGCTGAGGTCCACTGCTTTTCTGGGCGCGTGGCTCCGCTACGGGTTCTGGAACATGGTGAGAAGCAGATGGTTTGGAGCTTTCGGCGGTGGATTCATTACGATGCATGATCAGCGCCTCCACAGATCCAAGGGTAAGAAAATTAAATAATAGAGAAGCAGTGGCACCACAACGGCCACCATGGTAATGGCGTGAACAACAACCGCCACCATTCGAATGCCGACCTGACGAATATCCCTTACAAGCAGGCCACCAAGGAGCGCCAACACTGCACACAGAGAAACCAGGTAGTGTTGCGCAACCTCCCAGTAGGACAGGCTTCTTCGTTCGCTTCCCAGCCACATAACTTCCGGACGTTTGCATTCGTCTGAAACAAGGACAAATAGTTTGGAGGTCGGGACCAGAACCTTCAACCCACCGACCAGTCTGATCTCTAACGGCTCAAACGTCCGCCCTTGTTCAATGGCAAGCGATGCGGCGCTTTCGACTTGGTGGATCTGGCGGCATTGCAAAGACACCATGGCAACGTGAACGCCGAGCACGCCGAGGATGATCGTAAAATACACCCAAAAGCTTGCCCGAGAACGGAGGAGTTGGCCGATCATGGTAAATTCTTCGCTGATGAATCTACCGGTTTCCGGGGGAGTCCGAGTTTGTACGCCATGCCTGCGCAGCTAACGATGAGCCAGACGGACCCAAACGTCCACAACGCATGAGCGATCCCGCGGAAAGGATACGGACGGATAAGGTTAGCCGGGGCTTCCCTGTCGAACAACGCCCACAGTTGAACATCATAACGCCACCAAAGCACCGCGCTGGCAACGGCAGCCGACAATAGCATCAGCATCCACGCCCTTCGATAGATTCCCAACACCCTCTGCAACGCTGCCCGCTCGCGATAAAGGCGTGGAACCACCGCAAGGACGCCGAGGCAACACAAGGCATAAATGCTACCGATGATGTCCAGGTACGACCAGTCCGAACTGGACGCCTCCACCAACAACGCCAAAAACGAAAATAACAAAAACACAATGATGGCAAGGCAACAAAACGCGATGAGTTCCGTTCGGGGGTAACAGTCGGTTTTCATGGCTCGAGAAGTCCTCCGGAACAATGCAGCGCAAGACATTATCCGATAATCCATCATGTGTCTAAGGTGCCGCCAATCGACGCGTTTACTGGCCGGCTTCATGTGCCTTTGGCGCGGATGAAGACGTAGGATGCTCGGTCAGGCGATCCTTCAGTTCCCGTAAAATACCAAAACCAGTGGCGATGCAAGCGGAGAAATACACATAGTACACTACCTCTGCACCCACCTTATCGGTCGCTACTCTATATATCCAAATAACATAAAAAACAGCGGCCACAGCATTAAGAAGGTAGTCCAACATTCGCATTACAATCACGAAGCCTGAAAGACTCTCAAGCAAACTGTCGTCAGCAACGATCTCCGAATATAGAGGTCTCATCAGGCCACGCCATACCAATAGTCGGTACAGAGTGATAAAAAAACACAAGATGATCCCGGTGCCCAAGGTTACAATATGTGGTCGTATAAGAACCCCAACGACAATAAGAATAGAGAGAACAGTCGAGTTTCGCGATAAGGTTGCCACTAACACCTTTGAGACATATTTTGTTTTATTCATTTCTACTCCGTCAGCACGCGATCGTATGTGCAGTGGGTCCAAATAAACATCTACTCGCCTCAGTCAAATCGTTGATTTGATTCAGTAATCCCTTTGTTTCATAGCCTCGCGTACATCCGCCAACCACGAGAACGGACTCCAGCACGCAGCAATACAGGAGGTTTTGCACAGTACGCCCACACAGACTCGTGGAGCCAACAGCCTCAGTCAGCAACCAAACAATTTGCTTATAAGTCCAGTTAAGCATCTTGCCTCCGGGGGGCGTGTGGTCTGGCGCTTTCTGAACGTCGATACCTACCGCCGGGCGGCGGAGTAGGTTCATCCGTTGCGGGCCGCTGCGTGGCTGTTGGCGGCGGCGCGCGTTGCTGAAGGCGCAAGCATGGCTTGCGCAGTCCAAGGGCGGGGCATGGGTTTGGAGTGCGGCAGCCATGCTGCCGCCTTGTCTGGCGGGGCCGTAGGTCCACGAAGCCAACTCATCGGGAGATATCTCCGTCAACACGCGGTCGCGCTTGTGGTGAGTCCAAGTTAACATCTGCCCGCCTTGGGGAAATGTTGATTTGGGATACATGCTCACTGGCTCCTGTGTGATAGTCAAGTCTTTTTATCTTTGGTGTAGTCGCCACTCACGCCAGTGGATCCCAAGGAACGCATGCGCGCAGGGCCGAAAAGCAACCTGCTGTTGTTTGGTCTGGCGGTGGTGAATGTCTGCTCCACATTCAAAGGCTGAGGCTTGACTGGTGAACGGCGTGAAGGAGGTAAACCGCCCACTGTCAAGTCCTGTTTTCATTTTGTTTTTGACATTTCGTTTCGGGGTGGGTGACAAGGGGTGCGTAGTCTGTGAAAGGTTTCACAATAACGTTTTTTCTCAGGACAGTTTTTCGGGGAAGCATGGTCGTCGGATTTGCAACGACATCAAGCCCTCCGCCACCGCCAGACGGGATTCCCGAGCCGGTTATATCGCCGGACTGACAAGCCCCGAGACGGTTCCGGGTTTTAACCCGCGAGCCTCTTTTTGCGGGTTACAAGGTGCCGTTCGTTGTTACTGTCGAGCCATGTCTCTCCTCCAATAAACGCGCAGCCGCGCAGGTGGAGACAGAGAAGCCATGGAAACCGTAGTTCACAAGAAACCCACTCCGGAAACGGAGGCGGAAAAACGCGAGCGCATCGTGGCCATGATGCAGGAATATCAGGGCCAGACCGGGTGCCTGATTCAGGTGCTGCACCGCGCTCAGGAGATCTACGGCTATCTGCCCGTGGATATCCAGCAACTGATCGCCGAGACCCTCGATGTGCCGCTGTCGGAAGTGAGCGGGGTGTCGAGCTTTTACAGTCTGTTCACGACCAAACCCCGGGGCGAGTACACCATCCGCGTTTGCCTGGGAACGGCGTGCTATGTGCGCGGCGGGCAGGACATCGTGAAAAAGCTGCGCCAGACCCTGGGCCTTGAGCTGGGTGAAACGACGGCGGACGGCAAGTTCACGCTGGAGGTGATGCGCTGCATCGGGGCGTGTGGGTTGGCGCCGGCCATTACTGTGAACGAGACCGTGATGCGTCAGGTCAACCCTGACAAAATAGGCCGCATTCTGGCCATGTGCGATTAGGAGGCTGATAACCATGTCGCTGACGATAGATAAAATCCAATCCGCTGAAGACCTCGCCGTTCTGGCCAAAGCCTGGGAGGCGGGGCGCAAAAAGATGAAGTACGAGGTGTTCGTGTGCGGGGGCGCGGGATGTGTTTCTTCGGGGTGTCAGGCGGTGCAGAGCGCGCTGATGGATGCGCTGGGATCGTTCGGTCTGAGTGATCAGGTGGCGGTGCGATCCACGGGTTGCATCGGCTCGTGCCATCTCGGCCCGGCGCTGATTGTGCAGCCCGACGGCGTGCTTTATGTGAAGCTGGCGCCGGAGGACATCGCGCGAATTGTGGACGAGCATCTGAAGCAGGGGCGCGTGGTGGAGAACCTCTGTTATCTCGATCGCGACCAGAACAAATTTGTGCCGCAGCAGGGCGAGATCGATTTCTTCAAACGCCAGATGCGGCTGGTAACAGCCCACTGCGGCACGATGGCTTTCGATTCGCTGGAAGCGTACGTGGCGGTGGACGGGTATCAGGCCGCGGCCAAAGCTCTGACCGCGATGAAACCCACCGACGTGGTGGACGAGATGAAGCGCAGCGGATTGCGCGGGCGCGGCGGCGGCGGGTTCCCCGTGGGCCGGAAATGGGAGGCGGGCGCAAGCCAGGTGGCCGACCAGAAGTACCTCGTGTGCAACGCCGACGAGGGCGACCCCGGCGCGTTCATGGATCGCTCGCTTCTGGAGGGCGACCCCCACGCCATCATCGAGGGAATGCTGATCGGCGGCTATGCCATCGGCGCGACGAAAGGCTTTGTGTATGTGCGCGCGGAGTATCCCCTGGCGGTGGAGCGGCTGACGACGGCTCTTGCGCAGGCGCGGAGCGTGGGCCTGCTGGGCGGGAACATCTTCAACTCGGGATTCGAATTCGACATCGAGATCCGCATCGGCGCGGGAGCGTTTGTGTGCGGCGAGGAAACCGCGCTGATGGCCAGCGTGGAAGGCCACCGCGGCGAGCCGCGACAGAAACCACCGTTCCCCTTCGAGAGCGGCATTTTCGGTAAGCCGACGATCATCAACAACGTGGAGACCCTCGCAAACATCCCGCTGATTCTGCTGCGCGGTGGCGCCTGGTTTGCCACCATCGGCACGGAAAAGAGCACGGGCACGAAGGTGTTCGCGCTGGCGGGAGACATCCACAACACCGGCATCGTGGAAGTGCCCATGGGCACCACGCTGGGCGAGATTGTGTTCGACATCGCGGGTGGCATTCCGCGTGGCAAGCACTTCAAAGCCGCGCAAACCGGCGGCCCCTCGGGCGGCTGTCTGACCACGGAACACCTGAACACGCCCATCGATTACGACAGCCTCACGCACCTGGGAACGATCATGGGCAGCGGCGGCCTCATCGTGATGGACGAGGACAAGTGCATGGTGGACGTGGCGCGCTTCTTCATGGATTTCGTGCGCGACGAGTCGTGCGGCAAGTGCGTCCCCTGCCGCATCGGCACCAAGCGCATGTTGGAAGTCCTCGAGCGCTTAAGCACGGGTAAGGGCAAATCCGGCGACATCGCCCTGCTGGAGGAACTGGCATCGACGGTGAAAGAGACCAGCATCTGCGGCCTCGGCCAAACCGCCGGCAACCCGGTACTGAGCACCCTGCGCAACTTCCGCGAGGAATATGAGGAGCACATCAACCACCACAAATGCCGCGCCGGGGTGTGCAGCGATCTGTTCATCTCACCCTGCCAGAATGCTTGTCCGGCGGGAGTGAACGTGCCCGGCTACATTGCATTGATAGCATCCGGCCGGCCGCGCGATGCGTACTACCTTGTTCGCAAGGACAACCCGTTCCCGGCCATCTGCGGGCGGGTGTGCACGCACCCCTGCGAGAGCAAATGCCGTCGCGCCCAAATGGATGACCCCGTGGCCATCTGCGATCTGAAGCGCTACGCCGCCGATTATGTTTTCGCCAACGACGAACCGCACATGGACCTCGTCTTCCCGAAGAAGGAAGCATCGGTGGGAATCGTGGGCGCAGGCCCGAGCGGCTTGACGGCGGGCTACTACCTCGCGCGGTTGGGCTACGGCGTTACCGTGTACGAAAGCCTGCCCGTTGCGGGTGGTCTGCTGGCGTCGGGCATCCCCGAGTACCGGCTGCCCAAGGAGGTGCTGGCCAAGGAGATCCGGATGATCGAGCAGGTGGGCGTGAAGATCGAGCTCAACTGCGAAGTGGGCCGCGACGTGAAGTTCGAGGACCTGCGCCGCGATCACAAGGCGGTGTATGTGGCCACCGGAACCCAGTTCCCCAACCTGGTGAATCTGCCGGGCGAGGACAAGGCGGGCGTGTATCACGGGCTGACGTTCCTGAAAGACGTGAACCTTGGTCGCGACGTTGAGGTGGGCCACAAGGTGGTGGTGATCGGCGGCGGCAGCACGGCCTTCGACGCCGCCCGCACGGCCAAGCGCCTCGGCGCCGAGAGCGTGACGGTGCTGTATCGCCGCATGATGGAAGACATGCCCGCCGACCCGCGCGAGATTTCCGAAGCGCAGGAAGAGGGCATCGTGATCCGTCCGCTGGTGGCTCCGCTGGAGTTCGTCGGCAACGGAAGCGTGACCGGTGTGAAGTGCATGAGGATGAAGCTGGGTGGGTTCGATGCCTCCGGGCGTCGCAAACCCGCGCCTTCACCCGACAGCGAGTTCGTCGTGGAAGCCGACATGGTGATTCCCGCCGTGAGCCAGCACAGCGATCTGCCGTTCATCGACCCCGCTGACGTGAAAACGACTCGCTGGGGTACGTTGGAAACGGACCCCGAAAGCATGATGACATCGCTGCCGGGCGTGTTTGCCGGGGGCGACGTGGTGCGTGGACCCGACGTGGCGATCCAGGCCATTGCCGATGGCAAGGTGGTGGCACGCATCATCGACCGTTACCTCGGAGGCACGGGCAAACTGAACACGGGCGAAGAAATCGAGATTCCACGCCCGTCGATGGATAAGGACGTGGGCGAACATGAACGCTTCACCATGCGTTTCCTCGACCCGGCTTCCCGCACCCACAACTTCGATGAAGTAGCCATCGGGTTCCACAAACTCAACGCCATCGCAGAAGCCATGCGCTGCCTGCGTTGCGACGCACGCTGACATCCCGCAAGGAGAGGACGCTCAAATCATGATACAAATGACGATCAATGGAAAACAGGTTCAGGCTCCGGAAGGTCTCTCGGTGCTGGAAGCAGCGAAGCATAACAACGTTCTGATCCCCCACCTGTGTTACCTGGAAGGGGTGCATCAGGCGGGGTCGTGCCGCATCTGCGTGGTGGAAGTTGAGGGCGCGCGCACGCTGCAGGCGTCGTGCATGGTGAAGGCCGCCGACGGAATGGTGGTGAAGACAAACACCCAGCGGGTGCGACAGGCGCGCAAGGTGCTGTATGAACTGATGCTGTCGGACCACCCGCGCGATTGCCTGAGCTGCAACCGCAACCAGAATTGCGAGTTCCAACACCTGGGCGAGTTGCTTCAAATCAGCGACTTCCGGTTTGAAGGCGAGCGATCGCGCACGAGCATTGACGCAAGCAGTCCGTCCGTCATTCGCGACACGAACAAGTGCATCATGTGTCGCCGGTGCGTGACCGCGTGTAACGAGGTGCAGGGCGCCGGGATTCTGAATGTTCAGGGCCGCGGTTTCCACAGCACCATCGGCCCGCCCGATGGGCTGCCGCTGGGAACGGTGAATTGCTCCAACTGCGGGCAGTGCGTGATGGTGTGTCCGGTGGGAGCGCTGGGCGAGCACGACGACACCGATGTGGTGTGGGATGCGCTGCTCAACCCGAAGAAGCGTGTGGTGGTGCAAACAGCTCCGGCCGTGCGCGTGGCTCTGGGCGAGGAATTCGGCCTGCCGGCCGGAACCATCGTCACGGGCAAAATGGCGGCGGCGCTGCGCGAAATGGGATTCGACGACATCTTCGACACGAACTTCACCGCCGACCTCACCATTCTGGAGGAAGGCAACGAATTCCTCCAGCGGGTGACGGCGGCCATCAAGGGCGAGCCGGCCGTGTTGCCCATGATGACGTCCTGTTCGCCGGGCTGGATCAAGTACGTGGAGCATGAGTTCCCCGACCAGCTCGATCATCTCTCGTCGTGCAAGAGCCCCCACATGATGCTGGGCGCGCTGGCGAAGACGTATTACGCGAACCGAATCGGGTGTGACCCCAAGGACATGACGGTGGTGTCGGTGATGCCGTGCACGGCCAAGAAGTTCGAGATCACCCGACCCGAAATGTTCTTCGAAGGACTGCCCACCGTGGACGCTGTGCTGACCACGCGGGAACTTGCGCGAATGGTGAAAGATGCGGGCATCGACTTCACAAAACTCGAGGATGAGGAATTCGACAATCCTCTCGGGTTCTCGACGGGTGCCGCCGATATTTTCGGTGCCTCCGGCGGTGTGATGGAAGCGGCGCTGCGGACGGTGTACGAGGTGGTCACCGGACGTGAAATTCCTTTCGAGAATCTCGCGGTGGAACCCGTGCGCGGTTTGTCCCAGGTGAAGGAAGCATCGGTAACCATCGAGGGCTGCCTGCCCGAATTTGACTACCTCGAAGGCGTGACAGTCCGCGTGGCGGTGACCAGCGGACTGGCCGGCGCCAAGAAGCTGATGAAGCAGATCGCGGCGGGAACCTCGCCGTACCATTTCATCGAAGTGATGGGATGTCCGGGAGGTTGCATCAGCGGCGGTGGCCAGCCTCGCCCCACCAACAAGGCGGTGCGGGAAGCGCGCATGAAGGCGATCTATGCCGAGGATGCGGGCAAACCAAAACGCAAAAGCCACGAAAACCCGTTCGTAAACCAGCTCTATGCGGAATTCCTCGAGAAACCTCTGGGGCACCGCAGCCACGAATTGCTTCACACCCACTATGTGGAACGGGGCCGTTATAACGAACGCGTTAAAAAGTGAATCATCAGGCTATGAGCCACCCCTCTGCGGCAGCAGGAAATCCTGGCCGCAGAAGGGTGGCGAGGGGAGGTGGAGCGGAGCGAGGCTATTCGTGAAGTTTTTCTTGATTAGGCCGGAGTGGATTTCTTTTACTCAAAATCGATCATGAAACCCAATCTTTCCCACCGCGCTTTTGGTGTTCGTTTCCGCGAGGCATTCACGCTGATTGAGCTGCTCATCGTGGTGGCCATCATTGCGATCCTTGCGGCCATCGCCGTGCCCAATTTTCTGGAGGCTCAGGTGCGCGCAAAGGTGAGCCGGTGTCGGGCCGACATGCGCTCGCTGGCCACGGGCATCGAGTCGTACATGGTGGACTATAACAGCTATCCCCTGAACGGCGTGCTGGTGGCGGGAGGCGGCATTCAGGTTCCACAGAACAATGGAACCGGCGCGCCGGCGCACAAATTTCTCACCGGGTCGCTGACCTCGCCCATCGCCTACATGACTTCCCTGCCCGAAGACCCCTTCGTGCAATCCCCCGCGCTGGCCGCGTGGGCGCCTTGGTGGAAGCGTTACTTCTACACAAATTTCGACTGGTTCACAGCGGTCACCGCGCCGTCATCACCTCCGGTTATCGCCGTTAAAAAGGGAATCTATGGCACATGGATTCTCGGCGGCGCCGGGCCCGATGGCGACCGGCTGGACCTGAACCGCGATCTCCTTTACGACTCAACCAACGGAACCATCAGCGACGGTGACGTGATTACCAGCCAGCGGGGCGGCGTGCGTTGACCGAGCCTGCGCCCCTCTCCCCTTCGCAAGAAATTGTACGGAGGTTTCATCCCTTGCTTATATCCACGCTTGTCATGGCGGCCATTGCCTTTGCGCTGTTTGGCGCAACCTGGTGGCGGGGCGGCCACGAGGTAGCCCTGAAAGGCAGCACGGCGGGGCTTAGCCGCATCTGGCATGTGCTGCCCATTCTGGTGTTTGCGTTCATCGCCACCGGATTAGTCGAAAGTCTCATTCCGCGCGAGGTTTACGCCCGCTGGATCGGGGCGCAATCGGGCATGCGGGGCATTCTGGTGGGTTCCCTTGCTGGTGCCATCGCGCCCGGCGGCCCGCTGGTTCAGGCCGGAATCGCCGCGGGCTTTCTGAAAGGTGGCGCAGCCCTCGCCCCCGTAATCGCTTTTCTGGTGGCGGGAGAAATCTGGGGGTTCACGCTCATCCCCATCGAGGTGGGCCTGCTCGGCTGGAAAGTGTACCTGATCCGTCTGGCGTGCACCTTCTTCGTGCCACCCATGGCCGGCTTGTTAACATACTGGTTGGTGGATCGTGGTCCCCTCGCTGCGTGGTGGGGTTGAATCTATTTGCAGGTCATTGATTTGTAAATGATTCAGGGTTGAATGTTTCTCTCGATTTCCGCAATCGGTCGTAAGAGATTGAGAAAAAGAATCTGGCGTAGATAGCGCCCATGAGGGATGTTGGTACTACCATGCGGATCAGTGAGTTTGCCAGTGCAGTGCAGGCGCAGGTTGAGGGATTGACGGAAGACTTTGAGATTCGGTCTTTGACGACTCTGTCAGAAGCGCAGGAAGGCGATGTTTCTTTTGTCGCAAAGAGCAGGTATGCGAATGAGGCCCAATCAAGCCACGCTTCGGCAATCATTGTTCCCGAAGGCACGACGATTAAAGGTCGCACAACGCTGGCCATGAAGGAACCGTGGGCCGGTGTGCTGTTTCTGCTGAACCATCTATTTCCTGCGGGACGCGAAACCTGGTTCGAGGGCGTGCACGCGGATTGTTTCGTGGATCCCACGGCGGAACTTGCACCGGACGTGACGGTCGGGCCTTGTGCGGTTATCGGGCCGCGCACGAAAATCGGCGCAGGCACCATCATTGGGCCGGGCTGCGTGATAGGGCAGGATTGCGAGATCGGAGAGAACTGTCTCTTCAATGCAAACATGGTGCTGGGTCACGAGGTTAAGATCGGAAACCGGGTCCTCATTCAACCTGGCGCGATCATCGGTGCCGATGGTTTCAAGTTCGAAGTGATCGACGGCACCTGGACCAAGATCCCACAGATTGGCCGGGTGGTTGTGGAGGACGATGTGGAGATCGGCGCGAATACTTGCATCGACCGCGCCAGTTTCACGGAGACGCACATTGGTGCGGGGACAAAAATCGACAATCTGGTACAGATTGCCCACAACGTGCAGGTTGGCCGTTCGTGCGTTATCGTTTCGCAGTCGGGCATTGCAGGAAGCACGACCATCGGCGACGGCAGCATCCTGGCCGCTGCGGTCGGTGTGGCGGATAATCTGAAGATCGGCAAGCGGTGTGTGTTGCTCGCACGGGCCGGTTTGAAGGACAATGTGCCCGATGGTGAGACGTTCCTCGGAACCCCGGCGGGTCCGTTCCGCAAGGCAGCGCGCATCATGGCCATGCAACAGCGGCTGCCGGAATTGAACGAAACCGTAGCCCGGTTGGAAGCCCGTGTGAAAGAGCTCGAAGAACGGCTGATGGGAAAATAACCACGCCGGTCGATTTGGTGGATTTCGGGGAACCTTTTGGAATCGTCCCCGTCTAATTAATTAGAAAGTTTGGGCACTCCTGAAAAAGTCCGTATTGAGGAAAGGCATTACAAGGCCATCCTCGCATACTTCGACTTTGTTCTCGGAGAACAGCCCGCAGGGAGAAGACGGTGTTAACGTGCCGTCTTCTCCTTTTTTATTTCGCCAACCGCAAATTGCGTAGATGGCTTTTCAAGAGTTTCTGCAGGTGCTCCACCTCGCAAAAGGGCAGAAAATCAGTTTGCTCGCTCAGCGAATTCTCCACGGCTCTGCGAGCCTCATCGTCCGTGATCCGAGCAATCTGACTTTCGAATGCCACGCACGAGGCTGACTTCACGCGCACTTCATCGGTCCAGCCCCGGGCCACACATTCGTCATCGAATGGAAGCGGCCCAAAGAACCCGAATTCGCAAAAGGTGCGACGGTGCAGCGTGCTCAGTCCGTGAAGGGCCAGAGCGCGTCGGTGAAAGACCGTCCCGTAACCCTTGTGGCTCGCATGGCCGTATTGGGGATATTCCTCATGGTACCGCTGCATGAGCCTGTCGCGGGTGACTTTCGCCACGATGCTTGCGGCCGCGATGCAAAAGCAGCGGGCATCGCCCTTGATGAGCGCTTCCTGGGGCAGGTCAACGTCTTGCAGGCGGAGAGCATCGAGCAACAAATAATCGGGCCCTTCGAGCAGGGAATCCAACGCCCGGCGCGCGGCGAGACGCGTGGCGTTGAGGATATTGATACGATCAATCTCGTGGGCCGTGGTTAACCCGACTCCCACCGCGAGAGCCTTTGACATGATTTCGTCATAGTAAACGTCGCGGAGGTGCGGGGTGAGCTGCTTGGAATCATTCACGCCACGGATACGGGTCCCGGGTTTGAAGATCGCCACGGCGGCACAGACCGGACCTGCCAGAGGTCCGCGTCCGGCCTCATCAATTCCCGCCACGCGAACGAAACCCTCCAGATGCAGTTTCTTTTCGATGCTGTAAAAACCGGGGCGGGCTCGTTTGAGTTTAATCATGAAAGCAGATTGTTCTCGATCACGTAACGGATCAACGCCGCGTTGCTGTCCATTTGCAGCTTTTCCAGAAGGCGCGAACGATAAGTGCTCACGGTTTTCACACTGAGGGAAAGTTCGCTGGCGATTTGAGAAACCCCGAGGCCGCTGCCAATTTTCAGGAGCACGTCGTATTCCCTATCGGAGAGAAGGCTGTGAACCTCCGAACCCTTGTTTGCGTTCCCTGCCTCGGCGGCGAGTCGTTGCGCCATGACAGGGCTGACATATCGCCCCTCCGAGAGAACTTTCTGCACCGCACCCACCAGTTCCTCCGGCGCACTCTCCTTGGTCAGATAACCAACCGCACCCGCTTTTAAAGCCCGCATGGCATATTGGTCTTCGGGATGAATGCTCAGCATGAGGACCGGAAGATCGGGCCATTCGAGATGAACGTCTTTCAGCACTTCAATGCCGTTGCGCCCCGGCATGGTGATGTCCATGAGAAGCACATCGACTTTCAGGCTTCGCAATTGGGCGAGGATTTCCTGCGCATTCGCAGCTTCACCCACTACGGTGAACTCCGGCTCAGACCCAAGAATATCGCGTAACCCGCGACGAATAATGGGGTGATCATCAGCAATGAGAATGTTTATCACGTCATATTCCTCATGGTTTGGGGTGCTGTAGAGGGCAGGAAGGCCGTGAGCGTGGTACCCTCCCCTGGTGCCGATTCAATTTCGATGCGTCCCCCCGCAAGCAAAGCTCTCTCGCGCATTCCCACCAAACCAAGAGTTTTCGGGCGGACTGACTTGCCATCGGTTTTCATGCTGATCGTATCCATTCCGCACCCATCATCCACCACTCGCAAACGCAGTTCATTTTGAATCGAATCGAACGTTACTTCCACACGTCTGGCATTTGCATGGCGGGCAACGTTGGTCAAGGCCTCTTGGAGAATTCGAAAGGTTGTGATGCAGGTTAGTGAGTCGTCTGGCTCTTCGTGGACCGACGTTGTAAAACTTCCGACGACGCCCGTGTTGGCGGTAAAATCTTCTACCAGCCATTGCAACGAGGCGGTGATACCAAGGTCGTCGATGATGCCGGGACGCAGATCCGTCGCGATGCGCCGCACGGTTTTTACAGCCTGATCTGCCAGATCGCTGATCTCGATGCATCGTGGCTCAAGGGTTGGATCGAGCGTGCGGACTCTCTTCCCAAATGCGCTCACAACCATTTTGATGCCGGTCAGTTGCTGCCCCAGTTCGTCATGAATCTCGCGGGAAATGCTTGCGCGCTCTTCCTCGCGTGCTTCCTGAAGGCTGCCCGACAGGGCACGAAGTTCTTCGCGGGAGGCTCTGAGGCGATCCACCACATGGCGGCGCTCGAGGGTTGCGGCTGCGAGATAATACGCTGAAAGCGCCAACGCGGTGAGGTATGTCTGCAAGACAACGAAGGTGGCTGGAATCTCAGAGATAATTCCGGAGTTTCCCAATTTGGTGTGAGTGATTAAGCTCGGGCCAAACGGGCCCCTCCCGGTGGATGTTCCCCAAATGGCGATGACGGAAATGATGAAGGTGGCTGTCGCGGCACCACGCTGCGTAAACCGCAATGCAGCCCAAATAAGAAACGGGAACGGCAGGAAGCTGAGGCTGTATTGAAGGGCCGGGAAGGGTGACCGATTGGTGAAGGCTGTAACACAAATTGCAAAAACCAGGGAACAAAGCAAACCGACTTCACCAATCCGCAGCAACGATGCACGTTTCGGGGGAAGCGCCCACACAAGAAAGAATGGCGTCACCACCAGATTGCTGATGGCCGTGCCGAACCATCGTAGAAACCACAGCATGGATGCGATGGGCCCCAGTTGCTCCGCGGGCAGTTTTATCAAATCTCCGAAGATGACAAATCCCAACACGGCAAATGTGGCATTGATGGATGCGGCAATTACGACCCCATAAATGATTAACGCCCCCACATCGTGCACACGCGACATTTCACGGCTGAAATTGCCGAAGCGCCGCATCAGATAGGCACCCACAACAGCCGCCGAAGTATTGGCCACGGCAAAGGATGCCATCAAACCGATTCGATCCAGATCGCTGCGCATGGTTTGCCGGGCAAGCTCGCTATGTGACAAATAAAGAGAACTCAAAAATATGGCCGGCCAGTAACGAATCCCCAAAATGAGCATGCCCGCCAAAGCGACGCCCGCCTGAGGATAAAGAATGCGCGAAGTTTGACTGAGAAAGTCGACCCTGCTCCCCAACCGATTAAACAGGATATAAAGCATCGATAAGAGAGCGAGTTTCAGAATGACGATGGCTATCCGGCGCATGGGAAAAAGCCTCTCAGGCGCCGCACCATCTTTCAATGGGAAGGTGATGAGCATTTTTTGCGCATGGAGAAGCGTTGATCGGCGCATAGGCGGGCCGCAGACCAGTAACAATTTTCATTGATGAGCCATGGATTTTCGGTCGTAACGTTGATAACGCACCCAAAGACCATGACAGAAAAATCAGGAGCGACACCTTGAAGAGAAATTACATTTTTGCACCCGGCCCCGTAGCAGTTCCGCCACAAGTTCTGGCCGCCTCTGCTAAACCAATGATTCACCATCGGGCACCGGATTTCGATCCGATTTTCAAAAAGTGCAGCGAGGGACTGAAAGAGATATTCCAAACGGCAAACCCCGTCGTTTCGCTGGCCTCCAGCGGCACGGGCGCCATGGAGGCGGCCATCGTGAGTTCCGCCAGCCCGGGCGACCTGATCCTGAGCGTTGAAAGCGGCAAGTTCAGCCAGCGCTGGGGTCTTTTGGCCGAAGCCTTCGGCATGAAAGTCGAGCGCATCAGCGTGGAATGGGGCCACGACGTGGAGCCCCAGCAGGTGGCAGATTTTCTGAAGGCCCACCCCGAGACGAAACAGGTCATTTTGGAACTCTGCGAAACATCCACGGGCACCCTGACCGATGTGAAGGCCGTGGGCGAAGTGGTGCGCGGAACCGACGCCCTGTTGCTGGTCGACGCCGTGAGCGGTCTCTGCGCCGATGAACTGCGAAGCGACGCCTGGGGCGTTGATATGGTGGGCACCGGCTCGCAAAAGGGCATCATGCTTCCGCCCGGATTGGGATTTGTTTCCATCAGCCCGAAAGCGCAGGACGCCATCAAGGCAAGCAAATCAGCCAAGTTCTATTTCAACCTGGCGAAATATCTGAAACAACTCGAAGCCAACACGACGCCCTTCACACCGGCGGTTTCACTCCTGTTCGGGTTGGAAGCCTCTCTGGATCTCCTCTTGGGAGAAGGCATGGAGAATGTGTGGGCGCGTCATGCGCGACTGGCAGAGGGCGCACGTCAGGCCATGAAGGCTCTCGGCTGCGAAATCTTCTCCGCGAATCCCGCCAACACCTGCACCGCCGTGAAGGTGCCGGAGGGTGTGGAAGGTGGCAAGATCGTGAAGACGCTGCGCGAGAAGTTCGGCATGACCATCGCCGGCGGACAGGATCACCTCAAGGGGAAGATCTTCCGTTTCGCCACGCTGGGTTGGTATAACCAGTTCGATGTGATTACCATCGTGGATGCCATCGAGCAGACGCTGGCGCTATTGGGCCACAAAGCCGAGCGCGGCGCAGGCGTGAAGGCGGCCATGGAGTATTTCGACAAGAACTAAAGGACGATGAATGTCCGCGCTGAAAGGCCGGCTTACAACACCCTCAAAAAAACAGACCGGCGATTCGGGCAAAACGCTCGAATCGCCGGTTCTTTTTTGAAAAAGACCACTGGTAGCGGTCAGACGCGGTCAAACTTCTCGAAGCACTGGTACCCAAACTGCCTTGCGGCCTTGCCCTGATCCACGTAGCCAAAGGCATCGCGCCAGCCTTCCTGCTCGGCACGCCAGGCGCAGTCCCAATTGAAATCGATGACCACTTCTCCCCCGTTAATTTTCAGGTCCCCACGAAAACCGCTGCAACTACTAGCGCCGCGCAATTCGATCTCGCTGATTTGAAGCTCGGGCTCGGCTTCCAGCAGTTTGGCGATGACCCGCATCACCTTGACATGGGGAGCACTTTTGTTAGTTTTGATCAAGGGAGAGGTTGTGCCTTTTTCCAATCCGCGCACGGCTTCTTTGAATTCCACGGTAGCCGAACTCTGATCAATCAGGATCTCAAGGTCTTGTGTCTGGGTCGTCATCGGGTAGTTTTCCTCTCATGCTTTGCGGTGTGATTGGTTCTCGCCACAAGTTAGGGTGACTAACCCAAGGCGATTGGTTTATTTTGACTCTCGAGATCTGAGATTGGTGCCCAAATGACATTAAGAATTTTTCTTTCCCTGCTCCTTGCCGCCTCGTTAGGCGCGGCAACCCCTCACGCGACCGCTGCCCCTTCGAAAACCAAAAGCAAAACCTCGACCAAATCAACCACCCAGAAGAAATCCACCTCTTCCCAAAGCACTCCCAAAGTCGAGCCCCCCACCAGCACAACCATCGCCACCCTGCCCGGCATCATGGAATCCATCATCAAGCGCGTTTCTGCGTCGTCCAACTGGGGCGTTATGGTAACCGCCCTCGACAGTGGCAAGGTGCTCTACTCCCGCAACGCCGACAACCGCTACATTCCCGCCTCCAACCGGAAGCTGTTCACGAGTGCCTTTGCGCTGGATCAACTCGGCGCCGACTTTCAATATCGCACCTACCTCTACCGCACCGGTCCCGTGGATGCAGCGGGCCTGTTGAAAGGCGACCTCGTCATTCGCCCCCAGGGCGATCCAACGTTTTCCGACCGCCTCATTCGCAGCGCACCCACGGATTGGATTTACCGCGACTGGGTCACCAAGTGCAAATCGGACAACATCAAGGAGATCGAAGGGTCTCTCATCGTCGACTGTTCGGAATGGGACTTGAACAATCTCCAGCCCAAGGGCTGGCCTGCGCGAATGAAGGACGATTACTACGCCCCCAAAACCAGCCCCCTCACTGTGAACGAGAACCTCCTCGAGTTTAAGGTTAAGCCAGGCAAAGATGGAGCCGCCGGTATCATCGATTTTGTTCCCGATGCAGAAGGTTACCCGGTAACCAACAACACCAAGACGGGCGGCCAGGGCGGAGTCAACGTGAGCAGAAACTCCACAGGCCAACTGGTCGTAAGTGGCTCGCCCAAGGGCACGACCACCTATGCCATCCCTGCGGATAACCCAACGCTTTATGCTGCCGCGATTTTTCGCAGCCAACTGAAACGCGAAGGCATCACCGTGCGGGGTTCAATCCGGGTCGTTTCTGGAAAGAACAGTGTGCCGCCGCCGACCAGCGAAAATGTCGTGGCCGTGTATATCTCCCCTCCCATGAGCGAAATCATCCATCTGATGAACAAGCAGAGTAACAACCACTTCGCGGAGCAAATTTATGTGTCGGTTCCTGCCATCAAACTCGGCATGGGCAGCTATCCCGCAGCCAAGAAACTGGAGGCGGATTTCCTCGCCCGAGCAGGAATTAAAAATCCCCAGTTTGAGGACGGATCGGGATTGTCTGAAATGAACCGCGTGTCGCCCGATGAAATGGTGAAGCTGCTTGCGATGATGAAGAACCATCCCGCGTCTCAGGTGTATTTCGATTCTCTGCCTGTGGGCGGTCGCGATGGCACGTTGCGCAACCGGATGCAGGATAAGGACGTTGTTGCCAGGGTTCACGCTAAAACGGGTTATATTAACCGTGTCAGTTGCCTGTCGGGTTACGTCCTGCCGAATGAACAGCAATCTCCACTGGCATTCTCGTTCCTCGTCAACGAGATGCGAACAGACGTCTCCACGGTAAAGGCCACGCAGGACAAACTGTGTGAGGCGTTATCCGTTCTGAAGCCGTGAGCAACGGCCTCCTTCGCAAAACCGCAGTGATGCTGGAGATGATCAAGTTCCAGCACACAATTTTTGCGCTACCCTTCGCCCTCACGGGTGCAATACTGGCCGCGCAGGGAATGCCCTCTCTGCAAACTCTGGCCTTGATCGTGGCTGCGAGTGTTTGCGCCCGCACGGCCGCCATGAGCTTCAACCGATGGGCCGATGCAGCCCTCGACGCCCGCAACCCACGCACGTCCAATCGCGCGATACCAGCGGGTGAACTGCGGCGCCCATTTGTGCTGGCTGTGGCGCTGGGCAGCGCCGTTTTGTTCGTTGGTTGTGCGGCCATGCTGAATCGTCTCGCCTTCTGGCTCTCACCCGTCGCGCTCGTTGTCCTGCTCGGGTATTCCTATACGAAACATTTCACTTCCCTCGCCCATTTTGTGCTGGGCATGGCGCTGGGCATCGCCCCCGTGGGAGCATGGATTGCTGTGCGTGGAGATATAACCGCAACACCAGTCCTGTTGGGTTTGGGAGTGATGGTCTGGACCGCCGGTTTCGATTTAATTTATGCCTGCCAGGACTATGAGTTCGACGTGCGGGAAGGATTGTATTCGATCCCAGCGCGCATCGGCATCGCACGCGCCTTGCTTCTCTCGCGTGTGTTGCATATCCTTGCAGTGGCAACCTTCATCGGCGCCGGCCTGGCCTTTGGTGCCGGCACCTTGTATTTCATTGGTGTTGGCGCCGTGGCCATCTTGCTCGTGACCGAACATCTTATTGTGAACCCCCGTGATTTGTCACGCATCAACGTGGCTTTTTTTACCGTGAACAGTTGGGTGGGAATGGTCATTTTCGCGGCCACTGCCGCCGACCTTTGGATGAAATCCCGATGAGAGAAACAGGCCCTGCAAGCTCATGCTGATTAAAGAATTACAGGTCATCAATTTCCGAAACCTGAAATACATGAAGGCAGCGTTCGACACAGGCATCCATGTGATTCATGGGGGAAATGCTCAGGGTAAAACCAACCTCCTCGAAGCGATTCACCTGTTGGTTACAGGGCGCAGTTTCCGCACCACCATGGACCGCGAGATGGTGCCCTGGACGCGCGAAAATTACGAAGCGACCCTCATCCGCGCGCAGGTTGAAAAGGGCGGTTTCGAGGAGCGCTTCCTGCTCTCGTTCAACTCCAGCGAAAAACACGTTTATGTGAACGGCAATCCCATCCCACGGCTGGGCGATCTCCTCGGTCGCATCAATGCGGTCCTGTTCACTCCATCCGATTTGCAATTGGTGCGCGGTGCACCCGGCCTTCGACGCCGCTTTCTGGACGTGGAACTCAGCCAGATCAGTCGGCCTTATCTTCACCATCTTCAGCGCTATGATCTGGCGCTGCGCCAGCGTAACGCCCTCTTAAAACAGCATCAACGACGCCCTGCGCTGGGAGACGAACTCGTTGCCTGGGATGAGCAAATAGCGGTGCACGGAAGCGAGTTGATTGCCACCCGCGCCGAGATGATCGAGCACCTCTCGACCATTGCCTCAGGCATGTACGGCGAGATAGCGACCGGTACTGAAAAGCTGACGTTGGAATATAAACCGAACCCATCTCGCGCCTCCGGCGACGCAACCGCAATCGCCTCTCAAATGCGAGCCGCCCTTGCAGCTTCTCGCAACGACGACATCCGACGCGGCGCAACGAGCACCGGGCCCCATCGTGATGACTTCGATTTCCTCATCGATGGCCGGGCCGCCCGCGATTATGGATCGCAGGGCCAGCAGCGCAGCTGTGTTCTGGCGATGAAAATGGCCGAGCTGACCTTGATGGAAAGCAGCACCGGCGAACCACCCATCCTGCTATTGGACGACCTCATGAGCGAACTGGATGAATCGCGCAAACGCGCTTTTCTCCAATCGCTGGACTCCCGCATACAGACCTTCATCACAGCCACGGAACGCGACCTGGTTACATCGCTGGTTTCACCGCGATCCGTGTGGCGCATGGAAGACGGCCATCTGACCGAAGAATCGTAATCGCTTCAACGCGTCATTTATGGGCGAGAATAACCACATCGTCCGACTTCGTGCGATCATACGGCGCCAGGGCGAGGCTGCCATAAACCTCCGCCTGCGCACCCAGGGCTTTGAAGCAGGAGACAGCATCCTCCGCATGATAAGGTTTCAACGGAGTCACACGATGGCGCATCGTCCACTCCCCCTCCACCTTTTCGAGCATCAGCACATTAAAATCGATGTGGTCGGGGTGGTAGTCATACATGCGCACCGCAAGCGACTCAACCGGCCCACTGGTGGCTTGCAACGGGAGGAAGCGTTGTTTTTCAGCGATCAGTTTTTCGAAATTCTTGAACTGAATCACCACCACTCCGTCGGGGTTTCGTCGCTCCCAGAGCGCGTGTAACGAGGCATGAAACACGTTGATGTCCATCACGTAGGGCAGCGAATTTCCCACGCAAAGAACCGCATCGAAACGGCGGTCAATGACCTCTCCAAGTTCCGTCCACGGTGCAGTGAAGAGGCGACCCGCCGGATCGTGACCAGCCTCGCGCAAGACCTCTGCCGCATGGGAAACCATCTCGGCCGAGGCATCGCTACCCACGGCATCCAGACCATCATACAGAAACATCGCCAGATGACGCCCCGTTCCGCATGCGGCATCCAACACCGAGTTAACGTTGAAGCGTTTCCAGAGGGCTTGAAACCATGGCTGCTCAACCTTCAGCCGCCGTTCCCATCGGATGATTCGATCGTAATCCGAAGCGAGGTTGTCGTAAAACATTTCAGTCATGCGGCGTGCTCCTCTATCTGACCGGAAATCTTTTCAGGCGTTATACTGGCTTGACGCGGTATCGCCGCCTTCTCCGGTCCAGTTGGTGTGAAAGAACTCACCAAGAGGACAGTCCGTTCGTTGGTAGGTGTGCGCACCGAAGTAGTCGCGCTGGGCCTGCAACAGGTTCGCCGGCAGTCGTTCCGTGCGGTAACCATCGTAATAAGCCAGAGCAGAGGAGATCGACGGCATCGGGATGCCGTGAGTAATAGCCACCTTGAGCACGCGACGCCACGCCCCCTGCCCTTCCATGATGGCGCTCCGGAAGAATGGATCGAGCAGGAGATTCTGAAGCGTGGGATTGTGATCGAACGCTTCTTTGATCTTTCCCAGAAAACGCGACCGAATGATGCATCCTCCACGCCAGATGAGCGCAATGCCACCATAGTTCAGATTCCAGCCGTGGGCTTCCGAGGCCGCCTTCATGAGTTGATAACCCTGCGCATAGCTGATGAGTTTCGCGCAGTACAACGCCCTGCTCAGGTCATCGAGGAAAACGTCGCGATCTTCCGTGAATGGCTCCTCTCCAGGCCCTTCAAGGACCCTCGAAGCCGCAACACGTTCTGACTTCAACGCCGACAGGAACCGCGAGAACACAGCCTCCGCGATCAGGGTGAGCGGCACGTTCAGCTCCAGCGCATTGTTTACCGTCCACTTGCCCGTGCCCTTCTGACCCGCGGCGTCGAGGATGGTGTCCACCGTCGCCTTGCCGTCGGCTTCGCGGTAGGCGAGAATGTTCCCCGTGATTTCGATGAGATAACTATCCAGATCGCCCTTGTCCCACTTGCGGAAGGTGGCCGCCATGTCGTCGTTGCTCATGCCAAGCATGTCGCGCATCAACTGATAGGCTTCGGTGATCAACTGAATGTCGCCGTACTCGATGCCGTTGTGGACCATCTTCACGAAGTGACCGGCGCCACCACCGCCCACCCAATCGCAGCAAGGCTCCCCATCGTCGGTTTTCGCCGCAATGGACTGAAAAATCGGTTTGACCTCAGGCCACGCCTCCACCGATCCACCGGGCATAATGCTCGGTCCGTTGAGCGCCCCCTCTTCACCACCAGAAATGCCGGTGCCAATAAACTGGATTCCACGCGCTTCGAGTTCCTTTACGCGCCGGTCAGTATCTTCCCAATTACTGTTGCCGCCATCAATGATGATGTCGCCCTTCTCCAAATAAGGAAGCAACTGCTCGATTGTGGAATCGACCGGCTTGCCCGCCTTGATCATCAGCATCGCCTTGCGGGGTCGCTTGAGCGACGCGCAGAATTCTTCGACCGAATGTGCTCCGTACAGGCTCTTGCCCGCGCCGCGCCCTTCGACGAACTCATCCACACGGCTGACGGTGCGGTTGAAACAGGCCACCCGAAAACCATGGTTGGCCATGTTCAAAACAAGGTTCTCGCCCATCACGGCCAAACCAATCACTCCAATGTCGCACAACTCTGTCATTTTCAGGTCACCTTTGTTGTCAGGATTTTTTGCAGGGCTTGATGCCTCTTACGCTCAACTGCCTCATCGCTTCATCGGCCATTTCACTCGGCACTAAAAGGTTGGACACAACCACCGCGTCGTCTGGTTCCTCAAGGTCGCAAAACTGTCCGGCGAGAATCTGGTCGTAATCGCGGATGAGGTCGTGGCCCACCTGGGCACGCTGCTTCAATCGGCCGGCTATGGTTGCGGCATCGCCGCGAATGTAAACGAAGACCATATCCGGGGAACCGGTGCGCAGGAGATCGCGATATTTTTTCTTGAGCGCAGAACACGCCAGCACGGCCCCACCCGCCTGCTCCCAGCCGGGCATATCGGCCGCCAAGCTGAGCAACCAGGGGCGCCGATCATCATCGTCCAGAGGAATATTGGACTGCAATTTTGCGCGGTTTGCGGCGGGATGATAATCGTCGGCGTCGTGAAATGCCACTCCAAGGCGCAAGGCCACTTCCTCCCCCAGCGTCGTCTTTCCGCAACCCGTCACGCCCATCACCACGATGATCATGCCCCGCCCTCCGCGAACTGAGATTTCAACGCCCACAATCCCAACGCCGGATTCGATATAAAGAAAATCTCTTCACCGTCGGGCATGGTTTGCAATCCGTCGCGAAGCTGTTCGACAGGGTAACGCCTCATCGCATCATCGAGGTTGCCATGTTCAAATCCCACCGCCTCAACCTCGGCTCGTGAAAGTCCGCCCGCGCAGTACGTAATGCGGAAACGCCCTTCCGATGAACCATGAATCAGATGGGCCGCAGCACTCAGATTCTCGCGTAACTCTTCGTTTTCATCAACCTGTTTGAGGGTGGTGGGCGTACCGCGATAACCATAGCATCGGATGAGTCGATCGATCTCGGCATCCTCGCCAAAATGGCGGACGCCCGGCGCAATAATAATCAATTCACCTTCATCCGCCATGGCCAGCCGCGTGCGATAGATCGCCTTGTTGCCAAGCCAGGTGGACTGATACTCGCCCGCATCGAGATAAACGACCGCCTTGACGATGGGCTTGTCGAGAAGGTCGAGATTCACCACCTGCGCCAACCGCGCCGCCGCTTCGAAGCACCGCCGGTCGCGCCCTGAGAACAGGCCGCGGGTGACCAGTCGCCCCTCGTCATCCTTGGCGCGAACGGTGTGAATGTAAGCGATGGGCCAATCGCGTGCGAAGTTATCCGTCATGTAATCGAAAACCGCGCGCACCGGCGTGTCCACCCGTCCCATCATGCGTTCCATGCCATGCACGGCCCCGAGGAAATGGGTTTTATTGATGGTGTCGGACCCACCCACCCCCGTAAAAATATTCTTGTTGTAGTTCGCCATGCCGATGACCTCGTGCGGTACGACCTGTCCCACTGACAGAATCAGATCCCATGGCTCATCGGTTAACGCCCGGTTCACTTCGCTGCGCACCGGCCAGTCTAGGCGGCCCTCGCTCCATTCACGAATCGCGCTGGCGGGAACATCACCCCAATGCCGCAAGAGGCGTCATCGGCACGTGGGTACCCAGGGCCGGGAGGATAGTTATTTCGGTCTTCGCCTCGCGCAAGATGTCATGCAACATCACCGTAATCCGGCCCGCATGGCTGTGGTACCGCGTGAAGTCAGGAGGGATGATGAGCACCCGCCGCAGCGCCCCGGCAGAACGCAGCATCTCGCGCAAGTGCTGCTCGATAGTCGCGTCATCAAGCACAACTCCGGGGCCACCCAGTTCAAGATCGATCATTACAATTTCCTCCGCCTAATCTCAAACGCCGCTATAAGCGGAGAAACCGCCATCAATGGGAATGATTGCCCCGGTCACAAAAGCCGACGCATCCGAGGCAAGCCAGACCGCCGTGCCCGCCAGATCCTCCGGCACGCCAAAGCGTCCCATGGGGGTGTGCGCAATCACGGTCTCACCGCGCGGGGTCAGCCCACCATCCTCGGTATTGAGCAGAAAACGATTTTGTTCGGTGCAGAAAAAACCGGGAGCCATGGCGTTCACCCGCACGGGGATTTTCAGATCCATCAGGAAATGTACCGAAAGCCACTTGGTGAAATTATCCACCGCAGCCTTCGCCGTGCCATAACCCGCCACCCGCGAAAGGGGCCGCGTGGACGACATCGACGAAATATTGATGATGCTCGAAGGCTTGCCGTGGGCCGCCATGTGCTTGCCGAAAACCTGACTCGGTAACACGGTGCCCGCGATCAGGTTCAACTCAACAACACGTTTCAACGCATCCATCGGCATGTCGAAAATGGTTTCACCCGGCGCCACGGTGGCCTGCTTTACGTTGCCCCCGGCGGTGTTCACGAGGATTTGGATATCCCCCCATTCCGCCGTGACCCGATCCAACGCGACCGCGAGCGCCTCTGAGGATAAACAATCGCCTCCCACGCCCATGCACTGGAGTTTTTCGTCTACAAACTCTTTCGCCCTCTCACAGGCCGCCTCTTCGCGAAGGTCCAGCAAGGCGACCTTTGCACCTGCTCGGGCCAATCCCCTGCCGATGGCTCCGGCCAACACGCCACCGCCTCCGGTGATGACGGCGGTCTTTCCTTCAAGGTTGAATAAATTATCTGTGCTCATGGCGAACATGGTACCTTTCCTGATCCCCACCCAATCCCAATATAAGTTCCAGCAACAATCCTGAACTGATCTTCCGTCAAGCAGGAACGATATCCCAGCCCGTCGTGATATCTGCTTGCATCGCCCCGCCGCCCCTTTGACAAAGGAGGGCAATTACCTTTCAGGAGCTTATCTACCTCATGAACCCTTTCCGCCGTTTCGCCACTTCTCTGGGTCTCGCCATAACTTTCGTCGCCCTCGCTGGCTTGGGAAATGCCAAGTCCTCAGATAGTTCCGAATTCAAATTTGGTTTTCTTTCCGACACCCACCTCGGCACCAGCGACACCTCCAGCACCCCCGGTGCCCCCACGCTAAGAATGAAAAAAGCCATCGACGAGATGAACGCACGGGACGATCTCGAATTCGTGATATTCGGTGGAGATGCGACCATCGAACCCTATCCCGAACAACAGGCTGCCTTCAAAGAAACTGCCAAATTCAAGCAGTCTTGGTATCCCATCGCCGGCAACCACGATGTGGGAAACATCATAACCATGAAACTCGTTAATCAATGGATCGAACTCGGCATGGGTCGCGGCGAGCCCGCCCGGGATTACTACGGATTCACCCACGGCGATGCTGCCTTCTATGTACTCGACGCCTTCCCCGCGAATGAAAAAGACACCACCGGAACAGCCCACGTCGAAGCCATGCTGAAGGCCTGCGACGAGTTCTTCGCCAAACAGGCAGACGCCAAACACAAAATCATGCTGGCCCACCCGCCCCTGTTCATCAAAACGCTTTCCGAACCCGATGAGTACTTCAACATCAAGACTCCCCTGCGCGTGAAGATCGCAGACATAATGAAACGTCGCGATGTAAAATCCTGGCTCTCCGGGCACCGCCATCTCACCGATAAAGTTACGGATGAGGAATCCGGGATCACTGTATGGTCACAGCCGAGTTCAGACTATCCCATTGGTAAGGGACAAAAAGCCGGTTACGCCATCTTCACCCTTGGCGATGAAGGACTCACGCGGGAATTCATCGAACTGAAATAATCCACCGTGTCAGGTCGGCAAGCGTTCGCCTGTCGGTGAATAGGACCCATTGCGTGTTCATAGCCCGTTGAGGCCTTTTCTGTCATGCCGTTACGGGATTTGGCCGCAACCTTTGATCCCCCCTGTGAATCGATGACCATCCCCCACGAGGAAATACGCCGGCGACGCACCTTCGCCATCATTTCTCACCCCGACGCGGGCAAGACCACGTTGACGGAGAAATTGTTGTTATATGGTGGTGCCCTTCAACTGGCCGGATCGGTGAACGAGCGCAAGAACCAGCGGGCAGCCACCAGCGATTGGATGGAGATCGAGCGAAAACGCGGCATCTCCATCAGCTCCACCGTTCTGCAGTTTGATTACGATGGCTATCGCATTAACCTGCTGGACACGCCCGGCCACAAGGACTTCAGCGAGGACACCTACCGCGTCCTCACCGCCGTGGATGCGGTGGTTATGGTTATCGACGCGGCCAAGGGTATCGAGACCCAAACGCGCAAGCTGTTCGAGATTTGCCGTCGCCGCGGTGTGCCGATCTTCACGTTCATGAACAAGCTGGACCGCCCCGGCCGCGAGCCGATGGAATTGCTCGACGACCTGGAAAGCGTGCTCGGCATCGGCGCCTGCGCCATGAACTGGCCGCTGGGCATGGGTGTCGATTTCAAGGGCGTTTACGACCGGATGAAGAAGGAAGTTCATTTCTTTGAGCGTACCCCGGGCGGTGCCTATCGTGCCCCGGTTTCCATCGTCGACCTGCACGACGAGTCGGTGAAGAAGCGCCTCGGCACGGCCACCACCGAGCAGGTTATGGGCGAGTTGGAAATGCTGGAAGGGGCCGGTCATGCATACGATGCAGAAGCTGTTCTTGCCGGCAAACTGACGCCCGTTTTCTTCGGCAGCGCCAGCAACAACTTCGGTGTGCAAATGCTTCTCGACGCGTTCGTGAAGCACTCAACCCAACCCCGCCCGCGCATCACCCCCGGTGGTCAGATCGTGAAGCCCGATGATCCCTTTTTCTCCGGGTTCGTTTTCAAGATTCAGGCGAACATGGACCCCAACCACCGCGACCGCATCGCGTTCATCCGCATCTGCTCGGGCCGTTTCGAACGCGATATGGTGGTCACCAACGCACGGGACGGGCACAAGCTGCGGCTGTCCAGCTCTCACAAATTATTTGGCCAGAAACGCGAAACTGTCGACGAAGGTTTTGCCGGCGACGTGATTGGCATCGTCGGCCACGCCGACGTGCGCATCGGCGACACCCTGACGGAAGACCCCTCCATCCAATTCGCCGAAATTCCCCGCTTCACTCCCGAGTGCTTCGCCTTCCTCCACGGTAAATCCACCGCCCACTTCAAGCGTTTCCGCGAAGGGCTGGAGCAACTCCTGCAAGAGGGCGTGGTGCAGGGTTTGTACATTCGCAAGGCTGTGCAACGTGTCGCGCTGCTCGCAGCCGTCGGGCCCCTGCAATTCGAAGTGGTTCAATATCGTTTGCAGGGCGAATATGGTGCCGAGACCCGTCTCGACCCTGCGGGTTTTCAGGTGATGCGCTGGGTGTCGCCCGCTGTCACGGAGGACGAACTTGATGAAGCCACCCTGCCCAGCGGCGGCGCGTTCGCCGTGGATACCGAAGGGCACACCGTGGTGCTTTTCCCCGGACCCTGGGCGGAGCCTTACTTCACCGAACGCAACCCGAAGATTCTGCTGTCGGCGCTCCCCTTCGACACAAACCCTTCGTCCGACGATTCGACCGAAGAAACTGCCTGACGCGCTTCGGCACCTCAAACGGCCACCCCTCACGATCGCATCCTTCAACTGCCAAAACCAAGATCCAGAGGCCCGGCATCGGTTGGATCAGCCCGGTCGATAAACGTGCGCATCCATGATTCAAGGATCAGCAAAGACCACAATCGATGGCAATGAGCACCGGCATCAGCCTGATTCTGGCGCAAGAGCGCAGCAACATGAGCCGTGTTCAGCATCCCCCGCCCCCGCGAAGTGGCATCCAGAAGCAGGTCCCGACCATATTGGCTAAACGCCTGCGTGAAAAAATCCACTGACGGTGATCCGAACCCAATCTTTTTACGGGATGTAAAATTGGGGGGAAGCACCTCAGCCACCGCTTGCTTGAGAATCCATTTCAACTCGCCATCGCGCATTTTATAATCGGCGGGAAGCTGTGCCGCAAAACCCGCTAAATCATGATCTAGAAATGGCGACCTGACCTCCACGGCCTCCGCCATGCCCAGGAAGTCCGTCCGATTCAAACACAACCCGGGCATCATCAATAATGTTTCGGTGGCAAGGCGTCGATCGATGGTGGCTGAGATACCTCCCGAATTCAGGAGTTGATGGTATAATTCCTCGGGCGGACCACCCACTGCCGAGCTGGCTTGAGCAAAGTCGGGTGTGAGCACATGGTTACGCTGCCAGGGCAGAAAGTTTGTGTAGCTCTGCAGATACAATTCGTCATCGGTCATCATGGATGACCGCAGACGGTGACGGAATCTGCCGGCACGTTGCCAGCTCGTGAAGGTGTCAGACAGAGGTTCCACCAGCGACAAAACCATCTGCCGGAACCACAAGGGCTTTTTACGTAACCGGAGATAATTCTTTACCCTGCGCTGTCGTTCATAGCCGGCGAATGTCTCGTCTCCACCATCCCCCGACAGCACAACCTTAACATGTTGCCCCACCCACCGGAAAAGATACAGGTAGGCTATTGAAGCGCGATGACCATTTGGCTGACCGTAGTGCCACGGAATCTGGGAAAGAGATTCGCCCGGCTGCGCGTCGATCTGGCACTCATGATGCACCGCGCCGAGTGAATCCGCCACCTCCCGCGCAACGTTACGCTCGTCATCCCACGCACCTTTCATGGAGGCCGTAAAAGTATGCATGGGGCCCTTCACATACGGTCTGGCCAATGTCGCAATAGCGGTGGAATCAATCCCGGCACTTAACAAAAAACCAACGGGGACTTCGCTCTCCAACCGCTTGCGAATGGAAACATCCAATCGCTCCCGCACCTCACGCGCAGCGTCCCCCTCGGAAATCTCGCTCTTGGGCTCGTACTCCAGATTCCAGTAGCGCTGAACCGCAACCCGTCCATTTTCATATACGAGAACGTGAGCCGCCGGAACGGCGAAAACATCCTTCAAAATGGTGCCGGGCTCCGGCACATAAAGAAACGCCAGATACTCTTCAACCGCGTCGGGACGAACGCAACGCTCCAACGCAACGTCGGCCAGCAGCGCTCGCATGTTGCTGCCGAAGATGATCGCTTCTGAAGAGGTACCTTTGTCCACGATGCTATAAAAAAGAGGTTTCTTGCCGAAGCGATCACGCCCTAAAACCAGCTTCAAATGATCTCGATCGAACAGGGCAAAGGCAAACATCCCTTCCAGATGCTCCAGGACATCCACGCCCCATTGTTCATAACCATGAACGATCACCTCTGCATCGGACGTCCCCCGAAAGGTATGTCCTAATCCTTCCAGACGCTGGCGCAATGCCCGATGGTTATAGATTTCACCGTTGCAGACCAGAGCAACCCGGCCGTTTTCATTTTGAATGGGCTGGTCCCCACCCGTACGTCCGATGATGGCCAACCGGGTATAACCCAACGCAACCGGCGCTTCCCGAACACAACCATCACCATCAGGCCCCCGATCCCTGACAGCGTTCATCATGCGAGCAAGCAGTTCAGATTCTGCCACCCGTTCCCAGTCTTTGTAAACTTTGCCAACAATCCCGCACATAAGACCCGTCTCGATCGACAAAAACAGTAATAGGATGACGGATAGTGGGATTTGTTACCGAAGTAAATAATTAAGGTTTAATTCAGTGGAAAGGGAAAAGTTCGAACCCTCGCTATCAGACACCAAGTTTGCGCTCTTCCCGGCGCGCCCATCCATCCACTCGGACACTTCTGTCACGAGGCTTCGAACGAAGAACACGCCGGAGTAGGATCTTCACTCCGTTAACCGCACACCGACAACCAGCCAATTGTTCGTATTACCGGTCTGCAAGCACCCGGAACCCGAATTCGGAGGTCCGAGCTGTCGGCGCAACTCCGTAGCGCCTGGCCGACCGACAGTGCCTGGCGCCGATAGACCAGTAGCCGCCGCGGAGCACGCGGGTCGAGCCCGTTGACGCCCCGGTCGGATTCACCTGCGTCGGAGGAGACGTCGGATACGTGCCGTACAAGTCCTGGCACCATTCCCAAACATTACCGTGCATGTCGTGCAACCCGAACGAATTTGCAAACTTCTGCCCAACGGACTTGCTCCCGTACGTCGGAGCGTTGAAATCCCCATTATTCCCGCAGTACCACATGTTGTTCACTCGCTCAGCTTCTGCGGAACAGTCCTCCTGAGCACCCAAGCCGTTGCCGAAGGAGAACCGCGTCGTCGTGCCGCCACGACAACAGTATTCCCACTCCGCCTCCGTGGGAAGACGAACTACCGCCGGACCCTGTCCCGTGCTCTCAATGTGCGCGTTCAGCGACGTCATGAAGTTCTGGATGTCGTTCCACGAAACGTAATAGGCAGGGTAGTTGTCGCCAAGGCCTAACCCCGATGATGGCGCCAAGCTCGGCCACGAACCCCGAACCGCGAGCCACTGCTTCTGCGTAACCTCTGTCCGGCCCATGTAGAAACTCGATGTGAGCTGCACCTCAAACTGATTCTCGTCCGTGCCGCGCGAAAGCTCGGTCACTGGAGAACCCATCGTGAACGTTCCCGCGGGGATACGGACCAGTTCCATCGGAACGTCGCCCGGAAGCATGATCGTCAGAACGTCGTCAACTGCGATCACCTTGGCGCGCGCAAGGCTCGTCGACGTGCGAGGCAGGTCCTCATTTGCGTTGTAGGCGATAGTCTTCGCGCCGTCCGTCGTAACCCAATCCACATCGCCAGACACGTTCACCGCAGCCGGCGTGATAGGCCATGTCACGCCGTCATCGGTCGATATCTGCAGCGAAACTGTCGTCGCAGCTATGGCACCCGTCAGCTGATACGATATATCCACCACCTGAGACCCATCCACGCGCTGGCTCGCCAACGCATTGGAGACCACTGGTTCCGCTGACGCAGTCATCACGCTCAGCCAAGCAAGGCTGCCGCAAAGAGCGGCCATGCGGAAGGCACGGCAATTCTTCCTCATCGCACCACCTCCTGAACGGCCTTCGAAACCGCTCCGACCCGCACCACCGCACACGCAACCAACGGTACCGGACCAATACCTACCGCCGAGGAAATCTCAAGCACGCTCACTGCTACAGGAACGAACAAATCGAACCGGTTCGATATCGCCTCCGAAGCACCAGCGCCACCCGCCGAAAACAACACTGCTGCCGCCACCGAAGCCATCCCTAACCGACGCACACCTTCACGAATACGGATTCTGAGAAATCCCCAATTCCACATTATAAACTCCCCTCCTCCTAAGATATGATGCGAGCAATTAATTGTGCAATTTGCTCTATAATTGCCGCTGTCAAACCAATTTTTCTGACACGAATCCGTACCCGCTTACTGAAACCCAATGTCTGAGAACAATTATAGAATCGGAGATGTCAGCGATCTCAAACCCCATGACGGAACAACGGCAGGAACGAGAGATGGAACGAATCCACAGCTCGTTGAAAATAGGGCGAGATATGATCGGGGAAAGTTCAAATTTGGCGGAGAGGGAGGGGTTCGAACCCTCGATACCAGTCACCCAGTATACGCGCTTTCCAAGCGCGCTCCTTCAACCACTCGGACACCTCTCCGCGCAAGGGTTTCTCTCTGCAACAAGTGAGCAAAACCCGCTCGCTTGCTATGGGGCACTCACCGCTTTATTCACGCCCATTGCTTCCCCTTGACACCGCTCGGTCGCCGAGTAAACAAATCAATGGAACCAACCGGGTGCGAGATGGCCTCTCAGGCAATTTTGCGCGCCGGGCATTACTATTATGAAAGGAGCGATCGACGTGCCCCATCGAGCAACCGCTGGGAACAAGATCAGCGAACTTCTGCTGAATGAAGGTCTCATCACCAATGATCAATTGGATGCGGCGCTTATTCGGCAGAAGGAGACTGACTTGTCCCTTCTGCGTATCCTCGTTGAAACTGGCAATCTCGACGAGAACAAACGTCTCAACTTTTTCAAACGCCAATTCGGCGTGCCAACCATTTCCCTTGATGCCAAGGAGATAGAGCCGGAGGTATTTTTGCAAATCCCCGTGTCTATCGCTCGCAGGCATCATCTGGTTCCTGTCCGACAGGATCGCGACGGTCTGGTGGTTGCCATGGAGGATCCGTCCGACGTGATCCTTCTGGACACCCTGAAGGATATCGTCGGATCTCGCATCAAGCCCGTGCTTGCCCACTCATCTGAAATCGAAGCCGTGCTTGAGCGTTACCCCTCCGAGCAAAATGCGGAAGCCATCACCGGACCGATTCGTAAATTCGACCCGGCGGTTCGTTTACTCTCCGTTCTCTTCATGCCCATCATGTCCATTGCGGCCCTCGTGGGCATCATGCTTCTCATCGCATTCAACAGCAGCGTTCAGACTTGGCTTCAGGTTCACCTGCAAAAAACTCCGTCCATCAATTCCCAGTACTTCTCGCTTACCCTGTATTTTATTTTGAGTTGGGGCGTTTGGACGGTACTTATGTGGGAGATTCAGGGGCTGGCGTTCGACGACCTTTTCTGGAACAATGTGGCTCAGGTTGGCGAAACTCGCTCTCGTGGCACCGCTTTAATCCTCTCGGTGCTTGGGGGCTGGCTGGGCATCGACCGCTGGTATCTCGGATACCGCGTTATGTTTGTCCTGAAATTGCTGACACTCGGCATGTTGGGATTGTGGTGGTTGCTGGACGTTTTTCTGCTGGCCACAAACTCTCTGCCCGATGCTGCTGGTAGGGACCTCACATAGCTCAAGGACTCACAGCATTTCCGTTACCATGCCCCGGGGGACTTCAATACCCCGGGGCATTTTTGATGACTCATGTTTGTCCGAAAAAAAAATTACTCTGGAAAAGCAATGATCGCTTCAAAGTTTATTAAGATTATCCCGCTGATATTGGGTTTGGGCTGCATCTGCGCCAACGCCCAATATCACGAGACGAACCGACTTGTTGGTCTGCATTTTTCCCCCAACCAGGAAACATACGGCGGCCTTACGGCACCACCGGTTTATACGGGTGCCGAAGCGATCTTTGGCGATTCCGGTGGCCCGGAAGGTAGCATGACCATTGTCGGCGACGGTGGCGGCTGGCTCCTCGATTTTGTCGCCACCGATGTGGAGGGCTCGAATGCGCCATTCTGGCAATGGGCCTGGCAGGGCGGATCATTCGGACCCACGAACAAATCCGCAGAGGGATACATGGCGCTGTCGCTGCGACGCGCCACACAGGGGGGGAAAAAGAACACGCCCATCGTGCGGCTTCAACCCGCCTATGGGCGCAATGTTCCCCACCCGAGCGATCCCTACACCAATGCAAATTTCGCCTCGGATGCGCAAGCTGCCGCGCAACTGATGAAGGACAGCGTGCGCTATTACGTGATTGGGAATGAGGTGAACATACGTGGAGAGAACCATAGGTTTTCCTCGGCTTCAGGCGGATTGAATCTTTATGATGATCTCTACGACTCCACCCCCGAAGCATACGCGCAGACATACTTGGCTGTTCGTGAGGCGCTGTCTCTCATAACGGTTGGTAGTGCAGGAAGACCCGTTGCGCTGATGCAGCCGGTTTCCACCCATCTCGCGGGAGTCGAAGCCAGCATGGACGGCAACGAGTTTCTCTGGCGACAAATCCGCTCAGCAAATGCGGTGGACCCCACCAAGGTTGATGGATTTGCCATCCACGCTTACGCGCAACCGGGCGGCACCAACGCCGGGGTGGATGGGTTTATGGATTCCATCACAGAGCAACTCAGCATACTCGGCCAGCTTGGACAAGCGGACAAACCGGTCTTCCTCACGGAATTTAACAAGGACATGCCCAACGCCACCGAGCAGGTCATCGGCGCGGCCTTCGTCCAGCAGGCATACCAGCGGTTGGCCGCATGGAACGCCGCGAGCGGCGGCATCCTTTCAGGTCTGCCCAACCAGAACATCGTCGGAACGGCATGGTTCGTATACCCATCCGCAGGCGGTGCGGTCACCGATGGATGGAACCGGTACAGCCTCGAATACTGGAAGAACCAGATCGCTTCACCCACACCCGCAAACAGCGTATGGTATGCTTTTCAAGCTGCGGCGCTGACTCATAACCCGGCCGGTATCGCTGGCGGGGGCGCGACATGGCCGGTGGCAGCCCAATGGTGGCGAGATGATTTTAATGGGTCCGGTCTGGACCACTCTCTTGATATGCCCGCGTGGTCAGACGCTGTGGCTAACGGAGGGTCCTTCCAAATCGCTGGAGGAAAAATCGCCTTCAAAGGTAACGGCAATCAATATGGTAGCTCCGACATTAAAACCCGCGGGGCCGTGTTTGGCGATTTCACCCTCGAAACCGAATTCGTGTTCACCGACGCCAGCAAGGCCGCAGCATCAAGCCCCGAAGCCAATTTTGATTTGCGCCTGCGCGAAGGTAGCGCCGGATACAGTCTCACATTTTTCACGTCACCCTCACCCGCCAACCCCGGCCACATCATTCTCCGGCGCACCGGAGTTTGGTCCACCGTGGGGAGCTTTGATGTAGCTGTGCCGGGTGGTATCAACACGACCGACACCTTTCGGGTGCGAGTTGTTGCCGTGGGTGATAACCTCAGTATTCAGGCTTACAAGAACGGGGCCGTAACATCCGTCATGGACTGGAACGTGAACGATCCAACCGGCCCCAAAGTCGGAAGTATTCGCGTCGGCAGCTATGCATTAGCTCAGGTTGACGTAGATCACATTGTAGTTGGTGGACCGTCATGGGATTTCACCACAAACTCATCCATTGGTTGTGAAGCAATGACGTATTAATCGTCGCTCCGTTATAAGGCAAACATGCACTCGGTTCTTTTCGAAATAGGCTCCTTTCAGATCCCATCATACGGCGTGATGATAGCATTGGGCATGGTCGCAGCCACTACACTTGCTTACCGGATGGCTCGGCGAAGGGGGCTTTCCGGAGATTACGTTTTGGATGCAGTCTTCTGGGCGGTTCTGGCGGGATTCATTGGCGCACGCCTCGCCTATCTTGCGACCACCAGGCGCGAGGCGCTGAGCGATCCCATCGCTTCGATCTTCGGCGGCGGTGGAGGCATTTATCTGGCCGGACTGGCTGCGGGCCTGGGTGCAACGATCTGGCAGGCGCGGCGCCATCACATCGGCATCCCCACCGCGTTCGACTTGCTCGCCCCCGCGCTGGCGGTGGCTCACGCCTTCGGGCGTGTGGGTTGCTTTCTGGCGGGATGTTGTTACGGTTCGCCCCTCAGCCATGGCGGTGTGTGCTACCCTCCGGCAAGCTGGCCTTACATGGACCAGCTTGCAAACGGCCTGATATCAAGTGCCGCAGCAACCACCCTGCCCATACACGCCGTTCAGCTTTATGAGGCCATAGGCAACGCCATCCTGGCTGGCGGACTTTATCTTTTCTGGAAGCGATCCCCCGCTGCGGGAAGCGTTGCCGCAGCCTATGCGGTGGCTTATGCGTTGATGCGATTCGCGCTGGAGTTTTTCCGTGGAGATGCCATCCGTGGGCAATGGGGCGGACTGTCAACGTCCCAATGGCTGAGTCTCGCCCTGGCGATTGCGGGCCTCGCCGCCTGGCACCAAATCCGTCGTCGGGCCTGAATCAGCCACCCGCCCCGAGCGCCAGAGCGTTGTTCAGAGCGCGCACAAGTTCGGCCTCTCCCATGCGTCCCTCATGCTTGAAGATCACGTTTCCCTTCGTGTCGAAGAGCATCAAGGTGGGGACATTGTGCACGAGGTCCGAAAGTGTGCCTCTCAGCAGCATTCCTTCGATCGCAAACTTTTGCACATCCACAGAATCCAACGCCTTGCCACGCAAAGCACCGTGGATAAGGGCCTGGCATTCCTTGCAATCCGAATCAAAGGTCAGCATCAGGAGCGGCTTGCCGCCCATGGCCTGCTCCACCGCTTTGCCCGAGGTGACCACACGCCACCCGCGATCTTTCAACTCCATATGTTCCGGTGTCATTTCGTTTTCGGGGAAGTCATACTGGGCAACTGAAACGGCCGCTGGCTTGGCTGGTGCAGGCGTGACCGTTGCATTCGCTTGGGGAGTGGAAACAGCAGCGGGAGATTGATTCTTGACGGGTGTTGCAACCGGTTGAGCAATTTGCGTCGGGGCCGCTTTGGTGGCCTCCGTGGCAGCTTTGAGGATGCGGTCTGCACGATCATGCTTCGTGTCCACGGGAAGCATCATGGCAACGCCGAGCGACACCGCGAAAAACAACACAAACGTCCCCAACAACGCGCCCAGGCGCACCCCCCAGGTTAGTTTGGGGAGGGGCGGAGTGAAGTGGGGCACAGCGAAGTAAACCTGGGCCAGCGCGGCAAAGGCCACCGCCCAGCACCAAACACAGATGGCCTTCATCCATAAGATTTCGATGGCCCGCAGATAAGCCACGAAGAACAGGCTGGCGACCAGCGCTGCGCCCTTAATCCAGAAAAGGAAATCGCGCTTCTGCTGGATGAGCGTCATAACCAGAGAAAACGAAAAATAGATGACCCCGAGGAGCGCAATGGGAATGGGGCCGATCTTGGAAAAATCGCCCGTTAAAATCGAGTGACATGCAAATATGCCGCCCCGCGGGCACGGTGCCACGCCGCCATGAAGTAACCCGAGGGAGATGAGGATGAGATAGAATGAGAGCCCCAGGCCAAGAAGTTCGGCTGCGATGAGTGGGACTTTTGTGAGAGTGCTTTTCTTGCGAGCCATGAAAAACCTTAAAAAGAATTATGCAAAACAAGGAAGCCTGTCAGGTCAGACAGAATCCGCCGGACCTGTTATGAGATACCATGCAAACCGAAGGGGCATGGTCCAGCCCATCAAAATTCTGGTTCGAACTCTTCCACACTGGGGGAAGTGGTCGCATCATCGCTGATTCTTTGTGTCAGATCCACGGCGTAAACCCACGGAGAGTCATCAGGAGGTGAGACAAGTTCCTCGCGCCCGGCGATGGGTTGTGGCGGAAATATGAGATGTTCATCTTTCTCCGGATCATACCAGGAGCCAATGAAACCCGGCAGGTCAGGAATCTCCGGAATGCGGATGCGAACCGCACTGGCCGACGGCTGAAGGAAATAAACCAGACGGTTGCCACCGGTCAGCACGGCAGACACACCCGGGCTCAGAAGACCATCGTAGAAGCGGGGTGGTACGCCCGCACCCATTCGCCAACGGAAATTGGAGAGACTCCGCAATGCGTTAGCGTCTGGCTTCACGGGTGGATGGAGAGAATCGAACTGAAGCCCCGCTGCTCCGGCAGCCATTTGAAACAGACCTGCGCGAAAATCTGGTCGCTCTGAGAGAACCACCACGGGTCGCCCTCCCGCTTGCGAACGGAGCCACGCGGTTGCCGCGGGCCCGCTGTAGGGAGAAGGCGCCGATTCCGTCCGGGCGATAAAAAAGTCCCAGTCTCCCGGCAGGGGCAAACTTTCGCCATCGCCCACGACCGCACCCACCAGAAGCACCGGTATGCGCTCGCGCAACTGTGCAACGAGCTGCGTCGCGCGAGGATCGTCTGGCTCAGCATCCACCGACACCAAAGGCGCTGGCACTCCATCCCAAGCCTCCGCAAGCCGCGTTGCAAACTCACCCACAGACTGCGATGCGGAAGTTTCCAGTTCATCGAGGAGGTGCGACGTTACCCGGAAATCTACGATGCTCAGGGATGCCGCAGAGGCACCGGCTATTTCTCGGATCTTCGCCCAATATGCCACCCGTGTGTGGGATGTGGAAATATCGACCACGGGCGAAAAAGCGTAGTTCTCCTCCAGAAAACTGACAACCATTCCATCGCAAGCCCACTCGCTCAGCATCGCCTGCGATAAACTGCCCCATTGGGGTGGATCGCAAAACGAGAGCGAACCGAAATTTCCCGGTGCGAAGATTGCCACCTGGGGAGATCGGGCGAACCTGAAGCGCGATGGCTCGGTGGGCTCAATACGCACACCCTCCCACACCGCCGCAGACGCAACGGGCAGCGATGCAAGCAGCACCAAGCCCACCCACAACACACGACGCAGCGAAAATGAAATCATGGTTTCCGTCCAAACAGAATGGCCCGGGGCGAGTTCGCTTCCATTGCAGCACCGTCGTAATCACCCAGGATCTCAGAGATATCCAGCCCCGCCGCAACCATGGCTTGCTCCAATTCGGATGACGAAAAAAGGCGAACCGATTCAAACAATTCGTGCTGCTCGCCCTCCGGCGTCGTGATGGTGGTTCGCTTCTCCACCCGCTCCGGTGCCGGTGTAATGGTCCTGTGATCCTCCACCCGCAACCCGCCCTCCACCATTCGGATCGTGTGCAGCTTCAGGGTCGCCTTCACCTGGGTCGCATTCATGAAATCCACCACCACGTACCCGCCCGGACGGCACACACGCGCCAGCTCTGCCAGCACGCTGAAATTCTCTTCGTCCCCCGCGAAGTAACCGAAGCTGGAAAAGAGATTAACAACGAGATGAAACCGAGACGAGGCGTAAGGGAAATGCCGCACATCGGCGCGGGCTAGCGAGACGTTCTTACCGCACGAGTCCAGCGCGGCCTCCGTCAGGTTGGGGCTGAGATCGAACCCGGCAACATGGTATCCTCGCGCGGCGAATTCACATGCGTGGCGCCCCGCCCCGCACGGCGCATCCAGCACCCACTCCCCCGGCTTCGTCCCGCAAACGCGAGTTACAAGATCCACCATGAGCCCGGCTTCGGCCTCGTCGCGGTGCGCGTACAGGTCTTGATACAGCGGACCAAAGGCTGTGCGGAACCACTGCTTTTTCATTCCTCACCGCTTTCGCTGAACAAGTCCCCGGGAACAAGTGAACGCCGTTTCGGTGGAGAAATTTGACTCGCCCGCTCCATAACAAGTTCCAACGCTTCGTCCGTCTGCACGAGCGGGAGTTCCGCGACACCACCGCGCACAAGCATATCGACCACCTGCGCGCGGGTGTTGTCGGGCGAAAGCCGCAAGACGAAAGTCGGCCTCCCCATCGCGCGCAAATGTTTGAGCGTGTTCAATGTCCCACCCCGCGCGCCCGTTTCCACGATGATCGCCGCACGGCAGTGCGCCGCCACGAGCGCATTGCGGGCCAGAAAGTTCCACGGACGCACCTCCGTCTGCGGCGCAAACCGCGAGGCGACGAGCATCCGGCCCACCGCCGACTCCCCCACCTTGAAACTCGGAGAGAACTGATCAGGCGGAACCGGTGCAAATACAACGGTTTCTCCCCCAGACGCCAACGCCGCTTCGTGCGAGGCCGCATCCACTCCCGGAGCATTTCCGCTCACGATGCTGAACCCTGCGCCGACCAATGCCCGCGCATACGCAGCAGCCGCCCCTGCGCCCTCCGCTGAAGGGCGTCGTGTGCCGATGAGCGCCACCGCCGGGCGCGCAAAAAGCTCGGGGTCGCCGCGAAGAAACATCAATTTGGGTGCCTCGGTTTGCAGCTCTTCATCCACCCGCCACGGATAGTCAGGCTCCCCGGGTCCCGTCGCGCGCCATCCCCCGCGCTCCAACCGAACCACACAATCGCGCAGACGCGCATCGCGCGAGTTGCCCATCTTCATCAATGTTTCGTCCACGCTCCAAACCATGGGAGCTATTGCACCTTCTTCAACCCCATGAGGCCAGAGAAAAAAGTCGCGTTTTGCATTGCGCCCGCCCCGCCGCCGCGTTTGATTGATGGCGCCATGAGACGCACCGCCAACATAATGGAATTCGACGAATTCAGCATCACCCTGGAAATGGACCGGGGAAACATGCTCGTCCTGGGCAAAGTGGCCAACGTGGGGGTGCGGCTCCTTGCGGCCCTGCTCGATTCCATTATCCTGCTCCCCTATCTCATTGGCGTGGGCCTGTGGGCCATTGTGCGATACCCCCAGTTTCAAAGTCCCGCCGGGCTGGCGTCGCTGGGTGGCGCGCTGATCGTCTCGGGCCTCGCATGCGTCTCCCTGCTCGAAATCGCAACGCGCGGTCAGACCTTCGGCAAGAACATGCTCGGCATCGTCGTTGCCCGGACAGACGGGGCACCGCCCGCCCTCTCCCAGCTCATCACGCGCAACCTTGCGCGCATTGTCGACTTCCTCCCCTTCGCGGGGTTGGTGGGCGCAACGGCCATTGTAACCTCCCGCGACCGCACACGCATCGGCGATCGCCTCGCGGGCACACGCGTGATTTATCAGGACTCCCTGAAAGACCTGCTGAACGAAGCCCACGTTTACGAAAGCGTTTTCCGCCGCCCCGATGACGGCTACATGCTGGAAACCATCATCGACCGCTACGACGACACCTCCCAGAAACCCGTGGGGCTGGTAGTGGACGACCTCGCCAAAACCCTCTACGAGAAATACGGCGCGCCCGATTCCGCATCCGAGCAACAGTACAAAGCCGGCAACCACATCCAGTTTCTGCGCGCCATGCTGGCCAGCCAGAAAGACGCACAGAGCCAAGACGCTGAATAGCCAACGTCACCCGGCATAGACTTTCCTCGCACGCAACCAACCGTCGGGGCGTAGCGCAGCCCGGTTAGCGCGCCTGCCTTGGGCGCAGGAGGCCGTGGGTTCGAATCCCGCCGCCCCGACCATTTGTTGTTCTGTCCCTACAGCGCTTCGGCCGTTGCCTCGGTCTGCAACGTCTGCGTTTTGGGTTGCACGGTCAACGCGTTCAATTCCGTAAAGACGCTTTTCAGCAACTTCACTTTTGCGCGATAGGGCAGGAACGCGCTTTTGAACCCGAAGACGATGAGGTCGACAATTTCCTCCAGCGTGAAGTTCAGATGCTGGTGGCAGAGGAAAAGTTCTTTGGTGACTGTCGTGTCGCTGACCAACCGGTTGTCGGTGTTGATGGTGGTGCGCAGGCCGTAATCGTAGTAAAAGCGCAGCGGGTGGCTCTCGAAACTGGCAGCCGCGCGAGTTTGCACGTTCGACGTGGGGCAGATCTCCAGCGGCACCCGGTGGTCGTTCATGTAATTCAGCAGGTCGCCGTCTTCCTTCAAGTGGGTGCCGTGCCCGATGCGGTGCGCTCCGCAATAATGCAGCGCCTGCTGGATCGACTCCGGCCCGTAGCTCTCGCCCGCGTGGAGGGTGCAGTTGATGTTGTTTTTCAGGATGAGAAAAAACGCCTCTTTGTGTTTCTTGGCGGGGTAATCCTCTTCCTCGCCGGCCAGGTCGAACGCGATCACGCCTCGGTTCTTATAGGCGATGGCCAGTTCCGCCAGCCGGTACGAAGTCTCGGGGTTGATGTTGCGCATGCCGCAAATAATCACGCCGGTTTTCACACCGAAATCCTTCTCGGCCTGAGCCAACCCATCATGAACCGCGTCCACGATTTGCGTCAGCCGCAGCCCCTTCGCCGTGTGAAGGATCGGCGAGTAGCGCACCTCAAGGTAGCGAACGTTTTCCTTCGCGCAATCTTCCACCAGCTCGTAGGCGGTGCGCTGCAACGCCTCCACGGTTTGCATGACGGAAAGCGTAATGTCGAACGCCTGCAGGTACTCCGGCAGGTCTTTACACTCGCGCCCGCAAACGAGAAAATGCCGCAGCTTCTCGGGGTCCTCGGTGGGCAAACGCACCTTCTGTTTCTGTGCAAGATCAAGCACCGTCTCCAGCCGCACCGACCCGTCCAGGTGGCAATGCAGTTCGGTCTTGGGAAGCTTCTGCAGCAGTTCCATCGTTACAGGTATAGTTTTAGGTGCTTGCGTCATAATTTTTCGCATCCGCTTTCGCCGCATCGGCGGCATGAGTTGGTTGAGTTAGATTGATAAACCATTTGTTTACAAAAGCGAAAGCGCAACCATTCTTCCATCGGGGAATCTTTTGGTAATTCCCAACCGCAACCTCAAGCAAGCCCCTGCATCAACAGGTTTAATAGTGGTGCTGAAATGCTTTCTGTCCGTCTCGACCGTCGCGTGGTTTCGGGTGGATTTGGCTTGCGAAGAAAACTCCGCCCATGGTCTATATTTCAATTAGAAAAGGTACCACCCTGGTGACAAGAGCCCAAGGGGCTCTCCTGAAAAGGTAGCCGGGGTGGTCGTATTTTCAGTAGTAGTTCTTGGTTCCCGACCTGAAAATATCTAATTCGCTTTGTACCGCGTTTTGGATCAGGGCGTACGAGCGCAAGTCTCCGCGATCCCATTTCCGATAGATGGCCCAGTTGCAGTAGTCAGCGATTTGCAGGTCGAAATTCGACTTTGAGTCGTGGTGCAGGATGCGGTAACGTGCCCGTTTCGGCAGCATCTCGGCGAGCGTGACCTTGATCGCCTTCATCACCGCCTCGCGCTTGCGCGTCACCGGGATTCTGTCCGTGAACACGATAACCTCTGCGTAGTGCGAAAGGTCGTAGCCGTTCAAAACGTATCCAAGCAGATACCCGAGCATCTTGGGATAGAACTTCTCAGGGACGGTTAGCGCCGGCGCGGTTTTACGCTTCTCGACTATCAGCGAATCTATTCGCATCCCATCCAGGTGCTTGGCGATTAAGGCGAAAACGCTGTTGCGCACGGCTTGCAAGTCTTCGGCCGCATGGAAGTACTCGATCGTTGCCCCCTGCTCTACCAGATCATAGCGCAGTTCAGTCAGGTCGTGGCAGGCATTGAAAGGCCTTTCCTTCGCTGTGCATGTCAGAAGGAAAAACCGGGTGCCGGTAGGGCTAAAGTCGAAATTGCCCGCCTCGTCGAGAAACAGGTACAGGAAGCGTGGTTTCTTTTCCTCGATATCGGCAACAGATTTGGTCACTGCATCACTTCCCGAGCAAATCCCCATCCGCCGGGTTTGCATCGAGTTGGCGGACGATGGGACCGAAGACGCTGTGCAGCGTTTCCAGCTTCTCCTTCAACCACGCGTGCTGGACGGGCCACTCCGCACGGTTTTCGAGGTCAGCCTCGCGGCGAAGATAGATGCGGCACTGCCGGGCGTCGGACGGGTTGTGCCACACCAGAGGCTCTCCAATACCTCGCTCAAGTTCCTCCTTGCGGGCGGCCAGCAAAGCATAATGTGCTTTGGCGTCGTCGGTATCTATGACCACCTCTGTGCGAAGTTCGTTGCTGTCCCAACTGTCCGCTGTCGAGTCGTAAAGCGAGGCCACAGCCATCATATAGAGTCGGGCACGCCCCAGAGCGAAGGCCATCGAACGCTTTGGCTTCGGAGTTCGTGCCTTTAGGGACGAACCAGATTCCAGAAGATAAGCCCGGAACGTCGTCCAGTAATCCAGTTGCCTCTGTCTTTTCGGTGTCAGTTCCTGACTCAATGTCGTCACGCCCCGCGACACCTCACGCGCCCAGTCGTTGGGCTGGCTCACGATGTTAAACTTAGGCGCTGGGGTGGAATTACCAATACGCCAAACCTCGATCTCCAGCCCAAAGAAGTTGAAGCGGTCGTCCGTGATCTCGTTCAACCAGTCCAGCGTGGCGCGGTGTTCCTCAGTAAAGTTCCGCGCGATCCAGACGATAGTCACCGCTTCGAGGCCCGCGGCATACGTGAGCAACTGGCCCAGATGCGTATGATCTGTGCGCTCGAGCTGGTTCTCAATCAGCACCCACGCATCACTGGCGGTGTCCTTGCACAGGATGTCCGCCCGAAACGGCCCCACCTCGCGCTCCTGCGCCTCCACCTCCAGCTCAATCCCAAGCGCGTCGCTCAACAGCGCGATGTTTTCCTCCAGCGCCAGCCAGGGCGTAAACGACGCAGACTCGCTCGCCCACACATTGCGCAAGTCAATCTTCTCAAGCCGACCAAGGATTTCAGTCATCGTCAAACCTCCAGAGTTTTGCATGAAATTCTTATTACTTAACAGCCTGACGGATTGATCTCTCGCCCAATCTCGCCCATCAATTACCACTCCACCGCATCCTGAGGCTCGCCGCGCAGGAGTGTCCTTAATTCCCTCCCACCTTTCATCATCAGTGCAGCAACTGGCGATTGCGCTCCTTCATCACTCCCGGGCCTCCTGCTCCTGCAAGTCCTTCAGCGTCCGACCGTCCTTCGTCTTCCAGTCCACTCGTCCGTTGGCCGCCCGTCCTTGAACCACCCCGGCGGCCGTGGACGGTGAGGCAAACACATAGTCCTGGGTAAACTCATAAACACTCCCCGAGAGCTTTAGCACGCCATTCTCCGCAAGCGCCGACCTCAGCTCTATAAGGTATGTATGGCACGAGGGCACCTCCCCCTTCACCGCGCCGCTTCCTTTTTTCACAACAAACCCTTCCGAAGTCTCCATCCCATAGGCCTTCACTCCTTTGGCGAAAATCTGTAGCGACCTCGCGCTCTTACCTGCTGGCGCTACTGCCGAGAAGACGTTCACTCCCAGCACAGGAAAGCAGAGCAGCATCTCGGACAGGAATCCCTCGGCATCCGCCGCGTCAGATTCCGACATTGATGGCCGCGCGGGAGAGTTGCCGTTGTCCAGCGCGCACCGCTTAGCGCGTGCCGCAAACTCAACCAGCCGCGACTCGATGTATTGCACGTGCGCCTTGTTCAGGTTCTCGTCCTTGCTCGTGAATGCGATGCAACTCGTCCAAAAGTCTTTTCTAACTGCATGCTGTTCAAGCCGTGGCTTGATAGGATCACCCTCGCCAACATAAACACGCGGCAGTCCCGACTCCTCAGGAGGCCCCACCAGCAGATACACACCAGTCCGCTCCAGTTCCCGCCGCTGCTTTGCATCGCCCATCAGCGCGCGTGGAATCACGATCCCCGCGCCGCTCCAGTTGGACTTCTCAATCGTGCGAAGACCATCGGGATCGCCGCCCGGGAGGAAGATGCGGATGGAGTATGGATGGGTCATGGAAGAACCTCCGTGTCAGTCTGGATTCTCTGACGTGTCTAAGTGAAAACAATCGTAAAAACGAACCCCATGCTTGTGCTCCGCGGTGGCACAGATTGCATGCTCCCCCTGTTTGTGCGGATGCGGCGGTGTTTGGTATTGGATTGGGATGGGAGATGGTGCGGGAGTCAATACGCATGTGCGGAAAACGCAGGAGCGGGGGTCAATCCTTCGTTTGTACGGCGCGGCTGCCTGGGCCAATAAAAGCGCGCATCAGGATCAAATGCTGCCGTTAATGTCCGAAGGGCGGACCATTTATATTGCAGCCGCCGGGGCGCCATTCTCACACTGATTACACACGTGAGGTGACGGATGGACGATTTTAGCGGTTCGGCGCTGGCAGGGCTTTCGGAACAGGAGATTCTTCAGAACCATGAGCGGCTTGTGCAGCGCGACGGGTTTTTTCTGCAATTCGGCTACGACATGGGGGCCAGTATTGAGTTTGTGCTGGAGCAGGCGCTGCCGCTTGCGGGGCCAGTGCTGGAATTTGCTACGGGCAAGGGTCGGTTTGTGTCGCGGCTGGCGGCGCGGGTTCCGCGCGTTACCAGTGTTGAACTCGACAGTGCCGAGCAGCGGATTGCGATGTTGAACGCCGCGCATGCCGGGGTGTTGCAGAAGATTGAGTTTGTGGCGGCCGACGCCGCACGGTTGTCATGGCCCGATCGCCACTTTGGCAGCGTCGTATCGATGAACACGATGCACCATATCACGCCTGTGGCGGCGGTGCTGGAGGAGCTGGTGCGGGTCACACGGCCCGACGGAAAGATCGTGATCAGCGACTTCGACGAGGAAGGCTTCGCCATCATGGACCGGATCCACGCGTCGGAGGGCGGCGCCCACTCGCGGTCGTCATGCACCACAGAGCAGCTTGTCTCGTTTTTTGAAGGCATCGGATGGAAGGTGCGGTGCGTCAGCGGCGCGCTGCAAACGGTGGTGATCGCCACGGGCGTGGCCTGAGAATCGGGTGCTGAGGGGGGTGGACGTCGGAGAATTCCGTATCAAGGCGGGTCCGGTGATGGTTTTTGGGGGCTTGCACACCGGTTGCACACCGGTTGCACGCCGGTTGCACGCCGGAGAAAGTTCAGGTCGCCGCTCCTGGCCCGGGGAGGGTCGCCTGGTGCTCCAGCTACGCATCATGGTGCCGTTCAAACCTTTCGGTGGGGCCCGCTCCCTGCGACGAAGTCAAATTCGCTGCGACTTGTTGCTTCACAATCGCATCTCCATCGATCATCCCTTACTGCATTGATGACGAAAGGAACGCGCGCCCGTGGCGGTTTTGCCTCGCTATGAAAAACTGAAGATGCTGCTGCGCGACCTTGCCCGCGAGGGGGGGATGCAGGTTGGCGATAGGTTCCTTTCGCAAAACGAAATAATGGATACCTACGGCCTCAGCTTCTCCACGGTTACGCGGGCGCTCAAGGAACTGGAGGCCGAGGGGATGTTGCGGCGCGAGCGGGGTCGGGGGACGTTCCTCGCGGCACTTCCGCGATTGGTTCCCGCGCAGCATCAGGCCCTGCGCCATCTCAAGGTCTTCCTGCCGTGGGATGAAGCGAGCGCGCGGCATCCGCTTTTCAAAAGCATTTTCTCGCAGATTCAAAACGCGCTTCTGCCGACATGTGCCATCACGCGGGTGGCATTCGCGAATGACATCACGCTGATGGACCGCCAGTTTCTGCACGATGACAGCGAAATCGACGCCGCCCTGTTTGTGGCTCCGCCCCCCGGGATGATGCCCTTCGTGGGCCGTCTCGCCCGCACGGCCAAGGTGGCGGTGATGGGGGCCCCGCCGGTGCCAGGCGACGTGAGCGCCGTCTACACGGATCACACCTCGGGCATCCAATCCGCCGTGGAGGTTCTGGCGCAGCAAGGCCACCGCCACATTGGGCTGATGACGACCCAAAGGCCGGCCGGCACCGCCGACAACATCACCACCGGTTTTATCACCGCCATGCAAAAGCACGGATTCTCTCCGGCCGAAAGCCTTGCCATGTCGGTTCCGCCCGGTGAAGGCAGGGGCTATCAGGCCCTCAGCGATCTGTTCGACGCCAACACCGGCCATCCCCTCACCGCAGTCATTCTCGCCGACGAACTCCTCGCTCCAGGCGTGGTGGACGGCGCGCGCATGATGGACCTGAGGGTCCCGCGCGATCTCTCGCTGCTCGTTTACAGCGACCTCATCGACCTGCAATCCCCGCCCCCCCAACTCACCACAATGGCCGTCCCTGTTTCCGAAATGCTGCGCCTCACCCTCGCATCTCTCACCGCCCAAGTGGAACGCGGCGAGCGCGCCCGCATCAGCCAGTTGTCCCCCCACCTGCACGACCACGGCAGCGTTGCGCAGCCGCCCGTGCCCGGCGTCAAATAAAACACCCGCCCCCCGGCTATACATCTTGGCGCCAGCACCATCGCCGGGCAACCATATGCCCGTTTCAATTTTTCACATTCGCCCGAGGAGCACACGTCAACAATCATGGCTGAAGATACCCAGAACACGTCGGACGGCAATCTTGCTGTTAGCAACGAACCGCAGGAGGAGCAGTTCTTCGATTTGGAACTCGCCCGCTATGAAGTAGTTTTAGAGCGCAGCGTTGATGAGGCCCTCGAGCGCTACGGTTTTACCCTGTTCCATTCGCTGCCGGGTCTGAAGCAGGTTGAGCTCCACCAGAAACTCGGGTTTCCAGTTCGCGATGCCATCGATCAATATAATCTCGCAGCGCTGGCCATCTCGCGCGAGGATTACAAGGGCGCCGCGCAACTGCTGGAAAAAGCGATCAAAGAAGAACCCACCATGGGCGACGCTTACATCAATCTCGCCCTCTGCTGCGAGAAACTTGACCGGCGCAACGAAGCCGTCAAACACTGGGAAGAGGCTCTTCTTCATGTGGAATCTGATGACGATCGCCATGCTATTCAGGCGCACCTGGACGAACTGAAAGGCTGACCTCGCCGGTCGCCCGCATGGGAATGCCGAAGTTGATGTCCTGTCCGCACGCCCGCATACGTTCGTTTCTTTTCCTCAGAATCCGAACCGGGTTTCTGCTGACGCTGCTGCTCATGCTCAGCATGAACGCGACGGCCGCTATGGTGCAAAAAATCAGCTGGAAAACCGAATCGGCCTTCAACCGATTTACAGTCGTCTTCGACGAAGCCGTGAAGTACAACACGGTCGATTCGATCAAGGACAAGGGCTTCTTCTACGTCGACATCTACGGCCTGAAAACCGTGTATTCGAGCCGGCTGCTGAACATCGATGACGATGCCGCCCTGCGCTATGTGCATGCGGTCAGCTACCCCGAGCACGGTGTGCTGCGACTTGTCTTTTACCTCAAGGAGCGAACGGGCACGTTCCGCATAACGCGCCTGGGTGACCCGGCCCAGCTCGTGGTCGACACGGTTAAAAGCCAGGCGATGCCCATGCCGCCGCCGCCCGAAGGCAAGCCCATGGCCGAGAACCAATCCGCCACGGCCATCCTGCGCCCCACGGCAACCCCCAATTCTGGAACTGTGTCGGATCCCGCCGGTCCGGAATTTCTCCCCCGCATCCCCGAACCCAAACTGCGTCCGCCGGGAAGCCCACCGGGAACGTCCAAAATCGTCATCATCGATCCCGGCCACGGCGGCGGGAACACCGGGGCGCAATCAAACCATCAGATTGCCGGGAAAACCATTTACGAAAAAGACATCGTACTACAATTCGCCTATCGGCTCAAGCAGGTCATCGACGCCTCGCCCAATATGGTCGCGTTCATTTCGCGCCCCCAGGATCAGGTCATGACCCTGCAGGACCGCGTGAGATTTGCGGAGAAAAATCTGGGCGACATCTTTATTTCGCTCCACCTCAACGACGGGGGCGGTAATCCCAACGCCCGGGGCGTGGAGATTTTTTACCTCAACGAAAAGGGCACCGTGACCGGCGCAGAAAAAGCGCTGCAAGACCGCGAAAATATGGACGTGGGCGGAGCCACCCCGGACACCGAGGGCACTCCCCTGCTGAAGAAAATTCTGACCGATCTGGAACGTGGCCGACTTGAGGACTGGCAGTACGAAAGCTATCTCGCCTGCAAACATTTCATCGATTCGCTCAACCGCATGAGCTTTTTTCGCCTCAACAATCGTGGCATCAAGAGTGCCAATTTCCTGGTGTTAAAGAATTTTGAGATGCCCGCTGTTCTATTGGAGATCGGTTTCATCACCAACAAGGATGACTTGAATTATGTGGTGAACCCAACGTTTCAACAGACCACTGCGGTTTTGATTTACAATGCTCTCAATCGCTACTTTGCTCAAAGCGATCCCAACTTCAAACCGCGCATGTTAAACCAGCCAGATTCACCCCCGAGGCCCTGAAAGTTTCATGTCTCCTACACCCAAACGCCGCGAAGGACGTCGCCTCGCCATGCTGGCAATTTTTGCCCAGAACGTCGCCGATTATGACCTGCCGCTGACGCTGAGCCTGATGCGCGACATGAACCCCAAATGGCAAACCCTGCCACCGTTCACCGTGGCCCTGTGCGAGGCCGTCGAGCGCCACCGCGAAGCTATCAGTGTGACCCTTGCGGGAATCCTGGAGCATTGGAAGCTGGACCGCGTGGCCCCGGTGGAGCGCGCAATTCTGCAACTGGCCTGCGCGGAAATCGATTACTTCCCCGACATCCCGCCGCGCGTGACCATTACCGAATACCTCGAACTGGCCAAAGCTTACGCCCCCGAGCAAGCACCCGGTTTTATCAACGGCATCCTCGATCGCCTTGTTCACATGCGCGGCAAAGAGGACTTTCAGGCGGGAAAAATCATCCGCCGCGCGGGTCACTGAAACCCACGCTTTTCACTCCGGTTGTTCTTTGACCTGATAAAGATCCTTCCCACCGTAAGAACCCAATAGCCTGAGAAGCGCGCGGGTCTCCGGAGGTGGCAAACCAAAGAGAGAGTCAACACCCTGACGCCGCAGCAATGGCAGATGCTCCGACCGAATTGCGGAAGCTTCCTGCACCGCAAGATCGGGAGTGATGGGCGTTCCGTTCAAAACGTAATTCACCCGAGCAGGATAGCCAGCGCCGAGTATCTTGCCGCCGATGGGTAGACCGGCGTTGCTCAAAGCCATGTTCGCGTCGTAACCCTGCAGGCGGTCGCGCTGGTATGATATGCGAGCCTGGCCGGACCACGCCGGCCACAGACTCTCGTTTAAATCTTGAAAGCGATTGCGCGTCGACCAGACCCACGACGCGAACAACATGGCCACGACTGCCATGGAGAGAAAGTGCAACCGACGACGCCAGAGCATTTCCGTGCCGCCCCCTGACAGAAGCGCCATCAGTTCAGTGCGAAAAACCACCACCAGCGCACTGAGAATCGCCATGTGCGCCATGACATAGCGGCCATCGCGACGCACCGCAGCCAGAGGCACACCAATCAATAAAGTGAGCAGGCAGAACACAACGAGATCGCGGCGGCGGGAGCGCATGTCGGACTCCCGAGGACTGGTGCTCTTGTGGTCATCCTTCCTGGCTCTGCGCAGTAACCAACCTGTGAACCCCAATATAAGGGCCAAAAGTGGCAGGACGTTTTGGTAGTCCGAGAACGCCACGAACATCCCCAGCGACTCCGAGAGCCATTGCAGAGGATGAAGAAACAAGGCCGGGTTGCCCGATTGGATGTCGGGCCAGGCCAGCGTTGACGCGGGCACGTCGGCTGGCCCCAACACGCTCATCAAGCTGGGCGCAAGCGGATTACCCGTCCACACCGCATTACGAATGGCCCAGGGCGCGAAGGTGATCATGGTTGCCACGGTCATGATGCTCAGGGCCAGGAAGAGGCGGCGGCGATGGGTTCGTTCCCGCCAGATAATCAGAAGCATGAGCAGCCCCAGAGGCACGGCTCCCACCACCGCGGCGGTGTACTTCGACCCCATGGCGGTGCCCAGAAAAAAACCGGCCCATGCACCGGACGCCGGGCGCAGGGTGGTCGTGCTGGTCATAATCAAAACAGCGCACACAATCGCATTTGCCACGGGAAGATCCACGTAGATGGCTGTGGCCAGATACATCCAAATGGGAACCAGCGCGAGAAGCGCAGCTGCCCAAGCCGCCTGCACACGCGACGCACCCAATCGCAGCGCCAACAGGGCGGCCCCGAACAAGAGCAACTCACCCTGAAACCAATGCAATAATTTGCCGGTAACATCGGTTGCGATAACCAACCCCATCGCCACGAGCATTTGAAAATGCTGTGGGATATAAGTCAGCACGGAGGACGGGATGTCCACGTGCCCACCGTTCACCGCAAAGAGCATCGCTTCGGAAACATGATATATTATTGGATCCCCCCGCACCTCGGGCGAGAGAGCACCCCCAAGACCCGCCACCGAAACCAGCGCAACGATGGATACCGGCCACCACAAATGCCGCTCTGTGCGAAACGTGGTGCAAATTTCGAGCAACACTCCATCAACACGAGGCCGCAATACGAGCAGGCATGCGGCACAAATAAACAGCAGAACCAACACAACCGGAGGATTGACCCAATGGGGAATGCCGAGCGCAAACACGGCGAAAGAAAGCGCAGAAAACCCGGCGTTGATTTCCAAAAAGACGCGCTCTCCACGGGAAAGAGCCAGTGGCACACATCGCAATAGCGCCGCGCCGGCGCCCCAGGCGGCGATGCAGATCACCAAAAATGCCACTATGTCCAAGACCAGCGCCATCGGCCGTCCTTTTCTTAATGGAATGGACTAAGCGGAAAGCGATGTGGGTCGGCAAGCAGAAGCTTCTCTGCTCAAGACACGACCGAATGCCCGAGATAGCCCAAATTGTTTCATCATCTATTTTGTAGTATTTGAGCAATATAAGCCATTGCAGTCGGTCATCTTGAGACCGAAATGATTTACCGTTCCCCCACTTCCCCGTCGAAAGCCGTTCAACCATGGAAACTTCCGCTAATGTCGCAGCAATGAAGAACTCAGCCAATACCGCCCTGGAATGGGTGCAAAGGGTGATGATGCGCAATCCCGACGGAAGCGAAGGCGTGTGGGAACGCATCCGAATTGATCTGGATGAAATCCAACCATGGGTGCGCCCCGACTGCTGTAGCGAGGCAGCCATGACTTTCTTTCTCAGAAGCGCGAATGATCCGGACTCCATTGACCGGAAAATTGCGGTTAATCTGCTGACCTATGTTTTGAGGCGCCAAACACTGCGAGGCGGTTTCCCATTTTACGAATGGGCGCCGAGAGACATCACTCAGGCCGATCCTGACAAGACTTGCGGAGCGCAGTTGCATTGGCCCAACGACCAGGGCAAAACCCTCGAAATTCTCGCGACCCTCGCGCCTCACTTCCCGGAATTGCCCTTAACAGAAGCCGCTCGTAAATTGGGCGACTTCTTCCTCGCGACGCAAACCGAAGCAGGTTCGTGGTCCATCGATGGCACCGATTACCCCGGTACATGTTTCACCCCCTGGGCGGCCTGCGGGTTGTCCGCGCTGTTCGCGCTCACCCATGAAGAGAAGTATCGTTCCGCCGCTGTGCGGGCGATTCAAAATCTACAAGCAAACCAACTGCCCGGTGGCCGCATCAAGACCACCTTCGAAATCAACCAAATGGAAAACTGGCGGCCCGCTTCATCGGAAGCCGCGGAAGCGTTGAAGGCATTTGCGGTGGCGAACAAGCATCTCGGCATCGACACATCTCAGTCTGCGGAGAAGTGCGCACGGTTTCTCCTTTCCCTCCAGCACGAAAGCGGCGCCATCCTCAATTGCGATGCAAGCTGCATGGAAGCATCGGAACAAAGGAGCGACCGCCTCACCGATCTCGTGTACACCGACGGCTATGCCCTTCAGGCATTGCAGGTGGCCGGAAAGGTTTTCGACAGACCCGACTGGTTAGCCGCGGCCGATCGTCTCGCTGAGTTCCTCATGGCCGTGCAATGCCGTGACGAAAACCCCAAATGGGATGGGGCATGGCGGGGCAGTTATCACGTTGATCTCAAGCAATGGCATGGACGAGCCGACCAGCAAAACCCGCTGGACGAGGGCGGAATGTACAGCGTCTACACAGGGTGGAGCGTGTTTCCCATCACAAGCGGGTTGCTGATCGCATCTGGATGTGCGTTGCCCGTGACAAACCACTAAACACACTGGTAACAAATTAGTAGGTTTTTCAGAAAACGAACTATCTCACCTGAGAAAGCCTGAGTGAAACCCAAAAACCAACACTTACACGCATTCTCATAAACTCATATAATCCAGTATTTTGGAAACATCCATTGTAATCGATTCAATTAATGACGATAATCATACAAAAAGAATTCTATTGTGTCTTTTTGCTTGATCTTACCCATCGATATCGCCTGAAGTAGCGACATGGGACCTTAGGCCGGAAGGCCGACGGGATCATATCAATTCTCACAGCATCATTTTTTCTTTGGAGGAAATCATGAAAAAGCTTCTGATTATGGCGATGATTGGCGGCGTGTCCGTTGCTGCTCACGCCCAAACGACCTTCACCCAGGTCTGGCGTCTGGACACAGTTAACGGCGGCGGCCCGGCTTGGTTCCTGGGAGATGTGGCTCGCACCATTCGCTCCGCCACACACCATGTACCGTCGGACAATATTTTGGTCCTCGAGCGCGCGGCGAAGATCATCAATCTCCGCAAGCTCAATCCCGTTACGGGTGCCGAAGTCGCAGGCAGCCCCTATCAGGCTCTGGATTTAACAGCGGCTTCCAGCACCACGAAGGGTACCTTTGTTGGAAACACTATCGACACAGACGATGCCAATGTGATTTATTTCTGCAACCTGACCGTCGCTGTGGATCGCGTCACGGGTGAACCCTTCATCGTGTACCGTATGGCTGATGCTTCTACTGCCCCAACCGTGGCTTATGAAGTCAGTACACTTACAACTCCCGCAACCCCTGCGGAATTCGCCAAGACCCGCTTCGGAGATACGCTGCAAGTCGTCGGAACCGGCACGGGTACAGAAATCTATGCAGGCGGTTCCTGGGGTGCCGGCTATACGGATGCCACAGACGTGCGTGACCTGCTCAAGCTCACCACTGTAGACGGGCTCAATTTCACCCTCGCAGCCAACTACAATCTTTCCGACGCAGTTGTCGATTTCGGCACCGTATCGGCTAACCGCCTCGGCCTCGCAGTCATGGGAACCGGGGCTTCTGCTGACGTTTGGGGCGATGCCAGCGGCCTTCTGGCAATTCCCCGCAAGTATAACCTGGCAACGAACCTGACAACCGACCGCCTCGACACAACCGTGTTCCCCCTCGGAACAGGTCACACGGGTTTGGGCCTCACGACAGTTGGTTCATCGAAGTTCCTGGTCTCCGCTCCCGGCGCCTATACCGCAAGCGGACCGTATGGCGCCCCATGGAATCTGGATGACGCTCAGAAATCATACGTCTTCGATGTGACTAACGCCGCAGCTCCGACCCTCGTCGGCCAAACCGAAAAACTCGGGCTCTTTGCCGGCACCACAGCGGCTCCAACCACGAACATATGGCACACCAACCCCGACGGCACAAGCGCGGTGTTCTTTGACAACACGCGCAACAACTTCGGCGTTGTGCTCGTGAACAACTCCATTTCGATGCACAACTTTGGCTCCGCATCCGTCCAGGATTGGAACCTGTTCTAATAATCAAACGCGGGCAATCTCGCTCCGCGTAACAGTTTCATCCCCGCGCGGCGGAGACAATCAGTCTCCGTCGCGCTTTTTGTTTCAGAACAAAACATCCATCACGTCACCCCCTATATGATGACTGGATGTTTTGACGAAAAGGATCCCTCTCCCCCATGCCTCGATTAGGTTTATACTCTATCCTCAGCGCGGTTGCACTCCTGATGATTGCGCCATGCACCGCCGCAGCAGCACCTGCACCAAGCACCGAAGTTGTGGCAACCTATACCAGCGGAACTGTAACGGTCGCTGACACGGTCGCCATCCTTAATGGCGAGGGAGAGTCGCGCGATCCTTACACGGATTTCACCAACGCCTCTGACGATGCACAACGCGGCGATGCAGCTTTCTGGCTCGACCGCGCCATTCGTGACGTCGTCTGGGCGCGCCATTGGAGCGCCATCGCGCGTGACGCCGGCACCAGCGTACCCGCTGACGCAGCACAAATGGCCGACAAGCTGCGCGGTGAATTAGCTTTGAGCACTTGGATCAGAAATCAGCCGCCACCTCCCGCGCCTGACACCGAGATGGAAACCAAACAGGCCGCAAAGATCGCGTCCGAAATGTCGCATCCAGCCCACCGAAACGTTTCCTACATCTTTCGACAGATTGATCCAAATTCATCCGAGAAGGTCGCCCGCGAAGCCTTCGATCAACTCTCGGAGCTCAGAACGAAAATTGTCGCCGGACAGATGCCGTTCACCGAGGCGGCCCGTCGCTACAGCGACGCCCCCAGCGCAGCCCGTGGCGGAAGCATCGGGCCGGTCACCCGGGATTCGGGCTTCAATGCGCCTTTCATGGATCTGATCTTTTCCACCGCCGCAGGAGAAGTGTCGCCGGTCACCAAACTTCGAAACGGGTTTTACCTTGTGAAGATCGACTCGGACACACCGGAGGTCAAACTCTCAGCCGAGGATGTTCTGTCGTCCCCGTCACTTAAAGCGCGCGTAGACGCAGCCGTGAAAGCCACAATCCAAATGCAACGGCTCGCAGAACTGCAAAAGCGCCACAACGCCGACTCTCCTGAAGCCGCAGCGCTGGCAGATTTAAAAACCTCCACCACCGTGATGGGAAGCATTGATCAGGCCGGCGAACTCGTGCTGCAACGAGGACGCGCCATGGCATTTCATTACGCAAGGAGGGAGGATTCGATCACCTCTCCGACGGAAAAAGAAATCGAAGATTACTACGAGCAGATGAAAGCGGGCTATGTTAAGGAGGGCCTTTTCAAGCTGACGCGGTTCGTAGTTCCGGTACGCAATGGTGGCGTTTCAAACCAACTCGAAGCTCAAAAAATTGCCAATCAGGCATTGGAACTCTTAAAGAATGGCGCGACACCAGAACAAACCCGCGAGAAGCTTCCAACCCAGTCCTTCGTCTGGGAAACCAAAGATAAATGGCTGCAAAGCAGCACGGTTGGTCCCGCCGATATGGAACTCTTAAAGATCAAGATTGGCGACTATTCCACCGTTCACGAGACCAAGGAGGGCGCTGTCTTTTTTCACCTCAATGATCGGCGCACCCCGCCCACCATTCCTCTGGAAAAAGTACGAAACGACATCACCCGCAAACTGACCTCTGCAAAACGTCGACAGAAAATGTTCGACGATCATGACACTCTACTCAAAGCGTTAGACCTGAGAATGGTCTGGCGGGAGAAGAACAATTACCCCGTCACCTCAGACCAATAGCCCTTCCGGCTTTCCAGTCTTCAGCTCTTACTCGCCATGAATCTCAAGGTCGGCGGTGTGTTTCCAGGCATGGTATGAGCTGCGAACCAGCGGCCCTGACTCCACATGGAGAAACCCGAGGGCCTCGGCGTAATCCTGCCACATCTTGAACTCGGACGGTTCGAGATAACGCTCCACTGCAAGCTGGTCCCCCGATGGCTGGAGGTACTGTCCCAGCGTTACGATGTCGCACTCCGCCTCGCGCAGGTCGTTGAGCACCGCGCGGATCTCATCGTCGGTCTCGCCCAGGCCCAGCATCAACCCTGACTTGGTGCGCAGACCCGGTCGCAATTCTTTGCATCGTTCCAGCAGCACCATCGTGCGCCAGTAGCGCGCCCCCCGCCGCACCTTGCGATACAGGCGGGGAACCGTCTCGGTATTGTGGTTCAGAATATCGATGGGCGACCGCACCACGGTCGCCAGCAGGTCTGCTCGTCCCCGAAAATCAGGAATGAGAACCTCGACCCGCGCCTCGGGCCGAAGACGTTTGATCGCCTCGGCACACAGGGCAAAATGCTTCGATCCCTGATCGGGCAAATCGTCGCGTGTCACGCTGGTTATAACAATGTGCGACAACCCCAACTCCGCCGCCGCCTGCGCAAGCCTCTCCGGCTCCGTAGCGTCGGGTGGCATCGCGCGCGGGTTGTTCTGCGTCACGGCACAAAAGGTGCAGCCGCGCGTGCAGACATTTCCGAGAATCATAAACGTCGCCGTGTGATGCCCATAGCACTCGCCGATGTTTGGGCACTCGGCCTCTTCGCACACGGTGTGCAATCCATGACGCCGCAACACCTCGTTGGTCTCGCTGAAGTGGGCGCGCCCCGGCATACGCGCGCGCACCCACGCCGGGTGTTTACGCGGGGCGGTGGTGCCGGACGATGATCCGTCCTCGTTGATATCCTCAGAGGGAATCGTGCTCATGGCTCGGGGGTCTCCGTGGGCTTCGGTGAAAAGTCTGCAGCGCGCAGCGATTCCGTCAGATATACATGCACGGTTCTCGCCGCCTGGCTCAAGGTGGGCAAGCGTCTCACGCCACGCCGGCTGCGGCGCAGTTCGCGCTCCAGCGAAGTCATCACAGCAGGGTTGAGACCGCACGGTTTGAAGGAGCGAAACGCCCGCAGATCGGGATGGATGTTCAGCGCAAACCCATGACCCGAAATCCAGCGGCGGGCCGATATTCCGATGGAAGCAATTTTGCGGGGCGACGCTTCGTTGCCCACCCAAACGCCGGTGTGGCCGGGCCTGTTAAAAGCCTTTAACCCAAAATTATTTTCGAGATAAGCCCGCAGGCCATCTTCCAGAGCACGCAGATATTGATGAATGTCCGGGCTTGTGCCGTTCGAGCGGCGTGTGAGGTCGATGACCGGATACCCAATCAACTGTCCCGGCCCGTGCCAGGTGGCAAGCCCTCCGCGGGCTACCTCCACAAGCGGCGTTTCGCAATCTTCCGGCGGCATGTCTTCGGTTGGCGTTGCCCGTCCATAGGTGATGACAGGCTGATGCTCGAAGTATAAAATCGTATCGCCGATGGTTCCCTCGCGCCGCTGACGCTGGGCTTCCTCCATGATCGCAACGCCCTCCACATAACTGTTTCGATCATAAAATTCGTGAGTGATGCCGGTCATGGCGAGAATGCCAAATTCTGCCGGTTCGGGCGCAATACTATTGTTAATCGGGTTCATGAGCGAGGGTTCATCCGTATGACAGAACAGTATCCTTCACCGCGCTCCCTGTTCATCCCGAGCGTCGCCGAGTGCCCACCGCAGCCGCGGCGGCCTCCAGCGCTTCCATGCGAGACGGTATCAGCGCACCCATCCGGGCGAGATCACTCACCGTATATTCGAACCGCATCGCCAGGGTTGCGGCACCGACAATCTCATTCGCGGAGGAACCGGCAACATGCACACCGAGAATCTCACCCGTTCCCCGATCCGCGATGACCTTCACGAAACCGGTGGTATCCTCTTCGAGGACCGCCGCCAGGTTCTCATCGAAAGAGGCATAACCAATCCCAACTTCAGCCGCACGATTGCGCGCCTCCTCCTCGCTGAGCCCCACCCACGCCGCCAGCGCCATGCTGCCACCCGGAAAATGATCCGGTGGCAGGGCCGCCTTTATTCCCGCCACATGCTCCGCGACGAACACACCCTCCAAACGAGCCTGCTCGGGCGGTACCCCGCCACCCAGGACGCTGCCCGCAGCGAAAATGTGAGGCGTATGCGTCTGCAAATTTCTGTCCACCGTCACGCCGCCATCATCAGGCGATAATTGCACATTCAGCTTTTTCAGCCCCAGCCGCCGCGAGGCCGGATGCCTCTCCCCACAGTCGGCCGCACAGAGCGAAAAAATCTCCTCACCATTTCCGGTGGTGACAACCACTTCGCCTGACGCATCAACCACTTCTGCTCCGGCAAAACTTTCATCGAGCAAAAGCCTGCATCCCAGCGCATCCAACTCCCGTTCCACGAAATCAGAAACAGCCGCATCGGCCTCCGGGAGCAACCTCGGAGAGTCTGACAACACAGTAACCCTCGAACCCAATTGAGCAAAGAGCAGCGCCATGTTGCAGGCCCGACGGCCCTCGCCGAGGATGACCAGGCTGTCTGGCAATTCAGCCAGAAACAGAAGGTCCATACCCATCAGAAGAGCCCTGCCATCCGGCTCGAAACCGTCTCGTGGCACAGCAATGGACCCTGTCGTCACCAGAATGTTTCTCGCGTCGATGCCATGAAGTTCATCACCAGTTTCAGGGTGCAGCACAACGGCCGATCCCGTGGATGAAAGGTAGCCGCGACCTTCGTAGAAACGGACCTCCCCCTGACGCAACAGCGACTGACGGTTGGCCTCACTGCTTTTTGCCACGACATCAGAAAGATGAATCGTGGAAAGATCAACGGAGCGACCTGCCGCCGCCTCTCCCCCACTGTCACCCTCCGCAATTTGAGAGTCGCGCCATCTTTTCGCGAAGCTCCACAACACGCCAAAAGGCAGGCCGTCTTCATGAACAAACGCTCCGCCCGGTCCTGCGAGGCGCTGCTCCACGATGGCTGTTTTCAAACCGAGTTCACTGGCACGCTGGGCCGCAGCGCAACCGGCCTGACCGGCACCAATGATCAGCAAGTCGACCGCATCGTTTTCCTCGTACGGCTGGCCGGTCATTGAGTGAAATCCGCAAGCAGAAGAGGGTGCTCGAGCATCTCGCGAATATGCCCCAGAAGGCGGGCGGCACGCAGGGGTCTCACCGCACCATCCTGGGCAGAAAACCCGATGCGAATGACGTGCTTAACATCCCGTGGTTCAGAACCTGCCCGAAATTCTCGCACGGCCCCGAACGATAGCACCGGTGTGGCCCCCTCGTCCAGCGGTCCTGAGAAGTCATCAATGCCCATGGCGCCAAAATTGACCACCGCCAGGGCAACGGCGGGCATGTCGAATATTCCCTCGTTCGCATCAGACTCTTCGTCATCTCCTGCGAGATGCACATCGTCTTCGTCAATGCTTCCGCCCAGTGCCGTCAGAGCGATCTCCTCCATCCGGCCGGCCATTTCGCTGAGGGACATGGCGCGAGCATCGTCCAGGCCCAACCATGCGATCTCATCCCCCGCTGCAACTCCCAGAGCCACCGCGAGTGGGTTCGTGTCGGAGTCGAGAGAGCCCAGAGGGCAATCTGCCAGCGCCATGGCGGCGGCCCGTGCGACCACTGCAGTCAGCAATTCTTCGGCGTCCCCCTCGGATTCCAGCAGAAACAGTGTCTTCATGACAGAGGTCACGTTCACCTCGCAGCCCATCGTCATCAGGGCCGGTGCATACACAACCATCAAGGGGTCATCGGACATCGTCTCCGACTCGTCATCATGTTCCCCTGCCTCAAGCCCCTCCACCAGCAAAAGGTCGTCCAGTTCCTCGCTCTCGCCGAGCTTGGGTAGTTTAATAGCAGACGGTTGTTCGTCCTCTGCAGACTGCCCATTCATCGATGACATTTCAATCACGCGAACCTGTTCACCGTTCACTGAATCCGCGACCATCTCCAGAAACGCGGCCATCTCGCTGTCAGCTTCCACGCTCTCGCCGAACGCTTCTTCGCTCTCTTCCCCACCTTCGGCATTTTCCCACCCGTCAGAGTCCTCATCCAGCGGATCCTGCGGTCGCGCTTCGATTCTCCCCTCGGCTTTGCGGGAGGCGATATAAGCGAGTACGTCCTCTTTCGTGATGCGGCCCCCGCGCCCCGAGCCGCGAACAAGCATCAAGTCGACGCCGCGCTCATCAGCGATGGCATGGGCAAGTGGACTCGCATTAATCACGGGTACAAAATCGTGTGGTGTCGCAGAATCCTCATCCCCACTTCCCTCCGAAGTGGACTGGGCCGCAGCCGCTATTTCCTTCTCCACCCGCTTACGATCGCGCGACGAGACCCATGGTGGCGCATTATCCTCCACGCCATCCCCGGCGTCCATTTCGTCCTCATCGGTGGGATCGGTGTCATCCGAGGTTTCAGACTCCTCATCGGGGAAATCATCATCTTCGTCGGGAGGCTGCAGATCCATATCATCCTTCATGATCAATGTGGCCATCACTGCACCAACGGGAACCATATCGCCGGGAAACACTCGAATGCCGGTGATGCGTCCACCTTCGAGGGTTTCAATCTCCATGTTCGCCTTGTCGGTTTCCACCTCGGCAATCACATCACCGGCAGCGACTCGTTGTCCCTCCTCCACATTCCATCGCAGAAGTTTTCCTTCGGACATCGATTCGCTCAATTTTGGCATCAGGATATCGGGCATTCTCATTCCTCGTCAGCATCATCGGCCCATTTCAGGCGGCTCATGGTAACGGTCAACAACCTCCCATGTTCAAGCCCAAAGGCGCGTTGACACACGACTCAAAGCCAACCATGGTTTGCGGGCTTTGAGCACATTCGCCAAAAACACCGTCGTCTTTTCGTCACTCACCCTCCTCAGCCGCATCTCGGGGCTGCTGCGCGTGATGGCTTTTGCGGCCATTCTCGGCAGCGGTCGCGGGGCTGCCGGCCGCCTCAACGACGCCTACCAACTCGCCAACACCATCCCCAACATCATTTACGAATTCATCATGGGCGGCATCCTCAGCGCTATTTTCATCCCTGTACTCGTGCGGGCTCAGGAAAAAAGTGGCCGGACCTCCCCCGAAGCATGGCGAGTGGCAAACCTTCTGCTGGGTTCTGTGGGATTAATCTTAGCAGCTGCATCCATGGTGGGCGTTTTGCTCGCCCCCCAGATCACCTGGCTCATGACCAATTTCTCGCATGACCCGTCAGCCGCCCAGAGCAAAGAGCTGGCCACCTACTTCTTCAGATTCTTTGCCCCGCAAATGTTCTTTTACGGCCTGAACGCGGTCTTCATGGCCATCCTCAATTCCCACCAGGTATTTGCCATCACCGCCGCTGCCCCCATCATTAACAATGCAGTGGTGCTGGTGACCCTCGGCCTCTATCACGCCGGCATTATTGACCTGACAGGTCTGGGCATCGGCACAACGGCCGGCGTTGCGGCCATGGCCCTCGTGCAAATTCCATCACTGTTAAAAATCGGAATGCCCCTGCGCCCCCAATTCAACTTCCGGGACCCTGTCTTCCTCGGTATCACGGCATTGGGCGCCCCCGTGGTGGTTGTCGCCATAGCCAACCTTATCGGCACCGCTATCCGCGCGAACCTCCTCTACACCGTGCCCGGCGGCTTCACCTCTTATACCTTTTCCTTCATCCTCATCATGATGCCCTACGGCGTATTTGCCGTTTCCGTAGCCACAGTGCTTTACCCGGCCCTGTCGCGTTCTGCCGCCGAGATGAACCTGTCCGCTTTCCGCAGTACGATGTCCCTCGGGTTGCGTTGGACCACTCTGGTCATGCTGCCCGTAGCTCTTGGGTTGGCTATTCTGGCTGAACCAACCGCCCGGGTATTCTTCGAGCGGGGTCAGTTCACCTACGCCGATACACGATTCACCTCGTCTTTCCTGCGCATTTACGCCCTCAGCATCTTCCCCTACGCGCTGGTCATTTTCGTAACACGCGTCTTCTATTCCTTTTCCGACACGAAGACCCCGGCCTGGATCAACGTCGGTGGTGTTTTAATTAACGTCGGGCTCAATTTCCTCCTGCTTCGGTGGATGAGCGTTCCGGGCATTGCCCTGGCCTCGGTCATCACGTACTCCCTCACCACGGCGGTTTCTCTGTTTATCATTCGACGCCGCTACCATGGCTTGGGAGGAGTACCCTTTGCCTCGGCCATTACCCGCATGCTCATCGCTGGTGGTGTCATGGGCGTTGTGGTCGCTGGTGGATTGGTTCTCACGCGACCGGCTTCGGTGATTGTTTCCAGCGGACAACGTGCAGAGATCTTTACGCCCGACTCGGCGCGCATGGGCAGCACACTCATTATCAACGACGAAGCCTCACTGCGCAGTTATTTCAAAACCTGGGATGTCGCCGATTCAGAAATTCCCTCCATCAATTTCGATAAAGAATCTTTCATAGCCATCCTTGGCCCCTCCAGCGAGACGACTGTCACGCTTAGTCTCGATCAATTTACCACGACGGACGACGGCAGTGCGTCCGCCACCGTGCTGGTATACAGGCCCACACAAGCCCAACCCCCGACGCCTCGCGTCATACACATTCCCCAATACCCCCCCTTCATCCACCTTGTCAGCAGACAGCATGTAAGTACTGTTGATCTCGAACTGCGCATCTCCGACGCCACCCCCCCCAGGGGCTGGGCCAAAGCACTCCGCGCCCCCGAGGCACTCCGCCTCCTGATGCTCATAATCCTGGGTGCCATCACCTATCTGGGAGTCGCTTTTCTGCTGCGGCTGGATGAAGCGCGACAGTTCCCGCAATACGTCTTGAAGCGCCTTCGTCGCCGTTGATCGGTCATCTAAAACCGATCACACCGCCAACCTGAAGTAAGCTTCCCTCTGTCATCCGAAATAAAGCCGGAAAGACCCTGTAGCCATTGCGGGCTTAAGCACACTACTTTAAGTGTAAAATCTGTCTGACCCAGCCCGAAAGGAAGTTCTCCATTGGCTCGTACCACCCCTATTCATCGCGTACGTAACATCGGCATTATGGCGCACATCGACGCCGGAAAAACCACAACGACCGAACGCATCATTTTTTACACCGGCCGCTCCCACAAGATGGGCGAAGTGCACGATGGCGCTGCTGAGATGGACTGGATGGATCAGGAACGTGAGCGCGGAATCACCATCACCAGCGCCGCAACCCGATGCTACTGGAAAGACTACGGCATCAACATCATCGACACGCCCGGCCACGTCGACTTTACCGTCGAAGTGGAACGCTCCATCCGCGTACTCGACGGTGCAGTCGCCCTCTTTTGCTCCGTCGGTGGTGTTGAGCCCCAGAGCGAAACCGTCTGGCGTCAGGCTGACAAGTATCATGTCCCCCGCCTGGCTTTTGTGAACAAGATGGACCGCATCGGCGCCGACTTCTACGGCACCGTAAAGATGATGGACCATCGCCTCACCTGCCACCCCGTTCCCCTTCAAATTCCGATTGGTGCTGAAGACCAATTCCGCGGCGTCGTGGACCTCGTCGAAATGAAAGCGTACATCTGGCCCGAAAAGGAAGATGGCGATCAGGGCATCAAATTCGAAACCACAGAAATTCCTGCCGCACTGGTGGATGAGGCCAAAAAATGGCGCCGCACCATGCTGGAAGCCATCGCCGAATACGACGACGAATTCATGACCAAATATCTTGAATTTGAGAATCAGGAATTCCCCGCAGCCGAGCTTAAACCCCTGATCCGCAAAAGCGTTCTGGGTGCAAAAATCACCCCCGTACTCTGCGGTTCATCCTTCCGCAAGAAGGGTGTGCAACCCCTCCTCGACGCCGTGATTGATTACATGCCCTCCCCCAAGGACGTTCCCGCCATCAGTGGCGAAAACTCTGAGACGGGTGAGATGGAAGAACGCCATCCCGACGACAAAGAACCATTTGCCGCCCTGGCTTTCAAAATCATGAGCGATCCCCACGTCGGCAAGCTTACCTATTTCCGCGTTTATAGCGGTGTGCTCAAAGCGGGCTCCTATATTTACAACTCCACCAAAGATCAAAACGAGCGCGTTGGCCGCATTCTCCTCATGCACGCCAACGACCGCGAACCCATCGACGAAGTGCGCACGGGCGACATCGCGGCAGCCGTGGGACTGAAGGCCACATCAACCGGCCACACCCTCTGCGACCCCGACCACCCCATCGTGCTTGAGGCCATGACCTTCCCCGAGCCCGTCATCCACATCGCCGTGGAGCCGAAAACCAAGCAGGACCAGGAAAAGATGTCCACGGCCCTGCAGCGGCTGGCTGAAGAAGACCCGACCTTCCGTGTGCGCACCGACGAAGAAACCAACCAGACCATCATCAGCGGAATGGGCGAGCTTCACCTCGAGATCATTGTCGACCGCATGAAGCGCGAGTTCAAGGTTGAGTGCAACGTTGGCAAGCCGCAGGTCGCTTACCGCGAAACGCTCGGAAAGCCCATCGCGAAGATCGAAGGCAAGTACGTCCGCCAGAGCGGTGGCCGTGGCCAGTTCGGTCATTGCGTGCTCAAGATCGAGCCGATGAAGCCCGGTGAAGGTTTCGAATTCAACAACGAGATCGTGGGCGGCGTCATCCCCAAGGAATTCATCCCTGCGGTGGAGAAGGGCGTTGTCGGTGCCATGAAGAGCGGCGTTCTCGCCGGCTACCCCATGGTCGACGTGAAGGTCTCCCTCATCGACGGCTCCTTCCACCCGGTCGACTCCAGCGAAATGGCTTTCGAGTTCGCCGGCTCCATCGGCTTCAAGGAAGGTGCCCGCAAGTGCGAGCCGACCCTTCTTGAGCCCGTGATGGCTGTCGAAGTGGTTACGCCCGAGGAATACTTCGGCGACGTTCTCGGCGATCTCAGTTCCCGCCGTGGCAAGATCGAAGAGTCAGGCCGACGCGGCAACACGCAGGTTGTCACCGCAATCGTTCCCCTCAGCGAGATGTTCGGTTACGCAACCGACGTGCGCAGCTTTACACAGGGGCGCGCAAACTACACCATGCAGTTCTCTCACTATGAGCGCGTTCCCAAGGCCATCAGCGAGAAGATCATCGGTGTGGACGCCAGCCACCACGCCCGCCGCTAATCACTAAAACGAATTAACCGAAAACTGAAACGGCCCCGGAAGACTTTCTCCGGGGCCGTTCTCATTTTCGGGCTGATTGTGGATAAAAAAAACGCTGCCGTTGCACGGGCGTTATTCCTCAACAAAAGCGGCAGCATGGCTGCCGCACTCCAAAGTGGTGGGTCACTACTCTGCTTGGACTGCATGAGCCATGCTCGCGCCTTCCCTTACGCGTAACGTTAAACGCAACGATCGTTTGGATCTTTCAACCGCCCGCCCACATAAACCTTACGCCAAGAAGTCCTCAAGGAAACCCGTACCAAAGGTGCCCGAGCGGAACTCTTTGCTCCGCATGACCTTCAACTGGAACGGGATGGTGGTCTTCACGCCCTCGATAATAAACTCCTGCAGGGCGCGCTCCATGCGTGCGATACATTCGTCGCGGGTTGCGGCGCGTGTCAGCAGCTTGGCGATCATCGAATCGTAGTAAGGCGGGATGACGTACTCTTCGTAGCAGTGCGAGTCGACCCGCACCCCATTTCCACCCGGAGCATGCCACGTGGTAATTTTGCCCGGCGAGGGGATGAAACCCTTATCGGGGTTTTCCGCATTGATACGGCATTCGATCGCGTGGCCGCCCTTAAACTCGATGTCTTTCTGAGAGAATTTGAAAGGCAGTCCACCCGCCACCTCGAGTTGCAGCTTTACAAGATCGGTCAGGGTGACCAGCTCTGTCACGGGATGCTCCACCTGGATGCGGGTGTTCATCTCCATGAAGAAGAAGTTTCCCTGTTCATCGCGCAGAAACTCGATGGTCCCCGCATTCGTATAACCCACCGCTTCCGCCGCACGAACCGCAATGTCTCCGAGCTTCTTGCGCTCTTCGGGGGTAATGACGGAGCAGGGGCTTTCTTCGATGAGCTTCTGGTGGCGCCGCTGGATGGAGCAATCGCGTTCGCCGAAGTGGACCACATGGCCAAACTCGTCGGCGAAGATCTGCACCTCGATATGCTTCGGGTTGTTGATGTAGCGCTCCATGTAAACGCCCGGGTTTCCAAAAGCCTTTTCTGCTTCCGAAGACGCCATGCTGAAGGCCGTGCTGAGGGCCAGCGGAGTGCTGGCGATACGCATCCCGCGCCCACCACCACCGGCCGATGCCTTGATGATGACAGGGTAACCGATTTCCTCGGCAATGGCCCTGGCTTCTTCTATGTCTGTGATTTCTTCTTTGCTGCCCGGCACCACAGGCACACCGGCATCGCGCATGGTCTTCTTCGCAATAGCCTTGTCGCCCATGCGGGTAATGACGTCGGGTCGCGGACCGATAAACTTGATCTTGCAGGAATTGCAAAGCTCCGCAAATTCCGCGTTCTCGGCCAGAAATCCGTATCCGGGGTGAATGGCCTCGGCATCCGTGATTTCCGCTGCGCTGATAATCCGGGCGACGTTCAGATAACTATCCGCCGACTGGGGCGGGCCGATACAAACAGCCTCGTCCGCAAACCAGGTATGCAGCGAATCCTCGTCCGCGGTTGAATACACGGCCACAGTTTTGATGCCCATTTCCTTGCAGGCACGGATGATGCGCAGTGCTATTTCGCCACGATTGGCAATCAGGATTTTATTGAACATGCGGCGGGCTACTCAGTCTCGATGAGGAAAAGGGGCTGGTTATATTCGACCGGCTGGCCGTTCTCCACCAGAGCCTTCAGAATCTTGCCGCGCATTTCCGCTTTGATCTCGTTCATCAACTTCATCGCTTCCACGATGCAAAGCGTCGTATCCTCCGACACGCGATCGCCCACGCTCACAAAGGAATCTGCATCGGGCGACGGTGACCGATAGAACGTGCCCACCATGGGAGAATGAAGATACTTTGCGTTGGCGGGCAGCGCATCCGATTCAGCCGCTGGTTCAATAGGCGCAGAAGGAGTTGGCACTGCAGAAACAACCTCGCTGGTGGGCGCGCTGGCTTGCTGAGGCGCCGCCGACATGCTCATCATCGGCTGCATTCCCGCCATCATTTGCGGCTGCTGCACAGGAGCATGGCTGCTAAGGATGTGGATTTTGGTGCCGTGCTGCTCGAGTTTCAGTTCGGCAATCTGGTTGGTCTTCATCAGACCGAACAAATCTTTAATGTCCGCCAGACCAATCACTTCCCCTGCACGGGAAGGCTTCGACACCGGACTCTTCTTCGCCGGAGTTGCAGAGGTTTTGGAGATCTTCTGGGCCGGCGTTTTAACTGGCGCGGGCACTGCGGGCTTTTTCTTCGACGGAAGTTGTACCATGGGCTTGGATGCTCTCATTTTTTATAACGTTCAATAATAGCCACGATTAGCGCGGGGAGACCTCGCTCCTGCAATAACTACTTTACCCTCTCGGGCATTAACCTTCGGCATCGACCTTGCACTTGCGTAGAGAGGCTATTCATTGCATCGTCCATGGTATGAACGATCAATGGTCCAAAATCACCCTTATGTTCCCCTCTGAATGTACCGATTCGCTTTACGGCTTTTTCAGCGATTTCCCATCGATAGGCATTGAAGAAGAAGACGAGGCCGACGGCACGACGAAGTGGAAAGTTTATCTACCAACGGCCGTCATGGGCAGCGATTTCGAGTCACGCCTGCGAGAAGCCCTGCGATCGAACTCGGAAAAGCTGACCATCTCGGCCATTGAGGAAGTTCCACAGGAAAACTGGCAGGACAACTGGCGGCAATATTTTCATATCCTCAACGTGGGCGAACGCTTCCGCATCGTCCCCTCCTGGGAGAAACCCACCACTCCCCCCTTGCCGGACCGCATTGATTTGTTCATCGAGCCCGGCATGGCTTTTGGAACCGGAACTCACGCCACCACACAGCTTTGCATGAGACTGGCCGAAACCAATCTGAGACCCGGCGCACGAGTTCTGGACATCGGCACCGGTAGCGCAATCCTGCTCATGGTCGCCATGAAACTTGGCGCAATCGAGGCAGTGGGAACTGACATAGACAACGATGTGTTGGAGAACGCCCGGGAGAACCTTCAACTGAACGAAGTGGATTCAACCCTCACGACAATCTTCATTGGCCCCCTTGACGATTTGCCCGAGGGCAAATTCGATTTCATCTTCTGCAACATGCTCAGTCACGAATTTCTGCCGTTGCTGGGTGAAATCCATTCGCGCAGCGCCGCCGATGCAACCGTGCTCATCAGCGGACTGTTAACGACCGAAGCGGATGAAGTGAAGGCTGCTCTCAGTCTCGCTGGCTTTCAGGTGCGAGACCAACTGCAACAAGACGAATGGTTAACTTTCGTCACGACCCCATGCTAAATGAATAGCCACTTCGCATAATGGATGGAACGTCTCCCGATATTTCTGTCGTCATGGTGAGCTACGGCAGCAGCGCCCATGTGCAGACCGCCGTTGCCGCGTTGTTGGCACAGACGGAGGTCTCCCTCGAGATCATTGTCGTCGACAACGCCTCGCCCGACCATGACGCCGACAACCTGACCGGTTTGCCCATCAACCTTGTGCGAAGCGAAAAGAACCTCGGCTATGGACTCGGCATCAATCTGGGAGCCCAAAAAGCCAGCGGGAAGTATCTCTGCGTCCTGAACCCGGATGTCATACCACCGCCGGATTGCCTGGCAGCGTGGTTGCGGGAGGCGCGGAAAATCACATCCACGGGTCAGAAACTGGGCTGTCTGGCCCCGAGACTGACCATGCTCAATGGAAACCCGCAGAAATCCGTGTATGCTTTTATGACCCCGCTCAACTATTGGTCTCAGCATTCCGTTGCAGCCGGGGCACTGAAATGGATCCGAAAACGTTGGCGGGGAGCCGCGCCGCCCCCGACCTCAATACCAAGGCCGGTAGACTGGGTGATGGGAGCGGCCATGCTTTTTCCGCGCGAGGCTTTTGAAGCTGTGAGCGGATTTTCACCCGGCTATTTTCTATATGCGGAAGATATGGATATCTGCCGTCGATTGAAGGACGCAGGATTTCCAACCTGGTTCACCCCGGAAGTAACGCTTCCCCATGCACTGGGCGAAAGCTCCCCCGAACCTCGCGACGTATCCGTCGAGCGTCTTTATCGCGGATTACTCACGTTCCTCCATCAGCATTACACCCCGCTTCGATCGATACCCATTCGCGCATGCATGGTGGCCGACATGGTGTTGCGCATCATTCTCGTGGCGGGGCCGGCGGCGGTCCTTCGAAAGGAAAAAGATTTTCAACGCCTCAGAGGTTACCGACGGGTTTTGCAGTTGGTTATGAGTAATGGCAGCAAATTGAAACCCGAATAATAACAGATTCGCTCCCAGTAACCCCATAACAATCCCCCTCTCACGCAGCCTATCTGTTTTTCCGTCCTTGCATCTCAGCCCCTGAGCTTTCCAATGACCCGCATGACTGCCACTGCTTCCCTTCCGATTGCCTCCGTTCGCCCTCCACGCCTTGCGTCCCTCGATGCCTTCCGCGGGTTCACCATCGTTGGCATGCTTTGGGTCAACAACCTCAGCTCATCCATGCCTGTCCCCCGTCAATTTGGGCACGCTCGCTGGGGGGATTTTCCCACCTTCTGCGACATGATTTTCCCGTGGTTTCTGCTCATTGTGGGCGTGGCCCTTCCTTTTGCAAAGGCCTCACGACTCAAGCGCGGCATCTCCCGTCCGCGATATTATCTCGGGGCGTTCCGCCGCATGGCCATGCTCATGATGCTCGGCTGGCTCATCAATTCCAGTGGCGCGAAAAGAATCGTAATCGGCCTCGATGTGCTTCAACTCATCGGCCTCGCTTATCTGACAGCAGCGCTGTGTGACGATTTTCCGCGTCGCGTACGAATGGCCATCATCGCTGCACTCTTCCTGTGGCATTGGACCCTTCTGCGATTCATCCCGATCCCCGGCATGGGCGCGGGCGTGTTTGACCAAGACCGCAACGCCATCACCTACATAAACTCCATTCTCCAACCCTATCACCTGCGCGGATTCTTCTCCACCTTTCCCACCGCCGCGCTCGTCATGATCGGCGCGTTCGTGGGCGACATGTTGCGCAATCCCGACATGGCACCCACCCGCAAATCGCTGCGCGTTGCCGCCCTGGGGGCTGTCATGATCGTCATCGGTCTTGTCTGGCACCTTGATCTGCCCATGAACAAAACCGTGTGGACACCGCCCTACCTCCTCTTTGCCGGCGGCATCGGGTGCGTCATCCTCGCGCTCTTCCACCAGATCATCGACGTGGCCGGATTTCGCCGCTGGGCGTTCCCCCTCGTGGTGTTCGGCATGAACGCCATCACGGTTTATGTCCTGTCGATTCTTGTGCGGCTCCATGTTTTCTTTGAATGGGAAACAACGCTTTCTGACGGCACCGACGTGAACCTGTGGACTGCCTCTCTGCGATGGTTCGAATCATCCCTTGGCGCCCCAACCGGCGGCATGGTTATGATAGCCGCCTACATCTCCGCCTGGTGGCTGGTGATGTACTGGCTGTACCGCCGTAACATCTTCTGGCGGGTGTAAAACCTGTCGGCCTGTTAAACGAACCGCACCTCCTCCGCGTCCCGGCCCCTCCGGTTCCGACGAATGGAATGTCGAACTGAACGGTCTTTTCTTTTAGTGATGTGGAGGAGTTTATAAACTCTATTGGCTAACGATACGAAAACGAGTCAGAAGCAAACCAAGGTATACGAATGTGAAGCGTCACCGGTGGAATATGGGAACCCTCAAACCTCTCTCCCTCCACGAGGCAATCAACGTTCTTCCCCCATGCCGCCCTTTGCCCGCTCATTCGCCTTCCGTGTTGGAGGCGTGGCACTCATCGTTTTGATATTGGGGCTGTTCCTGTTTGTAAAACTCGCAGGAGCATTGATTGGCGCGACCGTTGCCGTGCTGTCCAACCCCCGTGCCCTCGCGCTTCTGTTGGGAGCTTTTCTCGTATTTCTTTTGTTGCGCCGCAACAATCCCCGCCGTTAAACCTCTCCCATGCCAAAAGCTGGAAAAGTTATCGTGATCAGTTATTGGGGCTTTGTCATCACCATGTTGGCCATCACCCTGGCAATCCGGTGGTTTAAAACTCACCCCTTGTAAGCAGCGCCCGCCGCTGGCCCACCAAAACCACCAGACCACGGCCGCGGGTAACAGCCGTGTAGAGCAGGTTGCGCTGAAGCATAACGAAATGCGTCGTGTGGACCGGCATCACAACCGCGCGGTACTCGCTGCCCTGCGACTTATGGACAGTAATCGCGTAGGCCAGTTCCAGATCATCCAGATCGCTCGACTCATAAAAAACCAGCCGTCCGTCAAAGTTAACCCGCAGAGTGTGGTCGTCCTGATTGACCGATGAGATGAATCCGATGTCGCCGTTGAAAACGTCTTTATCGTAATCGTTGGAGGTCTGCATCACCTTGTCGCCCGGGCGAAACGCGATCCCGCTGCGCTCGATGCCCCGTCCCCGTGGATTCAACAGGTTTTGCAATTCGCGATTCATGTTTTGCGCCCCCAACAAACCACGGTGCATCGGCGTGATAACCTGTATGTCCGCCCGAGCATCGAAACCAAACTTGGAGGGGATCTGCACCTGAACCAACTTCTTGATCGCATCCACGGCTGAAGCGGGATCCTCACGCTCCACCAGCATAAAATCGCTCACCTCACCATCTTTTATCGGAGGAATAATCGGCACATCCCCGGCGTTAATCCGGTGAGCGTTCATCACAATGTGCGACGCCTGGGCCTGACGAAAAATCTCGTGCAGTCGCACCTGCGGCACCACCTGGCTTTGCAGCAAATCGCGCAAAAAACTTCCCGCCCCCACCGAAGGCAACTGATCAATGTCGCCCACCAACACCAGCGAGGTGGTGCTTTGCAACGCCCGCACGAGGGCATGGGCAAGTTGCACATCGATCATGGAAGCCTCGTCCACGATGATGAAATCCGTCTTCAGGGGGTTCTGCGGATTACGCAGCCACTTGTTTTCCTGCGGACTAAACTGCAACAAGCGGTGAATGGTCGCCGCCGGCATGTCTGTCAATTCGTTCATGCGTTTGGCCGCGCGCCCCGTGGGTGCCGCCAGCAAGGTGCTCACGCCGAATTTTTGCAAAATGCGCAGGATCGCCTTGATGATGGTGGTCTTGCCCGTACCCGGCCCCCCGGTAATGACGAGCACCCCGCCGCCCAGCGCCTGAGCCACGGCTTGCTTTTGATGCGACGCAAGGCTGAATCCATGAGTCGTCTCGAAATGCGCGATCTCCTTGAGGGGTTCAATCTTGGGGAGAAGTTTTCCACTCTTCATCAGATGAAGCAAACCAGTCGCAACACCCACTTCGTGGCGGTGCAACGATGCGAGATAAACCGCCCGGGTTTGATCCGGCAGAAGATCCAACACCACGTGGCCATCTTCCTTGAGCGCATTGATCGCTGTCACGATCAGATCAGGTTCCACGCCAAGCGCCTCCGAGGCTCTTTGAATCAGCGGGTCCGCGGGGAAAAACATGTGTCCCTCCCCCGCCAGTTCCTGCAGCATAAAGAAAATGCCCGACTTGCAACGGTCCACGCTCTCCACCGGGATGCCGATTTTCTGCGCCATCATGTCGGCCGATTTGAAACCGATCCCCTTGATGTCCAATGCGAGCTGGTACGGATTGCGGCGGATTTTCTCGATGCTGTGAACGCCGTACTGGCGATAAATGCGATGAGCGAAACCCTGCGGGATACCATACTGCTGCACGAACATCATGATGTCGCGCAGCGCCCGATGCTCGGTCCAGCTTGCGCGAATCTGCTCAACTCTCTTGGGGCCAATCCCCTCGGCCTTGCTCAACTTCTCCGGATGATTTTCGATCACGTCGAAGATATCCGCACCAAATTTCTGCACCAGTTTTTTGGCGTATCTCTTACCGATGCCTCGAATTAATCCGCTCGCCAGATAGCGCTCCATGGCCTCGGTCGCCGTCGGCTGAACCGGCGTGAAACGTTCCACCCGAAACTGTCGCCCATATTTTTTATCGGTTACCCAACCGCCCTCCACGTGCAAAAATTCCTGCGGCTGCACCGTGGCCAGATTCCCGATGATGGTCACCTCGTCTCGCGTACCCTGAGGGCGCAACCCCACCACGGCATAACCAGTTTCATCATTGGAAAATAGAATCCGCTCGACCGTGCCCTCAAGCCCTTCGGGCTTTCCGCCTTCCGGATCATCTGGCAGGGGCTCAGGCGAGGGTTGCGAAGCGCGATCCTCATCCATCGTCGTCATCCCCCCGCTTCAGTCGGTCCCACTCTTTCGCGCGCATGCGGCGCAATTCCTTCTCAATTTCATTCTTGCGGAGCTGCTTAACTTCCGACCGATCACGAATCATGGCTCCCACCAGGCGGAACACAAAACGCAACACAACCAGCGTAATCACCAGGATGATAAGGCTAACCATGGTTTTGCCCGCCACGAGAGCCGGGTTGCGACTTTGGTTCAGCTCACGGATTTTTTCAAAATGCTTCTTCAATGGGACCGACTGCGTGGACCCAAGCTTGAGCGCTTTCTGGTATGCCTGCCGCGCCAGGTCCCACTGTCGGTCGTGTTCGAGCATCATACCCAGCGTGAACCATCCGTCGGCATAATGCGGAAAAGCGTGCACGAACCCACCCACCGCCTCCAGCGAATGGGTTGTCAGATCCCCCTTGGGAAAGGCATTCGGAGGCTCCCCCCGCCCGACCCATGCCTGCGACATTTCATCCAACAAGACATGGTTGCGCCCAAACTCACCGTCGCCCGCAATCAGCTTGTTAAAATCCAACATACGCAGGCGCACCTGTTCAGCCCCTGCCCGGATGTCCGGACGCAGCGCCAGTGCTCGCTGCAAATACTGTTCAGCCTCCGCAGGGCGGCCACGCATCATTCGCGCCGTGGAGAGGTTCAGCAAAGTGCCCACGTCCCCCGGATTGCGCCGCAACAGTTCCTGCCATGAAGCCTCGGCCTGGGGATCCTTCGCCTGAAGAAAAGAGCGCACCGCGTAATCCCGCAGAAATTCCGGGTCACCCGCATTCACGCTTTTCTGACGTTCCATCTCCGTCAGTTCCTTCGTATCGAATCGGCGCTTTTCCTTTTCCTCCTGCTCATATTCGCCATAAACCAACTTGCGCAGATTCGTCTGAGGCGCATCCGTCGGTTGAAAGCCTTCGCTCCAATAAAACTGAGACTGCACCCTTGCCCCGAGAAACAGGATGATCAGCGACAGGATACCGACCACAATCGCCCGGTGGTTTCGGATCAATTCGCCGTAACAATGGAATGCACGCCAAGCCGTATTCATCAGAAGGTTTGTGTCAGGAGGCACCCGATTCGGCAATGAAATACAGCGACATCGTCATGGACCATTTCGACCATCCGCGCAACGCGGGTGAACCCGAGTTATGGAACGTCTGCGCCGAAGCGGACAACCCCGTCTGCCTCGATCGTCTCAAATTATACCTCTTCGTCGCCGGGGACGGAACCATCGAAACCGCCGGATGGCAGGCCGAAGGGTGTGTGCCCACTCTGGCCGCCGCCTCTTTTGTATCGCAGTGGGCCAGGGGTCGAAATATTAAGGAAGTATCATCCCTCACCGGCGAAGAACTGATCGCTCACCTCGGGGGGCTTCCTGCCACAAAAAAACACGCGGCTTATCTTGCGGCGGAAGTCGCAGCATTGTGCGCTGCGAAATTTTTTACGCGGCAGTAATAGACAACATAACGCGCGCCGAGTGAAGGAAGAGCAGAATCGTCGAAATGTCCGTGAGCGCCAGCGTGATCGGTCCCGCTGCCACCCGCGGGTCGCGTCGCGTCGCGTGCAAGATGGCCGGAACAATCACCCCCCAGGCTCCCGCACTGGTCACGGCTGCAGCGATACTCCCGCCCATCGTCAACGCCAGTCCGGGCGTTACGCCCAATGCCAGCGCCGCAAGGATCACGCAACTGCCCGTACCAATGCCCAACATAAGCGACGTCAGCACCTCGTGCCGCAGCATGTTCATCCCTGTTTGCCAGCTCGATAACTGCCCGTGCAAACGCTGCACGGCGAGCGACATGGATTGAATAGCCACGCTCTCCCCCAACCCAAGCGCCAGTGTGAGAAACGACGCCAGCGCGATGGCCTGAGCCAGCGTTGCCTGATAAAACATCGCCAGCACGGCACAGGTAATACCGCTCGCAAGCGTGGCCATGAGCCATGGAAAACGATACCGCACAGCCTGCCAGGGAGAAGCATTGCGCACCTGCGACAGGCGCACACCGATCACCTGATAGACGTCCTCCACGTTCTGCATCTCCGTGAAGTTGAAAACCTCTTCCGTGAACAAAGAGACGTCCACCGTGCCCAGCACACGCCGTTCTTTATCCACCACGGGAAACGCCAGAAAGCGATGCATGATGAAAAGCTCGCAAGCATCCGCCAGCGTATACGTGTCCGGCATCGCAACGACACGCTTCACCATAATGTCGCCCAGCAATGTTTCCGGCATTGCCGTCAGCAACCGCCGCGTGGGGATCACGCCCTGCAGATGAAGATCATCATCGACCACATAAAAGTACATGACCTGCTCGTCGATTCCGGTACGGCGGACAGTCTCTAAGGTCTGCTGAACGGTTGTGGTTTGCGAAAACAGAGGATAGTCCGTCCGCAGATGGTCGGTAACCGGTTCGCTTAGAGAATCCTTTTCAGGGGGAGAGATCATGGTCTAAGCGTATTCCACAGTCAGAGAACTTATCCACGAGAAACTCTTATTTCCCCGATCTGATCCTGTGATTCTGAAAAATGTTCGACACTAATATATAGCTTCAACGATTGCGCCGTGCATCCAACCAGGCCTGCAAAATGATAGCCGCTGAAACTGAATCCACATGCTCGCGTCGCTTTTGACGGCCCACCCCCGAATTCAACCGAATCGCATGGGCCTCGACAGTGGACCTGCGTTCGTCCCAATAACAAACAGCCACACCATCCGGCAACACCCCTTCGAGTTCAGCCATGAACCGCCGCACACGCCCGGCCTGTTTCCCCAGGCTGCCGTCCATGTTCATCGGCAAACCCGCCACCACCACGTCCACAAATTCCGCTGCCACAAGCGCAGCTATTTTCTCGATCGCTCCCCCCGCTTTACGCTCCACAATTTCGGACGGTGTGGCGAGCAACAAGGTCGGGTCGCTAAATGCCACGCCGATCCGCGCATCCCCCACATCCAGCGCCATGACCCGGTGCCCCGGGGCAATGGCGAGATCAAGCCCCTTGCTGTAAGAATGCTCTTCCTGTCTCACAAGAGAATGCCATCAATGGCGAAATTTTTCATGCACTCACCTTAAACAGAACGAAAAGTTGCCTCGCCAATCATTTAATCGACATTTCTCCTGATTTTGTTGGGCGTTATGTTGTGATGTTAGCGTGGCAAACGAACATGGACACCGTTGACCCCTTGGGGACGTGCGGTTGACAAGATCGCATTGTGCACGGGTGGAGTCTCCTACGACTCCGAATAAAGGTTGAGTCACGGCATATATCCGCACGGTTTTTGCCTTACGCCTATTTGAGGATTGATAGCAGGATGAGCACTTTTTATCCCCGGCCCGGGGATCTGCAGGAAAAATGGTTTGTAGTTGACGCGAAGGGCGAGGTGCTTGGCCGCCTTGCATCGCGCATCGCATCGGTATTGCGCGGCAAGACACTGGCAGGGTTCCATCCCGCAGTGAATCCGAACATGCACGTCATCGTTCTGAACGCCGACAAGGTTGTTCTCACCGGACGCAAAATGGCGACGAAGAAGTACTATCGCCACAGCGGTTATCCCGGTGGCTTCAGAGAAGAAGCTGTGGCTGATGTAATGGCTAAGAAGCCCACGGAAGTTCTTCAGCGTGCCGTTAAAGGCATGTTGCCCAAGACTCGTCTGGGTGACGTCCTCCTCGGCAACCTCAAGATTTATGCAGGCGAAGCGCATCCGCATCAGGCGCAGTTGCCCGAAACCATCACCCTGAACAAGCGCTCAAGCGCACCGCAGGAGAACTAAGAACACATGGCACTCGAACAATTTTACGGAACCGGACGCCGCAAGACTTCCACCGCTCGCGTCTATCTTCGTCCCGGTCGTGGCGGCGTTAAAGTCAACGGCGGCGACTGGAGCAAGTACTTCGGCAATCGCTTGTCGATCGAACAGATCATCAAGCAGCCCCTTAAAGAAACCCACACCCTTACCAAGTACGATATCATCGTCAATGTATGTGGTGGCGGCACGGTTGGTCAGGCTGGCGCCATCCGCCACGGCATCGCCCGTGCGCTGATCCTCGCAAACCCGGCCCTGCGCCCCGCTTTGAAAAAAGCCGGTTTCCTTACCCGCGACCCCCGCATGAAGGAACGTAAGAAGTACGGACAGAAGGGTGCCCGCAAGCGCTTCCAGTTCTCGAAGCGTTAGTCGGCCGGATGGCTTCATCGGCCATCCCCCACCAAAGTCTTTCAATGCCCCGGATGGGTTTCTCCGTCCGGGGTTTTTATTGCCCCCCAGTCTACGCTGCATGATTCCATTGGACTTGCCATCTACGCCTGAACAAGTTGCTTGAAGCACATTGAAGCCGTATCACCTCCCCATCCAAGGATCACCAACCTGTCGCCCAAATCCCCATCACGCTTTCGTTTGTTCAAACGCAAACTCGGACGCCGGGTGGGGGCCGCCCTGGCCGGATGGCTTGTGCCGCCCCTGCTTATGATGCTCCGGCGGACATGGAAGTTTCGGAGGATAGGCGAGGAACAAGCCGCATGCCGGCCCTGTCTTGGAGCCATATTTCATGGCGATATGCTGGTCTTAGCCACGGAGTTTTCCTGGCTCCTCCCCAATCTCGATGTCCTGACCAGTCAAAGTCGTGACGGCGACCTGGTAGTGACGCTGGTCAAGGCTTTCGGAGCGGGGGTTATCCGGGGCAGCAGTTCTCGCGGGCAGGTGGAAGCCATGCGTGGAATGCGCGACGCTATCCGCCGAAAAAGCACGGTCGTTGTTGCCGTCGACGGCCCCCGCGGTCCCTACGGAGTGCCCAAACCGGGCATCATCATGACCGCAGCCCGGGTAGGGGTGCCCATCGTCCCAGCCGTTGTGACGCCCGACAAGGTCTGGCAGTTTCGTTCCTGGGATCGAATGTTTATCCCCAAACCATTCTCCACCGTAACAGTCACTTATGGCGATCCGATCCACATCGCAGCCGACGCCGACAAGGAACAAATCGAAGAAACCCGACTTGTGCTGGCAAACCGCATGGAAGAGATGAAAAGGATCGCTCCACTGTAACCAATGAGAAATAGTTGAAAAGGGGTGCCACCATGAAAAAACAAGTTGCGAAAGGCTCCCTTCAACTCCATCACCTTGAATTATCGAACCGCAAAACCACCGGCTCCGAATGGGACAGGGATCGAATGAAACGGTTTATCCGCATTGCATCAATTATCGCAGCTTGTTTCACACTAACGGCTCTGGCCTCAGCAGCTGAAGATGGCGCCATGGCACCCGCGGCACCAGTTCTGCCGGGCATTGGCCCCGGTGGTCTGCCGGCGCTCCCCGAGCTTCCGGCTGCATTGCCCCCCTCTGCACCTGCCGCGCAACCCGGGGCCATTCCATCGCTTGAGGTCCTTAACCAACCGGCCCAGCCTGCCGCTGCTGCCCCCAGTAGTGCCATCGCAGGGCTTCAACCATTAACAGCAGGACTTGATTCCATCTCAACCGCCCCCGAAGCCTCCGCCGCTCCCAGTGGCTCAGGCGTGGCAGTGGCACTAAATGCTTTCCTCTTCCGCGATGATCAGAATTTTGAAAAAGTCATGCGCAACAGAATGAGTTCCGAGGAAGCTGAAAAGGCGAAGCAAAACGAAATAGAGATTCTTCGCAACAGACGCCAGACTCAGGGGCAACAACCCGGGGGTGCCCCGATGATAGCTCAGGATCCTTACGCCTCTCCTTACGGAGGCCAAGTCAACCAGCAGCAAGGTGCGGCTGATTCCATGCTCGCAGCGGCTGAGTTCGACTTTTACTATCAGCAACTGGAACTGTACGATCGCTACCTGCGCGAGCAAGTGCTCTCAGATCTGGACGAGGAGGATATGCCGGACGAGCCGACTTACGAAGCGAGCAATTATCTGCAGGAAGGCGTAACCCTTCAGGATGCCTTCAACAAGGCGGGGCTGACCCAGGTAACCAAACAGCAGGAAGAAAACCTCCAGTTCATGGAGCGCCTCAACAAGCGCAAAGATCGTCGCGAAGCGTTCGCAAACTGGGTCCTCGAAAAACGTCAGGAACTCGACCAATGGACCCTCACCTGGACAAACAATGTGAACGGCTCACGGTGGATTGGTGGAGATACCGCTGTCCGGTTGAACGACTGGTATTATGGAATAAACTTCAATTCCCCGCAGCCGATTAATTTTTCGGTCGAGGACAATAAGTTTCTCCTTTCCCGCACACCGCAGCGGGACGTGCCGGAAGATACCCTTAATATTATTTCAACCAATCTCACCCCTTTTGACATCATCTCCAAAGATGGATATGTTAAGGACGTCTCAACGGAACGTCTGAAAGGCACAGCCGTTCGGGCCCCGCGTGAAGCGCCCCGGGAAGGCACCATCGAAATCGCCGATTGATTTTGGCCGGCCGCCGAGTTTAATGAAGTTTCGTTTGGCGGGCATGTAGCACTGCCCAACTTGTTCTTTGACCTCGTTTTTTAAAAGCTGTGATGAGGAGTAGTAAGAGCTTCTCCGTGATTGGAGAGAGCCGCTGGGTGTCTGACGTTTTCTGACGGCAGACCATGGTGCGAAGCGGCACACGGAAACTCTGAACTCGCCTCGGAGCTGTAGTCGTGACCGCCCACGGAGGTATCCTCTCTCAAGGGGCTCAGCGACTGTCGCAAGCCCTTGCGTAAAAAGGGAAAACCAAGACGTCGGGTTCTGATGACTCATCAGGCAACCGGGCGTGAAGCTGGGTGGTACCACGATAAAGTTTATCGTCCCCGCGGCCAATTCGGTCGCGGGGATTTTTCGTTTCAGGACACAAAAGTTTACATCATGAAAAAAAACAGAATCCACATACGACGCAAACGCCTGAACAGGCAGCCCTCGCGTAGCACCCTCTCCCTATAGGCGCTGGACAGGGTCCAGCTCCTTACCCGAGACACGCTGCGGCGGACACACATCCCCCCCCGCCACCCCCGTTACACACAACAAACTTGACCGCGCTCCCGGAGAGCGCCCTGGAGAAAAAGACAATGAGCACCAACAACAACGTACTGGTTTTCGACACGACCCTGCGCGACGGCGAGCAATCGCCCGGATGCACCATGAACCTGAAAGAGAAGCTGGAGATCGGCCATCAGCTCGCCCGGCTGGGCGTGGACATCATCGAGGCAGGTTTTCCCATCTCCTCCATTGGAGACTTCGAAGCCGTCTCCACCATCGCTGCAGAGGTGAAGGGACCGATCATCTGCGGTCTGGCCAGGGCTATGGAAAAGGATATCGTGCGCTGCGCCGAAGCGGTGAAAAACTCAGCACGCCCCCGTGTCCACACGTTCATCGCCACGTCCCAGATCCACCTCGAGAAAAAGCTGCGCATGAGCAAGGAACGCGTCCTCGAAACCGTCCACGACTCGGTGAAGCTGGCCCGCAGTCTGGTTGACGATGTCGAGTTCTCCTGTGAAGACGCCGGCCGCACCGAGTGGGATTACATTGTCGATGTGGTGAACGCTGCCGTGGAGGCCGGTGCCACCACCATCAACATCCCCGACACCGTAGGCTACACCACCCCGTGGCAATATGGCGAATGCTTCGCCTATGTAATCAGCCGCATTAAAAATGCAGAGAAAATCGTCTTCAGTTGCCACTGCCACAACGATCTGGGTCTGGCCGTCATCAACAGCCTCTCAGCACTGCGCAATGGTGCCCGCCAGGTGGAGTGCACCATCAACGGCATCGGCGAACGCGCCGGCAATGCCTCGCTGGAGGAGATCGTCATGAATCTCCACACGCGTAAGGATTTTTATGGTCTGGAAACGGGCATCAACACACGCGAGATTTATCGCTCGTCGCGTCTGATCTCCAAAATTACCGGCATGAAAGTCCAGCGCAACAAGGCTATCGTGGGTGCCAACGCCTTTGCCCACGAGGCCGGTATCCATCAAGACGGAGTACTCAAGGAGCGCACCACCTACGAAATCATGACACCCGAAGACGTGGGCTGGACCGGCGAGAACATGGTACTGGGCAAGCACAGCGGTCGCCATGCCTTCAAAACCCGCCTCACCCATCTGGGTTACGACCAACTGAGTGACGACGATGTGAACAAGGCCTTCGACCGGTTCAAGGCCCTGTGCGACAAAAAGAAGGACATCTTCGACGAAGACCTCCACGCCATCGTGCAGGACGCCGTGTTCCAGGCTCCGGAAACCTTCGTACTGGATTATCTGGGTATTTCAAGCGGCACGACGGCGGTGCCCACCGCCACCGTATGCCTCAAGAAAAACGGCGAAATCCTCACCGATGCCGGTGTGGGCGACGGCCCCGTGGATGCAGCCTTCAAGGCAATTCAGCGCATCACAGGCATGCATGCTATTCTCCACGACTATTCTCTGGATGCGGTAACCGGCGGCATGGATGCCCAGGGACAGGTGATGGTGACCGTGGAATGCGAAGGCGTCCGCGTAAAAGCCCGCGCAACCAGCACCGACGTGGTGGTCGCCAGTGTGAAGGCCTATCTGAACGCCATTAATAAAATCCTGGCGCTCAACGAGGCCGGAAACAAAATTAACGTTCCCAAGAGCGGAATGTAAAACATACGCACTCAGGCCGGAGTGGTTTTCGTGGAGTTTCGTTCCACAAATCCCTCCGGCCTTTTTTTGTGCCACTCGAGTTTGCTTCACCCTGCACCGCCGATGAGGGTTGAAATCATTCCCCGCCTGACACATCATTGCACTCAAAGTGGTGCGCATCCGGGCAATCACCCATTACTTGAAAACACTGACAGGAAATTTATGAGCGGCAACTCCCCCCGACAGTCCATCTACAGCCTCACCTTTCGCGCCCATCCATGGCACGGAGTCCCGCTGGGGGAAAACTTTCCCAACCGCGTGACAGCTTATATTGAGATGGTGCAGTCGGACAATATGAAGTTCGAACTCGACAAAGAAACCGGCATCCTGCGCATCGACCGTCCCCAGCGCTTCTCCAACCATTGCCCTGCTCCCTACGGCCTTATTCCACAGACGCTCTGTGCAAGCCGCGTAGCAGCCTTCTGCATGGCCAAAACTAATCGCGTGGAAGTGGCGGGCGACGGCGACCCCCTCGATGTGTGCGTGCTGTGCGAGAGCAACATCAACCACGGCAATGTGCTTCTAAACGCCCGCCCCATCGGAGGCTTGAGAATGATCGATGGCAATGAAGCCGACGACAAAATCCTCGCCGTCCTCGATGGCGACCTCGCCTACGAAAACGTGGAAGACATCAACGACCTCCCAACAAAGCTGGTCGATCGACTCCGCCACTACTTCCTGACCTACAAAGAAATCCCCGGTGGGGCATTACCCTGCACCGAGATCACCCACGTCTTCAGCCGCGAAGAAGCCCTCGAAATTATCCGTCTCAGCCACGAAGATTACTGCGAGGCATTCCCCTCGCTCAACCAGAAGACATAGGTCCTCAACATGCGCAGTGGCCTGCCCTATATCATCCTTCTTCTGTCCCTCGTCTTTTTCTTCGTGACGGAGAGATTCGATCTTGTTGAGGCCACCAATGCCGATCACCGCATCCCCGTAACTTTCTGGGGCTATTCTCTCCCCGCACAAACGATGACCGCCCTCAAGGGACGCTTCGAGGCGCGTAATCCCGACATCCGCGTCGAGATACAAACCGTCCCCTGGGAGAACCTGCAGGAAAAAACCCTGTGGGCCATCGCTTCAAATGCCAACGTGCCTGACCTGGTGGTTTGCAGTTCGGAATGGATGGGTGGTCTGGCGAACAGTGGCGCTCTGCAACCCATGGACGACGAAAGTATAGTCTCGCCCTCCATTCTCGAACGCTACTTTCCCAACGTTCTCGACATCTACAAATACCCCTACATCGACCGCGAAAATCCCGACCAAAAGGGTCCCCTGCGCCAATACGGAATCCCCCTCGATTTGGACATGATGCTGATTTTTTACCGGGCTGATGTCATCGATCCGATCATCAAAGACCTGGGCTGGACTGACTTTCCAGAATCCTGGGATAACTTCGAAAAGTTGGGTTTAGAAATCCGCCGTCGCAGCCCCGGTACTTCAGGAGAGCACCTTCTTTACCTCGACCCCGACGATCCCGTTCCCATGAGCATGGCCTTCCTCCCCTCCGCAGGCGGTCGCTTCCTCAGTAAAGATTTGTCCCGGGCCATCTTCAATTCCCCGGAGGGTGTCGCCGCCTTCGAATTTTTCGCACGGTTGTTGAAAAAGGACATCGCGTTGCGTTGGGAGCGCTCCACCATGGAGGACCCTCTGGTACTCTATAAAACGAACCGCGCTTTGGCTAACATCGCAGGCCCGTGGTATACGAAATATCTCCAATCGCGTTCCCCTGAACAGGCCGGCAAGTGGCGCGTCGCACTTTTTCCCCGTCGAGAACCTGGGCTGCCACCATGCGGTCTTGGGGGAGCTTGTCTGGCCATGCCTTTCAACGCTCCGCACAAAAGAGAAGCCCGTCTCCTGATCGACTTCATCGCCTCGGATGACTTCGCTCTCGAATATTTCGAACGGGTGGGCAGTCCACCCCCTCAGCGAAATACCTGGTCCAACCCCGTCTTCAGCGAACCGCACGCTTATTTTGGTGGTCAAAAAGTTTACGAGGTTGCCCGCGCCGCACTCGAAAACGCCGTGCCCCTGGCATTGATGCCTTCCTCCGAGGTAACGAAGGGACCCGTACGTCGAGCCATGAGGGATATTGCAGTCAATGGCGAGGACCCCGTGAGGCGCTTAAATCTCGCCGTGGAGCGAGCCAACGAAATTCTCCACTCGCGATAACTAAATTCATCCCCCAAACATTGATTGTGAAAACCGATCGGGGGTTGACAGCCTCCAACTCGAACCGACATTTCTCGATTCAAAGAATTGCATAAGGTGAAAGGCATCCCACTCCCATGGCAGAAATTCTCCCGTTTTTAGGCACCCGTTATAACTCACAACTCATCGGCAATCTCAACACGGTGATCGCGCCACCGTACGACGTCATCTCCCCCGAATTGCAGGACGAACTCTATGCCCGACACGAGAACAACGTCGTCCGCCTGGAACTGAACAAGGAAGAACCCGGCGACGATCAGGACACTAACAAATATACCCGAGCCGCCAACACCCTGAAAATCTGGCGCAGCGATGGCATCCTCATTCAGGACGAACAGCCTTCCCTCTATCTCTATGAACAGGAATTCAAAATTCCCTCGGGCGAAGTAAAGCGCCGTCGCGGTATGTTCGCGCTGGTGAAGCTGGAAGATTACAGCTCCGGCGGCATCAAGGCTCACGAACACACTTTCGCCGGTCCCAAAGCCGACCGCCTGAAACTGCTGCGTGAAACCAAAACAAATCTCAGCCCCATCTTCGTGATTTATAACGACGAGGAAAAGAAGATCTCCGACGAGATCGACGAGAAGATGAAGGACAAGCCCTGGGAAGAAGTCGTGGACGAGGAAGGTGTGGTCCATCGCCTGTGGGTTGTGCAGAAAAAAGATTTCATCCTCAACACGCGCAACATGCTTAAAACACGTCAGCTCTTCATCGCCGACGGCCATCACCGCTACGAGACCGCACTCGCCTATCGTGATGAAATGCGCGAGCGCACGGGCCGCAAAGACGGCAACCAGCCCTTCGATTACATGATGATGTACATGACCGGCGCCCAGCAGGACGGCCTTGTCATTCTGCCCACCCACCGCGCCCTCACTCGCCAGATCATGAAGGAAGTGAATCTGGAAGAAGCCATGGAGGAACTCGAAGAGCATTTCGACGTGGTGAAGGGAAAGGCAGTCCTCTCCAAACCGGAAAGCGAAGCCAAACGCATCATGGCAAAAGTTGAGGAGATGGGGAAGAAAGCCATTTCCTTCGCCATGATCACCGCCGGTGGCAAAGTGTCCTTTCTCAGCCTGAAGAAAAAAGCCGATCCCTGCAAGATTATCGACTCCGAAGAGGTTCACGACGCCGTGAAGCGCCTCGATGTTTCCCTTCTCCATCATTATATTATCAATCAGATGATGATCGGGAACCCCGAGTACGAGTTGGAGGATGACGAGGTGTACTACGTGCGCGATGCGAAACGCGTGCTGGAGCTTCTCGCCTCAAAGAAAGCCTCCCTCGCCTTCCTGATGAACACCACCACCATGGAGCAGGTGATGGAGATCGTTCACGAGGGGATTAAAATGCCCCACAAGAGCACCTATTTTCATCCGAAAATCACCAGCGGTCTGGTGATGCGTAACATGGGCGATGAAATGAAAAAGGCTCGCGGCACCAAACGCTGAACCATCATGCCTAAACCCACGACTCGCCCCCTCAACATCATGCGTCCAATGCCCGCGCGTAAACCCGCGGACATTGGATTTCGCATGCCTGCCGAATGGGAGCCCCACGAGGCCACATGGATCGCATGGCCCCACAACCCCGAGGATTGGCCCGATAAATTTGGACCGATCCCCTTTCTCTACGCTGAAATTGTTCTCGTCCTCACGTTAAGTGAGACGGTACGAATCGTAGTTTCCAATCGCGCCGCCGAAGCAGCGGCAACAAAGCTGCTGCTGCTGGCGGGCGTGAAGATGGAAGCCGTCGATTTTTATCACGCGCCGACAAACCGCTCGTGGATCCGGGACTTCGGCCCCATCTTCGTCGTGCAAAACGAAAATCCCGGAGCCCGCGTGGCGATGACCAACTGGCGCTTCAACGCGTGGGCCAAATACAAGGACTGGAAGCGCGACGATGCCGTGGCGGAATCCCTTTCAGATGATCTGAAAATGCCGGTGTTTCACGCGGTCCGTCCCGACAACGGTAAACCCGCTGTGCTTGAAGGGGGCAGCATTGAGGTCAATGGACGCGGAATCATGCTGACCACCGAAGAGTGCCTGCTGAGCGATGTGCAGCAGCGCAACCCCGGACTCACCCGCGAAGACGTGGAACAACTCTTCGCCGACTATCTGGGCATTAGTCAAACCATCTGGTTAAACCGGGGCATCGCGGGCGACGATACCCACGGTCATGTGGACGACCTCGCCCGATTCACCGATGCGGAAACCGTGATCATCGTTTCCGAAAAAAATCGCGATGACGAAAACTTCGAACCGCTGCGCGAAAACCTCGCCCTACTGAAAAAAGCCCGCACACTTAAAAACAAACCATTGCGAGTCGTGACGCTGCCCATGCCCGCCCCCGTTTTTTACGATGGGCAACGGCTACCCGCCAGCTATGCTAATTTCTACATCGCCAACACACAGGTGCTGGTCCCCACGTTCAATGATCCCGAAGATCGCAACGCCCTCACCATTCTGCAGAAGCTCTTTCCCACAAGGAAAGTCGTGGGCATCGCCGCCAGAGATCTGGTGTGGGGCTTGGGAACGTTGCACTGCATGACGCAACAGCAACCCGCAGCCCCCTGAAAGCGGTCACTTCTCTTCCATCACCCGGCCATCGCGCCAGCGTACCATCGGCCATCCTCGGGCGGCACGCAGCTGCTCCTGTTCGTGCACGGCCATCCGAAGGTTTTGCAGCAGAAACCCCGCGGGCAGAATGCCCGGTCCCGCGCCATCAGAAACGCATTCCTCCACCATGCGCGGCTCGCGATCTGAATTGTCGATGACGACAAAACTATCAGCCAGGCCCCTCGGAAACGTTTCCACTGCGTCACGTCCGCGCTCAAAACAACCTCGCGTAAACTCGAAAGAACTCTCCACGGGGCGATGAGGTCGGCGCAGCAAAACCCGTTGATGCGCCAGATCGGCAGAGGCCAGCGATAGAACCACCACCTGCACACAATATCCCTTGTCCTTCAAGCGCCTCGCCCATCGCACCAAACCACGCCCCGTTGCGCGACTTTCCAACGCGATCGTTTCGCGAGTGCTGATCCCCTCCCTCATCGCTGCAAAATACAAACGCCGTGCGGCTACCCATCGGCTACTGTAACCCTCCCGGGGAAGCTCAGCCTCCATGCGCCGTTCATCCAGAACCATCGCATCAGAAGGTACGAGACCATCAATCCACATGGACTTCCCCGCCCCCGGAGGGCCGCATAGGATCAGCGCCCTCGGCAACTTTTCCACCTATGCGAACATCTCCGGCGGAGTGTCAGTCCGCTGAATGTGGATATCGTTTAAACCCGCCTCATGCTGCGCCAGTAAAACCTTCAACTGGCCCGATTCCTCTATCTGCAAAAATGCAGCCACTAAGCGGGGATCAAACTTTTTCCCTGACTCCTTACGAATCTCGTTAACCGCGTCCGCCCATGCCCACGCAGGTTTATAAGGACGTTCATGCACCAAAGCATCAAAAACATCCGCAATGGACACCACCCGCCCCGACAAGGGAATCTCCTCCTCTTTCAATCCGTTGGGATACCCACCGCCATCCCACCGTTCATGATGCGTGGCAGCAATCTCCTCTGCCTTTCGCATCACGGGATTCTCGCTTCCTGAAAGAATCCTCGCACCCATGACCGTGTGGAGCATCATCACGGAATACTCATTTGAAGTGAGCGTCTGGTCCTTCAAAAGCACATTGTCCGAAATTCCAATTTTACCAATATCGTGCAATGGTGCTGCCAGGCGAATCACCTCGGCATCCTCCAGCGACATCCCGCAGTGCAATGCAAGTTCGTGTGAAATAATACCCACACGGCGCGTGTGGTCCCCCGTCACGTCGTCGCGAAATTCGGCTGCCAGGGCTAACCGCTGGAGCAATTCGTACTTCGCCTTCTCCACTTCCCGGGTTCGTTCGACCACACGAATTTCAAGTTCAAGATTTTGGTCGGCAAGGCTTTTGTGGAGATGGCGAAATTCCAGCAAGTTTCGTATGCGAAGCAAAACCTCGGTATTATCAAACGGCTTGTAAAGAAAGTCGCGCGCGCCTGCGGCCAGCGCTCGCAGTCGAACCTCCGAACTCATATCGCCCGTCAAAACCAGAACCGGCAGATAATCCCCCTCCGGTTGGTTCATGCGCAACTTTTCAAGAATGTCGAATCCATCAACCCAGGGCATGTGCAGGTCGAGCACCACGAGGTCCGGCTTAAAAGAAGCCACCTCATCCAAAGCCAGACGGGCATCATTCACACCTGAAACGATCTGAAATCCAGCCTTCTGCAAAACGCGATTCAGAAAGCGAACATTGATCTCTTCATCATCCACAATAAGGATTCGTGCGCCGAGAAACTTCTCATCTATGGAAAGGGCGCGACTCATGAAATTCTCCGAATTCTCAGAACTACCATCAGGGACATTCACCTCAGCGTGACGAGATACCAATCGCTGCCATTCATGTCTCGGAAGCGGGCTGCCACATGCCATGCACAGGCATCATACGTTAAAATTCTTCGGCGAGTCCAAAAGACCATTCAAGCACGGATCATGCATGAACAATATTTTTTCAGACGATCCGACAATCTAATCGTCCACTCTATCGTTTTGCCATTGCAACGAAGCGGCTCCGGATTGGAGCATCCCTAATTGATGTCAGGACGTCCCATCACCCGGTCTCTTTCATCCACCCAAATTCATTTACAACCCAAGGAGCCTGTCACCCCGTGTCTACGGCCGAGTTCGTTCACCTTCATCTTCACAGCGAATTCAGTCTGCTCGATGGAGCGTGCAGGTTTGAACCTCTGACCAAGCGCGTGAAGGAACTCGGAATGCCCGCCGTGGCGCTGACCGACCACGGCAATCTCTTCGGCGCCATGAACTTTTACAACGCCTGCAAAAAGGCGGAGGTTAAACCCATCATAGGGTGCGAAGTTTATCTGGCCCCCACCGGACGCCACGACCGGGGACAGCGTGGCGAACGCCCCACCTACAACCATCTTCTCCTCCTTGCGAAGGATTACGAGGGCTACCTCAACATCTGCAAACTCTCCTCCATCGGTTATCTCGAGGGGTACTATTACAAGCCGCGCATCGATCACGAAGTGCTCGCAGCCCACTCCAAGGGTATCATTGCCACCTCGGGCTGTCTGAAGGGCGAAATCCCCCAGGCTCTCGTCATGGGCGAAATGGAAAAAGCGCGCCGCCTGATCGACAAGCACATTGAGGTCTTCGGCCCCGAAAATTTTTATTTCGAAGTGCAGGACCACAAGATCGAAGAGCAGGCCGTCGTGCTGAAACACCTGCGGGAATTTACCAAGCACTACAACCGCCCCCTGGTGGCGACCAACGACTGCCATTACATCAACCGCGAAGACGCCCTTTTCCATGACGTATTGCTGTGCATCCAAACCGGCAAAACGCTCCTCGACGAGAAACGCTTCAAGTTTTCCAGCGATTCGTTCTATCTGAAAACCGCAGAGGAGATGCTGGAAGTCTTCAAAGAAATTCCCGAGTCGTGCGCAACCACCCTTGAGATTGCCGAGCGCTGCAATTTTGAACTGCCGCCCAAACAATACTACCTCCCCAAATTTGAAACCGAGGATGACAGTTCCGAGGAAGACTACCTCCGCACCATCACCATGAAGGGATTGCACCAACGCTATCCCCGGTTGGACCAGGAACTTCTCGACCGCGCCGAAATGGAACTGACCTGCATCCGCAACACAGGCTTCAGTGCCTACTTCCTCGTCGTGTGGGATTTCATCCGATTTGCCCGCGATAACAAAATCCCCGTCGGCCCCGGTCGCGGCAGCGCGGCCGGCAGCATTGTCGCCTACGCCCTTCGCATCACGGACATTGATCCCATCGAACATGGGCTGATCTTCGAGCGCTTCCTCACCACGGAACGCGTTTCCATGCCCGACATTGACATCGACTTCTGTTACGAAAATCGCGGCCTCGTCATCGAATATGTTAAAGCGAAATATGGCGAGAAGAACGTAGCCCAGATCATCACGTTCGGGACTCTGAAACCGCGCAACGCCATTCGCGACATCGGCCGCGCCATGAACGTCGACTTGAAAAAAACCGACGGTATCGCGAAACTCGTCCCCATGGGCATGAAGCCCGAAAAGAGTACAACGGGCATCGACCAAGCCCTCAAGGAAGCACCCGAGCTTCGCAGCATGTACGACGAAGATCCCGAAACACGGCGGATCCTCGACTACGCCCGTGACATGGAAGGCATGGCCCGCCACGCCAGCACCCACGCAGCCGGGGTCGTTATCTGCGACCGCCCCATTACCGACCTCGTACCCGTCTACAAACCCGCCGACTCCCACGATATGGCTGTTCAATACACCATGAACACGGTGGAAGAACTCGGTCTGCTGAAGATGGACTTCCTCGGCCTTAAAAACCTCACCATCATCGAGAACACCCTGCGCAGCATTCGCACCAACCTGGGTGTCGAGATCGATTGGGACGCGATCGGTTTCATCTGCGACAAAACTTACCGCATGTTAAGCGACGGCCACACCTTCGGAGTCTTCCAGCTTGAAAGCGAAGGCATGACCAAAGTGGTCAAGCAGCTCGCGCCCAACAGCTTTGGCGACCTCACCGCCCTTCTCTCCCTCTACCGTCCTGGGCCCCTTGGCTCGGGCATGGTCACCACCTACATCGAATGCAAGCACGGCCGAAAAACCCCGGATTACGATCATCCGATTCTGGAACCCGTTCTGAAAGAAACCTACGGCGTGATCCTTTATCAGGAACAGGCCATGAAGATCGCCCAGGTAATGGCGGGCTTCTCACTGGGCAAGGCCGACGAAATGCGGCGCGCCATGGGCAAGAAGAACATGGAAAAGATGGCCAAGCTCCGCGCGCAATTTGTGGAAGGGGCCATCGCACAAGGCCTCGACACGAAACTCGCCGAGGATGTGTACGACAAAATTGCTTACTTCGCCGGATACGGATTCAACAAATCGCACTCCGCAGCCTATGCGGTTCTCTCATTCCGCACTGCTTACCTGAAGGCCCATTACCCCGTCAACTATCTGGCCGCCCTGATGACTAATGCCATCGGCGGCAAGATCGAAGACATGGTCCCCTACTTCGCCGAAGCTCGTATCATGGATTGCGCCATCCTTCCGCCCGACATTAACGAATCGGAGAAGCATTTCGCCGCCCACGGCGACCGCATTCGCTTTGGTCTCGTCGCTGTCAAAAACGTAGGCGAGGCCGCCGTGGAAAGCATTATGCGCACGAGAGAAAAGGGCGGGCCGTTTCAGAACATCGACGACTTCCTCGAACGCGTCGACATGTCCATCCTCAACATGCGCATGATGGAATGCCTCGTTAAGGTGGGAGCCTTCGACAGTTTCAAAGTGCGCCGCTCCCAATTCATCGATGCATTGCCCGCCATGCTGGAGGCGGCCCAAACCCGCCAGCGCGAGATGGAACGTGGCCAGGCGAGCCTGTTCGATGTGTTTGCGGAAGGAGACGAGCCCGCCGACCCCGGCGCTGACAACGGTAACTTCCGTGTCACTTTCCGCAACATCCCGGAATTCTCGAATCGCGAAATGCTGGAGTTCGAAAAGGAACTCATCGGATTTTACGTGTCCGGTCACCCCATGGATGTCTTCAAACACGACATCGCTTCCTTCGCCACCTGCCAGCTTCACGAGGTCGCGAATCTGAAGGACAAGATGGAAGTCGTCATTTGCGGTCAGATCGGAAAAATCATCAACAAGACCGACCGCAACGGCAACGCCATGGCCTTCGTCGAAGTATCAGATCCCAACGCCACCGTCGAAGTGGTCTTCTTCTCGCGCACCTATGCGCAGTGCGGAGATCGCATCGTTCCCGACCAGTTTGTTCTCATCAAGGGCGAGACCAACGCCCGCAACAACGAGAACAAAATCCTCGCCCGCGATATGCGCGCCGTGGAGGAATACCGCGATAAATTCACGAAGCAGGTTGAAGTCCGCCTCGATGGAACCGCCGTCCGTGATGGACTCCTCGACCGATTGAAGGCGCTACTTCTAACTTGCCCCGGCAAAAAAAACGTTCGTCTGCTGGTCGAAGACGGCAATGACCACGAACTGATCGTTGACCTCGGGAAAGATTTCCGCTTCTCCCCCACCAACGAATTCATCAAGCAAGCGGCCCAGCTTACCGGCATGAAGGGCATGCGCTTTCTGATCAAAGAATGAACGAGACCGCGCCACCAACCCGCAGGTTTAATCCGTCCCTCTCAGCCCAGACGTGGATTGTCTTCCTGCTGGCTCTTGTGGTACGGCTGGCTTACTTTGCCGAGCAGAGCTATAAGCCATATTTTGGTGCTCCGCTGCTGGACGCTCGTTATCTGGCCGAGCAAGCCATCCATCTGCTGCACCAGGGCGCACTTCCCCCCGGCCCGCTCTTTCGCCCGCCCCTTTATACTCTGTTCATAACACCGCTCACCGCCCTTTTACCCAATGCCCCCGTCGCGCCCGTTGCTTTGGTGCAACACCTCCTCGGAGCTTTCTGGGCAGTGCTCATGCTCTGGACCGGGCGCCGCGCCGGAGGAGCCACCGCGGGCTTCTGCGCCGGCCTGCTGGCCGCCCTTTACGCACCCTCGATCTTTTACGAGGGCGAGATGCTCAGCGACAGCGCGACTCTCTGGCTGACCTCCGCCATGGTTCTCACCTGGATTGATGCTCGTTCGCGCACTTCGCTGCGCCCCTATGCATTCTCCGGAATCCTTGCGGGGCTGGCCGCCATCACCCGCCCTACCGCTCTGCTTCCAGCCGCAGCCCTGGCCGCGGGTGCTCTGTTTTCATACGCCCGAAAACGCCCCCTCAGCAAATCCGACCTATCAGCCTTCGCCGTTTTTCTCATACCGATCGCACTGATAACCGCTCTCCCCACCATCTATAATTCCGTCCAAGGCGACTCCAACTTCATCGCATCGCAGGGAGGCATCAACTTCTGGCTGGGCAACAACCCGACCGCCAACGGGGTCAACGTCATCGTTCCGCCGGTAACATCGAGTAACGATAGCGCGGCCTATCGCGACAGCGTCGACACTTTCTCCCGTGAGGCATTGCTTGAATCGGACGTCACCAAAGCCAACGATCTCAGCCCCTCGCAAGTCTCTCACATCTGGTATACCAAATCCTTCGACTGGCTCCTCCACCATCCCGTCGAGGCCATGCGACTGCAGGCGCTGAAAATCGTCGCCGCCTTCAATGATCACGAAGTGCGTAACAATCGCGGATTTGACTTCGCCAGACAGCACGAGTCCTGGGTTCTGCGCTTCCTCCCCATCACCTTCGGGTTCGTTTTCACTTTAGCGATAATCGGCATAACTGCGCTCCCCTCGCTACCCCATTCCAACCGCCGCGCCGCGCAATGGATCCTTCTTTCCGGCGCCGCCACCTTCGTGGGCATCATTGCCTTTTTCGTAGCAGGACGCCTGCGTTTGCCCCTCGTCGGCACGGTTATACCCATCGCCGGGGTTGGGGGCGCGCGCTTGCTGCATCTCATAAAATCGCCCAAACGGAACGCTCTGATCGCAACAGCGACGATCTTGTTCGTCGCGGCATTTATCTCATATTGGCACTGGCCTGTGTTGGACTTCCGCCTTTCCCCCGAACAACCCGAGGGCTACGGTCTACGGGCCACCGATCACGATGGCATGGAGAACGCCCTCCTTGCTCAAGGTTCACTCCTTAATAACCAACCCCTTGCCGCTATGGGCTACGCGCTCAAAGCCGCTCATGATTCACCCAACCTCCCCTATGCGCACGCTCTTCTTGGTGAGTCTGCCATAGCCGCGAACGAACCCCGCACAGCCGCCATCGCTTTCTTGCAGGCCGCTGGGCTGGAACCTCTCAACGCCTCGCACTACGCCAACGCCGGGGTGGCCTTTGAGGCTCTCGACCAGTTCCCCCAGGCCGCCGAATTTTATCACGCTGCACTCGAACTCGATCCCGCCCATGCACAGGCCGCGGCCAATCTCGCCATGCTATTTTATCGAGCGGGGGACAAGGCCGCAGCCCGGGAACTCGCCACTTTAGCTTCCCGCCATTCCCCTCCCCCCAAAGCCGCACCGGCCGTCCTCGGTCAGCTACCCGACGACCAAATCCCCACCGACATGAAACAGCCTCTTCCCGCCGGAACTCAGCTCACCGCGGCAGACTCTTTCGACGCCTGTCTTACTCACGGTCGATCTCTCTTGAAATCTCTGGCTGAATAACGCGCCATTCCCTCCAGTATCTGGAACGGGCTTTTTAAACAAGTCCATCTCCCTAAGTGCCGGGATAGCTCAGTTGGTAGAGCAGGGGACTGAAAATCCCCGTGTCGGCGGTTCAATTCCGTCTCCCGGCACCATTTTTTTCTCACGCACCCCAACCGCGCGGCCTATGAGAAATGCGCCAATTTCAGACCCGCGATACCGAGCAGAATAAACCCCAGGCTCGCGAGGCGCAGCATACTTGCGGGCTCGGCGAATAGCACCATCCCCAGTATCGCGGTACCTATCGTGCCGATACCGACCCACACAGCATAGGCTGTACCTACGGGGAGAGTCTTCACGGCAAGACCAAGCAGCACCAGACTGATCACCATCGCCGTTACCGTCGCCACCGTGGGCCACAACCGTGTGAATCCTTCAGTGTACTTCAAACCGATGGCCCACCCAATCTCGAAAATCCCTGCTATTATCAGTATTACCCAGCTCATCAAATGACCTCGCTTTAGTGAAGCAATGTACTGATGGCCTTTCGAGCTTATTTGGCTTTTTCGCCCAGCGCCTGTTCGATGTCGTCGATCAGGTCCTCCACATCCTCGATGCCGACGCTCATGCGTATCAACTCGTCGTGGATGCCCAACCGCGCTCGCTCTTCGGGAGAATGGTCGTAATACGAAACAGTCATGGGGTGCGTCACCAATGCCTCAACGCCTCCGAACGACGGAGCAATTTTGAACAACTTGAGGTTGCTCAAAAAATCCATGGTTCCCTGCAGGTCAGCATCCAATTCAAACGTCACGACCCCACCGAACCCGGTCATGAACTTCCTGGCCTTTTCGTGGTCGTGATGCGACGGCAAACCCGGATAGTACACTTTGCGAACCGCCGGATGATCGTCCAGATGACGCGCCACCGCCAGGCCGTTCTGGTTCAGCCGCTCCATGCGGATCCCCAGCGTTTTCAATCCCCTCAGCAGCAGGAAGCTCGTCATGGCATCCATCACGCCGCCGGTGGTGTTGCGGTAATCGCGAATTTTCTCCACCAGTTCGCGCCCGCCCAGCACCGCACCACCGAGGATGTCGTTGTGCCCCCCCAGATACTTGGTCGCGCTGTGGATGACAACGTCCGCCCCCTGCGCAAGAGTCCGCTGGTTAACCGGCGACGCAAACGTTGCATCCACCGCCAGCACAAATCCATGGCGCTCCTTCATGCCGCTCAGAATGTCCATGTCGGCTATATTGAGATAAGGATTCGTGGGCGTTTCGCTCAGCACCAGCTTGGCACCGTACTTCGCCACCTCGTGCTCCATCTGGTCATAATCGCCCATCTTCACCACGCTGGCGTTGATGCCAAACCGCGGCAGCACCTTCTCGCAAAACATCGTTGTTTTTTTATACGCGTCGTCGGTGATAACCAGATGGTCCCCCGAGCGCAGCAAGCCCAACAGCGTGCAACTAACGGCTGTCATGCCACAGTCGAAAACCTCGGCGTCCTCTGCCTCCTCCAGCGCCGCCAGTTTTTTAATGACGGCCGCCGTGGTTGGATTCCCATACCGACCATACTCAAAGCGGTCGACTTTCTTGGTGATGTAATCCATCACGTCGTTCATGTGCGTGAAGGTGTACGACGACGTCATAACAATGGGCGTCGTAATGGAGTCCATGTACTGCCGTTCAGGTTCGCCGGCATGGACCGCTTGTGTGGATAAACCTTTTTTCTTCAATGGATGACTCCGCGATGGGGATTTGAGTGCGGCGAAATTCAACCCTGCCTTTGACCCGTGGTGCCTCCAAGAATTATTTTTCACTCAAACACGAAACCCGTAAAAAGCAAAACACCGCTTGCAGATGGAACCGAACCGCCCCACAGTACATCTTACGATACCAGACCATCATGCCGTCTCCGCCCGTTTCTGGTGGGGAATGGCGCGGAGTAGCCGACAGTGCTGACAGGGAAAGACAACGCGAAGGGCATGTTGTGCCTCATGCTTCATGCTCATTTGCCTTTTGTGCGCCACCCCGAATATGAAGATTTCCTCGAAGAGGATTGGCTCTACGAGGCCATAACCGAAACCTACATCCCCCTCATCAACATGATGAACGGGCTCCTGAGGGATGGCGTGGATTTCCGCCTGACCATGAGTCTCACGCCCCCACTGGTCAGCATGTTGAGCGACGGACTGCTTCAGTCACGCTATCTGCGGCACATCGAGTTGCTCATCGAACTGGCAGAGAAAGAGATCACCCGCACCCAGTTCCAACCCGAATATCAGGAACTGGCCCGCATGTATCTGCGCAAGTTCCATGAATGCCGCAAAACCTTTGCCGACCAATATCACTGCAACCTCATCACCGCCTTCAAAGACCTGCAAGACAGCGGCAAACTGGAAATTGTCACCTGCGGCGCAACCCACGGGTTCATGCCCCTCATGGAGGTGGTGCCCAACGCCGTAAAGGCACAAGTCGCCGTTGCCCGTCAAAGTTACGAGGCAGCCTTCGGTCGCTCGCCCCGCGGCATCTGGAATGGCGAATGTGGCTACTTCCCGGGCCTCGACCGCGTACTGGCCGATAATCAAATCCGCCATTTCTTCGTCGACACCCATGGTGTTCTCAACGCCTCCAAGCGCCCGAAGTATGGAGTGTTCGCGCCTCTCTACTGCCCCACCGGCGTGGCCGCCTTTGCCCGCGACGTGGAAAGCAGCAAGTCCGTCTGGAGCGCCGAAGAAGGCTATCCCGGCGATCTCAACTATCGTGAGTTCTACCGCGACATCGGCTTCGATCTCGACTACGAATACATCCGCCCCTACATCCACGAGAGCGGCCTTCGCATCAACACCGGCATCAAGTATTACAAGATCACCGGGCGCACCACCGACAAGCAACCGTACAGCGAAAAACGCGCCCTCGAAATTGCCGCCAGCCACGCGGGAAATTTCATGTACAACCGCGAAAAGCAGGTGGAATACCTCGCCGGACTTATGGACCGACCGCCCATCATCGTTTCACCCTACGACGCCGAACTCTTCGGCCATTGGTGGTACGAAGGCCCCGAGTTCCTCAACTTCCTGCTCCGCAAGATCCACCACGACCAGAACACCCTCGACCTGTGCACGCCCAGCGAATATCTGGAAAAGTACCCCAGCAACCAGGTGGCCGTTCCCAGCATGTCGAGTTGGGGAGCCAAGGGCTACGCCGAGGTGTGGCTCGAAGGCAGCAACGATTGGATCTATCGTCACCTGCACAAAGCCGCCGAGCGCATGGTGGAACTGGCCAATAATTACAAGTCCACAGACGATGGCCTCACAACCCGCGCCCTCAACCAGGCCGCAAGAGAATTGCTCCTCGCCCAAAGCAGCGACTGGGCTTTCATCATGAAAACACGCACCATGGTTGAGTACGCCGTGAAACGGACAAAGGATCACGTGCTCGGCTTCAGCGATCTGTATTTCATGATTAAGAGCGGTCAGATCGACGAAGCGTACCTGCAGAGACTCGAATGGAAGAACAACATTTTTCCCTTCCTCGATTTCCGTGTGTACGCCGACTAAAGCGAAACGCACCGCCACAGATTCCGTCTCATGGTAAACCACCCGATGGATCCTCAGAAGGATGCCTTCGAGGAAATTCCGGCATGGATTATAGCCGTCGATAAAAACGGACGACTTTGTCGTGTCACCGACGAATTCTGCCATGCTCTCGGTCTACCCAGAGAAAAAATTCTCAGCCGCCCCGCAGAGGAATTTATACAGATTCCCGGCAGCGTTTTGGAAACCTCGCCGGCTTTCCATAAGCTACTTTTCGAAAACCAAATCGACTCTTGGGCCGCCTCCCTGAGGCGATCGGACGGCACATCGCCCGTCCAGATTAAAATCACCCGCCGGTGCGATAAGAGCGGCGAATTCACCGGTGCCATCCTGGCTTTAACCGAACATTCTGACCCACATCATCAAACCACCGAAGAGGTTCATCCCCCCTTTCCCCCCAACAATGACCGCTCCAACCTGAGACGTGTCTTCGAAACGGCCCCCATTCCCATGGCCCTTCTCGACACCCAACTGCGATATCTGGCCCACAGCCAGCTTTGGTTAATCGAAGGCAAGATGACCGGCCAGAACATCATCGGGCGGCGCCATGACGAAGTCTTTTCCAACCTGCCCGCTCGCTTCCTTGAGGAACTCAACCGGGTTCTACAGGGAGAATCATTCCACGAGGAAGAAGCCCTCTTTGTTCATCCCGATGGCAGTCGCACTTGGTTTCACTGGGCGGCCGAACCCTGGTACAACGAAGAGGGAAAAGTTGGTGGTGTCACCATTGTCTCCGCCCCTATCAATGCGCTGGTGGAATCACGACAGACGGCCATCGAGGCGAATCAGGCAAAATCAACCTTCCTCGCAAACATGAGCCACGAGATGCGAACTCCCATGAACGGCATCATCGGCATGACCGCTCTGCTCATGGATTCGGCGCTGAACGAGGAACAACGCGATTTCGCCGAGGGGATACGGACCAGTGCCGAGTTCCTCCTCGCACTCATCAACGACATTCTCGATTTCAGCAAAATTGAAGCGGGCCATCTCGAATTAACCGAGGTCGATTTCGACATACGTCGCGTGATGGAAGACGTCGCCGACCTGTTGGGTCCGCGGGCCTACGCCAAGGGGCTCGACTTCAGTTGCATCATCCCCGTGAAACTCTCCACACGGGTAAAGGGTGACGCTCTACGCCTGAGACAGATTCTGCTCAATCTGGTAGAAAACGCCATTAAGTTCACCGAGACTGGCGAGGTGGTCGTTAGATTATCCGCCGTTCAACCGTCTTCAGAAACTGGTGATTATCATTTCAGCGTCAGCGATACCGGCATAGGCATCTCGCCCGAAGATCTCCATCGCCTTTTCAATGCCTTTTCGCAGATAGACAGCTCGCCCACACGAACCACCACCGGCAGCGGTCTCGGTCTGGCCATCAGTCGCCAACTGGTCGAGGCCATGCAGGGCACCATCAACCTGGAATCGAAAAAAGGACAGGGTTCCGTCTTCTCATTCGCCATACCCCTCAGCCTCCAGAAAATCAGCCACATCTCCGCCATCACCGCCGGGAAACGCAACGCGGTGACTGACACTCGTGTGCTCATTGCAGAGCGACATGCTCCGACTGCGGAACAAATGTGCGGACTTCTCGAACCCTGGGGGGTGGCCTGCGACAAAGCCCATGATGACGTGACAACCATCCAGCTTCTCCAGCAGGCGCGAATCGCGGGGAGTATGTACGAGGTCGTTTTCGTGGACAAGCGCATCCTCCCCTCGGGTCATACCACCCTGACCAACTGGCGCGAAATCGCCGGAGGCCAACGCAAACCTTCGTTCGTTCTCGTCACCGATGCACAAAACAAATTGCCTGCAACGGAACTGGCGCTGCAGGGATTTTCCTCATCCATCACACGCCCCGTAAAACAGGCACAGCTTCTCGATTGTCTCGTTGCCCTGGTGGCCCCAACGTCCCCCACAAGCCGGCAAGCCCGAGCCGAACGCGACATCAGCGGTACATGGCAACAATTCGATGCCAACGTACTTTTAGCTGAAGACAACTTCGTCAATCGCAAGCTGGCGAAGAATATGATCGAACGCCTCGGCTGCCGTTGCGAGGCCGTATCCAACGGTCAGCAGGCTGTTGAAGCCTTCCGGAAAAACGCATTCCACATTGTTTTAATGGATTGCCACATGCCCGAGATAGATGGCTTTGAAGCAACCGCCATGATCCGCAACCTTGAGGCGACCGGCGGGAAACAGAACGTTCCCATCATCGCCCTCACCGCCAACGCTATGAAGGGCGATCGTGAACACTGCCTGACCTCCGGCATGGACGACTACCTGAGCAAGCCCGTGAGAAAAGAACATCTCACTTCGATCCTCGGGAAATGGCTACCGATCGATTGTGCGAGTTCAGACGAGGACGAATCCCCGCAGGAAACCGATGACAGCACATCTTCTGCTCCCGCCGACTGTGTTCTCGATTTATCTCGCATCGAAGAAATCGCGGATGGCACCCCGGAATTTGGTCGGGAAATCCTCGCCGGGGTTATCGCCATGATACCGCAGAAATTGACGTTGTTGCAAGCTGCTATAGATCGCAACGATGCCGGGGCCGCCGCGTCGCTGGCCCACAATCTGGCAGGCGCCGCATCAAACATCGGTGCGGTGAACTTTGAGCGGGCCTGTCGGAAGATTCTCCACCACGCCCGACGTGACGAATTAGAGACTCTTGCTCCTCTGATGAAACAGGTATCCGCCGAGGCTGAATCTCTGAGAATAACCGGCGAAGAATTTCTGCTGCGTCCTCCCGGCTGACTCCGACCCCCACGAAACCCTATTCGGACGCCGTCCCCTCGCATCCCACATCATGTCGTTTCAACCATTTGTAGAGCGTCGCCCGTCCCATGCCCAGTGCCTTCGCAGCATCGGAAACATTGCCATGATTCTCCGCCAGCGCGAACATGATTTCTTCCTGCTCGATGTCCGCCAGCTTTCGGACCTCACGCTTCAACGGCAGCGACACAACTGACTCCCCCGTCAGAGTCCGCCCCCATTCCAGACGGCTGCCGAAATAGGCCTCAACATTGCTTCGCTCAACCTGTCCGCTATCCACCAAAAGCGTAACAGCCTGCACGAAATTTCTCAGTTCACGCACGTTTCCAGGCCAGGCGTAATCCCGCATCGTTTGCAAAGCATCCGGAGAAAGGACCAGCTTATCTGTGCGTTCCTGCCGCAAGAAATGAGAAAACAACAATTCCAGATCATCCATGCGTTCGCGTAACGGCGGCAGCTTGATGGGAAAAACTGCCACGCGATAAAACAAATCTTCGCGAAACCGACCCGCCCGAACCTCCTCCACCAAATCATGATTCGTGGCGCACACCAGCCGAAAGTCGCACTCCGTACTACCCTGTCCGCCCACCCGCGTGATGCGTTTTTCCTGCAACGCCCTGAGAAGTTTGGGCTGAATCTCAAGCGGCAGATCTCCCACCTCATCCAGGAACAGTGTCCCCCCCTGGGCCTGCTCTATCTTTCCGGCCCGAGAAACAATGGCGCCCGTAAACGCCCCTTTTTCATGACCAAAAAGTTCGCTCTCCACCAGGTTCGGGGGCAATGCGGCACAGTTCAACTCCACGAAATTACAGCGGCTGCGGGAACTGAGCTTGTGAATAGCCCGCGCCACCAACTCCTTACCGGTGCCACTCTCACCATGCACCAACACCGACATGTCGCGCGGAGCAACCTTCTCCACCAATCGCAGCACCGAACCCATGCTTTCACTCTGGGTAAGAATCTCGGGAAACAACGGATTCATTAACTCATGACGAACATTCGTCCCGAACAAAACAGCCCGCTCGCGTCGCAGTTCCAGCAGGCGGTCCATATTCAATCTCAGGTCACTCTTGCTGACGGGCTTTGAGAGAAAATGATCCGCACCAGCCTCAATCGCCCTGCGGGCCAGCGCATCTGTGTCTTCTTTGGAGATAACCAAAATCCCCGCTTGAGGAAACTGGCGCCGCAATTCACCCGTAAACGCCACGCCGTCCTCATCACCCAGGTACGCGTCGATGATCGTTAAATCCGGCATCCCCGATTTCAGATGCCTGAATGCATCTGCCAGGTTCTGCGCAGGCAGCACCTGAAGATTCCATCCCGACAACAAATGCGTCAGGGTCCGCAGCGTCCACTCTTCGTCGTCCACTACCAATACCGATAGCAACGGCGCGCTTCCACTTAATTTATCAGTATTGATGGACACAGAAAAGCTATCCTCCATGCTTACCGCCACGTCCAGTGAGAAACACGTCCCATCTCCCCCGGCTCCCCGATGGCAAATTCTTTCAAAAACGCAGCCCGGAATACGACACGATCATTTTTCTTTCGTCCGCCTCTCAACATCCCTTGAAACCCTCCCTTTCCCCCTCCTTCTTTCACCTGTAAGATATCATTCTGAAGGATGCGGCCATGAAAGTTCTGGTATTAAATGTAGGCAGTTCGTCGGTAAAATTTGAGCTTATCGAGACGAGTCTCGACGCCATCGACAACCAAACCGAAAAGAAACTCGGCCGCGGTCTCATCGAAAAAATCGGAATGACCACCGCCACGGTGAAGTTCAAATCCCCCGACAAACCCGACCACATTTCCATGCCACCCATCTGGGATCACCAATCCGCCATCAAGCAGGTGATGAAGCTTCTCACTGACCCGGAAACGGGTGTCATTAACGACATTTCGGAGATCGACGCCGTCGGCCACCGCATCGTTCACGGCGGCGAATACTTCTCCAACTCCGTGCTCATCGACGCCGAGGTGGCCGCCAAAATTCGCGACTGTTTCGAACTCGCCCCCCTTCACAATCCTCACAATCTCAAGGGCTACGACATCATGCAGGAGGTGCTGCCGGATGTCCCCCATGCCGCGGTCTTCGACACATCCTTCCATCAGAGCATGCCCAAACACGCCTTCCTTTATGCCCTGCCCTACTCGGTATACCAGCGCCACAAGGTACGGCGCTACGGTTTCCACGGCACCTCCCACCGCTTCATGACTTACTCGCTGGAGAGCCGCCTGGTAAATCGCTCACGCGCAGACTTCAAGGTTATCACCGTCCACCTCGGCAATGGCTGCTCGGTGGCGGCGGTCGACGGCGGAAGAAGCATCGACACAAGCATGGGCTTCACACCCCTCGAAGGTTTAATCATGGGAACCCGCTGCGGCGATCTGGACCCGGCCGTTGTCCTCTACATGATGGCGAAAGAGGAAATCAGCCTGCACGAAATGAACACCCTCATGAACAAGTTCAGCGGACTTCTGGGTCTTTCCGGAACCTCCAGCGACGTGCGCGAACTGATAGAAGAAATGGGCAACGGCAACGAACGCGCCCTTCTCGCCTTGCAGGCTTTCTCCTACCGTGTGCGTAAATACATCGGCTCATACCATGCGGCCCTGGGTGGAACAGACTATATCTGTTTTGCGGGCGGCATTGGCGAAAACAGCCCCATCATCCGCGAAATGGTGCTCGATGGCATGGAGAAACTGGGCATCAAACTGGACAAGGAAAAGAACAACAACCTGACCGGCGATGGAGAAATCACGACGGATGATTCACCCGTGCAAGTGTATGTGGTTGCCACAGACGAGGAACTCGTCATTGCACGCGACACCGTGCGTTGCATTGCCGGCATCGTAAAACACTGAACTCACAAAGGGAACCCATCCCATGACCATCGACCACACCGCGCCCCACTGGCTCGTTACCGTGACCGGTGCAGACAAGCCGGGTATTATCGCAGCCATCGCCACGGTATTGGCCGAAAACGAAGTGGACGTGGAAGACGTTTCCATGACCCGCCTGTCGGGCAATTTTGCGATGATTCTTCTCGCCCGCGGTGGCAACGAAGCAGCGTTGCGCCGGCATCTGATAGCCACAGCCGGACAACTCGAGATGAAGATTCATCTGGAGTCCGCCAGCAGCGACGTGAGCAGCGCTGAACCCAACGCGTTCATTTCCGCGGCGGGCCCCAATCGCGTGGGCATCGTCGCGGGCATCTCCCGCGCGCTGGCCGACCACGATGTGAACATCATCGAAATGTCCACGCGCCTGCTGGAACGCACTCGCGTGCCCGTCTACCTCGTGCAGATCGAATGCCGGTTGGAGGGCGAATGGTCCCAGGTGGCCGACGCTCTCGCGTCGGTTGCCGAAAAGCTCGGTATCGATCTGCGCTTCGAACCCATGCAAAGCTCTGACTTGTAAAGCCCGACCCAAACCATGCCGTCTCGCGACATCGTCCTTTACCCCAATCCAATCCTTCGCGCCCGAGCTGGCGAAGTCGATCCATCCGACTCGGAAGTGCGGAAAGTTGTGAGGGACTTGCAGGCCACCCTCGATGACCACGTGGGAGTTGGCATTGCCGCACCCCAGATAGGTGAAGGCCTGCGCATCATCGCGGTCGACGCAACCCGCGCGCGCAAACCTGTGCCCAACCACGGGCCCCTCGTATTGCTCAACCCGGAGATCATAGCCCGCGAAGGCGAAATTACCTTTCGCGAGGGCTGCATGTCGATTCCGGATTTCGTGGCCCGCATCCCGCGGTCTGCAAGCGTCGTCATCAGCGCGCTCACACCCGACGGCATCCCCTGTACGATACAGTCAGAGGGCTTCGAAGCCGTGATCTTCCAGCATGAGATCGACCACCTCGACGGAATTCTTTTCATCGATCGAATAGCCCACGCCCGCGATTTGAAACCGCGCAAGGCATAGTGACCCAGCCCTGCGCGGCTTCCCAATCAAAACAAATCGAAGCTGCTTAAGAGCAACCCGTGGCTGTTTTCCAAGTCAGGTAAGACCCCGATAAGTTGCGCACGCGATAACCGTTGTTCTGCAGAATTTGCGATGCAAAATAACTCGTTTGCCCCGATGTGCAATGCACCACGATTTCCTGGCCACGAGGCAGTTCCTTCAAACGCCCGCGAAGTTCAGCCAGCGGAATGTGAATCGATCCGGGGATGGTGCCATTGTTGCGCCCGGTGCAATCGCGAACATCCACCAACACGAAATCGCGATCGCCACTTTCGGCAATCTCATCCCAGTGGGCCACGGTCAGGCGACCCGCCATGATATTCTGAGCGATCATCCCGGCCAGGTTTACGGGGTCCTTCGCTGAACCAAAGGGCGGAGCGTAACACAGCTCAAGTTCCGCCAGATCGTCCATGGTCATGCCCGCCGCCAGCGCGGTGGCGAACACATCCATCCGCTTGTCCACGCCGTCTTTACCCACCGCCTGGGCGCCCAACAACTTTCCGGTCTTCGGGTTAAAGAGAACTTTCAGAGAGATGGGAAACGCGCCCGGATAATACCCTGCGTGCGATCCCGGATGAAGGTGGATTGCTTCGTATTCCATCCCAACGCGCTTCAACGTTTTCTCGTTGGCACCGGTCGTCGCCGCTGTCAGATCGAACAAGCGCAACACGGCAGAACCCTGGGTGCTGCGATAGCGTGAGTTCAGTCCGCAGATGTTGTCAGCCGCGATGCGACCCTGCCGGTTCGCCGGCCCGGCCAGCGGAATCAAAGTCCATTCGCCGGTCACGAAGTCACGCACTTCCGCCACATCGCCCACAGCATAAATGTTCGGATCACTCGTCCGCATCGTGTCATCCACGCGAATGCCGCCACGCGCACCAATTTCCAGGCCCGCCTCTGCCGCGAGTTTAATTTCCGGTTTCACTCCCAGACCCAGAATGACGATGTCACCGGGCAACCGTTTTCCGCTACGCAACACCACCGTGGAAGCCTTCGCGGTCTCCCCCGCCGCCGCGGCTTCAAAACCCGCCACACCGTCGCCAAGTGTCAGGTCAATGCCATGGTTCCTCAACTCCTGATGCAGGCAGGCCGCCATTTCCGGATCCAGCGGCGCCATCACCTGGGGAAGGGCCTCAACCAAGCTCACCTTCAATCCGCGATGCGCAAGCTGCTCGGCCATTTCCAACCCGATATAACCGCCCCCCACCACAACCGCCGTCTGCGCGGAGTTGGTATCAATCCAATCAGTGATGGCGTCCACATCCACAACACTGCGAACCGAAAAATGCCCGGCGCGCTCAATGCCCGGAATTGGCGGACGCAAGGGTGCTGCACCCATGGAAAGAATCAAGTCCGTGAAAGTCTCGCGGGTCACCTCTCCGCTTTGCGTGTTGCGCAATTCCACCGTCCGCGCCGCGCGATCAATGCTTACCGCCTCCGTGTTCACTCGCACATCCAGAGCGAACATCGCATTGAGCTTTTCCGGCGTCTGCACCAGCAGCTTTCCGCGCTCCTTAATCTCGCCGCCCACATAATAAGGCAGACCGCAATTGGCGTAGGAAACGTGCGGCCCACGCTCCACCAGAATAATCTCCGCATCCTCACTCAGCCTGCGCAAACGGGTCGCCGCGCTGGCACCACCCGCAACTCCACCAATGATAAGAACCTTTTCAGCCATGAAGCTCTCCTTGTTCCTGAAAGTTTACTTTTCCACCCCCCAACTTCAACCACGGAAACAGGCGTTGGGGTCCTTCGAGCGATTCCATGGCATCTTCGCAATGAAGATCGCCATGGGGCAAAAATCCGTCAGTCCGGCCATCACAAGGCCCGCGCCCACAAAAGCACTCAACCACGCGAACGCCGGGTTGACCAGCACCGCCAGAAGACCTCCGGCCAAAGCCATGCCGCCCGCTACGATGCGCACCTGACGATCCACCCCAATACTACTCTTGCCCCGAATCACCGGAAGTCCAGCTCTCGACCAACCGTCCATGCCACCATCCACAACCATCACATTGCTGGCACCGGCAGACATCAACATTTCCGCCGCCCGACGCGCCCGCATGCCACTCTTACACATCAAAGCAATCGGCGCATCTGCCCCACCGCACCTATTAAAGATATCCTCGCATTTGAAAATATCGAGGGGAACCAAACGTGCCGAGGGTGTGTTTACCGATCCGTGCTCGCCCGGCGTCCGCACATCGATAAGCGCCAACTTCTCCCCCTCCTGCAAACGCTGATGAACTTCCGCCGGAGACACCACACCTATACTCATCTGAACTCCCTGATTTTGAGAAATTTGAAAGCCGGCCACGATTTGATTCCGTAGCTTGCAGCACCATATCGTATTCCTATATAAGAATACAATTCACCGGCCCATGCGCGATTTTTCACATTTCAAATAACACCCATCCGCCAAGCGATTGTAAAACTGGTGGACGCCCGCGTGATCTTTCGAGCGCAACTTCACGCAGCTATAGCGCGATTGCAGCGCCAGTGAATTCGCCACAACTCAAAACCAGAAACAAAAACCCCTCAAACACCCCGCATCCCCGAAAAAATCAGTGCTGACGGATTACGCTCAGTCGCACTGCGGTGGCTTTTCCTTTTGACATGCCGACCGAAAGACTCCAAGGCCAAATGAAGGCATGTGTTTCACGATAAAACTACCAAGGGGTAATCATGTATTCCATTCGCAAGTGTTTGGGCGTTATCAGCGGCGCATGCGCGCTGCTTCTCGCGGGCACCGCCACGGGCGCGGTGGTGTTCGTTGATGTCGACTCTCCGGGGCCGACCCGCGACGGAACGTCGTGGGGCACAGCCTATCAGACCATTGTCGCGGGCGTGACGGCCGCCGGTTCCGGTGACGAGGTGTGGGTGGCGGACGGCACTTACGTCGGATCCGTCCCCCTCAAGAGCGGCGTCGGCGTCTATGGGGGCTTCTCCGGTTTGGAATCCTCCCTCTCCGAGCGCAACTGGGTCACCCATTCCGCCACCATCCAGTCCAGCAGCACCGTCGGGTCGTTTCATTCCGCAGTGGTGGGCGCGGTCGTCACCAACGCCACGCTTTCGGGTTTCACCATCACCGGCGCCACCGCCAGCGGCGTGCGCCTGTTCAACTGCACCGCCTGTGTCATCGAACACTGCATGATCCGCAACAACGAGAGTGGCATCGGGGGGGGCGGGGTTCTCATTGACGGCGGCGCTCCCATCATCCGCAACTGCGTCATCACGGCGAACGACGCCCCCTATGGTGGCGGGATATACATGCAGAATGAGGCCGAACCGGTCATTCAGAACTGCACCCTCAGCGGCAACACCCTCTATTGGGGGCAGTTCTGGTCCATCAGCGGCGCGAATCCCATCCTCCGCAACCTCATCATAGATGACTCGATGGACTACGCCGCGGTCTTCTATGACATTACTTCGCTGCCGCAGGAGATGTCGAACTGCCTGCTCCACGACGCGCCGACGGCGCTCGTGTACATCCTGGGGGCCATGACGCAGAACAACCTCGCGCAGCTCAACGCCCAGACCTGGGCCGGGGGCAATCTCGAGGGCGACCCCGCGTTCGTCAACCGCGCAGCGGGCAACTTCCACCTGACGTCCGCATCCCCGGCGCTCGACACCGGCCTGGCCACCGGCGCCCCCACCACCGACCGCGACGGCGCCACCCGCCCGTACGACGTGCCCAGCGTGGGTCAGGCAGGCGCCGACGCTTTCGACATCGGAGCATACGAGTACCAAGGCAGCGCCGCCGTCACGGAGTGGGAACTGTACTGAGCCGCTATGCGGCAAGCGGGAGCGCAGGCCTTGAAGTCTGCGCTCCCGCACCACAATACCAAGTGGCATGGCGGCCCGTATCACCCGCCGCCCGTGCAACAACGGGGCCGCACCGTCCTGAAGGTGAACGCGTGGGTGCAGTACAAACTGGAGGCCGCGTGGAGGCCTCTATGTAGATAATGGCCTGCCGATTGCGTGTCAGTTGAACCGCTTGCACACCGGTTGCACGCCGGTCGCACCGGGGTTGCCATCCGCCAGCAAGTGGGCAAGTGGGAGGCGGTAGAATCGGGTGGCCCCGGAGTCGACAACGACGACGCCCATCTGCTTTTGGTCGATGTTGAGGGTGACAAGGTCGGTGCGGGTCCCTTCCAACATCCCGAGATGAGTTAAGCAAAGAAGAGGGTTCGACAAATCCACCCGGTGTTCGGGCGCGACCGCTCGCAGGATCCGTCCACATATGCCTGGACAGACATCCCGCGCTCCCCTCCGTGGGGGTGGCGGTTCTCCTTGAAACCAGGGGTTTGTTTAGTTCAGTAATAAAGCTGACTTCCGGTGCCAAGAGCGCCAAACTTACTTTCAGGTGTTCTATGCAAACCGTTATCCGTCAATTTTTCACACTCTCCTGCGCAGCCATCACCCTCTCTCTTTCCGCCGTAGCGTCGGGAGCTTACTATCCCGCCATGATCTATTCCTCGCCCCAGACCATCTCATCGGGCGTCACGTATCGCACGGCCACCCACGCCAGTCCCCGGTGGAGCATCCACATCGTCGAGATTGACATCACCAATCCCAACGTCGAACTCGTCCCGGTATTCAAGCAGGCTCAAGCCCTTGAGCGCACCAGCTCCATGGCGGTTCGTAGCGATGCCGTGGCGGCCATGAATGCCGGTTTTTTCAACACGGGCACACCCTACCAATCCGTCAGCTATTTTCTGAAAGATGGTCACGTGGTTTCCAATTCCGGGGGAAACTTCTCGGCCATTGGTTTCACGAGTAACCATCAGGTGGACGTATACCGCACCAAGGTGGCCGGCGGAAATGTTCCCGCTGACTCCACCAACTGGCCCCGTGTGGTGGACACCATTGCCGGCATTGGCAGCTTCACCACCACCGGAGGCGTGGCCACCGTGGACAACGAGAATTGGGCCGCTTCATCCACAGATGTGCGCCATCCGCGCACCATGATTGGTTTCCGCCGTACCTCGCCACCCCGCGTCTGGCTGGTAGCCGTGGATGGGCGCCAGACCGCGCTTAGCGTCGGAATGACTTTCACCGAAGAAGCCCGTTTCATGGCCGATCTCGGGGCCGAAGAATCAGTCAATCTCGACGGCGGCGGCTCCACGACCGCATGGGTAAAGGGACAGATCAAGAACAGTCCCTCCGATGGAAGCGAACGCGCTGTGTGCACCGCCTGGATCGTAGCCCCCGCGAATACCGTGGACAATGACGACCCCGAAGCAACCTACACGGGATCCTGGGCAAGCCACGCTCCTTTCGATCGCTTCAGAAGCAACAGCCTGAAAGCCACCGGCGCAGCCGGCACTTGCACCGCAACCTGGACGCCCTCTCTGGCGGACAACGGGCGCTACAAAGTATACGCCTGGTGGACCGCCGGAGCCGACCGCGCCGATGCCGTAACGTACCAGGTCACCCACCGCGACGGCACAACCAATGTATCGGTTGATCAACGCGGCAATGGCGGGTCTTGGCAACTGTTGGGCACCTTCAACCTCATCGCAGCCCCCGGAGCCCCAAAAGTGTCCCTGAGCAATGACGTGACCGGCGTTGTCGCCGCCGATGCCGTACGCTTCGTACGCATCAGCGAACTGGCATCCGTGGACACCTGGGAATTGTACTGATCCGAAGAAGCATCTTATACTTCCCATACGTCCCATTGGTCCCATAGCTCCCCTGAAATATCCGTCTTGCCAGCAGGGCTTTCTTCCCCCAAGGTAGCAGGCTGATCTTCGCCATGAAACAATCTTGAAGGAGCCCGCCCTACCATGACGCCCCCCGCCGACAACCCATCATCCCCCAAACTCAACAAGTACAGCAGCACCATCACCCAGCCGCGTAGTCAGGGTGCCAGCCAGGCCATGCTGTATGCCACCGGACTGACCACCGAGGACATGAACAAGCCCCAGGTGGGAATCGCCGCCATGTGGTTCGAAGGCAACCCGTGCAACATGCACCTGAACGACCTCGCCGCGTTGGTGCGCAAAGGCACGCAAGAAGCAGGCATGGTGGGGATGCGCTTTAACACGATCGGCGTGAGCGACGGCATTTCCATGGGCACCGACGGCATGAGCTACTCGCTCCCCTCCCGCGACATCATCGCCGACTCCATCGAAGCCGTCATGGGTGCCCAATGGTACGATGCGCTGGTCGCCCTGCCTGGCTGCGACAAGAACATGCCCGGCTGCCTCATGGCCATGGCGCGCCTTAACCGTCCCGCCCTCATGGTCTATGGCGGCACCATCAAACCCGGATGCGTGGACGGCGAACCCATCGACATCGTATCGGCCTTCCAAAGTTACGGCGAATACATCGGCGGCCGCATCGACGACCAGAAGCGCCAGGCCATCGTGCACGGTGCCTGCCCCGGGGCCGGTGCCTGCGGCGGTATGTACACGGCGAACACCATGGCTTCGGCCATCGAAGCTCTCGGCATGTCGTTGCCCGCATCCTCCAGTTCCCCCGCCGAAAGCCCCGACAAGCGCGACGAGTGCACCCGCGCCGGAGCAGCCGTGCGAATGCTCCTGGAACGCGACCTCAAACCCCTCGACATCATGACACGCAAAGCTTTCGAAAACGCCATGACCCTCGTGATGGTTCTGGGTGGCAGCACCAATGCCGTGCTGCATCTGCTGGCCATGGCCCGCACCGCGCGGGTGCCGCTGGAACTGAAAGATTTCCAGACGATCAGCGACCGCGTCCCCCTTCTGGCCGATCTTAAACCCAGCGGGCGTTATGTCATGGAGGACCTGCACAAGGTCGGCGGCACCCCGGCCGTCATGCGCTACCTTCTGGAGAAGGGCCTGCTCCACGGCGACTGCATGACCGTAACCGGCCGCACCCTCGCAGAGAACGTAGAGAACGCGCCGCAACTATCTGAGGGCCAAAAGGTCATGGCTCCCATCGAGCACCCGCTCAAGGCAACGGCTCACATCCAGATTCTCCACGGCAACCTCGCCCCCGACGGAGCCGTGGCCAAAATCACCGGCAAGGAGGGCCTCCGCTTTCGCGGCCCCGCGCGTCCCTTCGACAGCGAAGAGGAGATGCTCCACGCCCTCGAGAAAAAACAGATCAAAGCCGGCGACGTCATCATCATCCGCTACGAAGGCCCCCAGGGCGGCCCGGGTATGCCCGAGATGTTAACGCCAACCTCGGCCATCATGGGCGCGGGCCTTGGCAAGGATGTGGCCCTGCTCACGGATGGCCGCTTCAGCGGCGGCTCCCACGGCTTCATCGTCGGCCACATCACCCCCGAGGCTCAGACGGGTGGCCCCATCGCGCTGGTGCAGGAAGGCGACATGATCACCATCGATGCAGACCAAAACCTGCTGGAAGTCGAGATAAGCGACGAGGAAATATCCACCCGCCGCAACGCCTGGACCGCGCCCCCGTACAAAGTCTCCAGCGGCATTCTTTATAAATATCTGCGCACCGTCCAAAGCGCCAGCGAAGGGTGTGTAACGGACGCATAGACCCCAGAGAGGAGGGACGAAGAGATTGAAAATGAATGAAAATGGTGGGCGATACTGGAATCGAACCAGTGACCTCCGGCATGTGAGGCCGGCACTCTAACCAGCTGAGCTAATCGCCCATCAGCACGCGAGTTCGCGGTGCTGGTTCGGATACCTTGCGGCGAAAAAACTATTCTTCCCCAAGGGTGCCCATGCCGCGAGATTTGTCAGTGCCACGGACGACAGCATTGGCAACCGACCCGTCTTCCCTTGACCAATCCATCGCCCCCAAGCCTAATGCCGTATCCACTATGCTCACCGAGCAAATCGCAGGGAGGCTCCCCCTTATGAAACTTGGCTGCTCTTATTTTGGTAACCGCATTCTCAAGCACGTGCGCAAGGACATGGAAGAGTTGCGCGATATGGGCTGCACCTTCGTGGTGCACACCTATAACGAGAACGACATGATGTTCTACCACCAGAACATGTGCGAAATGGTGGCCATGACGCAGGAACTCGGCATGGAGGTCTACATCGATCCCTGGGGTGTGGGCAAAGTTTTCGGCGGGGAATCTTATTCCAACTTCGTGATGCAGAATCACGACGCCTGCCAGATGGTCAGCGACGGTCGCGCCGCAGGCGCCGCTTGCCCGAACCATCCCCGCTTCCGTGAGTTCATGCGCGAGTGGACCGACCAGGCCGCCGCCACAGGCGCCGAGACGTTCTTCTGGGATGAACCGCATTTCTATGTGGTGGGTTGGGTGGGCACCCGCCCCGACACGTGGGGATGCTTGTGCGAGACCTGCCGCAAGCTCTTCACCGAACGCACAGGACTGCCCTTCCCGACCGAACGCACCCCCGAACTGAACAAATTCCAGGAAGACTGCATCTTCGAATTCCTGAGCGAGATGATCGCCTACGGCCACAGCAAGGGGCGCAAAAATGCATTGTGCGTGCTACCCAGCAAAGACCCCGAGCACAGCACCGCCAACTTCGGGCGCATGGCTTCCATTCCCCATCTCGATATTTTTGGGACGGACCCGTACTGGGTCTCCTTCAAAAAGGACCTCGAAGAATTTGTCGGGGGGAACAGTCGCGAGGTTATGCAGTTGTGCGAGAAGCATAACCTGGAAGCCCAAATCTGGATCCAGAATTTCCACGTGCCGGCGGGCCGCGAGCAGGAGATTGTCACCGCTACGGACCTCATTGTATCATCGGGGGTTAAGAACATCGCCGTCTGGGGCTTCGATGGTTGCAAACATATCTCCTGGATTCGCCCCGGAAACCCTGATCTGGCCTGGGCCAAGACGAAGGAAGCTTACGCTCGCGCACTGAAGGCGTGAAGTCCTCATCCTCTGAGATGTAGGTAGCGGGGAAGTTACCACTTATCCAGAGAAGCCGGTGTGCCGGAGGTTCTTTGGGCGGGTCGTGGGTTATCCGCGTCACCGCACAAGACCCTTCGATGCTCCGAGCGAAGTTGAGATTATTACATGAAGATGATGTTGGGTCGCGGATTTGCCACGACCATGTTGATGTTGTTGTTAGGCTATACGTTCACAGCGGCAGCTCAAACGCCGGGCGCACCATCGAATGCCAACCCCGTTGCGGACGTTGTTGAAGTACCCGATATTGAACCCTCCGAGCAGCCTGGACCGGGTGCCGGACGCACCGTTGCGGCGTCCAATGTACCCGCGAATCAAGCTGCGGTTGCGCGCCCCATTAACTTCCCGCGCGAGCAGGGCGACGATATGAACGTCCTAAAGCTGCAAATCTTTCTCGATTACCACGGCTACTCTGTGGGCGAGATTGATGGGCGCTGGGGTTACAACACGGGTCGCGCTCTGATCGTTTATCAGAAGAACAACAGCCTCGCCCCCACCGGCCAGATGGACGACCGCATTCTTGCCCGGCTCGATGGATTCTCCGACGCCTATCTGCTCTCCTGGACTCTGTCCGCAGAAGACCTGAAGGGCCCCTTCGGCTTCGTGCCCCGCGACTATTATGCACAGTCAAAAATGAAATGGTTGCCCTACGAAGAAACGATCGAAAAACTCGGCGAACTTTTCCACGTCTCCCCCACACTTCTGCGCAAGCTGAACCCCGGAACAGATTTTAGTCGCCTCCAAGCCGGTCAGCGAATTCTTGTGCCGAATGTCGCCAACGGCATCGACGAGCAGAGGGGAAGCGTTGCGCTGGTCCGCATTTCAAAGCACAACAAATGGACCGAAGCCTACGACAGCGCGGGACGGTTTATGTTTTATTTCCCCAGCACCCTGGGCGGCGAAAATGATCCGTTACCGTTGGGGACGTGGGCAGTCACGGTCGTAACGCCCAATCCTTACTTCACCCTGAAACCGAGCCTGTTCTGGGATCACGACAAAAACGACCCGGAAGCCCTGCTGCCTCCCGGCCCAAACAGCCCCGTGGGAGCCGTGTGGATCGGCACCTCGCGCAAGAGCGTGGGCATCCACGGCACACCAAATCCCGGAACCATCAGCCGCGGCGAATCCCACGGCTGCATCCGCCTGACCAACTGGGATGCCAAACAGCTTTCGGCACGCGTGAAGTCGGGGACGAAACTCGAATTCATCGAGTAGCACAAGCGTATCTTATGGCCGGGTAACGATCGGATGGATCGTTTGCCCGGCCTCTTTTTTTTGAACCCAACACTAATTGAATCCATCGGAGGGAAGTCGACAATGCCTGAAGGAAAGTTCACCATCGCCGCCATTCAGATGTCGTGTTCCTCCGACACCGATGCGAATCTCGCCAAGGCGTGTGACCTTGTGGCAGAAGCGGCGCGCAAGGGCGCGAAGGTGATCTGCCTGCCTGAACTTTTCCGATCACCCTATTTTTGCCAGAGCCAAAACGCCGACACTTGCAACCTCGCCGAGCCTATTCCCGGGCCGTCGACCGGGGCCCTTGGCAAAGTTGCGAAGGCGCACGACGTCACCGTGGTTGCTTCGCTCTTCGAGCGCCGTGCGGCGGGTTTGTACCACAATACCGTAGCCATGCTCTCCCCTGCGGGTGAAGTGCAGGGCATCTACCGCAAGATGCACATCCCCGACGACCCGCTCTTTTTCGAGAAGTATTACTTCACCCCCGGCGACACCGGTTTCCGCGCCTTTGACACGCCAGCCGGCAAAGTGGGAACGCTCATCTGCTGGGACCAATGGTACCCCGAGGCTGCGCGCATCACGGCGCTCATGGGTGCCAACGTCATCTTTTATCCCACGGCCATCGGATGGCATCCCGCTGAAAAAGCCGAATACGGCGAGCGCCAAACCAGCGCCTGGACCACCATGCAACGCAGCCACGCCATCGCGAACGGCGTGTATGTGGCGGCAGTGAACCGCGTGGGACTTGAAATAGATTCAGCCGGGGGCGATGGGATCGAGTTCTGGGGCGGCAGCTTCATCTGCGACCCCTTCGGAGTAGTGCTGGCGCAAGCGGGCGCGGACACCGAAGAAATCCTGTACGCCGAAGTGGACCCCGCCACACAGGAATACACCCGCCGCAACTGGCCCTTCCTGCGAGACCGCCGCATAGACGCCTACGGCCCCATCACCGAACGGTTCCTCGACACGAAATAGTCTAAGAAGTCGCATTTTGATCTTTTCTTAGCGGCGAGAACATTTACGGCTTGCGAGGCAAACTCTTGTCACAACTCCTTCAATTTCATGACAAGTCATCTCCCCCCCCATCAGGACAATTCGGAAACGCTGAGCCTGTCAGCGATCTTCCCCTTTGCTCAATCAACCAGTTCTGAAGGAACTCCCTTCCAAATAAAAAGTCTCCAATGGAGTGCCCCCTCGGAAGAACTAACCAGCGCCTTCGAGGCGTTTGCCGAAGCGCTCCTGGAGCAAGGTGTCGCAACCGACAATGGTGGCATGACTTTCCGTGCTTCGGTTGAGCCTCTCGATTGTCGCATCCGGCCAAGCCGTTATCGTGATGCCCTCCTTGCTGAAGCCTATGAACTCACGCTCGACCCGGATGGAATCTGTCTTCGGGGTGCAACACCACCCGGCGTTTTCCGAGGGATGATGTCTCTGGTGCGGGCTGTGGCCAGCGCCCCCTTCCTACGGGCGGGGATCGTGACCGATTGGCCCGAGTTGGCAACACGCATGATCATGCTCGACCCCGCGCGACAAAACGAAAACTTTGGTTACTATCGGCGCGTCATTCGGTGGGCAGCTCGTTATGGTATCAATACCATTCTTGTCCACCTGACCGACGACCAGACATCCTGCCTCCACCACGAAGATTATCCTGAACTGATGCATCCTCATGCCTGGACTCGCGAGGACATCCATGAGTTGCGCAATTACGCTCGATTTTATCATGTGGAGTTGATTCCGGAAATCGAATCGTTCGGTCATGCGCACATGTTCAACAGACGGGCCGACTACACTGATTTTCTTCACGAAGACCGGGGAACGACACCGAGACCCGACTGGGCCGAAGACCCCATCGCTGGTCACACTAATGTCCTTTGTCCAGCGTCTGAAAAATCTCTGCATTACATTGACCAAATGCTCGGAAACGCGGCGGAGTCATTCGACCATCCAATGCTCCACCTCGGATTCGACGAGGTCGATATGACGCAGTGCTCGCGCTGCGAGAATCGCTTTTCCGGGGTGTCACGAGCAGAGTGGTTCCGCCGGCATCTGCTTGCCTGCCACGCATTAGCAGCGAAACACGGGCGGCGTTCAGCTTTTTGGGGCGATATGCTGCTCAGCAATCCGGAAATAATGGAAGGTCTACCGGCGGAAGAAATCACGATCTTTGACTGGCATTACAACAGCGATGTCTCATCCGATTCTGCTGAACTTTTCAAGCAGTTGGGTTTCGAGGTTATCGCCTCCCCATCGCTGGTTTGTTACCCTCACATCATCTTACCCTCGAACCAAAACCTCGCCAACATTCGGAACTTCGCAGCCATTGCCTGCTCGTCAGATTTGGCTGGTCTCAACACGACCGTATGGATACCCCAAAGAACCATGTCTGATGTACTGTGGGTGGGACTTGCCTACGCGGGAGCGCTGGCATGGTCTGCAGGGAGCGGGCCGTCGTCCGGCGACGATGTCATCATCGCTCAGGTGGGAAGGGATTTATTTGGTCTTTCCGACGGCGTTCGGTTTTGTGAAACCTTCAAAGCATTGTCTTCTCTGACACTTTCACTGCCCGAGTTGCATCTATGCGCCTGGGCTGATGATGACGGTCTGGATAAAGCTGCAGGAAATGCCGCCAGCCGAGCAGCCGATGACACTGTTCGTTGCGCCAAACTCGACAACGTTTGCAACGCGTTGGAGGCCATGACGCCCGATGTGAAGCGAGAACACGATGCCTTCTTCGCTCTCCTGCACTCAGCCGAAATGATCCGGTATGCCCTGCAACATCTGCAAGCCGCAGAGAGGGCGAAAACATCTGACGATTCCGCCGTGCAGAAACTCGATCTATGCTGCATCAAGATCATTGGATGGATTGAAGATGATTGGGAAAAAAACCGTTTCTCCGACGATCCCAACCGCGAAGGAATCCATCTGCCCAATCAACATCTCCTCCACATTTTCAAGCAGATGCATCGCTATCACCAACTGTTGTTGGCCCGATGGAAGGGCTGAAATTCTTCTCCACAGTAATATCTCGCGGCAGGTCTCACCCAAACTCCCGCCCTTCACCCGCCTCTTCGTACGTCACTCCGTCGCGAATGTGATAGATGCGCTTAAATGTCGGGATGATTTTTTCGTCGTGGGTCACCACGATGATGGCCGTCTCGTAACGTTTGGCCATGTCATTGAGAATGCGAATCACCGCCAGCGCGCGTTCGGTATCCAGGGGCGCGGTGGGTTCGTCGGCGAGAATCACCGGTGGCCGGTTCACCAACCCGCGGGCAATGGCCACGCGCTGTTGCTCGCCGCCCGAAAGCTGGGACGGCATCGCCTGCGCCCGATGCTGAACGTCCAGCGCCGTCAGTAACTCCATCGCCCGCTGGCGCGATTCGCCGTTGCGCTGCCCTGCAAGCATGGGCAGCAGCGCTACGTTGTCGGTCACGTCGAGAAATGGGATCAGGTAAGGTGCCTGAAAGATGAACCCGATCTTGTCGCGCCGTAGAGCACGCAGGTCCCGCACCAACCACTTATCGTCATAAATTGTCTCATCGCCCAAAATCATCCGGCCCGCCGTCGGCTCGATCACCGCACCAAGGCATTTCAACAACGTCGTTTTGCCCGAGCCCGACGGACCGATCAGCCCCACCACTTCGCCGGGAGCGACTTCCATATTCACGTTCTTCAGTGCATCAACGGCCGTGTCGCCCTTGCCGTAACGCTTACGAAGACCTTCTATGCGGATACCCTTTTTGATCATGTCACCCTCCAATCGCCTCGGCAGGATCGACACGCAAAGCGGCGCGAATGGCGATGAGGCTGGACAGGATACAGATGAAAACCACGATGCCGAATCCAGCCGCAGAATCGAGCGGTTCGAGCAGCACATACTTGGGGAAGATGGGTGCCATAAAAAGAGTGGCCGTGATTTTTCCCACCACAAAACCAATCGTACCCAGCGCGATGGACTGTTGGAGAATCATCGACGCGATGGTGCGGTTGCGGGTGCCGATCAATTTCAGCACCGCAATTTCGCGTATCTTGCCCAGAGTGAGCGTGTAAATAATGAATGCCACAATGGCCGTGCTGACAATGGACAGGATGACGAGGAACATAAAAATTTGCCGCGACGATGTCGCAATCAATTTGCCGGTCAGAATCTCTCCCATCTGATCGCGCGTGTAAACAGTCAGCCGTTTCCACCGGCGAATCATCTCCGCAACTTCCTCCGGTTGCGTGCCCGGAGCGAGTTGCACCAGAACCGCGTTCACATACGCGTTGGTGCTCTGTGATGCCGTCACTGCGTCCAGCAGGTCCGGCATTCCCGGTCGGTTAAAAGCCGGGCTTTCGGCGGTGCGGCGGCGTTGCTGGCGGATGGCGTCGTTGTCCTTCAGGAACTGCGCTTCCTGCGCGTCCTTGAGGGGGATGAAAATCATGGGATCCCCACCCGAGGAAACCATGCGTCGCGTCAGTCCCACCACCTCATATAAATTGCGTCGAATCTGCAACTGGTCCCCCAGCTTGAATCCGGAGGCGATGTCGGCCACAGCCTCGTAGTGGCTGCGGGTAATCTGCCGCCCTGCCACAAGATACGGGGGCCACCCCGGCGTACCGGCCTCCCCGGGAGTAATGCCCGTCACCATGGCTCTCACGTCGCGATCCCCTTCGCGCACCTGCATGGTGAGATAAGTCACGTTGGCAGTGCGGGCCACGCCGGGCATTGCGGCAATCCCCCGCCAGGTGTCTTCAAAAATACTCGACGGCTCTGCGTAGGGACCCAGCGTATCCTGCTGAACCACCCAAAGGTCGGCGCTGCTGTTATCCATCAGAACCTTGGCGTCGTCCACCATGCCGCGATAAATCCCCGCCATGGAAAGCGTCACCCCGATCAACAGGCCAAGGCCCATCCCAGTGAAAACAAACTTCCCCCAGCCGTGCATGATGTCGCGTCCGGCAAGGCTGATCATTTCTTAACTCCGGGAAGGCGGTCGACCACCGAAATGCTGCTGCTGTCATGCAGAGCTTTCGTGCTGTAATGAACCACTCGATCGCCAACGGAAACACCCTCGCGCACCTGTGCCCGACCTTCCAGATCCGTAACACCCACCCTGACGGGAACAAACTCCAGCTCGTCGCCCGAGACTTTCCAGACCCCCACGTCTCCGTTTCTTCGCTGGATGGCGGCGTTAGGCACCACGGGTCCCTCCGGCAACGGTGGCAGCAAAACCGTTACCTGCGCCAACTCACCCAGAGGCGGCAAATTTTCCAACGCCTTCTCGAACACGACCTTGCCCAGGGTTTCCTCGGTCACTGCATCGGCCAGAGGCTCCACCCGAAACACATGGCCCGATTGGATTTCGCCACCCTGCGAGCGAAGCTCGATCTTTGCAGGGAGGTCCGCCGCCAATCCCTGCGCATGAATCTGATCAAAGCGCACGTTCACCCAAAGCGAGGTGGGGTCGATAACCTCCACAACCGCCTGACCAGCCACCACGGTCGTTCCCGGCTCGGCGTTGCGCACCACCACCAGACCATCCACGGGTGCCTTCAGATGTAAATTTTCGCGCTGTGCGGTAAGGGCGTCACCTTCTGCCTTTAGGCGGGCAAGTTCCTCCTCCGATGCGGTAAGCCCCGCTTCGGCTATTTTCAATTCCTGTCGTTTGGTGGAGACCACTTCCTCGCTCACGGAATTCGCTTTGCCCAGTTCCTCGTAGCGGCGATCCTGCGAACGGGCAAAAGTTGTCCGCGACTGAGCTTCAACCAGCTGCGCCTGGGAACGCTTCAAAGCCGCACTCTGGGCACGAATGCGCTCGTCTAAATCCACCGGGTCCATTTCGCCGAGCGTCTGTCCGGCTTTAACGCGGTCGCCCACATCAACCGCCAGAGACAGAACACGTCCGGCAAAGGTTGGGCCAATCTTATACGTGTAACGGGCTTCGATGGTGCCAATACCAAAAAGCGATGGCGAAATACTTGCGCTCTTAACAGTGGTCAGCACCACGGGAACCGGTGCCAGGGGGCCGGACCTCACCGCGACATAAACGAAAAGGACTAACAAGGGAACAAGCACCATGGCCATCGCCAGAGTGCGCTTCTGGAAAGGTGCTTTCATGGCACTCGCCTCTCAATTCCGCATTCAAAAACATGATAAACCGCATCTGCGTTGCGAAGAATCCAATCCGGGTCGGGAGCCAGTAAGGATTGAAACACCAGCCCTTGAATCGTGCCGAGGAAGAGAGACGCAGCAGCATCTTCGTTGAGATCCGAAGCGAGGTCTCCGCAAGTTTTTCCATTTTGTATCACCACCCCAAGTAGTTTGCGATAATGTCCCATAAGGGTCTGCACGACTACCTTGGGGCCGGTTGGTCCCGTCCGCTGCAACTCTCCGAAAAGCAAGCGAGGCATCCCCGGATGCTGGCTCACAAACTCGATGTGGGAATGGAACATCGCCCTGAGGGCGGCCTTGGGGGAAGGATTCTCCGCGGCGGCAACTTGTATGCGAGAAATTAATCTTTCCGATACCCACTCCATCACGGACTTCAGGATGGCCTCTTTGGTCGGGAAGTGCCGAAAGAGCGCGCCCTGGGTCAACCCCATGCGCTCCGCGATGGCCGAAGTCGTAATGTCGCTCGGGTTCTTTTCCCCCGCCAGATCGACCACGGTCTGAACCGTCTCCGCCCGACGTTCATCCGCCGAAAGATATTTTTCTTTTTTCCTCATTTGAATTCCTCGGTCAAAGTTAGTAATCGGTCACTTGCTTTATTCTTTGGCTTTTTGTGGAGGCCCCCTTTTGGCGAAGGAAATCTTTTATGAAGATTTTCGAGAAAAGCCTGTTTGTACCGACCAGACGGTTTTTTTAAGGACGGCACCAAGACTCTCATCATGGCCCCACCAATTTCAAAAGAGCTCATCCTCGACGCGGCGGAAAGCGTAGTTCGCGAGGTGGGGGCGACTCACATGACCCTCGAGGCTGTGGCGGAGCGGGCCGGGATCAGCAAGGGCGGGCTTCTCTATAATTTCCCAAACAAGGATGCTCTGCTTCAGGCGATGATCAACCGCATGATGGAGGCGTTGGAGGCAGCGCGCGGGCGGGCGCGGGAGCATCTTGGGAACAAAGACGCGGATGAACTGACCGTTGAAATTCAAATGCTGGCCGATCTTGATGCCGCTGAATCGTGTCGCGGTGCAACCTTCCTCGCAGTGATGGCGAATCAACCAGACCTGATGATCCCGTTTCACGAATCCATCAGCCAACGTTGTTCCAAGGATCTCCTGGTTAGCGAATGTTCGCATCAAGCTGCCGTGGTTTACCTGGCGGCGATGGGGATGCATCTCGCCAAACTCTTAAGCATTCCGCTACTTACCGCGGAGCGACGAGCAAAGATATACAGCGACCTGCTCGATCAGGCAAAGCAGATGAGGGAGAACTAAGCCGACACTGATAGATTTTCGTGACGACTTATCTGGGACCAAATCCAGCAGTCCCCGCCGTACACTCCCAAATTTTAGAAAATTTTATACCGCATTTTATTGAGGAATTCCCCATGATTCAGAAGAGGCATCAAGACATGACATTTAAGCTCTCTCCCGCTCCCGCACGACGGTGGCGTTCGTTATGCGCAGCGTCATCCATCCCACTCGTTTTATTTTTGGCGGGATGTGGAGGTAACAAAAATCAGGGGCCACCCCCACAGCAAACGCCTCAGGTGGCAGTGTTGACGGTGCAACCGGAATCGGTAACGGTTACCACGGAACTCCCCGGGCGCACAACGGCAAATCTTGTAGCCGAGATTCGGCCTCAGGTCAGCGGCATCATCAAGGAGCGCTTGTTTACCGAAGGCGCCAATGTGAAGGCTGGCGAGGTTTTATACAAAATCGATCCGGCAACTTTTCAGGCAACCTATGATGCGGCAGCTTCCAAACTGGAAGTTTCCAAAAAGAGCGCCGACCGCGCGCGGGCGGGTCTGACTGCGGTTCAAGCAATGTTGGCGCAGGAACAGGCCACGCTGGATTTGGCCCAGGCAAACCGGAATCGCTATGAATCTCTGGCGCAATCCGGTTCAGTCTCTGTGAGCGAGAGGGACAAGGCCATCACCGAGGCAAAGGTTGCAGACGCAACCTTGCGCTCGATTCAGGCGCAAGTTACCAGCAACGAGCAGGCCATCGCGGAAGCAGAGGCGAATATCCAGCAGGCGAAATCGTCGCTGGAGATTGCCAAGATTAATCTGGATTACACCAGCATAACAGCGCCCATTGATGGGCGCACCGGCAGGTCGGAAGTAACCGTGGGCGCTCTTGTGAGCGCCAACCAACCCATCCCGCTAACAACCATTCAAAAGCTCAACCCCATCTATGTAGACGTGCCCCAGTCGACGGTTGACCTGTTGCGCCTGCGCCGGAGTCTGGAGGAGGGCAACCTCGTACAGAATGGTGTTCATCGCAACAATGTTAAATTAATTCTCGAGGACGGCTCCACTTACAAGGAGCAGGGCACGGTTCAGTTCCTCGACGTGTCGGTGGATACACAAACCGGTTCGGTTATTCTGCGCATGGAGTTTCCGAACCCCGAAGGCATCCTGCTGCCGGGCATGTTTGTGCGGGCGGTGCTGGAGGAAGGCGTGGCAGAGAATGCCATTGTGATTCCTCAGCAGGCGGTTACCCGCAACCAGAAGGGTCTGCCCGAAGCCTACGTTGTTGACAGCGAGGGTAAGGCGCAAATTAAAGCTCTCGAGATTGAAAAGGCCATTGGAAACAAATGGCTGGTCTCCTCGGGTTTGGTCGCCGGTGATCGCATAATCGTAGAGGGACTACAGCGAGTTCGCCCGAACGCTACGGTGAAAACGGTTCCTTTCGATGCGACTACTACTTCCTCGGCTCAAGCAACCGAAACCACTTCCACCACCAATCAGTAACACTTAGCGGAGCCCCCTTCATGTTATCTAAATTCTTTCTGGATCGCCCGGTTTTCGCGTGGGTTATCGCCATCACCATCATGGTGGCGGGTGGCCTCGCTATTTATAGTCTGCCGGTTTCCCAGTACCCCCCCATTGCCCCTCCCTCCATTGCCATCGACGCGTTTTACGCGGGTGCTTCGGCCGAGACCGTGGAGAACACGGTGGTGCAGTTGATCGAGCAAAAGATGACAGGCTTCGACAACCTGCTTTATATGTCGGCGCGAAGCAGTTCGTCGGGTGCGGGACGCATCGAGTTGACGTTCGCGCCGGGCACCGACCCGGACTTTGCGTGGTCGCAGGTCCAGAACAAACTCCAGCTTGCGATGGCAAGCCTGCCCGATGTGGTGCAACGGCAGGGCGTGAAGGTGAGCAAATCCACTCGTAACTATCTCATTATCGTGGGTCTCATCTCGGAGGATGGCAGCCTGAACCAGTGGGACCTGGGCGACTACGCCCAGTCGCGCGTGGAGCAGGTTCTGTCGCGCGTTCCGGGCGTGGGCGAGGTTGAAATTTTTGGTGGTCAGTACGCCATGCGTGTGTGGCTCGATTCCGAAAAACTGAACAAGTATCAGATGACCATCAACGACGTATTGGCGGCGCTGCAGAATTACAACGTGCAGATTTCAGCAGGTCAGTTTGGTGCTGTCCCGGCGGTGGAAGGTCAGCGTCTGAACGCCTCCATCGTGGTGCAAAATCTGCTCAGCACTCCGGAAGAATTCGCCAATGTCCCGCTGCGCATCAACCCTGACGGATCGATCGTTCGCGTGAGCGATGTGGGTCGCACCGAGTTGGGTGCTGAGCGTTATGGAGCCGAGGTCAGTTTCCAGGGCAAGCCCGCCACGGCGCTGGCGATTCGTCAGGCGGCGGGTGCCAACGCACTCAAAACAGCCGACAACATTAAAAAAGCATTGGTCGATTTGGAACCTTTCTTCCCCCCAGGGGTGAAGGTTATTTATCCCTACGACACCACGCCCTTCGTGAAGGTGGCCATTGGCGAAGTGATCAAGACCCTCTTAGAGGCTATTGTGCTCGTGTTCCTGGTTATGTACCTTTTCATGGGCAACCTCCGGGCGACGTTCATTCCCACCATCGCGGTGCCGGTGGTGATTCTGGGAACCTTCGCCACGCTGGGCTTCTTTGGTTTCTCCATCAACATGCTCACCATGTTCGCGATGGTGCTGGCTATAGGTTTGCTGGTCGACGATGCCATTGTGGTGGTGGAAAACGTGGAGCGTGTCATGACTGAAGAGGGCTTATCGCCCTATGAAGCCACGAAAAAATCCATGGAGGAGATTACCAGCGCGTTGATCGGCATTGGTCTGGTGTTGTCGGCGGTGTTCGGGCCCATGGCGTTCTTTGGGGGGTCGACCGGCGTTATTTACCGGCAGTTCTCCGTCACCATTATTGCTTCCATGGTGCTGTCGGTGCTCGTGGCCTTGATCCTCACGCCGGTGCTTTGCGCTTCCCTTCTGCAGCCGGTGGAGAAGGGGCACGAGCCTGCAGAAAATTCTTTCCGTCTCCTGCGGCCATTCTTCCGGTGGTTCGATCGCACCTTCTTCCGCGCGCGAGACAACTACATCTGGGTTGTGTCGCACATCCTGCGTCGGAAGCTGCCGTACCTGTTGGTTTTCGTTCTGATTGTTGTGGCCATGGTGATGCTCTTTAAGCGGATGCCCACGGCATATTTGCCGGATGAAGATCAGGGCATCATGTTCGTGCAGGCAACTCTGCCGACCGGTTCGACCCTTGAGCAAACCACCGAGATCATGGCGCAGGTGCAGGACTACTTCGACAAGAATGAAACGAAAGCCGTGGACTCCACACTGACGATCGCCGGGTCAAGTTTCGCGGGTCAGTCGCAAAACTCAGGCATGGCGTTCATCAAGTTACGCCCATGGGACGACCGTCAGGATGCATCTCTGAAGGTGAAGGCGGTAGTGGGGCGGGCCATGGGGCATTTCTCACAAATCCGCAATGCCATGGTGTTTGCGTTCCCTCCGCCGGCAGTTACGGAGCTGAGCCAGGCCGGTGGTTTCGACATGCAGTTGGTCAACCGCGCGGGTCTGCCCCACGAAGACCTGATGAAAGCCCGTGGAGAATTGCTGGATTTGACGACGAAAGACCAACGAGTGGTGCGGGTGCGCGCCAATGGTTTGGATGACGTGCCGGAGTATCGACTGAACATCGATTGGGATAAAGCCGGCATGTTGGGCGTTCCGATCAATTCCATCCATCGTACCGTCTCGGCGGCTTTCGGTAGCGCTTATGTGAACGACTTCGTGCAGAACAACCGCGTGAAGCGCGTTATTGCCCAGGCTGAGCCCGAAGACCGCATGCTGCCACAGGACATCAACAAGCTGTACGTGCGCAACGACAAGGGCAAGATGGTCCCCTTCTCGGCGTTCTCGGAAGGCCATTGGGATTTTGGTCCGCAATCGCTGGAGCGCTTTAACGGTTTCCCTTCGATTAGTATCATAGGTGAACCTGCGGCCGGCCAAAGCTCGGGCGAGGCCATGAGTACGATGGAAAGTCTGGTTGCAAAACTGCCCGCGGGAGTCGGAGTCGATTGGGCCGGGTTGAGCTTTCAGGAAAGACAGTCAGGCTCGCAGGCGCCGTTCCTCTATGCCTTCTCGATTCTGGTAATCTTCCTGTGTCTCGCGGCTCTGTATGAGAGCTGGCCTATTCCTATCTCGATTCTGCTGGCACTGCCCTTGGGCATCATCGGCGGCATCATCGCTACTTCCGTGCGGGGATTCCCGAACGACGTTTATTTCCAGATCGGATTGCTGACGACGTTGGGGCTCACGACCAAGAACGCGATTCTGATCGTGCAGTTCGCCAAGGCGCGAGCAGACCAGGGACAGGGACTGATTGAAGCGACCATTGAGGCGTCGAAGCTGCGCCTGCGCCCGATCCTGATGACCTCGCTGGCGTTCGGGTTCGGCGTGCTTCCGTTGGCAATAGCCAGCGGCGCCGGAGCCGGAGCGCAACAGGCCATCGGCACGTCGGTTATCGGTGGCGTTATCACGTCGACCTTCCTCGTCACCATCTTCGCGCCGCTCTTCTTCGTCATCATCGAGCGGTTGTTTGGCAAGAAGGACAAGGCTAACGGGAACGGAAACAAGGCTTAGGAATCAGCGGTAAAGCAGATACTTCGCCCGCTGTTTCTTGAACTGCTCCAGGCGCGGCTGCCACTCGGCCACCAGTTCGTCCACCGTGGTGGTAGCCAGGCGCGTGTGCAGGTTTTCCACGCCCATCAGGCGAGCGGCGTAGGACTTCACCACCACCTGGTCAGGGTACAGGGTTTGCGCGGTCTTGAGCATGTGCAGGCCCATGGCCACGGGGCGGAAGGTCTCCGGGTCCGTAACCTCGATGCGCACGCCGCCGCAAGCCTGGCCGCGGAACTTGCCGCCCGCGGATGTGAACGTGGTAGCGTGGAAACGCACGCCGGGCAGGTCCAGCGCGTTCAGCACCCTGGCCCAGGCATCGCCTTTGATAAACGGCGCGCCTGCCTGCTCAAAGGGAATCTCCGTGCCGCGCCCCTCGCTGAGGTTGCTCCCCTCGAAGATGCACGTGCCCGGATAAGTGAGCGTGGTGGCGGGCGAGACAATGCTGGGGCTGGGCTTCACAAACTTGCGGTTGGCGGGCCAGAGGTCCGCGCGGTGCCAGTCCGTCATCGGTATGACGTGCAGATCGCAGCGTCCGCCGAGGGCCTCGCCGTTCCACCAACGCGCGAATTCGCCGGCGGTCATGCCGTGGCGCGTGGCCACGCCAAAGGCGGCGCCGTCGGGCAAACGCCCCACCAGACCGCCGCTTGTGGTGTTGGGCGAGCCTTCCACAACAAGCCCGCCGATGGGGTTGGGGCGGTCGACCACATAGAACGGTTTGCCCGCGCTGGTTGCCGCGTCCATGCAGTAAGTCATGCTCCACACGAAGGTGTAGAAGCGCACGCCCACGTCCTGCATGTCGAAAACGAGCGCGTCTATCTCGGCCATCTGCTCGGGGGTGGGAGCCGTGCGCTTGCCATAGATGGCGATCACGGGGATGCTGGTCTCCGGATCGACACTGTCGGAGCCCGAAGCACCGGGGGCCTGCGCGCCGCGTATGCCATGCTCGGGCGCGAAAAACGCCGTAATGTTCGTGCCGTGTTCCCGCCGGAGAATGTCGGCGTCAAGCACGCCCTGCTCGTCGCAGCCGGACGGATTGGTGATCATGCCAACCCGCGCCGTGGTCAGCGCATCGGCCAACGAGGCCAGTTGTTCACGCACCGGCGAAGCCGCACGAGCAGGTTGGAGGGTGATGCAAGCCAGGACGGTAATAGCCGCACAAATAAAAGTTCTCATGTGATGGGTCTCCCATGAGGTGAAAGCAAAGCGGATGGGTGACGCAGACGCAAGGAGAAGGGGGCTGGTTGCCAGGAAACACGCCGCTCTTCTTCGCTCTGATTAGGACCGGGAGTTCAGCAGCACGTCAGGTCGTGCATACGTGTCTGTCTGTGTTGCCAGCGGGTCCCATCCTTCTTCCCATCCAGAAATCAGATTCCAGACTTTCTCACCGTGGTTGGCCAAGCGCGCTTGGACCGGGACCGAACCCGATGTTAGATGCCTCGAATGCGTCCCGGGCGGCAGGTGTCAGGGTGCCGATGTGCCACACCGAATAGCCACGCACGCCCGCCTGGCGCATCTTGCAGATTTGTTCGCCAACGCCCTCCCAGGGCAACAGGCCATAAATGACCCGACTTTGGTCGGGAACCAATTTCTTGATGGCGTCCATCGCGGCCTCCATGCCGCCGGTGGCGCTGTAGATCAACGGTACGACGGCATCCACATAGCCCAGCCTCACCCACTCGGGCCAGTCCTGACCCTTACCCTCCATCTCCTCCACAGGCACTGCGCACGCCGTAATGGTTCGCCCGGGAAAATTGGTGTGAATCGTTGATGAAAGTTCGCGCATGAAATCCGTTACCCGCGCCTCGCGCCATTTCATCCACGTCTTCCACTCCCCGCTCCCTTCGGCAAAAACCGTCAGCGTCGTGCCCGTATCCTCGGCAAATTGCTTACGGCAGTAACTGCAATAGCAGAAGTCCGTATTAGGGAATCGAACGCGGTCGAGGTTCAGACCGTCGAAGGGGTACTTCTCCAGCATCTCCGAGTAAAGCCCAATAAGTAACTTGTGACTCTCCGGATTGGCTGGACAGAGGGACGTATAGTAACCATAAGTCGGATTATAAAAAGAATTATTCCCGTCCTTGTCAATTGCCGCGAGAGCCGGATAGCGGGTAACAAGCCCGCCCTGGCTACCTGACGTGTCTTTATTGAAGGACGAGTAAAATCCGTACTCTGGCCACGCTTCTGCCCGCATCCCCTTATTCTGAACGGCGGCAACTAGTGAATCCACGACGAGCGCATTGGTGCTACCGAGCCAACTTTGCAGTAGAAAGGCACTGCCGGGGTATTGAACATATTGGCGCCACTGGGTGTTTATGCAAATTGTATTAAATCCAGCAGAATCAAGGGCAGCAAGCATCTCATCCTGCTTCTCAGGACTCATCTCAAGAAAAGCGGTGGGCGCCCATATGGCTCGGACTTCGCCCAGTAACCCCTGCCATCCAGTTTTCCCGCGAACGGCGGCCTTGGTGGTTACGCACCTTTCCTGGAACGACAGGGTGCTCGTGGTAACCATTGTTGCCAACTTTGCAAGTGTGCGCAATTCGCCCGTCAACACATCCCAATTGGCTTGTGCCATCGGACTTAGCGCTTCGCCGCTGGATGGATGATCGAAGGTCACTCCCTTCCCGTCCCTGGCAAAAGATATAATATATCCCTCACCCTCCGAACATGGCTGGCGAGTTGCGTAGGGCGACTCAAAAATACCCTGTAACTCCAGTGCCTCTAGAAAATCCCGTACGAAAGTCTCTGAAATATGACCAATCGCATATGGGGCACGAAACATGTATTTCGGATTTTCATCCAGTGACCATATAATGGTGCCATCACTCCACAGTGCGACCCCCACTGGGAACTTTTCCCAGCGCCACTCGTGTACACGAATCGAATCATGTTCGTCCGAATAAAGAGCAGCTACGGGTGCTGGGAATCCCGCTAAACAAGGGAAATATGCCATGGCTGCAGGCTCGACATCGCGACCCACTGTGCCAGTTGTGGTTGTGGTTGCTGCCCCTATTTGAACCTGCAGGAGCAGAAAAAACAGGAAAAGGTATGAGGAAACTACATATAAGACAGGACAGTTCTTAAAATTCCTCAAAAGGTCAAATTTTAACATCAAGTTCTCCGTCCAGTTAATCTTTAAAAAACGTCGAAAATCATCGCAGGTTTAAATTATTTTCCGAAACTCTAACGTCGGGGTTAAATTGAAAAACCAAGATAGTGAACCCAAACAAGCAACTAACCCATTAGGGACTTGGCACCGGTGTCAATTCTGGAAAAGGTGTAGGGGTTGGAAGTCCTGCAGCTGTGCAAAATGTTATCGCTTGATCGAGGGAACCTTTCTTCTGCCATTCAACCCAAGTATAATGAGGATGCGTTGTTTCAAGATCTATATTGAAAAGACATGCCGCACTCAATTTGTGTGCTTTGCACTCGCCAATATTCTGAGCTGTCGTATTGCGAAACTTCGAGTATCCGTCCTCGCCACATATCGGATCGGGATCTGTCAAATGGCTTTGCTCATGAATATTAATACAGTTTTGAGCTGCGGTGGAAGGAATGTTCCAAAAACACACTCTAGTATTCTCTTGCATTCTTGGCCGTAAGTAACATTTGTTATGGGGCATGAGCCGAATAGCCCCCTCCATCACGCTACTCCCCGAGGAGCGCGCGG
>PHCB01000015.1 GCA_002842095.1 candidate division BRC1 bacterium HGW-BRC1-1
CCACCGCCAACACCGCCGTGGTCGATTCGACCACGACGGAAACCGACCCGACCGACAACACGACAACCCCGCCGGTAACGGTGGACGTGGTGCCGGCTGTCGACCTGAAGGTGACGAAGACGGCTTCCACCAACTTCATCACCCAGGGTCAGCAGACCACCTACCAGGTGGTTGTGACGAACACCGGACCGAGTGCGGCCGCCAGCGTGGTCGTGAGTGACACTCTGGCCGCCGGACTGGCCTATGTCAGTGCCACCACTACTCTCGGCACCGTGTCTCAAGCCGGTGGCGTCGTGACGGCTCTCATCGGCAACCTGCCCGCGAATTCCTCGGCAACTGTGAACATTACGGTGACCGGCGTAACCGTGGGTCTGTGGCCCAACGTCGCTGTGGCCGATTCGGCTACCAGCGAAACCGCACCGGGCGACAATATCTCGTCGCCGCCGGTTACGGTCACGGTGGCACCCAATGCCGACCTCTCCATCACCAAGGAAGCGTCGGTGGCCAACGTGCCCATCGGCGTGGACTTCACGTACACGATCCGGGTGACGAACAACGGTCAGAGCGCGGCTCAAGATGTGCTCGTGACCGATGTTCTCCCGGCGGGCGTGGCGTTCCAGTCCGCAATCGCAACCCAGGGCTTCGTGGAAATAAACGGTCAGACGGTGCAAGGCAATCTCGGCACGGTGGCCTCCGGAGCAACGGTGGTCATCACCATCACGGTCCGCGGCAGCGTGGTCGGTCCCGTGTTCAACTCGGCATCGGTGGACAGCAATACCAGCGACACCACGCCGGGTAACAACGTGGTTGCGGTACCTGTGGAGGTAACTCTGGAGCCATCCAGTGACCTCATGATCGCGAAGGTCGGCACTCCGAGCACTGTCCTCTCGGGCGGTGAAGTGACCTACTTCATCACGGTCTTCAACGCCGGTCCGAGCGACGCTACAAACGTTACGATGGTCGATACTCTGCCCATCGAGTGCGTGCAGTTCATCTCGGCCAGCACGATCCAGGGCACGGTCTCTGAACTGAATGGCATCGTGACGGCCAACCTCGGCACACTGCCCTCGGGTGATTCCACCCTGGTGCAGATCGTGATCCGCGCATCCGGCGACACCACACTGGTCAATGCCGCCGCGGTTACGGGCGACCAGTTCGACGTGAACCCGTCCAATAACACCGACACGGAAAACACGAACTTGTACTCGTCGTTCGACGCCATCATAACCGATGACATTACCACGGACACGGGCTGGTTCGCTTACAGGCCTGACCAGCCGGGCTTCCACGGAACCGAGTGGGATCCGGCCGAGCAATCGCTGAAGGCTTGGGTCGACCCTGACCCGATCAAGAAGCGCACCCGTCAGACGGGCTACTTCGCCACCGAGTCATTGTACGTGCCTTACGCTTCGGTTGGTTCGGAGAACTACGTACGCGGTAAGTTCTACATCTACACCGGCGATCAGCCGACAACAAATCCGCTGCTCACCATCCCGCCCATGCGCTTGAGGCTGGCTTCGAGATTCGCAGTCAACTCAATGCTCGAGGTCTTCCCCTCGCTCAACGTGGATCCGGGTGCGGTGCCTTCGTCGCTGGAGTTCCGTCCCAGCAGCGATCCAACGAACCCGTCAATCTTCCGTGTCGATTTCGATCCGGTCGACGTGCCTTATCTCAAGGGCAACCCCACCACCGAAGGCGTGATGAGCGGCTTCGAGGTGTTCGCGGTCGATCCGCAAAGCGAGGGCTTCATCGCCCTGGCCCAGATCGAGATCGGCGTGTACCCGGTTGGCCTGCTCTCCACCGATTGCAAACCTGTAACGAAGATCTTTGCCCCGACGGCCACGGACGCAGGCGATTTCCGCCTCGACCTGCCCGAGGCAGAGCTGGCTTCGTACAACCTGCTGCCGGTGATCGAGGAAGGCTACACGACGGTGTCGGTGACCGATCCGCCGAGCATCAAGCCGGTGTACGCGGAAGGCAGCTTCGGTGTGACGCTTGACACCAAGCAGGTGCCGTCCAACCGCATCGGCATCATCTCGCGCAACTTCAGCGGCGGCACCGACGTGACCGCACCTGATTACCTGCGCGTGGGCGAGAACAAGCAGTACCTCGTGCGCTACCACCTCACCAGCACGCAACGCAGCGACAGGAACAGCCAGATCCGCATGCGTGGTCGTGCGGTTCGGTTCACCTGGAGCCAGAAGTACGAGCTGGGTGGTGCATGGGCACTGGGTGGCTTCGGTTCGCCGAACAACACCATCGCCCAACAGGCGCTGCCGGGCATCGGATGCCTGAACCCGGACAACGCCGGCACCACCAACGGCGGCTGGTACACGATGCTGATGCACTCGCCCATGAACGTGGACATCCGTCCCGAGTTCCCGACGGGCACACCGCTGGCGGTACGCATGCCGAACCTGACCGCTCAACCGGGTCCGGGCGTCAATGCCGCGTCGCTACGCGATCTGCGCTTCGGCCTCGATATCGTCGACACGATCACCTTCACCGCTCAGAGCTCGTTTGAGCAGGGCAATGTGACCGTCGATCGCATCGAAGTGACCGAGTTCCCGCTCGTTCAGGATTAACAACCCGGCGGGCTAAAGCTCGCGAAGGTAACAAACGCCGACCCGCGGCGGAGGCTCAACCCTCCCCGCGGGTCGTTTTTATTTGGCGACTCGGAGGGCGGACGGACGGACGGTCAGATCATGGTTATTTTGTGGGACAATCCTGCGTTGATTTCGTTAGCCCTTTGGATTTTCGAAGGGATAGTGGATGACATATTGCAGCGCCGCCGGGCGGCAGTTGTGCGCAGGTGACGCGGAAAAACTGGAGGCTTTTGCCATGCATGAGAAAAGCGTCGAGCTGTTGAACAAGGCCGTGGCCGACGAGATGTCTGCCGTGCATCAGTACATGTACTTTCATTTCCATTGCGACGATCAGGGACTGGATCTGCTGGCGGGATTGTTCAAGCGGACCGCCATCGAGGAGATGATGCATGTGGAGATGCTCGCCGAGCGCATCCTGTTTCTGAAGGGCGATGTGGAAATGGTGTGTGCGTTGCCGGTGGAAAAGTTGACGGACGTAAAGGCGATGCTGGAGCTATCGGCCAGGCTGGAAAAAGAAAGCGCCTTAGACTATAATCGTTGGGCTAACGAGTGCGCAGCCAATGCGGATTCGGCCACGAAGAAGATTTTTGAGGAACTCGTGCAGCAGGAAGAGCGCCACTTCGACCAGTATGACACCGAGTTGGAGCATCTCACCTCGCTGGGCACAAGCTACCTTGCTCTGCAGTCCATCGAGCGCAGCAAGCGCCAAGCGGCGGGTCCCGGCGGCGGCATGCCCCCGCACTGATGGGGTGAGTCCGCAGCGGCCAGCTTGGCGGCAGCGGTGTGACAAAATGGATCATTTGGAAACAAAAAAACTCCCCGCTGCCGGAGTCGGCGCGGGGAGTTGATTTTTGTGTTATAGCGTTTGAGGATTAGTCGATGAGTTCCATCATCAACTCGCGCAATTCCTGGCGGGCGTTGAAGAGGCGGCTCATGACCGTGCCGATGGGGATGTCGAGGGCCTCGGCGATTTCCTTGTAGGACAGGTTGTGGAAGTGTTTCATGATGATGATCTCGCGGAAATCGGGCTTCAGCTTGTCGATGGCCTTCCACAGGTGCTGGCGTTGCTCGGCGTCCGCATATTGGTCACGCGGATCGGGGCGATCGTCCTCAAACTGTGCAAAGGTCTCCTCCTCGAGTTCTTCGAGGGAGTCGTTACGCACGCGCTGGTTTTTCTTGATGTAGTTGAGGCAGTGGTTCTTGATAATCTTGTAGAACCACGGGAAGAAGGGCGAGTTGAGGTCGAAGGTCTTGATGGCCTTGAAGGCCTTCACAAAAGCATCCTGTGAAAGATCGAGGGCGTCTTCGTGGTTGGCCACAAAGCCCAGGGCTACATAGTAAGCCTTTTGTTTGTAGGAGTTGACGAGCTGCTCGAAGGCGGCCACATCTCCTTCCTGAACGTTGCGGATGATCGTTTTTTCCTCTTCAGGAGAGAGAAAGCGTTGGGTAAGTTCGGCTACGGCCGTCGTAGATGTCTCGCTCACTTCGGTTGTTACTTTTTCCTTTTCTGCTGTTATGGTCTTTGTTCGTGGCATGATAGATGGTTCCCTCTAATAGAACCAGTTTGGTCTCATTTGTTTTATTAATGCGAAACTAAAACGCCTGTTTCGCCTCGTGCAAGATAAATCACATCGGTTCTGATGAAAATTGTAGCGAGAACTGTACCGTGATCTTTTGGGGGGTGGATTGTGTCGTCAAAGGGAAAATTCCCGGGGTGGAAAATCTTTCCCACGGGTTAAGAAAAAGTCGCGGTGGGATTGTTCCCGGCAGATTCTGCCTTCGGCACAATTGCACCGATTTCGCTCCTGAGCAAGCTGTCCTCCCAGGAGCACTATACCATCTCCACCACCTTTGGGGGGTGGCTGAGGTCATCCAATTCGGCGCTGTCGGGTTATTGTTTCTCGCCGTAGCGTGCGCCGCGGGTCCAGTTGTCGTAGTTATCCCACGGCACGGGTCCCAGTTTATCGCAGGCTGTTCCGGCGTCGGTGGGGTAACATGCCGGCGTCTTGTAATTGGGCCACAGGCGCGGGTTGTGGAAGGGGTAGTAAGTGGGGTTCAGCCCTTCGTAGTTGTTGTGTTTGAAGGGGTAGTAGTAGGTGGGGCCATAGAGATCGTTGCATCCCGAGCCATCGCCGATGCGACGTTCTGGCGCAGGCAGCGGGGCGTTGCGGGGCACCATGGCACCCAGGGGCGGACCGATCTTGCTCTTGGCAATGGAGTTGCCGGAGGTTATGCGAACGGGCGGAGCCTGCACGGGGGCAGGGGCCGGTGCGTAAACCGTGGCGGGCCGCGAGAGGCGGGTTTGCGGAAGCTCTCCGCCGGCGACAGCCGTGGCTGCGGTTCCTGCAAAGCAGGTTGCGAGGGCGAGCAATGCCAAGCGCTTCATGGTGATAAGTTGCCTTTTCACGCCGGGAAGACGGCGAGGATGTTGTTTTTTGAATCGTGAAGAATAAACCTGAGCCATAAGCAAAAGGGTTGCCAAGCGAAAAACGAAGGGCGCGCTAAGCAGGGACAGTGTCAAATCGTCGCACACGCATCCTGCGCTTTTTTCGATTGCGCCGTGGGCGCACGATGTAACACACAAGAAGACCATCCATCCCACCGGAGAAGTGCCCCATGGCCAAGCAATTTCAACTGCAGGTGATTACGCAGGAAAAGAAGATTCTGGATGCCGCCGTCACCAGTCTGGTGCTGCCCGGGGTCGATGGATATTTCGGCGTGCTGGCCGACCACGCCCCGCTGATTGCCACGCTGGGCAAGGGCAAGATGACCGTGAAGCAGGGCGAGTCGAACGTGCAGGAGTGGTCCATAGACGGCGGCTTCATGGAGATGCTCGACAACACCGCAACCGTGTTGGTGGATGCGTTGGTGATTCCGCCAAAGGGCTGATTCAATTGGGGCCACATCTCTCATAACTCTCATCCCTCCCATTCTTCCCATCCACGAAATGGGAAATATGGGAGGGATGGGAATTATGGGATGGATGGGAATTATGACAACCCTGCCCCACCCACCACCCTGCGGCAAAAACCCAACCCCACGGGCTTTGAACCCGTGGTTTCACGGTTGACCCACCCCCCCTGCCCATGAATAGTGGGTTTTAGTCGGTACGCGCATTGCTCGTACTAATATGCGCAATTCTATTTTCGGCAAACATTTAAGGGGCAGGCATGAAACTCAATTTCGTACGACACACAATTTTGGCCGCGATGTGTGCGGCCCTGCCCATGCTGTTCGGATGCGACCGAACGGAAATTGTGAAGCCGCTGAAGACCAACGAAGAAGTGGCCGCCGAGCGTAACGGCGAGGGCGATGGCGTGCCAACCACGCGCATCAATACCGGAGCCTCGCGCGAGGCGAAGCGCCCCGAGCGCCGGGGGCGCAGCACCTCCGATGGCCGCGCCGCGAGACCTGCGGCGACCAGGCCCGCGCCACCGCAGGAGCCGGTCGTCGAGGAAACTTCCGCCGCCGCCGTGGCAAAGGTGATTACCATGGCGGACCTGCAAGCGGATGCGGGATCGAGCGACACCGAGGGGGGATGGAACCTCAACTCCAACGGCATGATCTACACGATGAACATCCCCATGACGGCGCCCATCCATGCGGTCATGGTGGAGAGCAAGGGGCAGGAGGCCGACGGCACCTGGCCCATGGTGGAACTGACGCTCTACAACCGCGACTATCAGAAATATTATTATCCGATGAACAAGGAGTACGTCACGTGGCCGACGTATCAGGAAAAGCTGATCCGGTTCGACACGCCGCTCCCGGCGGGGACATACCAGATGAGCTTCCGCTTCCTGAATAATGAAACAGTGGCGACGGAGGGCGACCGCAACGTGTACTTCCGGAAAATGGTGCTGTACCCGAAACAGGCGCTGCCGGAGGGCGAGTAAAAACTTTGACGCAAAGTAGCTAAGGGCGCAAAGAAAAGCCGAGAATTTATAGCTCCAGCGAGCAAGGGCAGTTTGTTAATTATATAATAATTCTTGAATTAGTGTTCACTTGCGTCCATTAGCGGTTACTTCTCCATGACGATGCGACGCAGGTAGAATCCGATGCGTTGGGCGGTGCCCTTTGGGGTGACGAACTCGAAGCTGAGGACTGCCTGTTTGCCGCGCAGTTCTGCGGGCAGGGGCGCGGTGTATCGGGCGCGGGTCAGGCTGGCGACCTGCCCCTCCCACAGCACGCGGGCCGGGCTGCCGTCCGTGGGCCGCGCGGTCATACGCACCCTCGGGTGGATGCCGTGCCAGGGGATGCTGCGCGCGTAAAACGCGATAGTGCCGGCACCAGCGGGAAAGGCCAGCGTGGGCGTTTCGTTGCCCGCGACTTTCATAATCAACTCGCCACGGTACACATGGGCCGCCGGTTGCGCAAACTCGTCGGCCGTCACCTGCGCCAGTTCCTCCGGACGCGATGACGCGCGGTCATCGTCCCACCCGGGGATGAACACCGTGCCGTCGTCGCTCATGCGAAACGGCGCGCTCTCGGCCGGACCCACAGCGCCCTGCGCCGGAAGCGGCGCGGTGGTTTCCGCCCCCGCCCCCGCCGCGAAGCCCGTCGCCGTCGCGCCACACATCATCACACACATCAGCAACCTTGTCGTCGTCATCATTGGTTCATCTCCCGGCGGGTCAGCAGCAGTGTGGGATCGCCCAGCAGGGTGAAATCCTGGAAGTCCACCTGCATCGGATTCTTCGGTCGCAGTTCCTGTTTCGCCTCCACGAACGCGTCGCCCAGACGGTGGTTCGTCGTGTCGAGATACGCCTTGAAGAACGCCCGGTTAAACTCGTGCCCCTCGTACACGGTTGCCTTCCACGGTGTGCCGATCACCGCGATGGCCCCGCGGTCGGGCTCCAGCACGAAGCTCGCGCCGATCCCCCCCGGCGCATCGAACGAAGTCGTGTAGCAACTCGATGCGTGAATGATCGGGTAGTGCCCCTTGTTCGCCAGCCCCTTCACGTCGTCGGGCGTGAACAGGTCCTTCTGTTGCTTAAAATCCGACGGCCCCACGCGCCACACCAGGTTGCCGCCGTGGCCCACGTAATACAGCACCTGCAGGCCCGAGTTGATGGCATCGCTCAGCCGCGCTATCTCGTGTGTCGCCACAGTCGTCTCGGGATACAGCGACGTCACCGTCGTAAATCGGTCGCCCGCCAGCGTGCCCATTTCGCCCGTCAGGTTCTGGAAACTTTTTTCCACGCTCGACACCAGCAGCAGCTTGCCGTCGCGTGCGCGGCCCAGTTGCTCATACTCCACCACCTTGCGCAGATAGGCGAACCCCTCGTGATCGTCGTTCGCGGGGATCCGCCCGATCGCGATCTCCGGCGTGTTCGCCCCGTAGAAGCTCGTGTACCAGTTGTCGTCCGGATACCCTCCCGTCCACGTCGTCGCAGGGTTCACAATCCAGTGGATCGGTATCAGGATGTGCCGCTGCTCGTCGTCGGTGCGGTTGCGCGCCTCGCGGTAGTCGAAGCTCGACGTGCCCAGCAGCACCACATAGCGCAGCCCCGGCGCGGCCTCGGCCGCGTGGCGGATGAACCGCTTCACCGCCACATCGCCGATAAACCCGTTGTTCAGCGTGTCATAAATATCGATCACGTTCACGTTCGCCACCACCGACCCCTGCCACCGCCGGTAGCGCGCCAGAAAGTCCGCCGCGCGCGCTGTGTCGCTGTGGTGCAGGATCAGGATCTGCGTGTCGCTCGTCACCGCCAGCCGCGCCGCCGTCGGCTGCTTCACCGTAATGGAGTCCGGCGCCATGAACCCCGCCGGAGCCACCGCCACCAGACTCGTCGCCGTATCCCGCGCCCCCGTCGTGCGCAGCGGCACGGTGATGGCCAGGCTCGCCGTCGTAGCCGCCGAGAACGTCCGCGCCAACTCCGGCGCAAACACCCGCCCGCCAGCAGGCAACCCGCGCAACTCGGCCAGCAACGGCCCCGACGTATCGCCCCGCGCCACCAGCGACGCCGACACCGCTTCATCCCCAAACGCCGACCAGTCCAGCCCCGTCGCATCCAGGTGACGGGGGTATTCGGTGTGGAAATGTTCGAGGAAAACCTCGTCGATCACATCCTTGCGATCTTCGGGCGCCTTCATCTGAAACGCGCCCGGAACATTACTCGAATCGGGGATCAGTTTTTCCATGGGGATGGAGGTGGCAAAATCGTAGTAACCCATGCCGTCGAATTGAAACGTCCCCAAGGGAACGTCGGCTTTGGGGAATGACCCATAGTAGGCGTTGAAGAGATGGTTCGGTTTCACATTGTAAGCCACCGTGGCACCGATGAAGCGGGCGGTCAGGTTTACGGTGCTGCTGGATTTGGAATCAAACCCGGGGAAATCGACAAACACCTTTTGTCCGGGCCACGTATCGGGGCGGAAGGGTGCCCACTGGAAGCCGTCACTTTGTCCCGGCGGAAGCGCCGAGTGACGATAGAGGAAATCCTCCTCCAGCAAATCCATCTGACGGACCGACACTGGTTTTGCGTTGGTCGGTGCGGTCAGAGTTTCGTCTTTATAATGAATGGGCTCCGCGCCTGCTGCCGCTTGACGCTCTCCCCAGGTAAGCAGGTATACGTTGTGCAGGTTGTAAGGCTTGAAATGGATGATTGTGCCCAGTGCTTCCGAAGCAACAAACTCAATGGAGTCCGCTGCAGTGAACGCCGCCGCGCTGGCCGCAGACACTCGGAGGGGAATAACCTGACCTTCGTTCCACAGGGTTAATCTGGTGGGCTTGATCGAAGAAAGGTTAGCACCGGCCTCCTCGATCTGCTTGCCGGTCACACGATAAACGCCGGGGTAGCGCAACTCAATACGCGCATAGGACACCGCCGCCGTTACCGGCGACCGCATGTCAGAAAGCGTCGGGGTCGTATCTTCAGAAACAGGCTGAACAAGGAAAGCGGCCACCGGGGCTCCGCATAGCAAGTAGCATAAAGCCGCCACCGCTGCCGCAAGATGGTTTCTCATAGAGGTAAGGGTTACACGCTACCCAGATGCCCTGTTCAAGGGCTGAATACGTTCTGGCGCGTTAATGTGGCAGCATGTTCCGGGACTGCTGAATTTCCTGTTTCCGCAACGGGACGCGTCCTGCTGACGGTCTTTTCAAGCGCAAGTCGCGGGTAACGCGCTGCAATTGGAGGTGATGGGATCCATGCAAGGCGTCCCAAGCAGTTAATCAATGCAAACAACATGCCTGAAGCGGTGGTGGATTCTTCAGCAGTCCCTTTTCCTCTCCAGGTCGGCGCCTCGCCCCACTTTTTCGTCGAATTGCAACTGGAGTGCGACCGGTGTGCAACCGGTGTGCAAGCCTCCAAAACCCCCGCCCTGATATTGCATTCCTCTGTGTCTTTGCGTCTCTGTGGTGAGATCCGGTTTTTGCTTCTCCCCGACCCTTGCCCTCTGCTTCTTAGCCCCACGCTTCCTCTCCATCTTGCTCTTGGGCGGCGTCGCCAGAAAACTCGTGAAAGGATCGGGGGAGGAGGTGCACGATTTGCGGGCCAGAGGGAACCTTTCTTGCCCTGCGGGGATAACCAAAAAGTCACACAAACATCATGCCGAAAACGGAGGAAGATTCTTCAGCAGTCCCAAGATATATCGGATGGGGTTCTGTTTTTAGCGTTTATCTTCACTGGTGACTTGCAATCTCCATCGAGTGAAGAGAAACTCGTTATAAGATCCATCCAGGTGAGGATTCTTGTCCTGAAGTCGGCGGAATGAAGGGTAATAAACGGTGAGAAGATTAAGTCCCTTTTTCAGATTTGCTTTGTGCGTGATCTGAGAGAGTCGGTCGTTGGCGAGATCGAAATTGTAGGGGCCTATCTCTCCGGCGTTGGAGGCGAACACGCGAATGGCGAGGGGGCCCGGAGAATCGTTCTCCGCTTCCAGCGTGAGATTGTATGCCCCGGCTTCATCGAGGAAGAAACGGTAATCGATTTTGCCGTTATACCGCATTTGAATGGCAGGGACGCCACTTACATACGGCGTTGATATGGCAGAAGGGTTCGGCTCCCATTTATCGAAGTCCACCGCCCGCTGCCAGTCACCCACCTTCATCTTGCGATAAAGGGTGCACGTGGTTTCATCCAGAGTGCCTGTGGTAAAGCTCGCGTCAAACGTAAGGGGGCCGGCTTTTAAATCAAGCAATCGGTATGGCGAAGAATTGTTGAGGGTGATTTGAGGTTCGTCGGTCGTGCCCGGTGGCAATTTGATTTGTGATTCAAACCGGTTTCCAGCGCGTTCCAGAGACAAGGCATAAATATCGTCATAGGGCGCAAAAACTGTGGTGGGCAATGTTTCACCAAGCGCTTTGCGGGGGGGTGTGGGTGGCAGGTAAGCGACAGCTCCGCCTACATAACAAGTCCAATGCGCATTGCTTAGAAGATACTTTACGACCGACTCGTCGGGGGGGCGATAGAAACCAAAAGCATACCAGACTCCCGTGCGGCCATCTTTGATTGTTTCTTCCAGTTCGGGGATGGTGCTGATTTTTCGAAGCGAGATTGGTTTTTTTGTCCGGTTGATACAAAAGACTAAATTGGAATAGGCCCACGTGTTCCCCGAGGTTGACGCTGTAGCCATAATGTCCTGAGGTTCGCCGTGATCAGCCACGAGCTTGACCATGGACGGCCAGTCGGGGTTGAGGGATGGATACCTATTGCCTCCATTATCATATAAGACAAAGTTGGTAAGGCTCAGCCATACAAGAATACCCGTAAGAAGCGCCGATAATCCCAGCCCGATGCCCCTGCGCAGATTGTTGTCAGGCTGATTCTTTCGCTGGAACAAATACCAGGGAGCGACAATGGCGATACCTTGGAAATAAGCCAGTACGGGAAGATTGTATATATTCCGCCTGGGTTCGAAGGGATATTTCATCGCTTCATAAAAGGTATAGGTTAGAGTAACCGTAATGAAAGTGGCGAGGCTAACCATGGCAAATTGTTTCGGGCGTCGCCAGGCCAGTAATAGAGCGCCGGCCACAACAAGCGTCAGTGCCAACAGGGCAATCCATGGGCTAACCTGAGCCTGATACCAGGTTGCCAGGTCATGGGGCGTTGTGGTCCAGTAATTCATCAGCTCTTTTTGGGCGAGGTAATCTTTAAATAAACCTTGAGCGCCTGTCGTGTGCTCGGTTGTTGTGATTGAGTATCTGGAAACTTTTGGCAAGGCATACATGACAATTGGAATATATAAAATGCTTAGGATAACAGGCGTAAGAAGAAGTGGCTGCCAAGAAAATCTCTTGCGCTTAACCAATTCTTTTAATGCCCAAGCGACATAGCCCCCAACCAGCAGAAACCCGCCAAATAAGTGGGTATAGAGCAATATGAAAGAAGCGACGATGAGCCACGCCCAACGGCGCCAGCTGAAATTTTGCATTACCAGGATTTGGGTGAACATATATCCCAAGGCGGCTAAGTGCAGCATTGAGTAGGGGCGATGCTCCTGGCTGTACTGGATGGCGTATACGTTCACGCAGGTAGCCAGCGCTGCTGCCAAAGCGACGGGTCGAGCAGAAAGTAGACGAACGACAGCATAGGTCGCTGGAATGGCTGCGATGCCTAATAATATCGCGGGCAATCTCATTAGCCAGAGAGAGGCCAAAGGATTGTTGCCTGAAAAAGGATAACACAGGATATAATAGAGGGGAGGATCCAAGACCTGATCGGTACTCCACCAAAACTTCAACATTCCGAAAAAGCTTTGCAGTTCGCTGATGACCGCGAAGGTATGGACTTCGTCCAACCAGAACGGCCGAACCCCGGCGTTGTGAAAACGCAACAAGGCTCCACAGATCGTTATGAGAAAGAGAATCCCCCAAGATACGGGCTGTGCGACCGACGGTTTGTGAACTCTGTTAAGCATTATTCCAAAGTCACGCTGCGCAACTCAAGAGCTGTCCGCGCTTCTTTTGTTGAACCGAAATATCCCAGGACGACGTCATAGGTTCCCGGTTCAAGGGAAACGTCCCGGGAGACAGGGCCTTCTGAGAGAATTGGTTCTTTCTCAAGAATCTTCTTGCCGAAGTAGGGACCTTTGCTGGTCCGAGTTACTGTAAGAAAAACAACCGGATAAGAATCCTCTACAGGTCGGGGTTTGAAATCAGCAATAATGCGAGTGACGGGATTTTTTAATGTTACGGTCGCAGAAGTCGATCCGTAGTGTGCCAAAAGCTGCATGCCCTTTGTTTCGATATGCGGAGGATTGTAGGAATCGCCCGAGAAGGCTTTGCCCAGTAGAACCTGCTTCGATTCGGACGCTGGTTTCGCGGATTGGGGTGAAGCTGCGGGTTGTGTGGTAACGAATGCGGAAGGCACTGTGGTTGCAGGAGGCGCTGTTTGGGAAACCGCTTCAGATTGGTCCGCTTCGGTTGGGGTGGTTGCGGGTTTATTGCCACAACCAACGAGAATCAGCGCAAAACAAGCAAAGATACTAATCGATTTCATACAGTGACCTTTTAAGAGTTTTAATGGAGTAGAGAGTCTGGAGTGGCGGAACTTTGGAGCCATCCGACAGTTTCGAAAACTATTCGAAAGGGTGGCGGGGGAATATCAACCGTTTTGTGGTTGGGAGGATGGGCTTTCAATCAGTTGCTCCCGGCACCGCTCCCGCCTTGGGTTGCTGCATTCGTAGTATCTGTATAGTCCGATGGCTTTGTTCAGGTCGAAGGCCTTGCACTTTGTTTCGGCGAAGAAGTGTTCGAGGACTTCTTCTATTTCTTGGGCGTTGTTTACGGGTTCGTGGGGAAATTGGTTGAGGGTGCCGGCACCAAGTTCGAGGGTGGAGCGTTTGACGTCGGGCTGGGCGACGACGTCGGAGGCAACGTGGCGGTGGAGCCAGCGTTCCATCTTCTGCGCGAGAGAGGCGGCCTTGTTGCCGCCCTGCCGGTTGTCTATATAATACTGTTCGTAAATCTCCGCCACCCGCGGCGGCAGGGTGGGGCGGGTCTTGGGGAATTTCTCGAACATGGGAAGGGGGTCGGCTCCTTGGGGAAATGCAAATGCTTCGACACAAAGGCACGAAGACACAAAGAAAAGCAAAGGAAGAAAGAAAAAGCTCGGACAGAAAAACACAACGGCTCCGACCACAATTTCATTTTCCCCCTTTTGGGGGGTTGTTTTTCTGTTTTGGGTGGGGTGGATTTGTTTTCAACTATCCATCATGAAACTTTTGGTTACCGGCGCGGCCGGGTTTATAGGGAGCACGTTTTGCCGGGTGGCCTCGGAGGCGGGGCACGAGGTGGTGGCGCTGGTGCGGGCGCGGGCCGGGGGCGGCGGCGGGTTGCCGCAGGCGGTGCGGGTTGTTACCGGGCGGTTGCCGTTTGATGTGCCGATGCGCGCCTGGGAGGGCGTGGACGGCGTGATCCATTGTGCGGGGGGCACGCGGGGCGAGGATTGGGTGGAGAGCGAGGCGGTGTCGGTGGAGGGCACGCGCGCGCTGCTGGCCGAGTGCGCGCGGCGAGGGGTGCAGCGGTTCGTGTATCTGTCGTCGCAGTCGGCCCATGAGGGCGCGACGTCGGCCTATGGCAAGTCGCGCTACGCGGCCGAGGAGGTGATCCGCCAGGCGGGTGTGCCCCACGCGATTTTGCGTCCGGGGCTGGTGTTTGGTCCGGGCGCGGCGGGATTGTTTGCGCGCATGCGCGCGTCGGTGGGGCGGCTGCCGGTGCTGCCCCTGCTGGGCGGCGGCGAGGCGCCGGTGCAGCCCGTGGACGCGGCCGATCTGTCCCGCGTGATGTTGCGCTGTGCGCAGATGCTGCCGGCCCACACGTCCATGGAGTTGAACATCGGCGAGCCCGAGGCGATGAAGCTGCGCGATTTTCTGCAGGCCATGAGCGTGGCCGAGCGCGGGCGGCGCAAGTCCGAGCTGCGCATCCCGCTGGGACCGGTGAAGGCCGTGGCCGCGGTGGGCGAGGCGCTACATCTGCCGCTGCCCGTGACCACCGACAACCTGAAGGGTCTGGAAAACGTGCGCCCCATGGACACCGCCACGTCGCTGGCGCGCATCGACATGCAACTGCGCCCGTTTGGCGAGACCATGCGCGAGGCGGTGCGCGTGCCCACGACGGTGAACCCCAACCTGGCGTCGACGCCCGGGCGGCCCGCGCGGGTGCTTCTGGTGGGCGCCGGCAAGATCGGGCTCGTGCACGGACTGAACCTTTTCCAGCGATCAGAAACGGTGACCGCGGGCATCGTGGATCGCAACGCCAAGGCGTTCGGCATGTACAAAAGCATGGGTTTTGCGGGGCCGTTTTACACCGACCTCGACGAGGCCATCGCGGCCACGCGCCCCGACGGCGCCATCGTGGCAACCCCCGCCGCCACGCATCTGCCGCTGGCGCGGCGCTGCCTGCAGGCGGGTCTGGGCGTGCTGGTGGAGAAACCCGTGGCGTTCAGGCGCGATCTGCTGCCGGGCCTGCGCGCGTTGCAAACCGAGTTTGCGCCACTGCCCTGCCATACGGGCTACATGGCCGCGCAGTTTCCGCAGCTCGACACGGCGGCGGCGGTTCTGCGCGCGGGCGAGATTGGTGCCGTGCGCGGGGCGTATGTCTGCTGCCTGCAGTCGCACATCATGGCGGCCAAGCCCGTGCGCTGGGAGATGCAGCGCGAGCAATCGGGCGGCGGCGTGCTCATCAATTTTGCCGGCCATTGGGTGGCCGTGCTGCTGCGGCTGCTCGGGCGGCCCGCGGCGATGGAGGCCGCGGCGTGGAGCATTCACTCCGCCGAGGTGGAAGACGCCGCCGAGGCTCGGCTGCATTACGACGGGTTCGACGCGCGACTGCTGGCGTGTTGGTCCATCGCGGGATATGCGCGTCCGCGCAATTTTCTCGTGGTGCAGGGCGAAACCGGGCGGCTGCTGGTGGAGCAATACCACACGGCGCTGGTGCGCAATAACGGACTGACGGAGATGCTGTACACACAGCAGGATTTCGACACGGGCTACAATTTCGCGCCCGACTACACCGGTGGCGGGTTCGCCATGGAGCATCTGAACTTCGCGGCGGCGCTGCGGGCAGCGGGGGCCGGAGAAGTTGCGACGGTGGCGGACGGATCGAGTGAGCGGATGGCGAACCCGGCCACGACGCCCGTGGATTTCGCCGAGGCGGCCGACATCGAGCAGTGCATTTTCGACCTGATGGACGCCGCCGCTGTGGCGGGCGTCGACGCGGCAACGGCGCGTGGTGCCGACATGAGCATCCTGCCCGGCAGCGACATGGACGCGCAGTTCGACGCGCTGAGGGAGCGGATGCGATGACCGACGACGCCGATCTGAAACCGCGCGCCGACGAGGATGAAGTGTTATCTGGTCAGTCCGATAAGTCTGTCCTGTCTGATCAGTCTGACTTTGTCGCTATGCCTGAGGACGGCTTGGGGCCGCCGCGCGGCGTGATGCGCGACCTGCGCATGTTGGACGGCGCGACGTTCGACGCCATCCTGCCGGGGCTCGACCCCGCCGAGGGTGCCATGATTACCGCGTGGCAGGCGGTGCGGGCCCCCGCCCACTCGCTGGCGCGGTTGCAAGGCGGCGTGATGGTGGTGGCGCCCGACTTCTTGAATTACGCGCGGCTGCTCAGCACCGGACAGGCCCGCGCGATGCTCGAGCTTCCCGGGCCGGGCTCGCTGGCGCGGGCGCTTGCCGCCGGTGTGAGGGCCGGGTTGGGTGTCATCACGCGTCCGCTGGCGCTGGCGCGACAGGATTTCTGGACCGTTGCCGAGGTGCTGCTGCGTTACGATCTCGCGCTGCTGCCCGCGCATCTGGCGGGCGCGCCGCGGTTGCTGCACGCCAACCTGTCGGATTTCGCGTTTGCCTTCGAACGCCGCGATTTCGCACGACGCGCAACGTCGCTGCTGGGCGCGGGCGGCGGCGTCTTCACCCAGCAACCCGCCATGGCGGCATCGTGCCTGGCCCGCTGGGGCGTGGCCCCCGCCGTGATGGCGTTCCTCTGCCCGCCCGGCCACGACGACATGAACGACCTGCTGGCGGATATGTCCGCCGCGCAGGTTTTCGCGCGCACGCGTTTCGTGGCCGACGTCAGCAACCTCACGCCCGACCTGCAAAGCGTGGAGGAACTGGCCGAGCTGCTGCCCAAGGAAGTGGGCACGTTGCTCTTCGCGCCGCCGGTGGTGGCGGCCGTGGCGATGGAGTTCTCACCGGTGGACACAATCTCAGAATGATCGGCACGCCCGGGGGGGAAAACGCGAAGGCGACGGATCGGTTTCTGCGGTCGACAGCCGCGTGGGGCGTGGGCACGGCGGTGGCCGTGGCGGTGGTTACACTACTATTATACTGGCGCATGTTGCACACGTTTTTCTTCACCGACGATTTCGCCATGCTGGTCCTCACCGCGCCTCAAACCGGCAACGCCTGGTGGGATTGCTTCCGGCCGTACCCCATCGGGTTCTGGCGTCCGGCGGGGGGGCTGGTCTGCCATGCGGCGGCGTGGGCGGGCGGGCTTCATCCTCTCGCATTTCATATCGCCGAGCTTGCCCTGCATGGGGCGGTGGCGTGGCTCACCGGGCTGGTGGCGCTGCGCTGTTTCGGCATTTCGCGCTGGTGGGCCACGGCGGCGGCGCTCATGATGGCAGCCCACGTGGCGGCGTTTCGTGGCGCGGTGCAAATCTGCAACAGTCACGATGTCATCCTCGCGGTGGCGCTGCTGCTGGGGTTGCTGGGGTGGCATCGCGCGCTGGCGGCACCGCCCCCCGTGGGGCGCGGCGGATGGATTGCGCGCTTCGCCCTCACCGCGGCGGCCTTTGCGCTGGCCCTCATGAGTAAGGAAACCGGTGTGGTGTTTCCGGCGGTCATGGCAGCGTGGATGTTTGTGCCGGACGCGAATGCGCCAGCGTCGGACGCGCCGCGACCGCGCTGGCCGCACCGATTCTTCATCGCCGCCATGGTTGTGGTTGCGGTGGGTCATGCGGCAGGTTTGTTCTGGCTGCAATCCCACAGTCGCGGCTCTTACATCACCGAGGGATACCTGCAACTCTCGCCCGTGCGGCTGATCAGGTCGCTGGCCGACAACTCCCTCGGGCCGTTCTTTCCGTATTTCTTCCTCACCGAAACGCCCGCTGGCGGCGTGGCCTGGCCGGCGGGCGTGGTAAATGCGTGGCGGTTCATCATGTTGCTGGCCGGCGGCGCGGGTGCGGTGGCGCTGGTGCGCGGACGCAGCCCGGCGTGGCGTCGGGCGGGGTTTTGTGTGGTGGCCGTGTTTGTCATTATGGCGATACCCGCGCTGCAGAAAAGCCCGCCCACCGCCCGCGCGGTTTATAGCGCGCTACCCTTCGGGGTGCTCGCGCTGTGGAGCGCGGTGCGTGCCCTGCGCGGCGCGGCGCGCGGCTTGGCGGCAGCAGTTGTGGCCTTGCTGGCGGCGTCGTTTCTGGCAAGTTTCGCGTGGTCGCCCACGGTGGTGCAATGGCCCGAGAAAACCGCGCGCTACGAGCATTTCGTGCAAGAGATCGTGCGCGTCTCGCCCGACTGGCCCCGCGAGGGCGTGGTCGCGTTCTACAACCACCCCGCCGAAATGGGTGGCCCCACCGCCTCGTGGGCGTACCTGCAACACGCGCTCACGGTCTTCGTCCCCGGAAAGAAAATCGTCCCGGCCCTGGACCACGTGCTGTCAGGCACAGTGAAAGTCTACCAGTGGACCCCGGACGAAACCCTGAGGGAAATGACGGGGTTCGAAAAGTAGGAGCGGACCTGCATGTCCGCCCCTAAATACTTTTAGCGCGAGCTGCGGGATTTCTTTTTTGAACTTCGCTGGGCTACGCGGCGGTCGGATTTTTTGGTGTTGGCTTCGGCTTCGGTCATTACTTTTTCGATGGCTTTGTGCACCGCTTCGCCGAGGCCTTCCATGTTCTGGGCGGCCTGGGCCACGGCGCGTTCGGTGGCGGGACGGGGGTCGGCCACGTTGGGCGCGGTGTTGATGCGCGGCACGCTGGCCTGAAGGCGTTGCTGGCGGACCAGCGCCGGAGGTGTCATCAGGTCGGTTTCAAACGCCGCGAAATGCTTGGGCAGGAAGTCATAGCGCAGCCAGGCCAGGTAGGCGCAGGCAACTTCCACGTTCTTTTCCGGGTTCCAGACGTCCTCGTGGTAGTTCCATTTGAGGTCGTAGCGTCCGCGAATCTCGCTCCACACCACGGGCATGACCTGCATCAGGCCCCGCGCACCGGCGGAAGACTTGCACCGGGGGCGGAAGTCGCTTTCGGTTTTCATGATGGCGCGGATAAGCTGCGGGTCGAGCCAATACTTGTTGGCGGCCTTCACAATATAAGCGTCGTAGGGGTTGTCGGACAAGTCCTGCTGATAGTATTTCATCACGCGGGGGGTGTAATTGCGGGTCTCTTTATACGGGACCTTGCCCTTGTAGCGCAGCGTGGCGTAGGGTCCGGCGTTGTAGCTGGACATCCACAGACGGATGGCTTCGTGCGACAGCGGCTCGTTGGGCGACAGGGTGGCCTGCTCGCTGAGCGAGGTTTGCGACGCGGTGGAACTGACCATCGTCAGCACGGCGCCCGCCGTGGTGGCAGCGTCGCGGCTTAGTTCGCCGGCCATCTCGCTGGTTTTTTCAACGAGGGTGGAAAGGGCTTCCGGGGCCGCCGACAGTGTGGCGGAGATGCGCGCGCTGCGCATGGTGAGGCTTGAGGGCAATTTCGATGCAGACCCGGTGGGTGTCATTAACATGGCCGCTACTACGAACAATATGAAGACGAAAGCGCCCGGGCGTCGCGAAATGAGCAATTGGCTCAATCGTGTGCTCCTTAGTTTTAGGGGTGTTGGAAGGGCAGGAAGGGAAAACCGTCGCACGACCGCTGTTGTGCAGATTTTTGAAATGGTCGTCACCGGGGTCGATCTGTCTGGCATCCCATTTGCGGGTTTGCAGTGACCGGTGGTTGGGTGGTGCTTGGTTTGTGAAAGCATGAACAGGCGATGAGTACGCCCTTATTCTGGGCTCATTCAGGCTTGTGTGGATTGGGTTTTCATTAAGGCGGTCCAAAATGCGTCAATGGGGTAGCTTGACACGGGTGCATGCAGGAATCAATAATCAAGCATTTGGATTCAATTATCACGGCTTGGATCGGGTTGATCGTGAAATCTTTGACCGACAAAGACTTCCTCAACCTTGTTGTCGATCAACAAAGTAGACGTTCCGCCCGCATCTGGACACTTTATGTTTGATCAAAATAGTCCGGTTTTCCTGCGCTTTTTTTCACGATTTTATCCAAGCAGGGGACATTTCTCTTTCCCCACGGAGGCTTTCAGGGGGCAACTGCTGTTCGTTTTCCGGTGGAAAAGCCTTTCATCTGGATGATGTTTCGCCCGTGACACTTGTTATATTGAGGGGGTTGGGTGGTAGCATGGTGGCGACAGGGTCACCGAGATTTTGATTTGTGAGGGCGAGACGATGATTCGGATTTCCGCTTTGCTGGGTCTGCTGTGTATGTTGGCGTGGGCACCTACGGGGGCGTGCGCGCAAGCGAAGGCATCCGTTTCGGAGCAGGGCGTCAGGGTCGAACTGATGTTGGATAAGTCGGAGATCGTGGTGGGGGAGCCGGTCAGTCTTATCGTTACGGTGGTGAACGATACGTCGCGCAGTCCGACGAGCAATTTCAGCGCGAAGTTTTTTTTCACCGAGGCCAACGGAGTTAAAGTGATGGTGTCGGCGCCGGGCGAGTTGCCGGTGCGTTACGAGGGGGCGGATCAACGCATCATGTATCCGTCGGTGGAGATCAACCTGCAGAAGGGCGAGTCGTGGCGCGAGATCCTGCCGCTGGTTTACGACAGTGGAGCGAAGGACGGATACCTCTTCAGCAAGCCGGGTCGTTATATTGTGTCGGCAGAGTTGACGGGCTCCATTCTTCGCGAGGCTACGCCGGCGGTGGTAACGCTGCCCCCCACAGCGGTAACGGTGAAGGCTGCGGAGGGCAATGCCGCGGCGGCTTTCAAGCTGCTGGCCAAGCCTGAAATGGCGAAGTCTTTGCAGAGGGGTATGGCAGAGAACGAGGCAATCGCAAATACGGCGCGCAAGGTGGCGTCGGATTTTCCGGACACGCCGTATTCGCCGTATGCGCTTTATCTGGCGGCCACGTGGAATATGCGCCCCCAGGCCCCCAACTACGAGCAGGCGGCTTCGGACTTCCGGGCCATGGTGGGCCGCTATCCGAATCACGTGATGGTTTCGCCGTCGGTGTTCAACCTGGTGTTGTGCTCCATGGCGCTGAAGCAGCTGGATGTGGCGCGGGATTGGTTCTGGTATCTGCGCGATCTGGATCCGGCTTATGCGCTCATGCGGCGCGAGAATCCCACGGCGGCGTATTTCTATTTCGATCATGTTGAAACGGCCCAACAACGGCGCTGGTGGATGGTGGAGAAGCCCTGGGATGCCCCCGGGCCTGACACACCGCAGGCAAAGAAAGCGCAACCAATCAGCCCGGAGGAGCAGTAAAACGTGGCGGTGTCATCGCAGATTTGGCGCGTGCGGGGTGGTCGCGAACTCGACGCCGGAGAGCACACTATTATAATGGGTGTGCTGAACGTGACGCCGGATTCGTTTTCCGACGGCGGTGTGCATTTTGATGCGGCCAACGCCATCCGGTCAGGCGAAGAAATGGCAGCAGAGGGGGCGGACATTCTCGACATTGGCGGCGAGAGCTCCCGCCCGGGCCGGGCCGAGGAACTGACCGATGCGCAGGAGTGGGAGCGCATCGCGCCGGTGCTTATCGAGCTACGGCGACGCCTGCCCGGGGTGGTGTTGAGCGTGGACACCTATCGCGAGGAAACGGCGCGTCGGGCCCTGGCCGAGGGCGCCGATGTGATTAACGATATTTATGCGCTGCGCCGCTCGCCCGGTTTGGCGGCGGCAGTGGCCGAGGCGGGCGCAGGGCTGGTGCTCATGCACATGCAGGGCGACCCGGCCACCATGCAGCAGGAGCCGCAGTATGGTGATCTGCTGGTGGAGGTGAAGGATTTCCTGCAGGAGCGAATGGATGTCGCCCGGGCGGCGGGGGTGGCGGAGGAAGCCATCGTGGTGGATCCGGGTATCGGGTTTGGGAAAACGTATCGTCACAATGTGCAGTTGTTGGCGGGGCTCGAGTATTTGCGTTTGTTGCAGCGGCCGTTGGTGGTGGGAGCGAGCCGCAAGGCGTTTCTCGGGCATCTGACCGGAGTGAGCGACGCGGGGGATCGCGCCGAGGCCAGCCTCGCTGCGGCATGCGCGGCCGTGATGGCGGGAGCGTCGGTGGTGCGGGTGCACGATGTGAAAGCAACCAGGCGCGCGCTGGCCGTGATCGATGCCGTGCGGGCAGAGATGTAGCGCGGGGATCGCGCGGAGGTGGGTGGAACCCTTTGGGGTTGGAGATCATTACGACTCGGACGGGGTCGTAGCCTGGCATCCCTCCGGGATGCGGACGGTTATGGGGTGGTGGTCCGGTGGTGTCGCTGCGCTCAACCACCGGCTAATGAGCTTTGAACCCTCCGGGTTCAATGGTCGTTCGTTCGATGGTTTTGAACTCATCGGGTTCACGAGTTGGTTGTTCATCTGATGGCTTTGAACCCTTCGGGTTTAATGGTCGGGCGTTTCCCCGATGAGGATTCGTGTACCGGTGGCGTCGGAGGGGTCTCGCTGTTTCGCTTGACAGGCTCACCTGTCTCAGCCATTTTATCCAGCATAGCTAAAGAAACATGGTTCCCGTGATAACGGAGCTGTTTTGGTAGCTGCGGGTGTGGGCTGCCGGGTGGTGAAATTTCCGGGAATCCGTTGAGCGTGCGATGGGCGACTGGTGGCATTCGCCCCTGTCGTCTCACGCACAACCCGCCTTGCATCGGCTGGCTGCAAATTCCCCCCGTGGTGGAGGGGTATTAAGGGCTGATGGAGGTTTCGCCGCCCTCGGGCGAAAACAGAGGGGGGAGGACATTATTATGCTCTGTCTGGAATGCAATCATCCCATCATGGCAACGGGAATGCATGTTGCCATGGAACAGCGCGAGCATTTTGCCATAGTGCGCCACGCAGAAATGTGCCAGAAGTGTGCGGTGCAGATGTTCGATATGCTGGATAAGGCGTTGCGTTCAAGCCGGTTCCTGCACCAATCTATCGACTGTGTTTTCTGCGGTCATAAAATGCCCATCACGCGGTTGCGCTTCGAGATTAAGGATCGCCCACACCGCTACATGGCGCTGTGCGAAACCTGTTATCGCGAAAAGCGGAGAGAACTGCTGATGAAATTTCCCAACTTCATTACGTTCATCGAGAAGGAATGGGATACCGGCCACGGCAAGGGCGGACAACGGATGCCCTGGCCGGTGGGGTCCACGGTCATGGTGAAGTCGGCGGGCAAATTTCACGCGAAGACGGGCGTGGTGGACCGGTTCCGGCCGTTGGTGGTGCCGTGGTATGGTTACGACGTTAAGTTCCCCACGGGTGAGCATCATTTTTTCCACGAGCGCGATCTGGATGCGGCCAAGCCGCCCGAGGGGTTGCGTAAGGGATAATAAAATCGGGGCTTGAAGCCCTGCAGGGTTCGGGGGAAAGCGCGCAGAAAAGATTGGCATTTTTTCGGTGAGGGTGACGCCTTGTGGTTGTGGAATTGGCTGCGCTGCGACGTGCCGCTGATTCCGGCGAGGTGACCAGTTCATCCGGAAATTGATGATTCGAGGGTACTCATGGGCCATTTGGGTTTTCTGCGCGGTTCGGTTTTCGCATCAGTGGTTGGATTGTCGGGGTTGATGGCGGCGACGGCCGGCGCGGCGGAAACAACTGGCTCGATGGATGCCGCACAAACATCTGCACCGCTGCCCATGGTATACGACACGTCGCGCGGCGGGGGCGTGTATGGGCCCACGATGTCGGTGGATGCGGGTTTCGATTTTTATAAGCATGGCGGTCGGCCCGAGATGTTTGCCGCCATGCGTAATCGGGGAATTACTGCGGCGCGCATCGTGGACACCGGCTGGCTGGATGGCAACGCCCATAAAGAACTGGCCGATGAAGTGCGCGCCGCCGGACTGGCACCCGTCTTGTGCATGTTTCCCCCCACGCATCATGGGTTGTACAAGCTGCATCCGGAGTGGCGACAGTTGATGCTGGGCGGGTCGGATGGCAAGTACGACTGGCGCACCTATCTCTGCCCCAGTCGCCCCGAGGTGCGGGCGGTGCTGGCGGAGGAAACCGTGGCAGCGCTGAAGGCGGGCGGCTACGCGGGCTTGCAGATTGCGGAGCCATGGTTTGAGCAGTGGGGCGGTCCGGAGATGGACGATGGCTCGCCGCGTCCGGGCTATGCGTGTGTGTGCGAGGTTTGCCGCACGCGGTTCGCCGCCGCCAGTGGTGGCGTGGATGCGCGGGAAATGCTGACAAAGAAGGACAGCCCCCGCTACTGGCGCAAGCCGGCCAATGCTGCTTTGTACAAGCTGTGGCAGGATACGCGCGTGGATGCCGTGACCAGCATGACCGTGGAGATTGCCACCGAGGTGCGCCGGGCGTTGCCGGGCACGGTTGTGAATGTGATGGTCCTGAGCGACGCGCGGGTGGAACCGGGCAAGATTCGCGAATACATGGCGATCGATTTCGAGCGGTTGATCAAGGAAGTGCAGCCCGAGATTTTGTGCGTGCAGGATTCCTGGCAGGACTGGACCCAGAAGGGCCTGAAGCCGGATTTCATCCGCGATTATGGCAAGCTTTATGTAGAGCGGTTCCGCCGGGTGAAGCCGGATTTGTGGCTGATGTCACATGCAGACATTGGTTCGTTGGCGGCGTCGAAGCGGGAGTGGCCCTGGATTCAGCAGTTCGCAAAGGAATCGCTGGCGGCGGGTTTCAATTGCCCGAGCTTCTATGAGTGGAGCGTGACCGTCATAAATGTTGTGGGGGAGGGGAAGTGACGGGGGAATAGGAGTGATGGGATGAATGGGAGTGAGGGGAAGTAAAAAAAGCTGAGGTACCCAGCGTTACTGGAAACCGCCGGGTTATTTATTAACCCGCCAGCTGGGGTGCCGCAGTGTGAATTTTCTTACGCGGGAGTTCATGCGGTCGACGCTGATGCTCAGTAGCGCGGCGGCTTCTTTCTGGTTCCAGCCGGTTTTTTCCAGCGCGTCCACCACCAGTTGGCGTTCCACGTCTTCGAGGTCGCAACCGCCTTCGGGCACGGTGAAGCCCGAACCGCCGGACTGCGGCGAGCGCGGGGCCAGGCCCACCTGCTCCACCTGCGCGCGCGCGATCACGTCGCCGCGGGCGCGGATCACCAGCCGCTCCACGATGTTGCGCAACTCGCGGATGTTGCCCGGGTAGTGGTAATCGCGCAGTAGCGCCATGGCCGCTTCCTCAAAGAAAAACTCGGGCTTGCCGTGCTTGCGGGCAAACTGGTCGGCGAAAAACTTGGTCAGCACGGGGATGTCGGCGCGGCGCTCGCGCAGCGGCGGGATGTGGACGGGGATCACGTTGACGCGGTAGTACAAATCCTCGCGAAAACGTCCGGCCTGCACCTCGGCCATGAGGTCCTTGTTGGTGGCGCATACGAAGCGGCAGTCGACCTGGATGCTGCGGGTGCCGCCCAGGCGCGTGATGATTTGCTGTTCGAGGGCCTTGAGAATTTTGCCCTGGGATTCGCGGCTCATCTCGGCAATTTCGTCGAGGAAGAGCGTGCCCCGGTGGGCCATCTCGAAGCGCCCCTTGCGCGTGAAGTGGGCGTCGGTGAAGGCGCCGCGCTCGTGGCCGAATACTTCGCTGTGAAAGAGATTGTCGTCGGGCAGTGCCGCGCAGTTGACGTCGACAAAGGGGCCGCGGGCGGTGGGGCCGGTGCGGTGGATGGCGCGGGCCACGAGTTCCTTGCCCACGCCGGTTTCGCCGGTGATGAGCACGGTCACGTTGCTGGAGGCCAGCTGTTGAATCTCCTCCTTGATGCGCTGCATCGGTTCGCTGTCGCCCACCAGATCGCGGAATTCGTCGCGCCGTTCAAGTTGGTCGCGCAGAATGCGGTTCTCCACCACGAGGCGGCTTTGCTCCAGCACCTTGCGGATGCGCAGGACGATTTCCTGGCGTTCGCTCTCTTTCGTGATGTAGTCGGCGGCGCCGAGTTTCATGGCCTCGACCGCCGTGTCGACGCTGTTGACGGAGGTGAGCACGACGATGGGCATGTCGGGGTCCACGCCGTCGGCGCCCTCCTGCTTGATGCGGCGGATGAGCTGGATGCCATCCATGCCGGGCATGCGCAGGTCGGTGACGATGAGGTCGAAATTCTGCACGTGAAGGCGGTGCAGGGCGCTCTCTCCATCGAAGGCGATGACGGCGTTGTAGTGCGCCAGTTCGAGATTGCGTCGCAGGCGTTCGGCGAACACGGAGTCGTCTTCGACGATGAGAATGCTGCCCTGGGCAGCGGCGGGGTTTACCATGATGGGGTTAGGCGTAGTGCTCCTTAAGGGAAGGAGGGAAGCATAAGTTGTGCCGTGGGGGGAATGAAAAAAGGCCCGCCACCAGATTCCGCTGTGGCGGGCCTAAATCCTAAACTGCGTAAATCAGTGGTTATTACCAGGTCCAGCAGAGTGACCACGACCACGGCAGGGGCGCGCAGGGTGCGCACGATTCATAAACCGGGGCCTGATATTGCACTCTGGTGCAAGGACGAACAGCCCAGTTATTACAGGGCGTTACGCATGTCTGGCAGGTGTATACGCAGGCTTTCTGACAAACAGGTGCGTATACGGGACATTGGGCAGAGGCTGCTCCTGCCAGTGAAAATACGCCCGCAGCGAGTAGGGCGAGGGTCAAGTTGCGAGTCATAGCTCGTTCCCTTCGTGCTGAAATATTTAACTGCATGCCGAAGGACGGAAGCGGGGAGAATGGGTAAACACGCCAATTCTATGCTCCTGCTTTCGGAACATAATTGCTTAGACACAAATAAACCGGGGAAGTTGCCGGAAAAAGTTCCTCCCGAGAACACCGGCATTCACGAGGCCATGCGATTGGGCGAACACACAGGTTCGCCCCTACGATGCCACGTCGGGCCGGGGTGGTGGGGCGTCGTCGGTCAGGCGGCGTTCTTCTTTCAGATCGTCTCCCGCGGTGGCTTGCACTTCTTCTTCGGCATTCACCAGCGGTTCGGGCTCTCCGATGGGTTCATCCACAGGCGGCCTTTTTTTGTTGCTGACAACCGATGCTTCCCAAGCAGCGAAGGCGTCGCTCACGGGTTCATCGGATTCCGCCAACGGCAACGGGTTTTCATCTGCCGGAAGAGCATTGCCCGGTTCCACACTGATTTCGGAGATTTCGGGGGTCTCCTCGTCTTCCTCATACGGCGGTTGGTTGGCCTCCTCGGTCAGCACCGCAGGGTTTACTGCGTCAGGGTCGTTGGGAAAAGCCAGTCCGTAGGTGGGTCTGGGGGTTGAGAAGCGAGCCTTGCACTCATCACATGCTCCGCCGGGCAGGCGAGCCGCGAAAACACGGTTGCAGATCGCGCAAACGTGGCGGTCCTTGGCTTCACCCGAGCGGTGAAGATTGCTGAGCTCTTTGTAAAGGACCTGAAGGTTGTCCTTCAAATTGTCTTCCATCATGGCGGCAAGGTTGGGGGCCATGAGATAGGGATATGCCTTGCGGTATTTTTCCAGTTTGGCGTGGGCCTGATTGTGCAACTGGATGACTTCGCTCAGCTCCTGCGTGATGGCCAGGTTCGCCTCTTTGTAAGTCATGGCTTCTCCCCTTTGCGCAGATGGTTTTCGGTCGTGGTGTTTTGTGATGGTGGACAGTCTATTCTTCGAGTTTGATCTTTTTCAATGCTTCTTTCCAAGCGGGTGCAGCGGGCGCGGTGGGTGCCTCGGGGGCGGGGGCGCAGCCGCAGGGGGCGTTGTTCAGGTTCGCGCCGCAGATGGGGCACAGGCCGTGACAGTCTTTCGTGCACAACGGCAGCGAGGGAAGTTCCAGCATGAGGGCTTCGCGAATTTGCGGTACGGGGTCGATGGATTCCCCGTCGAAATAGGCGAGCAGTTCATCTTCGGTGCCCAGTAACTGGCTCTCGGGAGACAGCAGATTTTTGTCGTCTTCGTAGCGGGCGTGGATCTCTGCGGAGAGGAGCATTTCGAGAGGTTCGAGGCAGCGCACACATTGGGTGTTGATGGTGGTGTCAGCGTTTCCCTCCGCCATAACCTGCTTTTCCCCCAGCGTGGAGACGCGCAGGGTGATGTTTACGGGTGCCTGAAACTCGATGGTTTCATCGGAGAGCTCAAGCTCTGCGGGCGTGAGAGCAAAGCTGATGCACTGCGGGTGGCCAACCAATTCTTTGATGAGGATTTTCATGATGCGATTAGACTACACTGCAGGTCGGGGAGGCATTGTGCAGATCGAAAAAAGTGAATTCGGGAATCCAAAGTTTGAAATCTGAGTCATTAACTGTTAAGTATTGTCTCAAGGCGTGAAACAGGAACGAAGGGAAGCCGCATCAGGTTTTTCGGGTTTCTGACAGTCGACACTATTAATCTTATCACCATGGATGCCTCATCGTTATGACAAGTTTGGACAAGGCCTCGACGGATAAACCGGTTGTTGGTATTGTTGCGGCAAAGTGGCATGCGTTGACGGCTGACGAAGCGGTCGCACGGGTTGGCTCGGGGGAGCAGGGTTTGGCCAGCGACGAAGCGGCGCGGCGGCTGGAGGAGTACGGGCCCAACGTGCTGCCCCGCACGCGCACCGACGGCCCGCTGAAATTGCTGTGGCGGCAGATCAACAATCCGCTTATCTGGGTGTTGCTGGGTTCGGGCGTGCTGGCCATGGGGCTGGGCAAGGGAACCGACGGCGTGGTGGTGCTGGGCGTGGTGTTGCTGAACACGCTCATCGGGTTTGTGCAGGAGTATCGCGCGGGCAAAGCCATCGAGGCGTTGAGCGGCATGGTGCCCGAGACGGCGACGGTGCTGCGCGATGGCGAACGCGTGACGTTGTCGTCGTCGCAACTGGCACCGGGAGACGTGGTGGTGTTGCAGTCTGGTGACAAGGTGCCGGCCGACATGCGGCTGATATCGTTGCGCAACCTGCGCGTGGAGGAAGCGGCGCTGACGGGTGAATCTGTGCCAACGGAGAAAAACGCGGATCCGCTGCCCGAAGACGCGGTGCTGGGCGACCGTCGCAACATGGCGTACAGCGGCTCGCTGGTTACGTTTGGCACGGGGCAGGGCGTGGTGGTGGGCACGGCGCTGAAAACCGAACTGGGGCGCATCTCCTCGTTGCTGGAAGAAGCGACGGACATCGAGACACCCCTCACGCAGGGCATTGCGAGGGTGGGCAAGTGGCTCACGCTGGGCATTTTGTTGGTGGCGGCGGCAATGTTCGGGGTGGGTCTGCTGCGCGGGTTTACGCTCATTGATGCGACGCTGGCGGCCATCACGCTGGCGGTGGCGGCCATCCCCGAGGGGTTGCCGGCCATCATCACCATTGCGCTGGCCATCGGCGTGCAGCGCATGGCGGTGCGGCGCGCGGTCATCCGCCGCCTGCCCGCAGTGGAAACGCTGGGTAGCACCACGGTAATTTGCAGCGATAAAACAGGCACGCTCACGCGCAACGAGATGACGGTGCAGGCGGTGTGGACACCGGTCGGGTCGGCGCGGATTTCTGGTGTGGGTTACTCGCCCGAGGGGGGCATCTCGCCGGAATCGCCGGCCGCGCCTGCGGAGAATCTGCACGAGTGCATCATGCAAATCATGACGGCAGGCGTGCTGTGCAACGACGCCACGGTGCCGCGCGATGAGAACGGAACATGGGTGGTGAATGGCGACCCCACCGAGGGCGCGCTGGTGGTGGCTGCTCGCAAGGCGGGGATTGAACCGGAAAATCTGCGCAAGCTTCTGGTGAGGACCGATGCGATCCCCTTCGAGAGTGAACATCAATTTATGGCCACATTGCATCATGACTTCTCGGAAGATTCCGGCGGTGCGGGTCGTATGATTTATCTCAAGGGTGCGCCGGAGGCGGTGGCCCGGCGATGCGCCTGTCTGGTCGGTGGCGGTGTGCTGGACATGCCGCTGCTCAAGTCCGAGGTGGAACGCCTCGCGGCGCAGGGAATGCGGGTGCTGGCGTTTGCGCGCCGCCGGGTTGCGGCGGGTCAGAATAGTCTGGCCGACTCGGACGCCGACGGTGGCTTTGAATTGCTCGGGCTTCAGGGGATGATTGATCCGCCCCGGGCGGAGGCCATTGATGCCATAGCGGCGTGCCACGCGGCGGGCATCACGGTGAAGATGATCACCGGCGACCACCGCGTGACGGCGGCGGCCATCGGGCGTCAGCTCGGTATTTTGAAGGGCGACATGGACGCCGTGGGCGGCGCGGAACTGGCGGTGATGGACGATGCCGCGCTGAATGCCGCCGCAGGCCAGACCAATGTGTTCGCGCGGGTGGCCCCCGAGCACAAGCTGCGGCTGGTGCGATCTCTGCAAAAGCAGGGCAACGTGGTGGCCATGACGGGCGACGGCGTGAACGACGCGCCCGCGCTGAAACAGTCGGACATCGGCGTGGCCATGGGCATCACGGGCACGGCCGTGAGCAAGGAGTCGGCCGACATCGTGCTGACCGATGACAACTTCGCCAGCATCACGGCCGCGGTGGAGGAAGGCCGCAGGGTTTACGACAACCTCGTGAAGTCGCTGGCCTTCGTGTTGCCGACGAACATCGGCGAGGCGCTCATTTTGCTCATCGCAGTGATGGCGTTTCCCATGCTGGCGCCGGGCGAGCCGCTGTTGCCCATGTTGCCCACGCAGATTTTGTGGATCAACCTGGTGGCCACGGTCACGCTGGCGCTGCCGCTGGCCTTCGAGGCCATGGAGCCTGACGTGATGCGCCGTCCACCCCGTGAGCCGGGCAAACCCATCATGAGCAAGTTCATCCTCATGCGCACCATCCTTGTGTCGCTGCTTATGACGGTGGGTGCGCTGGGACTGTTTTTATATGAGTTTAACGTGGACCCCGACCGCCTGACGGGCGGTGAAGAGGGGCGGCGGCTGGCGTATCGCGAAGCGCAGACCATGGCAGTGACAACGGTGGTGTTCTTCCAGATTTTTTATCTGTTCAACTGCCGCTCGCTGCACGATTCGATTTTTCGCATCGGGCTGTGGAGCAACAAGTTTATCTACGTGGGCATCGGGCTGTTGATTGTGCTGCAGATGGGCTTCATCTATCTGCCCTTCATGAACGCGGCGTTTAACTCCGAGCCGTTGCGGGCGTGGGATGTCATGCAATCGGTGGCCTGCGCGATGATCGTGCTGCCGGTGATAAGCCTGGAGAAAGCCATAACAAGCCGCTGGGCGAAGGCGGGCAACGTCAAGGTCGGGGTGAGTTAAGATGAGCGGTTTTTCAGGTTTTCTTCCCGGAAACACCAATCATCTGATGCCGTCTTCTGGAGATTTCGTGGGTCAGTCTGCCTTTGCCAGAGGGTTGGACGTTATGGACTATATGGACCAGATGGACGATATGGACGTGGTGGTGGTGGGCGCTTTTTAGGACCAAAGGGGCAAAATAAAATAGCCCGGGACACGGTGCCCCGGGCTTGAGTTTGCAACGAATGTCGCGCGCTTTTACCGCTCTACCTGGTTCATCCTTGCGAGGATTTTGGCGGAGACGCCCAGCACGTTCAGGAAACCTTCGCTGTCGGCGTGGTTGAACTCGCCGACTTTTTCCATGGAGGCTGCGCTTTCGCTGTACAGGCAGTTGGGCACGTCGGTGGCGCTTACGAAGATCACGTGGCCCTTGTACAGGTCCAGCGTGATGGTTCCGGTGGCGAACTGGGCGAAGCTGTCCACGGCGGCTTTGGCGGCTTCGGAGGCGGGGTCGTACCAGTAGCCCTGATATATCTGCTCGCTGAGCTGCAACGAAAGCTGGTCGAACAGTTTCTTCGCGCGGCGGTCGAGTACCAGTTGCAGCAAATACTGGTAGGCCTTGCCGAGCATCTCCATGCCGGGGGTTTCGTACACGCCGCGGCTTTTGATGCCGACGAAGCGGTTCTCCACCAGGTGGCTGCCGATACCGATGGCGTTTTCGCCACCGATCTGGTTGGCGATATCAAACGCTTCCAGGGTGCTGACTGGTTTCTTGTTGATGGCGACCGGGTAGCCCTTTTCGAACCGCAGTTCGATGCGCGTAGCCTTGTCGGGGGCGGCGGTGGGTAGCACGCCAAACTCGGGGTCGATGGCCCACGCGCCCACTTCGAGGCTTTCCAGTTTGCCGGCCTCGTGGGTCAGGCCCAGCAGGTTGGCGTCGGTGCTGTAGGGCTTGGCGTGGGTGGCTTTGATGGCCACTTCGCGGCGCAGGCAGAAGTCGATCATCTCTTTGCGGCCGCCGAAGGCGGTGAGAAATTCCTGATCGCGCCAGGGGGCGTACACATCAAAATCGGGGGCGAGCATGTTGGTCACGAGTTGGAAGCGGACCTGATCGTTGCCGCGTCCGGTTGCGCCGTGGCTCAGGATGCGGATGTCGCGCTCGCGCATCACGTCGAGGATGAGGGCCGTGGTCACATGGCGTGCGATGCCGGTCGTGTTCCAGTAGTCGCCCTCGTAGCGCGCCTGGGCCTGCACAACGCGCATGCCTTCCTCGGCGAGGGCATCGCGGCCGTCCACCACCACGGCGTCCACAGCACCGGAGTCGAGCATGCGCTGGCGCACGGCTTCGAGATCGGGGTCGTCGGGCTGGCCGAGGTCGAGGGTCACGCTCACCACGTTCACGCCGAGATCGGTCAACCAGCGTGTGATGGTGCAGCTATCCAAACCGCCGGAGCCGGCGAATGCGATGGTCTGGCCTTTAAGTTCGTGTGCCTTCATGGGTGCGTTAGTTTCAACCTCGTGGTGGTGAATTGTGGGGTTAATCAAGAAAGGGAGCGACGGGAGATGCGAGCAAAATTTCGAGGGGTCTGAATGGGCAATCTTGGAATATCGCATTCGGGTTGACAACGCGGCTTTATACTGGACAACTTTATCCAGTATCTCGTGAGAGGAAGAGGCGCAGACGTGATTTCATCAACCGGGGAGTATGCTTTGAGGGCGGCGGTTTATCTGGCCCAGCATCGCGACGCGCCCCAGACAACGGCAAAGATTGCGGAAGGAACGAAGGTGCCTGCGGGCTATCTGTCGAAAATTCTGCAGCAATTGGTGCGTGGAGAAATCGCGTCGTCGCTGCGTGGGGCCCATGGAGGGTTTGTGCTGCTGCACGATCCCGACGCGGTGACCGTGTGGGATGTGCTGACGGCGGTGGGCGCGGCGCCCGAGCGCATCGAGACCTGCCCGCTGGGCATCGAGCGCCATGAGGGTTTGTGTCCGGTGCACCGGCTTGTGGACGATGCCGTGGCTGAGGCGCAGCGTTGTTTCAGTTCGGCCACGCTGGCCACTTTAGTCAGCTCGGTGGATGGCATGACGGCCTTGTGCGAGGTGGCTCCGGCATTGGGATTGCCGGCCAGGGGAGGCTCGCGGCGATGAAGATTCGTATTCAGGACAACTCGCTGCGTTTGCGCATGACGCTGAAAGAAGTTGAGGCGCTGGCCGAGACGGGGCGCGTGGCGCGATCGATGCAGGTGCAGAGTGCGGCGGGGCCGGGCGGGCGGTTGGACTATGAACTTGTCCGCGATGCAACTCTGGCCGAGAGCGATGTGGTGGTTACAGGCAGCGCAGTTTCGGTGCGGTTGTGCGATGCCGACTTCCGCGAGTTACAGCGCGAGGACCGCGAAGGCGTGTATCTGCGGCGCCAGTGGACCGGCGACGACGGCACGCAGCAGCGCTTCATGGCCTTCGTGGAGAAGGACCGGCCTGGCTCGACCTGCGAGAAAATAGAACAATGGATTTACGACGCCCCCGCGCGGGGCGAAGTGGAATTGCGTCCCATCCCGCCAAACGTGCGGCGGGGTTGAGGCGGGAGGCGAACAATGAAAGAATTGACGCGTTTATCAAAGATGTTTGCAGAGCAATTGCACTGGGGCGCGCTGGCCAAGGCGACCATCGCCACGGCGCTGCTGGGTGTGACGATCATCCTGGGCAGCCGCAATCTGGCTAACTTCGATGCGGCGCTGATCGGCTACACGTTTGCCTCGCTGTTTGCGGCGTTTGGCATTGTGTACCGCTACAGCGTGTGGCTCACCAAACCGCCCACGCGCATGTACTGGCGGCGCGGGTGGCAGTTGTTTCTGTCGCCCCGGTTGTGGAAAAATCTGCGCTCGCCGCGCATCCTGGCCGAGGCCGTGGTGCGCAAGATCGTGGTGCAGGATTTCGTGTGGCACCGCAGCCCCGAGCGCTGGGCCGGGCACATGCTCATCGCAGCCGGCTGCGTGCTGGCGGCGCTGGTTACGTTTCCGCTGGTGTTCGGCTGGGTGCATTTCACGCAGGGCGCTATTACCCCCGAGCCCACCTACATCATTCAGGTTTTCGGTTTCGGCGTGCGCGAAATTGCCCTGCATGGTTTGGAAAGCTGGTTCACGTTTCACGCTCTCATTGTGGCCTCGGTGCTGGTTATTCCCGGCGTGATGATCGTCATGTACCGCCGCATGCTCGATACGGGCGCGGTGGCGGTGCAGCGTTTCAGCCGCGATTTTCTGCCGCTCATTCTGCTGTTCGCGGTCGCCTTCACGGGTTTGCTACTGTGGGTCAGCTACGAATTTCTTGAGGGATATTTTTACACGGCGCTGGCGCAGCTCCACGCGTGGACGGTCATCGGCACACTGATCTATCTCCCCTTCGGCAAGCTGTTCCACATCTTCCAGCGACCCGCCACGTTGGGCATTGCTTATTACAAGTCGCACCTCAGCGAGTTGGAACCGGCGTGCTGTCCGCTGACCGGCGAAGAGTATGCCCCGGCGGTACAAACCAAAGACCTGACCGAGGTTCTGCACGAGTTGGATTTCGATTATTCCGCCGTTGGCGGGCCGCCCGAGACTCCGCCGTGGAACGAGATTTCGCCTGCAGGAAAGCGCATGCTCATCGGCCGCGCCCATTCAAAAATTCGCAACGACCGTTTCGACTAAGAGGATCTGACCATGGCACGCCCCTCAATGAGTGTGGATGATTATGTAGAGAAGTACGGACCGCACATCTCGGACCTGCCCGTGACGGGTTGGAATTCCAAGCCCGAGCCGGATGCGCTGGTGGAAACCCACTGTTGTTTCTGCGGCATGCAGTGCGGCATCAAGCTGGCCGTGAAGGATAACAAGGTCATCGGTTTCGAACCGTGGGAAGAGTTCCCCTTCAACGAGGGACGGCTCTGCCCCAAGGGTGTGAAACGCTACATGCAGACCCACCACCCGGACCGTATCCTCGATCCACTGATCCGCACCGAGACGGGTTTCCGCAAGGCGTCCTGGGACGAGGCTCTGGATCTGGTGGTGTCGAAAATTCGCGCCATTCAGGAGAAGTCCGGCAAGCACGCCTTCGGCATGATGAGCGGCGTTTCGCTGTCGAACGAGAAGAGCTATCTGGTGGGCAAGTTCGCCCGGTTGGCATTGCAGACGCGCAATCTCGACTACAACGGGCGCTTCTGCATGGTGTCGGCGGGTGGCGGCAACAAGAAGGCGTTCGGCATCGATCGCGCGGCCAACACGTGGAGCGACATCCCGCTGGCGTCGGTGGTTTTTCTCGCGGGGACGAACGTGTCGGAATGCTTCCCCACGCTGACCCACTACATCTGGCAGGCGCGCGATCGCGGCGCGAAGCTGATCGTGGTGGACCCGCGCGTGACGCCCATTGCACGCACGGCGGACTATCACCTGCAGATTCGACCCGGCACCGACAGCGCGCTGAACCAGGCACTGCTGCATGAGTTGATTCGCAACGACTGGGTCGACCATGACTTCGTCACCCAGCATTGCAAGGGTTGGGAAGAATTGAAGGCGTCGGTGGAAAAATGCACGCCGGAATGGGCTGCGGAGATATGCGGCATCACGCCGATAATTATCCGCGAGGTGGCGGCCGTGTGGGGACCGGCGAAGACGTCGTTCCTCATGCACGCGCGCGGTGTGGAGCAGCAGATCAAGGGCGTGGAAAACGTGCTGTCGCTCATCAACCTCGTGCTGACGACCGGACGTATCGGGCGCCCCGGTTGCGGCTATGGCACCATCACCGGCCAGGGCAACGGCCAGGGCGGGCGCGAGCATGGTCACAAATGCGATCAGTTGCCCGGCAACCGCGACATCGAGAATCCCGAGCATCGTGCGTACATCTGCAAGGTGTGGGGCATCGACGATTCGGAACTGCCGCACAAGGGCCTGACGGCCGTGGAGATGTTCGAGGCAATCCACGAAGGCGAGATCAAGGGGCTGCTCAACATCTGCTGCAACCCGCTGGTCAGCCATCCGGATACGAACTATCTGCGAGAGACGCTGGAGGGGATGGAATTCTTCTGTGTCATCGACTTCTTCATGAGCGAGACTGCGCGCTATGCCGACGTGGTATTGCCCGGCTCGCTGCACGAGGAGGAGGAGGGCACGGCCACCAGCGCCGAGGCGCGCATCTGTCGTCTGCGGGCGGCCATTTCGCCGCCGGGCAATGCGCGGCGCGATACGGACATCCTGCTGGAGATCGCCCGACGTCTGGGCCGCGAAAAGTATTTCCCGTACAGCGAGCCCCACGAGATTTTCGAGGAACTGCGCGTGGCCAGCAAGGGCGGCACGGCGGATTATTACGGTGTGACGTATGAGCGCATCGAGAAGGAAATGGGCGTCTTCTGGCCCTGCCCCGAGATCGGGCATCCGGGCACACCGCGACTCTTCGAGGACAAAAAAAGTTATCAGCCCGACGGGCTCTTTCACATGCACGTAACGGCGTACCGGCCCAGCTTTGAGGTGCCCGACGACGAGTATCCGCTGTACTATACGACGGGTCGCAGCGTGTTCCACTACCTCAGTGGCACGCAAACCAGGCGCATCAAATTCCTCGTGGATAACTTCCCCGGTCCGGTCTGCGAGATGCATCCGAAACTGGCAGCGAAGATGGGGCTGAAGCACCGCCAACTGGTGACGGTGGAAACGCGGCGGGGCGCGATAAGCATACCGCTGGACGTGACCGAGACCATCCGCCCCGACACGGTTTTCGTGCCGTATCACTGGGCCGAGAAGCTGGCGGCGAATCAGCTCACGGTGCGGGCGCTGGACCCCGTCAGCAAGATGCCTGAGTTCAAGGTTGCGGCGTGTCGCGTGCGCCCGGCGACACCCGAAGAATCCGTGCGCCTGCGAAAAGATTACGCGGCGCTGAAACAGGAGGCGGACGCATGACAGTAGTGTTCAAAGAATTCTTCATCGACTTCCAGCGGTGCATCGGCTGCGAGGCCTGCGCGGCGGGTTGCGCCGAGTGCCACACGCACCGCGGCTACCCGATGGTGCAGGTGGACAAGGTCGATCCGGCCATGAGCCCGCAAACGTCGCCCATGGTCTGCATGCACTGCAAGGTGCCCACGTGCGCGTTGTCGTGTCCGGCCGACGCCATCAAGGTGGACGAAAACGGCATCGTGCATTCGAGCCTCAAGCCGCGCTGCATCGCCTGCCGCAACTGCGAACTGGCGTGCCCATTTGGTGTGCCCATGATCCGCGAAGACATCCAGCAGATGCAAAAGTGCGACATGTGTTTCGACCGTACCGCCGCGGGCAAGAAACCCATGTGCTGCACGGTCTGCCCCACCGGCGCGTTGCACTATAACACGATGGAAAACATGCTGGCGGCGCGGCCCCACAGCAAGCCCATCAACAAGTGGCAGTTCGGTAATCAGATTGTGGAGACGCGCCTGTGGGTGATGGTGCCCCACGATGTGGATATTATGGTGGTCGACTGGCCCGAGCTTCTTGCGGGCGCAGCGGGGCCCATCGAGCTGGCCGTGAAGCTGAAGGAGCGGTTCCCCCTGCAGGGCTTCCCCGGCCCGCAGCCGACCCGCGACGAACCCGTGCCCGTGGGCGCGGGGGTTGGATCATTCTCCGACACGGAGGCGGAATACCTGTGAAATATAAATCATCCACCTCGCCCAAATGGCGCGAGGATTTCCCCATCGAGCAGGAGTTTGACGACTTCGTCACGCGGCGCGATTTCATCCGGTTCCTCGGGCTTGTCAGCGCGGGTTTGGCGGTTGGAAGCGGGTCGGTGGCGGTGAACTCGCTGACCCATACAGAAGTGGAAGCGCTGCCCGAACTGGCCGTGGCCGGAGCGGATACGTTGAAGCCGGGTTCGTGGCTGGTGTTCAATTATCCCGATGAGCATTCTCCCGCGATGTTGATCCGTCGCGAGGATGGCGAGTACGCGGCGTACCTGCAGAAGTGTCCGCACCTGGCGTGCCCGGTATCGTATCATGCGGCCGGCAGCGACGGCGAGCCCGAGGGGCTGCGGTGCCACTGCCACAACGGGCGGTTTGATCTGGATACAGGCAAGGGCACGGCGGGTCCTCCCCGAGAACTGCGCCCGTTGCGGCGCGTGGAACTGCGCGTCGCTGATGACGGCAGCGTGTCCGCCGTGGGGCTGGCAAAGCGCCACAAAGCATGAGTACCGTCTCAGAAAATAAAAGCCCTCTCACGCTGGCAGTACAGCAGCTTCATCCGGCATATTTCGCGCTGGTCATGGCCACGGGCATCGTGGCGATTGCCGCGCAGTTGCAGGGATACCACGCCGTGGCAATGGGCCTGGGGGTCCTCAACGCTTTACAGTATGCGGTGCTTATAGCACTGCTCGTACTTCGAGGGGTTCGCTACCCCCGGACGGTTCTGGCCGACGCCGGGCACCACCTGCGCGGGCCGGGATTTTTCACGCTCGTGGCCGGCACCAGTGTGCTGGGTTCGCAGGCGCTGATTGTGATGGGCAGCCCCCGGATTGCGGTGGCGCTGGGCGTGGCCGCGTTGCTCTTTTGGGTGGTGATCAACTACGGCGTGCTGACCTTGTTGATCGTCAAACGCGAGAAGCCCGAAATAGCGCAGGGCCTGAACGGCGGCTGGCTGGTGGCAGTGGTTGCGGCGCAATCGCTGGCCGTGATCTTTGCGCTGGTCGCGCGCCGCGTGGGGGTGGAGTGGCACGAAGCGCTTCTGTTGCTGGGCCTCATGAGCTGGTGTTTCGGCGGCATGTTGTACGTCTGGATTATCTCGCTGATTTTTTACCGCTACCTTTTCCTCGTCATGGACCCCGGCGACCTGACGCCGCCCTATTGGATCAACATGGGCGCGCTGGCGATTTCCACACTGGCCGGCGCAAACCTGCTGGCGGCGGCTTCACTCAGTCCGTTGCTTTTGGAACTGGTTGTGTTCATCAAAGGCGTCACGTTTTTCTTCTGGGCCACGGCCACCTGGTGGATCCCGATGCTCGTCATCCTCGGGTTCTGGCGTCACGTTGTGCGGCGGTTTCCGCTGCGTTACGATCCGCTGTACTGGGGCATGGTCTTCCCGCTGGGCATGTATTCCACCTGCACCTTCCGCCTGGGACAGGAACTGCAACTGGCGCTGCTGGCTCCGGTGGCACGCGGCATGTTCTTCGTAGCGATTGTCGTGTGGGCGGTCGTGTTCACGGGCATGCTGAAGCGTTTGCGCTTCACCCTCGCGCCTGCCGCGGCGCCATCCATTATCGCAAGTAAAGGAGCCTGAATCATGGCTATTCGCAAACCGCGCTTCGACACGCGACCCGGAGTTACGGCCTCGGCCACGGCGCGCGTCTGGATCTGCGGCATTATCTGTGTGGTGCAGTATTGGTTGCTCACGGCAGCCAATGAAGCTTTTCACGGTGGCAATCTGAAGGTGGGACTGCCCGCATTTCTGGCCTCGCTGGTTTGCTTCGTGTTGGTCGCTGGCTTGATTGTGGTGGGCGAAAGTGGCTCCCACAAAATGCAGGAAGAGCTGCGCGATAACGAATGAGCGAGCCGCTCGCCGCCGGCCTGCTGTCGGCGGGCACTCTGTGTGTCATCCTCGCGGGGGGAAGATCGTCGCGCATGGGCGTGGCGAAGTGGGCGGTGTGCTTGAAGGACGGACGGACCATGCTTGATCACGTGGCGGACGCATTGCGTCCGTTGGGGTGTCCCATGGCGGTGGCCAGCCCACCGGATGGGCTGGGCAATGCGGCAGTGTTGCCGCCGGACCTGACGTTAATCCGTGATGCGGAGAGTTTCGAAGGCCCCCTTGCGGCGCTGGAACACCTGATGCGCCAGACCCGCGCCGACGTTCTGCTGCTGGCTGGATGCGATCAGCCGCTGTTACGCACGGATGATCTGCGCCGACTTTTGGCGGCGGCGACAGAAGCGCGCCGGCCTGCGTTTTTCATGAGCGAACAAGGCGAGCGGCTCGATCCGCTGCCGGGTGCGTATCACCGCGACCAGTGGGCGAGCATGGGCGCGGCGCTGGCGACGGGTGTGCGTTCGCCTCGCCAATGGCTCGCCGAAGTGGATTGCGAATGGGTGGTAATTGATGAGGCCGGCACACGCGCTGCGGCGTCATTCAACACGCGCGAGCAACTTGTTGCAGCGGGCTTGCTGCCACCCGATATCAGCAAGGCCCACTCGCCACCATAATCGGGCCACGACCCGCTTTTCCCGTTTGCAAACCGATGCGGACAGGCCTCATCCTTGCTCGACAAATTTGCCACTTTAACCCATACGAAACCCCAATCAGACAGAGGAGAACCATGACCACCCCAAAGGCGGCCACTCTCACCATCGGCGAACAGTCGATTGAATTACCCCTTATCGAAGGCACCGAGGGAGAGGTCGGCATCGACATCTCTCAATTGCGGGCCAAAACCGGCGCGGTCACGTTCGACCCCGCCTTCGGCAACACCGGCGCGTGCACCAGTGCCATCACTTTCATCGATGGCGAAAAAGGTATTCTTCGCTATCGCGGCATCCCCATCGACCAGTTTCAGAAAAGCCCCAACTTTATCGAAGTGGCGTGGCTGCTGATTTTCGGCCGCCTGCCGAAGAAGGACGAGCTGCAGCGTTTCAGCGAGAAGCTGACCGCCCACGCCCATCTGCACGAAGCCATGAAGCACCACTTCGAGGGCTTTCCCGTAAACGCGCCGCCCATGGCCATCCTCTCGGCCATGATCAACGCCATGTCATGCTTCGACGAGCACTTCGGTCGGTTCGAGGACGACGAGCAGATTGAAGACGCAGCGGCCCGCCTCATCAGCCGCGTGCGCACCATCGCGGCCTACTCCTACCGCCGCACGAACGGCCTGCCGTTCATGTACCCCGACCCCAGTCTGCGCTACGTGGCGAACTTCCTCCATATGATGTTCTCCATGCCCTACAACCAGTACATCGCCGAGGACGAAGTGGACGAGGCGCTGAACCTGTTCCTCATCCTCCATGCCGACCACGAGCAGAACTGCTCCACCAGCACGGTGCGTGTCGTGGGCAGCAGCCAGGCGAATCTCTTCGCCAGTTGCGCCGCCGGTGTGGGCGCGCTGTGGGGACCGCTGCACGGCGGGGCCAACGTGGCCGTCATCGACATGCTTGAGAAAATCCGGTCAGGCGGTTTGAGCGCCGAGAAATGTCTGGAGCTTGCGAAGGACAAAAACAGCGGGTTCAAGCTCATGGGCTTCGGCCACCGCGTGTACAAGAACTTCGACCCCCGCGCGAAGATTTTGAAGGCACAGTCGGACAAGGTGCTCAAGAAGCTCGGCGTGCAGGATCCGCTGCTCGAGATCGCCCAGGAGTTGGAAGAGGCGGCGTTGAAGGATCAGTACTTCGTGGATCGCAAGCTGTATCCGAACGTCGACTTTTACAGCGGCATCATCCTGCGGGCCATCGGCATTCCCGTCGAGATGTTCACCGTCATGTTCGCCATCGGGCGTCTGCCCGGCTGGATCTCCCAGTGGCGCGAACAGCACGACGACACCTCAACCCGCATCGCCCGCCCACGCCAGATTTACACCGGCAACACGCTGACGGACTACACGCCGATGAGCGAACGGTAAGCGAACGCCAGAGACTCGCGGTACAAACTAACCGGGCGAGAAGGACGCAGAAGTATCGCGTTCATCTCGCCCGGTTTTATTTTAAGCAGGCTTTTTGCCCGCGGCTCGGGCTGAGTGTGGAGGGAGCGCAGCGACTGGAACCCCGGGTAAGCCGTTAAACATACCCCGTCCCGAAGGGCCGGGGGAAGACATTTGCTGGATCAGAAAAAAGCGAGGCCTGTGAACCAGACAAGAACGTTCTTGCAGGGGCGATTCACGAAACACCTTTGAGTATAGCCGCTCAAAACCAGAACTGTCCGTACTGTTTTTTTAGCGAAACGTGATTTTTTGATGCGATTTTTTGGAAAAAACATCTTTTTTTAGAAACTCGCGATAAAAGGTATCAGGTTTATTCGCCGACTAAGACTGCTTCCCTGCCTGCTGCTCGGGTCTACTCCTCCACGGCGTTTTCGTCGTCGTAGCTTTCCTCGTCGTCATCGGGGTCTTCGGCGCGGTTGCGGATTGGGTTGTCGCGCAGGTCCTGCTGTTTGATGGGCATGACGAGATAGTAGTTGTCCGTCGCGTCCACGCCGCAGAAGACGGCGGGGGTGGCGATCTGGTTTACGCGCAGCGAGATGGAGTCGCTGTCGATGGCCTTCAGGGCCTCCTGCACGAACTTGTAATTGAACACCATGCGGAAATCGTCGCCGTTTACCTCGGCTGGGATTTCGTCGCTCAGGGTGCCGCGGTCCGTACTTTCCGACTCCACCGTCACGGTGTCACCGTGGAAGTGCATCGTTACCGACAGGCTCTTCATGTCGCTCATGACGGCGGCGCGGCGGATGGCAACCAGCATGGCTGGTTTTTGGAAAATAAGATCGCGGGCGAAGCGCTTGGGCACCACGGCCTCAAAATTCGGGTAAGTGGCTTCAATCACGTTCGAGGCGATAAGGATGTTGCCGACCTGAAAAGAGACCTGCTTTTCGTTCAACGCCACGGTGACGTTGCCTTCATCGCCAAGGATTTTCACAAGCTCCTGCAGCAGCTTGTGGTGGATGATGAAGCTCATATCCTTGGGGGCAAATTCGCTCTGCACCGACTCGCTGGCGAAGGCCAGAATTTTGCCGTCGGTGGCCACGGTTTCCAAGAGGCCGTCGCGGAATTTGAAGAGCGCACCCACGAGGGCCTTGCGGGGGTCGCGGGTCGGTATGGCGAATAGCACCTTTTCGATGAGTCGCTTGAGTTGACGCTGGGCGAGGTCGAAGGTGACGTCCGGGTCGATGTCGTTTACACGGGGGAAATCACGGGCGGGCATACAGGCCAGTTCGGCGTGCATCCCCGCGCAGGTCATGGATGCGCCGCGTTCGCGGGCCTCCAGGATCATCTCGCCGTCTTCGGGCAGTTCGCGCACAAGGTCGCCGAAGGTCTTGGCCGGCAGTGCCACGGTGCCTTTGCGCGTCACCTCGGCGGGCACTTCAATCTTGATGCGGGTCTCAAAGTCGGTGGCGAACAGGGTCACCACGTTCTCGTGTTCGGTCGAAATGAGCACGTTGCTCAGGATGGGAAGCGAGCTTTGAGGATTCGCCACGCTCTGCACGAGGGTGGTGGCAAAGCTGAGGTCGGATGGTTTGAACTTTACGCGCATGAGAATGAAAAGGCTCCTTTTAACCGGTGGCGGGAGACACAACCGGGCGTCGTTTTGCTGCTGCAAACGACGTTCTTGATCAGTTGAAGACGTTGTTCCGAAGGGGTGGACGGTGCAAGGGAAAAACGGGGGGCAGACGGGAGGGAAATGGACGGGATGGACTCTATGGACGAAATGGACTTAATGGACAGCGGGAGTGCCATGAAGCGCGGGTGAGCAATATGAAGCGGTTAAAACTTCTTCCTGGCGGCTTCCCATGCTTCCTTCATGCGGTCGGAGGCTTTCTCGGCGCCTTCGCGGAGGTCGCCGGCGGCCAGGCTGACGGAGGTTGAAAAATCGTTGAACTGCACCGCAGCCTCTCCGGCCCGTTCCCGGGCGCGGGCCACCTTGGCGTTCACCACTTCCAGCTTCTCGCGCACCACCACCAACCCGCTGCTGGTGAATTCGTCCACCTGATCGCGCACATAATACGCCGTCGCGGTGGTTGCCTCCCATGCCTTGTCGGTGGCGTAGTTGCGACCCGCCGACCAGCTTTCCTCGGTCAGATCCAGCACTTTCTGGGCGTTGGAATTTCCACGCTGGGCGTCTTCCTCCACGCAGCTTTTCAGCATGGACAGCACGATGACCGCGAAAAGAAGAGCGGGCGATTTCACGGCGCAGATGCCTGTTGCGCTGCGCCTGCCACCGGGGCGGGTGCGTCGTTGCTGCCCTCCAGCGTGGTGCGGCGGGGTTTGTCGGTGTCGTCGTAAAAGAAGTTGCGGCGGCGCGGTTCCATGCCGGCCTCGCGCACGAGGCGTTCGATTTCCCCGGCGTTCATCGTGAAGGTCGTGCCCACGGCGCTCACCACGTTTTCCTCGATCATCGTGCTGCCCATGTCGTTGCACCCGTGGATGAGGCTCAGCTGCCCCACCTTGCCGCCCTGGGTGACCCACGAGCTTTGGATGTTGTCGATGTTATCCAGAAAAATGCGGGCGATGGCGGTGGTCTTCAGATAGTCGAAGGAGCCCGAAGTCTCGCATTGCAGCGGCAGTTCGGGCGATTGCTGGTACGTCCAATCGATGAACGCCGTCAGCACGCCGGTGTCGTCCTGCAATTCGCGCACACGCAGCAGATGCTCCACGCGCTCTTCCAGCGTTTCGATGTGACCGAACATCATGGTGGCGGTCGAGCGCATCCCCACCTCGGCGGCTGCCCGCATCACGTCGAGCCACTCCTCGGTCAGAGCCTTGTTGCGCGTGATGGCGCGGCGCACACGGTCCACCAGAATCTCGCCGCCGCCCCCTGGCAGCGAGTCGAGCCCCGCCGCAGCCAGACGGCGCAGCACGTCGGTCAGGGTCATGCGGTTGATCTTCGCAAACCAGTGAATCTCGGGCGGAGAAAACGCGTGAAGGTGGATGCCGTACTTTGTTTTCAGGTGACTCAGCATCTGCTCGTACCAGTCGAGCTTGAACTGCGGGTGCAGGCCGCCTTGCAGAAGAATCTGGTGGCCGCCCAGCGCAATCGTTTCCTCCACCTTGAGGTCGATCTCTTCCTGCGGAAGCACATAGGCGCGCTCGGCGTCGCCCCACTTGGCGTAGAAGCCGCAGAAATCGCAGTCGGCGGCGCAGATGTTCGAGTAGTTAATGTTGCGCTCGATGATGTACGTGGCCACGGGGTCGGGGTGCTTGCGCAGGCGCACGGCATGGGCAGCCGCACCGATGGCCGGCAGGTCGTTGGAACGAAACAATTCCAGCGCATCGGTGGGGGTGATGCGCTGGCCCTCGCGCGCTTTTTCAAGAACGGGATAAATGCCGGTCATAGTTGGTCGGGGTGAAACCTCGCTCGTTTGGTCGCGGTGGCGCGGCCTGATGCTTGAAAAGTAGTTTGTTGGGCGAGGCAAATTCGCCGCCCGCGGTGGTTGAAGGCACGCGGGCGGCGACCAGAGGTGTTGCGTGTGCTATTCGTTTTCCTCGCGCAGCTTCGTCAACACGCTGTAATCTTCCAGCGTTGACACGTCGCCCACGCTTTCCTGACCTGATGCGATGTCGCGCAGCAGGCGGCGCATGATCTTGCCGCTGCGGGTCTTCGGCAGCGACTCGGTGAAGCGGATGTCGTCGGGCTTGGCCAGCGCGCCGATTTCCTTGCCCACGTGCTCACGCAGCTCGCGGCGCAGTTCCTCGGATATGTCCGTGCCCATTTCCAGACTGACGAACGCGCAGATTGCCTGACCTTTGATGTCGTCGGGGCGGCCCACCACGGCGGCCTCGGCCACGGCGGGGTGGCTCACCAGCGCGCTCTCCACCTCCATGGTGCCCAGGCGGTGACCGCTCACGTTGATCACGTCATCCACGCGACCCATGATCCAGTAGTAGCCGTCCTCGTCGCGGCGTGCGCCGTCGCCCGTGAAGTAGAGGCCCGGGAACTCGCTGAAGTACTGCTTCTCGAATCGTTCCGGGTCGCCGTAAATGGTGCGCATGATGCTCGGCCATGGCTGGCGGATGATGAGGTAACCGCCCGTATTGGGGGGCTGGGTTTCGCCCTCGCGGTTCACGATGTCGGGCACCACACCGAAGAACGGTTTCGTGCCGCTGCCCGGTTTGGTGGGGGTGACGCCCGGCATGGGCGCGATCATGATGGAGCCGGTTTCCGTCTGCCACCAGGTGTCCACGATGGGGCAATTGCTGTGGCCGATGACCTTGTGGTACCACATCCACGCCTCGGGGTTGATGGGCTCGCCCACCGTGCCCAGCAGGCGCAGCGAGCGCAGGCTGTGGCGACGGGGCCATTGCTCGCCCCATTTGATGAAGCTGCGAATGGCCGTGGGGGCCGTGTAGAAGATGTTCACCTGATGGCGGTCGATCATCGACCAGAAGCGGTCGGCCCGAGGATGGTTGGGCGCGCCCTCGTACATGACCGTCGTGGCGCCGTTGCTCAGGATGCCGTACAGCACATAGCTGTGGCCGGTCACCCAGCCCACGTCGGCGGTGCACCAGTAGGTGTCCTCTTCCTTCAGGTCGAAGATGTACTTGGCGCTCACGTGGCAGCCCAGCAGATAGCCGGCGGTGCTGTGCACCACGCCCTTGGGCTTGCCGGTGGTGCCGCTGGTGTAAAGGATGTAGAGCGGATGTTCGCTGTCCAGCGGCACCGGCGGGCAGTTGGCGCTGGCCGTCTCCATCAGCTCGTGGTACCAGTGGTCGCGGCCATACTCGAAGTGAACCTGCTGGCCCGTGCGGCGCACGATGACGACGTCCGTCACCGAGGGGGTGCCGAGCAGTGCGTCGTCCACGTTTTGCTTCAGGGGCACAATGTTACCGCGACGGAAACCGCCGTCGGCCGTGATGACCACCTTGCACTGGGCGTCGTTAATGCGGTCCTTCAGGGCCTCGGCGCTGAAGCCGCCGAACACCACGCCGTGGGTGGCGCCGATGCGGGCGCAGGCCAGCATGGCCACGGCCGCCTCGGGGATGAGGGGCATGTAGATGGCCACGCGGTCGCCGGAGTTGACGCCCAGTTCGCGCAGCACGTTGGAAAATTTCTGCACCTCGTAGAGCAACTGCTGATAGGTGAGCGTGCGCACGTCGCCGGGCTCGCCCTCCCAGATGATGGCCGCCTTGTTCTTGCGCCAGGTCTTTACGTGGCGGTCGAGGCAGTTGTAAGCTAGATTAATTTTTCCGCCCACGAACCACTTGGCGAAAGGCGGGTTCCACTCAAGGACGGTCTCCCATTTTTGAAACCAGTCGAGTTCCTTTTCCGCCAGATCGGCCCAAAACCCCTCGGGGTCTTCGATGGACCGCTTATACATCTCGTCGTATTCCTCGGACGAGGAGATGTTAGCCTGCTTAACAAACGCCTCCGGCGGAGGAAACTTCCGGTGCTCGCGCAGCACCGTGGTAATGTTATCGTGGGATGAGGTCATGGTTGGCTCCGTGGGTGAATTGGGACAGATTCAGGACTATTAAAGAAGGAAAGCCAAGCAAAAACCACTAATGAACGCCAATGAACGCGAATGATTTTTGAGGGGGGAGGGAGGGGAATTAATTGAAATCTGCCCTTGAAGGATAAGGTTTTTTTTCAACCTCAGTCAGTGAGGATTATTGGATTAAAGGGGAAGAGGATGCTGCTGATGACCTTTATTAAAATTATTATTCGCGTTCATTTGCGTGCATTGGTGGTTAAAAATGTTTGAGAGAGAGCTGATTTTTAAGGAAGAGGTTTTCGCGATTGTGGGGGCGGCGATGGAGGTTTGTAACGAGTTGGGGGCCGGGTTCCATGAGCCGGTTTATCAGGAGACCATGGAACGGAACTGCTCGCGCGGAAGGTTCCGTTTGTGGCCCAGCAACCGTTGGATATTTGTTACAAGGGGCAGTTGCTCACCAAGCATTATTGCCCGGATTTGATCTGTTTCGACAAGGTGGTTGTGGAGATCAAGGCGATCAAACAACTCACCTCGGCGGATGAGGGGCAGCTTTTAAACTACCTGAAAGCCAGTGGCAAGACCGTGGGTGTGTTGATCAATTTTGGCTCACCGCGATTGGAGTGGAAACGTATGGTTTTTACCCCGAGCAATAGTTCTGGCATGAAGGATTGAATGTGGTCAGCTTCGATTTTTGAAGAACCATGATGGAGTAAATCCGTCGATCTAAAAAACCGTCATTCTTCTGGTCCGGTATTTTTTCACACTTGCTCTTTATTGTCGCGCGTTATCGACTATTAGTGGATATAGGGAAACTTATCTTATGCGAAATATATTGTTGGGAGTTTTTCTGGCTATGAGTCTTTCACCTAATGTTGATGCTGTTGCGGCGGGAGAGTTTTCGGAGACTGGAGTGGTTCCGTTGCCGTCATCGGTGTACTGGAGATGTACGCTGGGGTTGAAAGCGGAGCTGTCAGCTATTTCTTCGCAAACGAAACTATTGTTTGTTCCCGGGGTAAAGGGCGCATCGGAGGCGGCGGCGGATCTGGCGGAAAAGTTGGCGCGGGATGGTGGGCCGAAACTTACACCGGCTGAAGCGCCAGAGGGGAAAACCCACGCCGATATCGATGAGATCCTTTTCGTTTCTGCCGAGGGCTTAAAAAAAGAGGGTTACAGGCTGCATGCGGCGGCGGGTGTGACGATGGAAGCGGGCGACCCTGCGGGACATTTTTATGCGGTGCAGACACTGCTGCAGTTGTTGAACCCGACGGGGGAAAAGGGTGCCTTAAAGCCATTGCGCGCAGGTTTGCATATAACCGATGAGCCGCGTTTCGCCTGGCGTGGTATGATGCTCGATTGCTGCCGCCATTTCTTTACGGTGGACGAGGTCAAGGAAGTCATCGACATGATGGCGTCCCTGAAGCTGAACGTCTTCCACTGGCATTTGACCGAGGATCAGGCGTGGCGGATCGAGATTAAAAAGTATCCCGAACTGACCGAAAAGGGCGCGTGGCGCGAGGGGGTCGGGTTTGGCCTGCCCACCACGTCGACCACCCACTACCGCGCCAGCGACGGTCAGTACGGCGGTTTCTACACGCAGGACGACGTGCGCGATGTGATCGCCTACGCGGCGGCGCGGCACATCACGGTCGTGCCCGAGATTGAAATGCCCGGCCACGCCACGGCGGCGCTGACGGTGTACCCGAAGCTTGGTTGCACCGGCGGGCCCTACGAGATGATGCAGAAGGGCGGCGTTTTCAAAGAGGTGTATTGCGCGGGCAACGATGAGACGATCGCGTTTCTGAAGGACGTGCTCGACGAGGTGAGCGAACTGTTCCCGTCGCAGTTCATCCACGTGGGCGGCGACGAATGCCCCAAGGACCGTTGGACGTCGTGCTCCAAGTGCCAGGGGCGCATCAAGGCCGAGGGACTGAAGGACGAGCACGAACTGCAAAGCTGGGTGATGCGCACGATGGAGAAGCATCTGTCGGCCAAGGGCAAGCGGCTGCTGGGTTGGGACGAAATCCTTGAGGGCGGCCTGCCCCCCGGCGCCACGGTGATGAGCTGGCGCGGAATGAAGGGCGGCATCGCCGCCGCCGACAGCGGCCACGACGTGGTGATGAGCCCGACCACACATTGCTACTTCGATTATTATCAGTCGGAGGACAAGGACAGGGAACCGAAAGCCATCGGCGGCTTCCTGCCTCTGGAGAAGGTTTACGAACTGGACCCGGTGACGACGGCCATCGCGGAGAACAAGCGCCATCACGTGCTGGGAGCGCAGGCAAATTTGTGGACCGAGTACATCCCCAACGCAGGGCAGATGCAGTACATGATAGCGCCGCGGATCGCGGCCTTGGCCGAGGTAGTGTGGACGCCGCAGGAGAAGCGTGACTGGCCCGATTTCCGCATGCGGCTTGCCGCGCAGCTCAAGCGGTTCGAGGCGCGAGGGTTTAACTACCGCAAACCGGAGTGAGAAGCTGAATGGGAATTATGGGAGGGATGGGAATTATGAAAACCAAACTTGCCAAACTTCGCGTGCTTCTCATTTCTCCCATTCTTCTCATTCTTCCCATCCCTCCCATCGCCTCCCATTGACAACTCTGGCGTGTTCGCGGTTAGCTGTGCCTACCAAATTGCGCTGGAAAGGCTTTTGCTATGTCCAACTCACCGTCGGTTTTTCGCTGGGGGATTCTCGGCACTGGGAACATCGCCCATCAGTTTGCCAGGGCGCTGACGGATCTGCCGGGGCATCGGCTTCAGGCGGTGGGGTCTCGGTCGGCGGAAAAGGCCCGCGCCTTTGCCGACGAGTTCGCCCACGCCGACCAGGATAACGTGCGCGCCCATGCCAGTTACGAGGACCTCGCGCGCGACCAGGATAACGTGCGCGCCCATGCCAGTTACGAGGACCTCGCGCGCGACCCCGAGGTGGATGCCATTTACATCGCCACGCCGCACCCGGCCCACGCGCCCAATGCGCTCATGTGTTTACTTTACGGTAAGCATCTGCTGGTGGAGAAGCCCTTCACGCTGAACGCGCAGGAGGCCGAGGCGATCATCCTCACGGCCCGCGACAAGGGGCTGTTCGTGATGGAAGCCATGTGGACGCGTTTCTTTCCGTTGATGGACCGCGTGCGTGAAATGATCCGCGACGGCGCCATCGGCGAGCCGCGTATGTTGCAGGCGGATTTCGGTTATCGCAGCGACAAAGGCCCCGAGCACCGCCATCTGAACCGCAAGCTGGGCGGCGGCGCGCTGCTGGATGTGGGCGTATACCCGTTGTCGCTGGCACACATGTTGTTTGGTCCGCCCGAAAAGGTGGCGGGTGTGGCGCACATGGGGGTCACCGGGGTGGATGAAGAAGCGGCCATCACCACGTTGCATGAAGACGGACGCATCGCTTGCCTGACCACGGCGGTGGTGCTGCGGACGCCTCAGGAGGCGCACATTCTGGGCACGGCTGGGCGTTTGCGCATCCATGCCAACTGGTGGCAACCGAAGGCGATGACGCTGACCCGGGCCGACGGCAGCGAGGAACTGATCGAGGTGCCCTACGAGGGCAACGGATATCGCTATGAGGCGGAAGAAGCGGCGCGATGCATCCGGGCAGGTATGCTGGAAAGCCCCCTCATGACGTTGCAGGAAACGCTGGATCTTATGCGCACGATGGACACGCTGCGGGCGTCGTGGGGGCTGAAGTATCCGGGAGAGTGACGGGGAGGGAGGTCGTCCACGCCCGTCCGATCTCAGGGCTGGGTGATTACGCGTAATCCTTCGCCGGGGCGAACCACGTCAGCGCGGCGGCCCTGGGCGCGGATGGCTTCGGCCACGGCATCGGCGTTGTCGGGGGCGAGGGCGAAGCACGAGCCGCCGCCACCGGAACCGTTTATCTTACCGCCGGTGGCACCGGCCGCGCGGGCGGAGTCGAGCAAGGCGTCGATGCGGTCGGTGGAGATCCCCAGGCCGTGGGCCAGTTGCTCGTGGTGGGCATCCAGCAGACGACCAATTTCAACGGGCGTCGCCCCGGCCAGCATAGCCGCGCGGGCTTCGTGGGTGATGTCGCGGTTGCGCAAAGCGGCGCGCAGCATGGCGCCCTGCTCGGCGTCCTCCGGAGGGGGCAACTTGGTGGCGTCCACGTTCAGCAGCGGGGATGGGTCGTTGGCTGCGTGCAGGTCGATGCCCGCCGCCTTTGCGGCGGCTTCCACACCATGGCGCACGCGGCCCAGCACTTCGTTGGTGGCCTTCGGGGTCCCCGAGTCGATCAACACGAACGGGCCAATGGTGCCCGGCAGGCGTTCCCACCCGATGGGGTCGAGGCAGTCGAGATAAACCACGCCGCCCAGTGCGGAGGAGTAATGATCCATCATGCCGCCGGGGGAGCCGAACTCGCCCACCTCGGAAAACTGCGCCACGTGGGCCACAAACTCGGGATCGGTGGCGCGAGAGTCGCCGGCAGCGGCCAGAAGGAACGCGGTCCAGGCGATCTGCAACGCGGAACTGCTGCTGGCGCCGGCGTTGATGGGGATGCGTCCGGTGATTTCGATGTCGTACCCTGCGGGCCAACGAACGCCATGCAGGCGCGCCAGCACGTTGGCGGCAGCGGGGATGTAATCGCGGTTGTGGCGATAGGGAAAGGGTTCGTTGGGGTTAAACTCGAAGGTCTCGCCGATGTCGGTGAGGGTCAGGTGCATTTGCGGGTCAGCGCGGCGCTTGCCGGTGATGGTTACACGCAGGTCCACCGCCATGGCGATGACGGGCAGGCGCAGGTAATCCTGATGCTCGCCGAAGAGGCAGATTCGTCCGGGGGCGGAGCTTTCGATATGGGCGGGAGGAGGCGAGATTGCCATGGGTCTGTGAGGTTTGTTTCCTTGGGGATTTGCAGCCGTAGCGTTAGTATTAAAAATAGGGTTAAATTATTGTCGTGGCAACTGGAATTTTTGAACTTTCGGGGTCGGGTGAGAGATGGACCATATGGACTTGATGGACACTATGGACGCTATGGACCCACATTAAGATGGGACATTTTGGGGATGGAGATGGGGGTATGTCGGGAAAAATGGGGAATCGTATTACGTTCAACGCCGTGGCGGGAAAAGTCTCCTGGAAATTGATCGCACAATTCTTTTGATATTTTAATAGACACTTTGTTCAGATGTGTTTTCATTCCCGAAGGATGTTATTTAGTCATGACTGAAATGCGGTTCTTGCGGCAGGAGGAGAAAGACTCACTGGCGCAACTTTTTAATAATGCGTATCGGGTGGGTCTGGAGACTGCGCGCAAGTGGGCGGATCGCGCGGGGGAACCCCGCACCCTTGTGGTGCCGGAACCGGGGCGTCTGGCAAGTTGTATCAATATGCTGCCGTTCGAGATGGTTTTCGGGGGGCAGTCCGTTGCCATGGGGGGCATCGGCGGTGTGGCCACCTGGGCGGATTGTCAGGGTAAGGGCTACGCCGGTGCGTTGATGCATCGTAGCGTGGAAATAATGCACGAACAGGGTTATCTGGTTTCAGCGTTGTATCCCTTTTCGTTTCGGTATTATCGCAAGTTTGGTTGGGAGTCTTGCGGTGATCGTATCACCTATGAGGGGTTTCGTCAGTCTGACCTGCGCCGCGGTGAGGATTCCCGTCTGGTGCGAGCATCGCGGGGGGCGGAGGACGCGACACTGTTTGTGGCGGCCTATGACCGTCAAGCGGCGGAGCGCTACAATGGACTGATGGTGCGTTCGCACGAGAGTTGGGCGGCGCGACTGAACACGCTGGCAGAGGCCGGTGGACACGCTTATCTCATCGAGGAAGATGACCAGCCGACGGGTTATTTCTTGTGCGACCATCCACAGGACAGCGGCGGCCACATCGGGCTGCGCATTCGCGATTTCGCCACGAACACGCCGCGGGCTATGCGAGCCATGACGATGTTTCTGGCCACGTTGCCGGCTAATGTGGAAACGATAACCCTGCAAACGGCGGCCCATCCGACTATTTTCGAGGCATTTCTCGAACCGACCGTGCGCAAGCTGCTGGCTCCGGGGTTTCAGTTTCGCGTGCTGGATGTGTGCGGGGCCGTGGCGGCGCGGGGCTACAACAGCGCGGCCCGGCAGGGTTTCACCGTTCACATTACCGACGAGCATGGGCCGTGGAACACCGGTGCGTATGAGTTTGATTTTGGCGGCGGGCGCGGTGAAGCGAAGCGATTGCCCGAGGGGGTGGCCACGGACTTTTCGTGGAGCATCCAGCAGTTTTCGCAGGTTTTTACGGGCTATCGCGACATGGTGCAGCAACACGCGGCAGGGCTGTTCGATGCGCCCTCGGCGGCGACGGCAGCCGTGGTGCGAGACGCGTTTTGCGACCGCCCGACCCATCTGATGGATTTCTTTTAACAATGCAGAAGTCGGTATTTCTCCGACCGGAGAAGCCGAACTATTTTCGGAGGCTGAATGCCATTGAGTGCCACACCGTTTAAAACACGTCGGGGGTTGCTCCTTAACGACGCACCCACCAGTCCAGCGGAGCGTACGCTGGAGAAGCGGCGCATCCGCAAGCATCAGGTGCTCGATTGCATCCGCCGCCACGGCCCCGTGGCCCGCACCGAGATTGCCCGCATTCTGTCGTTCAACCTGCCGAGCGTTTCAAACCTTGTGGACGAGTTGGTGACCGATGGGTTGGCGGTGGAGGATGAGGCAAAGAAAACGCCCCTCGGGCGGCGTCCCATTCCAGTTTCTCTGAACAATAACGCGGCTTGCGTGATGGGTGTCGATGTGGGCAAATCGTTCACCATCGGGCTGCTGATGAACCTCGGCGGGACGATCCTGGGTCGTCAGGAAAGCTCGACCCCGCAGGGCATGTCGCAGGATGAACAGGGCGAATGGGTGGCGCGCTTTTCGCGCGAGTTGCTGGAAAGCCAGAGTGACACGATCCCGCCGCTGGCGGGTGTGGGCATTGGTCTGCCGGGCGTGTTGCACAGGCCCGACCGCGTAAACAGTCTGCTGGCCCCCGAGGCCGAGGTGGTGCGCAGGCTTGTAGAGGAAGTGGTGGGTGTGCCGGTACTGGTGGAAAACGACGCCCGCATGATGGCCCACGGGGTGCTGTGGTTCAAGCGCTCGCAGGAGTGGAAGACTTTCGCCGTGCTGAACCTGGGCGTGGGTCTGGGCATGGGCATGGTTATCAACCGCGACGTGTACACGGGCGCGGCGGGCAATGCGGGCGAAATTGGCCACCTGCCGCTGGGCGATCCCGGCCTGCCGTGCTACTGTGGTGCGGAAGGTTGCCTGGAGAATATCGCTTCGGGCGTGGGACTGGAGCGCATGGCGCGCGAGGCCGGGTTGAAGCTGGACGGCCAACTACCCAACGCGCGCGAGCTGGCGGTTATGGCTCGTGAGGGCAACGAGGAGGCGCTGAAGATTTGGGCGCACTTTGCTGAAGGGTTGGCGCGCGGGATCGGCGTGATTATCAGTCTGTTCAATCCGCAAGCGGTTATTATCACGGGGCGCATCGGCCAGAGCGCGGATCTGTTTCTGGAGCAGGTGAAAGCCCAGTTGCCACGGTATTCGCTGGCCCCCATGGCTGTGGACACGCAATTACTGGTAAGCGAACTGCGCGAAAACGCAGGACCCCTGGGAACATGTGCCTGCGTGATGCAGCATATCTTCAGCGCAAGCCATATCCCGATTGAGAGTATTGTGTAAGTTCCCTGACACAAAGATACGAAGAAAAGCTAAAAACTTTGACGCAAAGACGCAAAGGCGCAAAGAGAAGCCAAAGGCCCCGCTCCGGAGGAGCGGCAGAACCTGACAACGGAACATTCAGGAAACGCCATGCAGTGCCTCTCTTGTGTCTGCGTGTCGAAAAATGGACGTTTGGTTCCTGAACACTGTCAAACGTGTTGTGAATTCCGCCACGCTGCTTTTCAACCTAAACCAAATCCGTTCAATGTTTTGGGATCTCCTGTTCGGTTTTTTCCATCTGGCATGTTGTTTGTTATAGGAGGGGGCAGAGGTTCGGAACCCATCCCACCCGGGCGGTTTCCAGAGACCGTTCACTGAAGCGTTCTCTCGGCAACTGCCCGTTGTGGAAATGGTCCCGCCTCACGGATTTTGAAGCGCGGTGTTTCGGGCTGGCATCCTCCCGGATCACCACCATTTACGATGACAACATAAACGGGTTCTTCTCTCTCCCCCCACCCCGACGAAGACGGCTCCAGCTTACCCCGGCTGGAGCCGTCGTTTTTTGTGTGAGAGACCTTTTATTTGTTTTGGTCATCTGTGTTCACTAACTGAACGACATGCTGTAAACTGGACGTTCTTAACAGTGTTGAGGAGGCACCTAAAAAAGAATTCCTAACCCATTGTCGATTGAAATAAAACAGCTTAGACGTGTGCCGTAGCCGTGGCACGATCATTGCCTCAATTCTCATCAGTCACGCCGTACGGAAAGTCCACAGTTTTAAAATCCTACCTCATCAGAAAGGAAACGACACCATGTTACATTACGCGATCGTTTTCCTCGTCATTGCCCTCATTGCGGGAATCTTGGGATTTGGAGTCGTTGCGGGTACTGCTGCATATATAGCCAGAGTGCTCTTCGTTATCTTCATCATTCTTTTCGTCGTGTCGCTAATCAAGCGCGGCGTATAACAAACTTGTCTCCATCCGTTTCGGAGGAGAAATAAAAATCGGGATGCCCGCAGAGCTATTCAACTCGCCACTGCAGTCATCCCGTTTTTTTTGTGTTTGGCTGTTGGTGTTTATTCGGACGCTGGCGGCTGGTTGAATTTCATGCCCAGCTTTTCGAGGCGCATACGTAGGACTTCGAGCCTGCGCTGGAAGTCGGTAAAGTCTTTGCTCTCAGCGGGCGACCACGCAATTTCCGCCAGGGCGCACATGCGGGGAAAGACCCTTTGTGAAACCAACGCTTGGGGCACGGTTTCGGTCCACAGGCAGGCTTCGCCGCCGATGATGTGTTTGGTTGCCGTGGAGGGCAGGTCGGCCGGGGTGAAGTCGAAGCCGTAGACCTTGTCCAGCGGCAGGATTGGCATCCAGTCGGGCTTGTTCTTCACGTCGGTTTCGGGATAGTCGAAGTAGAGGAAGACGTTGTTGGCGTTCACGACATCCCAGCCCTGCGTGGCGGCAAAGCGTGTGCCGTCGTGCCAGTTCATGATGATGGCGTTGTTGCCCAGGCTGTCCATGTCGGTGGGATTGTAGGCGTCGCTGCGGGTGACAGCCCACGAGATGGCGCGTTTACCGCGCTTGGCCAGAATGTCGGAGATGCGTTTCATGAACCATTCCTGCAGGGCGTGCTCGTCGGCCAGGTTTTCGTCTTTCATCAGCTTCTGGCATTTCGGGCACTTGTCCCAGTGGCCCTTGGGGCGTTCATCGCCACCCACGTGCCATACCTTGGAGGGGAACAGTTCGAGAGCTTCGTCGAAGATGGCCGCGTGAAACTTGAACACATCCTCGTTGCCCGCGCAGAAGGGGGCGCCGTGGGCGCGGGCGAAGTAACCGAGGCTGTCGTTTGCGCCGGGCGTGGTTAGGAAGTCGTGCTCGGTGGCGGCGCAGCTCAGTTCGGGGTAGGCGGCGAGGGCTGCGGAACTGTGGGCGGGCATTTCGAATTCGGGCACCACGTTGATGTGGCGGGCTTTGGCGTGGGCGACGATTTCGCGGATGTCATCCTTGGAGTAATAGCCGCCATAGCGATGGCCGGCCGGGCCGCGGAAGGCTGCCATGGTGATCAGCCTGGGGTAAGACTCTACCTCCATGCGCCAGGCGTTGTTGTCGATGAAGTGCCAGTGGAAGACGTTGAGCTTCTGCATGGCCATGATATCGAGGAACTGTTTTGTGAACTCTTTAGTCTGCATGTGGCGGGCGCTGTCGAGCATCATGCCGCGCCAGGCGTAGCGGGGGGTGTCGGTGATGTCGAGGGCGGGCACGGCCCAACCGCGGGCGAGCAGGGTTCCGGCGGGGCCGGTCTCCATTTCGACGGGCAGGAGCTGACGCAGCGTTTGCACAGCGTAGAAGGCACCGGCGTCGGTCTGGGCTTCGATGGTGATGGTGTCGTGGGTTACGGTGAGGTGGTAGCCTTCGTCGCCCAGCTTGGCTGTCGCGTGGGCAAGCTGGAAGGTGATGGTGCTGGTGCTGGCGGCGGCGTCCGGATGGACGGCGGGCACTGGGGACTTAACGACCGGGAGGGTGTAGCCGGAGGCCGGAGAGATGATGCTGCGCAAGAAATCGGCCGAGGGACGCAGCGCGGCGTCGGTGTCAGCTACGATCAGGCGCGTCTCGGGAACGAGACGGAAGAAGCCGTCCTTCAGGGCAACTTTCGAGGGAACAGGAATGACCGAGATGGTCGTTACGGAGTCAGAGAAACCCATGGGAAGTTCAGGCGGCGTGGGCGCGGGGCTGGACATGGCTGTGGCTCCGGAAAGTGTAATGAGGGCGGTAATCACCAAGGCTGCATTGCGTGTAAAATTCTTGGTTAAGTTTAGCATGTCGATAATGGGTTGGGGGAAATTTGAAGATGCAATGAACCAAACATCGAAAAAGGTAAAAACCATCTGACGCAAAGACGCTAAGACGCAAAGAAAAGCAGAAAGTACCATTAAAAGTTCGAAGTCAGAAAAATTTCAAATGCCCTGAATGCGACATTTCCAATGGACATTCTTCTCTGCTTTTCTTTGCGTCTTAGCGTCTTTGCGTCTAAGTTTTTAAAAAGTTAACTGTTTCGTTTTTCCAGCAGGGCTTCGATCTCGTTGATTTCTTCTTTGGTCAGACGCCATTCACCGGCGCCGATTATTCCATCCACCTGCTCGGGGTTGCGGGCGCCCACGATGGCGGCGGTTATGGCGGGATGATTGAGAGTCCAGGCGATGGCTACTTCGCCGGGGGAACGATCGTGGCGTTTGCCGATGGCACGGATGCCCTCGACCAGATCGAGGTTTTTGCTGAGCTTGGGTTCTTTGAACTCGGGGTTGCGTGAGCGCCAGTCGTCTTTGCCCATCGCCTCGGCGCGTTCCTTGGTCATGGCACCGGTCAGCAGGCCGCTTTGCATGGGCGAGTAGACGATGACGCCGACACCGGTTTCGAGGGCGTGGGGCAGGGTCGACTCTTCAATGGCGCGGCGCATCATGCTGTAGGGGGGCTGGAGCGAGGTGATGGGGGCGATTTTCTGGGCGCGTTTCATTTGTTCGGCGTTGAAGTTGGAGACGCCAATCCAGCGCACCTTGCCGGCTTTTTGCAGCTCGACCACGGTGCTCCAACCCTCCTCGATGTCCTCTTCGGGGTTGGGCCAGTGGATCTGATAGAGGTCGATGGTGTCGATTTTCAGGCGGCGGAGGCTGTCCTCGCACTCGCGGCGGATGGAGTCTGCCTTGAGGTTGCCGGTTACGTTGCCTTCCTTGTCCCACACCATTTCGCATTTCGTGAAGACGTAAGGGCGGTCGGCAGCGGGGATGCCTTCAAGGGCGCGGGCGACGACCTCCTCGGAGTGGCCGAGGCCGTAGACGGCAGCGGTGTCGATCCAGTTCATGCCCATTTCCAGAGCACGGCGGATGGCGGCGATGCTGTCTTTGTCGTCCTGCTCGCCCCAGGAGAAGGCCCATCCGCCGCCTCCCGTGGCCCACGCGCCGTATCCGACGGGGGTGATGTGCATGTCGCTGTTGCCAAGTTTACGCTTTTCCATGGTGAACCTCAGAGTTGTTTTAGTGGGTGGGAAAGCCGGTCGGGCGCGATCCCCCAAGAGGTTGGACAGCGCGGAAGGCAAAATGGTTGGGGGAAAAGCGATGGGAGGGATGGGACGGAGGGGAAATATGGGAAGGATGTGGCAACAGGCGGGCGGTGGGCTGGGTGGGTATCAGGTGGTGATTACGTAGCGGCGCAGAGTTCGGTGGGGTGGGTTGCATTCGGGGGCGGGGCGGGTTATGAGGCACTCGAAGGTGAGGCCGGCTTTTTCTGCTACGCGGCAACTGGCGGCGTTGGCGGGGTCGGCGAGTATCTCGACGCGGGTGAAGCCGAGGGTGGTGAGGGTGTGGCGGGTGAGCAGGCGCACGGCGGCGGTCATCAGGCCCTGACCAGCGAGAGTGGTGCGCATCCAGTAGCCGATCTGCACGGAGCGGGCTGTGGCGTCGGGGTTGTTCAGGCTGATGGCACCGGCAAAAACATTGGCGGGGCGTTGTTCGATGATGAAGGCGATTTCCTGGGGGGCGGGGTGGTGGTCGTCGCAGACATCGCCCAGCCAGATGCGGCCTTTTTCGAGGCTGTACCCCTGACCCACCCAGGGCAGGAAGGGTGCCATTTCGGCGATGGATTCGTTGATGGCGGAGCAAAGTTCGTCGTTGTCGGTTGGTTGGGGCGGGCGCAGGCGCACGAGGGGGTCGGACAGCAGGAAGTCGGCGACGCGGCGAAAGCGCGGCGGCGACGGCTCGTTCACGGCTGGGTTTCTCCGGCGAGGATGTCGGAGCGGATCATGTCGAGGGCTGTCAGGGCGGCATGGTTGCGGATGGTCTCGCGGCTGCCCACGAAGCGGCAGCAGCGCACGTGGGGCGAGGTGGCGTCGGCGTGTGCGAGGCCGATGTAGACCAGTCCCACGGGCTTTTCGTCGGTGCCGCCGGTGGGGCCGGCGATGCCGGTGAGGGCGATGCCGTACCATGCGCCGGAAGCTTTGCGGGCACCCTCGGCCATCTCGGCGGCGGTTTCGGCGCTCACCGCACCGTGCGCTTCGAGGGTGGCGGCGCGCACGCCCAGCATGGTATGTTTGGATTTGTTGGTGTAGGTGACCGCACCCTGAATGAAGTAATCGCTGGAACCGGCAATGTCGGTGAGGAGTTTGGCGACCAGACCGCCGGTGCAGCTTTCGGCAGTGGCCACGGTGCGCTCGGTGCGGCGCAGCAGCGCGGCGGTGGCGGTTGCCATGGTCTCGGCGTCAAGGCCGTAAATGCAGGAGCGACCCACGCGGCGGGTGAGTTCGTCGAGGGTGGCGGCGATGAGTTGTTCCATTTCCTCGGACGACGAGGACCGGGCGGTGATGCGAAAATCCACGCCATAGGTCTTGGCCAGAATGCCCAGCACCACGCGCGGGTCGGCACCAAAGAGGTCGCCGGTTTGTTCGCCCAGTTCGCTTTCGGGGCGGCCGTAAGTGTGCAGCGTCAGAGTTTTCACGAAGGCGGCACCGGCGGCGCGTTCGGCGATGATGGGCAGCGCGCAGGCCTCGAACATGGGGCGCATTTCCGACGGCGGACCGGGCATGGCGATGAGGGCCGTGGAGCGGGGGCCGGCGGCGGCGGGGTCGTCGGGGAAGGGGATGGCGCGTTCGTCGGCGCTGGGCAGGAAGTAGCCGGGCGCGGTGCCCCATTGGTTCTGGAAAACGGTGGCGCCGCGAGGGACGAGGGCCTGCACAAGGTTGCGCTCGGGCATGGGACGCCCCCGGTGGGCAAAGCGGGCGGTCATCATGCGGATGGCTTCGTCGTCGGTGACGAGGGGCACATCGAACACGCGGGCGAAAACGTCGCGGTTCACGTCGTCGGCGGTGGGGCCAAGGCCGCCGGTGCAGATCACCAGATCGGCCCGCGTGGCGGCGTGGCGCAGGGTGGTTTCAAGCTGCGCCTGATCGTCGGACGAAGCCGCCACGAGAGTGACTTCGAGACCAAGCCCGCTGAGCCGCCCGGCGAGGAACGACGCATTGGTGTCGGGATAAAGCCCCTGCAGAATTTCGGTGCCGGTGGAAACAAGAGCGACGGTGCGAAAGCGTTGCATATCCATGGGCGGGAATGATTGGGCGTGGAGAGGCGGCGAGGCAAAGGGAAAAGCAAATACTTCGAAGCAAAGGTTCAAGGTCATGAAGAAAAGCCGAAAAACTAAAGATCAGAGCATTGTGGGGACCACCGCCTAATTATACAATTGCGACCGCTAAACCGGCCTCTGCAACAGCTCGCAACCGCCAACCATTCGCCCCACCCGTCGACCGGTGTGCAACCGGTGTGCAACCGGTGTGCAAGGCGCTAAAAACCGCCTTGATCAACATGGTAGGCTTCGCCGTGATGCTGATAACGTACTTCGACGTAAACGACCTCGCCACCATAGGCGGCGGCATGCACAGCTACACGGAGCCGATCGCACGGTAACAGCCCGGGTCCGGAGGTTTCACCTTGCCCTCTTCTGCACCATTCAATAGCCCTGTTGCGTGGATTAAACCTTTTGGACACCATCAAATCCAAACAACGCGTTGCCGACCATGGGGAGGTCT
>PHCB01000032.1 GCA_002842095.1 candidate division BRC1 bacterium HGW-BRC1-1
AAGAAAACCTAAAAACCAAAGCAGGCCCCCTCCCGCCCGAAAACCGCTTCACCTGCGTTAAACCGCCTTGTGCCTGCCAATCAGGAGATTGGCGTTCCCAGGAGGAAAAGCAAAACTTTACAAGACGGCGTCGCCCTCCCAGGAAGCGGTTTTATTCCGGCAGATCGGGTGGTGGTGGTATCGGTCCATCCTTATATCGGCAAGCGCTCGACCATGCCCAGTCTTCGGGTGCGGCCACCAGCCCCGCTTTCACCGGGTTGTTATGGATATAATCGACTACCCGCTGAAAATGGCCTTGGTCACGAATGTACCGATCCCAATATTCGCGGTAAAAAACAGGACGCGGGCATCTCACCACGGGAGCATTTGCGTGATCACCCGCCCGCCCCGCAGCTGATCGCGCAGCCAAATCGAGGAGCTGACGAGCCATGCGCTTTTTCCACGAGGCAACAATCCCCGCCAGCGACCATCCGCTTTCCTGCTCCAGCAAAACGTGCAGATGGTTCGGCATTACGACCCATGCAAAAAGCTGGTAGCGCAGCCCGTCGAAAAACAGCAGCGTTTGTTCGGCCATCCGCGCCGCAGCCGGATGAGCAAAGATGCAGCAACCATAACCAGCATCGTTCCACTCCTCCACCCGGCGACGTCGTTCGATAGATTGCATCTCAGGAGGAAGCGACGCTAACTCAAGGGTCAAACGTTCCAATTTCTCTTTCGGTAAACTATCGGAGAGGTGAAAGGTTATGTGCTGTGGTTTGCGTCCATCGTCGAAATGCGGCAAATACCGCCGGCTTTTCCAAACATCCTGCGGTTGTTCATCGGGTGGCGGGCCTTCGTGCATGATAAAGCGCGATTAAGGGGCGCGGAGGCTGCATGCAATAAAAAAACAATGGTGCCCCCACCTCTGGGAACGCCAATCTCCCGATTGGCGCTTTTAACCGACGGAAAGCCGGGCGGGTGAAACGAAGATAAACAAAATCCAACAACAAAAACCCCAAAACCAATGCAGGCCCAGCCCGGCCGGGAAACCGCCTCACCTGCGTCACAGCGCCTTGTGCCTGCCAATCAGGAGATTGGCGTTCCCGGGGAAACTTTACCCCCCAAAAAACCGCCCCACCGCCGTACCAACCCCGCTGGCGACCGGGTCATTATTTCCCCATAGACGTAGGCGGGGCAAATTGCCCTTGTAGGACAAACGCCTACAGAAGAATTGGTGTTTGTCCTACAAGGTTTTCCCTTTAGTACCGCCCCAGAAAACATCCTAAATTGATCTACAAGTCGATCGTCCAACAACGGCGGTCGCGAAGCATCATCACCATCATCACAGATAGAGGAATTAATATGCGCAAATCTACCACCAGAATTTTGACAGCCGCCTTGTTCGCCTTCGTAGCCACGGGCGCGTGGGCGCAGGTTGCCACCGTCGACGGTGTGGGCGGAGCCGCCACCGGCGACGCGCTTTATCCCAACAGCTATGCCACCATCAACGCGGCCCTGGTTGATGTGCGCATAAACGAAACTGTTGCGGGAAGCACGATCCAGCTCACAGCCCCGACCATCACCGAGTCGGCTGGCGTGAACCTGAACTTGAACAACGACGTCACAGTAGAAAGCACCCTGCCCGCCGGAACCAACGTCCAGTGCAACGGCAGCGGAATTGGCATCGGTGCCGCCGCTGTTGCCATCGTTGCAAACATCGCCGAGGGCAAAGCGGTTTCGCTGAAAAAGCTCATCATTACGCCCGTAGTCGGAGCGGCCGGACCAGTTGTTTCGCGAGTGCTGCAGGTTTACAACCGTAATGCGCCCGCCGCCGTGGCGAACTACACGTTCAATATGGAAAACTGCTACATCACAGCGCTCACGGTGCCCGGTAACGCGCCGGTCTTGAACCCCTTCGTGCATGCCGCATCGGCGGACACCATTGTTGCCCGCAATAGTTCCCTCCGTGCCTTTGACGGCGGCGGCGGCAACAACTGCGTCGACTTCCGCTTTGGAAGCGGTGGCGCAGAAGCAAACAGCCGCCTGACGGCCAACCTGAAGAACACGGTGATTACGCACACGATCCTTGCTGCTGCGGCTTCCAAGGGCGGTGGCATCGCCAACAGCAAGACTCAGGGCTTTACCCTGAACGTGAACGAGGGATGCGTTTTCTCGTTTAACAGCGGCAGCGGTATTCGTGCGGTCGGCACCTTGGCCGCGAACACTGCGATCAACGTAAACGGAACCGCCACGAACCCGGTCTTCTTTTACAAGAACGGCTGGATGGAAGATACGGTGAACACAGGCCGCAATGAAGGCATCCAGAACGCCGGCGCTCCTCTGACCATTAACCACGCTTATTTCGTGGGCAACTTCCAGGAGCATGTCGATCAGACCGTCGGTGGCAATGTGACGATCAGCAACAGCTATTTTGCCGAAGCGCAGACCGATCTGGACACCTCCAATGGAACAGCGCCGAACGTACTCAACGCTGCCAATGTAAAGCTGTCCGGACAGGGCATCTACTCGATGACCAACTGCACCGTCTTTAATAACAAGGCAACGGCGAACGACCAGGCGATCGTTTGGACGGCACCCGCTATCGGCAACTCGCTTACGCTCACCAACGTCATTTGTGCAGGAACCGGTGACCAGTTGAACCTCGGCGCGGCTAACGCCGTGATTTACAACGAGAGCAACGTGGCGCTTGTGCAGGCTGGCCCCGACACTCTGGAGTCACCGTTCATCACCCTCGGCGCTGGCGTAACTGCGAATGTCACCGATCGCATTACGGGTGACCCGCAGTTCGTCTCGACCACCTTTGCGCCAACCTTCGTTTCCCTCGGTGTGAAGCCGACCGGGCTCACGAATTACCTCAACGTCGGTAGCCCGGCTTATCTGGCGGCTCGCGGCGGCATCGCCCCGATCGATGTCTCTGGTGCGAATCCCACCAGCTACTTCCCCGTAACCCTGAGCGGTTTCGCAATCGACTAACCGCTTAACCCGCCGCCCGCAATCCTCGCGTTCGGCATGTTAACTGAACAAGAAGAACCGGCCCGGCGACATCTTCCCCCAGTGGGCAGATATCGCCGGGCTTTTTTATGATATGGCCTGTGCGGCCGGAGTCGGTGAGTAATCCCAACCGCGACCAGCAATGAGGTGTGTGACACGCCACCCCGCTTCTAAAGGAGGGCGCGCGTCAGAACCAGACGGCCCGCCCCCACCCACCAACCGTAGGGGCGAACCTGTGTGTTCGCCCAAAAAACGAAAGATTGGAGCGGTTTTGACGCAAGTGTTGGCAAATCCTGCAATCTCGAAATAGTTGGATCATTGGGTTGGGGGCGACTGTGCGTGCATGGCAAGCTGGTGGCCTGACACAGACCGCTGGATGGATAATGGCCTGCCGATTGCGCGCCGGTTGCACCGCTTGCACACCGCTTGCACACCGGTTGCACGCCGGTTGCACGCCGGTCGCACCGAGGTTGCGGTCCGCCAGCAAGTGGGCAAGTAAAAGGCCGGTAGCATCGGGCGCACGGGCGAGACAGTGGTCGCTAACCACGTCAGGGATGGGCGGTCACAATGCGACATCCAAGCGCACCCCGAGTATGTAATTATTTGAATCAAAAACGCTCCAGCCCGCTCTGCCGGAAAAAGCAAAAAACTGCATCGTGTAGGTGTTTATCCTACAAAATAAAGAGTGTTTGTCCTACACGATTCCCCATTGTGTCGGCGCGGCTTTTCATGCAGAAATTCTCCCCACTTGATTCACCATCCAAGACCGCGCCGGGGGGAGACCCCACTCCGTGGCGGCATGAAAGGTCTTACAGACCATGTTTACTCGTTTCGGCTTTATCCTTGGAGCGGCCCTGCTTGTGGCCACTTCCGCATCCGCCGCCACGTTCACCGTTAACGGTGGCGCTGGCTCCTCCACGGTCGGCACGCTTGGCGGCGAAGATTACACCACGCTCGCAGCAGCCGCCGCTGATTTCAGCGGCGCCACACCGGTTACCGGCAACTACACGTTCTACATCACCAGCAACCTCACGGAAGCAACCAACTCAGGCTTCGCGAAAAATACTGCTGGTTTCACCGTCACCATCAAGCCAGCCCCGGCCACCACACCGGTTGTCACCTTTTCCAATCTGGTCGACAATGGCGGGCCTTCGGGGCACATAATCATCGGATCTCCCATAACGGCATGGACCCTCACCTCAACCAATAATTTCATTATCGATGGTTCAAATACAGTGGGCGGCATCACGCGTGATCTGACACTGACCACTGTATCCGGCAGCGTAGTTGGCTCCCGTCTTGTCCGCGTCGCGGGTGCTTGCGACAACGTGCAGACAAAAAACTGCAAGTTGTACAACAATAGCACAAATAGCTCCTCCTGTTATGGGGTAGACTACGGCCTTCGCTTCAACACTCCGGATTCTTTTGTCCCCTCAAACGGCCTGATCGAGAATAACGATATCGTGACTACCTCCGGTGTTGCCGGCCAGGGCATCATTACTTCGACTAGTAACACTCCAGGCACGGGAGTCGTGCAATCGGGGTTGGTAATCCGCAATAACAATATTGCCGCCCGCAGCCGCGGCATCTTTGTCAATTATGCATCGGGAGTCACGATCAATAACAACGTCATCAAGGTAAGACAACCCACTACTGGTTACCAGAGTCACGGCATCTGGCACAACAGCGCAAATAGCGCCACGGGCTGGACGATGAATATCTACAACAATACCATCGATCAGTTGGAGTCCGCCAATGTGTCGGGCGGCGCATACGGTTTGACCGCCGTGGATATCAGCCAAAGCAATGGCACTTATAACTTCTACAACAATATGATTGCCGGTTATAACTACACTGGCGCGGCAGCGGCGGACCAATACTACCGTGGCATCCGTGCAGTCGGATCGTCGCCGACAAACATCTATCACAACTCGGTCAATATGCCAGCGATGGCTTTGGTAACCGGCGCAACGGCTCAAAATGTTGCAGTTGTGCTCGCCGCTTCAGGAACGAACCTTCGCAATAACATCATCAAGTTCGACCATACCGGTGCAAATGCTTACGCCATTTACAGAGGTGCCGCTGGCTTGGCCAGCGACTACAACGACCTCACGGGCGCGGGCAAGACCGCGTTCTACATCGCAACTGCCTATCCCACCTTCGCTCTGTGGCAGGGTGCGGGCTTCGACCTGAACGGCAAGAACATCGACCCCACCACCGGCACTTCACCCGGCGTGTGGACGTCGGCCACCAATCTGCGCTTCACCGGTTTCCCCGGTGGCTTGCGGCAGGGCCAGGTCCTTGCATCAGTCCCCAACGACATCGACGGCACAGCGCGCGACGGTGCCCGCCCCTACCCGGGTGCGAGCGAGACCCTGCCGGGCGGCGTGCCGGTTACCGTGTCGGGCTTCACCATCGACTAAGTTCCACATCGCTTCAGGGCGGTAACACGTAAGTCCCCCCCGGGGTCTGGTTGACAAACGCGTCGACCAGGCCCCATTTTTTGTTTCACGCTGCATTGGGTATCCGACGGCGATAAATCAAACACTTCACAACAACATGCCTCTGGAGGCTCTAATATTATGATCAAGCCACTTTTCACTTTTCGCCCCACCACGATGCTTGGCACCGTCGCGCTGGCCACCATGCTGATCGCCGGTTGCGGCGGCAGCGGTGCCGACGCGGAGAAATCTGCTGCACCGGCAAGTGCCCCGGCCGCCACCCCCGTGCCGGAAGAAATTGTATCAGTGTACGATGGCGGAACCCCCTTCGAAGTGATGGGCCCCAAGGAAGAGGCCGTTCTGCGCGGACGGTTGGCTCTGGACAAGAACGGCGAACTCCGCGCACACGTGGACACGGAAGGCGGCTCCATCCTGCCCGAAGGCTCAAGCGTGAGCTTTATCCCCGCCGGCGCACCGGCGCTCATCTCCGCGACGCTGAACCCGGAGAAGGGTGTCTGGGTTGCCAAGCCCGCGGCACCTCTCACGCCGCCGGTGACCGTAGAAGTGCGCGTTACAACCCCCGACGTAACCGAAGGCACCGTAACCGTGACATTGGAGAAGGCGCTGAAGACGCAGTAGGGCGATGTTCGGTCTCCTGCGCCCGCGCTGCGGGCTAAAGCAAAGCAAGGCCGTTTGAGCCTGAGAAACGGTTGGGCGAGAGGGTGGCGTCTGGCGGCGACCGGCGAGGGCGCAGGTCCCACATCGCGGCTGTTGCGGATTGTGGGGTGTGATCCCAAACTGAGGTCGGGGCGAGGGGAGCCGGCGACCGGTGAAGGTTGGTTGGATGGCTAAGCGCAAGGCTCAGGCTGCTTCGACAAGGCGCAAGCATGGCTTGCGCAGTCCAAAGTCAGGGCTTTCAAGGTGAGGCAGAGGCTATGCTATTTTGGACTGCGGTAGCCATGCTGCCGCCTTTTCGACGCGGTGAGGGGGAAGGTCTGGTCCACCTATCTTTCCGTAGGGGCGTGGCTGTAGGATTGGTCGCGCAGGCGCAGGGTTGTGGGGGCGGTGGTTTGGGGGAGGGTGGCGCGCAGTTCTATGTCGGCGGGGGTGAGGCCGTCGGGCAGGGGGAGGGTCCAGCGCCACTGGTCGCGTTGCAGAGTGAGGGGGGCGGGAGTGCTGGTGTTGGTGGCGGTGAGGGTTGCTTCGGGGGTTGCTTCGCCCTGGAGGGTGGTGGAGGTGGCGGAGGTCCAGGCGACGAAGGGTTGGTGGCGGGCAAGGGCTATGTGAAAGGCGGTTTGCACGTCGAGGGCGGCGGCGGGGAGGGTGGAGCGGGCCGGGCCTTCGACCATCTCTTTGACCACGGCGCGCATGGCGGTGGGGGTGGCGAGGTGGCGGCCGAAGTCGTCGCCGTAGAAGCTGCCCAGCGGGCCGTGGCATCGGGCACAGTTTTTCTCGAAGTAGGC
>PHCB01000002.1 GCA_002842095.1 candidate division BRC1 bacterium HGW-BRC1-1
ATTACAGACTCTTGGTGCGGTGGGGTGTCGAATTGTGACCGCCCATCCCTGATGTTAGGTGGCACCCACCGCCTCGCCCGGGCGCCCGATTCTACCGCCTCAAACTTGCCCACTTGCTGGCGGATGGCAACCCCGGTGCGACCGGCGTGCAACCGGCGTGCAACCGGTGTGCAAGCGGTGTGCAAGCGGTGTGCAAGCGGCGCAACCGACGCGCAATCGACAAGCCATTATCCGTATAAAGATGTGCCTCAGGGCCCCCACGCGACCTCCAGTTTGCCCTGCACGCACAGTCGCCCCGAACCCCCGGACTTCTGAGACAGCCTACCGTCTGGCGCTGATAGGCACGCCCTCTATTACACACAACACCCTTAAATCAGGTCCAACGCATGTGGGACCGGCGCCCCCGCCGGTCGCCGCCAGACGTTCTCCCCCGGCCAAATCGTTTTTCAGCAACCCTGCCTTTACCCCCCGGAGGGGGCGTCGGCACGTAGCCGGGCGGTGGAGGGAGCGCAGCGACCGGAACCCCCGGACCACCCCAAAAAAGTTCAGCCCCGGAGGGGCGCAGGAATATGCCGACGCTTAATTCTGTTCAATCAAAAGCTGCATGGATCTCGGCCCCCAACTCGGGTAGAGCTTATCAGCCCATAGGCGCGAAGGCGCAAGCATGGCTTGCGCAGTCCAGAGGGCGCCAAAGCTATACGAATGTGGAGTGCGGCAGCCATGCTGCCGCCTTGTGGGGCGCAGAACACCGCGCCAAGATTCCAAACCCAAGTCGATGTCCGGTCGAGTGTGCATAATGGACAATATCAACTTCCCTGTTACATTGAAGGGGCAGCCGCATCGACCCACTCAACAATATCACGAATGCATGTGGGGCGAAAAAACTCGGCATCGCGTAGTTCCACATTAAGTTCTTTCTCAATCCTGATAACAAACAACTCCAGACACATCGAATCCAACCCTGCAACGTCCTCAAATGCTATGCGGGCATCGGGGTGGAGCAGCGACAGATCAACCGGCATCGCCTCCTTTAGCGCTTGGTATACAGCAACTGCTATTTGCTTCTGACGTGCGGTCTCAAAATAGTCTGTAACATCACAACGATCTTCAGATGTTGAATGACGCAACCCGAGAGTCCTTTCAAGCTTAGACTTCCGGACCCGATCTACGACCCAAATGGCTGCAGCCAATATCATTACCAAGACAATAAACCAAGCTGTAGCAGGTTCCATGGCGCACTTCCTATCTGCTGCGCTATTTTTTACGTCGCTTTGATATTATGAAATGCTTCAATGAAGGAACCACTGCAACCATCAGACCGACAAAAACGGAAGATTTAAGTTCCCGTATTAGAGGCTCGTTTTCGGATAAATCGTACTGAAGCATATACCATGATGAAGACGATATTAATAATCCCACGATTACTGACACATAAATAATTAGCGGGAGGCGGTCGGGGGACTTTGCGATGACAGGCTTTGGCATTCGTCACATCTCCTTCCTGCCCATATTATGGGCCTTCTCGTCTGCGGTTATCGAGCTTTCTGCGGTGGTGACATAGCCACTCAAACCTTCAGTTTCCGACTTATCTTCCAAACTTCGCAGCCGTTGTCTGCGAGACTCAAAAAACCTCGCGTTTAGAAAATTAACAATAACAATAACGATAGACCCAACGACGGCGAGAATCACAAACGATCTCAAATACGGAGAAAACATGTTTTCGTTCAGTGCGGTATCCCGAAGCCCGATCATCCCTGTCATGTACCACAACAAAGAAATACCCAGATGAAAAAGCAGCATACATCCGCACCAAACCACGATAGCATGCTTCGACTTCATGCCCACCCTGTAAAAAAATCCGACGTTTGCTTTCGATCGGGTCATTTGTCGCCTCTCACAGAATTCGTTAGGATTAAAGGAGTAATCAAGCCCCCATCAGAGGTTAACGACAACAGCTTCAATTACCTCGTGTGCGGTTCCCTTGAAGAACTCTGGTCCCGAGCATCCAAAGTCTTTTACCAGAACTCCATGAGTAGAATGACCTGACGCCCCATCGCGAACCTGGCGCATTGTAAACTTTTCTGTGCGCCACCTCTCTGGGTAGTAGTATCCCTTTTCTCGATTATAATAGACTTCAATCCGCATGAGCAGCGGTTCATAGTTGAGGCAGTTGATCGGGTCTAAGTCAACGGTCATGACCAGCTTATCAAAACTCAATGTGCTCACAGGTTCCACCTTAATAGGATTCCTTATTCCGGTTGGATTTCATCTGATTCAGGCAAACACAACTGCGTCTCCAGTGTCGCGACTACTGATGCAATCACCTCGCTCGCACTATCTTTCACAAAACAAGGAAGGTCAAAGGCACAGTCCTGCACAAAAACGCTTTCCTGACTATAGCGTATAGCAGAACTTTCAAACGGACGCATTGTGAACATATTTTCGACCCACACCTTCGGGAAGAATTGCCTGCTGCCACGATTCTGAAACACCTCAATCCGAACGCACATCGGTGCGTAGCAATCAAATTCTGAGGTGTCCAGATGGACAGTCTCAACCAAGACACTCCAAGAGAGTTTTTCCATTAATTGGCCATTCTGCAAGTTAACTTTCGTCGTTGTGAGCGATTTTCAAGGGCGAGATCACTCTTGTCCTTCCGGAATCATCTCAAGAAAATACCGGTGCCTCTCAACCATCTGTCTCCATGTAATGACCATTCCGCCGGCTTGGCCGAATGCCTTCTGATGCACCAGGGGTTGCAGTTCGATCAATGTCTGTACGTGCTTGTCAGTCAACTGAGATAGGGTATCTTGTACAAGCTCTACGAAGCAATTGTCTCCAATCAGCCCGTGCATTAATGTGATCAGATCCTCATCGCCAAAGATCCATGCGTCCGGGTTGGCGATTCGCTCCCTCTGCCACTTGCTTTCCATCACGGCAGGCCTGCAAGCTTCTAGTTCGTCGCAGATGCGTTCGGTCATATCGCACCATTGCAGCCTCATCGCGAGGAGGATATCACACAGCACCTTGTCTTCAACCATGGAGCCATAGGTGCCACCCAATAAAGCCATTGTGGAAAATGCGTGACCCTCGTCATAGCGATTCTCAACCGTAACAGTGTCAACCCATCGCCGAAGCGTCGCCATGTCTTTTTCGCTAAAGGAATCCATCGCCAACCGCGTGGCGCATTCGTTTAGAGATTCCTGACGTTCCCAGCGATCCCGGTCATTGAACTCGTCCAGGACGCCTTGCAGTCGCTCCTGAAATCCTTCGGGCTTGTTCACGAAAAGCCAGAAGAAGCGCCGCATATCCCACGAGCAATCCAAGGACAGAAACTCCCACGTCTCAACCCACGCCTGAACATTGTTCATTTGCATTCTTCATTCTCAGGGAAAAGGGAAATTGCAATCAAATTGAAGTTCTGATCTTTGGAAGTGCAGAGCCTCATCGCATGACAATGTTTTAGCTTACTGCCCCGACTCCCACCGGCCTTTCCGTGCGCGCCAATTCCGTCCTTGCGTGTTGCCGTCAAGGCGTTATTACGGAGGTGAACTATCCAACCGCATTTTCGAGGAGTTCCTCCATGTCGTTCTGGCGCCCCGTTGCCTGTCTGATGCTTGTCTTCGCCGTGCTTCTGCACGCGCCTGCGGCCGTTGCACAGCCCCTGATACTCGACACGTTCGATGACCTCAGCTACACGACCAGCGTGGCGCTTGCAGGCGAGGCGGTGTCTTTGTATTCCAGTAGCGAGCACTCCGAGGGTGCAAGCTCGCTGCTGGTCGACTATGACTACCTGCCCGGCGGCGTGTACACGAAGGACGCCCGCATCACCCGCACCTTTCCGGCGCCGGTCGACCTCAGCGGCCTTGCCTCTCTCGCTTTCGACATGAGCGTCGTCACGCCTCACGCGCAAATGACACTCATCTTCGTCCTGATCGACTCAGCGGGCAATGAGACGCGCATCGTGTTGAGCAACGCCCTGGCCAGCGCCGCCACGTTGAAGACATGGCTCTTCTCGAACTCCGCCCTGGAAAAGAGCCGGTGGGCCTCTGGGGGGCGGGCCTTCAACCTGCGCGAGGTGAGCAAGATTGCATTCCGTCTGCAGAACAATGCCGACTTCACCGCCGCCGGCTCGGTGATGTTCCGCCTCGACAACCTGCGCGTGGTGAATCAGTCCAACCTGCAGCAAGCGATTTGGTCGGAGGATTTCGCCTCGTACGCCGACACCGCCGCGGTGGCCGCCGCGTGGCAACCCGCCACCGCGGGCGTAACGGCGGAGTTGGACACCGCGTCGGGCGCTGCGCTTCGCGTGCGTGCGGACGTTTCGGCCCGCTGGACCAACTATCTTGTGGCGCGCACACTGGCCGCGCCTGTCGACGTGACCGCCATGACCCACCTGGGCGTGCGGGTGAAGGGCGACACCCGTCTGGCGGCATTGGCGCCCCTGGCCAAGGTTTTCCTTGAGGATACGTCGGGCAATCGCATCATCGCGATGGTGCCCACGTGGGCCGGCATCGACCGGTGGAGCGACCTCTACCTGCCGCTGCAACGCGACGGTATCGAGAGCTTCACGGCCGCAAGCACCCTGTCGATGGGCGGTGCAAGCTGCTGGCGTCAGGACACCTACGACGCCGGCGGCTGGAGCGTCGACGCCGATCTGACCCGCATCAGCCGCGTGCTCGTGGGCGTCGAGACCCAAGCCACCGGGGCCTATCCGGTGGCCGGTGCCACGCTGCTTTTCGACGACATCCGCTTCGCCACACCCGCCGCCGTGGACACGCCGGCGGCGCTCTCTGCCGCGCTGGAGAGCGCCTCTGCGGGCGCGCTCATGTCGCTCGGCTTCGGCTCGGGGGTGTTCGGCAACGGAACCTTCCTCAATCAGGCACCCAACATGATGCAGGACGTGGCGGGGCTTATGTCTACCACACCAACGAGACCGCCGCCGCGGCCAAGATCACCGCCGTGCTGCAAAACGCCGGGGCGGCAGACGCCCACGTCACCTTCCACCGCCGCGCCTTCCCGACTCCATCAGGCAACTACGTTCAGGTGGGCAAGAATGCGCTGCAGCAATACTATTCCACCACCGCGCCGCCGGCGTCGCTGACCATCGCGCCCGGCGCCGCCGCACTGCTGGACGCGCCCATGGACAGCACATCCGTGGCGCGCTACGCGCTGTTGCATACGATCCACGAGTTCACCAGCGACCAGCCTCTCACGTTCACCTCGGTGCTGCTGCCCGCCGCAACCAACACCCTTGCCGCGTTCCCCGGCCTCGTTTTCTCTCCCGATGATACCCATAAGCGCGAAGGCACCTTCACCACGCTGGGCCGGGCCAATGCCACGCCCTATGCCTACGACACTGCCGGCGGCATCGGGCGCGTACGCGTGGCCGACTGGGGCACGTCGGTGGATCCTTTCGTGGAAGGGGTGGATGCCGAGACGGGCGCGGCAAGCCGACTGCTGGGCAACTACGGCGTCACCTACAACATTCGTGTTGCGCTGAGCAGCAGCGACGGGCGCAGCCTGGCGGTGATGTTTGCGCCGCCGGACAACTCATGCGGCTACGGCACCTATACCCGTTGGCAGTATCCCGACACGGGCGCCGTCGGCACGGGACTCTTTGTGCCAACCAGCGGCACCGCCCAGCCGGGCCAGGCGGGGCTCATGTGCAAGGTGTCGCCCGGAACAACGCCGCAGGTGCTGCGCATCGACACAATCCCCGCCGGATCCATGTGCCTTCCATTCGACATCCTTCTGGTGCCGTACGGAGCAGCAACCTCCGACGTGGCGGGGTGGGAGGTCTACTGACCCCAGCCATGAGCGCCGTGAGGATGGCGCCGCTTCCGCAGGCCTGGGGCATCCACCGTTGGTGATGGCTGCGGCAAAGCGCATCGGGGAACACAGCGAGTTGAAACCAGCGCCTGCGTTAAGGCACCAGGGTCATTTCAAGGCCTTGTCCGGGGAAATGCCTTCCTCCAGTTTGGTCGGGAGCCGTTTGATCACGGCATTTGTGGTCTTGTCCAATATCACAACGTGGCCGTGTCCATCGCCATAATGATCTTTATCAGATTCAAAGAATGTAACATAATGGGAGTTTACCTCGAGTAAACCTTTCCACCGCTTACCCGGGTAAACAACGGACTCTTTCCCCGACGGGTCAATCCGGATCACTCCTTGGTCAGTAATGCCCCACAATTCGCCCGTGGGTGTAAGTTCTGGTTCATAAATATCGCGGCCAGTCCACGGAAACGATTTTAGTGTGCGTGTTGTGAGGGTGTCCAGAGACAGGCGATTGGCGGAGATCGTCGGATTGTATCCCCATGTTGTGGTCCAGTAGATCACGCTGTCATCGGCGGCACACCGGCTGTTGAAATGCGTGATTTTGTAATCATCGCAGTCCGTGTCGAGCATATGCCACTCACCTTTTTTGTCACGCACCCACAAGGTTTGCTCCACTGGCCCGGCGGCAGCAATCACCGCAGCAAGCCCTTTGCTGTTAACACAGTAGTCCCAGATATAGGAAGCCCACTCCGTGTGCCATTCGAATTTCTTGCCGTGTGGAGGCAGGCTTTCTACCACTTGCAAATTCCACGGCGGATCGTCCTCCGTCAAGAAAAACACACCCCTGTCGACAGGATTGGCGGGATCTTTGAGATAGCTTGATGATCGCGCTCGAATGCTCAATCGATCATCGGGAAGATCGTATTGAAGAAGCAGAAATGTCTCTCCCTGCATTCCCGTATAATACAATCTCTTATTGGTCGGGTCAAAACATGAGGACCCAAAGCTTGTGCCAATATTTGAATGTATAGTCTGCGTACGAAACCCGTTGGCCTCGTAAGGCTCCAGGATGGGTGTAGTCACCGAATCAGTGATCCAGCCCCACGACACACCCGTGCCTCCGAAGGCGATCATTAAGAAAACGATCGTGCACGTGATATTCCCGATTCTCATAACACTCGACCTTTCCGAAAGATAAAATTGCGTTTGCTTTCGTTATGATTCGATTGATTTGGCTACTTATGATCCGTGCTTGGAGTTAATGGTAGTTACCGCAACTGGGATTTGTTTTCGGGCGAATCTGTGCAAGGTCAACATCAACAGGAAATCGTAAAGGGACAAGGCTCCTAATATAGTGAACAGCATAACTGCGTACTCACTCCACGTCTTGTTTACGATCAGCGTAATTATAAAACAGATCATCATTAGTGTTGGAGCCTCACGTGTTACATAAAGTAGATACTCACTCACAGAACCGCGAAGGACTATGTACAGATAAGCAAAATCTTGTGAGAACCAATAATCCTCTGAAAACGAACTCCCGTCGATCAGATTGCGTTCCGCAGGCTGTGCCTTTATGGTGAGAGGAGTGGCGAGGAGATTAATATTAAGCGACTGGGCCAGATCGATTTGGTCAATCGTTGATTTCCACCATAATAAAAAACAAATCCAGGAGATGTGGTACGCTTCCCAGAGTACCGAATTCATTACCCACTTATACTCTTCCTGCACATGTGTACTAAAAATGGCAACGATCAAGACCAGAGCAAAGATTGCCAATAACGACACCCCAACATTATGCGCGGTTCCTTTAGTACATAACGATGGTTGAGTTGGTGAGTTCATATCGAATCCCGAATTAAAGCAATCGGAGTACTTGAGCGCGTCCGTCGAGGGCGCACCCGGTGCGTGAGGATGAAAATAAAATACTCTCAGGATCTGGGGTGCTCATACGTTGTTCACATTTTACCCTTCATCTGCTGTCTTTCCCAAATTCTTCAGGTATGATCTGAATTGAGGGTCAGTATCTATTGAAGCCTGGAGCACGTCCGCGTTTGGCATAGGGTCTAAGGTCCTCGCACCTTCGATATTTATTAGAAGAACATCCACGTTGTCCGTCAGAAACCCCTCAAGGTGCATGTGGGCATTAACAAGAGATGGTGGGTCTGGGAAAAAACGCGCAAACTCCGGCATCTCGATCATCGTATTAAATGCATCTGTTAGAGCTTCGTGAAGCTGATTCGCAGAGTGAATACCACGATATTTATCAGGCTCTGCCGCAACACACGATGAGAGAACCGTCTGAACGGCCCAGAGCGTCGTTGTGTCCCAGCATTTTGGGGGATCAGTATTGGAAAAAAGAGAATACATCACAGTGCAGGGACGAGGCTGAACGCCCTTCCTCCTGTCTGGACCACACCGTTGCGCCCGAAGGCGATCGCCAAGTGAGCGATCGTGCACTTGCAGTTTCCGGTTTTCATGACTTTGACCCGCCTTCCTCCGCCAATCTGACGGAAACGAACGGTGTGGGAAAACGCTGGCGATAAGATGTTTTTGTTGCTTGTCAGAATCCAGTTGCCGGATAATTCGATTTGTCAATAGCTGTTTCGGCATCCGAACCCACCATCTCGAAGCGCCCTTGTTTGGGGGTGTCAGCTTCGCGCGATAGCAGCGGAGAGATAGCCTACCACGTAGTCTTCGCTGCGGGGGGATACTTCGTGGCTGGTGGTTACGGCGAGGATTTCGGGGTGGTGGTGGGTGAGGGCGGCGGCGGTGTTCAGGGTTATCAGGATGGGTCCGGCGCCGCAGGCTTGGGCTTCGCCGGATTCGAGCGCGGTTGCCACCTCGACGGGGTTGCCGGTGGCCACGGCTTGGGCGGTGCGGCGGCTTACTTCCATGGCCAGCGCGGCTCCGGGGCCGTGGTAGAGGTCGGTGCTGGCTACGATCAGTGTGTCGGCGGGGGCCGCGCCGTCGCTTTGCAGGGCGCGCAGCAGGCCGTCGGCCAGGCGGCGGCAGTTCTCGGGGCGGTAATCATGGATGAGCGCGGTGACCAGCTTGAACCCGGGGGCGAGCACGTGCTGGAGGAACGGGATCTGCATTTCCACGCTGTGTTCCTGCTCCTCGGCGCGGGGCACGGAGGCCCATCCGGTGTTGGTGGCGAGCAGGGTCCGGCAGAATTCGTGGTCAACGGGGCAGAGGCCGAGGGGCGTTTCGTAGGCATCGGCGGTCAGCAGCGCGGCACCGGGGAAGCGTTCGTAATGGCTGGGTCCGAGGACGACGACGCGTTTAAACGCCGCGCCGCGCACCAGCGCATAGGCCCGGGCTGCGGTGGGGCCACTGTAGGAGTAGCCCGCGTGAGGCACAATAATGGCCAGCGGAAGGGCGGCGATGTCGGGTGTGACGTCGCCCAGCATCTGGTCGAGCTTCGCGCGCAGTTGCACGGGGTTGGTCGGGTAAAACCCACGGGGACCGGCCACCATGCGGCGCACGCCGGGCACGTGGTTCGAGTTGATGGAAGCGGGGTCGGTCATTTCCCCGACCACTTAACGCAAACCGGTACGCCGAGGCAACCGTGAAAGGCTAAGCGGTTTGGCCCGCCGGTTGGGTTGCTCTGACTTTTTCAATGCGACGGCCGGTGATGGTGATTCCCGTTACGATGGCCGCGAAGACGATCCACATGATCCAGGCCGGCACGCCCACCACTTGCAGGGTTGCGCCTATCAGGCAGACCAGCGCCATGGGCAGCAGCACCTTCAGGCAGATGTACATCACCTGATCGATGCGCACCCGGGGGATGGTCCAGCGGACCCAGATCATCACAAACAACAGCGCGGCCACCTTCACGAACAATTGCCCCGCGCCCAGCCACGGGCTGGTGTCGGCGCGGAAGGGGAAGTTCCATCCGCCCAGAAAGACGATGGCCCCGATGGCGCTCAGCACCACCATGGAGGTGTACTCGGCCAGGAAAAAGTAGGCGAACCGCATGCCGCTATATTCCGTGTGGAAGCCCGAGACCAGCTCGCTTTCCGCCTCGGGCAGATCGAACGGCGCGCGCTTGGCGCTGGCCAGGGCCGAGATGTAGAACAGGAAGAACGCGACCAGCGCCCAGGGCGACTGTATGACAAAGGGGATGTATAGCTGCTGGTTGGCGATCTCGCTCATGTTCAGGCTGCCCGCCAGCGCCACGACCACCAGCACCGACAGGCTGAGGGGGATTTCGTAGCTCATCATCTGGGCACCCACGCGCATGCCGCCGTACAGCGACCACTTGCTGCTGGTGGCCCATCCGGCGGCCAGCACGCCGATGACTTCGAGACTGGCGAAGGCGAGGATGTAAAACAGCCCGAGGCTCATGTTGGCCACCACCACGTTGGGCGCAAAGGGAATGGCCGCGAAGGGCGTGAGAGCGCCCACAAAAACCAGCACGGGGGCGAAGGAATAGAGAAACCGGTGGGAGGCATCGGGCACGAGATCCTCTTTGAAGAGGAGCTTGATGGCATCGGCGATGGACTGAAGGATGCCGTGCCAGCCGGTGCGCATGGGGCCGAGGCGGCTCTGGATGTGACCGGAAATTTTGCGTTCGAGATAAATGAGCACCATGGCCGACACGGCGATGAAACCAAGCACGGCGGCACAGGCGGCCAGCATGGCCAGCGGAAAGATGACCCAGTCGGGCAGGTGCGCGCCGGGCCACGGGCCCATGGGCTGGGTGAGGGCCTGCTGGGTGGTGGCGATGAGATCGCCAAAGGGGTTGGGAGGGGCGGCAAAGGCCGCAGTGGCTGTTGTCATTTCGGGCATTTTAATGTTCCGAAAGCGACTTGAACAGCCCACGAAAGGCGATTGCAACAGGGGAAACGATTATTTGGCGCGGGAAATTTGCGATGCGAGGAGGAAGGCCGCGCGGCGGCTACAGCGCGTCGGGGCCTTCCTCGCCGGTGCGGATGCGGATGGCGTTGTGAACGTCCATGAGGAAAATCTTGCCGTCGCCGATGTGGCCCGTGCGCGCGTTCTCCAGCACGGCCTTCACGGCGGCGTCCACCATGGGTTCGTCCAGCACCACTTCGATCTCGATCTTCGGCAGGAAGAAGATGTTGTACTCAAGGCCCCGGTAGATTTCCTTGTGGCCGCGCTGGCGTCCGTAGCCCTTCACCTCCGTGATGGTCATGCCCTTGATGCCAACATCGTTCAGGGCGTCCTTCACCTCTTCGAGGCGGTGGGGCTGGATGATACATTTGAGAAGCTTCATCGTGTGCTTTCCTGTCGTGTGTGTGTTGCGCTCATGCTATATTCGTGTTCAGCTCGAGTAAGCGGCTTCGCCATGTTGTGTGAGGTCAAGGCCCATCTCTTCGTCGTCGTGCGCGACTCGGAGGCCCATGGTCAGGTCGAGGACCTTCAGAATCACCCAAGATACAACGAGTGTGTATACCAGCGTCACTATCACGGCTAAAAACTGTACGATCAGCAAACGGAACCCGCCGTGAATCAGCCCCTCGTTGCCCGCAATGGCAGGGTTGAGGTAGGCGGATGCAAAAACGCCGGTAAGCAGCGCGCCCAGTGTGCCGCCCACGCCGTGAACTCCGAAAGCGTCGAGCGCATCGTCGATTCCCCGCCGCGCACGCCACGTGACGACATAAGCGCACAGAACCCCTGCGGCCACGCCAATGGCGAAACCACTCAGCGGACCCACAAAACCCGATGCCGGCGTAACGGCCACCAAGCCCGCCACGGCGCCCGATCCCGCGCCGAGCAGCGTGGGCCGATCCTTGAGCAGCCAGTCATAACAGGTCCATGACAACGCACCGCCCGCAGCAGCGCAATGGGTGGCAAGAAATGCCACGACCGCAAGCTGCCCCGATCCGATGGCGCTGCCTCCGTTAAAGCCGAACCAACCCATCCACAAAAGCCCCACGCCCAATAGGGTAAGCACGAGATTGTGAGGGATAAACGCCTGGCGCGGAAAGCCACGGCGAGGACCCACCATGATGGCGGCCGCCAACGCAGTGAAGCCGGAGGTCATGTGCACCACCGTGCCTCCGGCGAAGTCCAGCGAGCCAATCTTACGCAGCCAACCGTTCTCGCTCCAAACCCAGTGCGCCACCGGACAGTAGACCAGCGTGGCCCAGAGGACGACGAAAACGAGGTAGGTCTTGAATTTCATCCGCTCGGCGAATGCCCCGGAAATGAGTGCCGGAGTAATAATGGCAAACATGCACTGGTACAGCATAAACAGTCGATGCGGCACCGTCGGGCAATACACTGCGTGGGGCGCCATGCCCACGTTGCGCACGCCAGCCCAGTCGAGCGAGCCGATCAGGCCGTAGCCGCCTATCGACAGGATGGAGGGCGAAAACGCGAGGGAATAGCCATAGAGCAACCAAATCAGCGTTATCACGCCCAACGCGATGAAGCTCTGCATGATAATGGAGAGCACATTTTTCGAGCGAACGAGTCCGCCATAGAAAAGGGCCAATGCGGGTGTCATCAGCATGACCAAAGCCGTGCTGATGAGCATCCAGGCGGTGTCGCCCGTGTCAATTGCGTCGGCGCCGAGGTGCTGGTCGGCATGACCGGCTGCGCTGCAGCCAGTGAGAGCGAGGATGGCGAAGGATGCGAAGGCTCCGCGCAAGAGTTGGACGCGTCGGAGTCGCTGCCATAGAAAAGCTGCCGGGTGCTGACCAAGGCATCGATCTTTCAGATTATTCATTCGCATAAACTCCTTCAGGCCCATCTCGCCCGCTGTGATGGCTTTGCTTTGAGGAGCAATAGGTGGTGCGGCGGAGGTGCTCATTACAAGAAGAATGTGCGCCATGAATTAAAAATATTAGCGTTCCTTCTTCGGTTTTATGGTTCTTTTTGATCTGTTGTTGATTTCGTGTCGATCCGATATTTGAAGGGAAAGATGGAAAAGTCGGATTTCTGAGGCGGAGGGCCGATTGCTTTGTCCAATCACGTGTGTTACGAATCACGATTTCCCTTGGCGGCACTCCTCTTTGACCCAGCGGATGAAGCCGCCGCACTTAACATGACGAGGTGATGCGATGCGGTTTGGTTGGCTGGTGGCAGGTATGTTGTGCGGGGCGCTCGTCGAGCCCGGGATGGGTGCGCCGCTGGCGGCGCCGCTAACGCTGGACGTGAACACGCCGCTGGAGGCGGGGATCATCGTGACCAGCGCCACCAAAGATTTCGCGCCCGGTCTGTTGGGCAAGCTGGAGCAGATCGTTGCCGGGCACGAGGGCCGCATGGGCCTGAGTGTCGTGAACGAAGACACCGGCGAGACCTTCGAGGTGAATGCCGATGCGGAATTTGTGACGGCCAGCACCATCAAGCTGGGCGTGCTGGGCACGGCGTTTGACCTGCTCACTTCCCCGTCCGCGACCACGTTCAAGAGCTACTATTCCACCATGGTTTACGACGGATCGACCAGCGCCGCAGGGGCGGGGTTTATCCAGAATTACAAGCTGGGCACGCGGATTGAACTGAAGGAACTGGTTCATTTCATGATCACCGCCAGCGATAACACGGGTACCAACATGCTGACCAAATGGGTCGGCGGGCCGCAGGCGGTCAACGCGTGGCTGGCATCGAAGGGACTGGCGCGCACCCGCATGAACGCCACCATCGGAGGCGGGCAGGTGGCCGACCAGGCGCTGCGCGAGAAGTGGGGGCTGGGCGTAACGACCCCCGCAGAAATGCGACGGCTGATGCAAATGTACGCCGAGGGGAAGGCGGTCGACTCGACCACCGCTTCCGAGGAAATCCTGCGCGTGCTGGGTCACCAGTATTTCGACGACGACATTGCAAGCCAGGTGCCGCCCACGATGTGGGTGGGCAGCAAAAGCGGCGCAGTGAACGCGTCGCGCAGCGACGTGGCCATCATGTCAACACCGGGTGGGCTGATCGTGATGGCGGTTTATACCGACAACAATCGCGACCAACGCTGGGAGGATGACAACGCCGGCGAGGTCTCGATCCGTCGCGTGGCGAAGGAGGTCTTCGACCACTTCAACCCGGATACCAAACCCGGAAAAGCGCAGAAGAAAACTTCGGCAGTTACATCCCCCGCAGCTCCCCGCGAGGCGCTGGGTGGGGGAGAAGCCGCTGCCGGTGCAGCAACCGATTCAACAACGACAACCACCAAAGGAGAAGTGCGCATGGAAACAGCAACGTTTGGCATGGGATGCTTTTGGGGGCCCGATGAATTGTTCCGCAAGACGCCCGGCGTGATGGAAACGGAAGTGGGTTATGCGGGCGGCGCCAAGACCAACCCCACCTATAGCGATGTATGCAACGGGAACACCGGCCACGCTGAAGTGGTTCAGGTGAAATTCGACCCGGAGAAGATCAGCTACGCGAAGTTGCTTGAGATTTTCTGGAAGTCCCACAACCCGACGACCCTCAACCGGCAAGGCCCGGACGTGGGCAGCCAGTACCGCTCGGTCATTTTCTTCCACTCGCCCGAACAAGAGAAGGCCGCCAAAGAAAGCGTGAAGCAGGCCTCGCTGATCGGTGGCTGGAAGAACCCCGTTGTGACGCAGATTCTCCCCGCCCAGGAATTCTGGAAGGCCGAGGACTACCACCAGAAATATCTGATGAAACGCGGGCAGGACGTCTGCCACTAATCCGTCAGCCTTAAACTTGAAACAAGAGCGTTCTGGCTTAAGTTCGTGAAGGAGTAACCCGGTGAGCGCTTAGCATGATGGGAATGGGAAGCGCGCGTCTAAGGCTGATTCGGCAAGGCGCAAGCATGGCTTGCGCAGTCCAAAGCCAACTCGAGGGTGTGCAATCTTTGGGAGTGCGGCAGCCATGCTGCCGCTTTTGAAGCCATGAGGCGGCGGGGCGTGTACGCGCGGCACCATCTCAAACACTCCACCCCCCTATGGCGCAGCAACCGCGGGTGCGGCGGGTTGGGAAATGTATTAGCGCGGGCCGCGTTCTTGAACGCTGGTTGAAGGACTACCGAGGTCTCTCATAATCTCCCATTCCAGTATTCTGGAAGCTAAAGGACCAGCACCAGAAATACCTCAAGATATGCGAATAGCATGTCTGCCGCCCATAGTCAGTTTCTCTTGCAAATGGGATTTCATTGGATTGCGATTAGATTCGATGATGGCGATGCGAAAAGTTTTCACGCTTTGCTCGTGTCTCATCCCACTAACTTGCAGTTTTTTTACGACTGCCCGTTTGCACGCATGGACGATGCAGTGAGGGAATTGCACAAAGGATTCCGCAATGAGTCGACATCTTAATGCCATTTTCTTCGGATTGATTCTTTTACTTTGTTCGGCTTCCCCCGGCGGAGCCGCCACCACGGAAGTCCTTATCGACGGCTTCGAGGACACCAATTACAACGTCGTAAACGCTGTACCTGGTGATTCTGTCACGCTGCAAAAGCTCTCTGCGCTCAGCCAAGGCACTTCCTCCCTTCGGTTGCGCTATAGCTATCAACCGGGTGCAGCTTGGACCAAGAGCGTATCCATCGAGAAAGTACTGTCTTCGCCGGTAGATATCTCAGGAGTGGGGAAGGTGATTCGGTTCGATGTGAGTAATTTCTGGTTCGTGAATACCGAAGTTCTGCAGCGTGATGAGCCTTTGACGCTTAATCTCGTGCTTATTGACACGGCTGGTAATGAATCGCGTGTTGTCATTCCAGAGGTTTTCAAGTGGGGGTCAATAATTAAAACTTTCGCTTTCTCAACTGGTGAGTTTACGAAGTCCCAATTGGCTACCGGTGGTCGCGCGTTTAATCTGAAGGAAATTGAGCGGGTGGCATTTCGCATTCAGAACCACAGCGACATATCAGCCCCGGGAGTGGTCAATCCGAGTTTTGATAATCTGTGTGTCGTGAGCAATCCGGATCTTTCCGAGACGAAAACCGCCGACAATTTTAACGCTTATTCTGATACCTCCGCGCTACAAAGCGTTTGGCAACCGGAAAGCCCCGCCACCAGTTTGGGCCTTGGGCCGGACGATTCCGGCGGAAGCGCTCTGCAGATGAGCGCGGATATTACCGGGCCTTCACTCACCTACTGGGTAGCTCGCAACCTGTCGGTCGAAATAGATTTGCGGAACATGACTCATATGCGCGTCCGGATGAAAGGGGATTCGCGCCTGGCTTCCTTCAACCCCTCGGCTAAGATTTTTCTCGAGGATGTATCCGGCAATCGTGCCCTGGCTTATATCGATAACTGGGGCGGAGTTGACCGCTGGAGTGACAACCATCTGCCTTTGCAGAACGATGGAATTGAACCGTTAGTAGGTGGGGGAGTGGGTGCGTTTGGCGGTGCCAGTTGCTGGCGTCAGGATTTGAATGATGCGGGTGGACAGGCTGGAAATATTAATCTTCAGCGCGTCACAAGGATTGGCTTGGGTATCGGAACCCGGAATGCCGGGGCTTATCCCCTGACGGGAATCAACCTCGTCTTTGATGACGTGTTGTTTGGGTTCTCCCCGCATATGGAGACGCCCCAGAATCTAGCCCTTGCCCTGGAAACAGCCTCCGCCGGCGCCCCGATTCCGCTTGGATTTTCCTCCACGGATTTCGGTACAGATCGGTTTCTAAACCAAGGTCCCACCCGATTAAACGATGTGCCCGGAACATTGATCTACAGCAGTGATCCACAAAGACCTTTTTACGAGTGGGGTCTCTATTACACACCCGTCCCGGCTGGTGTTGTAAGAACTTATCTTCATCATGCGAGCCAGTTACAACAAGAGGCTAAAATTGCAGCCACACTACGTAACCCCGGGGAAAATATAGCTCACATTAGTTTCCAGCGCCGATCGGTTCCGCCTGCGTCTGCAGACTATCTCTTGGTTGCGCGCGAAGGCGTACGTCGTTATTATGAAAATGTTTCGATGCCAGTTCCTCTTACACTGGCCCCCGGCGAGATTGCCTTGCTTGACCCCGAACTGGAAGATAGGGGTGCTTATGCTGGCCAGCTCTTGCACGCCATTCACGAATTCACGACAGATCAACCCCTCGAGTTCAAAAGCCAGATGGTCGAAAAGTCCGCTAATTCATTAACTGTATATACGGTTTTTTATAATACTGATACTCAGCATCGAGAGGGTACCTTTGCCATGTTGGGACGCGAAAACCTCGTACCTCTGGTGTATGACACCGCGAGTGGTATCGGTCGCGTGCGGATCGCGGATTGGGGCAGTGAAGTGGATCCCTTCTTTGAAGGGATGGATGCTACAACTGATAAGAATAGGCGCTTGTGGGGCAACTATGGGGGTACATACAAAGTTCGTTTGAATCTAACGGCGAGCGATGGGCGTTCCGTTGCCGTGGTTCAGGCTCCATCGCGTCACTCCAAGGGTTATGCAGCATATGTCCGCTGGGAAGCACCCGACACCGGTGGTGCAGGGGTTGAGCAATTTGCGCCGGCCACTGGCATGGTGGGACCTAGGCAAGGGGCTGTCGTTTGCAAATTGAGCCCGGGAAACAATCCGCTTACGCTTCGCATGGATACCATTCCCACCGCTCCAATTCCCGATGGGTCCTTGCCTGAACCAGTCGATTTCCTGCTGATTCCTTATGGCACAACCGCGGGCGTGGCGGGTTGGGAAATGTATTAACGCGGGCCGCGTTTTTGATGGTTAAATGCGGTTGCAGATCGTGCAATCCATCTGCGTTAATCACGCTACCAATTCATTGCACGATAGGCGGAATTTTCTCATGCTCAACTACAGCAACTCTCTCGGCCCGGCAGTTCGCATCGGGGTGCTTCAGCATCAACAGGAGATGCGCTTGTCGTTGCGCGGCGCTTATCGGGTGATTTCGTCAGTGGACGAGCCTGAGATTGAAGCCGGTGCAGGAATCAGTTTCCAGTTCTCCATCGCTTCGGCGCAGCCGGCCAGGCTGCAATATCGTCTGGTTTTTCTGAAGGAGACCACGCCGGAACTGGCTGAGGCGGCTGAGTTGCCCTCGGATGATTTGGGCCCGCTTGTTACAGTTCGGCTGGGCTACACCCTCGGCACCGTGGCCAGCACGGTGGAGTATTGGCGCTGTTCGCGCCCGTTCGCCACGCAGAAAGAGGCCGAGGAGGCCCGCGCGGCGCTGCCCCAGAACGAGCGTATCAGCATTCTTGAGGAACGGCTTGACGAGCCTTCGGGCGAGATTAAAATGGTGTGGGCCGGCGGTGAGAAGGTCCTGCGCGATTGCGTCCGTTTCGAGCCCGTTAACGCCCAGACGGGGCGCGTGGTGGTGCACGATGTTATTGTGGGTGTGGGTTTCCACTGGCAGCACGAGGAGCGCCAACGGTTCCGGGGCGCCGTGGAAGTGCGCATCGATAACCGCGGCCTGCTGACCGGCGTCAACGAACTGGCCGCCGAGGAATATCTGTTTTCGGTTAACTCCAGCGAGATGATGAGCGTCATGCCCGAGGAACTTCTGAAGGCGCAAACCGTGGCGGCCCGCAACACGCTGTTCGCCACCATGGGCAAGCACCACTACTCGGACTCGTTCCACCTGTGTGCCGACGACCATTGCCAGTGCTACCGCGGTTCGTCGCGCGAGACGCCCGATTCGCGCCGCGTGACCCTGGCCACCGTGGGCGAGGTGCTGGTTTACGAGGGGCAGGTGTGCGACGCGCGCTACTCGAAGATGTGCGGCGGCATCATGGAGAGTTTTGAGAGCGTGTGGAACGAGGATCCGCGGGGGTATCTGCCCGCCGGGGTGGACGCCCCCAAGGGGAGCGACGCCCACGCATGGTTCCCGGTGACGGAGGAATCGGCCCGCACGTACATCGACGCGCGCCCCGAGTGCTGGTGCAACACCACGGGCGACGACGTGCCGCCCTACCTGCGCTACAGCGCGCCCTATTTCCGCTGGGAGATGCGTTACCCGCGGGCGGAGGTGCAGGAGATGCTGACCCGCTATTTCGGGCGCGAAGTGGGTGAACTGCTGGAACTGGTGCCGCTGTCGCGGGGCGCATCGGGGCGCATCGAGTACCTGAACGTGCGCACCACGCAGGGCGAGTTTACGGTGGGAAAAGAGTATCAGATCCGAAAGATGCTGGCGAAGAAGTTCCTGTATAGCTCGTGCTTTGTGGCCGACTACGAGCGCGCCAAGGATGGCAGTGTGGAACTGCTGATCCTGAAAGGCGGCGGCTGGGGCCACGGCGCGGGGCTGTGTCAGGTGGGCGCCACCATGATGGCCTACAAAGGCCGCGGCTATAAGGAGATTCTCGATCACTACTACCCGTTCACCCAGGTCGTATCGCCCGGCACCCCGCTGCCCCCGGCGCGGGCGGATGTGGTAATCAACCACGTGGAAAGTCGCGTGGGAGAACAGTGCTACGAGTACTACAACTGCTACGCCGTAGCCGACTGCCCGGTCTACCTCGACCGCGTGAGATTCGAAGCCGGTGCCGAGGCAGAAGACGGCATAGGCTTCGCCCAACCCGCCGGTGCCCCGGGAGTAGACCTCGAAAAACTGGAAATCCCCTGCGAATTCATAACCTTCACCGGCGCAAAGGGCAAAGCGAAGGGGTAGGGACAGAAAGTTTTACAGAGGTAAAGATTCGGGGTCCTTCTATCTGCGCAAATCTGCGTCATCTGCGGAAAACAATAAACCACAGATGACACAGATTACGCAGATAAGAATGTGACTGGTTCAAGCTTTAGCGGTCCGTCCAATTTATATCGGATAAAGGAACCAGTTGTTGGTTTCGTCGGTTTCGGGGGTCAGGTCGGTTGAGTCGGCGATTACGCCTATTACCCACGATCCGTTGGGGATGTTGCCTGTTATGGTTATGTTGGTGGATGCACCGGTTCCCATTCTGGTGGAACGGGTGCCGCCTCCTATTTGTCCGTGAGGCGTGAACGCCCCGGTTTGTGGATCAACCAGCCCGTAAAATGCTTCGGTCCAGAATGCGGTAGAAATCCCTGTTCCTGCGTTTTTAATGGTTCCGGTTACAGTTATCAGGTTGTTCGCGCCTCTGGTTATTACATGGCTCTCCCATCTGAGGTTGGCTTTGGGCGTTGCCGGATTTTTCAAAATGACACGCCCGGGGAGTCGATAAAGGTTGTCGCCGTTGGCGCCATACGGATTTGAGTCGCCCGGATTATCGGCAACGCCACAGCGGTTAATGACGCCGACTACGGAATAGATACCATCGGGGATTGCCTCAAAATACAAGGGTATGGTATAGGGCGATGTTGAATTTGCGGGAATAGATATCTTCTTTGATTCAAACAGTGGAACTCCGGATCTGATCGTGCTCAATCCGCCCGTCTCAGATGCGAAAAACTCAATCCATACCCAATCGGAAGTAACTGAACTTCTGTTGATGACGTTGAAGGAGACTGTCACGGTTCCGGCGGGGTCAAGCTCCGTGGGTGCAAGTTTTTCGGCTGCGATGGAAGCATTCAGAATACCCAGGTCCAGGTTCGTTCCACAAGCGGGGGGAAGAAATCCGTTGTATTTCCAGTTGTCGCGTTCCTCCGTTTCGGGGATCACGTCCGTGGAATCGGCCATGATGGCCAGCGTGGTGCGGAGTGGGGCGGTTCCTGTTTGCGAATAATTATAGACCCCATTGGGGGCCAGCGCGCCCACTTTTACGCCGCCGGCGATATAGCCCTCCTGCGTAAAATTGCCTTCTGCGCTGAGTGAGCCGTAGGCGGTTTCTATCCAGAAGCCGTAAGCGGGCGTTGCGCTGGAGCCGGTGTTGCGCACGGTACCGGTCACGGAGATCGCTGTGCCATTGCGCGTGAAAGTCGGATTCTGCAGCACAAGGTTGCTGATGGGCGTTTGGGTGTTGCGCACTCGCAGGCGTTTCCCTGCCAGGGGAGCCCAGTTGTCCGCATAATTGGATTCTGTCGGCCCCCCGGTGCCGGGACGGTTGGCGAACCCGACGATGGTATAAATCCCATCGGGAAGCCAGTTGAGAGTCTGGCTCGGGGTGGCCGTCTGTGTACCCTGCGTAAATCCGTTCAGCACGTGGGAATTGGTGATGGTGCCGCCGAAACGCGAGAGAGTGAAGCCACCGGTTTTGGATGCGAACAACTCCAGCCACACTGGCTTCGTCGTAGTTACTCCCTTAATTCTCCATGAGGAGAGGGCCAATGGGCTGCCCGGCTGGGCGGGGTCAGGAGCGGCGGGATTAAAATCAACCGCCTCCAGTTTGAAGTTGTCGTTCCTCAGATCCCAGGAGAGGCTGATGTCACCAGAGGCAGGCCAAATTCCAGCCACCGCAATTTTATAGTTGGTGCCGGCTACCACATCGAACGACACAGAAGACTGGGTCCCGCAGAAATCGTTATTGGATGCGACCTTTACAAGGGTTGATATTGTGTTGCCTGTGTAAGCGGCCAGCAAAGTGTCAAAACTGCTGCCGCATGTACTGAACGTGACCTGGCCGGCACCGGGGGCTGTCCATTGCCACCAGACTGATTTGCCCTGGATTATTCCAGCGACATGCTGTACCTCACCTGTCTCGAGCGTCGCATCTACGTTCGTTGCATCAACGTTTCCGGAGGAATCGGAGATGGTTATCCGATTTATAAAATAATCGTTAGCAGGGGGAGACGCTTGCGCCATTGAGGCGCCGAGCAACAAGATGGAGAATAAAGCTATCAGCCTCTTCGCAACCGTTCGCATCACAACCACCTTTTTTCCGACTGAATTCGCACCAGTTCACCTGCGCTTTTGGTACGCTATATCCGTGGTAAAGATGATGTTTTGTGTCTTGGCTGAAGTCAAACAAGTAATTGAAAGCGGACTGATTTGGTCGGTATTTTCGAGCCCGTAAGTTTGCCTGCGACATTAATCATTACTGCTAATTACCCAGTTGTTGGTTTCGTCTGTTTCGGGTGTCAGGTCTGTAGAGTCTGCGATGAAACCGATTGCCCAATTCCCCGTGGGGACGGCGCCTTCAATTTGCACCGAGGTTGTTGCACCGGCGGTTAATTGACTGGTGTATACACCGCCGCCGATCTGACCGTGGGGTGTGAATGCCCCGGTCAGAGGATCAACGAGGCCGTAAAATGCTTCTGACCAAAATGCGCCTGTAGGCCCTGCTCCCGTGTTTTTTACAGTAGCATTCACGCTAACCTTATTTGGCAATCGGTTTGTTCCGTAACCCAGTACATCGAGGTCGCTTGTGGCAACGGCGTCATTTTTCAGAACGATACGGCCCGGGATTCTGAGCAGATTATACCCTCCGTTCCCGAAGGGTATTGTGTCGCCCGGATTGTCGGCCACTCCACAGCGATTTACAATCGCCACTACGGAATAAATACCGTCGGGAATACGTTCGAAGCCAAAGTCCATCGAGTAAGACTGCGTTCTGTTGGGTCCAATGCTGACCTTTTGAGATTGAAGAAGAGGAACTCCGGAGCGAAGCGTGCTTAAGCCCCCAGTCTGGGATGCAAAAAACTCAATCCACATCATGCCAGACGAAACAGGACTTCTGTTGATAAGGGTAAAATTCACTTTCAATTTATCGGATGGGCTGAGTTCCGTTGGGGCGAGTTGCGTTCCCAAAATGGATGCACTTACGATGCCGACGTCCAGGTTTGTTCCACAAGCAGATGGAGTGTTTCCGCTAAAGTGCCAGTTGTCTCGTTCCTCTGTCTCGGGCACAAGGTCGGTTGAATCGGCCATTATCGCCAGGGCGGTGTTAGTGGGGGCTGTTCCGGTTTGGGAATAACTAAATGTTGCGTTGGGCGCAAGACGTCCCACCTTGACGCCCCCGCCTATATAACCAGCGGGGATAAAATTCCCTTCAGCGCTTAAAGACCCGTAGGCCGTCTCAATCCAGAAGCCGTAATCGGGCGTAGCAGAGGGTCCATTATTTTTAACGGTTCCTGTTACGGTTACGGCGCTCCCATTACGAGCATAGGTTGGGTTTTGGAGCACGATGTTACTATTGGCTGCCTGGGTATTGCGTACCCTCAAACGTTTCCCTGCTAACGGGGCCCAGTTGTCGGAGTATCTGTATTCTGTGGGCCCACCTGTTCCCGGTCGGTTGGCAAACCCTACAATGGTGTAAATGCCATCTGGCAGCCAATTGAGAGTTTGGGGAAGAGTGAAAGTATAGACGCCGCCTCCAAAGCCGTTGAGGGCCTGAGAATTCGTAACGGTGCCACCAAAACGTGACAGTGTGAATCCACCGTTATTGGATGCAAAAAATTCCGGCCAGATCGGTTTGTCTGTGCTCGGCCCTTTAACTTTCCATGTTGCTGAGGTTAGCAAAGTGCCGGGTTGTGCTGAAGCGGGGGCCGCGGGGCTGAAATCAAGCGACATCAAATCGATATTATCGCTTTCGAAAGTCCAATTAAGAACAATGGCTCCGGTTGATTGGTTGAAAGCGGCAACGGCGATTTTATAAGTAGTGTTGGGAACTGTATTGAATGTAACCGCACTTTGGGCCGGAGAACATGCATCATCGCTCGAGGCAATCTTGATCAGGGTTGCAAGTGTATTGCCTGTGTAAACGGCAAGCACGGTATCAAAATTACTGCCGCAGGTTGTAATGGTCATCTTGCCTAAGTCTGGACAGTACCAAGACCACCAGACTGAAGCCCCTGAGCCGCTGCCTGTGTAGTGTATGGGCTCTCCCGCTTCGCGAGTCGCCTCCACGTTCGTGGCATCCAGTTGTCCGGAAGAGCCAACAAGCGCAACCCGACTGGCAAACATATCATTGACAGGGGCCGCGGCCTGAGCCAGCGAGGCTGTGAGCAGAAAAAAAGAGAGCAAGGCTAAAGGTAGACACGCAAATTTTTGCATCATCATCCGCCATTTCCGGCACGCCGTGCTCCCCTTGGAATTTGCATCAAGGAAGCTTTAGTCCGTGCCTTAACTGCGACGTTTTAACATTTATTCCGCGGATAAAACGATCTTGGGTGGATGTCGCGAAGTCAAACAATTAATTGAAAGCAGACTGATTCGGTTCGGTTTATGGGGTGAGCGCCGCTGATGTTGAAGGGAAAATAATCCGAGCATTGTTATCTGCGAAATTCTGCGCCATCTGCGGTTGATTGCTTTCCGCTGATGCGCAGATTTACGCAGATATTCTTGGTCAGTCCCTTAGCCAGATTGTCCCGGTGGGGTGGTCTTGCAGGCGGATGTTCATGGCGGCGAGTTGGTCGCGGATGTGGTCGGCGAGGGCGAATTGTTTGGCGGATTTCGCCATGGCGCGGGCCTCGATGAGGAGGTCGATCAGCTTGCCCATCTGGTCGGTGTCGCCGCCGGTCGCGTTTGCGTCGGTGCCGGCCGCTTCGTTTCCGGCGTTGAAGATCAGCGCATCCAGTCCCAGCGGTTCCAGCATGCTGTGGATGACGGCGGCCAGCGCGGCACAGGTGCGGCGTGCGGCGGCGGCTTCTTCGGGTGCGCCGGAACTCATGCCCTTGCGGGCTTCGTTCAAGGTCGCGACGGTTTCGAAGATCACGCCGATGGCGCGCTGGGTGTTGAAGTCGTCGTCCATGCCCGTCGTGAATGCGTCGAGCGCGGCGTCGGCCTGTTGTTTTTCCGTCGTGCCGGGGGCGGGGGAATTGCTGCCCAGCAACTTCTCGGCGGTTTGCACCGCTTCGCGGATGCGTGCGATGGCGGCGGAAGCTTCTTTCAGGGCGGTTTCGCTGTAGTCGATGGGGTGGCGATAGTGCGCCGAGATGAGGGCGAAACGCACCGATGCGGCGGGGTACTTTTCCAGCACCTCGTTGATAGTGAAAAAGTTGCCGAGGGACTTCGACATTTTTTCCGCGTCGCGGGTTACGAAACCGTTGTGCAGCCAGTAGCGCACGAACTCGTGGCCGGTGGCGCCTTCGCTTTGGGCGCGCTCGTTTTCGTGGTGGGGAAATACGAGATCGATTCCGCCGGAGTGGATGTCGATGGTCTCACCCAGATGGTGCATGCTCATGGCCGAGCATTCGATGTGCCAGCCGGGGCGGCCGGGGCCCCAGGGGCTGTCCCAGCTTGGCTCGCCGGGTTTGGTGGCCTTCCACAGGGCGAAGTCCAGCGGGTCTTCCTTCTGGTCGGCGGTTACGTCCACGCGCGCGCCCTCCAGCAGGTCGTCCACGTTGCGGCCGGAGAGTTTGCCGTAGGAATCGAACGCGCGCACGCGATAGTAAACATCGCCGCCGCGGGCGTAGGCCAGGCCCTTCGCCTCAAGCTGCTGCACGAGGGCGATCATGTGGGGGATGTGGTCGGTGGCCTTGGGATGGATGTCGGCGCGCATGACGCCGAGGGCTTCGGCCATCTGGAAATAGTAATCCGTAAAGCGCTGGGCGAGGTGGTCCCACGCCTCGCCGCGTTCGGCGGAACGGTTGATGATCTTGTCGTCGATGTCCGTGAAATTTTGCGCGAACCGCACGTCGTAGCCGCGGAAGATCAGGTAGCGGCGCACGGTGTCCACCACCACAAAATTGCGCGCGTTGCCGATGTGGAAGTAGTCGTACACCGTCGGGCCGCAGTTGTACATGGTGACGGCGGGGGGGTGGAGGGGAGCGAAGTCTTCTTTGGTGCGCGTGGCCGTGTTGTAAATTTTCAAAGACATGGGTGTGTTGGTCGGGCTCCCGGTTAGTTATTCCAGAGGCAATATGAGCTGCCGATGGCGGCAACAATGGCGCCCCATCCGGTCCACCAAAACGCAACGGGCGCGCTGGGCGAGTCTGCCATGAGGATGATGACGCACGCCAGCAGCAGCAGGATGGTGACGAGCACCATCAGAACCACGCGGGTGGGCGCGAAGGTGGCTTGTCCGCGCACCAGTTGTTTTTTATCGGAATTGGCCATGGGGGTGAAGCTCCTCTGTGTTTGGGTTGAAGCGTGCAGGCGATGTCAACAAACCACGTTGGATGGTTGGCGTGTCAAGCCCTCACGTGATAAAAATTTGCGATGAGGTTCGTGGCTGCCTTGAAAGCAAAAAAAGGAAAAGGGCGACGCACCCCCGGTCCCCGCGAAGGGAACTGAGGCTGCACCGCCCGAAAAAAGCGTGGTGATCCGGCGTGGAGAAACAACTTTCGCGGCCCGAAGGAGGCCGCCAGCTCAGTAGCTGGAGCGCTGGTACAGGTCTGCGTCGCCGACGTAATCGTCGGTGCGCGGTTGCGATACTTTGCCGAACACGTTCCGCATTTTCGGACGTGAAACGAACCAGTGGATGGGACGCGTAACTACAGTTTCGATGCCCTTGCCCACAGCATGGAAGGCATAGCCGGCGTAACGGATCGGATGATCCGAGTCGTCCGGATCATAGGACTCTGCCCGCACGGGGGAGGCGAAACTTGCGAGGCAGAGAGCAGCCCCGGCCACGAGTAGAATGCGTGTTGCTTTCATCAGACGGTAATCCCTTCAGCTTTACTGAGTCTCTTTTTTTGAGAAGATGGAGGGTGGAAGTAAAGCAAAAAATGGGTGGGGTCGGGTTGCGGTGAACGGCGTGAAAATAAAAGCGTGAGGAACGTGTAAACCGCCATGCCTCATTCCCAAAGTGGGGGCGTAGCTCAGCTGGGAGAGCATCAGGCTGGCAGTCTGAGGGTCAGGGGTTCGAGCCCCCTCGCCTCCACCACTTTTTTCCAACTCTTACAGCGGTTCTTGGCGGGGGAGTTGCGCCGCATGGTCGGGGGCCTTACGTGATTTGGTGTGGAATGAAAGGCGCGATATCCGGGGGCAGTCCGCCCGTCTGTGGGCGTTGTACCGCGTGCGAATCATGTTGCTATATCGCGCCTTTATCACACCTAATATACCGCTCGGGTAAACTGGGTGGTCTTATGTCGGACTTTATGCGAGGTGCTTGCGATGAAATGCATGTTGCGTGGGTTTTTGGCAGGAGTGCTGGCAGTGGCAGCGGCACAGGCGGGGGCGGATTGCGGTAGCATCCCCTACTCGGCACCTTTGCGTTCTGCCGTCGAGGTCATCAGTGTGAAGGATTCGGAGGCTGCGTCCGTCGTTTTCGATCCGTTGAAGGTGTCGGTTTTTGAGCCGAAACAGCGCGCGCTGATCCTGTGGAATGGTGAGGAGGAAATTCTGCTGCTGTCCACGGACCAGAGGGCCACTCGTGCCTCGGCGGTGTTGGAAGTGATTCCGCTGCCGGCAGAACCGCAGGTGCGGCTGGGCTCGTTTGAGACGTTTAAGAATGCGCAAAAATTAGTGGTGCAGAAGCGCATGTGGGCCTGTGCCCACGGGGGGGCGCGCGCGGGAGCGGTGCCGGTGCCGGCCGATGCCGGGCGCATCACCTTCCACGCCAAGCTGGGCGTGCACGACCTGACCGTGGCCCAGGTACTCGACGCGGGGCACTTCGTGGAGTTCGTGCAGAAGCATCTCCACGAACACTACCAGACGCCCGACGCGCCTATCGATCCCCGGTTTGTGAAGGTCATTGAGAGTTACCTCGACGCCGGGTTCCGGTGGTTCACGTTCGACTCGATCGACCTCAATGAGAAGCTCCAAAGCCGCGATCCGGTGGAGTATCGCTTCAAGAGCGACAAGGTTTACTATCCGTTGCGCATTTCCACTCTGGAGCAGGGACGCACCGAGCTGGACCTGCTCGTGTTTACGGCGAACGGCGTGTCGCGTTTCGAGGGTGTGTCTGCCGCCGAACTCAATCGCGAAGAGCCTCTACCCGTGACACCGGCGGAGGTGGGGGGCATCGAGCCCACGTGGCAGGAGTTCTTCGGCGATGACGATGAACTTGTCATGGATCAGTGGACGATTGAGGGCGAGAGCAGCAAGCTTGTGCGCGACGTCCTGGTGAAATGACCCCGCCCTATCGGCGCGGCGGCGGCAGCGCTGCGCCCAAGCGCCCGCCGGGTGTGCATCCGGCGTTGTTGGAAGCGCACCGCGCCGACTGGAAGAAAGCCAGGGCGCTGCCTTTCGTGCGCCGTTCGGTGTTCGTGCAACTGGGCATGTTTGCCGTGGTTCTGGCCGTGTGGCACGTTCCGGTTTTCAACCCCATCAAACTGCTGGTGGTGCTCTTCCACGAGATGTCGCACGTGGTGGCTGCCTGGCTGACGGGCGGCGTGGTGTTCGGCATTGCGGTGGACCCGGGCGGTGCGGGCATTACGCTGGGCATGGGTGGGTCGCCCCTGGTGATCATGGCGGCGGGCTACGCCGGCAGCCTCGCGGTGGGTTGCCTGCTGTATTACCTGAGCGCACGGTGGGACGCCACCCAGGTGTGGATGGTGCTCATTGCCATCTCCTGCCTGTCGCTGCTGATGGGTTGGTTGAACGATTTCACAGCGACCTTCGGCGTGGGCACGCTGGTGCTGATGGTGCTGGGCACGGTGATGCTGCGTGAAAAGGGCAAAACGCTGGTGCTGCGCCTGATCGCGACAACGAGTTGCCTGTACTCGCTCATCGATGTGGCGGGCGAGTTGCAGATGACGCCCGACGGCTTTCAGCTTCGCGGCCAGACGATCGGAAGCGACGTGGGGCAACTGGCCACACTCACGGGGCTGCCTGCCGGGTTGATTGCCGGGGCATGGATTCTGGTGGGAGTTGTGGCCATTCCGCTGCTCGTGCGCTACTCCGCCCGTGCCGAGGCGAACAACGAGGTTAAGATGCGCTTCCGCCGCCCGCGCCTGCACCAGCTACGCCACGGACTGTACGACCCTGACAACATCGACACCATTCCCGAGCATACCATCCGCTGAGGGGCTATTTCAGCGGCCGCCACGTCATTTCGTAGATGAGCCACTCGTCGTTGATCTTTTCCAGGTTCATGTTCACGTCCATGAAAAGATTCTTCTGCTTACCGCAGCAGAGGCCGCGGGCTGAAACGCGTCCGCCACCTCCGACTCCGCCGGTGTCTGTGGTGAACGCCGCGAATTCGCTGGGCTCGGCGGCGATGGCTACCAACAGGCCATGGCACTGACTTATCGCCTGTCCGGTACAGAGCGACTGCATCTTGGGTTCATTGCTGCGCATGGTGGCGTCCATGAACAGAGTCACGGTTCCGTGATGGGATTTTGTGGATGCCTCGCCGACAAAAATCTCGGGGTGTTGCATCAAGTAATACACGCCGCCTGCAATGAGCAGAAGGGCAAAAATCCATTTCATGGTGGTTCCTTCCCTGGGTGCGCTTGAACTGGAGGCGCGTCAACGCGTCGGCACCCAAGCGAGCATGCTTCTGGAAAGGTCGGCCGAAACGCAAGGGCGAATCGGGCCGGGGTCAGGGAACCGCGAGTAGCGCGCGCGGTGCTCGTTCGAGTCGATCAAGTCGCTCGACGATGTCATCGAGCTTCTGTTCCACGCGGAAAAATTGCGGGGCGGCATAGCGGCTGCGTTCGATATCACCTCGCACAGCGTCGATCTTGCGGTCGAGGTCATCGATCTTATTATTGAGCTTCTTCATCTCCGACTTGTCGTTGCTGCCGGAGAAGATCATGACAATGATGGCGATGACGATGAGGGTTCCGCACCCGAGTTGAGCCTTGCTGGTTTTTTCCATGGGCGTGTTGGTTTCCTTGCGCGAGGTGAAATGCCTGCCCATTGGACAGCAGGGCGGGGGCGTTGGTTCTGGATGTTAGGGCGTTTTCGATTCAAATGATTCCGGACTCTTGGTGCGCTGGGATATTGAATTGTGACCGCCCATCTCTGGCGTAGGGTGGCTATCACGGCCTCGCCCGGGCGCCCGATTCTACCGCTTCCCACTTGCCCACTTGCTGGCTGATGGCAACCCTGGTGCGACCGGCGTGCAACCGGTGTGCAAGCGGTGTGCAAGCGGTGCAACTATCGCGCAATCGGCAGGCCAGTATCCATAAAGATATCTGCCTCAGGCCTCCACGCGGCCTCCCGTTTGCCCTGCACGCACAGTCGCCCCGAACCCAATGTGCCAACTATTTCGAGATTGTAGGATATGTTAACACTTACATCAAAACCGCTCGAAGCAATCGGTGTGGTGGATTTATGAGTCTTCGCATAAAAAAATGGCGCTGGTGGGGATGCTCTCCCGCCAGCGCCAGGTGTTGCAGTTAAAGCTTAGAAAAGCATCCAGTCGTTGACCGACGAGGTGAGGGCAGCGGGTTCGCCGACGGTCCAGATGGACAGTCCGGTGATGCCACTGACGGTTGCCTTGTGGTTGACCGTATCGATGGTTGAGGTTCCGGGGGCAGACCAGATGCCGTTGTTGCGCAGGGCAACGAAGTTGGCTTCTGTGCCGCCGGTTACATCGCCTGCCGGGTACTGGAAGACCAGTTCGGCTGTGTAGCCACTGATGCCCGAAGCGTTGAGGTTCCAGTGGCGATCGATGGCGAGCAGTGGCTGGGTCAGCCCTGCTGCGTCTGTCGCTACGGTCTCAGCACTTACGGTGCCAGTGCCTGTGCCCGCGCCTGTGATGTTGATGCTGGCAGGAGCATACGCGCCGGTGGTGCCGACGGGGAATTCGCGAACGCCGGTTACGGACGCATCGATGTTGCGCGAAAGGGTTCCGTTGACGAAACCAGCGGTGCGGGTGACGCTGCCGGCGACGTCGACGGTGAGGCTGTTCGATCCGGTGGCCAATTCTCCTGATTCAAGAACAAGGGAGGCACTGGTTACAAGGGGATCGGTCAGCGTTACGCCAGCGGGGTTGTTGATGGTCAAGCTGTCTACTGTCGATGGCAATGCGTTGCTGAGCACCTGGGGCATCGTTCCGTTGTAAACGAACTTTGCCGCGCCGTCATAGGTTTTGGCGCCTGCAACGGCAACCTGAGTGGCGAGGCCACCGGCGGTTTTGACGTTCAGTGTGCCACCGGCGAGAACGGAAAGGGCACCCGCGCCACCGATGGGGTTAATGCTGGGGTTAAGCAGACCAGCCACGCTGAGTGTGCCGGCCACGGTCATGGCCGAGTCAGTGTTCAACGTGCCAAGCACCGAGGCGGTCTTTGTGGCAGGTACCGTGATGTCCACGCCGGAGAGCGTGAGCGTCTTGCCCGCGTTCACCGTGTAGCCGGTGGCGAGGGTGTTGCCCAGGCTGGAGCCGCTGTAGGTCGTGTTGCCGTTGAACTGCACGGCGGGGTTTGCGCCCGTTTGCAGGGAGAGGCCGGTGGCGTTACCGTTGTTCGTCACGTCGCCTTCCAGCAGCACGTTGGCGCTGGTCTGGATGGTAAGTGATGAGCCGGCTCCGATGTTCAGGTTGCCCTTCACACGAAGCGAGGTGGCGTTCGCTACGTTGGAGTAATTGGACGCCAAGCCCAAGCCTGCGTAGGAGTTGCGAACCTCGAGTCCACCGAACTGCATCGAACGGAAGACCGTCGGGTAGTTAGCCGGCACGGCAGCGGCGCCCGATGGGTACGTGTCGGTTACGTTGTTGCTGGCCGTATCCCAGGTTGTTGCACCGTCAAACACCGGGTAGCTAATCGGAGCGGCTGTCCAATCGGAAGGCCATTGTGTGGAAACGGCGATGATGCCAGCTCCGTGCACATAGGTGCCTGCCGCGCCGAAGAAGCACGTGTTGCCGCCGCCCCAAACGTTGAAGGTCTGGGGAACGTAGGCGAAGCGCGACGTGACATAGTTCTCAAGCACGCCGCCGTTTTGCACTACCACGTCGTTGGCGGCGGTACCGTCGCCCTTGATCACGAGGGCGTTGCCCACGGACTTCGGGTTGAAGATCCATGCGTCGCCGGTGTTGTGGCCGGTGGCCGCGGCGAATTGGACGCTGAAGCCGTCGGACATGGGGATGGGTGTTGCTGCTGCGATGGCAACGCCGGTGGCTCCGGCCTGACCGAAGATACCAGCGGCACCGTTAGCGAACACAGTAGCGGAACCGATGTTGTTCCAGCGGATGGTCTCGATGGCGGGGGCCACGGTACCATAAGCAGGTCCGACTACCACGTCGGCGTTGGTTTTCGCATAGCTGACGCTTGCCGCGGCAACTGCGGTTACGGTGTAAGTTCCGTCGAACGCGGGGTCAGCCGGGTTGAGGGCGACGGTAATCGTGTCACCTATGGCCAGGTTGTTTGCGTTCGTGGCAAATGCGGACAACGTGCCCAGCGTGGCCACGTTGGCGGTGATTGCCTTGGTCGTGACGGCGCTGATGCCCTTCAGGATTTCCACGCGGAAGCGGGGCGCGGTGCTGTCATCCTTGGTGGCGGGCAGCGCGTAGGCGCCGGTCACAGAGATGTCGCTGAGGCCTGCACCGTTGAACTGGAGAGGCGTGCCGCAAGCTTCACCTTCGCCCGATGCGCGCAGTTTGATGGTGGCTGCGTTGGCGGCGTCGATGGTGAGTGTGCGGCAGATGACGGTGTGAAGACCGGCGATTTGAACGGTGTAGGCACCGGCCACACTGCTGTGGTCGAGCACTACGTCGTTATTGGTGGTGGGCACGCCGTCGGGGTTCCAGTTGGCGCCATCGGTCCATTTGTTGCTGCTTGCGCCACCGTCCCACGTCTTGGCGGAGGGAGCGACGACGGCCGGCACCGAGTAGGAACCGACATACTGGCAGGTGGGCATGGCAAAGAAGCGGCCGCTGCGGGCGGTCTGGTCGTCCCAGGCGATGTCGCCGCTGCCGTTGCCGTTGCTACGTACCCAGTTTTCACGGGCGCCCGTGTTGTCGACATACGCAGCCGAGGGATACCCGGCGGTGACGTCGGCGAGAGCTGCACGACCGTAGCCATTGATGGCGTCGGGGTGGCCGGAGGTACCGCGCTCGATGTAGGCGTAATACTTCTTGCCGCTCACGGTTTCTGCACGGCCACCGGAGTTGCTGGTAATCACGCCGCTGTTGTAGTCGCCAGGCGACACGGCTTGAAGCGTGGGTGTGCGGGCTGCACCGGCGTTATCCCACGTGCCGGTTTCTGCACTTGTGGAAACGATGATGTTGCCGCCCATGCCTTCGACGAAAATTCCACCAGCGTTCGCGCTTACGTTGTTGGGGCAGTTTCCGGTCAACGTGATCTCGTTGGCGGCGCTTACCGCTGCTGTGTTTTCCGTGTAAAGGAGCTTGTAAACCCGGCTGAGAGGTGCCGCGGCTCCCTGGTAGGGGCGCAGAGTGTAAAGCTCCACCGCACCCAGGCCGTCTGCAACGACGTCGAACGTGTCGCCGATGCGGGCGTTGTTAGCAGCGATGGCTGCGGCGGCAGGTAGACGTGGACCCACAGCAAAGGTAGAAGGTCCTGTCGCACTGAGGGCGGTGTTCCGCTGGATGACCACCGGGACGGCGCTTTCGCTGGCCCAGTAATATACGGCGAACACGTCCGTGAGGCTGTTGGTGTTGATCGAGAGCGAACAGGCGTAAATCTTGCCGTTCACCGCGCGAATCTTGTCCAGCGACACCGTGCCTGTGACAGCGATGTTCGTGGTGCCGCCGGTCGGAGTGGCTGCGATGTCCGCACCCGTCTTGGCGAATGTGAAGTCATTGGCCGTCGGAACGCCGGTCACCGTCACCACGCCGTCGATGGTTGTATCGGGCGGGTTACACATGACAAACACCGATTGGTTCAATGCGAGGCCGTGGGGCTGGACTGTGGTCAGGGTAACCACGTTGGTGGCGCGTGCCTTCGAGGAAATGTCGGCTCCCATCTTCAACTCGCCAACGTCGGTGCCGTCGAAGTTGACGGCATGAACACCAGCGGTCAATGCAGCCTGGCCGCGCGCCACGAGGACGTGACCGGTGGCTTGGTTAAACGCCAGACCGCGGTTTTCGTAGCTGGTGCCCAGCCAGAAAACACGGGCTGTGCCAGCCACGCTGGTCAGCGGACTGTTAGCCGCCGTGCGGGCATAAGTGAAACTCGTGGCTGAAGGAACGGCGACGATGGAGAATGCGGCATCCTTCGGGGCGATGTTATCTGTGACAGCAGAACCATCGGTGGTCACGTAGACTTGCTCACCGATGGCGAAATTATGCGGGGCCGCGGTGTTGATGGTCACCACGTTCGCTGTGAGTTGCTTGGATACGATGGTGGCGCTTTTAAGAACTTGAGGCGCCTCCAATTTCCAATTTTCCGTCAATGCCCCCAAGCTGGGCGTTGCCGGTACCACCAATGCCATTAATAAAAGCAGTAAAAGGCTTTTGCGTTTCATGATACTTGTTTTGATCCTCCGGATCGAGTATGAACAGCGACTCCCCATTTGAGCTGTTCGAGTGCCGACGAAGGCGGCCCTTTGCTAAAAAACCGCAGCGGCTGCACAAGGGGCTGAAATGTTGAAAAACGTTTAACCCGTGAAAGGATGATTTACAAGCGGATTTTTTGATTTGATAGTGGGATGTCTGCCCAAGGATTGAGTGACCATGAACTCCAATCTCCCATGAATAAAGGACGAAACCTAAAGAAGGGCGGGGGGGTATCGGGCAGTTTTACAACGTCGCAAAAATATCAGGTCGGCTTAGATTTCCAGCGGTGCCTATAAGATTTTGTCCGTCCGAATGAGGCAATAGCGCCCGCTCCTCCCGTGATAATGCTAAAGAGATGGATGGTCGCTTGAGAGGTCAGGCAGAACGCGTGGCGTATGCGCTTTGAGGTGACCAGCGAAGGCGCCGGTCCCACATTTCAAAGCACGGATGATTAACATCCTGAGGGGTTAAAAAAAGAGGCAGGCACGGATGCCTACCTCCTTATGTTGTTTTGCAGATTAGTACAGCGACCAATCCGGAACTGTTGCCAGCGGGCTGACGTAGTCGAACCGCAGGGCGCCGGAGTAGTAGCGGTTGCCTGTGATGGTTTCGTTAATGATGCGGACGGAGTGCACGCCCACGCTGCCGCTGGAGCCGGTGCCGAAGGCAAACTGGCCCAGAGTCTGCCAAGTGTTGGCGCCCACGAGCTGGTTCAGCGAGACGGTGTTGGAGCCGCTGAGGTGGTTCACCTTGTATTGCACTGAGTTCAGATTGTTTGTGCTGGCCGGGTAGGTGGCTTCGACTTTGTATACTCCGGCCACGTCGAAGATGGGTTTGAAGTCGGCATACTTGCCCAGCGTGGAAGCGCCCGTGTAGCGCTGGGAGCCGCCGTTGCTGACGCCGGTGGCGGTGAAGCTGACGGTGGAGTTAGCCCACTGGCCGGCCGGCTCCACGAGCCACTGGTTATTGGGTCCGGTGGGGGTTCCCTGTACGATGATGAGCGGCGGAGCGCCCCCCAGCGGCGGACGCACCGTCACGCGCACGCGCAGCTCGTTGTCGGCGGGGCCGAAATATCCGCTGGTGGTGTTCCACAGGGCGAAATTCTCCTCCATAAAGGTGTCGCTGGCCACGGTGGGCGACTTCAGCGCCAGGGTGAAGACGCCGGTCTGATCCGGAGCCACGGTGGTGGGGCTGAGGGAATAGAACGTGTTGAGTTGCCCCGCGGGGATGAAGGCGCTGGTGCGCCCGAACGCACGGCTGGGCACCACGGCCACATTGGCGGCGGTCCACGTCTCGGTGCCGATGTTCGTGTAGGTGGCCGTGACGGTCAGCGTTTCGTCGCTGCGGGTGAGGGTGTTGTAGCTGAGGTTGGTGAGCCGCCCGTCCCAAGCGAGGGGGGCGACAGCGGTGGACTTGACCACGAGGGAGTTGGCGGCGCCGCGCTCGCCTTGGTGGTCGTAAGCGCTGTTGTCGCTGGGGTAGTTCACGACGCCGTTAAACGGCTCGCCTGCGGCCCACATGGTGGTGGAGCCGCCGCCGTCGAGGTTCATGGCGTTGTCGCAGCCGATGGCCTGCATCACCTGGGCCAGTTCGGTGCATGACATGCCTGCGGCCTCGGCGGTGCGTCCGTCCACGGTGAGCAGCACGAGGGTATTGGAGGCATTGATCTTGCCCACGGCGGTGCGCGGGTGGCGCAGGTTGGCGTGGTCGTTGGTCGGGTCGTAGGTCTCGATGACGCCATTGTCGATGAGGATGGGGCCGGAGATCATCATGTTCTGCCACGAGCCGACGCGGTTGATCCACCCGCCCGACTTGCGCATGATGGTCACGTCGCTGGTGTTGTTGAACACGAGGCCCTGGAGGAAATTGTTCACGTTGGTCCCGTCGAACGTGTGCACCGTGGTGCCGGCCGCGCGCAGGAAGGTGGTGCCGCCGCCCCAGGGGAGGGTGGGCTGGGTCGAGTCGTAGCTCAGCGTATTGAAGTAAGTGCCGTTGATTGCCGCCTTCGCGCCGGTGACGGTGGGCGCCATGGTGCTGGTGGGTGCGCGCGGATAGTCGGGGCTGCTGACTCCGGGGCTGGGGCCAACATAGGAGTTGCGATAGGTGATAGCCATATCCACGTTGGGGTTGTTGAGATCTACCAGCATGTACGAGACGCTTTGCTTGGCGGAGAAGAGGCTGTTAAACTGATAATAACGCCAGATGATGCCGTCGCCCACGGGGCGCTCGAACCAGATGGCGCTGTTCCAATTGGCCGGCTGAGCCTGCGCGAAAGAAGTGAGAAGCAGCGCAACGCCCAGGGATAATAAGAGGCCGAAGCGGGGGAGAAAAGATTGTTTCATGGGAAGCCATCACCTTTCCGGTGAAATATTTTTGGGTCGACATCACAGACTTCAGCGCGAGATCGCCAGGTGCGATGGGGAAAGATGACAGGTCGGCAGAGGCACCATGGGGACGCCCGCAATGCGGTTTGGGAGATCAAACCAAATGGGGCAGGCGGTGAGAGTGATATGTCAAAGAAAAATGGGGTGTTAGAGAGCTAAAGCCGGATCAGTGGTAAAATCCTGAAACCCGTTGCAGAACAAGAGTGATGCCGAGGGATGGGTTCAACCGGCAGGGGACGTTCCTCTCGTATGCAAAGGAAAACGCCACGCCCTACAGCTGGACGTCGGCCAATGGCATGCGGCTCTTCAAGATCGGGAATCCCCTGGCGGCTTACGATCCCGACATTGCGGGCTATGACGCCGAGCGGTCGGCTGCGACGCAGCTGCGGGGAAGTTACGCGGTGACTTATAAAATCCGGGTGAACGTATCGAGCAGCAACGGCAAGCGTCTGGCAGTGTTGCTTAACCCGCGAGGGGGGGCGTATGCAGGTTACATCCGCACGTCGCTGGCGGGTGGTCCGTCCACGGGACAGCTCCTGCCGTCGGCGACATTGAACATGGGCGATAACACCAAGGCGATCGTTTGCGCAAAGATACCGTTGTCGTCCACGCCGCAAACGCTGCTCATCGAACTGATTCCCGCCGGAGCATCGAGCCTTCCCTTCGAGTTGATTCTCACCCCGTATTCGGCACCGGCGCAAGTGGACGATTGGACCCTATATTGAATGTCCAACAACACGGTGGGTTTTTGAAGACAGGGATTTCTCGATTTTCCAAAAACTCAATGAAAGCGGCACTATGAAAGTCATAAAGAGTGTTTCCTTATTAGCGGTCGGATTTGCGGCGGCAGCATTTTGCAGTACTGCACAGGCTCAAAACAAACAGGCGAAAAATGTCATCCTCTTCATTGGCGACGGCATGGGCCATGCTCAGGTTGAGGCAGCGGTTTTTCAGAAATACGGCACGAAGCGTGATGATCAGGGCAATCCCCCGAAGCTCTCTTTTGAGAAGTTCCCCTTCCTGGGTTACACGACCAACTTTTCATCGGATAGTTTCGTTACGGATTCCTCGGCGGCTGGAACGGCTTTGGCCTCGGGGCAAAAGACCAATAACGGTGTGTTGGGCGTCACGCCCGATGGCCGCAAGCCCGACACGATTGCAGATATAGCCAAGGCGCAGGGTCAGGCCGTCGGTATTTTATCCTCGGTCGGTTTCAACCACGCTACTCCGGGGGCGTTTTTTGCGCATTCTGACAGCCGCAACGATTACGACGAAATCACCAGCCAGGTGTTTACAGCCGATAACCCCGCCGATGTTTTGATCGGCGGCGGCATTTACAGCAAAACGTGGACCGATGATCTGCTGGAAGCGGAAGCCGCAAAAAACGACATCAAGATTTTTACCATCGACAACCTCAACGATCTGACGCCGGACAAGGTGGGCAAGTCGCGGGTATTGGGATATTTCGACGAAACCAACAACAAGCAGTTGGACTACATCACCAGCCGCACGGCGGCCAGCCGCGAGCCGCGTCTGGTGGAACTGACCACGCGCACGCTGGACCTGCTCATGGCGCGCGCCGACGACAAGGGTTTCTTCCTCATGGTTGAGGGCGGATCCATCGACTGGGCCTGCCACGCCAATATGGCCGGACCCGCCATCGGCGAGGTTTTGGAATTCGACGCTGCAATTGCTGCAACGCTTGAGGTGCTGAAGCAACGCAACGAACTTGAGAACACGATGATCGTGGTGACGGCGGACCACGAGACGGGTGGCCTGACACTGGTCGGCCCTTACAAGAAGACCCTCGAGCAGGCTCCGGTGCAGTACAATTTCTCCAGTACCAACCACACGGGCATTCCTGTAATGGTATGGGCGCAGGGCCCTGGCGCTCAGACGCTTAACGGCAAGAATGACCAGACCCACGTCTTTGAAGCCATGAAGGCAGCGATTACTCCGCAGGCGGGCATGGGACGCTAAGTTTACAAGCCCTGCGAGTATGCGGGGCGGTTTGGCTCGATTGAAACTATCGGCGCGTTTGGATGTGACAAGATGTCGCATTCGGACGCGCCGATTTTTTTTGGGGACGCACACCGTTGACCTTGCGGATGACAAACGGTTGGATTTTCCATGGGTTCGTGAGAAGTGCTGCAACGGGTACAGATCCTGCTTGTCAGTGCCCGGGCTTTTGCCAAGCCCTCCGTATTTCTGATGACTCGCGACGTTTGATCGCGCCTTTGCGGTGTGGTTTAAACGGGCGAACAAAGAGAAGCCATGATCGAAGTCGACAACATCACGAAGAGTTATGGAACCACCCGGGCTTTAACCGGAGCGTCGTTCCGCATCAGCAAGGGGGAGATCGTCGGTTTTCTCGGGCCGAATGGCGCGGGTAAAAGCACGACGATGAAAATCCTCACGTGTTACATTCCGGCGGATTCGGGCCGCGCCACGGTGGCGGGTCACGATGTCTTCACCGACTCGCTGGAAGTGCGCCGCCGCATTGGTTACCTGCCCGAGAACACGCCACTCTACATGGAAATGTTGGTGGTGGATTTCCTGCGTTTTGTAGGCGGGATGCGGGGCCTCAAGGGCGCTCGCCTGAAGAAACGGGTGGGCGATGTGATCGGTCTGACCGGTCTCGAGGGAGCGGTCGGCAAGTACATCGGCGAGCTTTCCAAGGGTTACCGCCAGCGTGTGGGTTTGGCTCAGGCGCTCATCCACGAGCCGGATATTCTGGTGCTGGATGAGCCGACAAGCGGCCTAGACCCGAATCAGATCAAAGACATCCGCGACCTCATCCGTGAAATCGGACGTGAGAAAACGGTCATCCTTTCCACGCACATTCTTCCTGAAGTAACGGCCACCTGTGACCGTGCCATCATCATCAGCGACGGGCGGGTGGTGGCCTCGGGAACACCCCAGGAACTGACCTCGCGCGGGCGCGGAGAGCAACACGTGACCGCATCGGTGCGCGGGCCGCGGCCGGATGTTGAGGCGAAGTTGCGCAAGCTGGCGGGCGTTCAAGAGGTCTCCGTGCTCGACGTGCAGGACGGCGTGGTGCGACTGGAGTTGCGCGGTGCCAAGGGCGACGGACTCTCGGAGCGCGTCTACGAGGCGGTTAGTTCCAACCAGTGGGGCCTCGTGGAATTGCGCCGCGAACGCGCTACACTGGAACAGGTTTTTACAGATTTGACCACATGAGGAGAGACAACATGACAAAGCACTTGATGGCAATTTCTGCGGCAGCGATGCTGGTTCTGCCCGTACTGACGGGTTGTGAGAAGCATTCCACGACGGGCCCGGCTGCAATGGGTTCGGAGACGACGATGACCCTTGAAGCTCAGTCCACGCAGGTTGAGGGCGCGCCCCCCGCGGCAGCAGCGGCACCGGAAGTCGTTGCCACACCCATCGCGTCCGACGCCGGCGTTGTGGTGGAGACGACTACCACAACCACCACCATTGCCCCCTGAACGGGCTTAGCACACACATCATTTAAATCAGACGGAATTTCTTTCGATGGCCAACATCTATCGCATTTTCAAAAAAGAAGTGGGCGGGTATATGAACTCCGCCTCGGCGTATGTTTTCCTCATCGTGTTTCTTGCGCTGGGGGCCACGCTGTTTTTCACGCAGGGCGGCTTCTTTCTCAACCGCCAGGCGAGCATGGGCGGGTTCTTTGTGTTCGTTCCGTGGCTCTTCCTCTTCTTTGTGCCGGCCATAGCCATGCGCATCTGGGCTGAGGAAAAGAAGGCTGGCACGGAGGAACTTCTCATGACCATGCCCGTGCGGGATTACGAAGTGGTGATGGGCAAGTATTTAGCGGCCCTGCTGCTGCTGGTTGTGGCGCTGCTGCTTACGTTTCCTTTGCCGCTTACGGTGCGCCACTTCGCGGATCCGAAGACTCCTGTCGATTGGGGTCCTGTGGCGGGCGGTTACACGGCGTCCATCCTTTTCGGGGCCATGGTGCTGGCCATTGGAACCTGGTCGAGCAGCCTCACGCGCAATCAGATCATCGCGTTCATCCTCGGATGCGCCATCACGTTCGTGACCATCGTGCTGGGTTTCCCGGCGGTTTACGAAGTGCTGCCCTTCGGACAGTTCCTGGCGTCGCTCAGCCCGTGGACGCGCTACGTGAGCATGTACAGCGGCGCCATCAGTCTGGCCGATGTGGTCTATTATCTGTCCGCAGTGGCGCTGTTTCTTTACCTAAATATTCGCACAGTCGAGAGCAGGAAGTGGATGTGAACCATGGCTTTGAACGCTGAAAACAGCTCGCGCGGAAGCCGCGCTTTCAAGTACGGTGCCAACGTGTTGATCGGCACGGTGTTGTTTCTCGCCATTCTCGGTGCCATCAATTTCATGGCGTCGAAGTCGGCCATGCGGGTCGACCTGACCCGCAACAAACAATTCACCCTGAGCGAGGGAACTCGCGAGATTCTGCGCGGGTTGAAAAGCGAAGTCACCGTGACGGTTTATGTGACCGAGGACGGCGTGCCCGCGGAGATGGTTGAGCAACGCAAACGATTGCGCAGCCTGCTGATGGAATATCGCGCGGTGTCGGGCAACCGCATTAACTTCACTTTCAAAGACCCCAGCACGGACCCTGAGGCGTTGCGCAAGGCCGAGCAGGCGGGTGTGCCCCCGGTGCAGATGCAGACCATGGGCAACGCAGAGTACTCGGTAAAGGAAGGCTACTTCGGTCTGGTGCTTCAGTATCAGGGTAAGAACCAGGCGATTCCCGTGGTGCAGCCGAACCTCTCACTTGAATACGCGATGACGAACGCCATCAACAAACTGGCGCAGGTTAACGTGCCGGTGGTGGGTGTGGTTGCGGCTGCAGGCAATCCATTCATGGGCGAGCAGGGACAGTTTCAGTCCGTGGCCAGGCTGATGCAGGAAGAGGGTTACACGGTTAAGAGTATCGATCCGACCCGTATGCGCGACAGCGATACGTCGGGCGTGAAGTTGCTGATGGTGATGCAGCCCGATGAACTGAGCGAGGAGGCGTTGTATCGCATCGATCAGTTCGTCATGGATGGCGGCAAGTTGTTCGTGGCCACGTCCGGTGTGCAGCTTGATCAGCAAAGCGGCAATGCCATGCCGCGCTCACCCAACATCAATTCGTTGCTGGAAAATTACGGAGTCCGTATCGAGCAGGATCTGCTCGAGGATTGGGGCAACGGCCGTCAACGCGCCTTCATGACCCAGCGTGGTCCGGTGCGGCGCACGGACCCCTTTACCATCGAGGCGACTGATTTGAACGAAACCGCGACCATCACGGCGAAGTTGCCCAGTTTTGTTTTGTTGTTCCCTTCGAGCATCACGCGCAGCGCTCAGGGCACCAGCGGCACGGTGGAGGCTCTTATATCCACTTCGGCGCGCACACGGCGGCAGGAGACGATGTTTAACATGCAGGGCGATCGTCTCACGCCACCTTCCAGCGAGGAACTGAGTGGGCTGAAATCCTATGACGTGGGCGTTCATGTGAAGGGTGCGTTGAAGAGCCGTTTCGCCTCGGTGGATCCGCCGGTGGTGACCAACGACGACGGCAGCACGCGCGCTGTGGCGGTGAGCACCGTGAAGCATGAAAGCCCCGAGACGGCAGAAGTTGTGGTGGTGTCGAGCCCTTTCTCTTTCATCGATGAGGTGCTTGGGGCCGGGGGCGCTACGCTGGCCAATGCGGTGTTCCTTCTGAACACGGCCGATGCTCTGACCCGTGGCGGCGAGATTATCGCTCTGCGCAGCAAGCAGGCCGAGTTTGCCTCGCTGCGCAAAGTGGAAGAAAGCGAAGCGCGCACGACGAAGGCGCTGGTCATCATCGGTATGCCGATGCTCCTGGCACTGCTGGGTCTTGTCCGCCTTGGTTGGAACCGTTACAGGCGCAACCGCTGGCAGGATATCTACGGGGTGAAGTGATTCGCACCGCAGTTGAGCAAATGTTTTGCACTGTTTAACAAATAAAATATCAGCAAATTAACAACGGAACTTCAACGATGAACAACAAACACACGATGGTTCTTCTGGTGTTGGCGGTGGTGCTCGTGGCCGCGGCTTATTATTATAGCAGCTCGAATGATGCGGCGGTGCGCGCCAGCGCGCCGGCCTTCCGCACGGTGTCGGAGGGTGTCACGTCTTCCACGGTGGCGCGCATCGACATCGTTCCCGCAGGAGAGCGGGCGGTGGCCATCGTAAAACGTGATGCCGTGTGGTACACCGACCCCGAAAAAGATCAGCGGGCCGACAAGGCCCTGATCAGTGGCCTGTTCGGCGCGCTGGAGAATCGCCTGGAGGGGCAGGTCGTCTCCACAAATCCCGAATCCTTTGCGGGCTATGAAGTGACCGAGACAAGCGGCACGCATTTGAAACTGTCCGGCCAGGATGGCAAGGTGCTCACCGATGTCATGGTGGGAAAAGCCGGCCCGGGATTCTCCACAACATTTGTGATGACGCCCGACGCCAAAGAGGTGGTGGAGGCCGAGGCCTCGCTGTCCTATCTGGTGAACCGCCCCGAGGGATGGCGGGATATGAACGTGTTCGATCTGCGCAGTGACGCCATCACGGCCGTGAAAAGCGAGGGCACCTCGGCCACGTGGGCGTTGATGCAGGACGGTGGCAAGTGGACCATGACCGAGCCGTTTGCCCGCGAGGGTGACGCGGACAAGGTGCAGTCGCTGCTGTCTGGGATCGCCACGTTGAAGGCGACGAAATATGTGGATACCACCAAGAATGCATCGTTGGAAAGCTACGGTCTGGACAAGCCCGCGCAAACCGTGGAGATAAGCTACACGATGAGCGAAGGCGACGCGCCAACGACGGTCACACGCAAGCTGATGATCGGCACGGCGGCCCCCGGCGACCAGATGGGCCATTACGCGCGTCGCGACGACAAGGATGAGGTGTTTGTTATGCCTCAGTTCAACGTGAATCAGTTGATCAGCAAGCCCGAGGAATTGAGCGTTCTGCCCCCCGTGGTGAGCGATGAGGGGACAACGGAAACCGTCGTTGTTGAAGAGCCGACCTCAGGCACCATCTCCGAGACAGAACCAACCACAGCGGCGATGTAACCCAGACCCCTATCATCTGCTGGTTCTGGGAGGACGGAATTATTGAAGCTCTCAGCATTCGGTGCTACTTCCCAGCGGCAGAAGTCTTAACCAATATCTTTGCCAACGCCGGATCCAGCGCCAGGAAGATGCCGGCCATTCCCTGGGGTTTGTCGTCGTTCCAAGAGAGGCCCACGCAGGCGCTTTTTTTCATGCGGATTTCATGGGGATCGGAGCCCAGCGCTGCCATGATCATCTGCGAGAGATTGGGTTGGTGGCCCACGGCGAAGAGCACGGCTTCTTTGTCGCCCTTCCTTCCGGCAAGCTGCACACCGTGGCGCGCAATTTCGTGGCGCAGGTCGGCCCAGGACCCTTCGGGTGTCAGCGCGTCGGTCTCCAATGGTTCGGGACAACGCTTCATATTCTCCATGATAACGTCAGCGGTTTCCCTCGCACGAACCAGGGGGCTGGTCAGCAGGATGTCGGGTCGCAACCGCAACCGGGCAAGCGCGAGGGCGAGGTGGCGGGTCTGGGTGGCACCCGGTTTCACGATGCGTCTCAGTTCATCGAGACCCGGCTTTCCGTGGCCGAGTTCTTCGGCGAGGGCGTGACGAATGAAAATGATTTTCATGGCGACATCCTTTTCCCGCCGTGCTGTCCGGGGCGCGGAAGCGCGACGTTAACCATCAGTACCTCTTTTGTGGGACACCAGGCGTGACCTGACAACTCAAATTGTCGCTCGACAAAGAATGTCGTCCGCCCCACGATGACTTAAACATCCACAACGGTTACACGCAGGAGGCGCCCCCATGAAGGGAATGACGGAATTTATCAAAGCGTACAGTTCGACTCTGCCTCACGACCAACAGGGCGGAGATCAACCCCGTCCGTTTAAAATGCCCATCGCCATATCGCGACAAATCGGCAGCGGGGGGCGTTTGGTGGCGGCCCGCCTGTCTGAGCGACTGGGTTTGGAACTCGTGGGAAAAAGTATCATTGAAGAGATTTCTCATCGGACCAAGGTACCCACGGATTTGTTGAACCTGTTGGATGAAAAACCGGGCCGGGCGATGGAGCTGTTTGGGGCGGGGTTGCTGCGGGGCGCATCCATTACGGAGTCTGACTATGACCGGGTTTTGAAGGCGACCATTTCCACCTTCCTCGAATTAGGCAATGCAATCATTCTCGGGCGTGGATCGGTATTTGTCGCGGTTCCCGGGCGGGCGCTGCGGTTATTGATCATGGCTCCGATGGAGAACCGCATTGAAGCCATGACGCGCTATGAGGATCTCACGCCGCAAAAGGCCCGGGCGCGGGTGCTCGAGATAGACGCTGAGCGCAGGCAATTCAACAAGCGTCACTTTGGTCACGAGGAAGCCTCGGCCGAACATTACGATCTGGTTGTGAACACCGCTTTGTTTTCCATCGACGAGGCTGCGGAAATAGCTATTTGCGCTTATCAAAAGATGGTGGAAGCGCATCGTTGATCGTAGCCTTTTGCCAGCTTCGATCAGTATGGGCTGGCGATAGTGTACCGAATTAGCCGTATTTTTGAATGCTAAAGAAAATAAGCGACGAACGAAGTTGTCTGGCTTGGCGGACCCTTCGGGCATCGGCTGATGCAGGGCGCGCGCGGTTGAAGCGCAACCGGCAGGTGAGAGAGTGAGGCAACGCCTTGGATGGTTCGCAAAAGAATGAAAAACCCGACGCCGAAGCTGGCGCGGAGCAGTCTTCCGGCAGCAATGCACGGAAGGAAACTCCTGTCGGCAAGGCGACGATGGCGATCATGATTCCCACTACTCTCGCAGCGAGCGTGTTGGTGGGGGTTTTTGTCGGCAACTGGCTGGATACAAAGTTCGGAACCGGGCCGTGGTTGATGATTTTGTTTATTGTGATGGGTTCGGTAGCGGGAATTCGGCAAACGAAACAGATTCTCAAGCGCATAGAAGACAGCGAGAAGTGATGCCGCGTTTCGTCAGACAAGTTTTGGGAGCATCGTTTCTGCTCTCGGTTATATTTTCAGCCTACTGGGCCAGTCATGATATGGGCGCCGGAGTGGCTTTTGGCATTGCGGCAGCGTGGGCCATGGCAAATATTGTGGTGTGGTCGGGTTTGGTGTTGAGTTTTCTGCGTCCTGAACCACGCAATGCTTTGGTCATCCTCGGATGGCTCTCGGCGAAATTTCTCCTTTTGGGAGGTGGTTTCGCCGGTTTGGTGATGGCGGCACCGCTTCGGCGCGGCACGGCTTTGGGCGTGACGGCAGGAGTGTCGATGGTTTTGTTGGTAATCGTCTTAACGGCTTTGGGTGCTGCTATCAGCGGCGTCGATTTGTTGAAGGGCGGCCAGCCTCGCGGTGCGGGGGCGGTCGAGGATGAAAGTCAGAGGATTTCATGAGAAGCAGGATTGTGCAGAAGGTTACGGATCAGCAAGCGGGTGCCTTAATTCTTCGGGCCATGATGCGCACCCGCGGGTTGGCTGGCGCGTGTCTTGTTCTTTTTCTTCTCATAGGCTCGGCGACGGCGTGGGCTGTCAACCCGGTGACAGACGCTCACGGGCATGCTGTCACAGCGATTCATGCGCCCGATGGTGAGGTTCATGGTGAGGTTCTTCATGACGGCGGCCATGCCGCCGAGGCAACCAGTCCCGAGCTTCCCAACATCATTACCATCGCATTAAAGCTGAAGGTGAACGGCAAGACCCTTGAGGATGTTGCGCCCGCAACCGCGCACTTTCTTCACGCTTACGAATATCAGATTTTTGCCGTCTTCATTGCGTTTGTCAGTGCGCTGTTCATCTTTGGTACGCTGAGGCTGAGGGCCGAGCGGCCCGGCAAGATGCAGGCCTTCCTCGAAGTGATCGTGGAAGGATTCTATAATTTCGTCACGAGTATTCTGGGCGAGCGGGGCAAGAAGTACGTGCCGTTCTTCGCGTCGCTGTTCATGTTCATCTGGCTGAATAACATGTTCGGCATTATCCCGCTGTTCACGGGTGCCACCTCGAAACTGCAAACGACGGGCACGCTGGCGATGTTCGTCTTCTTCTATGTGAACTTTTATGGTCTGGTGGAGAGCGGCCCCTGGGCTTTCTTCAAGCACATGTGCGGCAGCCCCGAGGGCGTGTTGCAGTGGATTATTGGCGTCGTGCTGATCTTCCCTGTGGAACTGATCGGGTTGTTTGCCAAGCCGCTGTCGCTGGCGCTTCGTCTTTTCGGTAACATCATGGGCGAACATATTCTCAGCGGGGTGTTCCTCATGTTGGGTATCTCGCTGATGACGTTCTTCTGGCCGTCAGCGCCCGTTGGAATTCCGCTGCACCTGCCTTTCCTTTTCCTGTCGTTGCTCGTGGGCACCATTCAAGCGCTGGTGTTCACGCTCCTCGGCATGATTTATCTGTTGATGGTTCTGCCCCATGAGCACGACGACCACCATGGTCATGTTGCGGAGGTAGAGGGGCACTGATGTTTTTCGCCTGAAGGTGGGGCGGTTTTGATGATAATTTTTGCAACACCCGGCAACTCCGGTTCTCTCCCCTCGGGCAGGGAGCGGCGGCGGCGGGTATTGCAAGCATGAGCAACAACCACTAATTGATTCGCTACAGAGAGGACAAAGATGGACAAGATCACCGCCATCGCATTGGCATATCCGCTTGGACTGGGCCTTGCGGCACTGGGTTCGGCATTCGGCCTGGGCCGTGCTGTGGGAGCGGCCATGGAGGCCATGGGGCGTCAGCCCGAAGCAGCAGGCAAGATTCAGACGGCGATGATCATCGGCGCGGCCTTTATCGAGGCTCTTACGATTTACGCGCTGATTTCTCCGTTCATTGCTCAGGCGACCTTCCTGAAGTAGTTGTCGGTGCCAGATGATTTTCCGCAGTGAAAGCGGCCGGGACCCGGGCGAGAATCAGCCCGGTGTCTCGCCGCATCCGCACCGGTACCACAATGAGGAGAAGGCACCATGAACCAAATGATCATCCAGGTCGCCACGACCGCATTGGCGTTCCTGATCTTCTTTTGGGTTTCGAAGAAGTTGTTCTGGACGAGCATCCTCCAGACCATCGAAGCCCGGCAGTCGCGCATTCGGGGCGAGTTCAATCGCATCGATGAATTGCGCGCACAGGTGGAGGCGCTCGAGGCCAACTACAAGGCCAAGCTCTCGGAGATAGACGCCGAGGCGCGCAACCGCATGCAGGAAGCGGTGGCTCACGGGCGCGACCTGGCCGAGGAGATCGCGGAAACATCGCGGCGCGAGGCCAACGAGGCGCTGGAGCGCAACAAGCAGATCATCGCCATTGAGATGGAGAAGGCTCGCGAGGTGCTTCGCCAGGAGGTTGTGGAGATGACCCTGACAGCGACCGACAAGATCATCAAGGAACGGCTTGACGATTCGAAACACCGGCAACTGGTGTCGGGATTTGTTGAGGAGTTGGGGCGCAAGTGAAGTATTTCGATCCCATCGTAACGGAGCGCTACGCGCAGGCTTTGTTTGAGGTGGCTCGCCGCCAGGGCAAGCTGCAGGTGATCTGCGACGCCATCAACTCGTTGCATGGTCTCGAGTCGTTATCGAACAAACTGTCCGTCTTTCTCGACAGCCCGCAGATCTCCACCGAGGACAAGCTGGCACTGTTTGAGAAGTCCATGCGTGGTCGCGTGGATGATCTGCTCGTGGACTTTATGGACCTGCTTTTGCGCAAGCAGCGGATCGATCACCTCCGGCCCATCTTCAAACGGTACGACGTGCTGGTGCAGGAGGATCAGGGGCTGCATGCGGGGACGGTCAACACGGCGGTTCCGCTGGATGACGCCCAGAAGGCAACGCTGAAAGAGTCCCTCGAACGGTACATGGGCAAGCGTCTCGTGGTGAAATGGAAAGTTGACCCGGCCGTGGTGGGGGGCGTGCGGTTTAAGTCGGGCGATTTGTTGCTCGATGACACCGTGCAGGGCAAACTTCAAAAGCTGCGTGAGCGGCTGGAGGAAAGGTTGAAGCAATGAACGATATCTCGCCCGCCCGTTTTGTGTTGGACTTCAACACGAACGCGCTGCGCACCGTGCGACTGGTGCGTACATTCACCGATGCCGATCTCGACCTTCGTCCCGGTGAGGGAAGCATGACAACGGCAGAGCAGTTCAATCACCTTTGCGCGTGCCACAATTTCATGCGTGGAGTGCTGGAGGATGAGAGTCCCACCACGGAACTCTTCCATAAAAGTTACGATGTGAGCAGCGTGAAGGCTGCAATTGCATCGCTGGGTGGAAGCATCGGGCAGGTGCAGAGCGCCGCCTCGCGGGTAACGCAGGGCATGTGGGAAGAAAAAATTTCGCCCTTTGGGTTGGACTGGCTTATGACCCGCGGGCAGATGGCTTATCTGATGATCGAGCACGAGGTGCATCATCGCGGCCAGTTGACGGTTTACGCCCGCGTAGCGGGCCACACGCCGGTAAATCTTTACCTGCCTGTGGACGATACAGTTTTAAACATCTGACAACGGGAATAGGAAACGACGCATGGCGATTCGCGCTGAAGAAATTACAAATGTCATAGAGCGGGAACTGGAAGGTTACCGCGCGCAACTGGACGTTGAAAAAGTTGGCACGATCCTGCGCGTGGGTGACGGCATCGCGACCATTTACGGTCTGTCGGAAGTGATGGCAGGCGAGTTGCTGGAGTTTCCCGGCGGCGTGATGGGCATGGCGCTGAACCTCGAAGAGTCCAGTGTGGGTGCCGTGCTTTTCGGCAGCGACGTGGACATCAAAGAGGGCGACACGGTGCGCCGCACAGGCCGCATTGCAAGCGTTCCCGTGGGCCCGGAACTTGTGGGCCGCGTGGTGAATGCGCTGGGTCAGCCCATCGATGGTAAAGGGCCCATCACCTCCAAGGAATTCCGTCCCATCGAATCGCCCGCGCCCAACGTCATCGCGCGCCAGAGCGTGAAGCAGCCGCTGATGACCGGCATCAAGGCCATCGACTCGATGATCCCCATCGGCCGTGGTCAGCGCGAGTTGATCATCGGTGACCGCCAGATCGGCAAGACCGCCGTGGCCCTCGATACGATCATCAACCAAAAGGGACAGGACGTCATCTGCATTTACGTCGCCATTGGCCAGAAGACCTCGACCGTGGTGGACATCGTGGAAACCCTCACGAAAGCGGGCGCGATGGAATATACCATCGTCGTCAATGCGTCTGCCGAGGATGCAGCATCGCTGCTCTACATCGCGCCATACGCAGGCTGTGCCATGGGTGAGTACTTCATGTATAATGGCAAACATGCGCTATGCATTTACGACGATTTGTCGAAGCAGGCCGTGGCCTATCGGCAGTTGTCGCTGTTGCTGCGCCGTCCGCCGGGCCGTGAGGCTTATCCCGGCGACGTCTTCTATCTCCACTCGCGGTTGCTGGAGCGTGCGGCAAAGTTGAGCGAGGACATGGAAATTCTGAAAGAATCCTGCCCCCAGGCCAAGGCTCCCGGCGGTTCTCTGACAGCATTGCCCATCATCGAAACGCAGGCTGGCGACGTGTCGGCGTACATTCCGACCAACGTGATTTCCATCACCGACGGCCAGATTTATCTGGAGCCGGATCTCTTTTACTCGGGCGTTAAACCCGCCGTGAATGTGGGCCTCTCGGTCAGCCGCGTGGGTGGCAACGCTCAGACGAAGGCCATGAAGAAGGTGGGCGGCAAGTTGCGCCTCGATCTGGCACAATACCGCGAACTGGCAGCCTTTGCCCAGTTCGGTTCCGACCTCGACGCCGCCACCAAGGCTCAGCTTATGCGCGGCGAGCGCTTGGTTGAGGTGCTGAAACAAAACCAATTCACTCCGCAGTCTTTGTGGCGTCAGGTGATTATTCTCTTCGCCGCCACGCAGGGCTTTCTCGATGACATCGTAGTGGATCGCATTCGTGATTTCGAGTCGACGTTGTATGACTTCGTCGAGTCACGTTACGCAGACATCCCCACGACGATCGAGCGGGAAAAAGACCTCACGGACAAGCTGCAGGATACCATGCGCAAGGCCGTGACGGAGTACAAAGCGGAGTTTAACAAGCAGGCATAACCATGGTGTTGCGGGCGAGAGGTATCGCCGCAATAGTCCGAAAAAATAAGCCCCGCCTGCCGTCTCTGTTGAACGGCAGGCGGGATTTTTATTTCTTCGTGGTGTCGACGTCCGGCGGAAGTTGCTGCTGGAGCATCCAATCAAAAACTTCCGGATTGTCGTAAGTGCGCGACCAGCTGTCATGCGTGGCATCAGGATATATCGTCAGTTTCGCTGCACCACCCGCGGCATTGATGGCGGCTACCATCTCTTCGCTTTCCCGGGGATTAACCGCCTTGTCCTTCGCGCCATGAAATGCCCACACAGGCATGTGCGCGATGAGTCTGGCCATCCAGGGTCGGCCACCGCCGCAAATAGGCACGATGGCGGCGAAGCGGTTGGGTTGGGTGAGGGCCAACTCCCATGTGCCGTAGCCACCCATGCTGACACCCGTCACGTAGATGCGCGACTTATCGACACGCAGACACGATTGGACGTTATCCAGAAGCATTGTGAGCGCTTCCATGTTCCACCATTTCCCATCGGGGCATTGCGGGCTGACGAGGATGAACGGGAATTTCGCACCGTTCTCGATCAGCTTGGGCGGGCCGTGGGTCTTCACTTTTTCGAGGTCGTTGCCCCGCTCCCCAGCGCCATGCAGGAAGAGCACGAGCGGGAATTTCGTCGTCGTGGTTCCGTAGTCGTCGGGCAGGTACAGCAGGTAATTCAGTTCCACAGTCTTGGTGACTCGTTTGGAGAATTTCGCGGGTTTCTGCACGGAAGATGTCGTCGGACTATCCTTCGAAGGAGATGATTTTTTTGCGGCATCGGCAGTGGCCGAACCCAGCAGCAGCGCCGCAGCGAGGGCGGCATGGAGAAGATAACGCATCGTTTTCATAAGGCAAACTTGTGCGGTGACATTTTTCAATCAAGGGGAAATTCGGGAAGGAGAGTCACTCCGCCGTGACGTTGAAGGCAACCTCGTCGGCGCGCCCCAGATCGTCGGCGCAGCGCAGGCGATGACTGCCGGGTTGGAGGATCAGGAAAGCATCCGTGCCCGGCGTGACGGAGGCGATGAGTTGGCCGTCGAGGAACCAATAAAGCAGTGACCCGGCAGCCGGAGCCACAGCGCGCAGCGCGATCTTTTGCGCCTCGGCGGGGCGCCCCGGTTGCACCAGAAAAGCGTCGCCGTTGGTGGGTGAGACGATGCGCGGTGCCACCAGTCCGGCTCGCGTGGCGCAGCCGGAAAAGTGGGGCGGCGGAGCGTTCTCCTCTATTTGGTGATCGCGAAACCATTGCGACACACGCGCTGGCCAGACCGCGAAAACTTTTTCCTCGCACGCGTGACCTTCTGCGCAGCGGGGGCAGAGCACCTGGCTGGTGGCCGTGTCGATGCTCATGCGTTGGTGTATCCGGCATGAAACAGGAAGTCGCGCCGCATTGGCAATGGCCATGACGGAGCGTGTCGTGGGGCAATCCGGCGAGGAGGGCGCGCCCGTTACCGCGCAAACATTAATGTGCGTGATGCCACCGGGGTTGCGGGGCCATCGCGGGTCGCGGGTTTCGCGATGGTTCTGCAACCACACGGCCATGGTCAGGGCGGGCGGTGCTGCGGCGCGGGCACCTGTGATGCCCGGCGATGGGCGTCCGTCAAAATTCCCCAGCCAGACTGCCGTGGTGTGGGTGCGGGTGCACGCAATTGTCCACGCGTCGCGAAACCCGCTGCTGGTGCCGGTTTTCCACGCGATGCCTTCCATGTCCTTCAGCGCCAGAGCCACTTCCTCGGGAGGTCGAAGGGTGGCGTCGGCCAGCGCGCGCAGAGCGAAATAGGCTGCTTGGGGGCTGAGCAAATGTCGCGGGGGACTGGCGATGGAAGATGAGCGTATGGACATGGTTTGGGTTGTAAGGCGGGCAGGTTCGGGGCGTGTGATGCGGGTCCCCTCGATCATCACCTTGGGAGCGAGAGCATCTCCGCCCCGGGCGAGCATGGCGTAGGCTCCGGCCAGATCGAGGAGCGTTACACCGCAAGTGCCCAGGGCCAGCGAGAGACCGTATTCGCCGGCGGGTTTGTCGAGCGTGGCGAGGCCGGCGTTACGCATGAAACTAACAGCGCGGTTTAATCCGGTCGATTGCAGCAGTTCGATGGCCGGGATGTTGAGGCTCCAGGCCATTGCCTTGTCGGCGGATACGAGACCCTGGCAGGCGTGGTCGAAATTCTCCGGGTGATAACCGCCATAGAAGGTGGGAACATCCAGCAGGCGCGTGTCGGGAAGCGCAGCCCCTTCGCTGAAGGCGAGCGCATACAACAACGGCTTGAGGGCAGAGCCGGGCGACCGCGGCGACGTGGCCCCATTCACCTGGCCCTGGGTGGAGACGGCCGTGTAGTCGGCCGACCCGACCATAGCCAGAACCTCGCCGGTGTCGTTTTGCAAAACCACCGCCGCGCCGTTGGTTACGCCGAAGGCCGCGTTCGATCGCACCGCCTCGGCTACCAGAGCCTCGGCGCGTTGCTGCACTTCGAGATCGAGAGTCGTCCGGATGCGCGTCATGCGCGGATAGGCTTCGTGCACGAGATCCGTGAAGTGAGGCGCGAGGCCGGGGGCGTCGTGGCTTCCTACGAGAGGATGTCGTGTGAGGGCACGGTCGTATTCCGGGAGGGTGATTTTGTCATCCTCCAGCATCCGGATCAGCACGGTGTTGCGCCGCGCAAGGGCCGCCTTGGGGAACCGGTCTGGCCGAAGGCGCGCGGGGGATTGGGGGATGCCGGCCAAAAGCGTGGCTTCATCCAGCGTGAGAGCCGCGGCGGACTTGCCGAAATAGCGCTGCGCCGCCGCTTCAATCCCGCAGATGTTACCACCGTAGGGCGCGTAGGTCAGGTACAGTTCCAGAATGCGCTGCTTGCTCAGCACGCGCTCAGCCTGCAACGCGCGAAAAGCCTGGCGAAGTTTGCGTCCCAGCGTGCGTTCGCGGGAGGCGCTCAGGCCAACCACTTGCATCGTAATCGTGGAGGCTCCGCTGATGATGCGCCCGCCGCGAAGGTTGCTCAGGGAGGCCCGCAAAATAGCGACGGGGTCGACCCCCCAATGGGTGAAGAACCGTTTATCTTCCACCGCAACGATGGCGTTCACCACATGGGTTGAAACTTCGTCGAGGTGGACAGGCACACGCCACTGTTCATCCGTGCCCAGAAACGCGCGAAGGGGGCGTCCGTTACGATCAAAGAGGAAGCTGGAGGTTTCGGGCGATTCCAGCGATTTCGCATCGAAGGGCACCCATCGCACGGCTGCTACAAGCACCAGCAGGGCGATGAGACACACGGCTGCAAGCAGAAGAGACGCCACTGCGGACCAGCGCAGAAGTCGCCTCAGCACAGCGCGCAAACGGATGCTCATGGGACGCCCGGAGATCATGTTGCTTTGGTTTATGCCAGAGGTCGGCCGCCGCCGCAAGAAAGGTTGTTACTGGGTCGTGCCTTGCGAACGATAAATATCGCCGGTCGAAACCGTGCCGTTGGTCGAATCGTAGCGTGTTCCAAAACCGAAGAAATCTGCGGTGGTATCCACGAACACCAGATCGGGTCCGCAGCTTCCGATCTTCCACTGGCTGTAGCCGAACGCGCGCAACCAGCGTGCGGTTGAGGCGGCATCGCCTCCCACCCCGTGCCACTCCGCCGTGCCATAATCGTAAGCGTGGCGGGTGTTGTTGCCGTTCACATAAAATGACGTATTGGGCGCCGGGGAGCTGCTCAAGAGTGAAGCATCTTGAAAGACATCCGGAAGCAGGGATGTGAGATAGGAGATCGGTGTGGTCAGGCCGGTTTGGACCGTTGCCCATCCGCGATGGTCGCCGCCACGGGCCCCATCGAAGGGGGGGCGGTTGTTGTCGATGGTGTAGGATTCAATGCCCGTGGCGAGGGTGCGGAGGTCCGAGCGCACGCGGGAAACTTTCGATCGGACCTGCGCCTCAAGAAAGTTTGGGACCGCGATGGCCGCCAGGATTGCGATGATGGCGACAACAACAAGCAACTCGATGAGTGTGAAAGCGCGGGAAATTGAAGAGCGAGAAGGGGAGGTTCTCATGAGTGGGAAATGACCTCAATTGGGATGATCGATCAAATTCGAACCGATGCTTCGTTTGAGGCGACTGCAAGCAAAAGCGGTGATGAGATCAGGTGAGAGATAGGCTCCCGTAACAGTCTGAGTTGAAGGACACGGATTTGGGGGGCAGGAATGCCCCCCCTCGTGTCAAGCCATCGACAGACCCCCTTTTAAAGGAGCGGGGGCATTCCTGCCCCCGTAAACCTTGCGATGCGTCACAGCCCTGAAATTTTCATGTCCTCATACAACGCTGTCGCGAAGTTGCGGATGCGGCGGCTGTGGCGGGCGTCGCCGGGGGTGCCGTTGAATACCACCGCCACCGACAGACCCACATCGGGGTCGGTGAAGCTGCTCGACGATTGCGACCCTCCGTGCCCAAAAGTGCGCGGCGAGGCGAGGCGCCCGAAACCATAGGGCACCGTGTCGGCACCGTGGCGGTTTGAGTTGATGATAAAACCCAGACCCCAATCCATGCCGTGCATGAAGGTCTCGTCCTGCAATCCCACGCGGTGGCGGACCGTGATGGCCTCGACGGTTTGCGGTAAGAGGATTCGCGTTCCATCCAATTCTCCGCCGCGCCGCAGTGCTTCGTAAAGCCGCCCCAGTTGCTCCATGGGGCCATGACCGCTGCTACCGGGACTGCTAAGGGTAACGGCCTCGCCCGAGAAAAATGGGTCGGGGCGGGGGGGCTGATGGGAGGTATCCCACAGTATCCCTATTCGGCTTTCTTTCGCATCAAATTCTTCGTCCGACATGCCGATGTAACAGTCGTCCATGCCCAGCGGCAGAAATATTTCGTCGCGGATGTACTGCTCGAAGGAGCGTCCATCGATCACGCGCACAATCTCGCCGAGGAGAAACCAACTCGACCGCACATGGTAAGCGGCGCGGCGGCCGGGACGCCAGTCGGGTTCCAGTGTCACTTCCGCGATGCGGCGGATGATGGTGTCCCAATCGCCCATGGGATCATCGAAGGCCACGTGGCGGATGCCTGCTGTATGCGTGAGGATGTGGCGGATGGTTATGCCGGCCTTTCCACCCATCTCAAAATCGGGGATAAAATCCGCGACCGGTTGGTCGAGCTTGAGCGCGCCCTTCTCCCACAACTGCGCCATGGCTATGGCAGCTATGGGTTTGGAGCAGGAGCGCCAGGGCATGATCGTATTGTGCAACATGGGCACCCCGTCGCGGGCTTCTCCGAGCGCGAAATTTGCGCGCACTTCGCCTTTCAGCGAAACCCATAGCTGCAACCCCCGTTGCTGGCCGGCGACAACCCCCTCGCTGTATACGCGGCAGGTGTTCGGAAACTTAGATGCAAAATCGGGATGTTGGGGGGTGGAAGCGGTATCCAGGGGGAGAGTCATGGTGAATGGGGTAGCAGCTTTCTGAGATTGTTAGTCGGAAATTTTGCCCTTCAGGTTGGGCATGGTCGACGCATCGCCGGCGTTCATGTAGCGGCTTTCGTCTCTCGAGGCGGTTACGTTTTCATACACGCCGGTGTCGCGTTTCACCAGTTTGGTGAAACCCATTTCCTTCAACTTCACATCGCCGGCGGGAGTCGAGATGCCCGGCAAGAAGATCAATTTCTGAACCGGAGAAGTGCCCGGCGTGTTACCCATGGGTATTTCGGCAAGTTCGCAGAGACGACCCCACGTTTTCACGCTTTCCGACATGGGATGGATCACTTCCACGGTTTGCCCGTTTTCGGGGCAGATGTATTCATAAACCGGCATGGCGGGTGGTTTCCTCCCTGGATGAATTGGTCGCGCATTTTTTCACGAAGCGGCATACAAAATAACACTACACTCTGCGGGGGTGGGTCTATCGGGTTTGACTGATGCTCATTTGTCACGCACCAGCATCGCCACCTCGAAACCGTCCACGGCGGGCATCGTTGGCCAGGTGCGCAGGTGCCCGTCCCCGTCATCGCGCAGGTGCTGAAAAGCCTCTGGCCAGGCTTCAGCCGGCGCATGATGGAAGTCGGGGTTCGCTTTTAGAAAATCAGAAATAAGGTCGCGGTTTTCCAGATGCGTGAAAGAACAAGTGCTGTAAATGAGCCGACCGCCGGGGCGGACCACCGAGGCCACCGAATCGATGATGACCCGCTGCAGGGTGCCGGCGGCGCGCAGGCCCGCGCGCGACAGGCGACGGGCCACTTCGGGGTGACGGCGCAGGGTTCCCAGGGCGGAACAGGGCGCGTCGATCAGCACGGCATCATAGCCTTCTCCGGCCATGGCAATGGCCCCGGCGGGCGTGGAGATTTCAATCGCCGGCGAACCGAGGCGGTCGATGTTGTCTTTGAGGAACTTCGTTCGCTCGGACGAGATTTCCGCAGCCGTAATGTGAGCTTCACCCCTGCCAAGCTCAGCCAGATGCGTGGCCTTGCCGCCCGGTGCGGCACAGTAGTCGAGGATCCGTTCTCCGGACCGTGGCGCGACCACCATGGCAACCGCCTGGCTTGCTTCGTCCTGAATGTAGAAACGCCCTTCCGCAAAGGCCGGAGAGGCGAGCAACTCGGCCAATGCGCCCGACCGCGTGACACGCAGGGCGTCGGGCGATAGCAAGCCCGGCTCTGTGGGGATGTCCATCCCGGCCAGTGTCTCGGCCAGTTCCTCGGGGGTGTTGCGCAGGCGATTGGCACGCAGTGTCAGGGTCGGTTCCTGTGCGAGGGCCTGGCTCAGGGCGTGGGCGTCCTCGGTGGTAAAGCGCTCCAGCATCATGCGACTGATCCATTGCGGGAGCGAGCAGCTCAGTTCGATGCACCGCCAATCGGGGGCGTCTGCGGGGCCTTGGTTGGGCTCGCTTCGCTGGGTGAGGCGACGAACCACGGCATTGATGAAGCCGCTCTGATAATGATCCATACCCAGCGCCTGAGCCAGCCTCACGCTGTCGTCGGTGATGGCGTGGGGTGGCACGCGATCCATGAGCGTGTGTTGGGCGGCAGCCAGCCGCAGAATCACCAGGGCGCGGTCGTCGAGTTGGTCGATGGGTTGCGACAACAGGTCTTCAAATTGCAAGTCCAGCCATGCAGAACGCCGAAGGGCCGTCATAACCAATGCCGTGGCAAGACGCGCGTCGCGCGGATCAAGGGGCGTGGTGTGCATCTGCGCTTCCAGCAGTTCGGAGGCATCGTAGGTCGTGGATAAGCGCAGGCTCAGCAGCACGCGTGCTGCAACCAATCGTGGTAGTGAGGGGGCCTGACTTTTGCGGGAGGGGGGTGGTTGTTTATCTGAAGTCATGATGTTTTTCTTTTCTTGGGAGCCTGAGGGTGAAGGCGACGATCCTGTCAGGGAATTTAGTTGCTTGTGTGATGATAATATCTCGAAGGTGATGAGCGGCCTAGGTTTTTTTATTAGGGGCTTAAATTGTTCTCTTAGGACAGTGGGGAATTATGTTTTTCTTACGAAATCCGATATATGTTACCCGAATCTTTTTCGTGCTTATCACGACACTTATCGGCTACTGGGTGGGACGAGGTCACACACCGTCGCTGGGACCTCAATATTCGGCTCTGTCACTGGCATTTGCCATCCTGCTGGTGCTGGTCGAGGTGTCGACAAATATCATCAGTTCCAAAAAAATCATTCTCGCTTCCATCGGCCTCACCTGCGGACTCATCATCGCATGGTTTGTTTATCCCACCATACCGGTTGCCCTTTTTGGTGACAGAGATCCTTCCACGGCCCAACTGAAAGCTCGCATTATCTGCAATTTGTTGTTTGGTTATCTTGGCATTATATTAGCGATTAAACATGCGAACCGGTTCAGCTTCTCGCGGCTCAATTTCATCATGGCCTCGCCCAATGAACAGGCGCGCATTCTCGACACCAGCGTTATTGTGGATGGTCGCATCAAGGATCTCATGGCGGGTCATTTCCTCCAGGGGAACTTTATCATCCCCGAGTTTGTGCTTATGGAACTTCAGCGGGTGGCCGACAGCGCCGACGCCAAGAAACGTTCGCGCGGGCGGCGGGGTCTGGAAATGCTCGACGACATCCGCGAGGCGGCGCCCCGGTTGATCATCTGGGAGAAGGACTACCCGGACATCAAAGACGTGGATCACAAGCTCATCGCGCTGGCCAAGGAACTGGGTGGCGAGGTGGTGACGAACGATTACAACCTGCAGAAAATCGCGGAGCTGCACACCGTCCGCGTGCTGAACATCAACGAACTTGCGAACATGCTCAAGCCATCTGTTTTCATCGGCGAGACACTGCCGATCTTCGTGAGCAAAGAGGGCAAGGAGCAGCATCAGGGCGTGGGTTATCTGGAAGACGGCACCATGGTGGTCATCGAAGAGGGACGGCAGTATATCGGGTCGGAACTCGAAGTCGCGGTAACCAGCATCCTCCAGACACCTGCGGGGCGTATGATTTTTGCACGCATCAGTGATGCATCCATCACCCCCATGGACTTGCGGGCTGTTCGCAATGGCGAGCCGCAGCCGCGGCGCCAGCGCGAGAAGGTCTGACCGCGCGAAGAGATCCAAGCGCGGCGGCAGAACTGTGCATGATTCTTGCTGTGTAAGGAGTGTGTGACGGGTTGATGTATGCGAGCCCTTCGCGCAACTTCAACAACGACAACAAGGAGCCATAAACAACCATGTCCAATAACAGAACTTCCCGTCGTTCCTTTATCTCACGGTGCGCGGCCATAGTGCCCGCAGTCTGGGCAGCGCCGGCGCTGATGGCAATGGCCGCAGACAATGCCACCACATCAACCGCCGCAGCGGGTGCCACGGCGGGTACCGGACCATTCAAACTTCCCCCCCTGGGTTATGCATACGATGCCCTGGAACCCCACGTTGACGCCAAAACCATGACCATCCACCACGACAAGCATCATGCCGGTTATGTGGCCAAGCTCAATAAAGCCGTGGAAGGGCATTCCGATCTCACCAAGAAATCGGTGGATGAACTGCTCAAGGACCTTGCAGCAATTCCCGAGTCCATTCGGACCGATGTTCGCAATAATGGTGGGGGACACTCCAACCACTCGATGTTCTGGCAGATCATGAAGCCGGGCGGCCCCAAGGCTCCCTCGGGTGATCTGGCCGATGCCATCAATTCGAGTTTTGAAAGCATGGAGAAATTCCAGCAACAGTTTGAGGATGCCGGCGCAAAACGGTTCGGTTCCGGCTGGGTCTGGCTGGTAAAGGGCGATGACGACAAACTGAAGATCGTCAGCACAGCCAATCAGGATTCGCCCATTTCGGACGGCATGAAAATCGTCATGGGCAACGATGTGTGGGAACACGCCTATTATCTGAAGTATCAGAACAAGCGCGGGGATTACCTGAAGGCCTGGTGGAACGTATTGAACTGGGACGAGGTTGCAGCGCGGTTCGCGAAGTAGAAGTTCGGTAAAATGGTAAATTGAAAAAACGCCCATCTTCGGATGGGTGTTTTTTTTGCGATTACCCTCTGCGTTAATCTGCGTCCCCGGCGGATTGCATCCCTTGCTTTTCCGCTTTGCGGAAATGGACTTGATTTTTACGGGCTTGGGCGCGTGCATTGATTTCCGGGTTGCCCGGACATCTCGCCGTCGCTTCCCGGAATCATAATCCAGTTTATCAGGAACCCGACCCTTGGCTGAGAATTTTCCCGTCTTGCGCAGTTTGATGAGCGCCGATGACCTTGATCGCGCCATCACGCTTCTCGCAGCACACATTCACCGCGACTTCCCCTTCGATCCCGATCTTGTGTTTCTTGGCATTAAAACCCGCGGCATTTTTATCTCCCAGCGACTGGCTCGCAAGATGGAGCAGAACCACAAACAGACGGTCGCCACGGGTGAGTTGGACATCACGCTATATCGTGACGATCTTTCCACCCTCGGCTCCCAGCCGGTGGTGGGCAAGACCTCCATCGATTTCGATGTGACGGATAAAAAGATCATTCTTATCGACGATGTTCTTTTCACCGGCAGAACCATCCGCGCCGCCCTCGACGAGATTGTCGACTTCGGCCGCCCCCGCCTTATCCGGTTGCTGGCTATTGTTGATCGCGGGTTGAGGGAATATCCCATCCAGCCCGAGTACATTGCGCACCGCCTGGATACCGACCTGACCGAGGTCGTTCAAGTGCGTCTGGAAGAGGTTGACGGGGACGACGGCGTGTTGCTCTGCCGGCGCCCCTGAGCCATCCGCCCGGTTACATATTTGGGACATTAAAAAAAATCCCCCTTCCGCCGATCAGACGGGAGGGGGATTTTTATTGCTGTGTGAAATGGAGCGCTGGGTGCGTGCTACTGAACCCGCAGCCGGGCTGCCAACTCGTCGGCCGTCAGGCGCTCGGTGATGTGCATCACCGGGCTGCCGTCGCTTTCGTAGAGGCCGATGGTGCCGCCTTTGAAGATCTGGAGTTGATAAGCCATCTGGCTGTTCTGGCTGAAATCCATCCGAACGGGGATATACATGCTGTTCACAATGCCGCGCACGATGGGCGAATTCAGAGTGTCATCCACCTTCATGGATGCGGCGTTGCCCGGCAGGAAGAAGTAGAGCAGAATGCGTTTCTTCTGGGTCTTGGCGGCGTTTTGCGCGGAGGTTATGTCGAACATCCAGTTGATGGGCGTTGTGGAGGCGCCTGGTGCCACCTGGGGGGCAGCGGACACCGGAGCGGCGCCCTTCATGGCCGCAGGACCCAGAGGCTCTACGGTAAAGCGTACGGCGTCGGAATAGTATTGCGTGTTGGCGGCACTACCCACCGCCTTGACTTTTGCGTCGGTGCGAATTTCAACATATTGATCCGCGCCGCTGTTAAAGTTGAACGCACCCAATGGCACCCACTGATCTGCGTTGCCTCCGCGGATCTGATTGCCCCAGCCGTCTTGAATCAGGTCTACCGTTTCCTCACCATCGGCGTGCTTGATGACGTAATGAACCGGCATGGCGTTCGAGGCACTTGGCCAGGTGGCGTATACATTCATTTTGGCGGGCGCAGATAGCTTGGGAAAGAAACGGGCGGCAGTGGGAAGAAAGGCCACCGTGGAAGAAGTACCGGCTATCTGAAAGAGAACCTTACGCGCGCCGATCGTTTGGGCGCTAAGGCCGGGTGCAGAACTTTTCGCTCGGATAACGGGTTCATTACTGTCGAGCCATTTCCCCTCGAGTTCCTGATAGTTTTGAAAATTCTGGCCCTCAGGTCTTGATTCGATGATGATGTCCTGGGCTTGAGCACAAATGCTGAGGCTCAGTATGGCGAGAATGGCCGTTGCGATGCTTTTATGCATGCTGATGTTTTCCCCTTAGGTCTGACCTACGCTCCGATGTGAGGACTTATCTCACCGGTTATGCACACAAATGCAAATGCAATTGGACTGTGGGACCTGCGTAAATCAATGTCAATTATTTTGATGATTGCATTATCACTCAGAGGACAGTCCCCGGTGGGATGGTGGCATCTTTGGGTATGATGACGATGCCATCGCGCACCCAATGGTGTGAGCTTTCTCCATTCTGCACACCGGCCTCGTTGAGGATGCGCACCCCATCCCCGATTCGAGCGTTCTTGTCGATGATGGCATTTCTAACGATCACATCGCGCCCCACACCCAACCCGATGTTGTCATGGTCACGGTATTGGCGGTCGTCATCGTAGTAGTCCGCACCCATCATCACCACGTTTTCGAGGCGTGATCCGTCACCGATAACGGATCGGATTCCAATGACAGAATTATGAACTTCGGCCCGGCGGATAATGCATCCCTCCGCAACGAGAACGCGGTTCAGGATGGCATCGTCCATGGCACTGGACGGCAGCGTCCGTGCTCGTGTGAAGACCGGAGACTGCGGATCGTAGAAGTCGAACTTGGGTTGGTCCGACACGAGATCAAGGGTTGAATCAAAGAAGCTGCGGATGGTCCCGATGTCCTCCCAGTAGCCGGCGAAAAGGTGTGCATGAACCCTGCGGCGGGATATGGCATTGGGGATCAGCTGGCGTCCGAAGTCTTCGTTTTCCATATCGTTGAGCATTTCCAACAACACGTCGCGGTGGAATAGATAGGTTCCCATGCTGGCGAGGTATGGGCGTGCGGGGTCGTCCATGTCCCACCGCCTCATCAAACCGGGATCCGCGCGGTGAGCGTGCAGTTCTTCGGGCGGTGGCTTCTCGTGAAATTCGGTGATGCGGCTCTGGGCGTCCACCGATACGAGCCCCAGAGAGGACGCGCGATCTTCGCCCACCATGCCGCAGCAGACGGTTATCTCCGCTTCATCCCGCAGATGTTGCTCCAACACCTTGCCCAGATCCATCCTGTAGATCGTGTCACCCGACATGATGAGGATATACTCGGGGTTGGTGTTGAGGATGTGGCGCAGGCTTTTTCGCACGGCGTCGGCGGTGCCCTGAAACCAATTTTCCGTTTCATGGGTTTGTTCGGCGGCAAGGATTTCCACGAAGCCATCGGTGAACTGATCGAAGCGATATGTGTTGGAAACGTGGCGGTTCAGGGAGGCCGAATTGAATTGGGTGAGTACGAAAATATTGCGCAGGCCGGAGTGAATGCAATTGCTCACGGTGACGTCGATGAGGCGATATTTCCCGGCGACGGGCACCGCGGGTTTGCTGCGAAAATGTGTGAGGGGGAAGAGTCGTGTGCCACGTCCGCCCCCAAGAATCACGGCCACCATGCTTTGTCTCAGGTGTTTGCCGGTGAGGAATTCCATAAGATCTTCACCCTGTGCGATGTTTGGATTTCGCCGGATTAAAACACCACTTTAAATATGGGAGCAAGAGTGAAAATCGGAGACAGCGGAGGAAAGGCGGTCGTCTCCGGTGTGGTTGAAACTCAAGGTTGGGTTGGGGCTGAGGGGCGGCTCAGAAGATCGAGATAAAGATTCTCGATGTCGCTGACCATCGAGTCGAGACCAAAGGCCCGGACCCGGGCGAAGGCACCGGCTCCGAGGCGAAGGCGGAAGTCATCGTCGGTGAGGAGTCGTTTCATGTGGCGAATGAATTGTCCTGCGTTCACCGAGACAGTTTCGCTTTCTCTCTCCACATCGATGACGTAGCCGTTCAGGCCGCGTTCGATAATTTCGCGCGCACCCCCCACGTCGCTTGCCACCACGGGCAGGCCGCAGGCCATGGCTTCGAGGATGGCATTGGAAAAGCCCTCCTTCAGCGAGGGAAGCATGAAGATGTCGGCGGCAGAGAGCAGGCGTGGGATGTCATCGCGTCGCCCCAGGAAGGTGACGCGGTCCGCAATTCCAAGGCTCCCGGCCAGGGTTTCCAGGTTTTCCAGTTCGGGACCCGCCCCGGCAAAAATACAACGGGCGCGCGGAGCATCGCGAAAAATTTCTGGTAGTTGCTTCAGCACGAATGCGTGGTTTTTTTGCGGCACCAGGCGCGCGGCCATCAGTATGATGCGCGTTCCCGCGGTCCATCCCATCTGGGTGCGGATGGCGTGGCGTTCCACGGCAGAGACGGTGTGGAAGCGTTCAAGATCGACACCGTTGTGGAGAGTGCGGATGAGCGCGGGTGGCAGGGAAAGACGATGAATCACGTTTTCCCGGACCGCATTACTGACGGCGACATTCATATCGCGCCGGCGGGCCATCCATGCATCCAGGCGGGCCTGACGTCGGGTTTCCCAAGTGTCCACATTGTGGTAATGGCCCACCACGCGGAGGTTGGGTAGTCGCAACTTGAGGACCGTGGCGGGCACGTTGGACCGGTACATGTGGCTGTGGACCAGATCCGCTTTCAGATCAACGACGAGGTCGCGCAAGCGGTTGTGGGCGCGCAGGTCCCAGCGGCTGCGAAAGGGGATGACATGCACCGGAACACCCGCTTCCTCCAGGGCATCGGCCAGCGGGCCCCGTTCGCGAATGCAGCAGACATGGGGCTCGAACAGGTCCCGGTTCATGGCCGGTAGCACAGCGGCTATTTTATGTTCGATGCCGCCGGGGGGCAACCAGGTGATGAGGCGTAGAACGCGGAATTTTGCCATCGAAGGTACTCAGGCCGCCCTTGCTTGATTGATAAGTCGAGGTGGGAGGAGAATCACCGCTGAGCCGGTGCCGTGGTTTGCGTTGGGTCTGGAGAGGTGGAAACCGGCTCGGGTGGAGTTGCACCGTCTGGTCCCAGCACATCGCTGAGAAGTCCGCTCAGGCCCGTCAGGTCCAGCATGAGCACCGCCGCCGACGCCTCCTGTTTCACGTCACTTTTCAGCTTTATGCCGTCATCGCCTTCCATGGCCATGGATGCGTTTACTTGGGTAACCACGGCTCGGAGCACGTCGGTCAATTTACGAGCCTTCTCGCTTTGCAGACAGTAGAAGGAAAGTGACGCCTTGGCATGATCGCCGGTCAGCATATTCGCGCTGATCTTCACTGCCTGGATGTCCTGCGGCGATATGCCCTGTTTGCTCAGCAACCCGATGATCTGATCTTTCAAACCGGGTTGATGGGTGTTTTTTTCCAGCCATGCAAAGAAATCCGTGAGCCGGTTAAATTCGTTGGCGAGTAATATGGACGCGTCTTCGCCGTCGGGTGGCTCCTGCAGATTCATCTCCTGAGTATAGCGCTGGAAAGCTTCCGAACCGCGGGCGTCGGCGTAAGGGTCGGCCTTGGCGTTGACGGCTTCGCGCACCAGAGAAATGTTGTTGGAAATGAAAATAGCCTTTTTGGTCAGTCCGATGCGTACTTGGGATGCGGATGGACCCTCGCCGGGTCCGATCGTGAAAATTTCTGCATCGCCCTCCCGTTCAGAAGTCGACGTTTGCACGGCATTGAGCATCACGCGGGCCAGAACCCACGAGGCGACGAACCTCAGTTGGGCCACGGTCAGGGTTTCCTCGCGGTCTCCATCCGCCCCGCGTTGGAAAAAGACAAAAACATCCGGGTGAATGAGCCAGCCAAGGATGCGGGAGAATTGAGCAATGTTTGCCGCGGGCTGAGTCTGGACCGTTCCCGTTGTGCTTGCAGACTCTGCCCTGCGCGCAAGTGCCTGGATGCTGTGGGTAAACAGGGCATTCATCCCCGCGTCGGCGGGATTCAGGCGCAAGTCCATAAAACCACTGACGGTGGGTGTGAGCCAGCGGTCCATGGCCGCGGGCCGGTGACGCTGAAAGATATAGACCGAAAGCCCCACGCTTCCGAAGATGATTCCAATGAGAAATACCAGACAACCGCAGGTGCATCCCCAGCGGCGGCGTTTGCGTGTGTTTTCGTGAACGGCGAATGTATTGTCCATGGTTTAAGAGGGGATGGCTTTCGGGGTGTGGGATGTAAAGCGGAAATCTGCCTGCTGAAGATTTATGAGTGTAAGCATTGCATGAAAGCGTAAGACACAAAAAAACCCGGCAGAGATTTCTCTCTGCCGGGGAGTAGTGTTTTTACTACGGTCGGCTTTAGGGCCGTCCGTGGGTTTACTGCTTGACGCGGTAGACGTCGCCCTGGCTGACAGTGCCGTTGGTCGAGTCATAAGTGAATGCGCCGCCGCCACCTGCAGCAGGTGCGCCTGCGAGCAGTTGCTGGCTCGGCTGCGACACGAACGTGCTGTAGATGGTCTCAACCGCGGGTACACCGGTGCCACCGAGATCGCCACCAGTTGCCTGATCGGTGTCGGGTCCCGGGCTCCAGATGATCCAGCCCTGAGGATTCGCGAAGTAATAGAACGTCGCGCCTCTGGCGTCCATGAACGGATCCGAGAACAAGCTCGTCAGATAGCTGACGGGCGTGGTCAACGTGTGACCCCTCATGCTCGTACTCGCCGGATTGTGCATGGCGAACGTGTACTGTTTTGCCAGTTCCGCGTTTGGCGTTCCGGCAGGCCCGCCTACGATGGCGTTGTAGTTGTTCGCCTCAGCAGTCGGGTTGATAGCAACACCACCGTTTGGCGTAGCAGCGGTGGGGGTGCCAGCAATAGTGCCAGAACCTTGACGCGAGTGGGACGGATACAGGTTGTTGTCTACAAAATACGACTCCAAGCCTGTAGCATAGGTACGCTGGTCGTTCTTCACGCGGGACACCTTGGAGCGAATTTGCGCCTCAAGGAAGTTTGGCACCGCGATGGCGGCCAGGATCGCGATAATTGCAACCACGATCAGAAGCTCGATAAGGGTAAAACCTTTTTTCACAGAAAACCCCTCCTTCCAATGGAAGTGGATAGAATAATGACGCCCGCAGGTTTCCCTGCGTTTGTTATGCATACAGGTATGGACCCTAAGGCGGTGGTGTCAACACTAAAAATCAACCTACCATGCTTAAAAAATACACCGTGGCTGCCAGAGCCGCCAATACCACCACAAGCTTCAAAATCCGGCGCAAGGTTTGCCGGACGGTCAACGTCATGGAAAGGTCCGGATGCTGGGAAACCGTGTAAACAGAAGCAACTACGACGGCCAGCAACAGGCAGGAGAACAGGTTGAGAAGGCCGGGTAAAAGGCTCATGAGCGCGTCTCCGAACCGGGGTCGTGGGAGAGAAGTCGGGCAAAAGCTTTACGCCCGTAAAAATTATCCCAGGTGCTCATCAAAACAAAATAGCTCATGCCGCCTGATACGAGCAGATAAAACGAACCGAGATCGGCCCAACTGCTGGTTTCATTATAGGGAAGGATGTGGAAGCCGCGGGCCAGTTCGGGCAGCAGGCTGATCATGGCGGCTATTCCGTTAAAGCCCTGGGTGACGAGGGTCAGCACCGCCACCAGATTAAAATTGGGGCTGCGGTAGTTGAAATCGGGCCACAGCACGGACCCCTGAAGCATGGCGCCGATGAGAAAGGTTGCCTGTAGAGTCAGGAAAAAGAAGAGCGCCTGCCCACGGCGGCCATTGTGCCAGAACCCGTAGCCGGGTATGAGCCAACTGAGAAGCATGACGAAGAATTTTTCGCCGGATGAAGCTTGAAGGGATGATTTTTTTATCATGGCTTGTGGGCGTTGTGGTGATGCCACAGGCAGGGTTTGTCAAGGGGGGAGGAACGTGGTCGGTTGATGTATGGGCAGTGGGACTTTTAACAGCGCCGGGCTTGCTTTCGTAGAAATCTCCGTGCGACATTTACACCATGCGTCTCTTCATTATGTTTCTCGCGGTTGGCTTCTTGCTGACCGGGTGTGGCTCGGGCGGTTCGGATATATCCAATCAAGTTCGCCGGGGTGAGCGTCCCCATCTTGCAAAGGTGGAGGTCGCTGAGGTCTCCCGCGTGAAGATGACGCGCGCCCGCAGTGCGGTCATGGCCGGAACTTCGGCTTTTGTATGTCAGGTGCTCGATGGTATGACCCTCGTGGATCTGACAGACCCCGCCCAGGTGCGCATTACGCGCCGGTTTGCTTCCGAAGAAATCCAGCCTCTGGATGCGGTGTTGGATGGGAATCTATTGTTTATCGCCGACCGGTTTCGGGGGCTGGTGATTTGGGATGTTTCAACGGCAGACAAGCCCACATCGCTGTCGGCCCTTTCTCTGCCGGGCATTGCCACGGGTGTGACGCTTTCGCAGACATCTGATGGCCGGCGACTGGCGGCGATGGCTTGCGGCGGGGCCGGGTTGCAGATGGTGGACATAACAGATTTGAGGGCCCCTCGCTTGCTGGGCGGATTTACCCGGGGCATCGATTATGCCCGCAAGGCCGGGTTTTTTGATGGGGCGGTATTTTTGTCCGACAACGCTGACGGCGGCATGAAGTTGCTCGATACAACCCGCCCTGCGGAGCCGACGCTTATCGCCCAATGGAACCATCCGGGGTTTTGCGAGATGGTACGTAGCGACGGTGCGAACGTGGAAACTGCCTGGCGCACGGGGGGAGTCGCATTGTATAGCCGCGCGGGGAAAGGGGGGTGGGGCCAACAGCCGCTGTACCCCGTGGAGCGAAGCGTGACCGCCGTGCGTTCGCGAAGCTATGCGCACGATGTTCTGGTGTTGAAACCAAGGGAGCCGAAGGCGGGCGACCGCAATCTTATGGCAGTGGCGGATGGTGGTGCCGGTGTGGCGGTGTACGACATCTCGAAGAACAGACTTCCCGTTTTGGTGGGCGCTGCCCAGCCCGGCGGCGACGCTACGGGACTCTCGCAATATGGCGACCTCCTGCTGGCCTGTTGCTGGGATGCGGGGCTGGTGGTGTTGAGCGTTAAATAGGTGGACGAAAAAGTGGAACGTCTAATCCACCGGCCTGATTTCGTAATGGGTCATTAAACACTGATGTGGGACCGGCGCCCTCGCCGGTTGCTGTCAGGCGCTGTCCTCTGATCAAGCTGTTTTCACCGAGTATGCTTTCCCCCGGCGAGAGACGTCTCGTGTTTTCCGCTTGCGCAGCGGTGCGATTTTGGGGTGTTTTGCCGGTCCTATGTCTATCCATCGTGTTATCCTTCGTTGCGCTGCTTTTGCCTCCTGCATGTTTTTCATGGTTCCCGCCTTCGGCCAGAATGCTTCGGCGGTCACCTCACCGCCTTCAACCGCAGGAGCCGTTGAGCAATCCGTCGCTCCCATCAACGATGCCGCTTACACAACGGCGGTTGCCCACCTTATCAAATCCGCCCGGCACTCACTGCGTTTCATGCTCTATCAGGCCCGCTACTATGGGGAGTATCCCGATACGGCCACGAACGCGTGGGTGGATGACCTGATCGCAGCCCGCGCGCGGGGGGTGGATGTGCAGGTGATCGTGGACACCGGCGACTGGAACCCCAGCATGAAGAACGATTACAATCTGGATTACGTCGATCGTCTCACGACAGCAGGCATTCGCATCTGGGAGGATTCGGAGTCCGTGGTGAGCCACCAGAAAGTGATCCTTGTGGACGATACCATCACTCTTGTTGCGTCGAACAATTGGAGTTATTACAGCCTGGCCAAAAACAACGAAGTGGCCGTGGTGGTGCAGTCGCGCCCGCTGAACGCGTGGTTTGTTCGCTACTTTGAAGAGCGCAAAGCGGAGGGGCGTCCGCGCGCCAACGTTAATGCCGAGGTGAAACCCACGGGCAGGGCCAGCGTGACGAAGAAAGATCTCGCTGGTTTTGATTGGATGCCCTTCGACCGTGTGGATCCCATCCCCAACCGGCTTTTTTATCCGGCGATTCACGAGGCCTTTATCCATGCGCGCGAGTCAGTCACCGTTTTGCAGCGTAGTTTGACGATGTACAACGCCGCTCCCCGGGGCGACGTGCGTGCCCAGTTGCCTTTGGGCCCGGCCAGCGAGACGAATGCGCTGGTGGAGGATCTCGTGGCGATCCAAAAGCGGGGGGTCAAGGTTACCGTTATTCTGGATAACAACGAGGGAATGGATGATCCTGACAACGACGTAACGGCCGGCTATCTGATGGCACGCGGTGTTTCTGTTTTCCGTGATTCGCTGACAACCCAAACCCACGCGAAGCTGGTGGTGGTGGACGATGACATTGCCGTGGTGGGAAGCACCAACTGGACCCGCCCGGCGCTGGAAGATGGCAACGAAGCAAGTGTGATGTTGCACGGGCGTGCCATAAATAAAGTATATCGCGATTATGTAACGTCCATTCTGCGAACCTCCGCGCCGTATCAGGTCATTTCCCAATCCATCTGGGACTCACCCACAACGACCTCCCAAAAAAAGACTCCCAAGGCTGCCGACTGAGGGTTGCAGGTGCGGTTTTGAGCGTTTAAAAATCGCGCGGTTCCAAACAAGTTTTGCAGTAAAGAAGCACAAAAAAATCAAACTGGTAGACGAGCGCCCGGGCTACTGCCGCCCTGGAAAACCAACGCTCGCCGCAAGGTAGGAGACCGTCCATGATGGCTGAAGAGAAAGAGAACGAAGAGGTACCCGCAGGCGCGTCGGGAAACGGCGAAGAGGGGGATCAGTTCGAGGAGCTTCTTTCGGACTATCTGGACACCATGCCGGCGTTGAGCAATGGCCAACTGATCAAGGCCACCGTCATTGCCGTCAACAAAGAGTCGGTGTTGCTGGACGTTGGCGACAAAGCCGAGGCCATGGTCGACGTGCGTGAATTCCAGGATTTCCGCGGCAAATCGACGGTGAAAGCCGGCGACGAGATCGAAGTGATGATCCAGGGCCGCGACAACGAAACCGGCAACCTGCGCGCTTCCTATCGCAACGCCCAACGTCAGGCCAACTGGGACCGCATCGTGGAGGCCCACGAAAAAAACCACACGCTTATCGGGGTGGTTAATAAGGTTATGGAAAACGGCGTGATGGTCGACGTCGGCATTCCCTGCTTCATGCACGCGAGCCAGATTGACCTCACCCGAGTGGAAGATTTGAAAACCATGCTCGGACAGGAAGTGACGGTCCACGTGCTGGCGGTTAATCGCCCGCGTCACCGCGCCACGCTGTCGCGGCGCAAGGTGCTGGCGGAAGAGCAAAACGCAAAGCGCACCGAAGTAATGGCGACGCTGGAGATTGGCTCGACCATCAACGGCAAGGTGAAGAAGGGCGGCGTTGTCGAGTTCGGCGTGTTTGTCGATCTGGGCGGCGTGGACGGCCTGGTGCCGCGCGACGAGGTCGCATGGGAACGCCACGTGAAGCCGGCGGAAGTGCTCCGCGAAAACACCCACTATAATTTCAAGGTCATCGCCATCGACACCGAGCGGGGCCGCATCACCCTCAGCCGCAAGCAGATCAAGCCCGATCCCTGGGCAAAGGTTCCCTCGGAATATCCGGTGGACTCGGTCGTGACCGGCAAGGTGATCAACATCACCAACAATTGCGCCTATGTCCAACTGGCCGATGGCATCGAAGGGCGCATTCAGCGTGACGACCTGAGCTGGTCGCTGACGGTGAAGAAGCCAAGCGATGTGATGAAGAAGGGCGAGGAAGTCAGCGCCAAGGTGCTCGGCTATGAAGATTCGCGCCGGCTTCTGAATCTCGGCTTGAAGCAAACGAATGCCGACCCCTGGGACGACATCCAGGTTCGCTATCCGGAGAATTCGCGCCAGACCGTGAAGGTGATCGAAGTGGTTCCCTACGGCGCCTTCGTGAAGCTGGACGAGGAGAACAAGGGCCTCATTCACGTGAGCGACATGAGCCACGACCGCAATTTTAAAAACCCCAAGAAACTGGTGAACGTGGGTGACGAGATTGAGGCGATGGTGTTGAAACTCGATCGCACCGCACGGCGCATTAACATGGGCATCAAGCAGCTTACGGATGACCCCTGGAAAGCTTTCGTGAAGGCCAACCCCAAGGGGAGTGTCGTTACGGGCAAAGCCAGAAGCATCACCGGTTTTGGTGTGTTTGTGGAGCTTGCCCCGAAGATCGACGGTTTGCTGCACATCAGCCAGTGGAGCCGCGAGAAGGTTGATTCGCTGGAGAGCGTGGTCAAGGTCGGCGACGAACTGACGGTGAAGATCCTCAAGGTCGAACCGGAAATTCAAAAGATCAGCCTCAGCCGCAAGGATTACATGCGTGAGGAAGAGCGTCGCACGGTGGATCAATACCGCGGCACCAAGGTGCAGAGCGCGACGACAAACCTCGGCAGCCTGATCTCCGGCTTGAAAATTGATTTAAAGAAATAGTCCGAACAACCGTGGCTTTGCCGCCACTGGACAGTTCTGGTGAATACTCAGGTCCGCCCTTACGAACGATCGTAGGGGCGGACCTATCTGTTCGCCCAAAAGCCGGCAGGTTCGCCCTTGCTCAGTTTTTGGCAAATTTCCTCCACTATGCCCCCTATCCTTGGAAGGGATTGGTGCGTTCGGTTTCAGATTGCCTCCGGATAGCGCAAGTGCCTTATAATCAGTAGTCGCAAATGCTATCAGGAGAGTTCATGCCACACGATGAAACGAAGATCATCGATCTGAAAATGACAGACGAAGACTTCAGCACCCCCCCGTTTTCGGAAATTATCGAGGGGGAAGACGAAACTCCCGATCAGCAGGCGTTACCCACGCGCGAACAATTCCGCGAGATGATCAAGCGCCACGTGCGCTACTCACTGGGCAAGGAGTGGGGGCCCCTCTCCGCGCAGAACCTCCTGCAGGCCGTGTCGCTGGCCGTGCGCGATCTGATGGTTGATCGCATGCTGGAGACAGAACGCCGTTACCAAAAAGACGACGCCAAGCGCGTATATTATCTTTCCATGGAATTTCTCGTGGGTCGCTCCCTGGGCAACAATCTCATGAACCTTGGCATTTATGAGATGGTGGCGGAAGAACTGGCCGAGTTGGGAATGGATATTGAAGACTTGCGCGAGGTGGAGAGTGACGCCGCCCTGGGTAATGGTGGCCTGGGACGCCTTGCGGCCTGTTTCCTCGACTCCATGGCAACGCTGGGCATGCCGGGTTTCGGTTACGGAATTAATTACGAGTACGGTCTCTTTCGTCAGGAAATCGAAAACGGCAACCAGGTTGAAAAACCTGACCATTGGCGGGTGGCCTACAGCCCGTGGTTGATCGAGCGCCCCGACGAAGAAGTGAACATCGCCATTTACGGGCGCCTGAAAAACGATACCGATCGTCATGGCAATCCTTGTGTGGTATGGGTGGACACCAAGCAAATGGTGGGACTCCCGTTCGATATGCCTGTGGCCGGCTACGGCGGTCGCACCGTAAACTATCTGCGTTTGTATTCGGCCAGGTCATCCGACGAATTCGACATCGAGAAGTTTAACGAGGGCGACTACGTTCGCGCCGTCGAGGGCAAGATTGCCAGCGAAACGGTGTCGAAGGTTTTGTACCCGTCGGATCAGGTGGCGGCGGGGCGCGAGCTGCGTCTGATTCAGGAATATTTCTTCGTCGCCTGCGCCATTCGCGACATCGTGCGCCGTTATCTGCGACGCCATGCCAACTTTGACCTGTTCCCCAAGCGCGTGGCCATTCAGTTGAACGACACCCACCCGACCCTCGCGGTCCCCGAATTGTTGAGGGTCCTCATCGACGAGCATCTCGTTCCCGAGGAGAAAGCGTGGGAGATCACCCGCGAAACATTGAGTTACACGAACCACACGTTGCTTCCCGAAGCGCTGGAAAAATGGCCAGAGTCTCTGATGGCCAAGGTGCTGCCGCGCCATCTCCATATCATTCAGGAGATCAACAAGCGGTTCATTGAGAAGATTGTCGCCGAGCATCCGGGTGACAGCGCGCGTATCGAGCGCATGTCCATCATCGAGGGTCATGGAAATGCGAAAATGGTCCGCATGGCGAATCTGGCCATTGTGGGCAGCCACGCCGTCAATGGCGTTGCCGAGCTTCATTCAGATCTGGTGAAGCGCGTCCTCGTGCCCGATTTTCACGAGATGTGGCCGGAGAAGTTCAGCAACAAAACCAACGGCGTGACCCAACGGCGCTGGCTGCTGAAATCAAATCCGGGTCTGGCGGAGCTTCTCACCGAGAGCGTGGGCGAGGGTTGGGTAACGAACCTCGAACTGGTTCGCGGCATTGAGCGCCACGCCAACGACAGTTCTTTCCTCGAGCGGATGGACAAGGTGAAGCTTGAGAACAAGGTTCGCCTGGCCCGCGTGATTTTCGACACGACGGGTGAGAAAGTCGATCCCTCGTCGATGTACACGGTCATCGCCAAGCGCATCCACGAGTACAAGCGCCAGCTCCTGCTGGCTTTGAAGGCGATTCACGAATACCTGCGTCTGGTGGAAGATCGCAAAGACCCGATCTATCCGCGCACCTACATTTTCGCCGGCAAGGCGGCGCCCGGTTATTGGGCCGCCAAGCAGGTTATCCGTCTGGTGACCTCGCTTGCCCAGGTGGTAAACAACGACCCCCGTGTGCGCGATCGCATGAAGGTCATCTTCATCCCCGACTACCGCGTTTCGCTGGCCGAGAAGCTGATCCCCGCGGCGGACTTGAGTGAGCAGATATCGACCGCCGGCAAGGAAGCCTCGGGCACGGGCAACATGAAGTTCTCCATGAACGGCGCTTTGACCATGTGTACCCGCGACGGCGCCAACCTCGAAATTATCGAGGAAGTGGGCGAGGAGAATATTTACACGTTCGGTCTCACGGCCGAGCGCATCGCGGAGATGCGCGCCACCAACACTTACAGTCCCTGGGAATACTACAATGCCAGCCCTGCCATCAAGCGGGTGATGGACGTCTTCAACAGCGACTCGCTCTTCTCCCGCGATGCCGGCTCCCACCATTGGATTTTTCATTCGATCATGCAGGCAGGTGATCCATATTTCCACCTCGCTGATTTCGAAGATTACCTGATGAAGGAAGCCCAGGCTTCGCGTGAATTCCGCGACCGCTCCCTGTGGCAGCGCAAGGTGCTGCTCAATGTGGCGCGCGTCGGGAAGTTCTCCAGCGATCGCACCGTGCGTGAATACTCCCGCGACATCTGGCACGTAAAAGAATACTGACCGACACCGCGTCTGATTGGTTGGATTTTCTCATTGAGGAAATGCACCGCCTCTGAATGAATGGCAGTCATGTACCCACGACTGTTTGCCATTCTTTGCGGAGCTTTTCTTATGACATCCACCCATGCTGCCTTTGCGGCGGACGATTCTTCGACGACGTTTCCCGAGTATCTGCGGGCGAAAGCCAGTGAAACTCGGGACAACGAAGCACAGGAAGCCGAGCGGATGCGGCGGTTGCGTCGGGATTTTGGCCTGGACGCTGCTGCAATGCTTAAAAAGATTCAGAACGTTATTCCTGATGCCACCAAGGCGGACCTGGAAAAGTGGACCAACGACCGAAGTCTTCAATGGCTGGTGTTGGACGGAGAGGTCCGTTACTTCCGTCGGGAACCGGCAAACCTTCTGCGAGTCAACAAAGAGGCTAAAGCGCGTAAAGGTAAGGAAGAAGAGAAGGCTGTGGCGGCCGATCCATCGCTGCGCGATACGGCCAAGTTTGTTTTGAACGATCACCTGAGCGATGCCGTTCAGGCCGCCCAAAGCCAATCAACCACCACGGTACTACCTGTCCGTTTTCGCGTCGAGCATGTCATCCGGGTGAAACCTGGTGTGGTTCCCAAGGGCGAGACGATTCGCTGTTGGATGCCCTTCCCGCAGGACTACCGCCATCAGCGCGGCGGTGAGAACCTGCGCACCCAACCCGAGAACCATGAGATAGCACCCAACGGTGTGCCCATGCGAACTGTGTACATGGAGCAGCCCTCGGCGGGGACGAGCGAGACCGTCTTCCGCGCCCAATACGAGTATGCCTCGGCAGATTATTTGTCGGGCGTGGGTGACAAGGGCTCACCGATGGACCTTTCCAACCCGGAAACCTCGGCGGCTCTGGAGTCGCGTCTGCCCCATCTGGATTTGACGTCCGACCTGCGGGCACTGGCGGCGTCCATTGTGGGCGACGAGACCGACCCCGTCGTCAAGGCCCGCCTCATCTGGCTTTGGATTGATGGCAACATTGGTTATTCTTCGGAATTTGAGTATGCCATCATGCCGCGCATCGTGGAGAAAATCATGGCCACGCGCCGTGGCGACTGCGGCGTGCAGGCGTTGTTTTTCATGGCACTGTGTCGCGCGGCGGGCGTTCCCGCGCGCTGGCAAAGCGGATGGGTTACGCGTCCCGGCGGATGGAACATGCACGACTGGACCGAGTTCTGGGCGGGCGATGCGCAGGGCTGGGTTCCCGCAGATCCATCGGCAGGGGTTCGTTCCACTGCGAAAGATGACGCCGTGAAATATTTCTTTTTCGGCGGCATCGATGCCTACCGCATGATCGCCAACCTCGATTACGCACGCCCCTTCGATCCGCCCAAACAACACTGGGCGTCAGACCCCGTTGACAACCAACGCGGCGAAGTGGAGTGGAGCGGGGGCAATCTGTATTATGACGCGTGGGATTATGACGTTAAGGTGGAGGCGTTCTGAACCTCGAAAACTTCCAGAGATAAATGCGGGACGGGCGAAGAAAATCCCGCCAACATGTTGGTTTATGAAACCTTATACTCTTAATGTGTTTCGCAGTGCGGCCCGTGGTTAAGTCGCACGGGAGGTTCGTTTGATTTTGTTCTCGTGTGGTTTGAGCCTCAGGTCTGGTTGGTTACATTTCGCCGTGGCACTGGTGGCGATTGCCGCTTTGTCGGGTTGTGGGAATTCGGGCGGAGAGAAGAAAGAGGGGGGCGCGGCTGGGAAGTCTGGCGCGGCACGCGAATTTCCGGTGCGCATCGCGAAGGTGACTGTTCAGCCCGTGACCTACCATATTGAAACCGTGGGCGATGTGGTGGAGGAGAACACGTTTCAAATTGCGGCCAGAGCTGCGGGGTCTGTTCAGCATGTGCGCATGAGTGAAGGCGACCGCGTGACGACCGGCATGGAGCTTTGTCGCATCGATTACGAGCGTTACGAACTGCTCGTAAACCAGGGGCAGAATGCCCTCGAAGAGGCTCGGGCCGCGGTAAAACGCAACGAGGCAGACCTGGCCGACATCGCGCGCCAGACCAGTTCCACGGTCGAGACGGCGCGCCTGGATCTGGAACTGGCAGAGAGCGAATATCGGCGGCGTCAGGGTTTGGTCGGCGGACAGATTATCAGTGTCGAAGATCGCCTTAACGCCGAGTTGAAGTATCGTCGCGCGAAGACGCTGGCGGAGGACGCAGTGAACGCCTCGCGAACCAAAGTGGCACTGGCTCAGAGCAAAGTGGCCGAAGCCCATGCCGGGGTGGAAGCGGCACAGCTCGCGCTGGATCTGGCGCGGAACGATCTTGAACGGGCCGTGGTTAAGGCACCCATCGCAGGCGTGATTCAACAGCGGCTCGTGAGCGAGGGCGACTACGTGAAGACTGGCGATACGGTGGCTGTGATGGTGCAGACGGATCCCTTGAGGTTGAGGTTTACGGTGCCCCCGTCAAAATCTGCCATTATCACGACCAACATGACAGTTCGTTTTTCGGTGCCGGCCCACGCTCAACGCGAATTCAGCGCCGGCATTTATGATGTGGGTGCGGTGGCAGATCCGGTTTCCAGAGCTGTCACCTGTTGGGCGCGCATATCCAACCCCGAGGGCCTGTTACGGCCCGGCAACTTTGCCAAGGTTGAGTTGGATGTGCGGAGCAATAATGAAGCCGTCGTGGCACCCATGACCGCCGTGCTACCCACCGAAGCCGGGGTGGTGGTTTATCTGGTTCAGGATGGCCGGGCAATTCGTCGCAAAGTTACCACGGGCGTCCAGGTGTCGGGTGACGCCATAGAGATCGTGGAAGGTTTGCATCCCGGCGAGACATTGGTTGTGGATGGGGGCGATTCCCTTACGGATAATGTGCCCGTGCGCATTGTGGGCGACGCCGTGACCATCTCATCGACTGACGGAATGACATCATCTCCCGGGCGTGTGGATGGGGGGATGGTTTCGGGTGATGAGCCGACCACCTCTGCGTCCGCGTCGGGCAACCATCAGCCATGAGTCTTGCCTCCATATCCATCCGTAATCCGGTTTTCGCCTGGATGCTGATGCTGGCCATGATCGTTTTTGGCATCATCAGCTTCAATCGTCTGGGCGTCAGCCAGTTCCCGGATGTCGACTATCCGGTTGTTTCCATTTCAGCGTCTCTTGAGGGCGCTGCCCCCGAAGTGATGGAATCGGATGTGGTCGACGTGTTGGAAGATGCGGTGATGAGCGTTGAGGGTGTGCGCGAGGTTTCCTCAACCTGTCGTCAGGGTTCCGCAAACGTATCTATTGAATTCCAGATGTCGCGCGACATTGAGCAGGCAGTGCAGGATGTGCAGTCGAAGATCGCCCAGGCGCAGCGCACGTTGCCGCGTGATCTTGATCCGCCCATCGTGAGAAAAACCAATCCGGAGGATCAGCCAATTATGTGGCTGAGCCTGACGGGTACGCTCAGTCAGCAGCAAATCAGTGAGTACGCCCGCAACGATTTGCGCGATAAATTTTTGACCGTGGCGGGTATCGGGGAGGTGCGCCTGGGGGGATATCTGGAGCGCAATGTGCGCATCTGGATCAAGGCCGACGATCTGCGGGCACGCGGTCTGGGCATTGATCAGGTGGTGACGGCGGTCCAACGCCAACACGTGGAACTGCCCGCCGGCCGACTGGAGGGACCCAACCGCGTGGCCAACGTGCGCGTGGAGGGTGAGGCGCTCAATATCGATCAGATTCGTAATCTCCAGATTGCCGACATTAACGGCGCGCCGGTTTACCTGAGGGATGTTGCCCTTGTAGAAGATGGTTTTGAGGATCGTGTGCGTGCCTCGCGAACCGATGGACTGCCCGCTCAGGGGATGGGCATCATCAAGCAGCGCGGGGCAAACGCCGTCGCTGTAGCCGATGGTGTGCGGGAACGTGTGGCGGAGATTCAGAAAACCATGCCCGAGGGCATGGAACTGAAGATTCGGGTGGATAATACGCGGTTCATCAAGAATGCCACCCACGAAATCCAAATCGATCTTATGCTCGCGGTTTTGCTCACGGCCTTTGTCTGCTGGGCTTTTCTGGGTTCCTTATCCTCCACGTTCAACGTGGTGCTGGCGATTCCCGTGTCCATCCTCGGCACGTTCGCGGTCATGTATTTCATCGGTTTCACGCTGAACACCTTCACGCTTCTGGCCCTTTCGCTCTCCATCGGCATTGTCGTGGATGATGCCATTATGGTGCTGGAGAACATTTACCGCCACGCCGAGCTTGGAGAAAACAAGGTCACTGCGGCCCGGCGGGGAACGGAGCAGATAACTTTCGCAGCACTGGCTGCCACGCTGGCCATCGTGGCCATCTTCCTTCCGGTGGCATTTATGGAAGGCGTTATTGGGCGCTTCTTCTTTCAGTTCGGCGTAGTGTTGTCGGTGGCGGTCATGATTTCGCTGGTGGAGGCGCTCACTTTTGCGCCCGCCCGGTGCAGTCAATTCCTACGTGTGGGCACCCGAGGCAATTGGATTGAGCGCGCCGTGGGCTCCGGCTTTGAAAAACTTGCCATCGGCTATCGCCGTCTCCTCGCGCTGGTCTTGCGCTGGCGACTGATTACGCTCCTCATCGCGTTCTCACTATTTGGCGCGTCGCTTCTGCTCGTGCGTAGTCTGAAAACAGAATTCATCCCGGCGCAGGATCAAGGCTATCTCATTGCGCGGGTCGTGTCGCCCGTCGCGTCCAGTCTTGAGTACACCGATAATGTAATGCGCGAAGTGGAAAAAGTCATTGGCTCTCAACCCGAGGTGGAGGGGATGCTCTCCATTGTGGGCGCCGGAAACCTGAATTCGGGGCTGCAATTTGTGACGCTGAAACCGCGTGAAGAACGCGAGGCTTCTCAGCAGCAGTTGATGGAACGGTTGCGCCCTCAACTGAACATCTTCCCGGGTACCCGCGTGGTGCTTCAAGACACGTCCACAGCGGGCTTCGGAGCAGGCCGTGGCTTCCCTGTGGAGTTTACCGTGCGTGGTGCTAACTGGAAAGCCCTTGGCGATAGCGCCGAGCAAATGATGGCCGGCATGCGCAACTCCGGAATGATGGTCGACGTGGACACCGACTACCGCGTGGGGCTCCCGGAAGTGAAGGTGGAGCCCGACCGCAACAAGGCGCTGTCGCAGGATGTGGACGTGCAATCCATTGCCCAGGTAATCAGCACGCTTATCGGTGGTCAGCGCGTGGCGCGCTACAAAAGTGAAGGCCGACGCTATGATGTGCGGATGCGCCTGTTGAAAGATGAACGCCTGCGTCCGGAGGACATCGGGAATTTGTATGTCCGCAATCGCGCGGGGCGGCTTGTGCCGCTGTCCGAGGTGAGCAACGTGAAGGTGGAGCCGTCGTTACAAAGCATCACGCGCAAACAGCGCGAGCGCGCCATCACGGTCTATGCAAACCCGGCGCCGGGTGTGAGTCAGGATGAGGCTCTGGCCGAGGTGGAAAAACTCGCGACTCAGCTTCCCGATGGCTACAAGGTCGTGCTCAGCGGATCGAGTCAGGTTTTCCGCGAGTCAATGAACAGCCTATTGTTCGCCATGATATTGGGGCTTACGGCCGCCTACATGGTGCTTGGGTCGCAGTTCAATAGCTTCATCCACCCGATCACCGTTTTCATGGCGCTGCCTTTCAGTGTCACCGGTGCGTTGCTGGCCATTGTGCTCACGGGTGGGACCATCAATATTTTCAGCCTGATTGGCATCATTCTGTTGTTGGGAATCGTGAAGAAGAATTCCATTTTGCTGGTGGATTACACGAACCAGATGCGTGAGCGTGGAGACGATGTTCACAGCGCGCTGATGCATGCCTGCCCCGTGCGCTTACGCCCGATTCTGATGACCACGGTGGCCATGATAGCGGGAGCGATTCCGGGAGCCCTTGCGACCGGACCCGGCGCGGAACTGCGCCGTCCGATGAATGTTGCCGTGATCGGTGGACTGATCATCTCGACAGCATTGACGCTTCTCGTCGTTCCCTGTTTTTATAGTCTCGTGGATCAGGGTATCGTCTCGGTGAGGCGATGGCTGGGGATGTCGCCGGTACAGTCGGATAAGATGATCGCTGAAAAAACTGCCACCCCCGCCGAGGAAGTGTAGCTTCCATTTAACAAAAAAAACGCGCCCCACGCACATTGTGCGGGGTCGCGTATCAAGCGGTGGTGCTGAAACGAAACGCGTTTTTTCAGGCGCGTTGGACGTTGATTGCCTGCGGGCCTTTGGGGCCGTCGGAGACTTCAAACGTTACGGGGTCTCCGTCTTTCAGGCTCTTGTAACCGTCTCCCGTGATGGCGGAGTAATGGACGAAAAGATCCGCTCCGGTTTCAGGGGTGATGAAGCCATAACCCTTTTGATCGTTGAACCATTTCACTGTGCCGTTCGCCATGTTGCTCTCCTGTTTTGGGGCTTTTCGCCCTGTTAGTGTAACGATGATTTTAAGTCGCGATGACTTAATTAGTGGCCGGTTGGTTGCTCGGGAAGCTTGCGTTTGGGCCAGAACCATTCGGCCCCCTTATCGCCATGTTTCGCAGCTTCACGAACTATGTAGATGTAAAGATTCGCCAGCACAATGGGCCCCAATAGAAGCGAAGCGGCGAAGATGAGCATTTGGCGAAGTTGACTATAACCCAGCTCAAGAGACCATTTTGCGGAAACAATCGCGCAACATAGATTGCCATAAAAAATTACTGGGAACATTCTTTTCACCTTCTTCGCCTACTGGTATCCGAACCCCTTTCGGAGGCTTGGATTTCCTCTCACTAACCGGCAGGCTATGGTTGGCCGGAAAGAATGCTCAAGCAAAATCCCAACCGGCGGCACGGGCAATGGCGAAGGCTGTTTTGATCGTGAGGCAGTTGTCGGCGAAGCCGGTTTCGGCGGGCCGGTTTTCGTCGAGGGAGGTGGCGAATTCCGCGAGTGCTGCCTGAAGTAGATTCTGGCGCTGCTCCCGTGCATCAGGGGTGGGCAAGTCCTTCGGCCATCCGAAAGGGGGCACGGGAGAGAAACGGATGGCCGGTGCGTCGGCACTGGGGCAGGGGAAGTAATGCGCTTCTCCATGGTCGAATATGAAATTCCAACTTCCACCCCACGGAGTTTCGTCATGGGCCGCATTGTAGCGGGCGGAGTAATGGGCGGTTGTGCCGCTCGGGAAGGCAAGGTCCGCATCGATGCGGGTCCAGCCGGCGAATTCCTTGAGAGGCGAGGCAGCCTCTGCGTGCAGAACGCTGGGTTCCTGTCCGACCAGGTAGCGAAGCAAGTCGAGGTGATGGATGCCCAACTCCATGAGCAGCCCCGTGGGCCCCGCCATGCGGCTCACCGGATGCCCTGCGAAATTGCGCCCGTTGCGTGCAAAGGCAATGTGGATTTCGCGGAGCCGTCCGAATTGTGCGTCCTCGATAAACCGACGGAGCGCTCGGGAGTGGGCGGAATATCGATAGTTCTGCGCGACCATGAGGGGGGTGGGATACTCGGCGAGAATCTCGCCAAGGCGGCTCAGTTGGTCCGGAGAGTGAACCAGGGGCTTCTCCACAAAAGCAGGGAAACCAGCGCGGAGGAAATGTTCAAGGAGCGGCTGACGCGCAGGGTTGGGAACAACCATCGCGATGGCATCGGGTCTTGTCGCTTTCGCCGCACTCAGGGCGTCTTTAAAAACCGGTGGCTGTGGCGCGGGCAGCGCGTCCCGGGTGGAGGCGAGCGCCTGTGGGTCCGTGTCCACAAGCCCGGCGAGGCACCAGCGGGGGGAGGCGTTGATGGCTCGCGCCACCTCGCGGCCCCATCCGCCGGTACCCACAAGCAGAATGGATCGGTCCGTCGTCACGCGCCGGTGTCAGGTATCCTTCGACAGGATCAGTGTCGAATACGGCCCGATGCCGACATTGCCATGGGCGGGCTTGCCGTCGAAGTCGCCTGCCACGGCGTCGGTGTCGTAGCCCAGCGTGTTGTGGAAGTGTTGGTTGTATCCCTGCCAGTCGCTGTTGAAGCGCACGATCCAGCGTCCCTCCGACGGGAAACCGATGCGGTAGCTGTCATAACCCCGGTTGGCGAAGTTCGAGATCACCACGACATCATCCTTGGGGCCGCCTTCTTTCCAACGGTGAAACGCGATAACCTTTTCGGCTTCGTTGACATGGTGGCAATGGAGCCCCTGCCCTGTCAGGCCGGCGGTCACACCGCTCAGGTTTCTGCGCAGCCGGATGAGGTCGCGGTACATCAGGATGATGCCCTTGAACTCCTTGGCGTTGTCCCAATCCACGGGAACGGTGTCGCGGAACCATTCGCCTTCGAGGAACTCCTGACCCTGAAAAATCATGGGGATTCCGGGTGCCGTGAAAACCAGCGAGGCTGCCAGGGTGCTGCGCTTGATGCAGAACCAGTTATACGGTTCATTAGCGTTGATTTCGCTGATGATGCGTTGCTTCCCATTGGCAACTTCGTCGTGGCTCTCGCTGTAAATCACGCGCGAGAAAGCGTCATCCTCATAGCGCATGCTGACGGCTTCGGACACGGCAGCGAGGCTGCGAGCGGTGTCGTCGGGGGCAATTACAGCTTCGCGAATGGGGTGCACAAACTTCGCAGCCCACTGACTGCCAAAGCCCGCGCCGCCTGCACCATCATCTTTTGTAATCCACGGATTCCCCTGCAGGTCCTCCGCGATACTCAATGCGTTAGGATATTCCTGTCGTATCTCTCGGTTCACGTATTGCATCATGGTCCAACCGTCCGCCAGGTCACCCCCGGGATCGTTGTCCAGACCGTTGACGTTGCGAATGAAAACTGTCGCATCCCAACGCAGTCCGTCGACGTGGTAATCCTTCAGCCACATGATCGCATTGTCTCGGATGAACGATCGCACCTCGCCCCGGCCATAGTCGAGGCGTGTCTGGCCCCATGGGGTTGTGGCGCGCCAGTCGTTGTAAAAATAAATGCCGCCCTGGTCGTTCTCGCTCCATCCGTCGAACTGCCACATGTCGAGGTCGGACGGACCGGCATGGTTGTACACGACGTCGATAACGACGGCAAAACCAGCGGCGTGGGCGCGCTTGATGAACTTCTTAAATGCGGGCGGCCCGCCATATGCTGTTTCGATGGCGAACATATGCGAGGGGTTGTAGCCCCACGAATAATCACCGGCAAACTCTGCCACGGGCATGACCTGGATCACGTTCACCCCGAGGCGCTTCAGGTGGTCGAAACGCTTGGCGGCTTCATCGAAGGTTGCGGGGCGGTCATCAAATTTGGATTCGCCAAAGGTGCCGATGTGAAGTTCGTAAATAACGGCTTCGTTCCAGGGAGGCATCACATAGTCATCCTCGCCCCAATCGAAGTTGGGATCGTGGACCACACTGTTGCCGATGGAGTTGGTTACCTCGCGGCAGCGGGGGTCCATGCGCGACAGGCGCTTGTCTCCGTTAATGATCAGATAGCGGTATTCGTGGCCGATTTTCGCATCGGGTACATTCAAGTACCAGGTGCCCCCATCCTCGCTTTCCATGGGATGGTTTTCCTCGGTAAAGTCATTGAAGGTTCCCATGACGAAAACCTTTTGGGCATTGGGCGCCCAGACTCGGAAAGCCACTCCTGCCTCGTGGCGAATAGCCCCCATGCCGCTGATCTTCTGAACCGGTTGTGTGGTGCTCATGGGGCTGAAGGCTCCGCTCGATTAATGGACAGTTAACGGATCAGATGTAGCAATCGCCACGCCGATTTGGGGAGGGAAATCTTCGGGACGGATTGAAAGATCAGAGGTTATCGTATTCGACCATGGCGTCGATGAACAGATCGCCCAATTCCGGATCGAACTGAGTCCCGAGGTTATCCGCAATTTCTGCTAGGGATTCTGACTCAGTCCGCGCCCGACGATAGGGGCGACCACTGGTCATCGCATCGAAGGCGTCCACAACGGCAAACAGACGGGCACCGAAGGGAATCTGGTCACCGGCCAATCCATCGGGGTACCCCCCGCCATCGTAGCGCTCGTGGTGGTGGCGTACCAGCAGGGCTGACGCGGCCAGTTGAGGTATCCCTTTAATGATCTCGTAACCGTGCACGGGATGCTGCCGCATGACTACAATTTCCTCCTCGGTAAGCGCGTCCGTTTTCCGCAGCAGGTCGGTGGGAAGAAGGACTTTTCCTATGTCGTGAAGTGCCATGGCATATTGCAGAAGGTCTCGATGAAAGGACGGCAACTCCAGGCGCTGAAGTAATGCCACCGTGCATTCGTGGGCGCGCTCGGAATGGTCGGCCGTGGCGGGGTCGATGGCGGCCAACTCGTCGTGGAGCGCTGAGGTGATCCGCCGAGCTTGTTGCGATTCTTCGTCGGAAACGCAGGTGGGCGCTCCCAACAGGATTAGAGAGTCTACAAAACGTGTCGATAAAGCTGCGTCATCTGCGGAGGCAAGAAACCGGCGGGGAGCGGACAAAATAAGAATTCTCATCATTTCAGAAGCGTGATTTCGGCAAACCAAGAACGACTGGAATCCTTCACGAAACTGAAAGCGCGAATCAAGAGCGAATTGAGCATGATGGATTACTGAATGCATGTTTCGCTGATGCAATGTGATAGGGCTTGAAGATTCCCGGTCAATGCGGGCTAAGTGGCGAAGTTGGCATTTCCCCCTGGAGGATTCGTGCATGGCTTCTAAGTCCCGTTTGGTTTCTTTGATTCCCGGAGATGGTATCGGCCCGGAAGTTACCGAAGCCACGATTCGTGTGGTGGATGCCCTGAAGCTGGGCATTGAGTGGGAACCTCTGGAAGCGGGTGGCGAGGTGGCCATAAAATATGGGACGGTGATTCCTGACCACGTTTTTTCGTCGGTGCAGAAAAACGGCGTTGCGCTGAAGGGTCCCATCACCACCCCCATCGGCGGCGGCTTCACGAGCGCCAACGTTACGATCCGAAAGAAATTGGGCCTGTATGCAAACCTGCGCCCGGCCTTGAGCATTCCCGGTTTGAAGACGCGCTACGAGGACGTGGACCTGATTGTGGTGCGCGAGAACACGGAGGATTTGTATTCCGGTCTGGAGCACATCGTCGTGCCCGGTGTGGTGGAAAGTCTGAAGATCATCACCGAGGGCGCATCGCTGGCCATCGCAAAGTTTGCCTTCGAGTATGCGCGCAAAAATGGGCGCAAGATGGTGACGGCGGTTCACAAGGCGAACATCATGAAGCTCAGCGACGGTTTGTTTCTCGAGTGCGCGCGCCGTATCTGGAAGGACTTCCCGGATATTGAATACAGAGAGATCATCGTCGACAACCTGTGCATGCAGTTGGTTACCGACCCGACGCGGTTCGATGTGCTGCTGATGGAAAACCTTTATGGCGACATCATCAGTGACCTCTGCGCGGGCATGGTGGGCGGGCTGGGTGTCATGCCGGCGGCTAACATCGGGCCGGGATTGGCAGTCTTCGAAGCGGTGCACGGCAGCGCACCGGATATCGCGGGGCGTGGCGTCGCCAATCCGACAGCTCTGATGCTATCGGCTGTGATGATGCTGAAACACCTGGGCCACGAGGAAGAAGGACTGCGCATGGAACGCGCTGTGTTGGGCGTATTGAAAGAAGGGACGACCGTAACGCCGGACATGAAGGGTAGCGCGAGCACGCTGGAATTCAGCGATGCCGTGATTGCCAAGCTCTGACGCGAACCATGGCGCTCGAACGGGAAATCGTTCGCTGTCGAACATCAAGACGCACCAACAGGAACTGACCGGTTTCGTCGTGGATTTGTGTGACACTGACTTCATTGGCGTTACGACTTCCTGCGAGCGTGGCACTGCTTTTGTTCCTGATGGTTTCAACCTGATATCCATCGAGGAAGAATCATGAGCAATCGACGTGGCGTCTTCGTTTTACTGACAGCGATTCTGGCGGGCTTGATAGTCCTGGGACTGCCCTTCGATGCGGCGGCAGCCAAAGGCGACGGTGGCGGAAAAAATCGCAAAGCTGCCGCTTCTCAGCAGCGCAACAAGAAGCAGAGCCAGCGCAAGGCGGCGGCGTCAAAAAGGGCTGGTAACGCTCAACGGAAAGATGTCGCGTCGCCGGTCCGGAAGTCCCCACGCGCCAACATGAAACCCGGTACTGGTGTTGTTAAAGATGTCGTTCCAACCAGTGCCCCGCGTTCCATGGCACCATCTGCCGATTCCCCTACAACCAGATCAAATGCCCTTGCTGTGAACACCACAACTGCCGGCGCTCCGGCCTCCGTGCTGGCTCCAGCCAATAAATCATCCGCCCAGGAGAAAGCCCCCACCGGTTATCGACTTTCGGGGTTGGGAATGGGAGTGGCTCTGCCCGCCAGGGGAAAACCCGCACCGGACTTCCGACTGACGAAACTTGATGGAACCCAGATTTCCAGCAACGAACTGCGGGGGCAGATGGTGATTCTCCAGTTCGGTTCGCTCAGCAGTCCCATTTATCGCAGCACGGTGTCGGCCATGAACGCTCTGAGTGCGGACGCCCCGGCGGACACAATTTTTCTGGTGGCCTATACACAGGAGGCTCATCCGGTGGGCTCGCCCAGCCCCTATGCCGATGGGGAATGGGTGCCGGTGAAAGATCGCGAGGAGGGGATTCTAATCGCCCAGACCACGACCGTTGAACAACGCATGGACACCGCTCGGCGGGCCGTGAGCATCCTGAGCGATAAGCGGATCGTCGCTGTGGATGACGTTTCGAACGCCGTTTGGAAAGCATACGGGGGGCGGGCCAACAGTGTTTTCATCATTTCGCCGGAGGGCAAAATCGTGATGGCTTCCGAATACCCCGACCTGTCTGCAACCGCCGCTTTTCTGAAGAAGGAGAAGCAACGCGTGGCAGGACAGTGGTTGCGTTTTGCAGCCGTCACCAAAGGGTTTGACTCGATTCAGCCGCGGGATGAAATGTGAACTGCTCCTGAGTTTTGTTTCATCACATCTTCAATCCACGGGAACTTTCGACCATGCCGATTCGTCAGTTGGAACGTAGCGATCTGCCCCGCATCACCGAAATTGCATTTCATGGCATGGAACTCGACACCGTTACGTTGCCGCTGATGGCGGAGAAAACCGTGGATGCTGCCGATTACGATCCGGCGCTGGGACTGGTGTACGTGGGGCGCGACCGTGTGATGGGGTTTGCCATGGGCGCGGTGAACCTGCCCCCGTCGTCGGAAAAGGGAAACGTGCGCCTGCTCGTGGTGGATCCCGCGGCGCGGTGTCAGGGAGTGGGTGGGGCGCTGCTCAAGGAGATGGAAGGGCGACTGGTTGAGAGGGGCGTTCGAGAGGTGGGCATTATGGATTGCCCGCAGAATTACTTCATGCCCGGCGTTGATTTCCGCTACACCGAGGCATACTGCTTTTTGTATAAGCACGGCTATGAGAAGATGCACACGAACCACAATCTGATCTGCGACATTCACCCCGGCCTGTGGCCCCAATTGCCGGTCCAGATGGCAGAACTGGCACTCGATGGCTTGACTGTGCGACGCGCAACGCCCGAGGACGAGCCGGCCATTCAGATGTTTGTGTCCGACCATTGGGCCGGATGGCGCAGCGAGGTCACGGGAGCGCTTGCCAACGACCCCGTTTCGTTGCACGTCACCTTCCGCGGCGATGAGTGCGTGGCCTTCAGCGGATATCAAGGCAACAACCGCGGCCTGGGGTGGTTCGGGCCCATGGGAACTCTGCCCGAACTGCGCGGAAAAGGCGTGGGCGGATTGCTTCTGCGCCTCTGCCTGCTCGATCTGGCGGCGCAGGGGTGGCGTCAGGCTATCATCCCCTGGGTGGGTCCCACGCGGTTTTACGCGCGCTATGCCGGCGCGCGGCTGGATCGCTGTTTCTATGCTTATCGCAAGACACTCTCCGCCTGATTTCGCGGCGGCAATTATTACAGGCTGCATGAGAGTTGATCGAAATAGCGTTGATGCGGTAATGCATCTCCACGCGGTGGCGAGTGTCGGCTCGCACACCAATCCGTGGCTGGAGATGACAACTGGCTGATGTCTGAAATAATAACGAACCTCGCTCAAGGGATGCAGGGGCTGGGCGCTCTGGCATACGTGATTATCATGCTGGTGGTGGTCGTGGAGACTATCATCCTCGTGGGTCACTTCGTGCCGGGTGGGGTGTTCATTGCCTTCGTGGGCTTCCTCTGTTACGTTCAGGTGTTCGATTTCAGCTCGATGTTCGTGCTGGTTTTCCTGGCCCATTACTTTGGCGAGTTGATGAATTACTGGCTGGGCCGGGCCAAAGGGCGTGCTCTCTTTTCTCCTGATGCGCGGTGGATGAAGCTCTCGTATCTGGAGGCTGCGGAGCGGCAGTTTGCGCGGCGCGGTGGTCTCATCCTCATCCCCGGACAGTTCGTCGGAGGCCTACGTCCGTTCCTCTCCTTTGCGGCGGGTGCTACTCACTATCCGCGTCCGAAGTTTGCGGTTATCATGAGCATCGGCTCCCTGCTTTGGGCCATCATGCATCTGGGAATCGGCTTCGTTCTGGGGGCAAGTTGGCAGCAAGCCTCGGGGGCTTTGGAAAGCCTGTCGCTGGTGTTGTTGGTGTTGGTCCTCACCATCTGGGTGACGGGCTATCTGGTCGGTTTGGCGGCGGAGAACATCGGACAGGCGGCGCGCTGGCTGGAGGCGTTCAGTCGCAAGGTTCATCGCTCGCAGCGCTATCAGGCAATCGCCTCCCGCAGGCCCCGGTTGTTTCGTTTGCTGGAGGCGCGTCTCAGCCTCAGCCGTCCGTGGGGACTGGCCGCAACATTGGGCCTGCTTGTCACCGGCGTCTGCGCGTTCTTTTTCGTGGCGATCTTCGATGGTGTTCGCGACGGCGTTGAGTGGTTTTCCTTCGATCTCTCGCTGGTTAATTTACTGGCTCAACTGCGGGCGCCGAAGATGGATACTTTCTTCAGTTTCTTCACCCACCTGGGGGACGCTCCCACCGTCACAACCATGGCTATCGTTGCGGTGGTGATCTGTCTTTTTGCGCACCAATGGCGCAGTGCCGTGGTAATTCTGGGTACGGTGCTTCTCACCGTTACGCTGGCCGTGATGATCAAGATTGGTTATGGCCGCGCTCGTCCGGATCAGGCCATTGCGTTGATAATTGAAAAGGGTTTCAGCTTCCCCAGCGGACACTCCTCGGTGGCTGTCGCCATGTTCGGGTCGCTTTACTGGTGGCTATGTTCCCATCCGGGACGTTTTCGGGTCTGGTTGGTCACGGCCTTTGTTGTGCTTCTGAGCGTGTTGCTCATCGGCTTTTCGCGAATCTATTTAGGCGTGCATTACCCCAGCGATGTCCTGGCCGGATTCAGCCTGGGCACGGGCTGTCTGGTTCTGATGGCCACTGTGGTTTCGAACATCCGCGTGCTTCAGGATCGACCCCGGCGGGCCGATTTTGCGGTGTTGGGCGTGGTCGTTCTGGGGCTGTGCATTGCGGGGTGGCGTGTCGCCCAGCGGGCAGAGATGCCGCCCATGTTGGACGCCGTTCGGACGGCGGTGACGTTTGACAGAGATGCCGAAACGACCCAGACCCTGCTTGCTGATCTGCCCCGCGAAGCGCAAAATCTGATGGGCACGCCCGTGCTGCCTGTGTCGATGGTTGTCGTCGGAAATCCGGACCCGCTGCAGAAGCACTTGGAAAAGACGGGATGGCGTGTGGTGAAGCCCAATGCTTTTTTCAGCCGGGAGATGGCGGCCCCGGTTTTTCCAATCTTCGTCAAGGGGCGTCCCGCCGAGCTGACCATGTTGCTCCAGCGCGACAAGGACCGCTTCATTCTGCGTTTGTGGTCATCGCGCGATGCATTGCAGGGGCGGCCCGTGCGGTTGGGCAATCTCGTTCGCGAGCGCGGACGAAAGACGATCACGGGCTTGAAGGTTTACAAGATGTCGCCCGATATGGACTTGAATATAGAAAAGTTCCGGCAGGGGTTTGCGGGTTTGGGTGGAAGCGATCTCATCGGGGGATTCCGCGATCGCGGACTTTATAATTGGAATCACCCCTTCTTCACTCATGGGGAAGTCCTGTTGCTCGACCTGGAGGAGTCTGCTCCGTGACGGCAGTTGGACAAACGGTGGAGTTGAGATTGCAGATCAGGTTTTCTGCGGACTTCTTAAACGCATGAATTCAATGAACCTGAAAACCCTTTTTGCGGATGCCCCCTTCGCGCGGGATTTTGTAACGGGTTCGGGGCGCGCGCGGGAGATGATGGGGTGGCCCGGTGGCGCGGAGCAACTTGCGGGCACGGTGCATTCCCGGCCAGATTTTTCGCAGCCGTGGACACCCAAAGAAATCGCGGAGTTGGAAGCATTCAATCGTGTCTGTGGCAACGGACCCGGCGCGGCGTTGGCGGTAAAACTTGGCGACTCGCGCACGCTGGCAATCGTTACCGGTCAGCAACCGAATCTGCTGGCGTCCCCGTTTTACGTGGTGCTGAAGGCGATGACAGCGTGGCATCTGGCGGCGCGTCTCGAGGCCGAGACCGGCCGACCGGTGGTGCCGATTTTCTGGGTGGCGTCCGATGATCACGACTTCGAAGAGTTGCGGGCTTGTCGGGTCTGGAGCCCGTCGTCCGGTATAACGGCACTGGGAGGGTTGGTGTCTCGGGGTGGTGCGCGGCCAGATAGTCCGGCGTTTGAATGGCACTTGAAGGATTCGGCCACGCGATTGATGGAGGCGATGGCTCAGGGGGCCCCGGAGGCTTGGAACCATGCACCAACGCGGGCAGCCATTGAGAACGCTCTGGAGGGCGGGCCTGATTTTGAAACTTCCTTCTGCCGCCTCGCGGCGCGGTTTCTTGCGGCCACACCGATGCTGTTTCTGGTTCCTCGCCTGACCAGTATGCGTCATCGCCAGATAGATGTGCTGGCGCGCGAAATTGATCTGGCCGGCGAGACCAACCGCGTGGTCAACGAGGCGGCCGTTCTCATGGAGAGTCGTGGCTATCACGCGCAACTCAGGCGACCATCCAACGCGCTAAACTTTTTTTACATCCACGAAAGTGTTCGCTGTCGCGTGCTTGTTCGCCCGAAGGGGGATCGATTTGAAGTAGTCGATTCATCGGGCGAAGTCGTGCTACGGTTTCCGGACGCAGAAGGTCTGAAGGCTGAGCTTCTGAGGAACCCCGAGCGCTTTTCGCCCAACGTGGTCACGCGGCCCGTGGTGCAGGACGCGGCGCTTCCCGTGGTGGCGTATGTGGGTGGACCGGGAGAAATCGCTTATCTGGCCCAAACTCGAGGAGTCCACGAACTGCTGGGCGTGGTGCCTTCTCCGGTGGTGCCCCGGGCCAGTGCGACTTTGTTGACAGATGAAGCTGACGGCCTGTTGGGGGGTGGAACGGAGCCGCAGGATTTGGAAGCGGCGCTGGCGCGTTTGACAGCGAGCGATGCGTTGCTGGGTCCGCTCGTGAAACAACGAATGGCGCTGGCCGCTGTGGTGGACGAAGGGTTGCGAGCGATGGAAATGACGGACGCTGCGCAGCATCCGCATATTGAATCAGCCTTCATGAAAACGCGGGCGGGGGTGGAACGTTCGCTGGCGCAACTCGACCGGCGTTTGCAGCGCCATTTCCATTCGCGCGGGAGTGGTGACGAATGGGCGTGGTTCACGCGCGTTGCAAATCTGGTGAGGCCCGGCGGCGGCTCGCAGGAACGAATGCTCAGCCCCCTCTCGTTTTGCGCAACTATGTCGCCCGAGGATTTCGGTGCGTGGTTGGCGATCCATATCAACTGGGAAAGCCACACGCACCAGATCGTTCAGATATCCTGATGAAGGATACCGCCTGACCCTTTGTTCCGCCGCCCATCTCCTGAGCACGCTTTTTTTATCTGCGCCCATCTGCGTCATCTGTGGATGAAGCCCCCCTACAGCGGAACGTCCACCTCGGAGAGAATCTGTTTCAGCACCTGTTCTTCTTCGGTCTGGTCTATGGCGCTGGTCTCGAATGATCTCATCACCTGAATGCGGTGGGCGAAGACGGGGACTACCATGTCCTTGATGTCGTCAGGCACCACGAAATCACGATTCTCGATGTAGGCCCGCGCTTGTGCCGCACGCCGTAACGCCAGCGCCCCGCGTGTGCTGATCCCCAGATCCACCAGTCGGTGGTTGCGCGTTGCCGCCACGATGCGGGCCAGATAATGCAGCAGGTCGTCGTCGATTTTTACGCGGGCCGTATCGTGTTGCATGGAGATCATTTCCTCGCTGCTCAAGACCGGCTGCACGAAGTCGATGTTGCCCACGTCCACCTGATCGCGCAGGATACTGACCTCGTTCTCCAAATCCGGATAGCCTATGCTCAGGCGCAGCAGGAAACGGTCCATCTGCGACTTGGGCAGGGGATAGGTTCCATGAAACTCGATGGGGTTCTGTGTGGCGATCACCATGAAGGGTTGCGGCAGATTATAGGTCTGCTTGTCCATGGTCACCTGCGCGCTGTTCATTGCTTCCAGCAGCGCGCTTTGGGTCTTGGGCGAGGTGCGGTTGATCTCGTCGGCCAGTACGATGTTTGCAAAAACAGGACCCTGCTTGAACTCGAACTGATGCTCGCGCTGGTCATAAATCGACACTCCGATAATATCGCTGGGCATCATGTCGCTGGTGAACTGAATGCGCGAAAAGGACAGATTGATCGATCGGGCCAGCAGGTGGGCGAGGGTGGTCTTGCCCACGCCGGGAACGTCTTCCAGGAGAATGTGGCCCCGCGCCAGAATCCCGATCAGGGCATCTTTAACAACTTCATTCTTCCCTTTGATGACCTGCTGCACATTCGTAAGAAGGCGGCCGAGAGGCTCGCGAATCTGTTTGCTCACGCGGTTGCAATTTCCCTCAAGTTTGATTGTTTCTAACCGCGGGCATGGGTTGCCATTCGCGAATGATCGCGGATGACACCAGTTGGAGCCCACGTAACTTTTAAAATTTTGAAGGATGGAACCATGTCGAAGTTTTGGAGCGTGTTATTGGCAGCATCAGTTGTTTTGGCTATGAATGGCGTTGCGAGTGCTCAGAAGGCTCAGAAGATCCAGAGAGTCACAGCCGAGGAAGCCCAGGCTGCTGCGGCCCAGCAACCAGCGGAGCCTACGCCCACCGCCGAGGAAATCAAAGCCGGTGCGGCAAAAATCAAGAAGGCCATCAGCTGGGAAAAGATCCCGTCGGACCTCTTCCGCAAGTATGAAGGGACCTGGGCCGGTAATTATTGGGCCTACTCGCTGGATGGCCAACTGCAGCAGACCAGCCAGGCGAAAGTGAAATTCACCATCCAGAGCGATGGTTCCATGAAGATGGAGTCCTACTACTTCGACATGCTTTCGAAGAGCTATTTCACGGGTGAAATTGCCACCTACAAAAACAACGGCAATTCGATCGACGTGACCATCGAGCGTGGCAAGGGCAAGGTGGATCGCCAGGTGGGTCACTGGAACGACAATCAGCTTTTCCTCACGAGCAATATCAAGGACGGCGTGGAGCACTTCCGCGAGCGCATCGATGGCAAGCGCCTGTTGGTTGATGGCTTCGGTGTTTACGGCAGCATGAAGGGCGACGACAAGCACGTCTTCATCGGCCGCTATATGCGCGAAAAGTAATTGCTCTCCGAAATTCTGTGATCACGCCGCGGCGCAAAGAACTTAATCGTGTGGTGGGTGGCATCGGTGAAGATGCCGCCGCCCGCGAACTTCTGCGCCGCGGCTTTCGCATTCTTGAGCGAAACCACACCTGTGGCGGTGGCGAACTGGATATCATCGCCGAGAAGGATGGTGAGATTGTTTTCGTGGAAGTGAAGACGCGGTCGCCCCGCGCCCTTGCCGAACCGAGAACCGCCGTGGATGCAGACAAACGTCGACGCATCAAGGCCGCCGCCGCATATTATCTGAAACGGTTTCGTCAGGCTTCGCCGCCGCGTTTCGATATTGTCAGCGTCTGGGTCGATTCTGCCGACAGTGTCGAGCGCATCGAACTGGAGTGCCGCGCGTTCGAGTAGCGGACGAGTTTCTCGCAGTGAATTCATTGGGAAACGAATGAACGCCAGCGCAATTGTTTTCCAACAGATGGACCGCGCACGATGGGTGACAAGCCGCCGCCGCCGGGAAACCAAGCTTTATCATCAAGGGGTAACGACAGCGCCATGTTCGAAAGCCTAAGCGACCGGCTCGAAGGAGTCTTCAAAAACCTGCGGGGGCAGGGCAAGATTACGGAAGCCAACGTCAAGGAATCCATGCGCGATGTAAGAATGGCGCTCCTTGAAGCTGATGTGAATTACAAGGTGGTGAAAGATTTTCTCGGCCGCGTGCAGGAGAAGGCGCTGGGCGATGAAGTGCTCCTGTCGGTTACACCCGGTCAGCAGGTTGTGAAAGTTATCCACGACGAACTCGTGGATATTCTCGGCGGGGCCAACCCACCCTTCGCGCTGGAGACCGGAAAAACAAACATCATCCTCATGCTGGGCCTCCAGGGCAGTGGCAAAACCACGTTCTGCGGCAAGCTGGCCCGGCGCTTTGTGCGCGAGGGTTGGAAGCCGATGCTGGTGGCCTGCGATATTTATCGCCCCGCAGCCATACACCAGCTTCACGTGGTGGGCGAGCAGGCCGGCGTGCCGGTGTTCAGTCAGGGTACCGATCTGCCTGCGCCGACCATCGCGAAGGCCGGCGTGGAACGCGCCAAAGCCGACGGCTGCAACTTGGTCATCATCGACACGGCGGGTCGTCTCCACATCAACGACGTTTTGATGGACGAACTTGTGGCCATCAAGGGCGGTGTGCATCCCACGTTCACCTTCCTTGTGGCCGACGCCATGACGGGCCAGGATGCTGTGGTCAGCGCGTCCACATTCAACGAGAAGGTCGGTATCGACGGCGTCTGCCTCACCAAAATGGACGGCGATGCCCGCGGCGGCGCGGCTCTCAGCATCAAGAGCATCACGGGCAAACCGGTCAAGTTTATCGGCGTGGGCGAGAAGCTCGAGGACTTGCAGGAGTTCTTCCCCGAGCGCATGGCCAGCCGCATCCTCGGCATGGGCGACATCGTCTCGTTGGTCGAAAAGGCCCAGGAACATTTCGACGAAAAGGAGGCCATGGATCTTCAGAAGAAGATGCGGTCGGCCACCTTCACGTTGCAGGATTTCCTCAACCAGATGCAGCAGGTAAAGCGGATGGGTCCGCTGAAGGGTCTGCTGGAAATGATTCCCGGCGTGGGCAGCGCGTTAAAAGACGTTGACCTTCCCGAGGCCGAAATGAAGCGCACGGAAGCCATCATTCAGAGCATGACCAAGGCCGAGCGCGACAACCCGTCGCTGCTCAACGGGTCCCGCAAGGCGCGCATCGCCAAGGGTAGCGCCAGCACGCCCGCCGATGTGAACGCCCTCATCACGCAGTTTGAAAAAGCGCGAGAGATGATGAAGGGCATGATGAAAATGCAGGAGCGCATGAAGTCTGTGGGCATGGGGCCCGATGGTGAAGGCAACGCCCGGGGTGCCAGCTTCACCGGCGCCGGCATGAGCAATAGCGATCGTGACAAGCGCGAGAAACGCAAATCCTTCGAGAAGAAAATGAAGCAGCAGAAGGCCAGGCGTAACCGTCAGAAGAAGAAGTAATCGCGGGCGGTTAGTGCCGGTTAATCCATCAGCACCTGTTTGAACTTGTCCGCTGTGAGGCGGAAACAATACCAGTCCTCCAGGTGTTTCACGCCAAGGCTCTTGTAGAATTCCTGAGCCGAAGTGTTCCAGTCGAGCACCACAAATTCGAGTCGGCCGCAGCCGCGCTGTTCAGCCTCCGCCACGCATTTGCGGAAGAGAGCCAGCCCAATCCCGTGCCCTCGAAATTGCGGCTGTACGAAAAGGTCTTCGAGATACAGCGAAGGACGCGCAAGAAACGTGGAATAGGTTTCGAACACAAACGCGTACCCACAGACGACCCCATTCACCTCGGCAAGGTAGGCGTCATAGCGGGGATTCGGACCGAAGCCATCGTCCAGCAACCGCGCCCGGGCGGCGTCGTCGGGCGGAACCAGCTTCTCATAATGGGCAAGTTCCTCGATGAGTCCCAGAAGTGCGTCGCCGTCTTCGAATACGGCTTTGCGGATGGTAACGGATGATGGTGATGAGTCGGGTTGCACGGATTAAAGCTCCTGGGTGACTGACTTTGCGGTGATGTACCGTTGGATCCAATGCTATGGAACCAGCGAAATGAAAAGCTCAACTTTTTCCTTTGCCCCCTCACGCGAATCGTGCTTCCGTATGGTATTCCAAGATTTCCTTCCTCGGAGCCTGACTGTGAACACGCGACGGTTTTCTCTCTGCATCTCCTCATCCCTTTTTGCATTGGCACTCTTCATTCCTCTCAACGGTTTTGCTCAGGAGGAAGGCGACAGTTCGCCCTCGGGCGATGTTCTGGGTCGTACGGAGTTCTTCGTGGAGGAGTTTGTTCCGAACCGCATCAAGGTCAGCGCATCGGCCCCCGAGGCTCGCCAGTCGACCTCTGTCCCGCTGGAGCTAACCGTGCGGGCCGAGGAGATGTTTGGCCAGGCAGCGGGGGGGCGCAGGGTTAAGGTAACCATGCAGGCAGTGCCCGCGCCGTTCACGCCTGCCGGGTATGAAGGCTTCACTTTTGGCGATTCGGAGCGTAAATACGCCTCTCCTCTCGTTGAGCTTGACCCGCAGGAATTGGATGATGAGGGACGCAGGACCTTCCCATTGTCGGTGCCTGACGCAGCGCCACCTCCCGCGGCTCTGAAGGTGGTCATTCAGGCGACGGTTATGGATTCCGGTGGTCGCGGTGTGACCTCGGTTCTCGAGCGCACCCTTGATCCGGTGCCCTACTACCTGGGTCTGAAAAACGCGACCGACGGCTTTCTGAAGCCGGGTGCCGAGGGACGTTTCGACATCGTGGGCGTGCTACCCGATGCCAGCATTACTACAAGCGACACGCTGGCTCTCAACGCAGAAATCTCGCGCGTGAAATACAACAGCGTGCTGCGCCGCAATGACCGTCAGTCCTATCAATACGAAACCAGCCGCGAGTTGACCTCAGTTCAGAAGATGCAGCTCGTTTTGAATGCGGGACGGGGCAACCTCCTCTGGACGCCCAACGAAACCGGCAGCTTCCTCATTCGCCTCGAGGACCCCGCCACCGGGTCTGCCGTGTCACAGATCGTGTATGTCTCCTCGGGAATCTGGAGCGAACAATCGTGGAGTCTGGAAAAACCCGAGTCGCTGGAACTGAAGCTGGATCGGTCAGAATACGGCGTGAGTGACACGGCCCGCCTGCTTGTTAAATCGCCCTTTGCAGGCACGCTGTTTCTCACCCTCGAACAGGACAAGGTTCTCACCTCTTCCGTCCACCAGATGCCCACAAACACGCTGGAGGTGGGCATCCCGCTGTCGGCTGATATCATGCCCAATGCCTTTGCCACGGCGGTGGTTGTGCGCCCGGTGCGGCCCGCTGAGAAGTGGCTGCCCCATCGTGCGGCGGGAACTGTCAACATACCCGTGTCGCCCGCTACGCGCCGGCTGGGAGTGGATATCACTGCTCCGACTGAAGTGCGCCCCGAGCAGAAGCTGAAGCTGAGCCTGCGCGTGGGAGACCTCACGACAAGCGAGCCGCGACCCGCGCAGGTAACCGTGTGGGCGGTGGACGAAGGCGTGTTGAGCCTGACCGGTTTTGAAACGCCCGACCCCATTGATTTCTTTTACTGCCTGCGGCGCCTCGGCGTGCAGAGTGCCGACAATTTTGCGAACCTCATGCCCGACCTCATTCAACCCGCCGTGGCGTCGTCCCACACCGGTGGCGACGGCGGGTTGGGGATGCGGCGCCTCTCGCCCATTTCCGCAGAACGGGTGAAGCCCGTGGTGCTCTGGGCGGGCACACAGAATGCGGATTCATCAGGCATGGTCAATGTGCAGTTCGACGTGCCCCGCTTCATGGGGCGGCTGCGCGTGATGGCCGTGGCTGCCACGGGTCCGCGTTTTGGATCGGGCGAGGCGACCGTGTTTGTGCGCGGGCCGGTGATGGTGCAGGACAATCTGCCGCGCTTCCTCGCTCCGGGAGACCGGGCCGAGGCGAGCTTCGTGGTGTTCAACAACACCGACGTACCCCTCACCGGAACCCTGAACCTCAAAGTCTCCGGACCGCTGAAGTTCCGAGATGATCAATCGAATGCCGCCGCCGAACGTAAAATTTCGTTTGGCGGGAAGGACGGGATCGCGGCTCGTGGTCAGGAGGCTGTGCGTGTGAACCTGTCCGCATCGCCCATGGCCGGTGTTGCGCGGGTGAGTTTTGACGCGACTGCCGGGGAAGTGAAATACGGCGATGAAACCGAGATTCCGGTGCGACCGGCGGCGCCCTTTGTCCAGCGATCAGGTTTCCAGCGTCTCGCAGCGGGCAGCGAAGCCCGTGTGGATATTGCGTCCCTCGACGCCCTGGCCGGCACCACCTCCGGTTCGTTGATGGTATCCGCCATGCCCGAGGTGCGTCTGTCCGGTGCCTTGCGTCATCTCGTGAACTATCCCTATGGATGTCTTGAACAGACCGTGTCCTCTGCATTTCCGCTCATGAATCTCGCAGCGGCGCTGGGGAGCGACCTGCCCCGGGGAATGATCGCTGAATCCGTTCCATCGGTTGTCCAGACCGCGGTCGATCGCATATTGATGATGCAGAAGTGGAACGGTGGAATGTCTATGTGGATGGGCGGCGATGACGAATGGTTGTGGGGCACGGTGTACGCGGCCCACTTCCTGACGGAAGCCCGACGCGAGGGTTATGTGGTTCCCGCAGGGGAGTATGACGGGTTGCTCGGGCGTCTGGAATCCCTGCTGGCTGACGGACAGAAGGGCATGGAATCTGACCGTGCCTATGCGGCATGGGTATTGGCGATGGCAGGAAAGTCGCCGCGTGATCGCATGGAATTGCTGCTTGATCAACGTGAGACGCTCACGCCGGAAGGTCGCGCGTTGCTCGCGGGGGCCTACATGGCCATAGGCGAGGGTGCCCAGGCGGGCAAGTTGCTCGCCGAAACGGGCAGCGGAGACGCCGCTACCAGTGTGGCCCGGGCTACCTCGGGAAACCTTCGTTCGGCCAATCGCGAGAATGCCATCCTGCTTTTGGCGCGGCTGCAACATGATCCCACGGCGGCAGAGGTTCCCACCCTGGCCGACCGGTTGTACAACGGCATGAACGAACGCGGCGACTGGGGCACCACGCAGGATACGGCGTTCGCCCTTCTGGCGTTGGAGCGTTACGAAAAAGTTCGTCAGGAATCGCAACAACCCTTCCGCGCTGAAGTTCATGTGGAAGGTCGGGTGTTGTCGGCCACCGAGAAGGAACCGCTGACCTTGAACGAGTATCTTGGCGGAAAAAAAGTGACGGTTGCTCTGACTGGACCGGGGGCGGCCTACGCCTTCTGGCGGGCGGAGGGTGTCCCCCAGCAGCCTCCGCGCGAGCCGGTGGCGGAGGGCCTCACGGTCAAGAAACGTTTCCTGAACCGACAGGGCGAAGAGATGAATTTGGAAAAGGGTTTGAAGCAGGGAGACTTCGTGGTGGTTGAAATCACGCTGGAGACTCGCCGAACGCTGAACAACCTCATCATCGAAGATCTTCTTCCGGCCGGGTTCGAAGTGGAGAATCCAAATCTGAAAACGGCGGAGACAATTCTGGGAGGCGAAGGCGACCAGGAGGGTGATATGTCAGGCGTACGCACCGAAGTCCGGGACGATCGCATGATCGCTTTCGTCGACGGTGTTGCAGGTCAAAAACAGGTGTTCCGTTACGCCATTCGCGCGGTAACTCCGGGTGAGTATACATTACCGCCGGTTCAGGTCTCGTGCATGTATGACCCGGAGGTTCGGGCTCTGCAGCCCGGAGGGCGCGTGGAAATCCGACGGTGACGTAAACAGGTCTACGGTTGCTCAGGTGACTTATGGCGCCACCTCACAATCGGTGTGAATGGTGCCTCGTTGGTGGATGTAAGGAATGTTCGTGCGTTTAATTGCGCCGTACGGAGATTTGTGCGCCCAATGCATCATGGGCGGACCTGTTCCAGCGCCGGTGCCCAAGAGGAGTCCAGAGAGACCATGAAGAAGACCATTCACCCCAAGTACGCCCTGGCCAAAGTGACCTGCGCCTGTGGCAGCACTTTCAAAGTGCGCTCGACGAAGAAGGAATATCGCGTGGAGATTTGCTCCTCGTGCCACCCGTTCTTCACGGGTCAGCAGAAGTTCGTCGATACCGCCGGCCGCATTGACAAGTTCCGTCAGCGCTATCAGAAGAAGACTGCCGCCCCCACTGAAACTCCTGCCCCGGTGGAAGCACCAGCCCCCGCGGAAGTCCCAGCGACGGAGCCAGCTGAAGCTAACTAAGCTTTCCGCTTCGTTTCTGTCTTATCGAAATTTTTCTCGGACGTTTCTCCGGTTCCTTTTTCCGGAGAGACGTCCGTTCTTTATTAGCTATGCCTTGCTGTCCCTCTCACTCCCACATGGTTTGTGGTTTCGGGTATGAGGATTGCGTCTCTTCCGCTGTAAGATGATTATGAGCGGGCCGATTGTCCGATAGTTGGTCAGTGGTTGTCTGTGCCTACGGCGGTTTAAGGGAGATTATACGATGTTGAAGTTGTTCATACCAGCAGGATTGGTGGCTTTTTTGGTTCCTGCGGCATTTGCCCTGTTTGTGAACAGTGAATCAAATAATCCCGATCAGAAGGAAATCATCGTAGCGCAGGCCAATGTTGAAACTGTTGCTGATTCGTCGGGCTCCGACAAGGTCGCCCAGCCCGATGCCATGCCCGAGTTGGGTCAAACTCCTGCTCCGACTTCGATCCCAGAACTTCCCAAGCCTGAGCTTACACCCGTTCCGACTCTGGAGCCCGTGGCAACCCCCGTCGTGGCCGCTGAAGTTGAGGATAAGCTTGTCGAGCCCGTACCGACGTCAACACTAACCGACGAAAAAACCCGTAAGGCAATCAGTGATGATATCATTGAAGAGGAACCGGCTGTGAAATCATCGGAACCGGTAACCAAGACATCCTCTGAGAAGAAACCAGAATCGGGATCGAACAAAAAAAAGAGCCAGGCGCCGGATAACCGTGTTGCGAACGAGCCTAACGGCGCGACCGTTGTTGTCACCGGGCGCATCGTTTCCGTGGAGCCTGACGAGGGGAATTCCCTCCGGGCTGAGGTGAAGCTTCGTTCGGGTGAATCGATCATCGTGTTATTCCCGCCGTGGAGCGGAATGCGCGTTCCATCCATCGGCGGCATGGTGACGGCTGAGACGCGCAAATTGAGTACATCGGATGGCAGGGCAACTCTGCGGGCGCTCAGTATCCGCTCGACCGGTGCCCCGGAAGGCCAGCCGCCGGCGCGCATGGTGCCCGGCATTCGGCGCGCCGTGGTGCCAGCTCCTGTTATACCCGGACCTCCTCCAACTTACTTCTGAGAAGGACCGTCCAGCAGAGCCAGCTCCGCATCCACCATCGCAGCCACCATTTGCTCGAAGCTGATTTCCGGCTGCCATCCGAGCATCTCTCGGGCCTTGGAGGAATTGCCGCACATCAGCGCCGGATCGGTCGGTCTGAAAAACTCCTCGCTGACTCGGACGTGGTCCTGCCAGTGCAGCCCCACGTGGTTGAAGGCGGCGTCACAGAAATCTCCAACAGAGCGCGCCTGGCCCGTGGCGATGATGAAGTCGTCCGGTTTCGGCCGTTGGAGCATGAGCCACATGGCACGCACGTAATCCTGCGCAGCACCCCAGTCACGCTGCGCCTGCAAATTTCCGAGCAGCAATTCCGAGGCTTTGCCTCGCGCAATCTGGGCAGCTCCCCGGGCTATCTTTCTGGTCACAAACCCATCGCCCCGGCGGGGGCTTTCGTGGTTGTACAAAATGGCGCAGGACACCGCCACCCCCATGGCTTCGCGATAAACCCGCGCTCCGTGATATGCAGCGGTCTTTGCCACCGCGTAGGGGTTGACCGGGCAGATGAGGGTGTTTTCGGTCTGAGGTGTTTCCTCCGCCTGACCAAACATCTCGGCGCTGCACGCCAGCATCACGCGCGCGGTGGGTGCTTGCGTCCGCACCGCTTCCAATACGCGAAGCGCCCCGGAGCCCGTTATATCAAAGGTCGCCAGGGGATCCTCGAAGCTGGCCGCCACGCTGCTTTGGGCCGCGAGATGATACACCTCGTCCGGGTCGAATCCGCTCACAACTTCCCGCATTGCGTCAGCATCGGCGAGGTCCGCTTCCATCAGTTCCGGGATCACGTCGGAATCGAGCCAGCGGGGTGAGCGCGGTTGCTCCCCGGGTGCGGTTGTGCCCAGTACGGTCATGTTTTTCTTCAGAAGAAGTTCCGCGAGGTACGAACCATCCTGCCCGAGAATGCCGGTGATAAGCGCGCGTTTGGTCACAGTGTCATCTTTTTAGTTATGAGAATAATTGCGGTGCAAAGAGTCGCCATCAGGTCTCCACGCATGGATTTTGGGAGCAAATAAAAACGGAGGGAAACCCGCCCATGGTGGGTTCCCCTCCGGTTAAATTTGAATCGGACAACTGGTTCAGGGATCAGAAGCGCGCTTTGGCTTTTTCCACGGCGTCTTTCATTTCCTTGATGGATTCGTTGAAGCCCTTCTCCATTTCACCCATGGCCTCGGCGCTATCTTCTTTCAGGACCGCCAACTTCTCCTTGATGCCGTCTGCCTTGTTTTGAAGGTCGGCCACCATCTTCTTGAGTTCTTCCTGGGTGTCGCTGGTGGCGTTATCGGCCTTGGCCTTCATCTCGGCAATGTTGCGGTTGAGTTCTGCCAGTTCAACATTGGCGCTGTTGCGGAAAGCTTCCACCTTCGCTGACATGGCCGAGACGGCTTCGTCCGCGGCCTGACTGGCTGTGGTTACTGCGGAATCCAACGCAGCTTTGGCATCAGCCGTGGTTACTTCGCTTTTTGCCTGGTTCTCACCCACCATGGGATTAGGTGATTCTGAGCCTTCCTGCTTATTTTCTGCACATGCGACGAGCATTGTTGCAGCACAGGCTGCGATCATGAGACGCGTAAACATGTTGATTCTCCTTGTGTGTGGTCGTGCTGGTTTACAGAACGGGCGCACCTGCACCCGACGCACCTGTTACACTTATTTGATGGCAGTTTGTAGGCTTTCGTTCCCCTTGTCGAGCCTTGAATGCATTTTGGAAGGATTTATCATTCGCTTATGAAATTAATTGTCGGGCTTGGTAATCCCGGCCGCCAGTATAACCGGACCCCCCATAACGTGGGATTCGATGTCGTGGATCTTCTCGCCTCGCGGTGGGGTGGCGTGTGGACGCTGGAGCGGCGTTTCGAGGCCGAAACAGCTTCGATCAACGTGAGAGGTGTCCGCACGACTCTGCTCAAACCATTGACCTATATGAACTTGAGCGGCAAGTCGGTTGTGGCATTCCTCGGCAAAAACGGGGGCGAAGCGGATGAGTTGCTGGCTGTGAGCGACGACACGAACCTTCCCTTGGGGCAACTGCGCCTGCGCACGGGAGGAAGTCATGGGGGCCACAAGGGGCTGCTTTCGATGATTCAAACGCTTGGCACGCTGGACTTCCCCCGCCTGCGATTGGGCGTTTCACCTCCGGCTGAAATTCATGACCGGGTCGAGTATGTGCTGGGTAAGTTTCGTCCGGGGGCGTGGGACGCAGTACGCACCATGGAAGAGGAAGCGGCCGACGCGGTGGAGTTAATTCTGGCCGAGGGTGTGACGAAGGCGATGAACCAGTTTAATTCGAAGAAGTAGCTTCGCGAGGCACGAGACGAGTCAATGCCTCCATCACCGCATCCGTCGTTATGCCGGCCATGCACATGCCCGGCGCGTGGTAGGTGCATTCGCGGGTGAAGGTGTTGGCGCAGGGCTGGGTGGGGTCTTGCAGTGTTTCGAATTTCGCACCCGCGAAAAGGGGCGCGTTGCGCACGGGATCCGACGGGCCGAACAGGGCGACCGTGGGCACGCCACAAGCCGCAGCCATGTGCATGGGACCGGTGTCGGCCCCCACCATGGCGGCAATGTGATTTTTCAGAAGAGCCGTGTATTGGCGCAGTGTGGTGTCCGGGGCGGGCAGGGCGTGGGCTCCGGCGCTGGTCATGCGCTCGGCTAATGAGACGGCGTGGGACGCTTCCTTCGGCCCGAAGAAGATGATGGGTCGGAGCCCCAGATCATGTTGAGCCCGCCGCGCCACGTTCACCCATTTGTCGGGCTCCCATAGTTTGGTTTTCCATCCGGCGAAGGGGTCCAGAAGCAGAAGTTGGCGGCCCTCCAGGCCTTCGCGCTGTATCCATTCGGCGGCGTAGCGGTCATCGTCGGGAGTCGTATGCAGCCATGCGATGGGCGCTGCGATGGCGGCGGCTGGATCAATCCCGAGGGGGGTAAGCAGTTCCAGATTCATCGCGATGACCGACGCCGATTTGGGATGAACGCGTTTGGTCATGAAGAGCGCGTTGATCTCGCGCCCCGCCGGGCCCGCAAATCCGATGCGCATCTTTGCACCCGATGCGAGCGTAACCGCGCCACTTTTCGTGAGCCCCTGCAAATCGATGGCGGCGTCCCAGCCTCCTCCCTCCCGCAGGCGGGAGTAGATGTCGCGCAGCGGGTCAATCCCACCGCTCAAACGAGGCCGGGGCACCACGATGAGCTCGTCCAGTTCGGGGTGCCCCTCCAGCAGGTTCGCAGCGCCGCCATGCACAGCCCACGCGATATGCGCATCCGGACGCGCCGTCCGCAGGGCGTGAAGCACCGGCAGGGCGTGAACCACATCACCCACGGCGCTCAGCTTGACGATGAGAATGCGCATAACGGAGGGCGGTCAGCCTTCGTCGCCGTAGCGCTCAAGAACCGTGGCGATCACGGTCTTGGAGGAATTCTCCTTGGGCGGGCCGGCGATATAAACTTCGATTCCGAGACGCTCGGCCACCTCGCGTTCGGGCACGGTTTCCTTCGTGTAATCGGTTCCCTTGGCGTGGGCGTCGGGGCGCAGCGCCTCCAGCAGATGGTCCACCGTGGGCTCGTCGAACAGCAGCAGGTAGTCCACAAAGCGAATGGCCGCGAGAATGGCCACACGGTCTTTCTCACCATAGATGGGGCGCGTGGGCCCCTTCAGGCCGCGTTCGCTGACGTCGGAATTGACCGCCACAATCAGGGCGTCGCCGTGGGCACGGGCATCCTGCAGGTACGAAACGTGTCCGCCGTGGATGACATCGAAGCATCCGTTGGCAAACACAACCCGCTTACCTTCCCGTCGCAGCTCTTCGCGAATCTGTACGGCGGTTTTGAGATCCACAAGTTTTGAAGTCATGATTTCTCCGGAAGGATTTTCAGGGTGCTGAGTCACTATGCCACGAAGGTGGGTTGGGAATTCAACCGCTGAATGGTCGAGATGGACTATATGGACGAGATGGACAGCATGGACAGGAAGTGAAAGCGGGCGTTACTTGGGCTGGGAAAAAATTTGGCGATAGGCTGCCAGCGTTGCTTCCACCATGGAGTCGTTTGTGAAACCGGCGAGGACGGTGGCATTGCCCTGCTCTGCGAAGCGCGCTGCCATTTCCGGTTGCGAGAGCACCGAGGCCATGGCGCCCGCAAGTGCATCGGGTGTCCTGGGCGGCACGAGGATTCCGTTTTTTCCGTCCTCAACAATCTCGGGAATGCCGCCGGTGCGGGTGGCCACGACGGGCACGCCTGCCAGCATGGCATCCAGAATGGATGTGCAGAGCCCTTCAAGATGCGACGACATGACGAACAGATCCGCCGCGGCGTACAGGGGTGCCAACTGTTGCACATATCCGGCGAAAATGACGTGCTGGTTCAGACCGAGTTGGACGGCCTGTTCCTTCAACGTTTTTTCAAGTTCGCCCGCGCCCGCGATGACCAACTTAAAATCAGTCAGCTTCCCCCGCAGGAGGGCCGCTGCCCTTAGAAGCGTTTGTTGGTCCTTGTGGTCTGTGAGGGCGGCGACGTTCAAAATGAGAGGAACGCCGGGTTCAGCCCCCCAGTGGGCGGCTTCGGTTTCGTTGCGTGGACCCACGCGAAATGGATAGCGTCCGGGGTCAATGCCGCTGTGCGCGATGGCAATGCGTCCCGCATCCACGCCTCCATCCATCAGTACCTGTTTCACGGCCTCGGAAATGGAGATGTAATGGACGACGGGCGAAAGGTATTTTGCGCGGGCGAAATAGCCGCGGCGAATGGGGAAGTCGACCCGGCGCGACACCACCGCTGGCAGTCCGGTTTGCAGCGCCGATATCCAGGTCAGCGTGTGAGCGTGGGATGTGTGGGCGTGTACGAGATGCGCGCCCGAGGTGCGGGCCAAGCCGCTCAGTTTCGACGCGGCGAGAATGTCCCACTCACCCAGGGCCTTGAGGGGCTCGGCCATGCCCGCCTCACGGCGATCGCGATGGAGCGCGCCCTTGGGCGGACACAGAACAATGTTCGTGTGGCCGCGGGCGGCCAAACCGTCGGTGAGATATTTCACCTGTTGCTCGCCACCCCGCCAGCCGGTTTCCGTGCTCACATGAATGATGGTGAGGGGAGAGTCGGTCATACGCCGCCGGCTGCCTTCAGCTCGTTCAAAAGATCCAACCCGGCCGAAGCCACGCGATGGGTGTCGATCTCGGTCATGCAAATGTGATCAATGGGGCATTCGCGCAGCAGGCATGGTGCACAGGGAGGGGACTGACGCACAACCACGGCACGGCGGCTCCAGGGGTATGTGACATTCCAATCCGTGGGGCCGAAGATGGCCACCGTGGGCGTTTGAGCTGCCGCAGCAATATGCATGGCACCGGAATCGTTGGTGAAAAAAAGTGTGCTTCTCCGCATGAGTTCGATGAGCATGGGCAGATCCAAATGTTCGCCCAGGCGTAGCAAGTTGGTGCGCGCGTAGGAGGCCAACTCATCGTTAAGGGCGGTTTCGAACGGGCTGGCAGTGCTGACCAAAACCCCACCGAGAGCTGCCGCGCAGTGTTCTCCTGCCGCCACGAGGCTTTTCAGGGGCCACCGTTTGGCTCCGCCATAGGCTGCGCCGGGGTTTATGGCGACCATGGGCAATCGCCCGGGGTTGTGTTCCTGCAACAGTTGGTCCATGGCCGTTTTCACCTCAGCGGAACGCGGAAGTGTCAGGGGCGTGTCGAGGGTCAGGCGGTCGGTCTCGGCATCAATCCCAAGAGCTTTAACAGCAGCCTCTGCAATGTGGCTGTAATACTGGACCATGTGGCCGGGGTGACCGATGCCATTGACCCGCGACCGCGCGGAAATTGGCAGGGGCGCGGGCGTTTGCCAGTCGGGCCGATGGAAGGGGATGGCGTGGGTGAGCAACAGGCGTCGGCCGCCGCGAGCGTATCCAACCCGAATCCGCGAGCGAACCCGGCGCAGAGCAAACCACGCGCTGCCGAGACTGTTGGTCATGAGCGCCACGGCATCGAAGGGTTTCTCCAGCAATTGGGTGGCAATCGCCGGGGGTAGCCAGCGTTCGTCGGCGGTGATAATTTCATTGAGCGATGGATGGCCCTGCAACACGCCCCCAACGGCAGAGCGAGCTATCCCGATAATCTCTGCTTGTGGTAATTGCTCGCGCAGGAAATCGAGGGCCGGGGTGGCCATGACCGAATCGCCCACCCAGTTGGGTAGCTTCACGAGAACTCTCACGTCGGCGTCCCGGTCTGTGCGGTTTCGTCGTCAGTCGCTTGGCGGCGTTCCCAGAGCTTGGCGTATTTGAGGAAGACGCTGAATGCCGACAGCATACAGACGATCAGCCCGGCGCGGCCATCCAGAATGCCGAGGCGGAGGATGTATTGTTTGAAAAACCGCCACAGGGGGCGTCCCAGCAGATGGCGGTAACCGACCCGCGCGGTTTTGCGGTCGCGATCGCCAGCCGCCCAGGTGGTGTACTGGTCGAACTTGCGCATGTATTGCGCGAAGCTGTCGAAGGTGAAGTGGTCCATGCGGCTGCGGGCTATGCGGATGGGGCCTTCCAGCACCACATCGGCATGAACTTCGCGGTCGAGATAGCGCGCGTCGTCGCGCGGAAACACCCGCAGCACGCTGTCGTCCTGCCATCCGCAATGGCGGATGGGTTTGCCCATGAAGTAGTTCGCGCGGAAAATGCGCAGACCGACATCGCCTTGCGGGGCCGAGATGAAATCGAGGATTTCCTCGCGAAGATCCGGCGTGATGCGTTCGTCCGCATCCAGCACCATCACCCATTCGTGGGAGGCCTGCGGGATGGCCCAGTTTTTCTGGGTGGCTGAATTTATGTACTCGTGCTCGAGGAGGCGCACGCCCATCTCGCGGGCGATGGATGTGGTGGCATCGGTGCTGAAGGAATCCACCACCATCACCTCGTCGGCGAAAGAGGCCGATTCCACAGCCTGTCGAATGTTTCTTTCCTCGTTAAAGGTGGGGATGATGACCGTTAGTTTGGGCTTCATAACAAAAGAAAAACCCCGCACGAACGGCGGGGTTCCTCAACCTCAATGTTTCGTGTATTAATAAAGGGACTATTCGAACAGGTTTTTGCGCCGACGGATGAAGGAGGGAGTCTCGAGGTCATCCTCGAAGGCTGCGGGATCTTCTTCCGGGGTCGGCGTTTCATTGGCGGCTTTGTTCTTCTCGCGCTCGGCGAAGGAACCGGCGGCCGGGGTGCGCAGCGGGTTATCGGGGCGGTTGAAATCCAGTGTGTCGGTGTCGCCACCGCTGGAACGCTTGGGCTCTGCGGCCGGAGGTGTATCGTTACTGGTTTTTGATGAAGGGGACTCTGCTTTCGGGGTCTCGAGCCGCACGGGCTTGCGCTCGGCGGGAGTCGTGAAGGCACTTTCCAGCTTGTCCATCAGGCTGGTGGTCACGGGGCGCGAATCGTCACCGCGGTCCAGCGACGGGCGGTCCGTGCGAAGCATACGATCTTCGAAACCCGTGGCGATGATGGTTACGCGAATTTCGTCCTTCAAACGCTCGTCGATTACGGCGCCGAAGATGATGTTCGCGTCGGGAGCGGCTGCTTCGTATACGATGCCGGTGGCCTCGTTGATCTCGAACAGTGTCATGTCGGGGCCGCCGGTCACGCAGATGAGCACGCCGCGGGCGCCGTCGATGACGATCTTGTCGAGCAGGGGAGAGGTGCAGGCTTTTTTCACGGCTTCGGTGGCGCGGTTCTCGCCCTTGCCGTTGCCCACGCCCATCACGGCTCCGCCTTTCTGGTTCATGATCGTGCGTACGTCGGCGAAATCCACATTGATCAGACCCGCCTCGTTGATGAGGTCGCTGATGCTTTGCACGCCGGTTTTCAGCACGGCGTTGGCCACCGAGAAGGCTTCCTTCAGGGTCGCTTTTTCACCCACAACTTCCAGCAGGCGGTCGTTGGTTACGATGAGGCAGGTATCCACAAATTCGCGCAGACGCTCGAGGCCTTCGTTGGCCTTGTTCATCCGCTGGGGGCCTTCGAATTTGAACGGACGCGTGACCACCGCAACGGTGAGGATGCCCATGCCCTTGGCGATTTCGGCAACAACCGGAGCCGCACCAGTACCCGTACCACCACCCAGACCAGCCGTGATGAACACCATGTCGGCACCCGTTAGGGCCGCTGTGATTTCATCCTTTGAAGACATTGCCGCGCGAGCACCCACTTCGGGGTCCGCGCCGGCGCCGCGACCGTTGGTCAGTTCGGAGCCAATCTGAATCTTCTGGGGGACCTTGCTGCGGGCCAATGCCTGGGCATCGGTGTTCACCACATAGAAATCCACGTTGCGAAGCCCGGCTTCCACCATGGCGTCCACCGCGTTGGTGCCGCCACCGCCCACGCCTACAACCTTGATTTTTGCGCCCAGCTCGTAATCCGGTTCGAACTCGATCTTATCCTGCATCTGCTTGTCACCTCGTCATCTGGTCATCGACCCGCGCATACCGGGCATCTTCGGGCATTGAGCGATCGTGGCATAAAATGGTTTGAAAGACTATTGTTCCGCGAACTTCAAAAACCGAATCAAGCACAATTGAAGCGTTCAGGAATTCACCTTGATACCCCGAGGGATCGCTACGAATTGAAGCCCGACACAGGTTCCTGCGGTTCTGCATCACCCAACAAGTAATTTATCTTAATTTAACCCTCCGAGTCAAGACATTCACACGAGGGATCATTCAAAAAAAGATAGTTTCAGGATTTCACCGCGCCCGCTGTCAGCCCCTCCACCAGGCGTCGCTGGAAGAAGAGAACCAACGCCACCAGCGGCAGTGTAACCAGCACCGCAGCGGCCATTATGGGCCCCCAGGGGGCCTCGTGGGCGGTGTCTCCGGCGAAGTTCGCGATGGCCACCGGAGCGGTGCGGGCAGCGTCGGTCAGGGTGAGGCTCAGGGCAAACAGGTATTCGTTCCACGAAGTGATGAACACGAGCAGTCCCGTGGTCACCAGGCCGGGCAGTGCAAGAGGCAACAGGATGCGCCAGAACGTGGTGAAGGGCGAGGCGCCATCCACATAGGCGGACTCCTCAATCTCCCTCGGTACCGAGCGAAAGTAGTTCGTCAGCACCCACACGGCAAACGGCAGCGTGAGAAGCTGGTAGCTGACGATGAGCCCCGCCAGAGTGTTGTAAAGGCCCAGCTTCGTGATGATAGCGTGCAGCGCGCCCACCACGGTTATCTGCGGGAACATGGTCATGGCGAGAATGAGCCAGGTGATAGCCGCGCCGCCGCGCATGCGGTAGCGCGCCAGCGCGCAGGCCGACAGGCTTCCCGCCGCAAGCGACAGGGCCGTGGCCGCCGCCGCCACGATGATGGAGTTCATCGCAGCCTGCAAAAAGCCCCGCGCTTCCATCACGCGACTGTAGCTTTCGAGACTGGGTGGGATGGGCAGCCAGCGGGCGGGGCTTTGGAAAATGGTTCCAGAGGGCAACAACGATCCATTCAGCGCCCAATAGAGCGGGAACACTGCGATTATCATGACAAGCACGCCGGCGAGATGGAGAAGTAAGCGACGCATCACTCGCCCTCCGCCGATCGTCCGGGCCGGAAAAGCGCTACGTAAGCAATCACGAAGACCGCGACGATCAGAAGGATGACTACGCTGACAGCGGACCCCTGACCCAACAGGCGGAAGTCGACCATCTGTCGATAATTGTAGGTGGCCAGGCTTTCCGTCGCAGACTGTCCGCGCGTCAGCACCCAGATGAGGTCGAACACCCGCAGCGCGTCGAGGGTGCGGAAGACGAGCGTCACAAAAACCATCGGCATGAGCATCGGCAGCGTGATGTGCCACATGCGGCGCAGCGGCGATGCGCCATCCACAGCGGCGGCTTCATTCAGTTGTGGCGGGATGAGCTGCAGCCCCCCCAGCAATAACAGCGCAACGAAAGGAGTTGTTTTCCAGACGTCCACCGCAATGACCGCGCCAAGCGCCAGGCCCGGTTCGGCCAGGTAGGCGATCTTGGTGGAGAGCAATCCCAGACGGGTGACAAGCAGGTCGTTGATGACGCCATAGGTGTCGACGAACATATAGTTCCACACCTTCGCCGAAACCACGGTGGGCAGCGCCCAGGGCACCAGCACCAGCGCACGTAACACACCGCGCCAGGGCAGGCGGGCATTCAACAGCATGGCCACGGCAAAGCCGCAGATCATTTCCAGGGATACACTGATGAGTGTGAAGGCGAGGGTGTGCTGGATGGCACCGTGGAATTCTGCATCGCGCATCAGCCGCACGTAGTTTGCCGCCCCGACCATCCGGGGGGCGACGGACGACGCCAATTCCGCATCGGTAAAACTGAGCCAGATGGTGCGCAGGAGTGGGTAAAACCCCAGTGCTGCCAGAATGAGGAGCGCCGGAGTCAGGAAAAGCCAGCCCAGCCGCTGCTGCCGACGTTGTAGCGGCGATAACCCGCTCGACACCCGCAAAGCCGTGGAACCCTTCGTCAATTACCCGATCCCATAATGGCGGGCAGACTTTCTTCCAACTGTTTTAAGGCTTCATCCGCTTCGATTTGTTTGCTCAGGATGCGGTGAACGGTGCGGAAATATTGGGAGGAAAGTTGATTGTACCGTGTGCCGGATTGGCGTGCCGGGCGCGGCGTGGCGTTGAGGAACGCGGCTTTCATGGCGGGAAGGAAGGGCATCGCCTCGATGAGTTCCGCATCGTCATAAAGCCCCGTGCGGGTGGGCAACATCGACGCTTCCAACGCGCGCCGTTTTTGCGCCTCGGCGGATGTGAGAAGCATCACAAACTTCGTCGCCAGGTCGGGGTTTTTCGAGTACTTTGAAACGCCCAGTTGCCATCCTCCCAGCGCGGATGCACGTCCACCGGGGCCGCCGGGCAGCGGAGCCATGGCGAATTTACCGCGGATGTTGCTCTCGGGCGATTGCCCCAAAGCCCACGCGTAGGGCCAGTTTCGCATGAACGCCGCGTTGCCCGATTGGAAGAGGTTGCGTGCTTCATCTTCCTGATAGGTAAGCACACCCGGAGGCGAGATGGTGCCCACCCAACCGGCGGCGCGTTTGAGGGCACTGCTCACCGCCGGGTTGTTCACGTTCACGGTGCCGTCGTGTTCCACGATGGTACCGCCCCCCTCGGCCTTCTGCCATTCCAGGGCGTTGCAGGTCAGACCTTCATAGGCCTTTCCCTGCCACACATAACCCCAGAAATCTGCATTGCCCTCGGCGCGGACTTTTTCCTGCACCGCGGCCGCGATGGTGGTCAGATCGTCGTAAGTTTCTGGAACCGGCAGATCATATTTTTTCAGCAGATCATCCCGATAGTACAACACGCCCGCGTCGGCAAACCAGGGCACACACACGAGTTTGCCGCCGATGGTGTTGTTTTCGACGATGGCAGGGAAGAACTCATCTTTTTCAGGGGCGAATGCTTCCGTCAGGTCGATCAGGTGATCCGCGAGGGTGGCGGGCCAGATCACATCGACCTGATATATGTCGATGTCGGCCGATTTCGCCCCCACGTAATTCATGTACTGCGCCAGTCGTTCCGTGGCGTCGGATGGGCCGCGGATGATTTCAATTGAGGCGCTCGTTTCTTTTTCAAACTGGCGTGCAAGGTCTTCAGTCAGGGCGAGGTTGCGGGCCATGGGATCAATATTGATGCGGATTACTGTGCGTCCGGATGCCGCCTCATCAGAGGCAGTGTTCGAACATCCGAACAGCAGGCCGGTCGCCATCAGTATGACGAGCAAAAATATTTTGCGATGGGTCATGATGCTGTTCCTTTCAAACGACAAAGTTGATCAGCGGCGTTCCCATGCCTTAAAGGCGATTCACCATTTCGAGGAATGTTTTCAAAATAATGTGTGTTTCCTGTCCGCCACGCAAGACACTATGCTCCACATCGCTCAAGGCCCGGTCGATCATATGGATCGAAAGCAGATTTTCCACCTCCACAGATGATTCCGGGAGCATTTCGCGAATGCCATCCACCGCCAGATAGCCAGACCACAGCGGTTGGGTGAGGGTGGCGGTCCAGGCGCGGGCCACGGGTTCCAGATGGTCGGCCTTTTCCCTGCGGGTGAAACCCTGCCCTTCGCGCTGCAACATGGCCCGGCTGGCCTGAAGCCGCAGCGACCAAAGCATCGAGGCCACATCGCGCAGGGGGCTGCGTTTGATGCGCCGCTCACTGAGGGGGGCAGCCGTATCGCCCTCAAAATCGATGAAGGCGAAACTGTTACCGGTGAAGAGAACCTGTGCGAGATGGAGATCCCCATGCACGCGGATACGCAGGCCGCGCAACCGTGGTGCAGTGGCGGTTTTAAACAGGTCATCGATGTGCAATCGCGCCTGAGTGAAATCCGTCAGCAGATCGCGCATGGGTTGATCATCGGGCAGGGACCGAATGCGTAGCAGTTTCAACGTGTTGCCCACGCGATTGCGCATGCTTTGATAAAGTCCGCGCTGATATAACAGCGAGAACGCTTCAGCGGAAAGACTGTTATCGTTGGTCGGAAGGGCGGCTAATCTGAGATGCAATTCTGCAAGTCGCTGCCCAAGCAGTGACACGGGTTCCAGCATCGGGCGGAACATGTCGTGAAAGGTCGGGGCCCACTGCGGCAGCACATTAATACCGCAACAAGCACCGGTTGTCGGTTTCACCTTCACGACCGGTCCGGTGGCCGCTTCTGCCTGTTCCAGCACACGCTCGAGGTGATCCAGCAGCCAGCGGTCGGCGGTGCCCTGATTGGGCAGATACTCCTGCAGGAGAGCAACCGTTTCGGGCAGGTCGCCATCGGTCCCGTGATATTCCGCCCATCCGAGAAGCGACGGCAGCAGATGGTTATCGCCATTTTTGGGCGCGAGGGCAGTGCCTATTTCCACATCCGGGTGGGGGCCGGGCTGGGGCCGGGTGATAACCTTCACCACGCGGTTGCGCATGTGGGTGGCAATGAGATTGCCCTGTTCGGTGCGGATCGCCTGATAGTCATCCACATGGCCTTCCGGGGTGCCGTTGCGCATGGAGACCGTTCGCTTGATGACAAGCTTGCCGTGGGCGCCTTTCAGAACTTTTCCAGTGGTTAGGACGGTGTGAAGGATTCGGGCAAATGAGCTGTCCTGCGAGGCGTCTGACACGGCGAACATTTCCCCCGTGCGTTCGTTGCGCAGGTGTAGCACATCGCCCGGGACGCGGCGACCCGATGTCGTTTGCCCGAGAGGGCGAACCTTCACCGGCAACATCAGGTTGTTGCGTCGCATGGACCCACCCGGCGCGGAAAGACATGCCAGGAAAAGTGCGGGACGAACCCGGCTGTTGAGGCGGATGGCATCGGTCAGTCGAATGTTGTGCAGATCCAACCGCATTGGCTTCAGCCAGTCGAGCGACGCGCAATGGCGAACGAGGCAGCCATTCATTTCATCGCTGGGTGTGCCCCGAAGAAGGTCGTCCACGCTGCCCGAATATTCCACCACGCACACAGGTTCCGTGTCGCCGGATATACCCAACGGTGCTGTTTCCGATTTCTCCTCCAGAGAGAACCAGAGGAAACTGTGGGGTCCCATCGTAAGGCCGTAATGGCCATGCTGCACACGGGGGAAGTCGCTCTGACTGAACAGTTCCACGGGTACATATCCCTGAAACGCTGTCAGGTCCAACTCCACATGCTGCGCGTATCGCGAGAGATTGCAAACGCAGAGGATGGACTTGCCAGCGTGGGTGCGGATGAAGGCAATGATGCGGTAATTTTCGCAGTCCAGCATCTGCAAATCGCCCCGCCCAAAAGCCGGGTGACGTTTGCGAAGAGCAATAATGCGCCGGTGCCACCAGAGCAACGAACTCGGGTTGCCAAGTTGGGTCTCCACATTCACTGCTTCGTAGTGATATTCCGGATCAATGATGATGGGCAGATAAAGTCTTTGGGGATTTGACCGGGAGAAACCTGCGTTGCGGTCGGCGCTCCACTGCATGGGTGTGCGAACGCCGTTGCGGTCGCCGAGATAGATGTTGTCGCCCATGCCGATTTCGTCGCCGTAGTACAGCACCGGTGTGCCGGGCAGCGAGAACAACAACGCTGTCATCAGTTCAATCTTGCGTCGGTTGTTACCCAGCAGGGGAGCGAGGCGCCGCCGGATGCCGAGGTTGATGCGCGCGCGGGTGTCGCGGGCATAGCTGCGCTGCATGTAGTCGCGCTCTTCGTCCGTCACCATTTCCAGTGTGAGTTCGTCGTGGTTGCGCAGAAACAACGCCCACTGGGAAGCCGGCGGAATGGGCGGTGTCTGCCGGAGGATGTCCACCACCGGGAAGCGGTCTTCCATCTCCACAGCCATGAAAAGCCGTGGCATAATGGGGAAGTGGAACGCCATGTGGCATTCATCACCCTTCTCACCGAAATACTGCACTGCATCTTCCGGCCACTGGTTTGCCTCGGCGAGCAACATGCGTGCGCTGTAACGCTTGTCGATATGCGCGCGGAGTTTCTTCAGGAAGGTGTGAGTCTCGGGGAGATTCTCACAGTTGGTATTCTCGCGCTCGAAAAGATAGGGCACCGCATCCAGGCGAATGCCGTCCACGCCCATTTGCATCCAGTAGTCGAGCACGCGCAGCATCTCGGTCTGAACCTTCGGGTTGTCGAAGTTCAAATCTGGCTGGTGCGAGTAGAAGCGGTGCCAGAAGTAGGCATCGGCCACAGAATCCCACGACCAGTTGGACTTTTCGAAATCCTGAAAAATAATGCGAGCGTCGGGATAACGCTCGTGGGTCTTGCTCCACACGTAAAAGTCGCGCTCGGGAGACCCGACCGGTGCCTTACGCGCGCGCTGAAACCAGGGATGCTGGTCGGAGGTGTGGTTCAGCACCAACTCTGTAATGACGCGAATGTCGCGCTCGTGAGCCGCTCGCAGGAACTCGCGGAAGTCGGCCATGGTTCCATAGTTCGGATGGATTTCGCGATAGTCGGCAATGTCGTAGCCATCGTCGCGCAGTGGGGAGGGATAGAAGGGGAGTAACCAGAGGGCGTTCACCCCGAGGTCCTGCAGGTAATCGAGCTTGTAAGTCAGGCCGCGAAAGTCGCCGGCCCCGTCGCCGCTGCTGTCAGCAAATGCCCGCACATGGACTTCATAAATGATGGCATCTTTGTACCATGTTGCATCATCTGATGCAGGTGTTATAAGCGCGCGCGATGGGTTCTTCTGCATGTTACCGCCTGTTTCTGTAGGTTGCAATATGACTCAATGATGTCCGGCGGAAGACATCCCGCAGGTAACGGCGGGCGTAACCGCGCTTGGTAATCGGACTACATCGCCGCATGATTGGTTCCAACCGGTTGTGCTGTACTACCCTCTGGATATAACGAGTCTATTCTTTAATTTTATATTCGGATGCGATCGGAGGTTATTATTGGCGGGGCTTTTCTGGATGGTCTCCATCATCGCAACCCAGGGGACTAAGTCTATATCTGATGTTCTCGAAGGAACCTCTTGAATGACTGGCGTTGAAATTGCTACCGATTGACAGAATAGTTGCCCCCGAGGCTGTTTCGGGACAATCCAACACAATCGGTTCTTTCAACCATGATCGTAATTGAGACAAAACGACTCACCAAAGTTTACACCCACGACTTCATCGACGTCGAGCATGGGCGCTTGCGCTTCAACTTCATGAGAAAAACGGTGGCACTCGACAGCCTTGACCTGGAAGTCCGCGAGGGAGAAATCTTCGGACTCCTTGGGCCCAACGGCGCAGGCAAGTCCACCACCATCAAAATATTGATGGGCATCCTCTTCCCCTCCAGCGGTTCGGCCAGCATTATGGGCAAGCCCCTGGGAGACAAGAGCGTAAAGGCGAGCATTGGCTTTCTGCCCGAGAATGCAAACTTCTACGACTACCTCAAGGGCGAGGAGTTCCTTGATTATTACGGGACCCTGTACGGACTGGGTAAGGCCGCCCGGCGCAAGCGGATCGACGAGTTGTTCGAACTGGTCTCGCTGCCGCCCCACGCGCCCAACCTTCCGCTCAAGGGCTACTCGAAGGGAATGCTTCAGCGCATCGGCGTGGCTCAGGCCCTGCTGAATGATCCTCAGGTCGTGGTGCTGGACGAGCCCCAATCGGGCCTCGATCCACTGGGGCGCAAAGAGATCCGCGACATCATACTTAAGCTGAAAGAAAACGGCAAGACGGTCTTCTTCTCCTCGCACATCCTCAGCGATGCGGAGTTGATCTGCGACCGGGTGGCCATCCTCAACCGTGGGAAGCTATCCACCATGGGCGACCTGGACACTCTCCTCAGTTCCACCATTAAGGATTGGGAAGTGATCGTGTCCGGCATGAGCGCAGAATCGGTGGCCGAGCTTCGTCCCCATGCCATCAAGTTCCTTGAACGCGAGCGTGACGTGCTTTTCGTGTTCGACAAGGAAGAGCCGGTGCGCGACACACTGCGACGCGTCGTCGAACAGAACGCCACCCTCGTTTCATTGTCGCCCCGTCGCGAAACCCTGGAGGAATATTTCATCCGGGAAGTTTCGAAAAAACCTGCGCAGGAAGCAAAGACCGACTCAAAATCCAGGAGCGCCGCGAATGTTTAAGGTCCTCGCAATCTCTCTCAACACGTTCAAGGAGGCGGTCCGCAACAAGGTTCTCTACTTCCTACTGATCTTCGCCATCCTCATCATTGTCTTTTCGAGTTTCATCAGCGACCTGTCCATTGCGGCTCCCGACCGATTGATCAAGGATCTCGGTCTCGCCTCCATCGACTTTTTCGGCTTCCTCATTGCTGTCTTTGTGGGCGTTTATCTCGTCTATAACGAACTCGATAAGAAGACGATTTATACGATCGTTTCCAAACCCATCGATCGCTATCAGTTCATCCTCGGCAAGTACTTCGGACTGCTCATCACGATCCTGGTCAATATGGTCATCATGAGCATCTTTCTTTTCGCCGTGCTCTACTGGCGCGAAACCTTCGCCAGCGACAAGCTGAGCAACCTCCTCTATCCGGAAGTTTCGTCCGGAAAGCGCGAGGCCATCGCCAATCTCCAACTTCATTATTATTGGTTCCATGTTCAGACGTTCTTCATCGCCATTGGCAAAGCGGTGGCCACGCTGTTTGGTTACTCCGAGGCGGTGACAGCGGGCCTGCTGAGGGTTATTGCTTTCAGTGCGCTCGGGCTTTCCATCATCACGGCCTTCGCCATCTTCTACTCGACCTTCTCCACTCCCACACTCAGCGCAGTGTTCACCTCGCTGACCTTTGTCATCGGTAGCCTGTCGGAAGACATCGTGCGCTATGCCGAGAAGCTCGCCGAAAAGGCGGGCGGCCTGGCCGCTCTGGCCGGGGCTGATGTGTTGAAATATAACTTCGCCACCTGGGCCGTGCAAATCGTGCCCAATCTGGCCTACTTCGACAAGCGTGCCGAGGCGATCCACGGTCCCGCTGCCATGGAAGTGCCGGCCATACTCGGTCCCACCCTCAGCGATCCCTGGGCCGTGGCCTACGGACTGCTCTATACGGCCGGCATTTTGTGCCTCGCCTCGCTCATATTCAATCGCCGGAATTTCAAGTAGGCCGCCATGAAACGCGGATTAATCACCAACATCATTCTCTTCCTGCTCTTTGCAGCGTTCTTCACCCCCGCAGTGCTCATCCAGCGGCGGGGGCTGGAAAACGTGCTGAAGAACCCACCCTTTCAGGAAACCTGGCTGCTCTCCAGCCGCAGTGGTCCGATGCTGCGCCTCATGTCGCTGCGTTACGATATGGTGGCAGCGGACTTCCTCTGGTTGCGCGCCATCCAGAGCTTCGGTGGACGCGGCATGACGAACCGCGACTGGAAGCCGGTCTATAACATGTTCGACACGATCACCGAACTGGACCCGTATTTCGAGCAGGCCTATACGTTCGGCAACCTGGTCATCGGTGACGAAGGCGGTCAACAGACCGAGGGGCTGAAACTTCTCCGCAAGGGGATGTTCAATCTCATCCGCCAGTACCGCATCCCCTTCGAGGGAATGTATGTGGCGCAATGGTCACTGCGCAATCTCGACATGGCCCGCTGGTTCGGCCGCATGACCGTCAAGCGTCCCGACATGCCCGATTGGGTGCCACGGGTGGTGGCTTATCTGGAAGTGCAAGCCGGCGAGTTTTTTATCGGTTATCGCCAATTCTTGTCCAACCTATTGCAAGCCATAGACGCCGAGGATGTGGCTCTCCAGGGAATCGCGCTGAACAAAGTGCGCGAGACCATCGACAAGTTGAACATGTTCCACCTCATGCAGGCTTATGACGAATACACCACCGCCACGGGCGCGCCGCCGGGTCGCATCGAAGATCTGGCCGGGATGCCGGCGTTGCAAAACGTGGAAATGCCGCGCATGAGCCAGGTCATGGCGTTGATTCAAAAATACGCCCGGGCTCAGGGGAAGCAGGGTGTTTATGAGGGATGGAAAGATGGCATCGCGATGCCAACACCAGACCAGATTGCCGCCGTGGAACTGGTAACCACCGCCACCGAAGGGCAGACAAGAATGCTTCCCCTCGAGGGCGTGATCTTCCAGCAATCTCTGGATAAAAGAACCGGTATTCCAGAGGAACCCCACGGTACCCGCTACGTGCTTAATCTCTCGAAGATCGGATATCCCTGGGTGCAAAAGGATGAACTGATCTTGTCCGCCGCTAAATTGCAGGAGGATCTGGCTGGTTTACTGAAAGGTGTAAGGGATGCCATTGCCGAGCGAAAGAAAGAACTCGGACGCAACCCCAGGGATCTTCATGAAGTGTTTTACACCGACTTCAACACCACGGAACCCTTTGGTGGGAAGTTCAACTATGATCCCACAACCGGCAACTTCACCAGCAGTACCTTCCCCAAGCTGTAGCAGTCTGGCGGTTTTCTGAGGGTGTTTCACCACTAATTTTTCTTTGCCTATCACGGTCGCCGATGTGTGCCTTGTTCACATCGGCGACCATCTTTTTGACATCACCGGCCGAAGGAGAATTACATAAATGACGCCCACCCCCGCTGTTGAAATCCGCCTGTTCCGTGGCAAGGATGCCGAGCCTCTGCTCGCCCTGTGGGATCGCGCACTGCCGCTCGATGGCATTACCCGTGATCTGCTGGAACGGCGCATCCTGCTGGACCTGAGCTTCGAACCGCAAAGCCTCATTGTGGCCGAGGCGGGCGGTGCGCTGGTGGGTTTCATCACGATGTTCGTGCTTCACAAACCCATTGAAAAGGTCGGACTGCGCGAAGACACGGGGTTCATCACGGCCATGGGTGTTGACCCTGACCGGCGCGGGGAGGGAATCGGCTCGGCGTTGCTGGCGTCAGCGGAAACATTCTTTCGCGAGCGTGATCGCAAGATAATCACGATCGCCCCTTACACGCCCAATTATTTTGTCCCCGGGGTGGACAAAGACAATTACGCCGACGGTGTCGCCTTCCTGCAGAGTCACGGTTTCGAGGAATACACCGAGGGTTTGGGGGCTGACGCAAATATTGCGACCTTCACCCTCGACGGGAAGGTGCTGACGAAAGAGAAACAACTGGCGGGGGAGGGAATCGAAATCCGCCATTATCGCCGCGACGACCTTCCGGAGTTCCTTCAATTTCTCCGCGATCTGATGCCCGGCCCGTGGGTGGAGGATGCGCGGCGCAATCTCATCGATCTGACCCATGGACGGTTTCATGAGGATGCCATCTGGTTGGCTCTGGATGAAGGCCGGATCATTGGTTACTGTCAGCATGAGTCCGATCACTTCGGGCCCTTCGGAGTGTCGGATGACTACCAGGGTCGGGGTATTGGCAGCGTGTTGCTGGCGCGCACCATGTACCAGATGCGCCTGCGCGGCTACCATTGCGCGTGGGTTTTGTGGACCGGCGAGCGGGCCCTTCAGGGTGTATACGGACGCCTCGGCTTCAAGCTCACCCGCCGTTATGCCATTATGAAAAAGACTCTCTGAGAGGCGGGGGGGCGATTAATGCGTCCTCAAAAAAAACGGACACGCAACCGACGTCGTAACGCCTGTTTCGTGTCCTTCTTTTTGTGGAACCGCTGGTGATTTATTCGGGTTTTGCAGCGGGTGCCGAGGTATTCCTGTCGCGCATGCGGCGCGGGGTCATTTTTTCAGATTCAGTCATTTGCTGCTCGAGTTCTTTCTTCTGGTCGGGCGTGAGCATGGCGTCGATCTTCGTGTTTACGTCTTTGTCGAGTGCCATCAAAGTCTCGCGCATTTTTGCCCGCGAATCTAATGTACCAGTTGTGCCCGATTCCTGACGCATTTTTATCATGTCAGTTTGAACGGTCTTAAAGCCTTCCTGCCAGGACTTCTCGATCTCGTCGAGTTTCGTCTTTTGTTCGTCCGTAAGAGTCAGTTTTTTCAGCGCTGCCAGGCGCGCTGCGCCAAGACCCGACGCCTGACGACCGCCGCGGCCGGCACCACGCGAGCTGATTACCGTCGTTTGGGTCGTCTGCTCTCCCAGGGTTGACTGTCCCTCGGCTGCAAAGGCCAGGCTTGCTGCACCCAGGCATAATGCCAGGGTCAAAACGTTCGACTTCTTCATTCTATTTTCTCCGAAAACTTCAGTCTTTGATGATGGTGCATTCAGTTGAGGGGCTATTTGCTCCGTAATCAACCGTTTGCCCACCGTGTTTAGACATGTCAATCGTCAGTTGGATGCGCTTCCCTTACGATTTTCTGCAACTTCCGGCGGGCAAAGGCCTCTAACTTAATGATTTGGGAAGCGAATGTTCCACCCTTAGGGCTTCTAATACGCTCCCGGTTATATCTCATCACGGTTTGCGGATTTGCTCCCATGTCGGTTTTCTTTGAAGAAACGATCATCACGTCGCGCCCATATCGCGAATACTGCGATATGTTTGCTCTTACCACGGGCGACCTGCATGACCGTCGTATTCTGGACTGCGGGGCGGGTGGATCCTCTTTCTGTGCCGAGGGGCGTGCGTTGGGGATGGATATAACGGCCGCCGACCCGCACTACGATCTGGCCGGTGAACAGATGGCGGAGTTGGCCCGGGCTGGGATGGACCGCGCGAACCGCTTCATCACGGAGAATATCCGCAATTATACCTGGCGCTATTTTGCCGATATGGCCGACTACAACCGAACCCGCACGGAATCTACCCATAAGTTCATTGATCACTACCAGCAGCCGGCCTCCCACGGTATGTATGTCGCTGCCGGATTGCCCGAGCTTCCCTTCGAGGACGGCGAATTTGATCTTTCGCTGTGCGGACATTTCCTCTTCACCTATGCCGACAGACTGGATTTCGATTTTCACGAGGCGGCTCTGCGCGAACTCGTGCGTGTCTCCCGCGATCAGGTGCGCGTCTTCCCTCTCCTCGATAGGGAATCCCACGCATGCGAATTCGTGAAGGACTTGCGTGACGCTCTTCTGGGCGATGGTATTCACTCCGCCGTTATGTCTGTGCCTTACGAGTTTCAGGATGGCGGCAATGAGATGCTGGTTCTGCAACGACGCACCTTTCGGTGACACGAGGCCACGGGGGACGTTTTCGACATCCGTTCAGAAACAAATTGATCTCACAGACCGCACCTTGTGAAATGGATCACACTCAAACTCTGGGGAATTCATGCGCAATATAGGCAGCCTGAAAAACGAAAACGAAGCCCTGACTTTTTGCGACTATCTATACGGGCGCGAGATCCGTTGCGAAGCCGAGCAGGCTTCCGATGGCACATGGAACATCTGGGTTTACGAAGAAGGTCAGGTGGGGGAAGGCGCGGAGGAGTTCGATAAATTTATCGCTGCTCCCGATGACCCACAATATCGCGCCCACAAGGGCCTTGCCACCAAACGCCGGGAGGAAGAAGAGCGCCAGGCGGAGGAAGCCCAGGCCAAAATTGTGGATATGCGCCTGAAGTTGGGTTCGCGGGCAAACATGGGCGCCGGCGCGGTCACCATTGGTCTCATCATGGTCAGCGTTGTGGTGTATCTGTCCCAGTACATTCCCGGCACAAAAGGGCTTTATGGTCTTTTCTTAATCAGCAATGTCCCCGGTAGCGGTCTTCTATCGCCGGAGGTGTTGCAGGGTCAGGTGTGGCGGTTGTTCACGCCCATTTTTCTCCACCTTAGTCTCATGCACATCCTCTTTAATCTGATGTGGCTGCATGCACTGGGGGGTGGGATTGAATCCCATGACGGCTCCCGTCGGCTGGGGCTGATGGTGTTGTTCATGGCGCTGTCCAGCAACCTGCTCCAGTATTGGATGGCGGGCGGCAACTTCGGCGGTATGTCGGGGGTGGTTTACGGTTTGTTCGGCTACACCATTATTCGCATGAAATACGATCCGACGGTGCCTTATGAGTTGGATCGGTTTAATACGGTCCTGATGATCGGCTGGTTCTTCCTTTGCTGGACAGGCTGGATGGGCCCCATAGCCAACTGGGCCCATACGGGAGGGTTCCTGCTGGGCTTGGCGTGGGGCGCGTGGGACAGCCGACTCTGGAGAAAGACCCGCTGAAACGTCCCGCGTTTTAACCGAGAGGCGGGCCGTTGTTATCGCGTGGCGGGCTTTGCACACGCGGCGACAGCAGCATCTCCATCGTCAGCCCCTGGAGCAGAAACTGGATCCCAAGGATGAAGGGCAGCACCGCCAGCATAACCGTGCCGGTGGGGTTGAGGACACCGGTCATGTAACCGCGAATCCAAACGTACCCGCCGAAAAACGTGCCGAACATCGTCATCAGAAAACCCAGCAAATAGAGCGGGACGATGATGGAAAAATCGCGCAGGATGTGGCGCTGAAATAAGCGCGCAAAGAACCCCTTCACGAGCAGCGAGGGGAAGTACGACAGCACCTTGCCAATCTGCAGCGACGAAATTTCGCCGCGATAAATGGCGGGCATGGGACAGTCGAGAACGCGGGCTGACTCGATGTTGAGCCGGATGAGCATTTCGTTTTCGAAGAAGTAGCGCCGGGTTCGCAGATGCTCCAAATCCAGCAGGCTCAAATACGGAGCGGAGATGGCCAGATAGCCATTTTGCGGATCGAAGACATGCCAGTATCCACTGGCGGCCTTGGTGAGAAAGGTCAGGGCGATGTTGCCCATCAGGCGGGCGTTGGGCATGTCGCGCAATGCGCCCGCATGGAGGAAGCGGTTGCCCTTGGCGTAATCGCAAACCCCCACGGCGATGGGATCCACGAGATCGATCATGCGTTCGGGGTCCATCTGTCCGTCGCCGTCCAGCTTCACCACGATGTCAGCACGCATTTTTAGCGCGCACGCGAACCCTGTCGCCATGGCCCCGCCCACGCCTTGATTAACCGCGTTATGCGCAACCTGAAGGCGCGGATTGCTCTGCGCCATCCTGGCCAGCACCTCGGCCGTGGTGTCCGGGCTGGCATCGTTCACCGCGATGATGTGGTCCACCCAATCGGGCACACTCGCCACCACCTCACCGATGTGATCGGCCACGCGATAGCTTGGGATAACGACAGCGATGGTTTTGTTTTTATACATTCAGGCGCCTTTGCCTTGAAATGGAAGGCTGCAAAAAATCATCGTGGCAAGGTTTTCGACCATCTGCTGAATCAACATCTTTGCAATCAAGATGTAAACACCTCACGGCGCTTCTTGACACGCGGCAGCGCCGCCCCGAAACCCAACATCATTCCGCCTGTGAAAGTGGCTCCCTTGTCCGATATGCTGAAAGACCATAACGAAATCATCCGAATCCGCTACGCCAAAGCCGACAAGCTGCGCGAAGAGGGGGTTAATCCTTATGTGAACCGTTGGGACCCGACCCATTCATCGGCGGCCATCAAGGCCGGTCAGGAAGCGCTCATCGAGGCGAAAACGCCGGTGCGCGTGGCCGGCCGGATCATGGTCATCCGACACATGGGCAAGGCCTCCTTCTTCCATCTCAAGGATTCCAGCGGTCTCATTCAGGTTTATCTCAAACGAGATGCGCTGCCGGAGGAGGACTATCGCCTGTTCAAGGAACACTCCGACATGGGCGATATCGTGGGGGTCAGCGGGCCGTTGTTCATCACCCGCACCGGCGAGCTGACGGTGCAGGCCGTCTCATTCACGTTCCTCACAAAGAGCGTCCGCCCGTTGCCCGAAAAATGGCATGGGTTGAAGGACACCGAACTGCGTTACCGCCAGCGTTACCTCGACATGATCGTGAACGACGAGGTCTCGCAGACCTTCGTGAAACGCAGTCGCATTGTCGGTTCCATGCGGCGCTTCCTTGAAGAGCGTGGTTATCTGGAAGTGGAGACCCCGATGATGCAGCCCATCTGGGGCGGCGCTGCGGCGCGACCCTTCAAGACCCACCACAACGCCCTGGATGTGCCGCTATTCCTGCGCATCGCACCGGAGCTGTACCTCAAGCGGCTGATGGTTGGCGGCTTGGAAAAGGTTTTCGAGATCAACCGCAACTTCCGCAACGAGGGCGTGAGCACACGCCACAACCCCGAGTTCACCATGATGGAGCTGTACACGGCCCATTGGGATTATCGCGATACGATGGACCTGACGGAAACGATGATCCGCTCCATTGCGGCCGAAGTGTTCGCTCAAACAAAATTTGTCTGGGGCAAGCATGAGTTCGATCTCGGCGAGCCCTTCGCGCGCATCGGTTACATCGAAGCGGTGCGCCGCTATGTGCCCGAGGCCGCTGATGTTGAGTTGCGCTGGGATGATCCCGCCGACGAAACCCGGCGCAAGATGGCTCCGTTTCACAAACCCGAAAAAGCCGTCACCACGGCTCAGATGATCGTGGAGTTGTTCGAGGCGCGGGTCGAACCGAACCTCGTGCAGCCCGTCTTCATCACCGATTTTCCCAAGGAAAACAGCCCGCTGGCCAAGGCGCGTCCCGATGATCCGTCGGTCGCGGAGCGTTTCGAATTGTATATTTGCGGAATGGAAATCTGTAACGGCTACAGCGAACTGAACGATCCCCGCGAGCAGTACGAACGCTTCCGGGATCAGGTGGCGGCGCGAGCGCAGGGCGACGACGAGGCCCACGAAATGGACGAGGATTACATTCGCGCGCTGGAATACGGCATGCCCCCCGCCAGCGGGTTGGGTGTGGGAATCGACCGTTTGGTCATGCTGATGACAGGGTCGGAATCAATCCGTGACGTGATTTTGTTCCCGCTGATGAAGCCCGAATAACCCCGCCGCTTCCGTTCGGTTATTTGTCGCCGAAACGCCGCGGTCCGGGTTTCGTTTTGCGGCGTCCGGGCAACGGCGGAAGGCGAAACCAATCGAACAATCCGGGGAACCGCACGAAGAGTATCCCGAAAACCAGCCCGCCCAGATGGGTCAGGTGTGCCACGGTGCTGCTACCGGCGACCTGGAATGACGAAAACAGAGTGAGTACGCCCAGAATGGCGACGAAGTATTTCACCTTCATGGGGATGATGAAATAGAGCAGCACGACATCGTCCCGGTAATAGTACGCGTAGGCGAACAGGATGGCATAGCATACGCCGCTGAGGCCGACGATGGTTGCCTGGGGCGTGCCCACCAGCACCATGGCGGCAAGGTGGGTGCCCACCGCAGCGATGGCAGCCAGCGTGCAGAAACGTGCATAAACCTGCGATCCCCAGCGATACTCGAGGCGGCGACCGAACATCCAGAATGTGAAGAGATTAAAGAAAAGGTGCCCGAAACCGCCGTGCATGAAGGCGTAGGTGATTAACTGCCACAGTTGAAACCGGTAGAGGGTGGTGTCGGGGCTGGCCCCAAGCAGCCTGAACAGAAGATCACCGGGAACAAATAGTATGGCAAAAAAGACCGCCGTACATATGTACATCACCCACTTGGTGACCGGCAGATAGAGGATGCCGAGGCGCTCCTCGAGATCATGAAAAAAACCGCCCATTCCTGCAGGAGTCATGTCTGGTCTCCGCCCGAGGTTTCGCGTTCAAATTTAATGCGTGCTCCCAGCCGGATCATGTCCTGAAAAAACCGCGGGTAGGATTTCGCCACATGTTCGGCTCCGGAGATGGTCAACCCCTTGGCGCAGCGCAACCCGACCTCGGTGAGCAGCATGATCACGCGGTGATCGCGGCAACCGTCCACAACCACTCCGCCCTCGTAACCGGCGGGGTTGCCGTGAATGATGATGGCATCCGGGTCGGCATCGCCGCATTGGTTGCCTTCCTCGCAGTGCACACCAATCTTGCGCAACTCGGCCAGCGGCTCGCTGATGCGGTCGCACTCTTTAAGCCGCAGGTTCGCCACGTTGTGGAAACGCGAAGTCCCCTGGGCGAAACAGGCCGGCCCCATAAGGGCCAGCACGGCGTCGGTGGCGGTGTCGCCGTCGAAATCCACGGCGGTCAGCGGAGCGCGAGCCACACGAATTTCGTGCTCGTGGCGCGTGAGAGAAGCGCCCATGGTGCTCAGCACGTCGGCGGCCGCGCGTTCCCCCTGATTGTCGTCGAGAAGCCCTTCCACGGCGATACCGTCGGCCGTGAGCGCACCCGCAGCCAACAGGGCGGCGCTTCCAGGCCAGTCGCCGTTCACGCGGAATTCTCCCGCTTTGTAAGACTGGGGCTCCACGCGAAAGTGCATCAGATCATCCGAGGCTTCCACCACAATGCCCGCGTCGGCCATCACTTCCAGAGTCTGGCGCACCGGATCGCGCGAGACGAGTTTGTCCGTCACCGTAATCTCAAGAGGCTGACCAATAAGCGGCGCGATGAAAAGTAGACCGCTGAGAAATTGTGAGCTGCGCGCCCCGCTGATTTTCACCTGGCCGCCGTGCAGGGCGCCAGCCCCTCCGCGGATGGTGATGGGCAGCATGCCATCGGTGCTGTTGGTCGAGACCCCCAGTTGGGCCACCGCTTCCAGAAGATCCGCATTGGGGCGTTTGCCCAGCGAGTCGGGTCGATCGGTTTCGAATTGTGCCTCGGTGCACAGTGCGCCCACCGCCAGCAGAAAACGCAGCACCGCGCCGGCATTGCCCACTTGCAACGGCGTCGTCGGATGAGGTGTTGCGCCAAAACCCACAATTCGAACATCGGCGCTTCCGTCGCCATTTTCCCTCACGTCCACCTCGGCACCCAGGGTGCGCAGGCAGCGGGTCATGGCGTCGGAGTCGTCACTTATCGCCGCATTTCGCACGGTACTCTCGCCCGTGGCCAGCGCGGCAACCAACAGGCGGCGAGTGGTGTAATTCTTCGAGGGTTGTGCGCCTACCACTCCCCGTAGAATTTGGGGACCGGGGAGGATGATGGCACGAAAAGGCCCGCCGCCACTGGGCGGACCGGCATCAGCTTTCCGTTTCACGGCTTGGCGAGTCGATGAAACGATCGTAAGCGTAGTCGAAGACAGACACCAGCAGGAAGCCGATTACAAGCACCCCAAAAAAGAAATACAGACCCTGAGTCTCGCCAATGACAGCTTTAACCAGCATCAACTGCAACGCGCAGAAGGCCATGAAAATGAGATTTGCGGTCAGATAGAACGCAGCACCGAAGCGGTGCCCCTGACGGTAATCCACCATGGCGGCGGTTTCGGTGGTTGTTGCCGCGCCGTCCGGCCGTTGTGCAGCGGGCGTTGCAGCGTTTTGCTTTCCTGTATTGTCTCGGCGTTTACGTACCATGGTCGTGCTTATTTAGGTTCCTTACTTTCGACAGCCTTGATCTTGACCTGCACGGAAATGCGCTCTTTGTCCAGCGCGATCGACTTGCGCCAGTAATCCAGTGCGGTGGCGGTCTCGCCCCGGGCGCGATAAATATCGCCAAGATGCTCGTAAACCTCGGGGTCTTCGCCTATGAGGGCGGCGGCTCGCTGCACGTATTCCAGAGCCAGATCGTTGTCGCCCATTTTGAAATAGACCCAACCCATGCTGTCGAGGATGTGAGGTGCGCCCGGATTGAGGAGCAATGCCTGCTCGATCAATTTCTTCGCCTCGTCCAATTCCTTCCCCTGATCAGCCAGCATGTAGCCCAGCGCGTTCAGGGCGCTGTCGTTGGTCGGGTTCAACTCAATGGCTTTTTCCAGATGCTTGCGGGCGGTATCGAACTTCTTTTGCTCCATGGCTATGGAGCCAAGGAAGTAGTAATAGGTGTCAGCGTTGCGCGCGCTGCGTCGGGCGAGATCGCGGAAAATCTTCTCGGCGGCATCGTAGCGTTTCATCTGATACAAAGCGACGCCACGCATGGAATCCACTTCTTCTGATTTGCCCAGCCGTTGCTCCGCCTGCTTGACTGCCGCCAAACTTTCCTCGCTGCGGCCTGCTGCGGATAATCCGTCGATCAGCAAACGATGGGCATCCAGAGAGTCGGGTTTGTCCTCCACCATGCGGCGATAAATCTCGATGGACCGGTTGTGGTCGCCCCGGTCGTTGTAGATCTCGGCTTCCAACTGGCGCAGGTCATCGCTCCCGCGGAAAAGCGGGATGGCGCGGTTCACCAGCGCAAGGGCCTCATCGTATTTTTTTTGCAGGCTGAGGGTGCGCGCCAGTCGAATGTAGGGGGGCAGCTTGCCCGGCGAGGCATCGATGGCTTTTTCGAAGTATTGAACCGCCTCGTTGATTTCGCCATTGGTCAGAAGGAATTCTCCAGCCAGCATCATGACCTCTGCGCGGTCAGCCTCTGTGCCGCTGGTTACCTGGTCCAACACAACGGGGATGTGCTGCTGACGTCCCGAGCGCACAAGGCTGTTGAGCAGGCTCGCCAGCATCACCCGATTTTCGGGCGCCTTTTGCAGGGCTCGCTCGTAATAATCGGCGGCCTGGCCGAAGTCCCGATTTTTTTCGAACACCACACCAAGAGTCATCAAAAGCTCGGGGGCACCCTCGGTGCGGTCGATGCCGGTTTTCAAAACGCGAATGACGTCCGTGGTGTTTTCGTCTTTTTCATAAAGGGAAGCCAGGCTTACATAGAGCTTCTCTGCCTTGGGGTTGAGAGCCAGTGCCTTCTCATACATGGCAATGGCGCGCGCGGGTTCTTTGCGATTGATGAGGGTCTGGGCGATGGCGTCGTAGATTTCCACGCGGTCGGGGTTGAGGTCCACGGCCTTGGAAAAGAGTTCCGTCGCCTCATCATATTTTTTACGATTGAGCAGGATGTTGCCCACGGCCACCATGGCTTCCACGTTCTCGGGGTCCAGTTCCAGCACGTGCTGATACTGAGTCAGCGCCTTATCCATATCCTTGGCGGCAATCAGCTGCTCGGCGTAGATTCGCTGCACTTCGCTCGAATGGGGGTAGCGGTCGGCAAACTTCTTGTACCGATCCATCGCGGCTGCTTCTCCGCCTTTGCTTTCAACTTTGCGGATCGCTTCATCGAACATGCGTAACAATTGCGGATTTCTCGGCTCGATAAGAACGGCGGTTTCATAAGTCGAAAGAGCGTCTTCGGTGCGACCGAGTTCGTCGTAGAGTTGACCGAGGTAGACGTAAGTGTTGATGAAGCCACGGCGCTGCTCGATGACACGCTCGTAAAAAGCGATGGCCTCGTCGGTGCGGCCTGTGCGCGATAGGACCTGCGCCAGAATGAGCATGGCGCGTGTGTTGCGGGGTTCGGCCAACAGAATCTCGCGGTAGGTCTCCACCATGCGATCCACATTTTGCTGCATGATATAGAGGTTCGCCAAACCATTCAACGCTTCGAGGTTGCGGGGCTGGAGACGTTTCACTTCCTGGAAAGCGGCCACGCCCTGTTCCTGCAACTCCTTACGCCGGGTCCCGGAACCATCCTGCGCCATACCTGAGAGAATTTTGCCCTTCAGGATGAGGGCGGCCACGTTCTGGGGAGATTTTTTCAGAACATCATCCACCGTCGTCAGTGCTTCGTCATAGCTGCGCTTGGCGATGAGAGCGTCCGCCACGCCGAGCATGAGGTAGACGTTGTCGGGTTGGAACTCGAGGGCAGCGCGGAACTCTCCAAGGGCATGGGCAGCCTCATCGTGAGCAAGGAAGTATTGAGCGAGGAAGAAATGGTTGCGCGCCTTCAGCTCTTTTTCTTCAAGATCCGTCAACTGGGGTGTGACAAAGCTGCGGTAAAATTCGTCCGGCGACATGCCGATAAGTGAGAACCGTTGCACCCACCCGGCGCCGATACGCTGCACCGTGGTGGGTAGCGACATGGTCGGTCGTGGTAAAACCTGGGGGCGAGATGTGACAGAATCGCCCACTTGGTTGGATTTTGAAAGGGTGGTGGTCGCGGTGGAAACGTCTGACTGCACACTTGCCGTGGACAGTGGGTCGGGCGGGTTGGTACCTTGCGCGTACGAGTGTGCGGTCACCAGTAAGAGTGCCGCCGACATCAGGTTAAAACGCGAAAAAAAACTCAGGTTAAGCCTCCCCACGCCAGCTTTGAACGTAGCTTGGCGAAGAAATCGTCTTCAAATACGACCAACGGCAAGTACACGGGGGCCCGGGAAATCTTTAGGCGGTCGAGATGTGTGACCGCGCTCCAGGCCTGACCATCAACAAACACATTTGCCTCCTCCAACGCTTTGCGCGGGTGGAACTCCACGTCGATACGGCTGGTGGGCCGCAGGACAAGTGGAGCAATTGTCATGCCATGGGGACAAATCGCATTCACCAGAAGCGCCTCCAGGGCAGGATCAAGCACCGGACCATGGGCAGCATAGTTATATGCCGAACTTCCGGTGGGGGTGCATATAAGTAGTCCGTCGCCGAAAACATCGGTGGAGGGAATTCCGTCAACACTCACCCGCAGGTGCACCACACGGCCCCACACGCTCTTCGCCACAACTATGTCATTCAGCGCAATGGCTGTGATGGGGGAGTCGCCCAGGCCGCTTTCCAGCGTCGCTTCCAGCATCATGCGCGCCTCGGTCCGAAAATTTCCCGAGTGGACTGTGTCCAGCGCCGAGATGATATTTTCCGGCTCTACCTGCGTGTGGAACCCCAGGCTGCCCAGGTTCACCGACAGCACGGGAATGTCCAACGGTGCCACCGCGTGGGCGGCCACAAGGAGGGTACCGTCCCCCCCCAACGTCACGGCCACGTCGCACCCTGCGAATTGCCGGCGCAAATCACGCATGCGTTCCGGGTCAAACTGGATCAGAGGCACGGGCCGCTTGTCGTTGCTGTCGCTGAAGGCGACTTCCAACTCCACGTCGTTTCGCGCGGCCCAATCTTTCATGCCCGCCACGACTTCGGCAACCTGCTGCTTTTCGTGATTTGCAACCACCGCGATGCGTTTCATGGGACCTCACATTTCCGACGATTCGAAATCAGTTAAAAAAGACAACGCACTGGAGCGCCACGTTCACAGCCATGAGCGTCGCATTTTTGCACGGCATCCGGGGTGGGATCATTATTCGGCTGGAGGACTCTTACACGCTGTCGCAATGGCGGCGTCAACGTCAAAGCCCAACTCGGTTGATGGGGGAATTGATTCTGCCAGGTGTTTCCGCAGATGCATGAGGAATTCGCGATTCCCTTCACCACCCAGAATGGGAGATGGGATGAGTCCAACAACCATCCACCCGCCGGCACATGCGGCGGTCGCCACCTCGTGAAGGATGCGCGCGTGGGCGGCCTCGTCGCGAATGATGCCACGCCCGCGATTCACTTCGTCGCGTTCCGCTTCAAATTGCGGTTTCACTAAAATCACCGCTTCGCACGTTTTCGGGCCGGACCCAAACAGCGGCGTTAAAATTTTTTTCACGGAGATGAAGGAGACATCCACCACGAAGAGGGATGGCGGCTCCTCGAAATGGGACGTGGTCAGTTGTCGCGCATTGGTATGATCGCACACCGTCACGCGCTCGTCGGTTCGCACCCGTTCGTGCAACTGCGTGCGTCCCACATCCACAGCGAAGATCCGCTTCGCGCCACGCTGCAACAGCGAGTCCGTGAAGCCGCCGGTGGAGGAACCGATGTCGGCACACACCAGGCCCGCGGCCTTGATTTTAAAGGCGTTCAGCGCCGCCTCCAGCTTCAGTGCGCCGCGACTTACAAAGCGTTCCGGCGCGACCATTTTCACATCTGCGTCGGAGGGAAAACGCTCGCCGGCTTTCGTGGCGAGCGATCCGTTCACGGTTACTTCGTGGGCGAGAATGTGCCGTTGAGCGTCGTCTGCCGTGTCCGACAGGCCACGGATTACCATAAGGGCGTCTAAACGGTGCTTCTCGCGCCCTTTGCTTTTGGGGGGATTATGCATTTTTTCAGTTGACCGATTCCTCAAAACCTTAGAAGTCTGACATGCCGTTGGGGTATCAGAGATTTCCCATTCGGTTTGATGTACAATCAAGCGCCACAGAGGAAAGGAGCGTATTACTATGACAAAGCAGGATTTCGTCGACGCAGTTGCAAAGCGCGCCGAGAAGATGGAAATTAGCAAGACAGCCGTACGCGATCTCGTTGACATGGTCTTCGAGGAAGCCGCCAAGGCCATTAAGAAGGACAAGCGTTTCTCATTCCCCGGCTTCGGCACCTTCACCGTGAAGGCACGCAAAGCCCGTGAAGGCCGTAACCCCAAGACCGGCGAAGCCTTGAAGATCAAGGCCAGCAAGACCGTCGGTTTCAAGCCGGCCCCTACGCTGAAAGAAAAGCTGTAATCTGATTTAACGGTTAGGCTGGGGCAGGAGCGTCTAACGCTTTTGCATCCCTGTCACACCTCCATGAAAGTTTGAGCGAAATCGCCCTTCCGGGTTTGGTTTCGCTCATTCTTTTTTTTGGGTGGGTTTCCCCCGGGTTCGAAATCCCCTGAACCACCCCGACGAATTCACCGGCGCGGACTGTGTTAATCTAATCCATGAGCCGTTGGGTACTTAATCTCCTCTTCATTGTGTTGGTCGGCAGCATCCTCGCTTTTGCCCCCCTGGGCTATCGCACCTACGAGCCTGTGCAAAAAAACAATCAGGCCGTGGAGGCGTTGAACGCCCGCAAGTATGACGAGGCAATCGCCCTTCTCAGCGATGCCATGGCCAACAATCCCGACAACGGAGTCTTCCGCGACAACCTTCTGGCCGCCTACAACGGCAAGGCCGTGGAAGCCGAAAAATCTTCCGAGGGAGACAAGGCTCTTGGCTGGTACGAGAAGGGACTTTCGCTCGATCCGACGAATCAAATCCTGCTTCAGAATTACGTTACGGCCCTCAACAACATGGCCGTGCACCAATCCAACGAACGCAATTTCCCCGAATCGCAGGGGATGTTCGAGCGGGCGGGTAAACGCCTCGCTGAAGTGAAGGACGAGGGCGTTCGCAAAGAGATTCAGAAAAACTACTCCTCCTTGCTGGCGTTGTGGGGCGCAGAACTTATGAAACGCGACCAGTATGACCAGGCCAAGACTGCCTTTAACCAGGCGCTGGAACTCAACGGTCAGAATCCCACGGCAGCGATCTACCTCGGAGACCTCTTTTATGAAGCCGATGCTTACGAAGACGCGCGAAGATTATATGCGCTCGCCATGGAGCATGACAAAACCAACGCGACTTATCTGAAAGATCGTCTCGCGATGATTGAGGATGAATCCAAGGTTCAGGCGCTTTTCAAAAAAGCGGAGGACTCCAAGAAACGCTTCCTTATCCAGTACGTTGATTACAACAACGGCACCCCCATCGAAGAAATCCTGGAGATGCTTAACGATGCTTATGACGACGTCGGCAAGAAGTTGGGGATCTATCCCGCCCGCCACGTGAACGTGAAGATTTACGAGGGCGAGGATTTCTACAAGATCAGCCGCCTGCCCGAGTGGGCCGTGGGAATCTTCGACGGCAAAATGCGGTTGCGGGTGGAGGACATCCAGAGCGGCCCCGCGCAGGTGCGCGACCTGCTCTATCACGAATACACCCACGCCGTGCTGGCCATGAACGTAAAGCAGAAGGTTCCCGCCTGGTTCCACGAGGGGTTGGCCCAGTTGATGGAACCGCAGTTTGCGGAAAACGCCGGCGAGCAAACGCAGATGCGGGCGGCTCTGGCGCGCAAGCAACTCAGTTTTGAAGTACTGAAGGAATCCTTTCGCGAACTCGGTTCCCGTCAGGACGCGGAGAACGCCTACCTTCTCTCCAAGTACTTCCTCGCGTCCCTCAACCGCACCCACGGCACGAAGAAGATGAACACGTGGATCGCTGAAATGACGACCACCGAATCCAAGTTCGAGGAATCCTTCCATCGCATCTATGGCGAAGAGGTCGAAGACGCGCAGGAGAAGTGGATCAAGAGTCAGGTGCGTAACTAATTCGCCCTGACCGGGCGAGCGCTTACGCCTGCTCTATCAGCACATCCACGATGCGTTGTGAGGCGCGTCCGTCGCCGAAGGGGTTGCTCGCCTGAGCCATGGCCGCGTGGGCCGCTGGATCATCCAGAAGCGCGTTTGCCTCCCGCGTGATCCGTTCGCGATCCACCCCCACTAACTTCGCGCAACCGCTTTCCACGCACTCGGGACGTTCTGTCACATCGCGCGTAACAAGCACGGGCACGCCCAGCGCCGGAGCCTCCTCCTGGATGCCGCCCGAGTCGGTGATGATGAGCGTGGAACGCATCATCAACGCCACCGTTTCCTCGTAACCCGTGGGCGCAGCCAGACGGATGTTTTTTACATCGCCGAGCATCTCTTGCACCGGGCCCTCCACGCGCGGGTTGGGGTGGACCAGATACACGAGATCCGTGTCGGGGTGTGCGAGGGCGATATCCTTCAGTGCCGCGCACACCTGGCGCAGACCATCACCAAAATTTTCGCGTCGATGTCCGGTGACCATCACCAGGCGCCGTCCCTCCGGCGGTGCCAGCGGCGACGTGGGCGGCTTGGGTCGTCGCGTAATAGTTTGGAGCGCATCCACAACGGTGTTGCCCGTGGTGAACACGCGCTCCTCCGCCACGCCGTCGCGCAGCAGATTGCGGCGGGCGCGGTCGGTGGGCGCAAAATGCCAGCGGGCGATCTGCCCCACCAGGCGGCGGTTAATTTCCTCGGGGAAGGGAGCATATGGGTCGTCGGTGCGAAGCCCGGCCTCGACGTGGGCCACCGGGATGCGCTCGTAAAACGCCGCCAGCGCACCGGCGAAAACAGTTGTGGTGTCTCCCTGCACGATGACCGCGTCGGGCTTGGTCTCGGCCAGGGCCGCTGGCAGGCGATCGAACAAACGTGACGTGAGCTGCGCCAGCGATTGCCCCGGCACCATCACATCGAGATCGATGTCGGGCTTCAGCCCGAAGGCGCCCAGCGCCTGATCAAACAGCGTGCGATGCTGCGCGGTGCTGCAAAGCAGCGTCTCAACCCCCGACCTCCGACGGGCCTCCAGTACTACCGGTGCCAGTTTGATCGCCTCGGGGCGTGTGCCCGCAATAACCAGAAAACGCTTGTTCGTCATTATGCCCGCCTGTTCACTGTTCCCAACTGTAATGAGAGCATGAAAATCCGTCAGATTGCCCATGCGCCACGATTTTCGTGGCAAAAGCGGGCCGTCTGCCGGAAATAATGTACCTCACCGGTCTGTTATGACCGAGGTACGATTAATTCCCACGTTCAAAGAGGATGAAGCACCTCCCATGGCTGAGAATGTAAAGGTTTTGCGCCGCCGTGTGCGGTCCATTCGAAATACGAAACAGATCACCCGCGCCATGGAGATGGTAAGCGCCGCCAAGTTGCGCCGCGCCCAGGATCTGCTTCTTGCGGGCCGGCCCTATGCGGGCAAGCTTCAAGAACTCCTCGGCCACCTTGCATCCAGCGCCGATACGGATCATCCTCTGTTCGCGCAACGCGACGTGCGGCGACGCCTTGTGGTTGTGGTTACGGCCGACCGCGGTCTGGCGGGTGCCTTCAACGCGCAGATTATCAAACGCGCCGAGGCTGTGCGCAGAAACTCACCGGTGCCCGTGACGCTGGGCATCATCGGCAAGAAGGCCAACGACTATTTCAAAGGGCGGGGACTCGACATCGCCTTCGCCATCACCGACATGGCCGGTCGTGTCTCGGCCACTCGCAGCCGCGAAGTTGCCGAGAACGTGACTCAAATGTTTATGAGTGGCGAGGTGGACGAGGTCACTCTCATCTATAACCGCTTCATCAGCACGATCCAGTATGTGCAGATGGAAGAACAGTTGCTGCCGCTGGACCCCGAATCGCTGCTGGGCCTCGCGGCGGATCACGCCGCCCACGGTGGCCGGCAGGTTGACTACATCCTTGAGCCATCGCCCAAGGACGTTTTCACCTCGCTACTGCCACGTTTTGTGGCGAGCAAAATTTACATCACCCTTGCAGAGACTTTCACCGCTGAACACGCCGCCCGCATGGTTTCCATGAGCGCCGCGACGAAAAACTGCGAGGAGCTGATAAGCTCCCTCACGCTGCGCATGAACAAGGCGCGGCAGGCAGCCATCACGAAGGAAATTCTCGAGATCGTGGGCGGTGCCGAGGCGCTGAAAGGCTAACCCGGCGCGAAGCACGTGTTCGGTTCAGAGGGTTACGGCTGGTTCTCAATGGCCGTCGAGGTCGTTGGCGCATCCTGCGATGCAATCGTTTCCCTTAATCTCCTGAGTGAGATTTCGAGACCCGGCAGATTCTGCTGGGCGTTGTGGTAGCGCGTCCCCAGATCAAGTGCCTCTTGCGGCCCGACCAGCTCACGCGTCAGTAACACCGCCAGGGTGCAGGCCGCGCCGGCATCTTCTTCGTTGTATGTGGTCCAGCGCGCGCTTTCCTCGCCGCCCGGCGGTCGCGCCTTCAACGCCAATTCCGCCGCTTCCTTGAAAGCGCCCAGAGCTGCCGCGTCATCTTTGCGGGCCCGCAAAACGTAGCCCAGCATCAAAGGCATCTGAAACGCTGTCGGATTGTTTTTGATTCCCTCGCGCACAAATTTCTCAGCCTCGGCCAGTTGCTCGGGCGTGCGCATGGTTTTTAGCCACCATGCACCAATCATGTACGACCGCACATTGTGCGGATCGCCCAGCGTTGCCAGCCGGTACCATGGCAGCAGTTCCGTTCCCGCCGTATGCTGGTGCGGTTCGCGCGGGTCGCGCCACGGTTTCACTTCACGTTGCAGTCGCCCCACAAACCCTCGGAAATCTTTTTCCGGGCGGGGGATGATGGTCTCCACGAGATGTTTGTCCTCGTCCTCGCTATTGTGTGCGGTGGTTACCGATGTCTCGTGATCAGCCGCATGATCATGTTCATGGTTATGGCTGGGGTCCGTGCAGGTTTCGGCGGTGTGGATATTCGCCGGAGCAACCCGCGACTCAAACCGTTCCAGCGAATTGGTGGATGAATCCGACCCCTGCCCCGGTTCTTCGCCCGACGTCTCCAGCGAGGCCAGATCGATGTGGGGTTCGTAACGAATGCCGCTGTCGAGATACGTCTCGGTTTTGACGAAAAGCATGTCGCCCAGATTCGTGCGGAAGTCCCCAAGAATAACCGCCATGGCGCTCTGGTTGCGCTGTTCCTGGGCCAGCGGATCCTGGCTCCGTGCGCCCACATGAATCTCCTCGTTGGCCAGCCGCATCCCCAGCGCGGGCACGAACACAAACGCCGCGGCGGCCACCCAACCCGCTGCCTGTGAGAGTTGGCGCGACATCACAATGGCCTCCTGCGGAAAAGGGCGATCGCAAGCATTGTCGCGGCAGCGGCAAAAATCGCTCCATAGCCGAGCCGCGCCAGTACCGACATGGCGCTTAAGGCCGGTGCGCCATCGGTGTAGGCGGTCGTCAGGCGCAGCAAATCCAGATTGGGCAGATAGTTTGTCGTCCAACGCGCCACCGTCGCAGCGGTTTCGCTCGGCGTGCGGGAAGCGACAATTCCCGTCAGCGAGTGGCCCTGAAGCATTAACGCAAGCGCGACAATGACCGCCATCCCCCTGGGCATGATGAGCGACAGCATCGTGGTGACGGCCGCCGCCACGCCCAGCGCGGTGATTTGCAGCACAAACGACTGCATCAACAGCGCCGATGAGTTCGATTCGGCCATGGCGCTCGGCAGTAAAAACACAGGCGGTGCCCAACCCAGCAAAAAGAGCGGAATGAACGCCAGCGTTCCACCCAGCCACGCGCCCAGAATTCGCCCTGTTACGTATTGGCCCCGCACCAGCGGCTTGGCCAGCAGCGGATGCACCGTGCGCAATTCCATGTCGTCGGGAATCTGCCGCGCCGCCGTGAGAATGGTGGCGAGCAGCGCCAGCAGGAACGCCATCTCCAGCCCAAGGTTCAGCAGGAAAGTCGCCGTCGCCGGGTTCTCCACACCCACCACAGCGGCCACCGCAATCCCTCCCAGGTAAAGCGCCATGAAGATGAGCAACACCACAAAGCCGCGTCGCCGCATCGCCTCGATCATGGAGCCGCGCAGGAGGATCAGCAGCGGCGATTCGGCGCGCTCCGCCTGGTTCATCGCGTTGCTCATAGCGGCCGCCTCCGGAACATCAGATAGGCCACACCCAGATAAAGCGCCGCATAGGCCGCACCGTACACGGTCAGTTGGGCCATCACGCTTAATGGGAGCGGCCCCCACGCATCGGCGTGGATGGTTTTTTCGGACAGATCGAAAAGGGTTAGTTGGGGAAGGAGGTAATTCATCGCCACCATCAGCACCCGCCCCACGTTGCCGGTCTCTTTGTAGATCATGACCGAGGCCGACATGATGATGGCCGACGTGAAATAAAACACGATCCCCAGCGTGATGGCGGCGTCGAGATTGAACCGCAGCGACAGCGCAAAACCCAGCGTCGCCAGGATGAGCATCATGATCATCTGCAGATAGAAATACTGCGCAAACAACGCCCACGGAATCCCGGTGCCCAGCCAATACGACCCCGCCACGTACACCGCCAGAAGCAGCGCGAAGCAAAACGCCGCCGCTGCCATCACGCCCAGCAATTTCCCCACGAGGAACGTGCTGCGCCCCACGGGTTTCGCCAGCAGCGGGTGGATGGTGCGGTTGTCAAATTCGCGCGGCAACTGCCGGCTGGCCAGCACCACGGTGGTTATCGCCGCGGCCATGCTCATGACCTGCAACGTCACCTCGCGATAAAATTTCGTCAGTCCCTCAAGGGCGAAAAAGTGGATCGACATGACCCCCGCCACCAGCGCCACCGACAGCAGCACCACGACGTAAATCTCGCGTCGACGCACAGCCTCGATGAGCACCGTGCGCGCAATGAGAAGGTGCTGTCTCATCGTTGCGCAGGGCTTTCCGTGGCAGACGCGTTGCCCGCAGGCCTCACGAGATTGATGAAATATTCCTCAAGACTGCGCGAGCGGTTCGACGTGCTGATGATGCGTGCCCCCGCGGCAGCCAGCGCCTCCAGCGCCCCGGCGAACACCGCCGCATCGCGCGTCACCACGCGCAGACTTTCGCCGTCGCGGTCCGGTTGTAGCGCAGCCACCTCCGGTGGGGGAGCGGCCCCGTCGGCCATGCGGAACAGAACTTCGAATTCTGTCAGCGGCCCCATCATCTCGGCCATGGGCGCCTGCTTCACCACGCGTCCGCGATCCACAATCACCACGCGGTCGCACAGGCTTTCCACCTCGCTCAACTCGTGGGAGCTGAAGAAAATCGTGCGCCCCCGCTGCTTGATTTCCAACAGCACCTGCCGCAGGTCGAAACGCCCCAGGGGGTCCAGTCCGCTCGACAGCTCGTCGAACACAAGCAACTCCGGATCGGCGATGATCGCCTGTGCGATACCCAGCCGTTGCTGCATCCCCTTCGAGAAATTTTTCAACAGCGACTCCCCGCGCCCCTCCAGTCCCAGCTCCGCCAGCAACGTTGGGATGCGCTGACGCAGCGCGGCGCGGCTCAGCCCCGCCAGCCCGCCGTAAAGCTCCAGCAATTCGCGCGCCTTCATGAACGGATAATACAGCGCCACCTCGGGCAGATACCCCATGCGCCGCCGGCTGTCGGTCGTCCCGGCCTTCTCGCCAAACACCGTCACGCTACCCGCGGCAGGGAACAAAAAGCCCATCATCGTCTTGATGGTCGACGATTTCCCCGCGCCGTTTGCGCCGATGAACCCCACGCACTCGCCCCGCGCCACGGAAAAGGACACTCCGTCCACAGCCCGCACCACGTTTCTCCCGCGGCCATATTCCACCACCAGATCCTCAACCTCGACAATCTGTTCGCCGCCCATCGCACATCTCCAAGTCGGGCCAGGTGCCCATACGATTAAAACCAACCCCATCACGAAAGATCACAAACCCAAAATCAAGCCCGGAACGGCAGGGGAGCGAATGGAAAAAACATTCCGCAGGGGCTGTCCTGTGTGTCTGCCCTCCGTCACAGCGCACAAAAACAATTAAATCCACAGATGGCGCAGATGCTCGCAGATTTGTTCATGCCTGCGGAGCGGGCTCAGGCCATTAGAGCGTTTTCGATTAAAATGATTACAGACTCGTGGTGCGCTTGGATGTCGAATTGTGACCGCCAATTCCTGACGTAGGTGGCGACCACGGCCTCGCCCGGGCACCCGATGCTACCGCCCTCCCACTTGCCCACTCGCTGGCGGATGGCAACCTCGGTGTGACCGGTGTGCAACCGGCGTGCAACCGGTGTGCAAGCAGTGCAATCGGCGCGCAATCGACAAGCCATTATCCGTCCAGAGGTCTGCCTTAGGCCTCCGCGCGGCCTTCAGCTTGCCATGCACGCACAGTCGCTCCTAACCCAATACTCCAACTATTTCGATATTGCAGGATCTGGCAATACTTGCGTCAAAACCGCTCGAGCTGGGGGTGGAGGTCGCATCGCGAACGGAACCCCGGGAACAGCCCCCACAAAAATCCCGCTCCGGAGGAATGGCTGAATGAACCAACGCCCACCCTCCCCAATGAATAGCACCCCGCCCCCATTCGTATAACTTTTCGCAGCGTGGGGGTATAGCTCAGCTGGGAGAGCGATACGTTCGCAACGTATAGGCCAGGGGTTCGAGTCCCCTTACCTCCACCACCCTGCACACCCGCCCGGCGTCAGGCTTGGGCTAACTCGTGGACCGTCGACAGGAAAAGCTCGGTCAGTTCAGGGTCAAACTGGGTGCCGACATTGCTGCGGATTTCGCGCACGGCGGCGTCGAGGCCGAGGCTGGTTCGGTACGGGCGGTCGCTGTTCATGGCGTCGAAGGCGTCGATGATCGACAGGAAGCGCGAACCAAACGGGATGCTGTCGCCTTTCAGGCCGTCGGGGTAGCCGGTGCCGTCGTAGCGCTCGTGGTGGTGGCGCACGAGCGTCGCCACTTGCGACAGCAGGCAATCGGAATTTAAGATGTCGAATCCCCACTGGGGATGCATGCGCATGACTGCCCATTCCTCGTCATCCAGCGGGCCGGGTTTGTTGATGATGTCATTGGGCACGCGGATCTTGCCGATGTCATGCAACTGCATGGCGAAGCAGATGGTGTCGCGCTGATCCTTGGGCAGGTTCAGCCGGTCGAGCATCCGCTCGAGGTAGGTATGGGTGCGGCTGCTGTGGTCGCCGGTTCCGTGGTCCTTCTGCTCCAGCGTCTTCGCCAGGGACGAAATGGCGCCGATGGTCATCTTCTCGCAGTTGTCATAGAGGTGCAGGTTGACGCCCAGCAAAGCGATCTCGGCGCAGATCAACTCAAGGATTTGTTCGTCCGTTTCGGTAAAACCGGTGGGGTTGGACGGGCGGGCAATCTGCACCACGCCCACGGTGCGCCCCTGCGAACATACGGGCATGAAGAGCGTCTCGGGCAGCCTGGCAAAGCACTCGGGTGCGTCGTCGGCGGATGGCTCTCCTCCGCGCATGGGCTGTCCGCTCAGCATCACGTGGAGCAGCGCCTCCTGTAGGTCGGCAGCGGTGCCGTTGAGGTTCGTGTCGGCAGGCAGCCGGCAAATGATGGGGTGTTGCTCCATTTGCAGCGTGAGGGTGCTGTAATCCGACTCCAGGATGCGGTGTACGTAGCTCAGCACCTCCAGCATGGCCTGGGGCAGATCGCGCGAGGCGGGAAGCAGATTGAGCATCTGCACGAGCCCTCGCATCGCCTGCTGACCGCGCACCGTGTTGTGGGTGTGCACCATCAGCATTCGGTTCAGCTCACGGTTCTGGCGCTGCATGTTGGCCCGATCCAGAGCGCGGTCGATGGTGAGGAGCAGCAGATCGAGATCGAAGGGCTTGGTGATGTAGTCTTCAGCGCCGAGCTTGAGGCACTCAAGTGCGGTGGGCAGGCTGGAGAAGGCGGTCATTAGGATGATGGGAGGGCGATTGGGAAGGTCGGCGGTGGCGCGCACGAGTTCGATGCCGGTCATGCCGGGCATATGCACGTCCAGCAGCATCAGGTCGAAGCTGTGGGGCGCGGAAAGGCGCGTGAGGGCATACTCGGCGGAGTGCAGAAGGGTTGCCTCGTGGCCGAGGTCGGATAGGATGTCGCCGATCTGTGTGGCGAACACGATTTCGTCGTCGACGATCAGGATATTGTGGGAGGGGTTCATCAGCGGTTGGACCTTCCGGAGTTGGAATGAGCGGGAGCAGGGGAGCTACCTTCGCCGGTTGTGGCGGAAACGGTTGCGTTATCGGGGGGCGCATCTGCGCCTGCACCGGTGTCGGCGGCGGGCACGCGCATCACGAAATGTGCGCCGCCCTCGCGCGGCAGGGCGTGCAGCGAGCCGCCGAACGACTCTGCCAGGCGGCGTGCGATGCCCAGGCCGAGCCCCGTGCCCTGTGCGTCGCCCTTGGTGGTGAAGAAAGGTTCAAAGACCTGCTCGAGCATGTCGGTGGAAATACCGGGACCGTTGTCCTCCACATGCACCTCGATGACGGGCGGCCCCGCGCCCGGGGCGACGAGGAGTGTACGCAGCGCGATGCCACCGCCACCGGGCAGGGCGTCGCGCGCGTTCAGCAGCAGGTTCAGCAGCACGTGGCGCAGCGCCGCCTCACCAGCGCGGGCGGCGGGCAGATCGTCGCCCAGTTGCTGGCGCACGAGGATGTTGGCCGAGCCGAAGGAGTAATCGAGCAGCGAGAGGAGATCGCGCACGACGGCGTTCACATCCGAGGGCGCGCCTATTTCGTCGCCGCCATGGGCGAAGCGCGAGAAGCGGATAATCTGCTCATGCGAGCGATCCACCTGCTCGTTGATAATTTGCAGATGCTTCAGGATTTTACCATCGGCGGCGGTTTCGGTGCCGCGACGCAGGCCATAGCTGGCCGAAACTTTGATGATGGAGAGCAGGTTCTTTAGTTCGTGGGTGAGGCTGCCCGCCAGATGCACGAAGTACGCCTTCTTCTGCACGTCCTGCAGGCGCTGCTCCAGGTGGCGCGCCTGCTCGGCGGCGTCGGCTGCGGCGGCGCGGTGCTGTTCCACCTCGCGGCGCAAGGCGCCGTCCTGCGCCGCCTGTGCCACGGCCCGGGCCAGCCAGGCCGGGTCGAAGGGCTTGAGCAGGAAGTTGCGCAGGCGCGGCAGCGACTGGAGGAGGTCGGATGGTGGCGGCAGCGTCGCCAGCGCGACGATGCCCAGATGAGGGTTGGCGGGCTGCATCTTGCCGAGCAGGACGGGCAGCGTGCCCGCGATGCACTCGGGAAAGTCGAGGTCCAGCACCACCACGTCGAAGTTCGAAGCCGCGCACAGGTCGGGGATTATGTGCGGCGAATCGGTCGTTGTAAGCGCGAAGCCGTGATCGGCGAGCAGGTCGTCGAGTACGTCCATCAACACCGGCTCGCGCACGACGAGCAGGACGTTACCAGACACGGATGTAGGCAAGGCTTCGGGCATGGTCATCTCGAACGAGAGTCATCAACAGGCAACGGGTAGAATGCATCGAAATACAAGCTACAATATTGTGAACCAGGACGCCGGAGCGAATCAAGGACGAAATGCATCTGCGGCGGGGGGCGGTAAATTGGCGAAGCAATGTTTCGGGCGCGGCACGCCACCGGCTCGGACCGTGAACCATATTAGCGCGCGCCATACCGCGATAAATAGGTCTTCCCAACAGTTCGTCATTGGAGTAAATTCACTCGGTCAGGTTAGAGCGTTTTCGATTCAAATGATTACAGACTCGTGGTGCGCTGGGATGTCGAATTGTGACCGCCCATCCCTGGCGTCGGTGGCCACCACGTCCTCGCCCGGTTGCATGATGCTACCGCCTCCCACTTGCCCATTTGCTGGCGGATGGCAACCCCGGTGCAACCGGTGTGCAACCGGCGTGCAAGCAGTGCAACTGGCGCGCAATCGGCAAGTCAACAAGCGGCCATGTGGATTTTTGGCTAAGGAGTGGTCGTGTCAGCGTTACCTGCGGAAGTCGTGTTGTCGGGTGCGTTACGGTCGTCGGCCGCCTCGAATTGTTTCGCCAAATCGTCAAAGCGCTCTTTTGCGGTGGTCCATTCCTGCAGGGCCGCTTTGCGTTCTTCGCCACTTGTGTTTTTCACCTTGTCGGTGGCAGCGCGCAGTTCCTCGTTGGTTGCGTCCATCTGTTTGAGAATGGTTCCGCGGCGGAGGACGGCTTCCAGACTGGGGGCCGGCTCGCGTACGGGAATGGCGCTTTCAGCAAAACGTGCCTCGGAGCGACCAGCGGCGTAAAACGCCACGGCTGCAACCAGTGCCAGCACTACCAACGCCACGGTCTGTGGCCCGCGGGCGGATTTTTGTGGCGGCGCGGGGGGCGCTGTGGCGGGCACGTAGTCGTCGCCGAAGACAAACTCGAGCGCTTCAGCCGAAACGGGCACGCCCTGGTCGCGCAGCACCAGCAGCAGCCGTTCCGCACCGGAGAACCCGGTCAGGGAGAAGCGGCGCGAGGTTCCGGAACGTGCGTGTATAATCAGGGCGGGGTGGCTCTGTACTCCCGCGGTCATTTGCGCCGCGGTGCGCCATTGTCCCACGAGGAAGAGGATGCGTCGCGTCCAGACCATCCAGCGCGGCGGCTCCACAATAATTGGTTCGATTGCAGTAATTTCCTCAAAAGGGAAGTCTTGCGTGCGCGTGAGCAAACCGAAGCGCAGCCGATCGGGGAGAATGAGGATTTCGTACGCCGCGAACCATGCCGAAACAACCCACGTGACCAACCCGCCGGTGGAAAAAAGCAGGGCGACGAGCGTGATGCCAAAGTAACCGTGCTCGACCATGATTCGCGCCATGATGCTGTCGCGCGTACACACGAAAAGTGGCAGCGCAAAGAATACAGCGCCGAGCAGCACGCCCACCACGTCGGGCAGGATGGCGCCTTGCAGCCGGTTATAGCGGTAAGCGTCGCCGCCGGGGCGTTTCCATGGGATGGCGATATAGAGCGCCAGTCCGAGCAGAATGATCATCCATCCGAGCCGCTGGTGCGGATGCACTATTGCGCCGGGAGCGTCTTGCAAGTCGCCGGCTTCATGCAGCGTGGCGCTGAGGAAGCGCGACGGGCCGTCGCCATCGAAAGCCAGGTACACATGGGGATTACGGGGTGAGAGCACCTCACGCACCGGCGCCATGACTGGGTCGTCAATCGCATAATACAACAGTGTGTTGAAGTGCCCCCGCGCCGCGTGTTGCTTCAACTCGGGATCCGGCTGGCCCTGATTAAACAAAGCCTGAACGCGGGCGCGGAATTGGCTCCAGTCGCTGCCGGGAAGCGCAAGTGTTTGCGCGGCGGTTGTCTCGTCCATCAGGAACTGATCGAATGTCAGGCTCTCGCTCCAACGCGCCTTCTGCTTGAACCTGCGTTCGAAGTCAGGCTCGTGCACTGTGATTGCCTGCGGCACCGTGTAGGCCAGCAGCCAGATGCCCGTGAACAGCGCCACGGCGAGGATGATTCTGCGAATGCCTTCGATCATGAGATTGCCTCCTGGGGTCGCGTAGCGGCGATGCGCTACTCGGTGTGGGTTGTCACTTCGATGTGGTCGGGGTACGCTGTCACAACCACGGTTGCGTTGCCTGCGTTAATCAGCTTCAGCACGCCGGGCGAAACACGGACGGGAACGCGGCTGAACAGCAGTCGGTGTTCGGGCGAATTAAAATAGTCGTCATCGGGCAAATCGCGCCGGTGGCGAATCTTGTAGCGGTGGTAGTTGGCGCGGTCCTGGGCCAGCACGTCGGCGAGGCCCGTCAGGCGCTCTCCCTTGGAACTGCGCATGTCCTCGGGGCCAAGCTGGCACATGTAGGCCACCAGCGGCTCGGGCGTCGTTGCCGCGGGTTTGGCTGCCTCAGCGGGCACAGCCTCGTCGCCCACGTCGCCCTCGGAGGTGAGCGGCTTCAGCCACTTGCGCAGGCCCATCCCCCTGGCGTCCAGACCCATCATCGCTTTACCCATACGGGCCGATGCGCCTCCGCTGTATTCCGTTATTACGACCGTGGCGGTGTTGCCCGGCTCAATCGATTCGATGGAGCTGACCCACCGCCCCTCGTACTTCTCGCTGTTCGCCCACGGGAATCGGTCGGAGTCGGCGGGCGTCTCGAGGAGTTGCGCGGCGCGCACCTGTTTGAAGGCCCCGTTCTCCCAGCGCAGCACGCGAAAGGTGGTGGGGGAGACATCGCTCTGCGGCGCGGGGGCGATAAGCTCCATGGCGCCATCGCCGTCGATGTCACCGATCGCAACAGGCATGCTAATGCCGTAGTCCCATTCGCCGAACACGAGATTGTTCTCAGTGTCCATCGCGCGAGGCCCGGTCCAGATGGCATCGCCTTCCTTGTTCAGCACCACGAGGTGATAGAAGCGCCCGGTCTCATTGCGGCCCGAAGTGCGCACCTCGATGGTTTCATCCACCCCGTCGCCGTTCAGGTCGGCCTTCCAACTGCGCTGCCCCTCCGCGTGGCAGATCCCTGCGAAGGCGATATGCGCCGCCAGCAGTGTTGCAAAAGCGAGTCTGTTCGAAATCTGCATGTCATCCGTCTCCTTTGCCCGCGCCAAGGCGCCGCATGATACCAATTCAGGTTGGAAACCGGAAAAATGAGGGTGCAAGCAGGAAATGAACGATTGCGCATCCTCCGGTGTGCAACCGGTGTGCAACCGGTGTGCAACCGGTGTGCAAGCTCCCGCTTCACTTCGCTCAAGGGTACGAATTTAGGGGACAGGGCGGGTTTTTTAACAGGAGCGGGGGCATTCCTGCCCCCGTGTTCTTCCCCCGAGGCCTCTCAAAGCCACCGCAAACTCCGATAACCGAATCCCTCAAAATCTTCGGTCAGGGATGACGGCGAATTCTCTAATGCGAATGGACGCGGATAAACGTGAACTGATCAAATTCTGATGACAAATCCAATCCCATCGTAGGAGCGGACCTACGTGTCCGCCCAATGCCCCGGCAGATGGGTACACCTTCTTTTCACGAGGAGAATTCCCCGTGGCGGCGTTTCATCACCAAACTGTGCCTTCATCCTCTAAACCGTCGCCCGCGAGATAATGCGGCCGCCAATGTTTGCGCTTCAGATCGGCCTTCAGAGCCGTAGTTTCGGAGATGGGAAGGTCGCTGGATTTCTCCAAAGAAGACCAGATGATAGATGATGGATCTCCTGACTCCCGCGGATTCTCCATAAAATCCCCGTACCACCACTGACCATCCATCAAGCAGGGAATCTGGGTGGTTCCCAGATCGACCACGAGCGGAAGCCATACTGACGGAGAGGGTTGCCGCTCGTGCGGTTTGCTTGTCTCGCCGTCATCATGAAGCGCGACATACCCATTTTCCAGCGCCCAGGCACCCTTGCTCATAATTGTGCGCGGCATGATATCTGCCCACTCCAGATAGATGAACGTCTCATCTGGAAACAAATACAGGTCGAAGCCAGAGAGGGCACCTTTCTTCGTCGGCCCTGGATCCGCATAGTAGCCCGCAACGGAGGCCGTGGTGAGCGGATCGGGCGAACGCACAGCCTCCCTATCGGGGGACACCGGCGCCTGCTTCGGGTCGCGTACTTTTTTTGCAATGGCCGCCACGCGCTCGGCGGCCGGCACCTGCGTGAAAGTCGTCGATGTGACAAAATCGGCGGCGGCAGCCATGCCCGCCCCGAGGCAGATCAACAATACGCTAACCCATTTCATATGGAAAACCCTCCGATATCGCAATGAAAGCCGCATCATGCCCTACATCCCACTTCGCACTGCTGAAGCACAGCCGGTCAACCCGATTCCATTCGTAATTCATAATTCGTAATTCGTAATTCCAAATTGCATAAATATCTTCCTTGCCCGCCCCACAACCGCCCTGCCAGATTGGCTTTCAACCACGACCGCGGCGCTAAAGGAGATCTATGGCGCGTTGAAACCGGGAGGTCTGGTTTCCGTGCCCGGGACCGTCTTTGATCCCCATTTCCAGTGTCGTAGCACAGTATTACGTCTTGCTGGCGAAGCAGGCTTGGTCCCAGCGGAATTCTTTGGAAACAGGATGTCGTTTATGATGAATTTCCAGAAGTCTTACCCTGAAGAGGAAGAACATGCCCCCAACCATCTCAGGGCGTGAAGCATACCGTGTACCCTTCCGTTCGTTAGCCCCATTTCTGCTGATTTCGTTCGGCTTGGCTTGGGGTATTCTTGGCTTGTTCATCTTTCTCCAGGAACCTATGGAAGCGGTGTTTGGCCACCTCACCGGCAACCATCCGCTCTTCTTCCTGGCCGTGTACGCGCCTGCAATCGCGGCGTTCACTCTTGTTGCCCATAACGGTGGCCTCGCAGGCTTGAGGTGCTTCCTCGGACGGGCGTTGCTTTGGCGCTGCAGCGTGGCCTGGTATGCCTTTCTGATCATTGGCATTCCGTTGGTCTTCATTAGCGGTTCCGCGATCAGGGGGAATCTTCTCACGGAACCATTTCCATTTGCGTCCTTTCGGGCTCTGCTTGTGGCGTTGGTTCTCGCCGTAGTCAAAGGCCCGGTCGAAGAATTCGGCTGGCGGGGCCTGGCACTTCCGCTTCTACAAAGGAAGTTTGCTCCGATCTGGGCGGGGCTGATCCTTGGAGCCATATGGGGGCTGTGGCATCTGCCAGCTTTTCTCTTGAGCGGAACCCAACAGAGCGAGTGGTCATTCACGACGTTCCTGGCTGGGTGCTTGGCGATAAGTGTCATCGCAACTGCATTGTTCAATAGGTCGCATGGCAGCATTCTGCTGACGGGGTTCTTCCATTTCTCGCTCATGAACCCGATTTTTCCGGACGCGCAGCCTTACGACACGTGCCTGCTGATCATCGTCGCAACCTTGGTCGTTTGGTGGAGCCGCAAGGAGATGTTTACGAAGGAAATGTCTGTCACAGAAGTCATTCCGCACGGAAATGTTGCTGATGGCTAACCATGCCATGCACCCGGACGAGAATTCCACTATGCTGCATCTCTGCCGGTCATGACCCCGTTAGGCGTTGTCAGCGCACACTGAGAATGAAAGCAAAGACAATCCATCCATGAAACCGCTAGAATGCAAAGGGGGACTGCTGAAGAATCCCCCTGCCGCTTCGGGCGTGATGTTTACGTTGGTTTGTTGGTTCTCCCCGCAGGGCAAGAAAGATTCTTGATGGCCCGCAAGTCGTGCACTTCCTGCCCCTATCTTTTTACGAGTTTTCTGGCGACGCAGCCCAAGAGCGAGGTGCTTAAGCCAAGGCTCTCATCATCGCGAATCGTGGTTCATCACTCCCTAATTGTGCTTGAAAAATGCACCAACAGGGAGCAACCAACTGGGAAATGGGCAAATTCAGTAGTCCCCAGTTGAGCCGCAGGACACGCCGCCTGCTGCTGCTGGCGGTGGCGGGAATCTTATTCGTGGTGGCCGGGTGGTTCGCCGCGACCTGGCTGAGTGTGCTGCGCCGCCTGGAGCGCGTGCGCGAGGATTTCACGCTCATCCACCGGGGTCTGTCAGAATTCGGCGTAGACATCGCCGGCATCCATCCGCCCGACACATCCATGCGCCGCGAGAAGAATCCCTCCGTGCCTCTGACGTTCGAGTGGGAACCTGGCTATGCCTATCGCGTTGGCCGGGCGAAGGGGGTGGGTTCAATTCCACCGTCGGTCGATTCGCCATTATATAATTGCCTCACGACACCGGTGCCCTATGTGGAGGCCAGCCACCTACGCGACCCGTTCCGTTGGGGGGCGACTTATGGCTATGCGAGTTGGAACTGGCAACACGACGATTTGCCGACACTTGCGATCGTCCACAGTCCCGGACCCGATGGGCGCGACGACCGTTCCATCGTCGAGTTACAGCGCGAGGTGCGCGCGCTGCTCGTCTCGCGAAAGGCCGCCGGAGTTGACGAAAACGTTGCTCCACCGGCAGAGGCATTGCGTGACATGGTGGTGAAGGACCTCTACGACCCGACCAACGGCGTGAGGAGCCGCGGCGACCTGATCATGTTCTCCCAGTGGAGCAGTGTGCGGTTCGGCTTCGGGGCGAAGTAGGCGGCAGAGGTCGGACCCCACAGGAGTTCGCCGTCCCCCTATTGATACTTCCGCCCTTCGTGTTCGAGCCATCCGGCCACATGGCCGCTACTGCCACCGGGCCGATGCGTCCAGTGCACCGTACCGCCCTCCTCGTTCCATTCGTACACACCATAGAAGCGCACCGTGTCGCCTTTCGCCAGCCTGGGGATCCTGCGCTCGGGCTCATCTATGTTGTGGGCGATCATCAGTGTCTGGCCGGTCGATAGCCGGAGCACGAATCTCTGGTGTCTGCTGCCATCGTTATCGTCCGTCAACAGTTTCGACACGACCCCCTCGCCCGACACCTGCAGGTTCTTCTGCCGCAACTGGAAAGCCAGCTGGAGCGCCGCGTTCGAATTGGTGACATGAGGCGCGGGATCGCCAGCCTTGCGCGGACGCGGCGTGGAGACAGTAACGACAACGCCACCGGACTCCGGGCCCGACGAGACATCTTCCCCCGCGAGTCGGAACAGGCCGAAAAGAAGGCCACCTAAAACAAGTAGCACCGCCGCGGCAAGAAGAGGTTTCTTCATGCGTAAAGTCACTGACGGGTCAAGTCGCGATGGTCAAGAAAGACAGCGCTCAGGGCTGGCGGCCGGATGGACGGCGACCAGCGCGATGTCCGCGCGACTGGGGCTTTTAACGACCCATGCGCAGTGTCGGACAAACGAAGGAATGAACCCAGTAACTAACGTGAGATATAGAACGAAAACGGCAGTCGAACCAAGTGCTGCGACATGGACTCCCACCGGTGTGCAACCGGTGTGCAACCGGTGTGCAAGTTCCTGCTACACTTCCTTCTTGGGTACGAATTAGGGGGGCAGGAATCTCCGGTTGTAGGTGCGAATCTACGTGCTCGTGCACCGAAAATATCCCGCTGAAGCGACACAAAAACATGACCGCAACTGCTAAAGAAGGTTGACTCGCTACGTTTTCAACGGTAGCTTTTTCCTGTTGTTTGGAGGTAGTTTATGAGCCGTCTTGTTTTTCCTGCGTGTTGCACCGTTGCCTTGGCTTTGCTTGTCCTCATGCCGACCCACGCGCCCGCTGCCGACCCCGTCACATCCGGCCAGCTAAATCCGCCCACCACCCATGTTGCCTTGGGGTGGAATGACTTGGGGATGCACTGCATGAACCGCAACTATGCTGACATGTGTATCCTACCGCCATTTAACAACCTGTGGGTTCAGGTGGTGCAGCGCGGCAATCCGCCCCAGCTCACAACGCAGGGCATCGAGCTGTCCTACCGCTTCCCCGACAACACCTATTCCGTAGGCAAGGTGGATTTTTGGAGCCACGAACAGCAACTCTTCGGCGTAAATCTGCCCGATAATGTTGGCCTCACCGGCAACGGTCTGACAGGCAAGCTCGACTGGAATGGAAGTGCCTACGAGGTGACCGGCGTACCGCTCACGCCATGGGACGATGCCAACCTCGTCACCGAGCAGCCTTATCAGTACGCTGAAGTGACGGTGAAAAATGCGGCCACCAGCGTCACGCTCGACCAGACCATGTTCGTCGCGCCCACATCCACCGAGATGTCCTGCGGCACATGCCACCATGAGGATAACATGAGCGTCGAGTATGTCATCCTGACCAAGCACGATGAAGAGCACGCATTGAACTTGCGCGGCAACCGCCCCGTGCTGTGCGCGAGCTGCCATTCCTCGAACGCGTTGGGCACACCCGGCACGCCCGGCGTAAAGTCCCTCTCGCAGGCGATTCACGGCAAGCATGCCGCGGAGATCGGGTCCACCATGAACTGCTATTCATGCCACCCCGGGTCTCAGACCCAATGTCAGCGCGGAGCGATGCACCTCGCCGGAAAGGTCTGCAGCGACTGCCACGGCAACATCCAGCAGGTGGCGAATTCTATCGCCGGGGGCAGGCGCCCGTGGATTGACGAGCCGCGCTGCAGCCAATGCCACGACGCTGCGCACAGTGAAAACGCAGGCAAGCTCTACCGCAATTCCATCGGCCACGGTGGGCTATATTGCGCGGCATGCCACAATAGCCCCCACGCCGAATTGCCCACCGCCAAGGCGCGCGACGCCGTGCAGGCTATGCGTGTGCAGGGCACCGCCACCTACATCCGCGACTGCATGGTTTGCCACACCACCATGCCCACCGCAGCCGGCCCTCACGGCGCATTGCCGCCATCGTCGGTCAGGAACTGGACGCTGTTCAACTGACAGTGCCAATCTTGTTAAGGATTTTCTGGCGGCGAAGCTCTCCGGGAACGGTCATTTTGAGTCGGCTCAGGCGATTGATTCGGACGGTGGAACGAGCGCCGCGACCGGAAACACCGTAACAGCTTCGTTGAGGGATACGAATGTGGGGGACAGGAATGCCGCCCTCCAAACAGGAGCGGGGGCATTTCTGCCTCCGCCCTACGGCCAAACGGACCTCAGCGGATAGGCTTCCATGGATATCACGCGCGCGGGTGGGCCGGTGGTGAACAGCTCGAGGTCATGGTCGTCTGCGCTTGGCAGGAAGCACGAGGTGAGGGCGACCTCGCCGTCGTTGCCGAATAGCTCGACCGAGGTGCGGTCGATGAGGAGTTCCAGGCGGATGCGCGCGTCCCTCGCCTTCATGGGCGCGGAGGCGCCGAGGCACGAGATTCGTCCCTCCCTCGCGTCGAAGACCGCGGCCTCGCCGCGGATTCTGAACCCGACCTGCGCCGCGTCACCAACCTCGATCTCGGCGCGGATGTGCCACAGGTCACCCTTGAGTTCCGACAGCGGGTTTGCCCCGGGCTGGAGCGCGAGGTTCGCCCAGTGATGCCCCGGCTCGTGCAGCGACTCGATTTCCCGCACGGGGAGCTTTGTCAGGCGCGGTCCGCTCGGCGTGGAACGGAGCTGAAGCTCGCAGGGGATGCTCATCTGCTGGTTGAACGGCATGCCGGGGTACTTGCCTTCGCGCATCCACGCTATCTGGATCCTGCGCCCGTCCTCCGGCAGAATGTCGCTGAAGGTCTGCACCGCGTAGCTGTTCCGGCCGTATTCGGCCTGAAGAAGCCCGGTTTCGGTCGTGAAGCGGTGCCCGTCGAAGGACCCGACAAGGTAGCGCCCGTCTGCGGCGGTCCATACCCACTTGCTGCCGCCGTCGCCGCCAAGGATTGGCATCTCAAAGAAATCGGGACATTCGCTGGTTCCCGGGACGGTCATGTCGTGCAGGTGCCGCCAGTTCTTGAGGTCGGGCGAGTTGAAGAAGGCGAAGCTGTCGTCTTTGAGATAGAGCGTCATCACCCACTTGCGGGTCGGCGCGTGCCAGACGACCTTGGGGTCGCGGTTGCCCTCGGCGATGAAGGGAATGACGGGATTGCCCGCGTATCTGGTCCAGCTCCTTCCGCAGTCGGTGCTGGAGGCCAGACTCTGGACGTATGGCGATTTGATTCCGGCGGAGTCGGGACGCGCGACCGTGAAGAGCGCGACAATCGCCGTTTCGGCCCCCTTGCCGAAACCGCCGGTGTCCAGGGTGTCCACCACCGCCGAGCCGGAGAAGATGGTGCCCTCGGCGTCGGGCTCGATGGCGTCGGGCAGTTGCCGCCAGCGCAGCAGGTCCGTGCTGACGGCGTGCCCCCATGTCATGTTGCCCCACTCGAGCCCGTGCGGGTTGTGCTGGAAGAAGAGGTGGTACTCACCGTTGTGGTGGACCAGCCCGTTGGGGTCGTTGAGCCAGTTCCTCGCCGCCGTGAAGTGGAACTGCGGCCTGAGGGCTTCGTGATAGAGTGAAGGGGTGGTCATGTTGTGGTCCCGGATTGTGTGTTCGGTGCAGCAGATTCATCGCGTGCTTGCGCCGGCCGGTGCAAGCACGGTCAGCACGGCAACGAGGAATTATGAATTACGAATGGAAACGGGCCAGTTCTTAATTCGTAATTCGTACTTGACCGATCTTCCTTGCCCGCACGACAAGCACCCCGCCAGATTGTTTTTCAACCACGACATCGGAAGGTCTTACGCGCAATGTTTTCAACCACCGCTATTTTTTCCACGTTCAAAACAAATCTGTCTCGCGCTGCCATCTGCGCGCTCATTCTTGTGGCGTGCGCGCTTGATGCGGCGGCTGCGAAGAAGATTTCCGTGTTCATCCGCGTGGATGATATTTTTACCAGTACCTCGGAAATTCGCCCCGTCGAGATAGACGCTTTCCTCAAGGCCGCCGAGAAGCACGACGCGAAGGTGATTCTGGCCACGGTGCCCAACCGCCTGCTGCAATGGCACATTAACACCGACGGACACATGACGCGGGCGCTGCTCTCCGCCGTCGACCGCGGCCATCAGGTGGTGCAGCACGGCTACAACCACATGTGCGCGTTTAGCAAAAACACGGGCGCCGAGTTCTCGACGACAGAATCGATGAAGATGCTGACGCAGGAGCAACGCATCGACAAGATCGTGGAAGGCCGGCGCATTCTCGAGGCCGCCATCGGGCGTCCCGTCACGTGCTACATCGGCCCGGGCATGGACGACGACGTTTTAATCCCCATCGACGAGGCGGCGTTGCGCGCCAGAGGATTTGTCTGGTTGAAGGCCGAAAGGGCGACCCAGCCAACCATCCTGCCCACGGGCGGCGCGATGTATCCCGGTACGCTTGACTTTGGATGGCAACTCACGGAAGAGAATTATGCGTCGCAGATGGAAGCGGCGAAGGAATACTGTAAAAAATTGGCAGAGAATGGCGACGCGATTTGCCTCAAGTTCCACGAGCCGTACACGCGCGCGGGCTATCTTGATGGCATCGTGGCGAAGCATCTTGATGAGTTGCTGACGTGGATGGATGCCCAGCAGGAGTGGGACATCGAATACGTCACGCTGGACAGCTACTACGCCTCCCACGGCGGCAAACCGGTAGTCGCGGAGAAGTAGCCCACGGGGCCGCAGGTGCGACGGCTCGATTCTCGATCCTGCGGGACAGGCCCATTAAACTTTACAAAGAGATCACCTCAAAGAAGATCCGTTATCTTTGGATTCCCCGATGTGTGACATGGAACGGCAGATCGGGATGCGCCAGCTCACGGTAAACCAGACCTTTTCAAGGGCCCGTCCTGTCAATTGCGGCGCTTCACCCTCGAATTCCGATTGAAAAAACTGTCAGCTGGAAGCATCTGGTTGGCAGAAGAGAAAATTCAGCGGTCCGATTTTGATTCTCAGAGGTCTAACCTGTGTGAGGTAACCTTCACGATGGCGCTTTCATCCAAGTCGCGAACGATGCACTTCGGGTGGCAAGCCATCATGACTAAATCTACCTGAGTAGGAGCGGACAATGCAAACGGACTACCAGATTGCTGGAGAGACCATCATTGCGCGCAAGCGCGAGTTGGCGGAGGCCGCATGCGCCTGGCAGTATGAGCGCCAGCCCGGCGTGTGGGAACCCTACGGTGAGATCGGACGCCAGAGGGCCATTGAAGATGCAGAGTATCACCTCACCTTCCTGGCCGAAGCGTTAAGTGCGCAGCACCTTCCATTATTTACACAATATGTTGCCTGGGCAAAAGGGCTCTTCACCGGGCTGGGCCTGCCCGATGATGCACTTCAGATGGGTCTGGAATGCCAAATGGACGTTCTGCGGACGAAGCTCCCTTCGGAACTGAGCGGCCCGGCTAACGAATACAACGCCGCGGCCATTGCGCATCTCTCCGAATACCCAAACACCCCGCTTCCTTTCGTTGACGAAACTCACTCGCTGGGCCCGTTGACAAAACGCTATCTTGATGCACTTCTGCGAGGTGAGCGCCACGAGGCCAACAAGCTGATCATAGAGGCTGCCAGAAGCGGCGTCGCAATTCGCGAGATCTACGAGCAGGTATTTGAGCGATCCCAGAAGGAAGTTGGAAGGCTGTGGCAAACCAACCAACTGACGGTGGCACAGGAGCATTACTGTACGGCTTCGACTCAGTTGATCATGTCACAGTTCTACCCTCAACTCTTTGCCACTCCGCGCAATGGACGGCGTCTGGTGGCTGCGTGTGTCAGTGGTGAACTTCACGAGATTGGCGCCCGCATGGTGACTGATTTCTTCGAGCTGGACGGTTGGGATACTTACTACCTTGGCGCCAACTCGCCCACACATACCATCGTGCAGGCAGTCGTTGACCGAAAGGCCGACGTGCTCGCCGTGTCATCGACGATGACGTTCCACCTGCGCCAGGTTCGTGAGATCATCGCGGCTGTTCGTGCTTCGCCCAGCGCACGCTCCGTGAAGATTCTCGTTGGCGGATACCCGTTCAGTGTTGTCACGGGTCTTTGGACGGAGATTGGCGCAGACGGGTCCGGAATCAGTGCCTCAGGTGCCGTAGACGTCGGGAATCAGTTGGCTGGCAGCAAACATTGATGACGGAGTCGCAATGGCAGGCGGACGGTTTTGCGATTCTCTGCAACACGCAAGGGGTCGTTCTGGACGTGCCCTATCAGACGCTGCCAATAGACCGTCAGTTAGTTCCCGGTGTTTCATTTGCCTTTTTGTTCCACGAGAACAGTATCGAGAAGGCGGTTCGTTTCCTCGCAAGCGCCCGCGAGCAGGACGTCTCCGAACACTGCTCGCTTAACATTTCGCTCGCTGGCAACGTTCTGCCTGTTTTCGTCAGCTCGCACCGAACACCAGAAGGGCTGAGAATAATGGGTGCGTTGTCAGAGCCGTCGCTGATAAGACTCTGTTCTACTTTACCGGAGAGCGCGCCGGGCCTTCTGCCTTTAAGCGCCGCCCCTTTGCTCGAGAATCAGGACCCACCCGCCGCGATTACCCCGCCTTTGGATGCCGACTTGTTCGAGGAATTCTCTCGCCTCAACAACGAGTTCGCCAATGCACAACGCGAACTGGCCAAGGCTAATGCGGAAATCAACGCTCAGCGCGAGTGGCTGCAAGGCACATTGCGGAGCATCACGGACGCAGTCGTCGCCACAGACCAGACGGGCCGTATCAAGTTCATAAACCCGACGGCACAGAAACTTACCCAATGGACAGAAGACCAAGCAATTGGACTCCCATTGCATGATGTCTTTATGATCCTGACCGACGACACACGCGAAGCCGTCGAAGATCCGATTGAGGCCATGAGAGTGTCCACCGGACAAACAGGCATCGGAGAGAATACCTACATCCTGGTCGCCCATGATGCGAGTGAGCTTCAGATCGAATGCACAACGGCTGTCATCGCCGGCCTGTCTGGTAGGCGTGAAGATCTGATTGGAATGGTTGTCGTGTTCCGCGACATCAGTGAGCGCAAACGCACGGAACAAGCCTTGAAAGCGTCGGCCCTGGTGGACGAACTCACAGGTCTCTACAATCGCCGAGGATTCATGGCACTGGCCGAGCAGCAGATGAGAGTTGCTCAACGGTTTGCCAATGAAGTCACCGTCTTCTTTGCCGACCTCGACGGGCTGAAACGGATCAACGACACCCTCGGTCATCAAAGCGGAGACGAGGCGATCAGTGCTGCGGCGACGGTCATTCGTCGGTGCTTCCGCAAGTCTGACATCATTGCCCGTCTTGGCGGCGACGAGTTCGCAGTTCTTGCGGTGGAAAGCCGAAGAGAGAATAGCAGTCCGATAGGTTTGCGGTTACAGAGTCTTGTTGACGAGTGGAACGCTGAACCCGGAAGAGCGTTTGTCCTGTCAATTAGCCTCGGAACATCGCACAGTGACGCAAACCACCCGCTCACTCTTGATGAGATGCTGGAACAGGCGGATCAGCTCATGTATATCAACAAGAAGAAGAAGTATCGGGAAGTGTTGCCCCCCTGACCAGCTTTGTAATCGCCGCGAAGTAAACCCCTCCTGTCAGATTTTTACAGGAGCGGGGACATTCCTGCCCCCGAGCAGCATTACATCGCTATTGAATCGCCTTCTCTTTTTTTCCTGTGGACCTCGTACAAATAGTACGGTCCGGGTTCCCACGACTCCTTCTCTTCGGCTTCACGGGCGCTCTAATCTCCGCTTCTATTCCGTTGAGCCTTGGCTGTCGGGCGTGGTGCTGTCCCGTGGTGGCCGGTGTGAGGTCGATTGTGCATGTGTCAGCCAAAACCCGTAAAGTCCCGGCACGACCAGTATCCCAAAGGTGAGTAGTAAGACCGTATTCATAGTGTGCCAATACCGCCACAAGTAGGGCTGGAACAGTATGAATCTGGAATAGTATGCAGGCACGACAAGGGAGACGACAAAAGCCCAATTCAGAGGGCTTCTCATCCATTTTGTCTCCATTGGATTCGCCTTCCACATCCAGATGACTACGGATGGGAGAAGAACCCATAAGCCACAACACAAGGCGAGACCCAGAAAACGACGGTTTGTCATGCCCATGGAGAGAACGTACTGAACAAGAAGAAATGTTGGCACCAGAAGTTCAATCAACACCAGCGCAAAGAGGAGTATTGCTCCAGTGTTCACCCAGCGCCGCATAGTACGGTGGCCAATGTCCACAGCCGCGTGCAACAGCATGACCAAGGTGCAGGCAAGGCACGACATGATGGAGGTCGCCAGAAAGGACTTCCCCACCGTTGGCTGGTCCAGGGCAAGACCCGCATGCCGAATGTTGAATTGCTCGCTTAACCATGCGCCGCTGAACGTGAACTTGATGGCTGCAAACGGTGGAGAGTACGACATCCAATTGGTGGTAATGTAAACAAACTCGGCGAACACCAGGGCTAACAGTACCCACGTACAGATCCTATGAGCGCGACTCAGTGTTTTCATTCTTTTCTTTTCCTTATCGTCATGATTTCCCTCTGCGGGACGGTCAGGTTGACGGTTCGTCTGATCTGTTCTTCTTCATTGCTGTGGCAGTTCCCTTGATGATGAACGCCATCAGAATGGAAAGGTACAGTCCGTTGTTGCAAGCGGCAGCCACGTACGCGGTGATCGAACCGTTCTTCGCGATGGCGCGATCCAGCGTGGGGTATTGGAGCCGGCTCAGAAGAAGGACAGCAACGAAGCACACGCCAAATAGCGTCCCCCACACCCGCCCGGACACGCGCAGTTTGTCCATCAAAAATCCCACGAGCGCGAGACTGCCAACTCCCGTCACCATGATGATCCAGAGGACATCGCGGAGATGACCGATGTTGTGCATGAAATAACAGACCCATGAACCGGCGATCGTACTGATCACGAAGAGAGCGTACTCATCACCCGGATGGAAGTAGGACGTAATAGCCGCAATCGCCCAGATGATCGGCAATATTATAACATAGAATAGCCTCATCTTCTTATCTCCTTCCATGTCGAACGTCGCAAATCAGCGGCGCGCTTTAGCGTGTACGCTGTATTTGTCTTGTTCGCGATCTGCTAATCTGTGATTTCCCGTTCCAGTAGCAGGTTGATTCCGCCATTCCAAGAGGCGATCGTCCGCAGGCTGAAGTCCCCGTAGATACGATTCACACGCCAGCCATCACTCCCGAACTGGTTTAGGCTGTCCATCAACTGTTCTTCCTTTGACTGGCCAGTCTCTAGTTTCAGATAATGAGTCTTGTACTCGTACTTCTTCATTCGATTCTCCTTCTCGCGAACAGTATTATTGAGCCTACTTCGTGCCGATGGCACTCTTCCTGCTGGCACGCTGAGAAGTATTCACCTAATTATCGGCAGTCAAGGAGGAACCCCCCTATCCTTTCAACGTTTATCCATGTTATGTGCATCTCTTGTTACTGTTCCAGTCGGCTTTGCTCGTTATTTTGGAAGTGACCGCCCCCCGGCCGACGCGGGCGGTTTCACGCTGATCACGATGCCCTGGTTCTCTTTGTCCCCGGCGCGGGGGAAGTCCGACGCTTTGATGGTTATCGGGGCTGATGCACTCCTCGGTTTGCGTGGCGTTTGGATTGGCGTTCGGGTCGGCGGTAGATCCCAGGTGCCGTAGCGGGGGGCGTTGGAAGTTCGTGCGGGGCGGAACATCCACGCCAGGCTACCGGATTTCCATTGCCCGACCTGCGTGCCCGCCCAGCCCAGCGCGCCCACGTTGATGGCGACGATGCACCAGAAGGTAAACTGGTAAGCGGCCTTGCGGTTCTTGTGCCGAAATTGCCACTGCGCTACCAGCGCGCCGGGCCATCCGCCGAGCAGTTCCAGCAGGTGAAGGAAGCTCTCCCGGGTGCGCCATTGTTTGGCAATGGCGCTTTCCTTATCCGCCTTATACGCAGAATATGCGATGACGCTCGCAACCGCGTAGACCGCCAGCACGAAGAACGGGATGAGTCCGCTGAATGCCGCAAAGGTGATCGCGCCAAAAAATCCCGCCGCCACACAGACGCTGGCGTAAAACGCCGGACGTTTGCGCCGCACCGCGCGATTGCCCGCCCCCGAACGCGGCCGTACCGGTTTCTTCGAGACAGATCCCATTGAATTACGAATTACGAATTATGAATTACGAATGGAAGCAGAAAAGATGTGGAAATTCCTAATTCCTAATTCGTAATTCTAAAATATATCGGCCGGTTTGCGGGGCTTGCTTGGGCAGCGCCCTTATCCCATGACGCACCGAGCAAGCGGATCATAAAGGGAGACTCAGTGATCGAGATATTTCAAGTGGAAGCCGCCTTGTCCGTTGTCTTTGGCACCGATCCTGTCGCGGTTCGAGACACTGACTATCGGATCGTCGGCACTGCGGCTGCGCTGATTCATGGTGTGCAGTTGCCTGTCGGGGATATCGATGTGCTCGTGAGAGAGCGAGCAGGTGTCGACGCCTTCAGCGCCGCACTGTCTGGCTGGAAATCCTTGTTGCCGCTGAGATACCTCGAAGACTCCCGACAATATTGTGCATCATATGAAGTCAATGGTGTCGAAGTCCAGTTCAGTACCGTTGAGTGGGACAACGAGTCGGATACGGGTGAATGCACCGGCCCCGGTCCCTGGACCCACTACTCTCTGGTGACCTGCGGATCGATACAGGTCCCTGTCGTAAATCTTGAGCTTCGCTTGCTCACCGAACTGGCACGTGGACGCGCAGATCGTTATGTCCCGATTTGGGAGTTCATCCAACCGCGAGGATATGACCGCGACTTGGTGGCACGCGGCCTCAAGGAGAGAGGAATCACCGAGGCCGCGCAGATGGACCTCGCCCTGCTACGAGATTCCGGCGCCGGCGGGTCATGACGAGCGACTTGTGGTATGCCAAGGAAAATGCACCATACGTGGGGAGCAGTCATTATGTCGCAAGATAGGCACACCCGTTGCACGCCATGAGAGCATAGCAACAGCTTGCACCCGACTTGTTTCGTCCGCAGGTGAACCCGACGATAGGCCTCTCGCACCGGGTTTTAATGCGCCTGTCCTCGAAATCGAATAAGTTGCAGCCAGTCTGCGGACCTCGTTCAGGTGCCAGCACGCGGGGTCTGCAAAGGAAAAGGGCGTGCGCTACAGGCGGAAATGGTTTCCCGTCGCCTGCACACGCCCTTCTGGCGCTTGACCCTTGGCGTGTGGTGCCTGCGCCCGGATCAGTCTCCGGCGACCAACAGCCAGAGCAGGTCGAGCAGGGATTCCGGCTCCTGGAACGGAGGGGGATCCTCAACCTGAACCTGATTCACGCCACCCTGACCCTTCTCGCCGCGGACCTTGTCGCCTCCTGCATATGCGGTACCCACGACCAGCGTGAGAATCGCAAGGAACATCAACAGCTTCTTCATGGCGATGCCTCCTTAGGCTTGATAAGGAAAGTATGGTTCACCGTAAAGGTAATTGTCACACGAAATAGGTCGGTTGATTTAACGGCCTGTTCACTCGATCCAGCACAACCAAAGACCGATGTGCCACTCAATAGGGTCCGGTTTGTTATCATTAAACCGCGCCTTAACTTAAGTCATATCAGTTTAATACAAAACTAATGAGAATGTTTAACTTAACTCGATTAATCTGCGAATAGGCATTCCGTCGTACAGTAAGCTCGGTCCAATGGAAAGACGTAGAAAACCGTTCTTCAGGTACTGGGTGCGCACCGTGGCAGTTGTGGCGCTGGCCCTGTGGTTTGTTGTGCTTGGACTCGGCATTGCTCACGAATTCCTGCACCCGCACGAAGAGTCGCCATGTCAGTTGATTCAGTGCCTGGCGGCACCCGCTCTTCCGGTCATCTCGCCCGCAACCACACCAGTGCTCGTTGTCGTTTCTTTCCAGCCTTGTGCGGATCGGCCTGCAGGTCCATTTGTTGACGCACCAGCAACGCCTCACGAGCCGCGTGGACCTCCTGACTCTCTCGTGAGCATCTGATCCGATGGGCGCACCATGCGCCCCGGCTCTTCCCCCCTCATCGTTATTCGTAAAGTCCGGTGTCAGTCTGCAGCCGCGACTTAGCTCATTGTGTCCTTCAGGAGAAGAAATATGAAGAATCGTGCATTCACGCTTATAGAATTGCTCATCGTAGTTGCCATTATTGCCATCCTCGCCGCCATTGCAGTTCCCAACTTCCTCGAAGCCCAGGTCCGATCCAAGGTTTCACGCGTCCGTGCTGATATGCGTTCCATCGCAACAGCTGTTGAGTCCTATGCGGTGGACAACAACAAGTACCCAATTTATCTGAATTCCCATGACGCCGAATATCCCAACTACGATTACACCACACCGGGCGCTCTGCAGGATGGCTGCTACGAACGCAACCTGCCCTACCTGATCACCACCCCCATTGCTTACATGACGGGTTTGCTGGTCGATCCGTTCCCGAACATGCACGGGGATGATGATGGCGCCGAGAGGGTGGCGCACACGTACCACTATTCTAATGACCAGAACAATCAGTCAATGCCGTCGACCCCCCCGGGCCTCACGCAGTTCCCGGTTCGTGCATTGTACACCCAACTCGCGTTGTCTAACAACAATCCACCGAACTGGTATGCCAACGGCTCTGCGATCTGGACGATAGTCAGCCACGGTCCTGACCTGACACATAATAACTACTTCGATGGTGTGGATCCGCGGACGTATGATCCGACGAATGGAACCATCAGTTCGGGAGACCTGTACATTTTTGGACCCGGGCTTGGAAGCAGATGACCTGACAATAATCAGGAAGCAGGGCGTAACCCTGTTCCAAGCGCAGCAGTAAGTGGAGAAATGGGCAAGAGTACCGTATCTTGAGCCGGACCCCGGCACCACGGTGATTCTGGTATTTGCCCGATAAATTCCGGCAGCACGGGACCCTCACAGCAGGTCCCGCGCTGTCGGTTTATTTGCGTCAGCCTATTCATGCCTGAGCGCGTCAATCGGATTCAATCGTGATGCCTTGCGTGCGGGCACGTATCCGAAGCCCACTCCCACAGCCCCCGAGAACAGAATGGCAATCACGACGATGTCAGGTTTCAAACCGAAGGGCATCCCAAATGCAATGGCGCCCCCGAATGAAAGCGCGATTCCCAGGAGAATTCCGATCATTCCGCCGAACACTGACAGTGTGACGGCTTCGACGAGAAACTGGAGGAGCACCTCTCTTTCGCGTGCACCGATGGACAGTCGAATGCCGATTTCGCGTGTTCGCTCGGTAACAGAAACGAGCATTATGTTCATGATCCCGATCCCGCCCACGATCAGGCTCACACCCGCAATGGCGCCTAAAAGGGCGGTGAGGACGGTGGTCACATTCGTCAGCATCGTCCCCATTTCCTTCATGTCCTCCACCGAGAAATCATCCACCTGGCCCGCCGCGATGTGCCGCCGCTCGCGCATCAGCGCCTCCACCTGACCCTTTGCGAGCGCGGTTTTCGCGCTCGTCAGCGCGCTGACGAGGATGGAGTTGATATCCGTGTTGCCGGCGATTCGCCGCTGAAACGTTACGACCGGGATGACAACCAAATCGTCCTGGTCGGGCCCCATGGCGGCCTTTCCCTTCGACGCGGTAAGTCCGGTGACCGTAAAGGTGATTGTTCCTATTCGCACCGTGGAGCCGACGGGGTCCTGCTGACCGAACAGTTCGCGCCTGACCGTCTCGCCGATCACGCATACGGGCAGTCCGGCCTGCAACTGTGTCTCGGTAAAGCCTTCTCCTTGCGCGAATTTGTAGCCGCGTACCTCGAAGAACTCGTTGGTGCTGCCCTGGATCGTCGTGTTCCAGTTGCTGTTGCCGCAGACGACGAGCGCACTGCTACTCGCTGTGGGCGCAACCTTGTCGACCGCCCCCGATTCTCGTTCGATGGCGACCACATCATTCATGGTAAAAGCGCTGGCCGTGGAGCTTACGGGGCCGTGGCGCTCCGCGCCGGGGGCGACGATCAGCAGGTTCGTCCCCATGCTCGCGATGTCTGCGGTGATGCGCGCGGTCACACTTCGCCCCAGCGTGACCATGGCGATTACGGACGCCACTCCAATCATAATTCCCAGGGTGGTGAGAATCGAGCGCATCGGGTTTCTCCGGATTTCGCGGAACGCCAGGATGATGGTTGCGCCGATCATGCCGCGCCCTCCCCCGTTTGTTCCCCTTGCCCGGTAAGCGTGTCACTCTCGATGACACCGTCATGGAAGCGCACAATGCGCCTCGCATAGTCCGCAATGTCCGCTTCGTGTGTCACAACCACGATCGTGATCCCTCGGCGGCGGTTCAGGTCAATCAGCAGTTGCATGGTGTCGCGCTTGCGCGCGGAGTCGAGGTTGCCTGTTGGCTCGTCGGCGAGCAGTAGAAGCGGGTTGGTGACGATCGCGCGCGCAATCGCCACACGCTGCTGCTGGCCGCCGGACAATTCGGCGGGCGTATGGTGTGCGCGTGCGCCCAGTCCAACTTCTTCCAGCGCTTGCAATGCGAGGAGTCGCCTTTCTGACAGTCCAACGTGCCGGTAAACCAGTGGCAGCTCAACATTTTCGATGGCGGAGGTCCGGGCGAGAAGGTTGAATCCCTGGAATACGAAGCCAAAATAGTGGCGTCGCAGCAGCGCCCGCTGGTCGCGCGTAAGCGAATGCACATCCACACCTTGAAAGAGGTAATTACCGGAGGTTGGGGCGTCGAGGCAGCCGAGCACGTTCAGGCAGGTGGACTTGCCGGAGCCGCTGGCCCCCACAATGGCCACAAACTCGCCGTGCTCAATGACAAGCTCGGTTCCGTCAAGAGCCCGCACCTCCGACTCGCCGGCGCCGTACACCTTGGACACGTGACGCAATTCTACAAGCGGGGTAGCAGTCGTTTCCACAGGTTTCATCAGGCTTCCTCCTTCATGTCCACGAGAAGCGGTGTTCCCGGTTCGAGTTGACCCTTGAGTATCTCGGTCATGTTTCCGTCGGACGATCCCGTCTGCAATTCCACCGCAACCGGCTCGTCGTTCGTCAGCATCCATACCTTGCGGAGGGGTACGGTTTCCTGTTGGCCCACAGCCTTTTCGCCGCGTTTGAGCTGCTTGGATGGGGGAGTGAACCTGAGCGCGGCGTTGGGCACCATCAGCGCGTCGCGTCGCGTCTCCGAGATAATCGTCGCGGTGCAGGTCATGCCCGGACGAAGAAGCCCGTCCTCGTTGTCAACGCTCAGCACCGCCTGATAGGTGACAACGTTCGACGAGTCGGTCGGCTCGTTGTGAAGCGACAGCACACGGGAAACGAACTTCCGTTCGGGATACGCCTCCACCGTGAATGAGGCTTCCATCCCTTCGCGTACCCTTCCCACATCCGCCTCGTCCACATCCACATTCAGCCGCATGTGTTTCAGGTCCTGCGCCAGTTTGAACATCAACGGGGTTTGAAACCCGGCGGTTACCGTCTGCCCTGGCTCCACCAATCGTGAAAGCACGCTGCCATCGATGGGCGAGCGGATCGTCGCCTTGGCAAGGCGGGACGTGGCGGACTTCAGCGTAGCCGTGGCAAGCGTTGCGTTTGCCGTTGCCGCTGCAAGGTTCGCGACCGCGCGGTCATTCGCCGCCGTGGCCGTATCAAGGTCCTCCTGGCTTACAACTTTTTTGACCTTCAGAAGCGACACGCGCTCGAAACTCGCTTGGGTCTCATGCGCCGTGACTTGCGACAACTTGATGGCTGCCTCGGCAGCGGCGACCTGCGCCGATTCCTTGTCAACGGCGGCGCGAAGTTCTTCCTCGTCAATCACTGCCAATATCTGACCGGTCGACACGCGGTCATTGGCGTCCACATTCACGGCCAGAATGCGCCCGCTCACCTCGGCCCCCACCTCGACTGTGGTCGTGGCCTGAAGCGTTCCAGTCGCGCTCACAGTGATCGTCAAATCTCCCCGCTCGCTTTGCAGTGTGTCATAGGCGCTGCCGGCACCGCTCGAGCCCAACTTCAGCGCGACCGTGGCCGCCGCCGCTGCCGCCAGAAGCAGGGTTACGGCGACGATCCTGACCGGCCATCCTCTTCGCCGGGTGCCAGCCTCAAGCGTGCTCTTGATCTCTTCCGCAGTCGGGCAGTTCTCATACACTCGGTTTTTGTCTTGGATTGCGTCATTCATGTCGTTCACTCCTGTGTCCGTAGTCTGCAATTTGACGCCTTGTTGCTCATGAGTAAGCGCTTACTTACCATTTGGATCGGTTTAATCACCCTGCGGGTTCTTGGGGCGGTTCTGGTCTGTAGCAACGGTGGATTGCCTCCTCCTTGATTCCAAAACCCCGGAGCACGAACCATGCCACCTGGCGCACCAGATGATCATTGGGTATTTGGTCTGGGGCACCTGGCATGCTGTGCGACATGTGAAGTTTCATCGCTGACAGCATCTGAAAAACCATGGCTGGTAGAAGGTCCACATCCACCGGCCCGTCCACCGCGTCGCCAGCGGCTACTGCGGCACGAAAAGCGGCTCGGAATCGTTGACGCCTTTCCGCCGGTCTTGAGTTTGCCATAAATCGCGCAAATTCACCGTCTCCCAGCAGGCTGTGGAACATCAGGCGGTTCTGCAGAACCGCCTCGTCGTCCGGCCCTTTAGGCGGAGCGAGGAAGTGCGTTACAAGCTCGTGGGTGGTCAGGACGAGTGTCTCCGTGCAGGGCTCCAGCGCGTCGAAGCGCCGCATGGGAGTGCTATCCATCTCACGCTTGAATGCTTCCTGCATCCCGGCGAAGAGCGCTTCTTTAGTGGGGAAGTGTTTGAAGAGAAGAGCCTCGGAAACCCCGGCGACCCGCGCGAGTTCGCGCGTGGTAGTGCCGTGGAAACCTTTGTCGGCGAAGGCCCGCCTCACGGACCTGACGATGGCCGCCTGGCGCTCGTCGGCCGGCAGACGGATGGACGGGGCGGCTCGGCCGGAGTCGCCCGAATTCACGGAATGAACCGGATTCACAGATTCGCGAGACCCGTCGGTTTGCTTCGTCCGGCCGGGTCGTTTCTTTTTGAGGGCTTCCTTTTTCATTTGTGAGTGTTTACTCACCAACGACGGAACTATTCTCACGTGGAGTTTCGGGCACGTTTTGATTGCCTCAGATTTATCTTGATTGATCCATCCGCAGAGGTGGCCTTTTTATACCGACTGCGCATGTTGCCCTTGCGTGGCACTTCGCTGCACATTTCGGGAAAAGACGGAGAACATCCGATGGGTTTCAACCACAGCATGAAGACGCGATTCAAAGTTTCGCATAAGGCCATGTTGCTCCTGCTGGCGCTTCTTGTCGCCCCCATGACCGTGTTTGCGGCCGATTCCGCGCTGGTGTTGAAGCAGGGTGACCGTCTTGCCGTGGTGGGGGATTCCATCACGCAGCAGAAACTTTACAGTAAATATATCGAGACCTACCTGACGGCCTGCGCGCCGCAACTGGAAATCACAGCCATCCAACTGGGCTGGGGTGGTGAGGCGGCGGGCGGCTTCGCCGGACGCATGGATAACGACCTCGTGCCCTGGAAACCCAATGTCATCACGCTCTGCTACGGCATGAACGACGGCCTCTACAAGGCCTACGAAAGCGCCACCGGCAAGCCCTTCGAGGAGGCAATGCGCAAGATTGTCACCCGGTTCAAGGCATTGGGGGCAACGGTCATCGTCGGCTCGCCCGGGGTGGTGGATTCGTTCTCTTTCAAGGTTAACGCCACATCGTCAACGGTGTACAATGATACGCTCGGCAAACTGGGCGACATCAACCGGAAGATCGCCGAGGACAACGGCATGCCCTTCGCCGATATCCACGGCGCCATGCTCTCGGCCATGGAAAAGGCGAAGGCCGCCAACGGCGAGAGCTTCCCCGTGGCGGGCACGGACGGGGTGCATCCCGGACCGAACGGGCAGCTCGTGATGGCCTACGAGTTCCTCCGCACCATGGGATTAGACGGCCAGATCGCCGCCATCACGGTGGATATGAACGGCGCAACGACCGCCACCGAGGGGCAGAAGATTCTTTCGGGCGGGGCGGGAAAGATCGAAATTGAAAGTTCGCGCTATCCCTTCTGTTTCTTCGGAGGAGAGAAGGACTCCACCGGCACGCGCAGCATTCTCCCCTTTGTTCCGTTTCAGGAGAACCTCAACCGCTTCACCCTCATCGTGAAGAATTTGCCCGGCAAACAGGCCGAGGTGAAGTGGGGCAACGCCTCGAAAACATTCGACAGCGAGCAGCTGGCAAAGGGCATCAATCTGGCCGCTGAATTCGTGGACGACAATCCCTTCACCGCCCCCTTCGACCGCGTGATGAAGGCGGTCGAAGAGAAGCAGAAACACGAAACCGACATGATAAAAGGGCCGGTGAACACAGTGGGCAAGCTGAAGGCCGGCAACCCCGCAGACCCGAAACTCGCCGAGGCAGTGGCTGCAAGCGAGACGGCCTGGACCCAATGGGAAACGAAGAAAGCAGATGTCCGTTCCGCATTCCAGCCCGTGCGCCACACCATTGAGATCAAGCCCGTGGACTGACCAGCCCGCGCCATGGGGCTGCGGCAAAATGCCGTGAGAGGCACCGGATCAGGTTGTGTGTGCCCGGCTTTCGAGTCCAAACATCCCGCCGCGCCCTCGAGCAACAATGCGTTGACAGGCCATCCATGTGCATGGATTAATTCAACTCAGCCGGAGAAACGCAAACGGGCACTGCAGGAGTGCAACCCGCCAGGGATATCCGGCCGCGGCGGACAATCCGCCCAAGTGGAGCCCGGACCCATTGCGGGCTCCACGCTCAAGCACCAGGTTGGTGCCGCCAATGCTTAAGAAAACTCACCATTACCCCACTCTGTTTTTTCGAGGGAAGATCAAGGTTCCACAACATGTTAACAGATAGCTCTCCCGCAATGAGCGCCAGCGCCCACCTCAGAAAATCGTGGAATCGGCGGCGTTTGGGGGGCGTGTGCTCGGGGCTTGCTGCGTACTTCGGTATCGATGCGATCCTTGTCCGCATACTATTTTCGATATGGGCGCTTGGATCTGTCGCCTTTATAGTTTACCACTTTACCGCAAAAGAAGCATACGCTAATCTGGTTCTCCAATTGCAGCGTCACGGGATGACAGCTATTTTCTCGATTTCCGGAGGTTATAGTAATTTGTTTGTCCTGTTGTCGATCGCGCTGATTGGATCCCTCCCGTTCATCGCTTACCTGATCCTCCACTTCTGCCTTCCTTGGGATGAGCAGGAGGCCAGCAAGCATGCTCGCTACTCATGGGGGTTCGCGCTCTTGGCCATCATTCTACTAGTCGGCAATGCATATGCTGCGTGCAAGTGTAGGATGGCGCAACTGCCAGACATCTTCGACCAACTAGGCGCTGAACTACCCGTGCTGTCCCACCCTTCCACGTTTCTCGCTCAGCAGCCAGTGCTGTGGATTGCAGGTCTAATCCTTGTTTTGATCATGCCGAGTTTCATTCCCTTGATGTGTGGGAAGCGCAGAGTGTTGCGCTGGGTCGCCATGGCACTCGTACTCCTTTCCTTGGCTTTTCCGATCATGAGCTGCGTCATCGCGTGGTCAGCAGTGGCCAAGATTACCGAGATGATCGTGGACTGACCAACCCGTGCCATGAGACTTCGGCAAAATGCCGGGACCGGCACCGGATCAGGTGGTGCGTGGCCGGCATCGGAATGGCACTTAGATGTATTGTCACTGTAAAGTCTTTATTAACAGTGATACACCTTGACTTGCTACCATTCGGGTCGGTCCCTGTTTTCGTTACCCGTCGGCGGGTTCGGGGCGGCCTGATTCGCGGAGCACTTCGATCCGGTCGCCCAGTTTCCCATCGCGCATCAGGTATTTGACGCGGAAGGAGGCGGGCACTGTCCGGACCTTCCCGGCATCGTCGATGGTTTGCTCGGTCCCGACGATCAGGATGGAGGTGCCCTTGTGGGTGATTTTGCCGACCGTGTTCATGTTGATACCCGTCTCCCAGGTCCGTGAGGGTTGTTCCTGGTAGTCCGGGGGCGTGATGGTGAGCAGGATATGGTCACCGTTGATGGCCGGGTCGCCCCCTCCCGTCTCGAATATGCGGATGGCCACCTCACGTTCCGTGTCGTTGAGCAGCGTGACAGTCAGGATGGTGTCCAGCCGTGCGTATCCGGGGTCCGCCGAGGCCCTGATCTCAGCGGCGTTTCCCGTTCCGACCGCCACCAGCAAAGCCCAAACTACAAGTGCCGCGCGTTTCATCGTTTTATCTCCCCGGTTGGATTACATGCGGGCAACTTGGAGGAGGGTTGACCCATAATGAATTCCGGGGTCCAGCCCTTCAATCGTTTGGCCCGAACCGCAGATGCCTGATCAATTCCTCGTCCACGCGTGAAGCCCGCCAGCATTTCCAGAAACTCTGCCGCGCCCGGGGAAGTTGTCAACCCAACTTCGCTGCTGGGGGAGGCTCGGGCGGCGCGTTCTGTCGAAGAATATACCCGCCAACATCAGCAAACTGGAATCCGGAGCTTTCCAAAACACCAATGGATAGAGCTTTTGTATCGTCCTGCGATTTGCTCATGACCCAATAGCCGTAGTAAGGGTACTCCTTACCCGCAGGTCCGATCCAGTAGCCCACAGCTCTTTCATTGTCTATGAACTTAAGGACTGCCGCCCCAAACCTGTTTGTGCCCTTCACCGTGCTCTTCCAAGTTCCAACCAGCGTAGCCCCGTGGCGAAGTTGCGCGTCGAAGCTCCACTCAGCACGCGGGCGGGATGCCGCATTCCCAGCCCATTCGCTCACTCGAATGCTAAAACGTCCGCGCAACTTCCGCCTGATCTTGACCGTTGTGTAGGTGTTTCGGTCCCGGGGATCGGCTTCATCCCTTGGATCGAACTCCGCCGAATACCAGATACCACTGATGCGGTACGGAAGGTCGTTTGAGGCAACCCAAGTCTCATAGAGTCCTTTGAAAAACCATATCACGCCCCCCGCCACTCCGGAAAATGCGGCGGCAACGGCGAGACCGAACCAATCGGTACTTTCAAGTTTTACAAGTAGTTCGTGGATCATCGCCACCATTCCTCGAGGCTCGGTGTTCTGCTTATTACAGACAGGCCCTTCAGTCGGTTGGCCCGAACCGCAGATGCCTGATCAGTTCTTCGTCCACGTGTGAAGCCCGCCAGTATTTCCAGAAACTCTACCGCGCCGAGGATGAGTTGTCAACCCGACTTCGCAGCTCGATTCCCTCCGCAGGATGGGAACGCACGAAGGGGTGCTAGATCGGCTCAAAGGGGCCAGTCCTAAGCAATCCACATCCAATAGGATCGAACGTTGTCAGTGGGTGCACCTTCTTTTCACGATAAAAACCTTCCGTGATGGCGTTTCACCAATGAACCGTGCCCTCATCCTTCAAGCCGTCGTTCGCGAGATAATGCGGACGCCAATATTTGCGCCTCATGTCGGCCTTCAGAGCCGCAGTTTCCGACGTGGGAAGGTCGCGGGATTTCTCCAGAGAAAGCCGGATGATTGTTCTTCCCGTGCTTGGCATCAGCGATTTGTTTTTCAAATACTCGATGTCCCGCCGACCATCCATCAAACAGAAACTCTGGGTAGTTCCCTGGTCCACCACGAGCGGAAGCCATACCGGAGATAAATGCTGCCCCCAATTGCCGAGGCTTGTCTCGCCGTCATCATGCAGCGTAACATACCCTTCGTCCAGCGCCCAGGCACCCTTGCTCAGAATCGTGCGCGGCATGATGTCCGCCCACCTCAGATACATGAACGTCTCATCTGGAAACAAATAGAGGTCCTCGCCCGAGAGGCCGCCTCTCTTTGTCGGCCCCGGGTCCGCATAGTAACCGGCCACGGAGGCCGTCGTGAGCGGATCGTGCAAACGCACGACGTCACGTTGGGCAGCCACCGGCGTCCGTTGCGTGGCCCTCAATCTTTCTGCAATGACCGCCACACGCGCAGCGGCAGGCTCCCGCGTGGAGGTCGTCGACGCGTCCAATCCGGCGGCGCCAACCACACCCGCCCCGAGGCAGACCAACAATACGCTAACCCATCGCATCTGGAAAACCCTCCGTCCACGCACTGAGACCCACATCATGCCATCCGCCGCATTTAGCGTGGCTGAAAAATAACCGGTCAACCCGATTCTCAATTCCGTGGGGGGCGCGATTCTGTGGGGCAACGTCTGCCAGTCGTCCGAAAAGGCGCTTGCGGACGGCGCGCGCCGGTGGACGGAGTTCCTCACCAAGGTGCCGCCGCGTAATTCTGCGCGGGCGGCACGCACGCCATGATCGTCTCCAACTACAATATCAATCCACCGCGCCAGGCCCGGCGCGCACCCATGATTCCCCACGCGGAACTGGAGGAACTGGCGCATCTGGAAACCATCTGCTTCCCGCCCGAAGAACTGTACGACCTCGACACCCTCGCGCACTTCGCCAGCCGCAACGGCGCCGGCCTGTTGCGATGGATCGAGCCGCGCGACAACGCGCTCCCGCACCTCGCCGCGTTTCACCTGTTCAACTGTTTCACCGCCGAACTCATCACCCTGGACGTCCACCCCGACCACCGCCGCCGCGGCATCGGCACTGCGCTGGTCACCGAGTCGCTGCGCAAACTGCGCGAACTCGGCCACCGCCAGGCCACCTGCCAGATAGCCACATCCAACGAGAACTCGCTCCAACTCCACTACCGCCTCGGCTTCAAACCCGTCCGCACCCTGCGCAACTACTACGGCGCAAGACGCGACGCGCACCTGCTGGTGGCAACACTACAAGGGCCGTAGCGGCGCCTCACTTCCTTGGGGGGGTTATGGAGGATACGAATTAGGGGGGCAGGAATGCCCCCGAAATATCCCTTGAGACCCGCGATTACCGCGTCTTAATTGCGCGTACCCAGAACGCTATCGGGGGGATTTGTGAGCGACGCACCCAGCACGGCAGGCGACGAGACCGCACGCGACGACGCGGCGCGCGGATTCATTTCGCGTTGGAGCAGATCCAGCTATGCCGAGCGGGTCATCTCGTTCACCCTCCCCGAACAAGTCCAAGCCGTCCGCGCCCAAAGAGCCCGCCTCGGCCCCGTAACCCCCGAAACCATAGCCCAAACCTTCCAAGGCCGCCGCACCAAGCAGATAGCCGAAATTATAGAAACCCTGAAAATCCTGGGGCAGGGGTAGGAGCGAGTGACACAGCATCCCAATACTCCCCCCCGCCCGTCACACGATGATGCTGAACAGTGCGAGAGTGGTCAAGAAGGACAGCGGGACAAGTTGCGTGTTCCATATGCTCTCCAAATGGATGCTGAAATTCCTTTGGGTCCAGCACAGGCAGAAAGCGGAAAGTTGTATCGGTGCCCCGAGTGCTTGGCACCTGTCCGGGTCCGTCACGGCGCCGTGCGACGTTGGCATTTCTTCCACGCAACCGATGCCGGCAATTGCGGATTCGGTGGTGAATCGTGTCAGCATGTGTTGGCAAAGCACCTAATCTACTGGGCGGTGATTGATTGGCGAAGGAATTCCGGACCGGTCCCAAAGTTGATTCGTGAGTGCCGCCGTAAACATCAAATATCGTCTGCGCTCAGCGATCAGGTTCACGACGCAGCAATTGAGTGTCGGGTTGGTCAGCTCGGGCACGGGTCGATCATTCCCGATGTACTGCTTCTCGATCACTCTGGCAAGGCGCACGCTGGAATCGAGATATGGTACAAGCATCAAGTTGACGAGGAAAAGGCGGTGCGAGCTGGCGATCTGCACCTCATCGAACTCCGGGCCGATGAGGTGCTTGACGATCCGTTGGTTTGGCGAGTGGTTGGCGAGACAGGCACCTCGGTGCCCTGGGTCTGCGCCGAGTGCGGCCCGCTCGATCAGCAGGAGGAGGAGGCCCGCCAGCATGCGGCGAAAGTGCGAGCCGCCAAGCGAGAGACCCAACGGCGAGAAGAGGCTCGATCCGCTGAGAGGGAGGAGCGACGGCGACTGGAGGATCTGAGGCGTCGAAGCAAGGCGTTGAAACTCCGGGTTCACTGGCGTAATGCCAAGAATGTGCCATCGAACTATGGCATGGTACTGCGCGATCAGAAAGTGCCGCAGGTAGACGGTTGCCCGCTGCAACAACGGTACTATATGGATCATCACTATGCCAATGTGGAAGCCGACTGCTCGGATTGCCAGTTTCAGTACGATATCCAGCAGCACTGGGACACGCGGAAACGCCGCGACTACCCCGAACTGGTGTTCTGTGAAGCCAACCAGCTTTCGGAGGCAGATCTTGCCTCAGAGCGAGCGCGGGTTCGCAGCGAGCGTGATGAATCAAATAAGCGCAAAGCCGAAGCATGGGCCGACCAAGCGAAGCCCCTCCCTGCTTCCCCTCCCGGTCCGCCGGTCTTTGAGAAGGCCCTGATACCGTACTTGTCGCGAACGGATCGTCCGGCTGAAACTGCCAATCCACCAGAACCCACACGAAGTCCGACGGGACCTATTGCCCTGCATGTAGTCCCTTCCAGCACCAGGCATGAGGGTAAAGCGCCCATCACGGAGTACCGGGTGAAGTGTCCTCTGCGCCTTGGTAAATCGGACCAAACCGTTTTGGTTCTGGAGGCATGCCCGAGGTGCGAAAGCAAGTATGAGATAGTCTCACCCTCCGATCAACCGATGATCGTTTGGTGCAATGGGCATGCGAATTGTAAGGAATGGTGCTGATAACGGCTGGAATTTGCCGACTCGAGCCGCCAGGACGCGTCTGGCCTGATCCATCCAAAGTCCGCTGCCGGGCAGGTGAAGGGCCGGCAGCGGCAGCAGGCACGCCAGCGTGATGCCAGTGTTCAACCCCAATACCCTTCCGGCAAAGTAGATCCAGAGGAGTGCAAATGTGATCGAAGCGTTATCCTCACAACGCTCACGCTGACGGTTCGCCTAGGGACGTACTCGGCACGGCTTCAGACGATATCTGTCCAGCGTGTTGTTGGCATCCCTGCACGTCAAATTAAGGCAGTGATTCGACTACGGTCGGTTGTGCGCATAGCTTTATCCATAGGGCAAAGCCTCGGTGCTGGAATCGATAGACTCCCGGCTGACCCTCCTTGCCAAGGATGATATGGCGATCTCGCAGGGCTTTTATGGCATTGCTCAGGACCGATGTCGTTCCTTTGAAGTGTTTCTTTATATGTGCACGATTTACCCACGAATCGTTTTGCTCTGCCATGATACGAAGAACCTGTCTATAACTGTCATTTTGGATACGGTTATAGAAGTCGTTCCTGTAGTACCTATCGCCGATGAGATCCATGGCTCCACGGGGAGCGAATGCGCCCTTTATCACATCGTCTTCGTCTATCGAGCAGTCGACGTCCATAGCAAACGCTGAGTAGCCAAACTGTTGAATGAAATGGGGATATCCTTCGGATATTCGCGTAACGAGATCACGGGCTGACGGTGTCAGGGCCACCTTCTCGTCGTTCAAATCATTTGCGTGGGCGATGCAGACGTCAAGCACTTGACGCACTTCGTTTTGTGAAAGACGATTCAAGCAGTGCTCCTCGAACAGTCGGAGAGACGAGGGATGGCTGTTGTGAAGAACCGCACGCACCTCCGGCAGACCAGCGATTCCCACAAGAACGCGATTACAGTCGCGACGCTGAAGGCGCTCTAGAAGGAGCTTCAGAAATGACCCGAGCTGAAGGGCAGAGGACGAGTTGTCGGCTTCGTCGATAAGGACAAGAATGCCCTCAAAGCTGTCGGCGAAACCGCTCGCTTGCGGTTGCATGCACATTCGCTGGGTTACAGCAGCAAAAGAGTTGGCGAATTCGTCGGCGAGGACCTCGTCACACTGAGCGCTGCCAGATGCATTCAGTTTCGTTCCAGCCACTTCGAGGCGTTTCAAGAAGCTCCAAGCATCTGCAAGAAAATGCCGTGCAGGTTCCGACTTGCCAAGTTCGCTAGTCAAAGCGCACTCTATCCGCCGGATAAGCCCCAGTTGAGTCGTGTTTCTATCAATGTCAACGTCGATAACAAGAAACTTAAACTTGAGGTTTTCAAGAACGATGGAGCCCTGCGCAAGACATCGGATGTAAGTCATGAGCGATGTCTTTCCGATTCCTCTTTCCCCCGTGATGATGAAGTGCGCGGGCTGGTCGGCTCGCGTCTGTACGAGTGAGGACTCAAGGCGCTCGATCTCCTCAATTCGACCGACGAACATACCAGGGTTCACGGGAGAGTTCGGGCGGAACGGGTTGATTCGCTTATGCATTCGTGTTTCCTTTTCCTTGGCCAACAGTACTATTGAGTCTACCTCGTCTGAGGCGTGATCGGCGGGGTTCCGACTCCTGTGCATCTGGATTCGTGGGGCCCGTGTCAAGCGGAGACCGCTTGCTCCTGAAGTGGTTATTCGCGCCTCAAGTCATTTCGCCTGCAGTTGAAGTGGGCAGAGACTGATAAGTTTCATGTCGTGACGATTCGGCTGGAGCCGGGCCGCGGGCGCGGCACGAAATAGGCATGTCGGGGGCGGGAGGGCGGCGACATCTCGCCGCGCAGCCCTTCGTCGAGGCAGGATTCCCCGCTACCAGTCGAACCGGGCGGCGACAAATGGCGCGGCCATTAGCGCCACGCCGATGAAGGTCATCCACGCGACATTCGCCACGAGGTACGGGTAGAAGCACAGCGCCCCTCCGGCGAGCATGAAGGCAATCTCCGACTGCTTCTTGCCATACACGAAATACGCCATTCCTACGAGGCCGAACAGGAAGGAGAGCGCGAGGTTCACTGCAGGTATCTACCCTTGGCGGCGCGGACAATTCCGTCCGCGATGGCGGGGGCAACCGTGCGGCAGGTCTGGTGCTGGCACTTCGCGTACGTCTCGGGCTTTCGCAGGACGAAATGGCGCGCCTGATGTATGTTTCGTCGCGCACCTTGCAGCGCCTCGAGTGCGGAGAGAGCCCCCTCAGTGGCGGCGATGCCGCCAGCCACTTTACGATTTCGCGGACTTCGTTGGTTCTGCCCAGTTTTACGCAAGCCTTGGCCATGATTTGCGATAGGGAAATCGATTCCTTCCAACCGCTTGCACACCGCTTGCACACCGCTTGCACACCGGTTGCACGCCGGTTGCACACCGGTCGCGCCGGGGTTGCCATCCGCCAGGAAATGGGCAAGGGGGAGGTGAAGAATTAGGAATTATGAATTACGAATTAGGAATTACGTATTGCAGGCGAGTTCTTGTTCGCTGCCCGATCTTATTCCCGACGCAACCAGCCGCTTTAGGATCTCGCGGGCTTTGTTGGTTCGGCCCGGTTTTACGTAGGCCATGTTATGCTCCCCGGGATGGACTCAATCCGCGCTGGATGCATAATGGGAAGGATTCGTGGAATGCTGACGGTAATGGTGGGCACGCTGGGATTCGAACCCAGGACCAACGGATTAAAAGTCCGCTGCTCTACCGCTGAGCTACGCGCCCAACGAGGTGGGGGGGTGGTGTCTTGCGGGGGGAAGTGCTTGCTGACAGGCATCCGGTCTCAGCACCCGAGAAGTTGCGCGCAAACCCGCGACATTTGCCTACAAGGGCTTGATGGCGCTATTCGTGAGGAACCTTGCTGGGGGTGCAGTTCTTGCCCTTCGCTTCTTCATTTTTGCGGGCTTGTGGGTTCGCATTCCCCTTTACTTTTCGCGCAGTGCAAACGCTGTTAATGCCACCTGATTTTACGGGCCGCGTTTGACGTTCTGCGTCACGGGGTTTTCGTCGGATTTCGTTTCGTCCTGCGCCGTGCCGCTGGAGGGCAAACTCGTCCCACCCATTAACGCCAGTTATGGCGGAGGACAACATGCTCTCCAGAGCACGCACCCTATTGCAGGTGTTGCTGATGCACACCTGTGCCCTGTCGCTTTTTGCAGCGAACCCGCTGCACTCCACTCTCGCCGACTTCGAGTCGGGGTCCACCCAGGGGGCCGTGTCTGTTACGGCCGCCAATTCAGCATCCACCGGGAATGCAAATTCCACGTTGGTGAACGTCACGGATGCGGGGTCCAAGCGATTACGCATAACCGACGACGACGGCGTTTACAACGGGGCGGCCATCACGTTCTCCAACGCCATTACGGGGCCGGGCTATTATCTCATTACGGCCGACGTGAAGGTGGACAACCCCGGTGGCATGGGTTCCTTCGGCATGGCCGTGCGCGAGGGTGGCGCGGTGGCCGGCAAGATCATGGACGAAAACGCCGGTTACGTGATGAACCTCTCGGGCACCGGCGATGCGGCTCTGGGTTACCAGACCATCGGCGCGGCGCTCGAAGTCGCCGCGGGCGGCAGTTTCCCGCGCGCGGTCACGGTTTATTTCAGCACGGATCCCTCCGGCAATAATTACACCGCCTCGGCCTACGAGGGGAACTTCAGCGGCAACCATCGCGCGGGGACCACCACGTGGGCGGCGGGCACTTCCAACGCGGTTTACGTCGACAACATCAAGCGCATCGGGCCGGGCAATTTCGGCGAGGAGCGCCACCTGTGGATTTCCATCGGCGACGGCTACACCGACCTGGCCAAGCTGGAGAACATCCTCGTGCAGGCGAAGGCGAACAACTTCAACTGCATCGACATTCTCGCGCGCTATCGCAGCGATGCTTACTATGTGCCGAACCGCAGCGATTCCACCTACCCCAACCCCGAGCCTTTCGGAACCAAGGTGGGCGGCAAGGCGGCCTCGGCGGATAACGATCCGCTGCAATACGCCGTGGACCGCGGCCACGAGCTGGGGCTGAAAGTGTACGCGGCGTTCAGTTGCTTCCTCGTGTCGAATTCCAGCTACCCGACCACGCTTCCCTCGGGCAGCATCATGTGGTACTACAACAGCGGATCGCCCCGCGCGATGCTGACGACCGACCCCAGCGCCGAGGGTCTGTGGGCCGACTACGCCCGCGCCGACGTGCGCGATTATACGCGCAACGTGATGATGGACATGGTTGTGAACTACGACATCGACGGCGTCGTTTTCGACCGCATCCGCACGCCCAGCACCAACTTCAGCTACAACCCGCAGGGTCTGGCGGAGATGGGCGTTTCGGGCACGCCGTCGCCCACCGACACGACGTTCCGCAACGTGCGGCGCGACGCCCTCACCACTTTCCTCAAGGAAAGCTATGAGGCCGTTACCAACGTGAAACCCTGGGTGGTGGTCGGCTCGGCGCCCATCGCGTACGGCACGGCGCTAACCGACACTTACAACTCCGTGTTGCAGTTCTGGCCCAAGTGGAGCGCTCGCCCCACGGCCAATCGCGCCATTTCCTTTGGCGTGATGGATCTCTACCAGCCGCAGTTCTACCGGCTCACTTCGTCGGGCGGATCGGCGGCCAACCGCACGCTTATGTTGAAGGCGCAGTATGGCGATATCGCCGCGTACTCGCTGGACATGGGCCTGATGCCCGGCTCGATGACGGCCATTGCGCCGCTGCTGTATCACCCCACCTCGGGTGACACGGACCAGAGCGGCGTGAATGCGCAGAACATCACCGACGCCCGCGAACTGGCCATGACCGGCATCGGCATTTATCCCGCCACGCAAACGCTGGCGGATATCGCCGCCATCCGCGCGCCCGGCGCAAGCTCCGCCGGCGTCGACGTTCTCGGTTCGCCCGCACCCTTCACCGATTATCTGATGAAGGCCGACTACGACAACGTAAAGCCCAACGCGGTGGGTTCATTCACCGCCACGGCCCGGGCCGACGGCACCGTGCTGCTCGGCTGGAACGCCCCCGCTGCGGCCTCTGACGGCGAGACCGCCAACGGCTATATGCTCTATCGCTCGAAGACCAGCCCGGTTAAAGAATATCGCGCCAACCAGATCACGTTGAACGCCATAGCCGGAAGCGCCACGTCGTATGTGGTGCCCACGGATTTCGAGGGCTCGTACTATTACAAGATCGTTCCCCTGGACGATTACAACAATCGCGGCCCGGCTTCCACGTCAGGACTCATCACCGTGGCGGGCGAACCTGCTCCTCCGGCGGACGTGGTGGTGGACAACCCCGCGGCTTCCTTTACGGGAACGTGGAGCGTCGGTTTTTCCTCGTCGGACAAATACGGCGTGGACTACGCCTACAAATACAACGGCGATGGCAGCAACACCGCCACCTTCACGGGCACCCTGCCCACGGCGGGACAATGGGAAGTCAGCGAATGGCATCCCGTGGGCACGAACCGCGCAACCAACGCCCGCCACGTCGTGAACCACGCGTCGGGCGCCACGACCTACAACGTGAACCAAACCGCGAATGGCGGGCAATGGAACGCCATCGGCACGCACCAGTTTAATGCCGGAGCGGCATCTGTTACCATCGACGACCTCTTCACCGGTTCCGTCATCATGGCCGATGCGATCCGCTTCGGCTATGTGGTCACGGCTCCTGTGGCACCGTTGTCGCTCACGGCCACGGCTGCGGGGCAGACGGCGATTGATCTGGCGTGGTCGGACAATGCGTCCAACGAGCGCCATTTCATCGTCAGTCGCGCATCCTCGGCGGCGGGACCGTTTGTCGATCGCGTGGTGCTGGGCATCAACGTGACCAGCTATCGCGACAACGGCCTGTCGGCTAACACCACCTACTATTACAAGGTGCGTGCCACCAACAGCGGCGGCGATTCGGCTAATTCGAATACCGCGTCGGCCGCAACCCTGCCCACGCCGCCAGCGGCGCCCAGCGGGTTGACGGCCACCGCAATGAGCGCCTCGCAGATCAATCTCGCGTGGACCGACAATGCGTCCAACGAGACGAACTTCGTAGTCGCGCGCGGCACGGCTTCGGGTGGGCCTTACAGCGACATCGCCACCCTTGCGGCCAACACCACCAGCTATGCCAACACCGGTCTCGCTGCCAACACGACTTATTATTACGTCGTGCGGGCGGTGAACGGTGGCGGCTCCAGCGCCAACAGCGCCCAGGCCTCCGCAACAACGCAAGCGGCTCTGCCCGCCGCGCCAAGCGGATTGACGGCCACCGCCGTGAGCGCCTCGCAGATAAATCTCGCGTGGACCGACAATGCGTCCAACGAGACCAACTTCGTGGTCGCCCGCGGCACGGCGTCAGGTGGTCCTTACAGCGACATCGCCACCCTTGCGGCCAACACGACCAGCTACGCCAACACCGGCCTCGCTGCCAACACGACCTATTACTATGTCGTGCGGGCGACAAACGCCGGTGGCGCCAGTGCCAACAGTTCGCAGGCTTCTGCTATCACCTGGCCGGCGGAGATCATCGTGGACAACACCGCCGCTGGCTTCACGGCGTCGGGCAGTTGGTACACGGCCACCGGAGCAACCGATAAGTACGGCACCAACTACCGCTACCGCAGCACGGCGGCTGCCTCGGATGCAGCAACCTGGAGCTACACCGTGCCCCAAACCCGCCAGTATGAAATCTATGCCTGGTGGAGTGTCGGAAGCAACCGCAGCAAAACCGCTCCATACGTAGTGGCCCACGCGGGCGGCAGCACGACGGTCCCGAAGAACCAGCAAGCGACCGGAGGTTCCTGGCAGAGTCTGGGCGTTTATACGCTCAATGCCGGTGCCAACAACGTGAAACTGTCCTGCTGGACCACCACGGGCTTCGTGGTCATTGCGGACGCGGTTCGCATCGTTCCTCGTTAAACCGCGCCAAACAGTAGTTGTGTCACAGGTTGCCGGATCCCGACAAAGGTTTGGGGTCCGGCAACCTTTTGTTTGGACTCTCCGTCTTAAGTTCCGATAATAACCAAGATGGTCTGAACCTCAGGGGCCATCTATGTAACCCTCAAGGAGCTTTCCCCCCATGCGTATCAGCGGATGGTCATTATGTCTCTCTGCACTCTTGTCGTTCGGCGCAACCTCGGTTCCGGCGGCTGAAACCACTGGCCCGCAAGCGGCAGTGGCTGGCACCACCTCTTCCCAAACAACGGAGAAATCTATGAAAACGGTTTACGATTTTACGCTCAAGAGCATCGATGGAAAAGACGTCTCCCTGGCCGATTATAAGGGCAAAGTCCTTCTCATCGTTAACGTCGCCAGCAAGTGCGGCTTCACAGGTCAGTACGACGGCTTGGAAAAAATCTACGACCAATACCGCGACAAGGATGTGGTGGTGCTTGGTTTTCCGGCCAATAATTTCATGGGCCAGGAACCGGGGACGGATGCCGAGATCAAGCAATTCTGCACCACCAAGTTCGATGTGTCGTTCCCGATGTTCTCCAAGATTTCCGTCAAGGGCGATGACATCCATCCGCTCTTTCAGTTCCTTACCAGCGGCGATTTCTCCGGCGATGTGAGCTGGAATTTTAACAAGTTCATTATCGGTCGCGATGGCCGGGTAGTCGCTCGTTTTGGTTCGCGTACCAAACCCGCCGACACAGAATTGGTGGCTGCTCTGGATAAAGCGCTGGCCGAAAAACCCTGAAGCCCGTTCCTTAGCCCCTGCGCCAATTAGTCGCACTTCGCCCACTTGCTGCCTCCCCCCGCCTTATTGTAGCGGGGGGAGGCACCTTGGTCTAAATTTTGCAAGCATGGCCGTGTAAAGTCGTTGGTGCCTTGAACACCTCGTTGTTGACCCACCCACCGATCATTTTCTTCCCATAGGAAGGTTTCTTCAAATGCCCCAGAACACACCCCGCGAAACTCCGAGACAGTCTAATGGCAAGCGCCCCGGCGACGGCAATTTGTTCGTCCTCGCCCTGGTGCTTATCTTTGCCTCCTTCCTCATGATGGGAGCTTTCGCGCGCACCGTTCAGAAAACCGATGACGAGCAATTCTGGGAATTCGCGGCGATGTTCAACGAAGTCTATAAAGAGATCAGCGAACGATACGTTGACGAGGTTGACTCCAAGAAGCTCTTCGAAGGCGCTTTGCAGGGGATGTTCCTCACCCTGGATCCCCACTCGCAGTACATGGACCCCGACGTTTACTCGCAGCTTGAGAAAGACACCGAGGGAGCCTTCAGCGGCATCGGCACCCACATCACGATTAAAGACGGCGTCCTGACGATTATCGCGCCCATGCCCGGATCGCCCGCAGCTCGCTCCGGGGTGAAGGCCTGGGATCGTATCATCGAGATCGATGGCAAGAAAACCGAAGGCATCACCATCATTGAAGCCGTGAAGAAGCTAACCGGCCCCAGTGGCACCACCGTTAATATAAAAGTTTACCGCGAAGGCCAGCGCGACTTCCTCAACTTTACCCTCGTGCGCAAATCCATCAAGGTGGAGAGCATCTACAGCAAGATGCTCGAGGGCAGCGAAATCGGTTACGCCCGCATCACCAAGTTCAGCGACAACACCAGCCGCGACCTGCGCAAAGCTGTGGAGGCTTTGATTCAGGAGGGAGCAAAGGGAATCGTTGTGGACCTCCGCTTCAACACCGGCGGGCTTCTGAAGGAGGCGGTTGACGTCAGTAACATTTTCCTCCCGCGGGGAAAAGTGGTTGTCAGCACCAAGGGTCGCATGAAGAATCAGACCCAGGAATTGAAGGCTGAGAACGATCCCGTGACGGACATGCCTCTCATTATTCTCATCAATAAATCCAGTGCCAGTGCCTCTGAGATTTTCGCCGGCGCCATGAAGGATCACCACCGTGGCGTGGTTCTGGGCATCAAAGGCCAGAATAGCTTCGGCAAGGGCAGCGTGCAGACCATTGAGGAATTAGCTCATTCTTTTGAGAAGGATGACAACGGGAACTATCGCCCGGCGGCTCTGCGCCTCACCACGGCAAAGTATTATATGCCCAATGGTACCTCCATCGACAAGAAGGGCGTTGTGCCCGACATCGCCGTGGACCTGCCCAAAGGCAACGAAGACGCTCTGGCCCGCAAGGGTCTGTTCGGCGATCCCGTCACCGATGAGGAAGACGGCGACACGACGAAGAGCGTCTTTAACTGGAAAGAGGGCAACGGCAAACTGGAGTCCGACGATCAGGCCACCACAGCGGCTGACGCTACCAACGCCGATGACAGCATGACAAGTGGCGATGAGGAAGAGGACGACGGTCTGCTGTTTGGTTCGGCCGCGAAGAAGGACGAGGAAGAGACGACGGCTCCCAAGCCGAGGCGCGAGATCCCCATCGACTTCAAACTTTTCCCTGACGCCAAAACCAGCGACACCCTGGCTGCAGAAGAAGCGGCCAAGCCCAAGAATGGCGACGTTGTTGACTACCAGCTCGAAGTTGCCCGGCGTCTGATGGAAGACCACCTGACGAAGGGGCTGGACTTCTATGCACCGGAAGCCGGCATGCGTGAAGGCATGGTTGCCTCCGAGACCGCTGAAACGACGGCGACCGCCGCAGCAGGCACCCCTGCGGTGAAACCCGAATAAGTAACCCGCTGTATTCCATCGGTTGGGTTTTCCTTGAACGGAAACTTTTCTGGTGGAAGACTTACCGAGATGCCGTGGTTTGTACCGTGGCGGACTACAGGCGTGTGTTGACGCCGAGGAGTGAAACGCCATGCGTAACATGTTGAGAACCAGTTCCGATCCGAAGGCATTCTTGAAAGCGTTTTTGCGGACAACCCGCTATCACGCGATGGACTCGCTCGGCACCCTGAAACCCTTAAAGCTGCGTATTGGCCTGACCAATCGCTGCAACGCCCGCTGCATCATGTGCAATATCTGGAAGATGGTCGACAATACTGCGGCTTATCTGCCCGAAGAATTGTCCGTCGATGAAATTGATGAGATTCTTCGAACCAACGCGCGGTTCCTTTCGCGGCTGAACCACATCTCTCTGACGGGCGGCGAGCCGACCCTGCGTCGCGATCTTGTGGATATCTTCCGCGTGCTCCATGGTCACTTCCCGAATATTGGTTTCAGTTTCAATTCCAACGGTTTCTCCACCGCCAAGCTTGTGACGGCAGTCGAACAGGTCCTTGCGTTTCATCCCCGTTTGTCGGTCATGATCTCCCTCGATGGAATGGGGGAGGCCCACGACAAGGTGCGGGGTATGCGCAATGTTTTCCCCCATGTGCAGGCCAGTCTGCGCCAGTTGGCGGCCATGCGGGAGCGGCACCCATGGCTGCGGGTGGAATTGAACTTCGTGCTCACCCCCATCAATGCCGCCGACACGCGCAAGGTGTATGATTTCTGCCGCGAGATCGACGTTCGGTTCAATCCCATCTATTGCATACAGGGCGAACTATACGACAACGAGGCCGAGGACAACACGGAACTGCCCGAGGAAACACGCCTGCTTTATATCGATATCTTCCGCGGCCTGCTCCGGGAGGACAATAGTCTTCAGACCCGCGAAATCCTGGACCAGCTACTGGGTCGCCCGCGCGACTTCGATTGCTGGGCGGGACGCACGATGTTCCTTATAGAGGAAAACGGCAACGTGTTTCCCAACGGGGGCTGCCCGAGCAATTTCCTTTTGGGAAATCTGCGGGAGCACAATTATAGTTTTGAGAGCCTGCTTGCGTCCCATCAGGCAACACAGGTGTTGAGCCAGACAAACGACTGTCGTTTGTGCCGCCTCTCGTGCGAAACCATGACCACGCTGCAACACCCCGAAGCGCTGGCAGGCTATCGCAAGAGCCGCGAAGTGGATCTGTGAACACGGATCGGAGCTCATCCGCAGATAGCGCAGATGGACGCAGATAGAAACAGGATGGCGTCGGTCCCACCCTGCTCGGTTTTGTGGGGATGCCTCCATAAAAAAAGGGGACAGACTAAATCGTCTGCCCCCCTCAACTAACGATCGGGCTTCATGCCCGACCCGATAAATCAGTACATGGACCAGTCGGGAACGCTGGCGGCAAGAAGGTCACCCAGGGGTTTGGCTTCGTTGCGTCCGGCATTGTAGATGGCGGCAACTTCGCTTTGACCCATGGAGCGACTCCACAGTGCCGCGTCATCCACAGCTCCCTGGAAGTAGCTTCCCGTAGGTGTCCCTCCATTGGCGCCGATAGCGCTCACCTGTCCGGGTTTTACCACACCGGTCATCCCTTTGGGAATGATGCCTGAGCTGGCGTCGTTACCGATGTGGGCGTCCATCAATTTGCCATCGAGATAGATGCGCACCTCGCCGGCCAGTGCACCCCAGGTGGCGTCGTAGGTAGTCACGACGTGATGCCACGTTGTTGTATTCAGCGCTGCCGCGGGAATTCCAGGCCGGGCTGCGTGGGAGCCGCTTGAGATTTTCGAGCGAAGCTCAAGGTTCGGCTTGTCACCGTAAATCACGTAGCAGTCCAGGGCTGCATCAAAAATTCCTGCGTAGTTAATGGGCTGTGCTGCGGGCATAACACCCAGTTTCACCCAGAGGGACAGGGTTACGGCATTGGTTCCGATATCCATGCTGGTACTGTTAGGAATGTCGATACGCTGGTCGGTACCGTTAACAGCTATAGCGCCGCCGAACATGGCGTTCGCACCTGTCAGCCACGTGGGCGCTCCCACCGGGGTGCCATGGTTTGTACCGCGTGAATCCATGGCGCTGGAGGAATCAAGTTCCCAGTAGGAGATGAGACCATTACCGATGGTGTTGATGGAATAAGTGTTGCGTCCGAGGACGTCGGCAGCAAGGCGCGGATCGTTGGTGATGAGACCATCGCAGCCGAGGTCTGCCATGACCTGGGTGTTTCCACCCATTACGGTCCAGGCATAAATCTCCATGCCCGCCGCGTGGACGGCTGCCACGGCAGGGGCATCGATTCTGGTATACGCGTAAGCCATCATGTTGGCACCGGCGGCCTGAGCGTTGGCAATGGCGGTGGCGTCGATGACCTGATCACCGAGAACGCCAAGGGGAAGGGTGGCATCCAGGGCACGCAACGCCGTGATGAAACTCCAATCGAATGCCTGTACCATGACGTCGTTCTTCGCGTTCAATGCGATGAGAGCATTGTTAATGTCAGCGGCAGAGACCGATGCGGATTTACGTTCAATGAGTATCTTCATCCCTTGGCCGCGGATGGCGTTTATAGCTTCGGCCAGGGTGGGAATGGTTTGCCCGGTAAATAAAGCGTCGGCTTTAACGCCGGCGTCGAGGGCCTTGAGTTGAGCCAGTGTCATGGAAGCCACTGAACCGGTTCCATTGGTGGTGCGGTCGACCGTATCATCATGAATGACGACAAGTTCGCCGTCGGCAGACTTGTGCACATCCAGTTCGACGTACTCTGAATAACCCGCCGAAGCTGAGAATGCGGCGAGGGTATTTTCAGGTGCGAAGGATGAGGCACCACGATGGGCAGCTATCTTTTGCACAGCTTCTGCTTGTTGGGTGAAGCAAAAGGCAGCGAGGGCCAAAACAAAAACAAATCCGGACCGGAAAAGTTTCATGGGTCATTTCTTTCGGGATATTAATTATTGGGGAAACGGATCTCTTAAATAAATTAACCCATCCCAATTTGGAGATCATCTGGTGAGATGAAAAGGATGGAGGCAACCAAATATTTTTGTTGAGGATGCTACTAAATACCTGACGCCGCCCCACGGAACTCGGGCAAGGGCGAGGCGGGATCGGGGATTACACGCCCCACACGCCAGGGGGTGAAGCCCATTTCAGGCACGATGCGCATGGCGGTGTATCCGCGCGAGAGGGCCTTGCGTGGCACGGCCACCGCCACGGAGTGAAGCCATGCTTTTGAGGGGGCCTTGCGGCGTTCTTCCCAGGGGGGGATAACATCGGTTGCTCGCACCCTGACGCTACTCACGACCTCGTTGCCGTTGCGAAACTCGACGCGGTAGTTGTCGTTGGTTTCCACATTGATGATATAGGCCGAGGTCATCTGGTGGGGGAGGGGAATCTCGATGCCGTTGAGGTCGAGGGCCCGCGCAATCTGTGGCCCGGTTGTTCCATCATCGCTAAAGGCATCGGCGAGGGCGGCCATTTCTTGGGCGGTAGCCTGAAGCACGGGCGGATACAACTGCTTGATGGCGTCATATTGCCCCGTGTTGAAGCGCCAGATTTCCTTCCATCGCCCGGGCGTGTTGAGCGGGTCGCGGGTCAGAAGTCGCAAACGATCGTAAAACATGGCGAGGTCGCGGTTGTGGATGCGGTTTCGGTCTTGCTCAAGGGAGAGCATATAGCCCTCGGGCAGATTGCGCTGGAAATGACCGACCCGCCAGTAGTGGTCGGGTGTGGCGTGGAGACGCGAAAGCAGGGGATCGATTATGCCCCAAACATCTACGAGGGTGGCGTCGGGCCCTGCATTAAAACCCAGATAACCAACTCCAGATTCCAAGCTTACGCCGGTGCGTTTTTGATCGGTTTTTTCGCGGACGGTAAGTTCCCACTTAGTGAGATTTTGGAAGCCCGTCCGGTGAGCCTGCAAACTGAAGATGTTTTTGTAAAAAGAGCGTTCGTCGGCAATTCCCCAGTTATTGAATCCCGATCGTGGTTCCGTTTGCCAGAGAACATCCATCCGCGTTGGGGCATCGAAGATAAAAAACGCCACCGCAGCAATGCGCACAATCTTGTGGACCGACTGGGAGTAAACGGTCTTGAGCTGGGTCAGGGTGACCATGGCCAGAATGAGGGTGGGCGTGAGGAATCGGCCTGACATGAAATCGCCACCGATCGTAATTACGTAAAGCAGGCTCAGAGCAATGCCCGCAACGAAGGGGGCCACGTGGCGATTTCGCCGCCAGAAAGGCGCGATGATGGCGGCCACCACAGCCACCGCCGCAATGGGGCTGTTCAGGAAGAAATCGGCGAGATACCCCAAACCCCGCGCGAAAATAACTTCACGGGGAAACCCGCTGTTGAGCTTCGCATAAGCGGTGTTGGGGAAAAGGAACCCGTAGTACCAGAGGGAAAAAACAGACCAGAGAACGAAGGGCATAAACCCGACGAAGCATATGGTGACGCCCCGGGTGAGAATGGCGCCAAGGCGGTGCCGAACGGGTGTCTGTGCTTCGCGACCGCTCCAGCGCCACAATGCCATCGCCAATGCGGGAGCCACAAGCAGGATGGAATCCGGGCGGGTGAGCATGAGCAGACTGCTGCATAATGCCGCCAGAAACAAGCGCCTGGTGGAGATGCGCCCAGCGAGCACCACAAGGCAGAACAATATAATCAGGAGATGGGTGAGGGGATTCTCGAGGCCCGATGTTGAAAAATCGATGAACGAGGGGGTGGAAAAGAGCACCAGTGCCACGGTGATGATTTGGGCGGTGTCGCGGCAGAGGGTTCGAAGAAGCAGGAAAAAAACTGCCAGAGATATGACCGCAGATAAAGCCATCATGCTGTAAAAGGGTTCGCGGGTCACGGCGTAGACCACCGCCTCGATCATCATCCAGAGCGGGTGGGTGAAGGTCTGCACGCGATCGGCGACGTTCCATCGCAGGCCGTAACCGTTCATGAAATTGTCGATGGTTCGCAGGGTGATATAGGCATCGTCGCTCATCCATGCGGTGGCGAAGATGAGGAAGCTGTAGAGGCCGAGAAGGATGACGATGGCAATGTTGCGTCGGTCGCGCTGGGTCATGGTCTGCATCATTGCATCTCGGGGAGCACCCTCGGCGATTTCAATGGGTGAAATGCACCCCGATGATGGTCTTTTCGTTTTTATGAACCGGTGAGCTTGATCATTGACACGGCACGGGATGAAATGTCCCTTTAGCAGGTTTGTAGCATCATGCAGTCTGCAGGGAGTTCGAAACCCGTCCGTTGAGCATTTTACAGAGATATGTTTTGCGAGAGATGCTGGGTCCGTTTGTGTTGGGTCTGGTCGTCTTCACCTTCGTGTTTTTGGTGAGCCAACTCTTTCGCGTTCTCGAGCTTCTGCTTGCCAGCGGCGTGCCGGCCTTGCTGGCGCTGGAACTCATCGCCTCTCTGTTGCCAGGCATTCTTTCCATCACGATGCCCATGGCTTTGCTGGTGGCCATCCTGCTGGGCTTTGGGCGCCTTGCCGCCGACAGGGAAGTGCTGGCCATTCGGATGAGCGGGGTGAATCTGCTCCATATCTGCCTGCCCATCGTGGCTTTGGGCGGAGTATTGGCTGCATTGATGATATGGGCCAATATGGGGATCGTGCCTTATCTCAAATTGAAAAGTGCCGATTTGACCATGCAGATTGAATTCCGGCTTTTATCGGGCATTCCGCCGGACCAGTTTTACGAGTTGGATTCGGGGAAAAAGTCGGGGGGCATCGCGAGTATCTTCTTTTATGACCACCGCGACCAGGACACGGGAGACATGGTGGGCGTGAATATCAAGACCCGGCTGGATGGTGAAGAAAGTCCCAAGGACCGACAAAAACGTAATGATCTGAAAGCACAGTACGAGACTCTGAAGAAGAGCGATCCCGACTACACCTCAAAAACGCTGGCTCTCAAGGTGGCCGAAACACGGTTGAGAACCAAAAATAGTGGTTCCGCAGAGTTTCTCATTACGTCGTCGCGGGGGACCATTGAGGCTAATCTGCGCGAACGGCTTATTTCCGTCGAACTGACATCCGGTTCCATCCATTTTGGGAGCCCTGAGAATCCCGCAAACTACAATATCGTCCGATTCGATTCTTTTTCGAAAGCCATGCGCCCTCGTTTTTCGAGCACGGACAGCGGGCTGTATGAGTTATCCCCTGAAGAAATGGGGTTAACCAAGTTGCGCGAGTCTATGAATGGTCCACGTAAACTGGCCCGGGCCGCCCGTGTTGAGTTCTGGCAGCGACTTTCCATTCCCATGGCGTGCATCGCTTTTGCGCTCATCGCAATCCCTCTGGGAGTTTATGTGCGACCCACTGGAAAAGCGTTTGCTTTTGCCATTTCCTTTTTGCTTATACTGCTGTATTACGGTCTGTTGAACTATGGTGTATCGATTGGTCGTGCGGGTAGCAGTTTCGCGCCGTTTGCGATCTTTTTCCCGAACTTATTGCTCTCGTTGGTTGGATCGTTCTTGCTCTATCGCATGGTGATGAAGTAGCGCTAAGTTTCAAACGCAAAGGGCTGCATATACAGTTGAGTAGGTTAACCAAACATAGCGCCATTCTGGGGCTGCCGCTTGTTCTTGCGGTGGTAACGGGCATGGTCGCCTTATACAAATCATCCACGCGGGTGGATGTCCCAGCCAACACCCCGGCTGTACTTCAAGAAATTCGCGTGCCCGAGCATTCCGCTCTGATGGCAGGTTGGCCGGCAGAAGGTACCACGGCCACCATTGAAGGGACTGCTGCTGTTCCCGCTTCAAGCGCAGCACCCTCCCTGGAAGAAGAACAAACTACTGTCAGCTTCGTGCCGGACTATTTGCCGGCAGGCCCGAAACCGGGCAACGTGGTGGTGGCTAACGTTTTGGAAGGGGGCATTTACGAGGACGAGGAAATTAAGCTTCCTCCGCGCCCCGAGCCTCCGCCTGTTCGTCCCGACACCTGGAACCTCAGTGAATACGAAGCGCTGGCAGTTTCGGCCACCGAACTCGCTGATCCTCTCACCCTGCTCCCCGATGGAGCAGTGACGATTCCTCCCGCGCCGTTGAGCCTGGAGGAAGTGCTTGCGGCCAACCGCCCGTTGCGTCCCATCGATTATGCCGAAGCCGACGATGCCGTGAAGCCCGGGCCACTGGAGCCGGGGCAGATCGAAATCGAAAGTGCCCAGTACATCGACTTCGACGAAGAGCGCAATATGGTGTACGCCACCGGACGCCCTGTGGCGCGGTTCGGGGCCTACGTCATCAAGGCCGACAAGATTATGGTGGATACCCGCTTGCGGGAAATCCAGGCCGAGGGTGACGTCATACTCACCAGCGAAGACCAGCACATCGAAGCCAAAGCTGTTTCGGTGAACGCCAACAACAACGAGGGCGTGGCCTACGAGGCGAAGGGCCGCTCGGGCAGTTTCTATTTTATGGGCGACCCGATGTGCGGCAACGGTACGACGACTTTCCGCCAGTTGAGCAAGGAAGAGTCGTACTTCAAAGACGCCTCTTTCACGACCTGCAATTTTGGAGTGCCCCATTTCCGTGTGCGCGCCAAGGAATTTTCTGTCTTTAATAACGATCGTATCTTCGCGCGGAACGTCGTGGTTTACGTTCATGAAGTGCCGGTGCTTTGGTTGCCGTACTTCACGCGATCTATGAAAGAGGGCACTCCCTGGGGGGGCAGTATCGGTAACGATGGCCAGTTGGGGATGTTCGTGCGGGTCTTCTATGACTATCGCGCATCGTGCTATGTGCCTTCTGACGTCGATCCCGACACCATGATTCGTTCGAGTTATGGCTACGCACGGACGCGCGTGGATTATTTCTCCAAGCGCGGCATGGGCGAGGGACTTACCTATGCATATTCATTTGCCCAGGGGAAGCATCGCGGAAACCTCGATGTTTATAACCTGAACGACAAGGAACGTGATGTGGGTGATGACAGCGGTTCGCGTTATTACGTGAACTGGTGGCATCGTACCCGGGTGACCGATGAACTGGAATGGCTCGCGGACGTGGATTACCCGAGCGATCCGGACCTCTTTTATGACGTATTCGATCGCATCCGTGGTGGTGGCGAGCGGCGGCGTGATCGCATCCCCGAGAGACGCGTTTCGACAGCCCTTGAGTGGACCACCGAAAACTTTTTCGCGGGAATTCAGGTGGAACTGAAAGACCGCATTGGTCGCGATCGTGTTTCGTATTTTGCCGATCCGAAGGACAACGATTACAACTACGACCGCGGTTATAACAACGAAACCCAAATCCGCGTGACGCCTCCCGGAATGCTGGGCGGTATGGCGGTCGGGTACGATGGCTATTACACCGACCCTGCCTCGATTCAAGACTCTGATTTGGAAGATGGTATCTCAACGAATCGATATGGCCGGGTGACCGAGCGACTGCCCCAGATTACTGTGTCGAGCAATCAACTGCGGTTGGGTACTCTGCCATGGTGGTATCACATGGACCTGAACGTAATTAACAATCTCGATAAGGGCCTGAACATTGTCGGCACCGATGACGATGCGTTCGTTCGCGGGTTTGATCTCTATCAATCTCTGACGAACCAGATTAAGATTGGCGAGCGTTGCACACTGGTCACTAAATTCGGTCTTGGCGTGGGCGTGATGGAGCGCGAAGACGATTCGTTTAACTTCGACCTGCCTACCGGCGCGACCTTTCCGTTCGTAATGAACGGCCAGAAGATTGACGATGACATCATCGGATTGACGCTGCTTGACCGCGACACGTTCCTGGTGGGGCGGAAGACTTTTAGTCTGAAGGATGTGAATCCCGCTTTCGCCTACGGCGACATCGATTCCAAGTTTAACACACGGATTTCAAACGCGCTTTCGCATTACATCCGCTGGCGTTTCCGCGAGGGCACGAATGACAGTCTGGGGCAGTTCTACGAAAACATCGGTGCGCTCAAAACCCGTGACGATCTTTATAATTTCCGGAACTCTGAAAACTGGATCGAATCGGGTTTGGTCTACAACCTGATCTATCCGCGCCTGACGGCGAACGTTTCACTGGGACACAATTTACAGGGTGAGGGAGACATCACACCGAACGAACTCCGTCAGTACATCAACGCCGGTGCAGGATGGACCAACGATCGCAATACGTTGGGACTGAATGGCGGCGTGGGGTTGCAGGAACGTCAACTGCGGGACCCGACCGACCCCAATGAATTCCAGCAGAATTCTCTGACCTACTACTTGTCGGGCCGATACACGCCGGTTCACAAGCGGTTCTACGCAAGCACTTCGGCTTATTTCATCCAGAACAAGAATTCCGACCCCCTGGGCGGATCACCCGACGAAGGCAATCTGGATAGTCGGAACGATTCGAACATCGACTTCACCGTGGGAAAAAAACTGGGTACCAAGTATGCCATGGAAGTCGCCTCGCGGTATCGCACGAATCTGTCTACCAATAGTGATGGTGATTCCAAGGGCCAGTTCACTGATACCTACGTTCGCCTGCGTCGCGATTTCCACGATGTCATTGGCACGCTTTCAGTGGGGCTCAACGATACGGGCTTGTCCAAGGACGATGAGTCGAACGATTCCAGTTATCAGGTACGATTCGACGTGCAGTTCAAGAAGCCGGGACAAAAGGGATTGCCTCCTTATGTCCGCACGACCGATTTGTATTCTCGCAGCAAGCTGGGCGCGTTTGAAACGGGCGGCTGATAACGAATCGCGCCAGCTAATTATCGCATCGAGAGTGGAAGAATAATGTCCAAGACAAAGAAAAAGATTTTAGCAGTCGATGACGAAAACGATCTGCTGCTTATTATAAAGACGGCATTGTTCAGCGAAGGATTCGACGTGTCGACGGCGTCCAACGGGCTTGATGCGCTGGCCATGGCGGAGGATTCCAAACCCGATCTGGTGATTCTGGACATGATGATGCCCGAGATGAATGGCTTTGAAGTATTGAGCCAGATGCGCCTGATGCCCGCGCTGGAGAGCGTGCCCGTCATCATGTTGACCGGCGTGTCGGAGCGAGGGACTATCCGTGAGGCAATTGATGCGGGGATCAATTATTACATAGTCAAGCCATTTGACTTTCACGACCTGATCGCAAAGGTCAAACTTGCAATCGCCGATGCTGAAAGCGGTGGCATGGCGGGTCCGTCAATTCCCTGACGAGTGCCCGCGGACTATTGCGTTCGTAAGGCACTATAAAAGTGATGGAGGGGAAGGTTCGGTTGACGACAAGTGCTCGATATCCTCTATGGATGGGTTTTGCTGTAATACTCAGTCTGTGGGGGGGGTATGGCATTACAGCAGCGCCGCAAGAGACCGTTGCTCGAATGGGTTTCGAGGGGGCCAGCGAACCCGTTTGCTATGATGTCGACTGGGATGGAACCTGGGAAGTTCTGGTGGCCGGGGCCCATGGTGAGGTGGTTTGTTATTCCGCAAAGGGGATGCGGAAAATCTGGCGCGCCACGGTGGGTGAAAAATCTCTGACCTCTGTTGTCGTGGGCGATTTCGCCGGCACTGGGGCATTGGTTGTAGCCACAGCTTCCTCCGGTGGAACCGTTTATTTTCTTCGGGCTACGGACGGATTGTTGCTGGCGCAACACGAGGTTGGTGCGCCTGTTACCGTGCCACCCTCGGTGGCGCCGCTCAAAAGTATCAACAAGTCACAACGCGATGGCGTTGTGGTTTGTGATGATAATGGCGATATCCACCTCGTTGAACTGGAGGGCGGAAAGGCTCGCGGCCTTTACACGGTTTCCAACACGGTGGAACAGGAGGACAAGTCGGGTGCCCGGCGCCGTGTGATCCTCGGAAGAATCACCCGGCCCGTGACGGTGTCCGATGTCACGGGAGACGGGGTCCCCGAGATTCTTGCCGGTACGGTAAACGGGGCGGTGCAGGCATTTCCCCTCAACAAGCCGGCAGATCGTTATCTTTGGTTCGCGGCGCAGGGAACGCATATCGACACGAGTATCGCTGCCGCGGATTTCTTCGGTCGCGGATCCAGCCAGATCGCTTTCGGCACACGTCCCGGCGATTTGTTTGTCCTGGAATTCGATGCAACGACCGGCGGATTTTCCGAGGTTCGGCGTGATCGACTTCTTGGTTCCCCAAACGGTCATCTTGTAGTCGCGGACCTCGATGGTGATGGATTCCCCGATCTGGCGGCTGCCACCGGGACGTCCGTGGTGGCGTTCGAGGGGCGTGCTTCGCTCACGCGTTATGAAAAGATGCCCTACACCGCAGTCTCACCACCTCTTGGTCCCATTGGAGTCGTGGGTATTGAAGGGCGCAAGCCGGTTATTTTCTCCTGCGATTCACGCCCCATGTCTTTGTTTGTTGATTCATCGACGGGCGAGGAAATTTCTCGTCAGAAACCCCCCACATTTTTCCCCCATGTAGCACCCATGGGTAATTTTGACGGCAGCGGACGCGTGCAATATGTCTGCATGTCGCCCGACCGATCGAATCTTTTTCATGTCGTGATGGATGAAAAAATTGATCCGATCATCCCTCCCATCATGGCTTATGGCACAAATTTTCAACGAGATGGACAAGCCACCAAGCTGAGTTGGGATCGGTTAGAAGCCCAGCGTCAGCGCGTGGAGGCCTCTCTGGCCGAGAGGCTTGCTGCCGCGCAATCCGCCTACGAGGCGGGGGCAAAAAAAGATGCGCGGACCGCCCTGGCGGAGGCGCTGGCTATACGGCCCCAATCTCCTGAGGGGATGAAGCTGAAAGCCCGGCTGACGCGAGCACGCCGCATGGCGGCCAACGGCTTGATATTGGTGGTGATGGTAATTGGCGCTGCCGGCGCGTGGACTTATGTTAATGCATCGCGGCGTCGACGTCGTGCACTGAAGGTGGCGGAATCTGCCTCCGCTGAAGGCGATTTTATGGCCGCCATAAGAGGCTATGAGGAGGCCTTGGCGCACGACCCAAACAACGAGAAACTCAATCTGGCCCTTGCTGAAGCGATGCTCGCGGCTGGTATGCGAACAGAGTCCAGTATATCGGTCTATCAGCAGTCGAGAGCGGCCAACCCCGATCGCAGCGATTTCACCCTCGCTCTGGCCGAGTCATACGCGGCAGCCGGCAACGAGAGCGATGAGGCCCTGGAAGCGTATCAAGTTGCTTTGGGCATCATGGAGTCCGGGCGGGGCACCATTGCCTTTCATGCGGGCAACATCATGCGCGAACGGGGCGAGCTGGATAAAGCACTTCGTTATTACAAAATTGCTTATGGTGAGCATTATCGCGAGGCGGGGATTTTCAGAAAACTGACCGATATTTATCTTGAGATGGGTCAGTTCTCCGAACGGACGTTGCCGGTATTTGAGCGCATCGCGGATGAGCGTCGGGACGATGTTCCCTTCATGGAAGGGTTGTGCCGTTGTTATCTGGCAGCTCACCGAATGGATGCCACTGCCCGCGAGGCAGCATCCCGTATGTTGGCCATTACGCCCGAGAACGCTGCGGCGCTTCGGCTCATGGCACGCTGCGAACTACAGGCTGGACACGCCGACCGTGCGGCGCATTTTGCCCTGGAGGCCCGAACAGTTGCACCGGCTGACGCTGACCTGTTGGAACTGCTGGCGCATTGCTACATGGCATTGGAGCGCAGCGATGACGAAGCCATGGCGCTGTATCGCGAGGCCCTGGAGGCACTGCCAAACCAGCCCGATTTACTGCGGGTGGTGGCCGGCGGACTGGTAGCGCCGGGAAGTCCGACTCTGGATGATGAGGGATACGATCTCGTAATGCGTGCAGCTCAGGCCAACGCTCAGGACGGAGAAATTCTGTTGGGTGCCGCTGCCGGCGCCGAAGCCCGCGGGCAGCACCTTCAGGTGATTTCAACCCTCGAGCGAGCGATGGAACTGGGCTATCAGTCGGGTGAGTTGTATTGCCGCCTGGCCGACGCCTATGCAGCGGTTTCTCCGGTTCCCCCGCCTGCCGCCGAGACGGTTTTGCGCGAAGCTCTGAAGGTGCAGGCTGATAATCCGGTGTATCTGCGCGCGCTGGCGCGCCTGCTGGGGGCGTCTGGCCGGACGGATCCCGACACGGTCATCGTGCTGGAGAAGGCCTTCAATCGCGATAACAGCGATTTCGAACTGGGCCGCCAACTCGCCCAGTCGCTGATGGTCAACGGCCGTTACGATGAGGTCTTGAAGCTCGTGCGCTGGTTGCTTCAGCACGACAAGGAAAGCACCGAACTGCAGAAGTTGCATGCCGAGGCCTCGTTAAAAAACAATCGCATCGACGAGGCGATTCGTCAGTACGAGCACATGCTGGGGCAACACCCCGATGATGCGGAAGCGCAGGTGAATCTGGCCAAGGCGCTGGCGGAGAAACAACGCACAGACGACGTAGCTGCTTCGCGCTATGAAGCGGCGCTGGCTCTGGAACCCGAAGCGGTGGGCATCCGCATGATGTTTGCCCGTCACCATGCCCTTGGTGGGCGCATGGCGCGGGCCGTGGAGGAGTTTCGCGTGGCCGGCGGTCAGGGCGGCGATGCGGTCGATCGCGTACTGGAAGAGGTGCGGGTGCTCGTGGCTGCGGCGCCGGATCGTCCCGATCTGCGCTGGTTTCTTGCCAACACACTCATTGAAACCGGACGCCTGGAAGAAGCGGTTACGAATCTCATGGCCATCTTCGAGGCAGATCCCTCGCAGATGAAAGCGGTCGTGCAGGGGTATGATCGCGTGCTGGCGCGTGACCCGTCCAACATGACGGCGAATCATCGCAAGGGGGTGCTGCTGAAAGCGCAGGGGCAATTCGAAGAGGCGCGGCCCCTGCTCGAAGCGGCGGCGCGGGCGAATCCATCCAACGCTGAAGTTTTGGGGGAACTGGCAGATTTGTATGAACAGATCTTGTCGGAGAAAGACAACGTGGCGGTTCGCTTCGCCCTCGCAAAAACGTATTATGCCATGGGCTCCCAAGATCTGGCCATCGGACAGTTTCAGACCACCCAGCAGGATTTCCGCTATGAGAACGAAAGCATCAAGATGCTCGGTCTCTGTTTCACTGCGAAGGGGATGTTGGATTTCGCCCTCACGGAATTCAAAAAGCTTGTTATCGACGAGGAAATCAAAGGTCTGCTGTACGATCTGGGTGAGTTGTATCTGGCGAAGAATGGTCTGGTGGGGGCAAAGGAAGTGTATCGCATCCTGTTCGCCACGGACATCCATTACCGCGATGTGAAGCTGAAGTTCGAGATGCTGAAGGGTTCCACGAGCGACCCCCTTGGTCTGGAGAGCAGCGCCCTCATGACCCAGCTGAGCGAGCAGGCTCGCCGCCGTTACAACCTGCTGGAAGAAGTGGGTCGCGGCGCCATGGGTATTGTCTACAAGGCCCACGACAACGAACTGGACGAAGTGGTGGCTTTGAAAATCCTGCCTGAAAATCTCAGCCAGAACCCTGAAGCGCTCATGCGGTTCCGGGCCGAAGCGCGGTCGGCGCGGCGGCTGTCACACCCCCACATTGTGCGTATCCACGATATCGGCGAGGAAATGGGTCGCCGATACATTAGCATGGAATATGTGCCCGGTTCCGATCTGAAAAAGTATTTCCGCAGCGTAGGGCGCGCGCTTCCCGCACAGGAAGTAATCACCCTGATGGCGCCGCTTGCCTCGGCTCTGGAATACGCTCATTCCATGGGCATCGTGCATCGCGATGTGAAGCCCGCGAACATTTTGCTCAATGAAAAGCTCGTTCCTAAAATCAGCGATTTCGGCATCGCGAAGTTGTTGGAAGCCACCGGTGAAACCAAGGCGGGGGCCGTCATCGGCACGCCCATGTATATGAGCCCCGAACAGGTTAAGGGCGAAGTGGCGGACGAGCGTGCCGATGTGTATTCCTTCGGCGTAATGATGTATGAAATGGCCGGAGGCCGCACGCCGTTCTACGAGGGCGATCTCTCGTACCAGCACGTTCATGTGCAGCCGGCGCCGCTCAATTCGGGGCAACCCGAGTTGGACGCCCTGGTGATGAAGTGTCTTAAGAAGAATCGCGAGGAGCGTTGCGCAAACATGGGCGAGGTGCGGCGAGCGCTGGAAACAATGTTACGCGACGAGCAGGCGGATTAACTGCCGGCAATAATGCTTTTCAGGATTGATGGCGGAGAGCCGGGAAAAAGATTTCCACGGTGACCCCATCCCCGGGGGTGCTGCGCAGGCTGATCTGGCCATCGTAATGTTCAATGATGCGCCGTGTGATGGACAGGCCCAATCCGGTGCCGCCGGTGCGCTGGGTGAAGAAAGGATCGAAAACGCGATTGAGCGTTTCGGGTTTGATGCCTCCGCCGTTGTCCTTCACAATCAACCGCACGCCATCACGGGAATGGTCTGCCTGAATCGTGGTCTGCAACACGGAGCCCGAATCGCCCATGGCCTGGCGGGCATTCATATACACGTTCAGAAGCGCCTGTTTGATCTGTCCCGAATCGACCATGATAAGGGGCGGGTGCGCGTCATAGTTGCGCTCGATGGTTACCGGGTTTTCGGTGTCATGGCGAAAGAGCAGATTCAGCACTTCGTCGTTTATCTGCCGCAGGTCGGTGGGGCTGGGGTGGGGCGGGGCGGGGCGGGCATAGTCCAGCAGTTCGCTGATAATTTTTTTGCTTCGCTTTGCCTCCGTGAGGATTGCATCAAAGTCCTCCATGCGAGGGTCGTCGGGGGCGGCGTTCTTCTTGAGAAACTCCGCATACACGCTAATGATGCCGATGGGGTTATTGATCTCGTGCGCAACACCCGCAGCCAGTTCTCCCACGGTAATCATGTTTTCGCTGCGGATGAGGTTCTCGCGGGCGCGCATCACTTCCTCTTTTTGGCGCGTGATGATCTCCACGATGAACCACGACATGAGGATGACGAGCCAGATGAAGACGACGCGGATGACGTTGGTTGGAGTGTAGGCGGGAAAGGTCGCGTCCTGAATGATGAGGGTGAAAATATAAATAACCCCCACCACCACGTTTGCCCGGAAGTTTTCGCGCGGGCCGGGGAAGAGTGCGAAACCTCGAAGAATCAGCAGAAAATAGAAGACGTAAAAATCCGACGGCGCCCGGCCAATGGCGAGAATTGCCCCGCGTCCCTGCGCGGCGAAGTAACCATCAAGAATAACCAGAGCGGTTATGAAGGCCACGTCCAGACAGTAAGAGACGAAACAGACGGCCCGCACCTGGCGCAGCCCCACGCGGGAAAACCAGAGCAGATAACTCTCGCCCAGATTGGCCATGAAATAGCCGACGAAGACCATGAACATCGGCACCGGGGGCAGGCGGTCTCCGGTACGGGCCCAGAACCAATACATCAGGGCTGCGGTCAGGATGGACCATTTAAGGGGGATGATGGCGCGTTTTTCCACGCCCCGTAACCAATGGAGAAATTCCCGTTCCTCGAGGCGTAACTCAGCCACTGGTGGCGGCTTCTCCGGTCAGGGCCACCTTCATCAGGTTCAGAAGTTCCGCTGTGCGGAAGGGCTTTTGCAGGTAATGGCAGGGTTGCAGACTTTTCACACCAGCGCGCTGGATGGCGGTGCCCGTGTAGCCGCTCATGAAAATAACTTTAACATCGGGGTGCGTTACGAAAAGTCGTTGCACGAGATCCTTGCCACCCATTTCCGGCATGATGACATCGCTGAGCAAAAGATGGATGGGGCCGTCGTGGCGCTCTGCCACCTCCAGCGCCTCCACCCCGTTGCGTGCAGTGAGAACGTGGTAACCGTTCCTTTGGAGGACTCTTTCGGTCAGAGTTCGCACGGCGTCCTCGTCCTCAGCCAGCAACACGGTTTCGCCCTCACCCTTGGGGTCGGGGGTGGCTTCGGAATCGACGACGATGGTGGCTTCCTGATCGTTTACCCGGGGCAGATAGATGATTAGCCGGGGAAGACCGCCGGGCAGTGAGTCACTGTCGATTTCGCCGTCGAACTGTCGGATGATATTGTGGGCGGCGCTGAAGGTGCCGCCGGTTCCGATCTGCGAAGCGAGGGGTGGGGTTGACGCCGGTGCGGGGCTGACCTGCGCCTGCTGCGCAAGGGAGGCTGCGCTGATGGACAGAGTTGCGTACGCGCCCGGTTTCAGGCCCGGCGGGCGGTTGCTTGAAGAGTGGTTGTCAAAGCGGATATTTGCGGTTCGAAATGTCAGTCGTCCCCCTTGAAGGAGAGTCGCGGCGGCGCCTGCCGCGAGGTTCAGGATGAGTTGGCGAATCTGCTCGGGGTCTGCGTTTACTGGACCCAGCGATGGATTGAGCAGCATGACGACACGGATATCCTCGCGGATGACACGTTCCAGCATCGGCTGCATCTCTTCGAGAATCGTGTTGAGGTTCATTTGCCGCATCTCGGTGGGATGCTGCTCGTTCTGGCCGAGAAGTTGCCGGGTCAGCAAAATTGCCTTTTCGGTTACACGGCGCATCTCGCCAAGTTCATGAGCGTGATCATGGTCGGCGGGCAGGCTGCGCTGGAGAGATTCAACGCTTTCCAACAAGACCTGATAAATGTTGTTAAACTCGTGAGCGATCCCCGAGGCGAGCTTGCCCAGTGACTCCAGGCGGCGCGACTCCAGCAATTGACCTTCCATGAGGTTGGACTGTTGGTCGGCGCGGCATGCCGCGCACAGCAGGCCCCCGGCGAGTAGATAGGGCAGAAGCTGTTGGAGGATATCGCGACCATAACCATCGGGGCGATTGATGAGCACGAAAAGCCCCACCACCTCGTTGCCCCGGCGCAGCGGTATGCCGCAGAAACTGGATACGGTGCCCTGCCGACCGGGAATGGAGCCGAGTCGCGTTTCCGTGGCGGGCGAATTAATGATGACCACGTCTTCCGTCCGCAATGGAATTGCGCAAAGATTGTCCAGGCCGGGAATGTCCTGAAAGCCTTCCTTTTCCAGCGATTCGGAAATTTGTTTCCAGAATTTCGGGTGGTCGTTTTTTTCCTCCTCGGAGGCATCGCCGGCAATTATACGCACGTGCGAGGAGTGGGGCATGCACAGCAGTGCCAGGCTGCTGCCGGTTTGGCGGCGAGCTTGTTGAAGCACAGGCTCGGCGGCCGACCGATAGGTCTCATTGTCCAGCAGCGCCGCCATGGCATCGAAGCATGCCTGATGAGCTTCTGCATCGCTGGCGCTGAGAGCCGCCTGGTCCGGCGGCGTCTGACCTTTTTGGTTATCTGAGCGGTTCATATCGGTTTGTTTCATCAACATCCCCACGGCTTGTTTTGCGTCTGTTTTTTTCTGCACCCAACCACTCAGACATCAACGTTTACGGCTGGGTCTGTTTCAAGGAGAATGTCTTAAAACCGGGGGGGCGGGCCTTGGGTCTCGAATGAAGTCATATCACACCCAGATGCCGGGCTGGGGGGTGTGGCAGGTGGGGCATAAGCCATTGGCGGGGAGCAGGTTTTCTATGACCCGGAAACCGCGCCGACGTATGAGCGTCGTCTGGCAGGCGGCGCAATGGGTGTCTTCCAGGCCATTGTCACCGGGATGCAGGTTTCCCGCATACACATGGTGCAGTCCCTCCTCACGGCCAATTCTTGCGGCCAGTTGCAGAGTCTGACGTGGGGTGCTGTCACGGTCGTTCATGTTGTAATCCGCGTGAAACGTCGTCACGTGCCAGGGGATATCGGGCGAGATGCGCGCCAGAAACTTTGCCATACTGTGCAATTCATCAGCCGAATCGTTGAAGTCGGGCACAACCAGTGTAACGACTTCCAGCCAGATGCCCCGCGCGTAAACCCCTTCAATGGTTTCCAGAACGTTGTCGAGAATGCCGCCGAGGCGACGATAATTAGCATCGTCGAAACTCTTCAGGTCCACCTTGTAGGCGGCCAGATGGGGGGCGAGATAATCCAGCACCTCGGGCGTCGCGTTGCCATTGCTTACGTAAGCGCACTTCAACCCCTCGGTGCGGGCGAGGGTGAAAACTTCCACAGCCCATTCGCTTGTGATGAGCGGTTCGTTATAGGTGCTGACCACCAGCGGCGCATGGTGGGCCAAAGCGGCCTGCACAACTTGTTCGGCGCTCATGGGCCGAATGGGAGCCACGGCGGCGGGGTCGCGAAGGGCTTGCGAGGTGAGCCAATTCTGACAATATGCGCAATGGAGGTCGCACCCGAGCATGCCGAAACTGAGGGCCTCTGCCCCCGGCAGGCAGTGGAAGAACGGCTTCTTTTCCACGGGATCCACCGCGATGGCCGCCACATAGCCCGAAGGGACTCGCAGATGTCCTTCCTCGTTATAGCGAACGCGACAAACCCCACTGCGCCCCGGCCCCACCAGGCAACGGTGGCCGCAGGCAAGGCAGCGAATTTTGCCGTCGGGTTGACGGTGTATGAGCGCGGGGTCTGCCTCTCGGGTCAGCGCACGCAATTGTTCTTCTAATGTGGACGCGGAGGCCATGCACAAACCCTGCCACGGGGGCCTGAGACCTTGCAAGTCCCGTGTGCGGGCTTGAATAAAGGGGGGTGGTTTCCCTACTAAGGGAGCGGGATTTCAGCCCGATTTTTCCCCCTTCAAACCCATGTCAAAACGCGACTATTACGAAATATTAGGTGTTGCCCGCGAGGCGTCTGCCGACGATATTAAGAAGGCTTATCGCCGCGAGGCGAAGCGATTCCATCCAGATAAGAATGCCGGGGATAAAGAGTCGGAGGAGAAATTCAAAGAAGCCTGCGAGGCTTACGAGGTTCTCAGCGACGCGGACAAACGGGCACGCTACGACCGCCATGGGCACGAAGGTGTCAAGTTTGGCGGGGGCGGTAACGGCGGCTTCAACTTTGACGCCGTTTCCGCATATTACGGAGCGGCGGTAGGGCCGCGCTGGCTTGTCGCCAGCGGATTTGATCTGACCCTTCTGACACAGAATCTCCTGGGACGATCCAAAGCCGTCCATCTCATCGGATCGTCCGCCGGCGCCTGGCGTTTTGCCGCATGGCTCCAACCGCAGGCTGTCGCGAGCTATCAGAAATTTCTCAACGCCTATATCACGGTCGGTTATACGCGAAAAGACACCCCGGCAACCATTCTGAAAAAATTCACGCACATCATGGACGCCTATATCGAAGATGACGCTCTGCCCTTTGCCCTGGCCAACAAGCGCTATCGTTTATCGGTCATCACGGCCCGCGCGAGGAATCTCGTCGCCTCCGACAACCTCCTGCTGCAGAAAAGCGCTTTGGCCGCCTGTTATGTGATGAACTTCTTTTCCCGGAACAACCTTTACCATTTTGCCGACCGGGTTGTCTTCTACAACGGCTCCAAACCGCCTCCGTTTTGTTTTCAGCCGCAATTCCAGGGCAGGTATGTGCGGATTAACGAAGTCAATTTCAAATACGCGGTCATGGCTTCCGGCGCGATCCCCCTGGTTGTTGCCGGGGTCAAAAATATTTTCGGCGCGCCCCGGGGCGTTTATCGCGACGGCGGTTTGATCGATTATCACCTGTCGCATCAGTTTGCCGCCAGAGAAAATGAACTGGTGCTTTTTTTCCATCATCAGGAACGCATTATTCCCGGCTGGCTCGATAAAAAAATTAAACGGCGCGTGCCGGATGAAGAAACGCTGAATAACGTCGTGATGGTTTTTCCTTCGAAAAGTTTCATCGATAAACTGCCCGGCGAAAAAGTGCCGGACCGCGACGACTTTCTGACCTACATCGACAACGGTAAAGAGCGGATTGCCAACTGGAATAAAGCGGTGGAACTATCCGCGCCGCTGGGCGAGGATTTTCTGGAACTGGTGGAAAGCGGCCGGATTCGGGATATGGTGGAAAAAATGTAGGGAACCGGTTCAACGGTTCAACGGTTCACGGTTCAGCGGTTTAAAATAATGATCATACAGGAACTTCTGGATATTTACACATCCTGCGTACTTTGTCCGCGCGCCTGCCGGGTTAACCGTACGAAAGGCGAGCTGGGCTATTGCCGTCTGCCTGCCGATATCATCATGGACTGCGCGCTTGCCCACCATGGCGAAGAACCACCTCTTTCCGGGACGGGCGGCGCCGGAACAATTTTTCTTTCATCCTGCAATCTCGGCTGCATTTATTGCCAGAACTATCAAATTTCTCACAGCAGCCGGGGGCGGGATCTGACCGTTTTACAACTGGCCCGCGTTATGCTCGACCTGCAAAAAAA
>PHCB01000016.1 GCA_002842095.1 candidate division BRC1 bacterium HGW-BRC1-1
CCGCCTACAACAAGAGCGCCGCTCCCTTTGAATGGACAAAGAAAGAGGTCGGACCTAAAATGCTTAAGGATACTTACGGCTGAAAGCGCAAGGGAGTACGAGTGTCGGGAGCGCCGCAAACCGGGCAAAGTGGATCGCGCAGCGGTTCCATGGCTTTAAGACAATCGATACAAACGAGCCCCTCGCGACCGATAATCCGTTCATCGCAACCGGGGCAGATGCGCGGCAGAAACAAATCCGCCGCTGCACCTGCCCACAGTCTGATGTTACGCGTTAACACGTTTGCTCACTCGGCTATGTAGCTCGTGGTTCACACGAAAACCGGGAACGATTATTTCTCGTTCAGGGCTTCAATGCCGGGCAGCTTCTTGCCTTCGAGGAACTCGAGGGAAGCACCGCCACCCGTGGAGATGTGCGACATCTTGTCGGCCAGCTTGAACTTCTTAACCGCCGCTGCGCTGTCGCCGCCGCCGATGATGGTCACCGCGTCGCTCTCTGCCATGGCCTGCGCAACGGCCTTGGTACCCGCGGCAAACTCATCGATTTCGAACACGCCCACAGGGCCGTTCCAAACCACGGTCTTGGCGGAAGCAATGATGTCGCAGAACTTCTCGATGGTGGCCGGGCCGATATCGACACCCATCCATCCGTCGGGAATCTCACCGCTCTTCACCACCTTGCGGGCTGCGGTCGGGTCGGGCCTGTCCGTGCTCTCGCAAATGAGCGAATCCACCGGCAACACCAATTGCTTGCCCGCAGCCTGCGCGTCGACGAGGGTCTGCTTGGCAACGTCCAGCGTTTCCAACTCGAACAGCGACGAGCCAATCGTTCCGCCCTGGGCCTTCGCGAAGGTATACGTCATGCCGCCGCCCAGCAGAAGCACATCCACCTTCTTCAACATGCTCGAAATCACATCGATCTTCGACGACACCTTAGACCCACCGAGAATGCCCACGAACGGACGCTCCGGGTTGCTCAGCGCCTCGTCCAGATACTTCAGTTCCTTCTCCACCAGAAAACCGGCAACAGCCACAGGCAGATGCTTTGTGATGCCCTCGGTGCTGGCATGGGCGCGGTGCACGGAACCAAAAGCGTCCTGCACAAAGATGTCCGCCAGAGCCGCCAGCTTCGCGGCGAAGTCCGCATCGTTCTTCTCTTCCTCGGGATGAAAACGAACATTTTCCAGCATCAGAACTTCGCCCGGCTTCAGGTCGGCGGCCAGCTTTTCAACTTCCGGACCTATGCAATCGGGCGCCATCTTGACAGGCTTACCCAGCAACTTGCCCAGTTGTTCGGCCGCCGCGGACAGGCTCATGTCAGTGCAAACCTTCCCCTTGGGGCGTCCCAGATGCGAAGCGAGAATGACCGAAGCCCCCTGCTCCAGCAGAAACTGAATGGTAGGCAACGACGCCTTGATGCGCTTGTCGTCAGTGATCGCGCCATTCTCCATCGGCACGTTGAAATCCACACGAACAAAAACTTTCTTCCCCTTAAGGTCTGCCAGGTCCTTCACGGTTTTCTTGGCCACGGTGTGCGAGTCTCCTCTGAGATGCTTGATATTTAACGGGCTTCTGCAAACAGATAACACGCACCGGCAAACCGGGATTCAAATGGAAATCGTCCGACGTCGGACATTTGACCCGGAAAAGTGGCGATAAGGTTTTGTAGCTTCCCGGCGAACCCGTGCGCGCATAAAAGAAAGCAATTCCAACCCGACATTGCCGACGAATACCCCCTGCCCGCAAGAGTATGAAAAGTGGCGCTAAGCAGCCTCGCCCGCGAGCCTGCCCCAAGCACCCCCCGTGGAGGGGTGGCCGAGTGGCTAATGGCAGCAGACTGTAAATCTGCCGCGCTCCGCGCTACGGAGGTTCGAATCCTCCCCCCTCCACCACTTCTAAACTCTATAAAATCAAGTCTGATTGACCCCACACGCCGTTGCGCGGGAGGAGACCATATGGTTTCGCATGCGACGCGCCGTTGAGGGGTCGCATAAAATTGTAAGTTTCCTAGCGAAACGGCGGCCGCTGGTCGTTCGCAAATTCCTGTTCAAGTCTTAGAGCGGTTTTGATGTAAGTGTTAGCACATCCTGCAATCTTGAAATAGTTGGAGCATTGGGTCAGGATCGGTTGTGCGTGCAGGGCAAACTGGAGGCCGGGTGGAGGCCTGAGGTAGACCCCTGTACGGATAATGGCTTTCCGATTGCGCGCCAGTTGAACCGCTTGCACACCGCTTGCACACCGGTTGCACGCCGGTTGCACCGGGGTTGCCATCGCCAGCAAGTGGGCAAGCGGGGGGCGGTAGAATCGGGCGCCCGGGCGAGGCCGTGGGTGCCACCTACCACAGGAATGGGCGGTCACAATTCGACATCCCAGCGCACCACGATTCTGTAATCATTTGAATCGAAATCGCTCTGAGCGGCGGGGGGAGAGGGCATTCGACGGCGGGGTTTGGTCACAGCCGACGAAGGTCAGTACTTTGCCCAGTGACCGACGGCGGCTGCGCCGAGGTTCATGTTCACCGTCACCACGCTGCCGGGGTCCACCATCGTGGCTGATGCGATCGTTGTTTCCGACCCGCCCGGCGGCGTGGCGCGCAGGGTGTGGTTCCCCGGTGGCACGTTCAGGATTCCGAACCATCCGCTGCCGTCGGTCACGGTCGCACTGCCGGGCAGTCCCACCACTTCCACGGATGCGTGGTCCACCGGCTCGCCGCCCATGGTCACGGTGCCCTCCAGGATGCCGACGGTTGGCGCATATTTCCACGCAGGCTGGGGCGGATCGAGCCATGACGGGTAAACCTGCGTGCGCAGTGCGTCATAGAATTGCGCACGCGTGGCACCCTCTGTATTGCCCGTCACTTCACTGCGCCAGGCGAACAGGTTCATTCCGCCTCCATTGTGGCGCACCCACAGAAGTTGATCTATCGTGCCACCGATGGACACGTGTCGATACGGGCTGATGCCGATGATGGTGCCGCGCCCGTCGTCGGCTGCGAAAGACATATTGGCGCATGCGCGGAAGGCCACTGTTTCGGTCTCTGCCTTGTAGTTCATGGGCATGCTGTAGTCGATTATCCCCGCCCGCAGCCAGCCGATCCAGTCTTGAAATACGGATCGATACGTCGATGACGATGTCCAGTTCTCCAGCGTGGTGCCGGCACCGGTGGAAATGCCGCACGTGGAAAATACCACACGTGGTTTCATCTGCCACGCTTTCACATAACCCTTCCTCACTTCCAGCGTCACGCACTCGCGCCGCCAGTCGCTCCAGGCGGTATCGGTGGTGGCGGGGTCTCCCGTGCGGCCGTTCAACGCGTTAAAGCGGGCGAGGCTCGTGGGATTATAACCGTATTCCGTTCCACCGGGATAGCGGATGTAGTCGAGGTTGATGCCGTCGATGTCGTAATTGGCCAGGCAGTCGAGGATGACCGATGTGTTGTGATCCACGGCGCCCGGATGCCCGGGGTCGAGGTAGGATGTTTGCGGATCCTCGGTGCCATCCGCGCGGAGCATGGCATATTCCGGATGGCGCGACAGCACATGGCCGGGTGCGAGCGTTTCGCCGTTCCGCACGCGATGCGATACGAACCACGCATGCACCTGCAGGCGACGTTTGCCGCCGGAGGTATCGTGGGCCAGCGCAATCACGCGCGCCAGCGGATCGAAACCGGGTCCGCCGGTGATATTCGTGCCGCGTGGCTCCAACGCCGAGTTGTAATAGGCGTCGCCCACTTTGCGCACCTCCAACAACAGCGTGTTGATGTTGGCCGCGCGGCAGGTGTCGACCAGATCCTGCGCCTGTGCCTCGTCCAAGAATCCCACTCCCCACGAGGTGACCCAGATGCAACGCCACTCGGCGGTTGGGTGGGCCTGCACGTGGAAACCGCCCGCGCGGGGCAGTGCGTTGCGGGCGGCGTCGTCAGTGGCACGGAGCACGAAGCTCACCTGCGCGTCCGCCGCGAGAGGGTCGAGTTGCGCCGCATAGGTACCATCGTTTGCGGCGCCGTCGTTGTGGGCACCGTCGTCATACAGGACAAGCGTTCGGGTGGTTTCGCCCCACACGGCCACATCGACGGTGGCCGAAGTGATGGCGGCACCCATGCATGGTGTGATGCGACAGCGCAAGGTGACGGCCTGTCCGGTGAAGGCGTATCCGGGATCCTGGGAGATGTCGCCGATGATGGGCGGCCCCGCAGGCGCGGGACGAAAGATCATTGCGTCTGCGATGTGCGCACCGGGGTCGCCACCCCCCGTCAGCGTAACCTGGCCCGCCGTACCCTCGGCGAAAGGATACACACCCAGAGACACCTCGCGGATGCCCGTACCGACCTGGCTGATTTCCGCTTCGGCGGTGCCACCGGCAAACGCCACCGTGTGCGGCGCGCGCGGGGTGCGGTTGGCACTGGCAAGAAAAGCCGCCAGCACCTCGTAATTGCCGGCCGCCGGCAGCGTGGGATGCCACGTGGCGGTCAGCGAAGGATTGCCCCCGCCCACGAATACGTACGTGCCCCCGTTCCAACCCGACGAGACGCTCTGTGTCCACGTGCCGACGGTGGTGAAGCCAGGGGGGCCGGCGTCGTTATCCACGACCACATCTTGGGCAAAAGCAGGGCCGACGGACGTCGCAATGAGTGTCGCGGCCAAAACGAAAATCCGCATCGAGACGTGCATGGCATTCATCTCCAGAAATGAGAAACCGCCCATGGGGCGCAAAAAAGGCTAAAGATGAACCAGCAAGGCTCCAGAACACGAAGAAATGCAATGGCAACGAGACGGTGCGCTTTTCAGGGAGACGTTGCCTGGCTCATCCGGCTGAGGCGTCCATGCTGCGGGTGGCAGGGCACTGGCTTCTTGATGTCGGTTTTACACAAATGACATTTTAAAAGCTGGTGCCTGCCGGTGCAGATTTTAATGGTCGCAGATGTTGGTTCCCGCCTCAAGGGTACCGGCCAGGTATTTGCCTACCAGGTCTTCGGGGGTCTCGGCGGGGGCGCCTACGAGGACTTGGATTCCTTGTTCTGAAAATAGGGTTTGTGCGCGCTGGCCCATGCCGCCGGCTATGATCATGGTTACTCCACGTTCGGCCAGCCAGGGGGGAAGCAGGCCTGGTTCATGGGGTGGGGCGGCGATGTCTTCGCGCTTGATGGCTTTTTTACTCTGCGGGTCCACATCGACGAGCGCGAATTGGGCGCAGTGGCCGAAGTGTATGGCGAGTTTGCCGTCTGCCAGTGGTATTGCTATTCTCATGTGCTTGTCCTCTGCCTTCATTTTGGGTTGTTTGAAATCTGTGTCGGTTTGAGTTTGATTCACGGGTGCGTCGGACCGCGCTGCGGATTGCGGGCCGGCCTGATTTTTCTCTTTGCTCTCGTGCGGCTTGTGGCCGCCGTGCTGACAATCGCTGCTTCCGCAGTTTGAGCGCGGCTCGCCCCAGGCCGGCTCGCTGTAAAACGCCTGGCCTCGGGTCATGGAATCTTCGCAGGCCGCTTGTAGGGTGATTGCTGCAAGGAGGGCGCAGTGCTCAACCTCGGGCGGAAAGCCGCCGAGGGCGTCGAGGATGTCTTGTTGTCCCAACGGTTCCGCACCTTCAAATTGGCGATCCGTTGCGAGACAACTGGCCATGCTGCCGGCGGCCCGAGATGAGCCGCAGCCGTCGGTGACAAACGATACTTTTTCGATCTTGCCGCCGCGCAGGCTGACCCAAAAGACCATGCTGTCGCCGCATGGTCCGGTGATGTAGGCGCGTCCGTTGAACTGGTCCAGCGGGCCATAGTTGCGTGCCTGCGAAGCGTGGTCGCGTGCCACTTCCGAGAATCCGTTGAAATCATTACAGCTCATGATTTTGCTTCCGTCCTATGTATTAGCGTTCCCATGCCATTGTGCATTTGTTCGTTGATCGGGCGGCTCTCCCGCTCCATGTTTTGAAACTGCTCGGTCAGGTGCTGCCAGATTTCACGAATGTCCTGCGCGCAACCGTCGCTCTGGAATTCCACCACGGCCTGCTCGTGTATTTGAGCCAGCGTGACGGCACGATCGTAGCGTATCCGTCCGGCCACGGTGGCACCTTGTTGTTGTGCTGCGTCTTCTATTTTCTTCGCCATTTCGGGGTCGATGTCCCATTTGTTGACGCAGACCGTGGTGGGGATATTGAAGTGTCGGGTGAGGGCGAGGACACGTTCCAAGTCGTGTTCGCCCGATACGGTGGGCTCGGTGACGATGAGGACGAGCGTCGCGCCGGTGACCGAGGCGATGACCGGACAACCGATGCCGGGAGGGCCGTCCACGATGATCAATGGGTGGTTTCCCTCACGGGCGATCCGCTTCGCTTCCTGGCGAACGGTGGAGACAAGCTTGCCGGAATTCTCAGCGGCAACTCCCAGACGGGCGTGGACCATGGGTCCGCAGCGGGTCTGAGAGACCATCCATTCGCCACAGAGGCTTTCGGGGAAATCGATCGCGTGTTCCGGGCAGAAGCGCACGCAAACACCGCACCCTTCGCACGCAACCGGGTCGATGCGAAATTTCCGGACGCCGCTGTCACTCTCGCTCATCTCCACGGCACCATAGCGGCAGAGTGTGTGGCAGACCCCGCAAGCGTTGCATTCGTCTTGTCGTATCACTGCCTCGTGACCCGCCAGAAAATCGTGAGACTCGGTCATCCGGGGAGAGAGAACCAGATGCAGGTCGGCCGCATCCACATCGCAATCGGCGATGACCGGACGATTAGCCAGACACGCAAAAGAAGCCACCACGCTGGTCTTGCCCGTGCCTCCCTTGCCGCTGATGACGACGAGTTCTCTTGGCTTGCTGTTGGTCGATTCCATTGTCATCTCGACCCGCCTTTCGCCGCCACAAGCTGGCCGCGCACCTCGTGCACCATAGCGGTCACCTTGGCCCGTAACCTCTCGAAGAGGTTGCGATATTGCGGGAGTGCGTCCACGATCAGGCGGCCACGTGAGTATGCCTCGGCGATTTGTCGATCGTCCGGGATTTCCAGGAGAACAGGGATTCCTTCACTGAGGCAGAATGCGTGCACGCGATCGTCGCCAACTCCCATGCGATTTACCACCACCCCGAACGGGATGCCGAGTTGCCGGACCATGTCCACTGCAAGCGTCAGATCGTGAAGCCCGAACGGGGTCGGTTCTGTGACCAGCAAAACGAAGTCAGAACCTCCAATCGTGGATATCACGGGACATGATGTGCCGGGAGGTGCGTCGAGAATTATGGGCAGGTTATCAGTTGCCCGGTCTTTGACTTGTCGAATCAGCGGGGGAGCCATCACCACGCCAATGTCAAGGCGTCCCTGGATCAGCGTGATGTTCCCCGCCTGCAAGGTTTCGACCGTGCCGATGCGCCTGTCGACCTCACGAATGGCGTGTTGGGGGCAGACCAACATACAGCCGCCACACCAGTGACACATTTCGGGGAACACGAGAGGCTTCGTGCCGAATGAGACGATCGCATGGTATTCGCAGAAGCGGCCGCATTCGCCGCAACCATCGCACAAGGCCTCGTCCACTTCGGGAACCGGAATGGTTGCGATATCCTGAGAGATCAAATCGCTATTCAGAAATAGATGTGCGTTCGGCTCTTCGACGTCGCAGTCCAGTAGCTGAACTTGCGACCCGAAGACTCTTGCCAGGTTTGCAGAAACGGTTGTCTTGCCTGTTCCGCCTTTTCCCGAGGCGACCGCGATTCTCATGACATCCGCTCCGACGGTGCTGAATTCGCGGCGCTGGGGCCAACCAACACATGCGCGCCAAGCGGTACTCCGGCATGGTCTGCGATGACGGAGCATTTGGCCTTGAACAGGAAAAAGATATTACCCGGTTCCTCGCTGAGTGTCTCGAAGTTACCTTGTCCCTTGGCTATGATCAGGTCGGCCTCGGAGAACCTCCGGTTAAACTCTTCGCTGCAATCGTTGAAGATCGTGCCCGGTGCATCTGAACCGTTGTTGATGAGTTCGGCTATTTCATGGATGCCCACGGCCCGCGCGTCGATCTCCGTTGCGTCATTGAGAATTGGGGCACCTCGCACCGCCACGGTCACCCGCCCCTGGGGGAGTTGCTCGATCAGCAGACGATCAAAGGCAATCTCTCCGGCGTTGTCGGCGAGATACAAAATAGTTTTGGCCGCGGCAATCGCCCGGCGAAATCTTTCAAAGTCGCCCACGATGGGCTCGTCCAGTGCCTGTCGAACGGCCCGCATCATATCTGATTCATCCACGCTGCCGTTAACCCCCATGTCGATCACATTGCCGGCAATGGCCAGATGAATCGCCAGCAGCAGGGGATCGTGCGCGGATGCGAGTTCACGTCTCAGTTCGGGCAACAGGGCCAATGCCATGCGGTTCTGCTCTTCCTTGGCTCGGTGATAGGGGTCGCGGACGCCGGTGATCTCGCGCAGGCGTCGGTGAAATCGCTGGCCCATGGCCGGAGGCGGCCGGTTCATGTCTATCTCGTCTGCCCAGCCAAGCACCTCGCGGATGATGCGCTCGTGCACGGCAGGATCGGGCGACACCATGCGGGCCGCATTCAGTGACTGGCGCAGGAAACAGGGTATGCAGTCGAGATATGTCTTCATGACTCGGTGGTTTCTCGCCGGTATGTAACCGGGGTATTCATCATGCCCAGTGACCGTCTTTGTCAGCAGAAGTGCTTGGAGTGAGGTTGCCCAAACGGAATTGTTCGAGGGCTTCTGCAGCGGTGGTTGCCTCCGTGGTGTAGACCTTGACGCCGGCGGCATTTAGTACGCGAAAAGCCTTTGGCCCGCAATGGCCGGTCACAAGACATTCCGCTCCGAGACGCGCCACGGTTTCGGCAGACTGAATCCCTGCGCCCTGGGCAGCGTTAAGGTTCTGCTGATTGTCAACCACCTCGAAGGTCTCGGTAACCAAATCGTAAACAAGGAATTTGGCGGCGCGACCGAAGCGGCTGTCGATGGGGGAGTCGAGGTCAGTTTCAGATACGGTGAAGGCTATTTTCATGAGTTCTCTTTCGTTAAATTGAATCTGTCATTATGTCTGATTATTGCAGATACGGGCGGTTGGGGGGGGAACCGCCAACCACCCGTTCGGGAGTGATTGTTGCCGCGCTCAACCGGCGGAATTGCCGCCTTCAAGCTCGGAAAGGCGTTTCTGAATTTCGTCCAGCTGCGACTGAATTGCCGTGGCCTGGTTCTTAAGGACCTGTTTCTCGGCCACGAGATCGGGTTCTTGAACGGGGAGTTCGTTGGCGCGAGCCCGGTTCTGGCGTCCGACACCGCCGCCGCCACGACCTCGACCCCGACCGCCACTTGATCCACCGCCGCGTCTGAGTCCCATTCCTTGTCCACCCCCGCGGGCTGACTCTGCAGCTCCGGGTGTATTGGTGTCTGCGCAGTTTCCTGCTGCACGTCCGCTCATTGGACCCGATCCCATGGGTCCCGTTCCGTCTTTTCCTGGCATGATTTCATGCCTCCTTTCAATTTTGGTCATCGTTATATTAAACATTCCCTTGCCATCGGGGTGCCGCATTTCGGGCACAGCTTTTCGACGCAGGGGAAGGCGCGCTCATGAGGTTCGCGACATCCGCAGTTGGGGCAGACGCAAGCGCCCACATCGGGTCCGCCCATTCGCCCCCGTCGCATTCTGTCCTGACCCTGACGCCTGCCACGTCCGCAGCAGCCGGGCATGGCAAATTCATCGCGCTCGAGTTTGCCCTCAAGGAACGCCTGAATGATCTCGTCGAGATCCCCGGCAATGAACGGAATCACTTTGATCCCGTAGGCGGTAACCGTCTCGTGCAATGGGCTCGAAATCGCGCCGCATACAAGCACGCCGATTCCCAAACCTGCCAGTCGTAGCGCTTTTTGTACGGGCAGGTCGGCTGTTATGACTTCTGCCGTTTCCGAAACTATTTGCGCGGCATCGAACTCAACGACCTTTACCTGTCGTGCGACATCAAAGACCGGAGCGATCCGACTGTCCCAGCACGCAAATGCAGTTTTAATAATCGCATGATCCATGACCCATGCTATTGCAACAATCGGACCAAGGAAATGCGCGTTTCAGATTGATGTTAGATGACTGAAATTACGAGGCTTGAGTTGGATCGCCAGAAAATAGAAGGTCCTGTTCAGTAGCTCGAATGCTACTGTCTCTGGGTGCGACCGGTGCGCTGTCGCTACTCTTTAAGCTGTAACGATTCCCTGTATAACTGGAAGCGCGGCGTTACATCTTTCGCCGCTGGCGGCCGTCCTGCTCTGGCAGCGAGATGCCAAGTTTCTTCATGCGGCGAAAGAGCGTGGTCTTGTGGATTCCAAGTTCTCTTGCGGCTGCGAGGCGGTTGAAGTCGTTGTGTTCAAGGGCGGTGCGGATTGCCTGGGTGTCGAGAATGTCGTGGACGGAGCCGCCCGGCGACTCTGCAGTTCCGAGCGTGCCTCTCAGTTCCTCGGGAAGGTGCCCGATCCCGATGATTCCGTCGGTGCAGTGGATAAAGGCGCGCTCGATGGCGTTTTCCAGTTCGCGAATGTTGCCCGGCCAGTCATGCGCCATAAGAAGCGATAGCGCCTCGTTTGCCATTCCCTGAACGGATTTGCCGTGAAGGCGGTTGAAGCGTGCGATGAACTGTTCAACCAAAAGGGGAATGTCTTCTTTTCTGCGGCGCAGTGGCGGCAGTTCGACCCGCACCACATTTACGCGGTAGTAGAGGTCTTCGCGGAAGCGCCCCTCACGCATTTCCCCGGCAAGGTCGCTGTTGGTGGCGACGATGATTCGTGCGTCAGTTTTTTCAGAACGCGTGGAACCCAGCGGTTCGTACGTTCTTTCCTGCAGCACACGTAACAGGCGCACCTGGAGCGCCGGACTTACTTCGCCGATTTCGTCCAGAAACAGTGTTCCACCTTTTGCCAGCGCGAAACGGCCGGGCTTGTCTTTCTGCGCCCCGGTGAATGCCCCCGCCTTGTAGCCGAAGAGCTCCGACTCCAGAAGCGTGTCGGGGAGGGCACCGCAGTTCACTGCGATAAACGGTCCGCGGTTGCGCGGGCTGAGAGAATGGATTGTTCGCGCGATCAATTCTTTGCCCGTTCCGGTTTCTCCCAGAACCAGCACCGTGCTGGGGCTTGCCGCCACCGCTGGCAGCACTTCGAAAACACGTTTCATCAGAGAGCTTCGGCTCGTCAGGTCGCCAACGCGGTACTTCCCCTTCAACTCCTGGCGCAGCGCCTCCACCTCGGAAAGATCGCGAAATGTTTCCGCCCCGCCGGTGACATTACCCACTGCATCGCGAAGCACGGCGGTGGAAATACTAATCGGGATACGGTTCCCCTCGGAGTCGATAATGTAGCACGACTTGCCCACGATGGGCCTGCCCGTTTCGAGCGTCTGGTTGAGAGCGCAATCGTCACCGCAGATGCTGGACCGGAACACCTCGGAGCATCGCCGTCCGATCGCCTCCTCACGCGGAACACCGGTAATCTCCTCGGCCGCGCGATTGAACGATGTGATGCACCAGTCAGCGTCCACCGTAAACACGCCGTCCGAAATGCTCTCAAGAATAGCCTCAGTCGGGCTGAGCAAAACAGGCTTCGCGCTCTTCTTGCGCCCCTTCACGACAGCGGCCTGTTACGAATCGGGCAGGCATTCGCCGGTACGGATCCGGCTTCAAACAGCGCTCTATCGTCTCTCTCGGCAACCATGGTGCGTAGTACAGGATCGGCTGCGAAGTTGTTCCACAAGGCTCTCTTCAAGGTGTTACGATTTCGTTTGACACCACCACAAGAGAAACCTATGCGCTCTAAACAGGGTAAACCTGTAACCCCCCGAGGTTCGTCGGATTTTGGCCTGAGAGTGAACATTGAACCAAGAATGAATGTTCGCACCTTACGCGCCTCGCAGATCGAATCTCTGGCGGTTACAGGGGGGCTTTAGCGATGCAACCGCCTTTCGAGGAGGCTGCGCACAAGTGTGAAGTGTAGGTGAGTCCGCTCCGGCGGGCTCACTGGGAAAACACAAGAGCCGCTGAAGTTGTGGTGAATTTCAGGAGTAGTCCTGTCCAACTCAAGTGATTTCCTTCGGGGCAATGCGCTGTATCAGGCGTCCAATGGATGCGTGTTCACGCAAGTTCCGCCATACACATTTAACACTGTGCCTCCCTCCCCCAGACGGCTCACCGCCAAACAAAACATGTAAACCATACCTGGGGAGGAAAACCTTATGAAGTCTTTTCGCAGTATTCTTTCGCTTATCGCCTGTGCGCTGTTAGCGCTCGGTGCCAGCCAGTCCGCCCACGCGGCAAACACCGTGTCGGCATCCGTCGCAACGCCCCTGCCCACCGGGCCGGGACAGACATTCGGGGTGTCGCTGGACATCAGTACGGATTCGCCGACCCAGCATGTCAGCGGCTTCTATTTAAAAGTGTATTACGATGACACCCAGGTGACGTTAACGGGCTGTTCCAATAACACGGGTGAGGCGTCAACTGGTTACTTCTTAGACGCACCTATCCCAAGTCCTCAGATTGCAGGCTTAAACGCCTTCAAATATATTTTGATGTCCACGCTGCATGATTTGATTGGCCCGGGACCGATCGGGCAGGTGAACTTCACGACTCGGCCGGGTTTCACGGGAACCGTGCGCATAGCGGTTCTGCCGGGTGACGAACCTGACTCAGAAGAAGGGCTGACCGATGAAATCTTCCATGTGATCCCGGTGACTTACAGCATCCCTGATCCGCTTTTCGATGGCCCGGCCAATGTCTATGTTTACAAGGGCTGGGCGGGGGCGACCGCAGGGGACAGTGTAATAACACCCGCGCCCGACAGCATCACCGCTGTTTATGGCGTGAACGCCTTCGACACAGTGCAGGGCGGCGTGAACGCGGTAGACGCGGGCGCCAAGGTGATGGTTTATGACGGCGGGTTTGAAGCCGAGGCAGTGACGATTGCCAAGTCGCTGATCTTCGAGGGCCGCGCACCGGCACCCCCATCGCCAACTGTTAGTTCCATCGACCTCGATGCCGGCGCTGTTGTTACCGACTCAATCGGCGTAACCGCCGACACGGTGAACGTGAACGCAAACAACGTGCTCATCGCCGACGGTATCCTGGTGGCGAAAAACGATCCTCTGAACCGCGCAACTGTGACCATCGCCGATGACGTTTATGCCCAGTCCAACGTGGTCGTGGACAAGGCCATCATCTTGGCCGGTCAGAGCCGAGCAGGAGCGATCATCGTCCCGGCGGCAGAGGACGGCAATAAGGATAACGCTTTCGCCGACAGTGCTCAGAATGGTATTATTATCAAGTCCAGTGATGTGATGATCAAAAACCTGACTCTCAACGGGCAGGGGAATCCTGGTCTGACACCCGGCAAGAACAACTTCCGCATCGGCATCGTTTCAGCTGATGCAAGCTATCCGGGTGGCGGCACCTGGAACAACCTGCATGTGGATGGCGTTGATGTCCGTCATCCCTATCGTCGAGGAATTTCAGTGTGGCCTCCCGCAGTCTCGGGCACTCTGATCGAGAACTCGTTGATTGACGATGTCAGGTTCAATCAAGGAATGGCTGTGGCGGGACAAGGCGAGATTCTCAATAACACGATCAACCACGCTTTCCAGGGTATTGTGTTGGGTCCGGACCCCACAACCCCCGCTGGTATCTGCAAGGTGAATGGTAACACGCTGACAGACATCGGAAACTCGGCGGGATGCTGGGGCTATCCGAACGGCCAACCAAGAGGCATCCAGTTCAACAATAGCGATTCAGTTGGACGCGAAGTCGAGATTAAGAACAACACCATCTCTGACAATGGTCTCGAGCAGTACAGTGGCGCGGTTGGAATCTACACTCGTCTCCCCAACTCGGATTCAGTCGTCGAGGGCAACAATATCACGCTCTCTTCGGGTGTTTCATGGGCCGAACCTGGAAGCCAGGCGGTTGGCATGCTGCTGGGATGGTCTTACGCCAAAGGTTTCTTGGCTAAGAACAATCAGATTAACATGACCAAGTACGGTATCGGCGTGATGGTGCACGGAAGCGGCAGCACGGCCAATCCGCTTGTGCTGGAAGGCAACACAATCACGAGTACCCTAAGTGCGGCGCTCGAAACAGGCGACGGTACCGGTATCTACATTGCCAACGAGTACCTGTTTGCCCCGACCGACAGAAGTCTATCTCATGTGATACTCCAGAACAACAACGTCATCAGTGGATTCGTGAGGGGCGTCGCGATCGAAAAGCTCCCGGCAGCATCCCAAGCGCTTACGCTGATAGCTGACGGTAATAGCATCTCCGGTAACTCCGGTGCGGGTATTGCATCCGTGGGATCCGGATCCGGCGTCATCACGCTCAGCGCAACAAACAACACCATCAACGGCAACGCCACCGGCCTCTCCGCTTCCGGAGCGGCACTGGCAACCGTTACTGGCAACACGATGTACGGCAACCCGGTGCAGTTTGCATTCGATTCCGGCGTCGGCACGGCTGCGACGGTCAACACCTTCGCGATGGCAGACCGCCTGCCTGCAGACCTGGAGTTGATCATCGACGCCAACACGCTGACGGGCAAGGTTTACATCGGCGAGGGGTCGCCTTTCACGCTCGTTCGCGCTGAGAGCGGTTACCTAAACGTCCGCAATAGGATCCAGCCGTCGGCGACAGCTGCCACGGAAGGCGACACGGTGCGCTGCCCCGGTGATGCGGTGGCAGCACGGGTGACTTACCCGGAGCAGGTCTCGGCGAACAAGGCCCTGACCTTCCTCGGCGAGCCGGGCGACACGACCGTCGCCGGCCCTGCAGCCACGGCTCCTATTGTCGACGGACAAAATGTCGCTGGCAACGGGTTCTCCATGGTCAGCGCGGCAGACGATGTCGCGGTGCGCGGGTTCTTTGTGCGCAACCATGCCTCGGGCGGCGACAACGCAACCGGTGCAGGAGTCTGGACTTCGACCGACAGCGACCGTATCACGGTCGCCGACTGCGATATCCAGGCATGTGCCAACGGGGCGGTCTTCGGCTGGGTGGACTCATCCACCACGCTTGACGGCTGGAACATCGCCTACAACACGATCAATGTCCCGACCACTAGTATTAACGGGGCAATTGACCTCACGAACATGATCAACACCACGATCAACCATAATACAGTGGTTGGCGGAATCAGTAACTTGACCCTTGCTTCGGACTCCAACTCAGCTGGTCCCACTGGCTTGGGATCCGTTGTCAGCGACAACTCCTTGAGTGGGGCCCCGTTTGGAAAGAACGCCGTATCACTTTCGTCGTTCAATCTGCAACCACTGATGGGAGTCGTCATCAAGTCGAACAATATCACGCCTCCGGCGAGTGGATATGGAGTGTACATCTCCCCGAACAATGCAACCTTCCCGATTTCCGACATAACCATCGGCGGAACTGGGCCGGGTGATGGCAACATAATCAGCGGGTCGTGTAATACGGCGGTTTATGGTTATGGCGGATACGGCCCCCTGTCGAATCTGACCGTCTCCGGCAACACCATCGCCATTACCAATTCGAACTCGCTTGCCAGTGCCGTCAATTTCTACAACGTCGCCGGCTCGTCCATTATGGAAGCAAACACGATCAGCAAATCTGGCTCCTCGGTCGGGGCGTGGTATGGTGTGCAAGTCTCAAGAAACGGGACAGGCGCCATACAGATTCACCGCAATACCATTAACGGTGGCTCTTCCGCCGGGACAAGCGGCGCTGGCTTATACCTGGCCAACACTCTCACCGCAAGCGCCAGCATCACCGCCACGGAGAACATTATCACCGGGTTCCTTGGCACCAGCGGACGCGCGGTCCGAACTCAGGCTCTTGTCAACAGTTCCGTCCTCACCCTCCATGGGAATGATCTGTCCGGAAACACCAGGTCCGTGCAAAATGGCGGCTCGGCGGTCCTCGATGCCTCATCGAACTGGCATGGCACAAACACCGAGGCGGGTGTCCAAGGTCAGGTCCTCACGCTGGTGGATTACACCCCCTGGCTGGATGTGGCGACCGACACCGATGCGGTGACGGCCGGCTTCCAGGGCGACTTCAGCTACCTGCATGTGGCAGCGGCCAGCCCGCAGACCGGCGCGATCGGCCGCATCCAGGAGGGCGTGGATCTCTTGGCAGACGGCGCGTTGACGGGAAATGCCAGGACGGCCTACCTTCACAACGGCACGTTTGTGGAGTCCAACTGCACGATCGGCCGGGCCTGCACGGTGCAGGGCGAGTCGCGCGCGGGTGTGGTTATTGCTCCGGCGGCGGAAGACTCAAAGGAAGATTCTGCATACGGCGGGTCGTCTCAGAGCGGCCTGATCCTTTCCTCCGGCGACATCACGGTGCTAGACCTCACCGTGGATGGTGAGGCGAACAACACTGCCTTGGGCCGCCCAGCGGACGAGAACAACTTTCGCAGCGGCATCATCGACTTTGCGCCCGCCATCCACAACAACCTCCAGATCCGCAACTGCGTCGTGAAGGGTATTGTGCGGCGCGGAATCCAGCTCGGCACATGGGTCCGGACGCTCCCCAGCCTTTCTACAGGGCACCTGGTGCAGGATTGCGTCATCAGCGACGTCATGTACCGGCACGGCATCGCCATGTCGGCGGACGGTGTCATCCGCCACAACGAAGTCAGCAATATTAACCAAACCAGCAGCTTCGTCGGAAGCGCGATCTATTTCGAAGGCGACAACATGACCGTCGAGAACAATACGGTTACCGACTTCGGCCTTGGTGGCATCTGGTTCGCGCCCAACTACGGGGCTGCAGACGTGCTCTCAATCCGCGGCAACTCTGTGTCGCAACCGAAGAGCAGCCTCACGTTGTGCGGCCTCTACCTGCCGGGCCTCGACTCGCCGAGTGTCATCGGCGGACCGAGCCCGTTGGATCGCAACACCATCGACATGCGCGGTGGAGATGCGTTGGTGGACGAGCGCATCGGCGTCCTCCTCACTTGGGTAGGCACCGGCGTGGTGTTCGAGAACAACCTTGTACGGACGGAAGGCATCGGCACGGGCCTAATGAGCTACATTGCGGCCAGCGCTAGCAACCGCCCTGTCCTTCGCAATAACCAGTTTGTCGCCGACCTCGGCATAGCTGGTTCTCGGCCTGAATTCGGGTCGGGCATCCTTGTGACCGACGACGGCGAGTACATAAATGGGCCGGGTTCCAGCGGTGCCACTTACCTCACATTGGAGAACAACGAGGTCACGGGCTTTGCCCGCGGCATCGATGTTCTCAACTCGGGTGCAAGCGCAGCCCGTCCGGCGGTCGCTATGATCGGCGGTTTGGACTCGACCTTTTCGAATGAGATCGTAAACTGCGAGACGGGCGTGCTGGTCCATGGTCAGTTCGCCAACGCGACCATCCCAAACAACTCGGTCTATGACAACGAAACCGGTATCGGTCTGGCAGCTAGCGCAACGGCTACCATCGAGTCGAATGACTTCGACGATGCGGCGGACAACCTGACCGACATCCGGCTGGACGCGGATGCGGGCCTGGCTACCTTCGCAGGCACGACTGCACTCGCGGGCGACACCTATTTGGTGGACAACCGCGCGGCACAGGCGATTGACGCCACTGGCTTCACCTTCGATGTGACGGGCGACTTCAACATTGAAGACCATATGTTCCACGCGCTGGATGCCTCGGCTTCCGGTCTCATCACATGGGTTGCGAACAATGTGTTCGTGACCGACCCGGCACGCAACGCACCGGGCGTACTTGCTTCGACGGACTCGGTTGTCCAGCGCGGCGTGGACGCATCGGCGGCGGGCTTCACGGTTAATGTGGAAGCTGGCAGCTACGCACAGAGCGCCACGGTTGACAAGGCCGTGACGGTCGTAGGCGCGCTGGCTGGTGTGGATGCACGCACGCGGTCGGGCGCTGAGAGCACGCTGACCGGTGGGTTCTCGGTGACGGTTGACGACGTGACGCTTGACGGCCTCAAGGTGGCGGGTGCCGCGAACGCGGTGACCGTTGCCGGCGGCTTGACGGGCGTGACGGCGAAGAACATTTCCATCGACACCGTGTCCGGTAACGGTATCTACGCCGGTGCGGCGGGCAACCTGTCCGAGCTTATTGCTGACAAGAACCTGGTCGTCGGCGTGGGCGGCGTGGGTATTGGCGGTTATCTGGCCAACTCGATCGTAACGAACAACCTCGTCAGTTCCAGCACGGTGGAGGACGCCACAGGCATCGGCGGGCAGTTTGCGGTAGCAACCATCGAAGGCAATGAGGTCGACTCGATCACAAGCGGATCGGCGTTTGCTCTGCTGTACGATCAGAGCACCGGCACCCTGGTGCAGCTCAACCGTTTCAACCACTCTGCACATGGTGTGTATGTTGACGCGGCAGCCCCACCCGACCCAAGCGTGTTACTGACGCGCAACCACATCAGCGAGGAAGTAGCTGGCGGATTCGGTGCAGCAAACATAACTGCCAGCACCCTGACGGCTAACGGTAACTGGTGGGGCCATGTATTCGGCCCGCTGGCGACCGCAGCCTCGCCGCTCAACAACGCCACAGGCCGCGGAACGGAAGTGACCGGCGCGGTTGCCTTCGACCCGTGGTACATCGAGCGTGACCTCGCATTGACTACACAGGCACTGCGTGCACTGAATGACCGCGATGGCGACGGCATCTGGGATGCGGACGAGGACGACAACCTTAATAATGTCTTGGATGCGGGTGAGACCGATCGTGCGGTGAAAGACACCGACGGCGACGGCGTGGAAGACGGCGTGGAACGTGTTGCAGGGACGGACCCGCGCAACAACCTGAGTGTTCCCGCTGGCTTGGATTCTGACGGTGACGGCCTACCGGCGAGCATAGACCCGAACGACGGATTGGCTGACACCGACGGCGACAGATTCCTGGACGGCTATGAGTACAGTCATGGAACCGACCCGTCGATCGCGGCGAGCAAGCCGGCGTTAGGTGATGTTAACAACGACGGGGACATCACAATCTTCGATGTCTCGCGTCTGACCCAGGTGCTTGTGGCATCACGGCCTGTCACCGATGGCACAATGTACCTGGACTATGCCGACATGAACCGCAACGGCAATGTGAGCAACGCCGACGCGACCATCCTGCGCCGCTTCGTCGGCGGACCCACTCTCCAGCCGACGCTCCCGTTCTAAGCAACAACCACATCCCCCGCTGGGGCGGCCCAACACGCCGCTCCAGCGGGACAAGTTTCAATCCAACTAACCAACCACACACACATGAACCAAGAGGAGAGAACCCATGAAGAATCTCAGCAAGGCTCTGGCTATCGCCACCATTCTATGCGCCAGTGCCTCAATGTCACAGACCACCACCAACACCATCGTCGGCAAGTTCGGTAAAGCGCCCGGCGGCGCCAATTTCACCGTCCTGCTGGAGAACAAGGGACCCGCCCAGACCGTGTCAGGCTTCGCTTTCAAAATCGGCTACGATCCGGCCCAGGTATCACTCGACACCGTAGCCAACAGCACGGGGCAGGCGGCGAGCAGCGTACAGTACACCATCGGCCCGGTTAAAGACACCGAGGTTCCGCAGGGTGCCAAGGCATATCGCATCCTCACCATGACAACAATGAAGAACCTTGAGAAAGCGTCCTCGCTGGTGGAACTCAAGTTCACCAAGAAGAGTGACGGGCCGTTTATGGTTGTGGTCGATGACCGTGAGAAGGATCCTGTGGACGGAGTGCAGGACGCTTCATTCGAGAACATTCCCCACGAGTTCGACCTTTCGGCAGTCGCCGGGGCGGCTCTCTGAGCCGAAGCGTTGGTTTGCAGACCCGGATTTGTGAGATTGGCGCGCCGGGGGTTGTCCTCCGAACTGGGGGGAATCCCCGGCGTAATTGTTTTGAAACGGATGACGGCCTGATCGGCCGACTATGAGAAGGAGCGTTATGATGTCGAAGTCATTGGCAGCAAATTTGGGACTGTGGAAGATCGGATGCATGTCCATTGTGGTGGGATGCATTCTTGCGCCGGGCGCCGGGCGGGCGCACGCGGCACCAACCTATGTGCTGAGGCCTGACTTTGTTACCACACCCACGGCGGCGAATGAATCGTTTTCAGTCATCCTGAAGCTCGATGGACCCGCCGAGCAGATGGAAGCTTACAGCCTGTACTTCTACTATAATAGTGCCGTATACACGATCAACAGCGCGATAAACAACACGAATTCGCCGTATGCTAATGTTGGTCTGGACGGTACAGTAGACGACTCCGCAAATGACGACGGCGATACCAGCACGGACAAGATAGCGATCATCCAGGCGGCCGAATCGGGCCTGACGGGGTGGAGCGTGCCGGGCAACGTGGCACTATTGAACTGCACCACCAGCGCAACCTTTACTCCAATAGACCGGATTCTCATCACCGTACGGGACAATCCGGGAAACGGTTTCTATGCGACCGATGGCAAACAATATCTTAACGACGCCGTGAGCCCACTTCCGCCCAGCGTGGATGGCACCTGGACGCAAACCTACTTCCTGCCGGTCGGGTTGAGTTCGTTCTCTATCGAGTGATCGCCGCTTCGTTTAGAGCGGTTTTGACGCAAGTGTTAACAGATCCTGCAATCTTGAAATAGTTGTAGCATTGGGTTAGGGGCGACTGTGCGTGCATGGCAAACTGGAGGCCGCGTGGAGGCCTGAGGCAGATCGTTGGATGGATAATGGCTTGCCGATTGCGCGCCAGTTGTACCGCTTGCACACCGCTTGCACACCGGTTGCACACCGCTTGCACACCGGTCGTACCGAGGTTGCCATCCTCAAGCAAGTGGGCAAGTGGGAGGCGGTAGAACCGGGTGCCCGGGCGAGGGCGTGGTAGTCACCAACAACAGGGATGGGCGGTCACAATTCGACATCCCAGCGCACCAAGAGTCTGTAATCATTTGAATCGAAAATGCTCTAATGGATAAAAAAGCGGTTATCGCTCCCCTGTATCTAAATCATTCCTCGCCCTCAGTTCCGAATATTTAGTCGGTCGACAAAATTAATCTGAACAGTCGAAAAGAGAGCGGTCGATCATCCGTGCCCAAAAATGCCCGGGCCGAAGAGAGGGTGCGGCCTGGAATCAATGTGAGAATTGATGGGCCGGAGCTGTCTTCATCGGGAGAATCAAATTCGAAAGTCTGGGGTTGGAGCGTTTGGTCTTCTCGAAACAGAAGGCGTTTTATGGGCACCTCGTTAAATTGGATATCCAACGTTGGCGACGGGAGCTTCGTGGTTTGGATAGTCAATAAACCGGAGGGAAGGGGGGATTCCACAGTATCTTCGGACATGTCTGCTTGATCACAAGCGAAGGTTTCCGTATGGATTACTTTGCCTTTGAGGGTGACTGTGAAGACTTGCAGGGGAGCGTTGTGCGGGGAAAAGGGCGTCGCTTCCAGATTTGCGTGGTATCTCTGGCGGGGCTTAAGCCACCCGGCTGGAAGGACAATCCACGCCGGTGAGTCTCCAATCCAATTCCATCGGAGGGTTTGGTCATGCTCCGGCCCGTGGAAGCTGCCGCCTAAAAGTGCCTGGTCACGTGCGGACCCAAATTCAATGATGAGTGATGAGGCATCTGGAGTCATAATGTTGGGAGATGAGCGCTGGCCAGTTTGTGCTCAGCGTGAGGTGGCCGAAATGGGCCCTTTGATAAGAGCGAAGCTTCCCTGATTGTCTGGCTTGTACACCAGGCGGCTACCTTCGGGGGTGTCGAAATTCCTGAAGATGGCGCGGCCCCGGGCAACTTCGCCGGGCCTCACCGAGGCCGGGACGTCGATGGTGGCGAGGGTCGGTTTATACGGATAAACTTGGCGTGAACCAGAGGGGATGATGGCAAAGTTCGCCGGATCGATGAGGATATCGACGTCACCGTTGTTCCGAATGGCAAATTCAATGCAGTTACCGCGGGCTTCGGCGGTGAGTGAGTAGGGCGTTTGGGGGGAGATGGCAGCGGCTGCCAGGGTATCCGGTTGTTGAGGGAATTGCCCGGCAGCGAGGTTGGGTTCGGGTGCATCAGGTTTCTTTTTGAAAGGATTGAGACCCGAGCTTGCGGTGGACGAAGAGCATCCAACAAGCATTGCGGCGGCGATTACACTGGCGAAAAGACGCATGGGCGAAACGGTCCTCTGCAGGAATTGAGTCATGCATTCACGATGAAGAATCCCCGCAGGGGATTGCAAGCCGTAAGCTTTGAACTTGGCAGGTGGGGGCGAGAATTTGTTAATCGCTGATGATTCGCCGCTCGGTGAAGACCCGCTTGGGAAGCTTCTCAGGGACTTTCATCTCACCGCATCGTACGTCGATGTTGAAGCGGTTGAGCAATGTGCCCTTTGCTTGTTCCAGTTGGACGATCGCCTTGTTGTAATCGACCACGGCACGCAAAAGGTTAATGCGTGCGGTTGCCAGATCGCTCTGGAAGGCGAGCACGTCGAACGTCGTGGCGAGGCCCACAGCCTGGCGTTTTTGACCGGTGTCGACTTTGGACTTGTTGAATTCCACGGTTGAGCGGCCGAGGGCTACCTGTTGAAGGTTCGTTTGCACATTTCGGAGACCCGTGAGCACTTCGAGAGTGACCACGTCCTCGGTTTGGGCGAGACGCAGGTGGCTCGCATCAAGATTTTTTTCGGCCTGATGAAAACGGTAACGCGCGGCGCGGTTTTGCAGTGGATAGTTGAATGAGAGCCCTGCCTGCCAGTTGCCGTTTTTGTCATCGTAGACATCACCGACTCCCTTGGACCAGCTCTCGTTGGCGCCGATGCTTCCATAATCAGCGAAGGCATCGAGCTGTGGCAGTGTCCGATTATCGGCAACTTCAAGGTTGAGTTTGCTTTGCTCGATAGTCCAGCGAACCTGTTCGAGTTCCGGGCGGAAGCGCCGGGCTTCACTCAGAAATTGCGTTTGATCGATTTGGAATTCCGGCACGGTTGGTTGATCGCGCGGCATAAGACCGAGATCAGGGTTGTCGCTGATTTCAGCCAGTTGCGTCCGGAGTTGATCACTGGTTATGTCCACCTGCTTCAGGGCCTGAATGAGACCCTGCTGACGCAGAGCCACATCGGATTGCGCCTGAAGGACATCCAATTCGGGCAGGACGCCAGCGCTGAATTTGGCATTGTTGACGCGCAGAAGCTCTTGTGCCTGCGCCAGCGAAATGCGCGTGATGTCGACGTTACTCACTGCATAAATCAGATCGAAGTATAGCTGCATGGAAACTGAAATCTGGTTCATGACTTGTTCGCGGAATTGCGATGCGCTGATCTGGTTGGCGTATTGCGAGATGATGATGTTCGATTGGGTTACCAGGGGGCCGGCATTCCGCAGTAACGGGTGGGTGACCGAGAGGGTGGTGCTGGCGCGATAATATGGCGACACCGTGCCTGCGTTATTGTTTTTAATGCGGGCGTCGTCAAATAGCAGAGAGACCACACCGCCAGTGGGGAGAAGCTGGCTGACGGATGCATTGGCGGAAACCGTTTTGTTTGTGGAGTTGCTTTTGACGGTTCCGCCCGGCGTATCGACAAGAATGGGCTCATCGGTTGAACGGGCTGAAACTCCACCAGAAATCTGAAGATCGAAGATGCCTTCCTGCACATGGAATTCGTCGTGCTGGATACGATTGGCGATGTCGCTCAGTTTGATATTCAGGTTTTTGGCAACGGTGCAAAGCACCACGTCATTAAGGCTTATGCCGGTGGAGGGGCGATTGGGGTCGCCATAATAGCCTTGGGAAATTTCGCGGCCAATCACATCATCGGGATCAATGTTGGTGATGAAGTTTTCGATGGTCAGCTTTTCCAAACTGGCCGAAGTTTCCACGACGGGGGGAGGGAATTGGGTGATTTCCAGGCTGTTCATCTCGTCAGAAGCAGTTGTGACAGAATTGATGGAAGGAACAGGCTGAATCGTCAGCGTCGCTGTGGTCGGCTCAATGGCCGAAACAACCGCCACATCTTGGGCGAATGCGGCAGGTTGAAGAATCGCCGTCAGAAGGATAGCGCTCGCGATGCGTGAAAAGCTCAGAGGCGTGCTCAAATTTCTATTCCTTTAGCCATGATTCAACGAGTTAAGGCGGGACTTTTTATGGACGAACTTCGACGGTGATTCTCTTGCCACGTCGGTCCGTGATGCGCAAATCGAATTCCTGGTAATCTTGCAAGGCGCGCTGGAGCGCCGCGTATTGCCGTGGTGTCGTGATTCCCACAATGGCCACATTCCCGTAATAGCTGCGCAGAATGACCTTTGTGCCGTGGCCGAGGGTTTGTTCGAGGTAAGTGCTGACGTTGTGGATTTCCGTGGGAAGCACGTTGGATAGCATGACTTCGAACTGGCTGGAGTTCAGGTAATGCTTTCGCCATTCTGAACGATTAACGGGATAAGCTTTTTCCAAGGCTCCCTTGATTGCCGCGGTAATGCTCTGGTCACGAGCAGCGTTTGCGTCCTTGTCGCTGGCTCGTTGAACAACAATTTCCTTCGCCATGCTCTCGCCATCGGCAGCATGGATAAATTCAATCATGGCGGTTGTTTCATATGTCGTCAGGTTGTCGTATAAGATTTCATCCTGCGCGACCTTGCGGGTTCCAACCTGTCCGGTCACGATGATGTCGGCACCGATTCGGGTTGCGGCCTCGCGTGCGGCATCGAAGACGGCGGGATTGGCCATGGCATTTACGCTGTTATGGGGAGATTCAACGCCGCTTTCGTAGACTTTGCCGCCTTGCTCAATAATCGAGTCGATCAACGCACGACGGCCGTAGGGAACGGGAGCAGACTGCTGGTCAACGACTTCGTTGAGAAACACATAATAATACGGCGATCCCTGGGGCAGGATAAGGAAACGCTTCTCGCGCAAATCGCGGGCCATTACTTCCGGAAAAGTCTGCACACGGATTCGAGTGCCGAACCCGTTGCGGTCCTGGCGCCGTTCGAGCACGTAAAAAGACGCCACGAATTTCTGATAGTTTTTTTGGATGTAGGGGTCAAGCAGGTCAGTGGCCTGAAGTTTGAAATCCGAGAATAGAAGGCGTCCCACCGTGGCCTTTACCGCACGGATGCAGGCGAGGCGCACAGCCTCTTCTTCGTTGGCACCGGTCTGCTGGTATTCCATCGTTAGCAGATCGTTAGTTTCCACGGCCACGCCGGCATGTGCCCGAGGGGGTGGACATGCGACAATGCAAAACAGGGGAATCGCAATCTGGAGCAGTTTCAGACCAAAGCGGCGTATCATCGTAGTGGACATCCCATGACCCGATGGAAGTGTATTGATCGCCGGCTTAAATCGGCTTCTCGAAATGAGAAGACATCGGGCAGGGAATTCGTTTAATTCCAATGGGTTACACTGGAATTTCCGTCCTTCACGCCACCCACAACCTCAGCCGTTGATCGTCAGGCAAGTACGCAAAGGATCATGGGGCAGAGGGTTGTATGGTCAAGCGGAAACCTGCGAAGAGATGCTCTGGGATTTTTCAGCACCGGTCGCCGCTTTTTTGTCAGGTAACTGGAGGGTGCAGACAACAGGTCGGTGGTCTGATGCCCGCGAGGCCTCGCCATCCCGGATGACATCGCAGCTGCGTATGCTCACGTCGCGCGATGTAAAAATATAATCCAGGCAAAGATAATTGAAAAATTTCCCAAAAGTGCGCAGTCGCTTCTGACCCGTTACCACGCATGCGTTGTGAAAATGGGTATGGACGTAGCGGGCTGACTTTACCGGCCACCAATTATTGAAGTCGCCCAGGAGAATCTTTGGCCCTCCATTGTAACGCGCGTGGTTTATGATCTCTTCGCTCAACAGTCGTTCTATCTGATAATTGCGTTCTCGATAACGCAGCCCGAGATGAACGCAAAAAACGTGGAGCCCGATGCCGTTCACATTTAACCGGGCATGGAGAACTCCCCGGGGCTCATTGGCGGAACCGAAGGATATGTCAAAATGCTCGCGGGACGTGATGGGATACCGACTCAGAATGGCGATGCCATATCTGGAGCGGGAACTTTTATCGATATTACTAAAATTACAGACTGGTGCAAAGGAATAGTGCATTCCCAACTTCTTGGCAAGAACGGACGGTTGGTTGTCGTTCTTCGTGCGTGGACGAAAACGCTCAACTTCCTGAAGCGCCACCACGTCCGGATTGTTATTTCGGATGACCTCGGCAATGCGGTTGAGGTCATATCTGCGGTCCATCCCCACGCCGTGATGAATGTTATAGGTCATGGCCCGCAGGATGGGGCCGTTAGCAGTTCCTGGAGGGGAAACATTTGCCTCTGCGGGGTCAAAAATGAGTGGATTGGATTGCGATCGCGATTTAGTCATCTCTTTGTTGGATAGAACCGCCGGCCTCAAGGTTCCCTTCACCCTGAATTGTATCGTCACAAACGGCACCATGCCCGGGGGGAAGCGGTTGGTGTGGTTTGTGCAAAGCGGGGGACCGGTTTTTTACAAAATGAGTGAAGGCGGTTTTTGCGTAATGACGAAATCAAAAGGCACGATTCTCATGTCTATGCCTTTGGAAGCGGCACCCCGGGTGCGGGTTACCTATCGCGACACGGATCAGATGGGGCATGCTTATTATGCGAATTATCTGGTCTGGTTCGAGATTGGCCGCACGGAATTGTTGCGCTTCATGGGTCGGCGCTACCGCGATTGGGAGCGGCAGGGTGTGCATCTGCCGGTTTCTTCGTGTTGGATCGACTACAAACGCGGCGCGCTGTACGATGATCTCGTGCGGATCGAACCGCGGGTCACTGCCATTAGCCGGGCCTCAATTACTTTTTCTTACGATATCGTGGACGATGAGACTGGCGAGCTGTTGGCCACTGGAGGAACGAAGCACCCCTTCATGAGCAATGACCGCCGCATCGCGCGGGTCGCCGACCAAATGCTCCCCGAGTTGTTTCCGGAATCTTAGGTGTTGGCTCGCGCTAAAGCCTTTTGAACCATTCGGAGCAGGTCATTCGCACGGAAGGGTTTATGGATGAACCCGGCAATGTCGGATTGGGAGAAACGTTGAATGGATTCTTGCTCGTCATACCCACTGGTTATGAGAACGCTGACAGTGGGGTTCAACTCTCTGAGGCGGACAAAAGTCTGCTCACCGTTGAGGTGGGGCATGGTTAAGTCGAGAATGACGAGATTGAAAGTTGTCGGTTTTTCAGAGAACATTACCACCGCTTCGAGGCCACCGGGTGCGCACGTGGTGGTGTAACCGGCTTTGTTAAGAATCCGGCTGGTTACGTTGAGGCACGTTGCGTCGTCGTCGATGATGAGAATGTTGGTTCCCGGCGGAGCTGCACGGGGGTTCGACTCATGGTTGAGGTGAGGTTTTGCTTCATCTTTAGTTACCGGAAACAAAACCTGAAAACGGGTGCCGAGATTGGGCTTGCTGAAAAATCTGACGATGCCGTGGTGGCTGCGCACGATGCCCAAAACAGCAGCCAGTCCCAGACCCCGTCCGGTTTGCTTGGTGCTGAAGAACGGATCAAATATTCGTTCGCATACATCCGGGCCCATGCCCTTTCCGGTGTCGGCCACTTCGAGACATAACCATGGCCCCGGGCCGGTGGCGGGGGCCGGATGGGAGCGACCCGTGAAGGGTTCGTTGGAATCGGTCAGTCGAGTTGTGATGGAGATTGTGCCGGGCTTTTCCTGCAACGCATCCGATGCATTGATCATGAGGTTCATGGCCACCTGTCGAATCTGAGTGGCATCGCCCTGAAAGTCCGGCAGGTCGGGGACGAGATTTATATCCAATTGGGCAGACTTGGAAATGCTCAGCTTTAGCAATTCCAGCATCTCTTCGACGATCCGGGAGAGATTAATCCGCTCGACCACGAATTGCCCTTTGCCCGAGTAGGCGAGCATTTGCCTTGTGAGATCGGCCGCGTGCATTGCGGCACGCTCAATTGCCTGAAGAGAGCAGAATAAGTCTGATTTGGGATCGATTTCCGACAGTGCCAGAGAGGCATTGCCCATGATTCCCACCAGGATGTTATTAAAATCGTGAGCAATGCCGCCAGCAAGCAGTCCCAGGCTTTCGAGTTTCTGGGTTTCGAGTAACTGCTTCTCCATCATGAGATGTTCTTTTTCCACCCGGACGCGTTCGCTCACGTCCTGAACCAACGAGATGACGCCAACCGTGTCGCCATCTTCATCCAGCAGGGGGGAATTGTACCACTCGCAATAAATGGTCTGCCCGTCTTTGGTTGTGTTTTCGTTGGTGCTTCGCAAACCGCCGTGCTGGTCGAGGAGGGATTGAAAGACAAATTCGATGGAGGGCCTCATGCGTAACGGTACGATGTTCAGTGTGCCCCGCGTTACGCTCATTTCTTCTTTCGTATAACCAAAAATCTCCTCTGCGGCAGGGTTCCATTCCAGAGCCTGGAATTCGTTGTTCCAGAGAATCACTGCGAGGGGAGATTGGTCCACAAGGTGTCGCAGCATTTGTTGCGAGGCGAGCAAATCACGTTCGGCATTCTTGCGCTCGGTGATGTTTCGTATGATGAACAAAGCTTCATCAGGCCCGCTGGGCGTGACTCGCGCCTCAAAATGTCCGGAGTAGCCTTCTCGTTTAATCGTATATTCTGCTGTGGCGACATTGTTGTTTTTCAGGGCGTCATTCAAAAGCGACATCGCGAGTTGCGAGAGTTCCGGAGGCAAAACGGAATCTACGTTACTGCCGATAATTTCATCCGGAGGCACCAGAGGCCGGGTGAGAGCGGAGGAGTTGAAATCTCGAAAAATACCATCTCTGCCGAGAACCAACATCAGGTCCGGAATGGAATTGATCAGGGCGCGGTTGCGGAGTTCGAGGCGGTGAAGTTCCTGCAACGCAGCAATAGGCAAGCCCATGGGTGTCACCAAGTCTTCCGGTAAAATCGGATTGTTTGGGTCACGTGTCTCTTTAGTTTCATCATCCGGAGTCTGGATGGGCATCCGTTTCTTCACCCCACAGAGAATAATTCTGATAAAAGTTTAGATTCTCCGGGGAAACAAGTCCACCAGATTTTCAATTTCAGGAGACTTGGTCGGACAAACAGTTGACCCTTGATGCTGAAAAGAGACACACAATACTCATGAAATCCGAAGCGCTCTATATTGTGGATGGCCACTCGCAAGTTTTTAAAGCTTACCATGCCATCCAGCAACTCTCGAACAGCAAGGGTGTGCCTACCAACGCGGTGTTTGGTTTCACGCAGATCATGCATCGTCTGCTGAAGACCCGCGAACCGAAGCGTCTTGTCGTCACCTTCGACAGCCACGGCCCCACGTTCCGTCATGAAATGTACGATCTGTATAAAGCAAACCGGTCCGAGGCACCCGAAGACCTGGCTCAGCAGATGGAATACATTGTGCAGATTCTGGAAGGCATGCGCATTCCCATCCTGAGATTGCAGGGCTATGAGGCTGACGACATCATCGCCACCCTGGTGGCTCGCGCGCGGGAAAATGACGAAGATGTCGTTGTCGTTACGGCTGACAAGGATCTGTTTCAGCTCGTGGATGAACATGTTCGCGTGCTGCGTTTGGATCCAGACAAAGAAACCGAATTTGACCGCGAGGCCGTTCTGGCAAAGATGGGCGTGTATCCTGATCGCATTTTGGATCTGTTGGCCATGGTGGGGGATACGTCCGATAACGTGCCGGGAATCCATAAGGTCGGGCCAAAAACTGCAATCACCCTTTTGCAGCAGTTCGACACATTGGAAGGGGTGCTTGCCAACACCGATAAGCTAAAAGGTAAGCAGAAAGAAAATGTGGAGAACGGGCGGGAAAATGCGCTGCTTTCCAAGCGTCTGGTTATGCTGGATGCGCAAGTGCCCCTCGACTTTGAGATGGAAGCGTTCGACCGTCAACCACCGGATGTAACCGTTCTCGCAGACTTGTATAAAGAGTTGGAATTCCGACGGCTTCTGGAGGAATTGCCCGTAACTCGGGTTGAATGCGAAACGATTTATAGCGCGGTTTGTGATGAAGACACGCTTCGCCGTGTTTGTGAAGAATTGCGTGCAGCGGGTGAGTTCGCCATCGACACAGAAACTACGGGTCTCGATCCGATGCGTGCTGGTCTGGTGGGCATATCGCTAAGCGCGAATCCCCATCACGGGTATTATATACCGATCGGACATGCCGCTCGACTCGATAGTTTCACGCCCCAACTGTCGCTTGAGACGGTTTATGCGCACCTGGCACCATTACTGAGCGATCCGGCTATTCTAAAGGTGGGGCACAATCTGAAGTTCGATCGCCGTATGCTGCGCAATCATGGGATGGAACTGGCCGGACCGATGTTCGACACCTTGCTCGCATCCTTCCTGCTGAGCGCCGATCGTCGGAATCACGGATTGAAGGCGTTGGCCGGAGATATGCTGGGTATAACCATGACTCCGATTACCGACCTGATCGGCACGGGGCGCAACCAGATCTCCTTTGCCGATGTGGATGTGGATAGCGCCGTAAAGTATGCCTCGGCGGATGCCGACTGCACGCTGCAACTCTACAAAGTTCTGGCACCCCGTCTGGTTGAGGCGGAGTTGCAGGACTTGTTCGAAAAGATAGAGATGCCCCTGATGGACGTTTTGATGGAGATGGAAATGGCGGGGGTGGGGATCGATGCAGACCATTTCAAATCATTGTCGCAGGAAATGCAGGCGGAACTTGCCAATTTGAGTGAGAAAATTTTTGCTCTGGCAGGACATCCTTTCAATCTCTCTTCGCCGAAACAGGTGGCGCAGGTCTTGTTCGAAGAGCTTAAATTGAAACCGGTGAAGGAAAAGAAGACCGGCTGGTCCACGGATGTGGAAGTTCTTGAGGAACTCGCCCCGCAGCATGATCTGCCCCGCCTGCTTCTCGATTTTCGACAGGTTGAAAAACTGCGCGGAACCTACGTGGACGTGCTGCCAACGCTGGTTAATCCGAGCACGGGACGCATCCACACGACGTTCAACCAAACCATTGCGGCCACCGGTCGTCTCTCCTCAACCGATCCCAATCTGCAAAATATCCCGGTGCGCACCGAACTGGGACGGCGCATCCGCGAGGGCTTCCACCCTGCGCGACCTGATAATTTTCTTCTGTCGGCGGATTACTCCCAAATCGAGTTGCGCGTTCTGGCCCATGTGACGGGAGATCCGGCGCTGGTGGAAGCTTTTCGTCTGGAAGAGGATGTTCACACCCTCACCGCCAGCAAGGTGTTTGGCGTGGCCCTGGATGCAGTGACTTCGGAACAACGCGACAAGGCAAAGGTCGTTAACTTCGGCATCATTTATGGCATCAGTGCGCACGGATTGAGCACACGCTTGAAGATGTCCATGGAAGATGCGCGCCGGTTTATCGATGAGTATTTTGCGGCCTATTCGGGCGTCAAATCCTGGGTGGCGACAACGCTGGAATCGGCCCGCGAGAAGGGATACGTAACCACGGTTTCCGGGCGCAGGCGTTATCTTGCAGACATCAATTCCCGCAATTTTAACGCCCGGTCGGCCGCGGAGCGCGTTGCCATGAATGCACCCATTCAGGGCACCAGCGCGGACATGATCAAGATTGCCATGATCGAAATCCACAAATGGCTGAGTACGAGTTCGCTGCGAACAACGATGCTCATGCAGGTTCATGATGAGTTGATCTTCGATGTCCCTGAAGGGGAACTTAAGGAAGTCGAGGCGACCGTACGCGAGATGATGGATAACGCGTTGCCCCTGGACGTGCCCGTTAAAGTGGAAACCGGGTGGGGAAGAAACTGGGCCGAATGCTGACAGGGTGACTGAGGCTTAACGGAAGAACCTGATATTGGAAGTTGGTATAAAAGAGGAGCGGCCACCCGGTGAGACTTGAGTGGCCGCTCTGATTATTCTGCGGTTGAACGTCTGGCGAAAGATCAGCCCGCTGATTCGAACTCCGTCAGCGTGCGCATGAGATCGTCCATCTTGTCCTCGATGTTCGTGCGGTCGCCCGAATCGATCATATCCTGAAGTTCGGTTGTTTGTTTCCGCATTTCCTTAACCAGAGGGTGGTCTGAATTGCCGTGTATGAGAGCCTCGGCGCGGGACATCAAACCACGAACTTCATCGGCCACGCCCTCTGACATCCGATCGCGAAGTATGCGTGAGGTGCGCTCGCGGGCCTCGGAGGTCATGCGGCTCTTCTCTTTTTCGCTCAGTCGGGTTCCTGTGGCGGCGATGGTAATTTTCTTTTCCACACCGGTTGCAAGATCCTCGGCCCGTGCTTCAAGAATCCGGTCAGGGGTCAGCTTGAACGTAACCTCGATGCGGGGCACACCGCGAGGAGCCGGGGTGATGCCTTCAATGCGCAGCAGATCGAGGAAGGTGTTTTCCGACGCTATCTGGTCTTCGCCCTCATAGATCGGGAAACTGATCGCTTCCTGGAAATCCCTCGTGGTGGTGAAGATGTCCTTCGCCTCGGTGGGATAGGTTGAGTTGCGCTCGATGATGACGCCGAACTGGTCGGCCTGCAAGCCAACGCCAAGAGAGAATGGTGTCATGTGGATGATGACAGGCTTCTCCTTGCCATAGCGTGCCGCTAGAGTGTCTTCGATGTCTCCACCCACGGGCGCCAGGACCAGCGATTGAACGGCAGCACCCATGGCAACCACTTCTTCCGGAGAAATGTCGCGGTGGGGTGGACGCCCAATGATTTCCTTCACGGTGCGTTGAACCGCCGGTATGCGCGTGGTGCCGCCCACGAGCAGGACGGTGTTGATTTTGTCTGCAGTGAGATTGGCATCAGCAATGGCCTTGGTCATGGGCTCCATTGTGCGTTGGAATAAATCGATGTTCATTTCTTCGAAGACCTGACGCGAAAGAACGGCGTCGAGGGTCAGGGGACCTTTGTCCGTCATGGCAATGGCCTCGACGAGGACATGCGTCTCGCGCAGTTCCGACAACTCGATTTTGGCCTCTTCCGCGGCTTCTCTCAGACGTTGCATGGCAATGGGGTCGTCGGACAGGTCGAGTCCGTGCTGCTTCTTGACCTGCTCAAGCAACCACTGTTGCACGCGAGCATCGATATCGTCGCCACCGAGGGAGGTGTCGCCTTGGATGGCAAGCACCTGAAAGACGCCCGAGATTACCTCGATGATGGAAACGTCGAAAGTACCGCCGCCGAAGTCATAGACCAGAAGGACTTGATCCTGATTCTTGTCCATGCCGTAGGCAAGGGCCGCAGCGGTTGGCTCGTCGATGATTCGACGCACATTCAGACCGGCAATCTCGCCCGCATCCTTCGTCGCCTGGCGCTGAGCGTCGGTGAAGTACGCAGGAACGGTGACGACGGCCTGATTGATTTCCTCGCCGAAATAATCCTCGGCGTCCGCTTTCAGCTTCTGCATGATCATGCCCGAGATTTCTTGCGGCGTGTAGGTCCGTCCATCCACGTTCACCCGGTGATTTGTACCCATGTGGCGCTTGATGGAGAAGATCGTGCGGCCCACGTTCATCACGGCGCCGCGCTTGGCTTTTTTGCCAACCAGAATTTCTCCGCTTTTAGTGAAGCCCACAACCGATGGCGTGAGGCGCTCGCCCAGGCTGTTGGGTATGATCATTGGGCCATTCTTTTCGTATATGGCCACCACAGAGTTCGTCGTACCCAAGTCTATCCCCAGAATCCGACTCATGGAATCACCCTTTCAATCTTTCGTTGTATGCCACGACGACTTTGGCGTCGCGGATGAGCTTGTTGCGGAAAACATAACCTTTTTGTCTTTCACTGATCACAACATCATTGGGATGATCTTCCGATGCTCGATACTCCACCACTTCGTGCATATCTAAGTCCACCGATGTTCCTATGGTTTTCAACTGGTAAAGTCCATAACCTTCAAGCATTGATAACAATCGATAATGAATTGATTCCACGCTCTTGAGCCAGTTGTCGATCTCTTCGCTTTTTTCATAGCTCCGCGCCAGGGAGAGAATGCGGTCGAAACTATCCAGAGTCGGGAGAAGGTTTTTCATAAACTTCTCCATTTCCTCCGGCGAGGAGGATAGGGTTCGCAGTTCCTCCGCCATACCCTGCAAACGTTCATTGTCGAGCATGACGGAACTGATGGATTGCACCAGATCGTACGTGCCCGCGTCTTCCTGTCCCAGATATACGGGGACAGGTCGAGCTTCCACTTTGAATGCATTGGTGAGGAGGTTTCCGAAAAGTCGTATCATGAACGCATCCGGATGTCGGAGACTGCCTTTCGCGCTACTTTGTTTTTCGGATCCAGCTCCAGCACTTTTTGAAATGAGATCAAGGCGTTGCGCTTATCTCCCCTCCTCAAGAGTGTGTCACCCAGTTCAAAATGAACCTCCCATTCGTTGGGAACGATGCGGTGAAGTTCCTTGAAGTGAACGAGGGCCTGCGTGAAGTGTCCGGCCTCTTTGAGCTTTTTCCCCACATTCATGCGAGCCGAGATTACAGAGGTTCGAATCGTATAATTTTTCGGATCGCGTGCCAGACCACGGCGCCAGGTGCTGAAGGCCATTTCAAACTTGCCGGCATTGAGGTAGGCCCAACCGAGAAGATTCACGATTTCGAGATTCTTCGGGTGTTGAAGGGCCAGTTTCTTCAGTTGTTCAACAGCCTCGTCAAATTTCGCCTCTTCCATGAGGGCATTGGCGATATTGAATTGGGCGTCGAAGTCGGAGGGATCGAACTTGAGAATTTCACGATATTGTTCAATGGCCTCCTGCTTTGTTTCCGAAGTCTGAGCCCCGGACAAGGCCCGTCCACCATGGTGCTTGTGAACTTCGATGATGCAATTTTTCAGGTATTCGTCATCGGGTGTTTGATCGAGTAGGAGTTTCCAGCGCCGAACCGTTTCCGCCCAATACTTTTGCGACTTCTCGGGGTCTGGAAGGCGGTCAGTGGAAAGGGCGAGGTTATGGATGAGGGGGATGTTATCCGGATCCATCCGCAGGGCCTTTTCCCATAGGTCGATGGCCTCTTCTAACAGGTCGTGAACGGCATAGTAATAACCGAGATAAAGGTAGCTGAAGAGCAGATTGTTTTTTGCCCGCTGATGGGTCGGGTCCACCTGCGTCACCGCCACCCAATCCTTGATGGCTTCCGTCCACAGCTTTTTCATGGCGTGGCGGTAGCTGCGTTTCATCAGTTCGAGAATCAGGCCGGTACGTTTTTCCGGATCAGCAGGAGCGGCTTTAACCTGCTCAACCATCTTCATGATGCGGTCGTTCAGTTCCGGCAGACCATCCTCCACCTTTTCTTCGGGCGTAAAATGGAAGTCACCGCTGACGTAATTGAAGTTAAAAACATCTTCATGAGCCCGTTTCACCGGATTCCGAAGCCGCTCGTAGGCGTCCTGGATCTTCATGAACATGTCGGTGTGTTGTTCCGGGTCGTACTGTCTCACCATCTCGACGTAGGCTTTTTTAATCTCCGTCTCGTTGGCGCCCTTGCGCAAATTGAGTGTGACGTAAGCGCTTTTATCTTCTGACATGTTTTTTCGCAGCCCCGGGGAGGGCACTCCCTTTCAACTTGGAACCATTCGGTAGGCACGCTTCGGGAAACCATCAAGGCAAAAACAACAATTCAACTGAACAAGGCCCATTTCCTTTAAGGTGTCAGAGGAAGATCAGCGGCGTGCAGCGCTTACCAAGGCCTCGAAGAGAGCCAGATGGGGAGCCTCGTCCACGAGATACTCGGGATGCCACTGAATTCCGAGACCGAATGGATAATCGACCATTTCAACGGCTTCGATTATGCCATCGGCTGCCCGCGCGCTTACGCGTATGTTTGCGCCGGGTTGGCGGATCGACTGGTGGTGGGCGCTGTTAATCTCCAGAGTTTCGCATTTTACAATAGTGTTGAGCAGTGTGTCCGGTTCGATGCTTGCCGGGTGCCGGGTGACGAAGGGCGCCTGTTTGGAAGTGTGCTGTATCCCGCCGGGGGCTTCGTCATAAATGTCCTGAATGATCGTTCCGCCAAGCAGGAGATTCATCTCCTGACATCCGAGGCAAATGCCCATCAGCGGTTTGCGGGCCGCGATGACTGCATCCATCAACGTCCTGTCCATCGATTCGCGTTCGGGTGGCATGACGGAGGCCATCGTGTGAAGCTCTTCCCCCAACCATTCAGCCGAGATGTCGGGGCCGCCGGTAAAGATGAACCCATCGCATGTATCCACCATACGCTCCACGATATCGGCATCGCCACCGGGCGGGAGCAGCAGAGGCACCCCGCCTGCTCGCAGCGTTGCGTTAACATAGGTATAACGCAACGTGACGGCGGGCAACTCCAGTTCGGGACGGGAGAACCCGGTGTTGATGCCGATGATGGGAAGTCGTAGCGTCAAATACGGATGCACCGGGCTGAGATGATATCGTCCGACTCCGCAATTTCGTCGAGCACCGCTTTCGGGACGTCCTGATCCACGTTGATAACGGTGATTGCGTCGGCGCCCGGATGGGTGCGACCCCACGTCATTTGCGCGATGTTGATTTTGTGGTGACCGAGGATCGTGCCAACGCTGCCGATGATGCCGGGAACGTCGTGGTTTTCAATGACGATGAGATTGCCGTCAGGCACCACGTCGAAGAACTTGTCGTTCAACATCACGATACGGGCATTGTTGCTCGATAGCAGGGAACCGCCGATCCAGGCCTTGGTGCCGTCATCGGCTATGATTTCCAATGTAATGAGATTGGCGAAATCATAAATCTTGGTGGACTTCATTTCGGTGACTTCAATGCCGCGATCTTTGGCAATGGAAGGTGCGTTCACGAAGTTGACAGATCCTTCGGTCAGAGGTTCGAGGAAACCGATAACCGCTGCGGTGGTGATGGATGCCACGGGGTAATCCAGCACGGTTCCGCTGTAATAGACCTTCAGTTCTTTTGCAGCGCAGTTCATGAATTGCGCCATGAAGGTGCCCATGCGCTGGGCGAGATTGATGAAGGGCCGAATCTGCTCGAGGATGGCAGGATCAACCGAGGGGGCGTTGGCCGCATTGCGAATGGTTTTCCCACTTAGCGCATCTACGATCTGTTCGGCCACTTCCTTTGCGACACCTTCCTGGGCCTCACTGGTGGAGGCACCGAGGTGGGGGGTCAGGATAACATTGTCAAAGCCGCGGAAGGGGGAATCCGTTGCGAGCGGTTCCTGGGTGAACACGTCCAGTGCGGCGCCTGCGACCTTGCCGGATTTGACGGCTTCGAGTAAAGCCTCCTCATCGATGATGCCGCCGCGGGCGCAGTTGATAACCCGCACACCGGGTTTCATCATTTCGAATTGCTTCGCTCCGACAATGCCGCGGGTGGCGTCATTGAGGGGGCTGTGAACGGTGATGAAATCCGCCTTCGCGGCGATTTCATCCACGGTTGCCTGAGTGATGCCGAGCCGCTTGACCACCTCCTGCGAGATGAACGGGTCGTAGGCCATGATCTGCATGCCGTATGCCTGGGCGCGACGCGCAACTTCGCCACCGATGCGGCCCATGCCGATGATACCCAGCACCTTGTTGTGCAGTTCCACACCAACATACTTTTTCTTGTCCCACTTGCCTTCGTGCATCGAGGCGTTCGCTTGGGGGATATTGCGGGCGAGGGACGTGAGCATGGCAAAAGAATGCTCTGCCGTGGAGATCGTGTTCCCGCCCGGCGTGTTCATCACGATGACGCCCTTTTTGGTGGCAGCGGCAACATCCACATTGTCCAGCCCTACGCCTGCTCGTCCCACGACCTTCAGGTTTTTGGCCGCTTCGAAAACTTCAGCGGTCACCGTGGTGCGACTGCGGATGACCAGGCCATCGTATTTCCCGATTTCTTTCACGAGATCCTCGGGAGTGATGTCGGGAATATAGTCGACTTCGAAGCCCCCCGATTTAAGAATATTGAGACCTTCAGAAGAGATGGCGTCGCTGACTAGAATGCGTGTCATGAAAAGGGTGACCTCGAGCTTCCTTGATATCCGGTTATATTTGAGAAGCCGGATTAGCTCCGGTTTCCCTTCGTGAAACAACGCGCAATAGTCCTCCTTCGCACTGGACTGCTGTAAAGTGGATTTTAATCTTCGGCCCACTTTTGATTGCCATGACCTGCTGAAGGGGTCAGACAGTGTATTACCCAATCCGGCTGCGGGAGAATGGCCGGGCATCATCATGGAATAACGGGAGAAACAGATGAAGGTTCATTTGATGGTTTCCGGTGTACTCATGGCTTTATTGGCCGCGACACCCATTCTGTCCGCAGAGACAGGCACTTCGAAAAATCCAACGCAGGGAGATCAGGCAATGAAAATGCCCGCGGGTAAGGCAATGACCGAGGCTGACGACGAGGATTATGTTCATCTTTTCACCGACACGTCGGTGTTTGAAGGGCGCAAGGAATCCTTTTTCCAAGACGAATTTGCCGGTGTCACCATTCCAAAGGAAAAATCGGCGGATCTCAAGAAACGTTTAGAGGCTCAGGCCCAAAAGGCCGATGCCATTTCCACCGCTGCCAATGTAAAATGGCGCGAGGAACATCGCAACGATCCCCCCCTACAGATCCAACTGTCCGACGTGAAAGTAAAACTCGGCGACGAGGTTTTGTTTGAAGACCCACAATATGCGAATCTGCTGAAAGGCAAGCGAGTCGGGTTGATCACAAACCCCACGGGGATGGACTCAAAGTTCGTTTCGACGATCGATAAACTTTATCTCAGCAAGGACATAAAGCTAACGGCTCTTTTTGCCCCCGAGCATGGCGTTCGTGGTGAGAAAGGTGCGGGCGACAAAGTTCAAAACGAAGTGGATCCGGTGACAGGCGTGCAGATTTACAGCCTCCACGGTTCCGACAAGAAGAAGCGCGGACAGGGCAAGCCCCGTCCATCCATGTTGGCTAATGTGGACACGCTGGTTTACGATCTTCAGGACATTGGAAACCGCAGCTACACCTTCGTTGGAACCATGAAGTTGGCGATGCAGGCCGCCAAAGAGAACGACAAGGAATTCGTCGTGCTCGACCGTCCCAATCCCATGGGTGGCAACCTCGTGAGCGGCAATGTGCTGGATATGCGTTACGTCACCACTGTCGGTTGGGGCCCCGTGGCCTATCTCTACGGATTGACTGCGGGGGAGACCGCAAAGTTGCTCAATGAGCAGATAGGCTGCAAGCTTACCGTGGTGCCCATGAAGGGCTGGAAGCGGAACATGACATGGGAAGACACGGGCCTGCCCTGGATTCCCCCCTCGACGCACATGCAACATGCCGAAGATTGCTGGTTCATCGGCATCACAGGAATGTTGGGCGAATGGACCTTCCTCAATGTGGGTGTTGGTTACCCCGCCCCATTCCGTTATGTGGCGGCGCCATGGATGGACGGTGTGCGACTGGCAGCAGAACTTAACAGCCGTAAACTCCCCGGACTGTTTTTCCGCCCCGCCTATTACGCTCCTTACTATAATGCTTATATGGACAAGCAGGTCAGTGGGGTGGGTATCATCATCACAGACCGGGAAAAGGTTATGCCGGTGGAAGCGGGCATCCACCTGATTGAGGCCATCAACACCATGTATCCCGAGCAAAAACTCCTCACGGCGGGACCTGACGCCGACACCACCAAGAGCAGGTCGCGCGTGTCGATGTTCAACAAGGTGATGGGTGGCAACAAGGTTCGGCAGGCTTTGCTGGCAGGAAAGTCGGCCGAGGAAGTTATCGTCGAATGGACCCCAGAACGAGACAAGTTTGCCAAGGATCGGGAGAAGTTCTTCCTGTACGAATAGGCAACGCCGTAATATCGAGGCCGGGCAGTCTGAGATTAATGAGGTCGCCCGGCCTTGTTGTTTGTTGGGGATTACATCTGTTCCGGTGACTCAATGCCGAGAAGGTCCAGCCCCAGAGCCATGGTGCGGGCGGTCAGACTGCACAAGGCCAGACGGGTGGCCCGCAGCGGCTCGGGACTTGTGAGCACGTGGCAGTTCTCGTAGAATGCTCCGAAGCGTGTCGCAAGGTCATAGAGGAAGATGCAAAGGTAGTGGGGCTTGAGTTCCCGCGACACCAGATCAACGATTTCGCCCAAGCGAAGGATGTGCTTTGCGAGAGCCTGCTCCTGGGGTGTGGATAGTTCCTCGATGGCTGCATCTTCCGGGTGAGAGGACGAGTCTGCTTTCCGAAAGATGCTCATCACCCGGGCATGGACGTATTGCAGGTAGGGCGCTGTGTTGCCGTCCATGGCGAGCATTTTATCCCAGGAAAAAACGTAATCGCTGATGCGATCCTTGGAGAGATCGGAGTATTTCACGCCACCAATTCCCACCGCGTGTGCCACAGAGCGGCGGGTGGCCTCGGGCATCTGGGGGTTCTTCGCGGTGACGAGGGCCAGTGCCCGATCCTCCGCTTCTTCCAGTAGATCCTTTAATTTCACGGTGTCGCCACTGCGGGTTTTGAAGGGGCGATTGTCTTCCCCCAGCATGGTTCCGAAGGGGGCGAAGTCGAGTTGCACGTCATCCGCCCAGCCGGCCCGTCGCGCCGTGGCGAAGATCATTGCGAAGTGTTGCGCCTGGCGCGCGTCGTGCGTGTAAATGATTCGTGTCGCCTTCAGCGTGCCGGTACGATAGCGAATGGCAGCCAGGTCGGTGGTGGCGTACAGGTATCCGCCGCCGGTCTTTTCAATGATGATCGGGTTTTCGTGCCCCTCCACAAAAACGACGATTGCTCCCTCGCTTTCTTCGGCGATGCCTGCAGCCTTCAAATCCGCGACGACGGGAGCCAGGAAGGGATTGTAAAACGACTCGCCACGTTCGTCGTCGCGGGTCAGTTTCACACTGAGATTTATATAGATGGGCTGATAGTGGGCACGGGTTTCCTCAAGGATACGCTCCCACAGAGCCAGTTCTGCGGCTTCTCCTGCCTGTAACCGCACAACCGTTGCGCGGGCTTCATCCTGAAAAGCAGGGTCGTCGTCGAAGTGCTTCTTCGCCTCGCGATAAAATCCTTCGAGGTCTTCAATGTGCGATTGCTGTTCCTGACCCAGATGTCGCAGGTGGGCGATGAGCATCCCGAACTGTGTGCCCCAGTCGCCGATGTGGTTCTGGCGCACCACCTCGTGGCCTTGAAATTCGATGACGCGGCTCAGGGCATCGCCAATGATGGAACTGCGTAAATGGCCCACGTGCATTTGTTTGGCCACGTTGGGTCCCGAATAGTCGATCACAACCTTCTGCGGGGAAAACGCCGGCTCCACTCCCAGTCGGGAGTCCTGGCGCAGGGCATTTAAATTATCCGCCAGCCACGCGGGGGAGAGGCGGACGTTTATAAAACCCGGACCCGCGATACTGACCCCACTCCACATGGGGGACTCGCCGAGAGACTCCACAATGGCCTGAGCTACGGCGCGAGGATTCGATTTCTGTCCGGACTTCTCTGTAACGGAACGGACAAGACTCATGGCGCAATTGCTCTGGTAATCGCCGAAATTCTCATTCAGTGTAACGGCGATCTGGGGATCTGCGTCCAAATCAAACGCTTTGCGAATTGCTGTGCGGAAAGCCTGCTCGAGCTGGCTTGGAATGGTTTTCATGGTGTTAATGGGGATGGGGTGACAGGGGCGAGCATGCAAACGGAAAGACGACACCTCACAGGAGAATCGGATTTATTGATGATATCGGGACCCTCGATTTCCAGAAAGGCGCAAATCGGGCAGAATCTGGAACGTAAATTTGCGATGGTTTGATTAAATCTACTTGTGCCGATGGCTTCTCTTTTGCACTCTCACGTGACGTTTTTGTTGTGTGAACGTCTGTTGAAAAATTATTAACATGTCCACCCCTGACCCCAAATATACCTCAAACCGTCACAAGGACGGTGCTCCCGATTCAGAGGAAACCATCGGTTCCTTTCATGAATCGGATAACGATCCTATCGTCCCGGATGTGGACGAAACCATGTCGGGGTTTCCGGGGGGTGTGACTCCTGATTTAGCACTGCGGTCGGCGCTTGGCTTGGAGACGCATCCGGGCGTTTTCGTCGTTCACGAGATGGGCGAAAAAAGCCCCGAAGAACAGTACCCTCACATGCATGGTGCCCCTGCTTTCACTTTGTTGCGGCGCGTCGGTAGTGGTGGCATGGGGGAAGTCTGGGAAGCGATTCAATCGTCCCTCCGACGGCGCGTGGCTATCAAGCGATTGCGCCGAGACCTTACTGTCGACGTCCACCGGGCGAAGGAAGCCGATGCTCTTTCCCGGATGTTCTTTCAAGAAGCGCTGACGACCGCCAATCTTCAGCACCCGAATATCGTTCCGGTGCATGATCTTGGCATCGATGAAAAAGGGAACCCGTTACTCACGATGAAACTCGTGCGCGGAGTTCCCTGGACAGATCAGATTCTGGCCGATGCTGAATTGCCGCCGGCCGAATACTTTTCCAAGCATCTCGGAATTTTGATCGATGTGGCACAAGCCATTGCCTACGCCCACTCAAAGGGCATCATCCATCGCGACCTGAAACCCTCTCAGGTCATGATCGGCGAGTTCGGCGAAGTTATGGTGATGGATTGGGGGCTGGCCGCTCCCTTTAATCTGCCGAAGGATGCGACGCCAGAAATTGAAGGAATCGGTCTTGGTTCACTTTTTGGTCGGGCCTCGTCCCCTTCCGGAACGCCCTCTTACATGGCGCCCGAGCAGACGTTGACAGATCCCGATTCCCTCGGACCCTGGACAGATGTTTTTCTGCTGGGCGGCATCCTCTATTTCCTGCTGACGCGAACTGCTCCTTATTCTGAATCGGATCGTTCGCAGGCCTTCCAACAGGCGAAGGGTGGCGAGATCGAGCCACCGGAATTTCGAGCGCCCGAGGCACAAATCCCGTCGAAACTATCCTCTCTGGCAATGGCCGCCATGGCCCGAGAACCCGCGGATCGCGTTCCCACCGTTCGGGTATTTATTGATGAACTGAATGCTTATCTTTCAGGTGCGGACAAGCGTCGTGAATCTTTGCAAATTGTTCAGGAAGTCGAGGAGCGCTATCAGGCGGCCCCGTCGTCTTATGGTGTCTTGTCGGACTGCCTCGTTTCCCTCGCACGGGCGCGAGGTTTGTGGCATGAAAACCCGCGAATTCAGGAATTGCACAATCAATTGGTGGAGTCCTATGCCAATGCGGCATTGCTGAATAATGATCTGACCCTTGCGCGCTCGCTGGCCGAGCAATCTTCTTCGATAGAAGATAGCCGTGTTTTGCTGAATCTGGTTGAGCTGGCTCAGGAAAAAAATCAACGCACTGCCCGCGAACGCCGACTGGCCATACGTCTCGCCGTTATCACCATGCTTCTGCTCGTTTTCGGTGGAATGAAATATGCCCGAGACCAGAATTGGGCACGTGAAAAAGCGGAACAGGCCAGAGAGGCGGCCACCCTTCAGCGAGACGCGGCGGAGAAGGAACAATACTTTTATGGCATCCGGTTTGCGGATATTTACTTGTGGGAAGGAAGACTGGCCCAAGCTGTGTCTGTAATGCTCGACGGTGTTCCAGTTCGTTTGCGGGATTGGGAATGGGGAATTCTGATGGCCCGTTATGCGTCTGATGACATGATTCTCACCAAGGCGAATCCTCTACAAGAGATTTATCATGCGAGTTTTTCTCCGGATGGGAATCGTATTGTTCTTGGTCATCGGGGTGGCCTTATCTCCCTTTGGGATGCGAATACGGGAGCCCGCATACTCAGACGCGAATTGAATAACAGGGGAATCTGGACAGCCCGATTCAGCCCGGATGGAAGTAAAATTCTGGCGGGCTCCACCAGTGGCATGGCAAACATTCTGGATGCATCAACGCTGGATGTTCTGACCACGTTGACCGGCCATATTTTCTCCGCTCCTGTGATGCGGGGAGCAGCGTTTTCTCCGACAGGGGATCGGGTCATCTCAACCGGTAACGATGGTTTTGCACGGTTGTGGGACGTCAAAACAGGCGCTTCAATTTGGGCGGAAAGATTGCCCAAGGCGACATATAGCGCCGAGTTTTCTCCTGATGGTAACACCGTGGCAGTGGCCATGGTTGGGGCAGCGCAGGTTCAACTTCTCGATGCCACTTCCGGCTCATTGATTCGGACCTTTCAAGGCCATACGAAATCGGTCTATGGCGTGTGTTTTGGTCCGGATGGAACACGACTTGCCACGGCATCCACCGACCAGAAGGCTCGTATTTTCAATGTGGTCACGGGAGGACTTCTCTTTGAAATACCCCACCCGAAAACCTATCCGAACAACCTTGCCTTCAGCCCTGACGGAAAACTTCTCGCAACGGCCGGTGAGGACGGGACATGCAGGGTCTGGGATTCGTCCACTGGTGCCCTGGTGGAGCAGTTGTACGGCGGCGCGGAAATGCAGAGGGTGGAATTCTCACCTGATGGCCAGCGAATCATTACGACATCGCTGGGGGAAGTAAAGGTTTGGAACATCAGAAATATGCTTCAGCCCGCTTCAGCTGTTGCTAAAGAAGATGTGCCTGCTACCGCGACCCTGGAGGTTCTCCGGACTGTAGGCTTCCCTTATGACCGCAAGGGCTCATGGGCCGGTAATGACGAAGCATGGTTGGCACCGGCAGGAAGAAGTTTTTATAAATCCCAAAACCGTTGGGTCGCGGTGGATTCTTACTACTCTGTCTATAGCGCCGATAATAAACAACGTTTAGACATCGCTTTCAACGGTTCCAAGGTTACGGCATGGGACAATGAAACATCGCAAGTCCTCGCTGAACTTGCACCCAATGGTGGGTTCAATGCTGCGTTCAGCCGTGATGGACATCTGGCGGCCACGGCCTCTCAGAGAGGAGAGTTGGTCGTTTGGGATACGAGGGATTGGAAGTCAATTGGGAAGGGAATGCAGGGAGCGGATAAGACGGCTCTGTGGAGTTTAGACTTCAGTCCGGATGCAAAGTACATCGCCCTCGGATGGCTGAACGGCGATTTGTCATTATGGGATGTGGACGAACAACGCATCGTCTATAATATCAAGGCTCACATCCCCATGAGGCCCGTGGTCACTGTGAGATTTTCACCTGATGGTAAACGTATCCTGACCAGTTCGTCCGACACGACCGCTAAGATTTTTAAAGCTGATTCAGGGCGTCTTCTTATGACGTTGTCGGGACATGATAAATTTTTGGTGGGGGCCGAATTCAGCAGAGACGGCAGACTGGTGTTGACAGCTGGCAGCGATGGGAAGGTTAAGCTCTGGGAAGCTTCCTCGGGACGGGAACTTATGACGTTAAGATCCGAAGGCCCCGATCGAATGATCATGGGTGCACACTTCACTGCAGATGGGCTGGGCGTTATAGCCGTTACTTCCAGAAACACGATTTCGCAAATTGAAGTGTTTCCGTGGGAACTTTCGGATTACCCTGGTTCCTCCGATATTCCCTTCGAAAAACGTCTCGAATTATACAAACGCCGTGTGAGGATGAACCCGAAGGCGCAGTTTTCGGACATCGTTTGGGAATGAGGCGTTAAAGGTTTGCCTCACCACGAATAAAAGGTTTACCGGGCGATCACGCAGTTTCTGCCCGATTGCTTCGCTTTGTACAAATTCTCATCTGCTGCTTTGGAGAGTGCGGCCCAATCCATCTCGGGAAGCTTGAGACCGGCCACCCCTATGCTGACCGCAAACGGAATCAATCCCATCTCTACAGCACACGGAGTTGCTGCGATGTCCATGCAAAGCTTCAGCATTGTGGTATAGGCATCGTTCAGGTCTGCTCCCGTCAGAACAATCCCGAACTCGTCCCCCCCTAAACGACCAACCACATCGCTGTTTCGGACAGAAAGGAGAAGCATGGAGGCAAGGTGACGCAGCACTTGGTCACCGGCCGGATGACCCCATTTGTCATTAATATCCTTAAAAATATCGATGTCGATCAGACAGAGTGACAACGGTTGCTTGTGGCGGTCAGCCGCATTTACGGCATGGATACCGGCCTCTTCAAACGAAACGCGGTTCGCCACGAAAGTCAGGCTATCGGTTGTGGCACGGTAGAGGATACGACTGTCGTAATCGAGTTCCTGTGTGTCCTTCACCAGATAAGCGAGAAGGGTGGAGCCAATAACGACGCGATCCCCGTCGGATAACGGTTCATTCTGAATCTTTTTCCGGTTTACGAAGGTGCCATTCCGGCTTTGCCCATCGAGGAGTATGCAGCGGGGAAATTCGTTTGGATGATCGCTGTTTTCCCAGACGACTTTTGCATGGAAGCGTGACACGAGTCCATCAGTCAGTTGGATTTCGGCATGGGTGGAACGCCCTATCCAGGTCTCTTGCTTGTCCAGAATGTATAATTTCTCGGAGGTGATGCCTCGCAAGGGGAGCAACACGGGAATGCGAGCACCGCCCAATGGCATGTTCGTTGCAAAATGCACATCGGTTTGGGGACCGAAAGGTGCCGTGGGAACTCCATTCGTATCCGTTGGTTCGGTGCCATCGGGGGTCTTATTTTCAGCCAGTGGTTTTTGATCGGACGAGTTATCTGACATAATGTTGGGATCAGCTCTGATAATAAAAGTACGTTCTTGCAACTCTTTGTATGGGCGGCGTGAAAGAAAACGAAGGGCTTCCCTCCACACGGAGGGAAGCCACGTATGATTTGAGTGCGTGATTTATGCGAGAACTTCCATCGCTTCTTTTAAAACGGCCGCAATGTTCAGTCCGCGGGGACAAGCGTTGGTGGCCTCAGAAAGGTTCATCCCAGAGAGGCCGGAACGGACGGATAGAGGAAGTTCAGCGAAAGCCATGCGTGCCTGATGCGTATCGCCGAAGCTCGTGTGATACATCATCATGCGCATGACATCCGCTATGCCTTCGGAGCATCCCGGTGCGCGCTCGCAGTTCATTGCGCAACCGGCACAATAGGCGGAGCCGGTCGTTTCCGCATAGGTTCGCAGGGCTTTCCAGTCACCGGCGGTGAGCTTGCGTTCATCCAGCGCCGCTTGAGTATTGGCGGTCAGCACGGTCAAATTCGGCATTTGGCTGCAAACCGCAGATATCTGGTCATTGGCCCAGACAGCTTTAATTTTGGCCTGGAATGGCGTTAGACCTTTTTCCAGAAATCTACCGGCAAGGGCCAGTTCAGCATCGCTGTCTGTTTTCACGGCTCCGCCGCCCTGGGTTTTCATGGCGGTCATTCCGATTCCGGCCTTGGCGCAGGCGTCGGTTGCGGCCTTCATGGCGTCACCGTGCATGAGGCGATAGTTGTAGGTGAACATGATGCCGTCAATATAGCCCAGAGCAGGGGCAGCGGCGAGGCAACTCTCCATGTTTTTGTGGGTGCTGAACCCAAAGAAGCGAATCTTGCCCGCTTTCTTCATCTGATCGGCCCATTCCTTCACGGCGGGCGAGGAAACTTCACTGATGTTGCTGATGCCGTGGACGAAGAAGAGATCGATGTGGTCGGTCTTCATCCGTTCGAGGGAAAGCGTGAGATGGTCCGTCATCCCCTTCGGGTCCCGCGATCCGGACTTGGTAACCAGAAAAATGTTCTTACGGGTTTCCGGGAATTTCTCGAGGTAAAGACCAATGCCTGTTTCGCTCTTGCCGTTGTGGTAGCTGTTCGCGGTGTCCCAATAGGTGATGCCGAAATCGAGGGCCTTCTTCAGCATCATCTGGTTGTTTATGATGTCGAAAATTCCTCCGAGGGAGAGGATGGAAACCTTTTCTCCGGTCTTACCGAACTGGCGACTGGGCACGTCGCCCAAGCCGACTTTGGGAGCTGAAGCAGCAGACTCCGTTGTCGAGGTCTGTCCTCCGGCCATGGTCGTTGAAAGGATGGTTCCCAGCCCGGCCAGGCTGGCGCCGGCCATGAAACCTCGCCGACTCAATTGCTGATTGTCTGACTTGCGATCTTTCATGCGTCAACCCTCCGTATTTTCATTTTGCTTCGTTTGTTGCGTGATTCATTTTCTGATGAGACTCGAATGGCTCTCAGCCCCGACACAGGACATTCATGTTCGCACACTCCGCAACCAATGCACAAATCCGGATCCACAACGGGACCGCCAAGTTGCACCTGAATCGAAACATTTATGCCGGGATCGAGGATGGTTGCTTCGGCTACTGAAACAGTCTCTGCACTGTTGGCGGTGATTCGCAAGGGTGGAGTGCTGGTTCCTTCAACCCGCAAATAATAGTCGCCCGTCGCAAGCCCGGAGGGCGTCAGCGAAGGTCCATCAAGTTTTATACCTTCAGCGCTTGCGGAGAGAACTTTCCGTCGGCCATGGCGGATGGTGTTCATGAATTCGTGCACATGGATGGCTTTCGGAGTGACCGGACAATTCTCTTCGCACACCAGACAGGGGGTTTCCATGGACCACGGCAGGCAGCGTCCACGATCCACGAAGGCTGTACCCAGACGAATCGGGCCCGATTCTTTGAAGCTACCGGTCCCGTGTTTTTCGTCCAGTGTGAGGGGACGAATGGCTGCTGTTGGGCAGACGTGGCTGCAGGCCACGCAGTTAAGCTGACAGCCGCTCGTACCAATTCGGAAGTTCAGCACGGGGGTCCAGATGCCCTCAAGGCCCGTCCCCAAACCAGCAGGCATTATGATATTCGTTGGGCACACCTTCATGCACTGTCCGCATTTGATGCACCGCTGCACGAAATCTTCCTCCGCTAACGAGCCCGGGGGGCGGATCGTTTGGGGAGAGTAATTACTTCCAAGGTGGTCACCTAAGTGAAGCATCGGCAGCGCTATGGCTCCCGACCCCATGGCAAGAAGCAGGCCGCGGCGGGAAATTTGCGGGGCGGGAATATCGCCCTCCACGCTTTCCTCGTTGCGGTAAGTTATCAGGTCGCGGTTGCAGTAGTTGTCGACGCAGTTCATGCAAACGAGGCACTCGGAAATGCGTGGCTTCAGGGCGGGGTCCGCTGCGCCTTCGCAGTAACTTTCGCACATCTCGCAATGGTTACATCCGGGAGATTTCTTGGCGATACGCCACAAAGTGAAACGGCTGAAAATCCCGAGGAGAGCCCCGGTAGGACAAAGGACCCGACAATAAAACCGCGGAATAGCAAGGTTCGCCAGGAGCGCCGTGAGGAACAGAAGACCTATCAGCGTCGCGTGATCATAGTGGCGCGGGCTGGCGGTGGTGCGAAGACCGAAACCGTCTGCAATCGGCATCAAGCTGAGATTGGTGGCCCGGGTTACAAAGGGGATGGGGTCAAGCAGGCCCGTGATCAGGGTTGAAGAGGTGGCGATGGGAAAAGCCGCCATGACAAGGAATGCCGCGAGTATATAATATTTGAGAGCCTGCCATTTGCGGTAGCGGTTCTTCTCCATCTTCACGCGGGCACCGCGTTTGTATGAACCAATCCACCCGAAGAAATGGTGCATGGTGCCGAACGGGCAAACCCAACCACAGAAGACACGTCCGAAGACAATGGTCACGAGAAGCGTGAGAAGCGCCCAGAGAAGGCCCTTATATATCGTTTGCGTGGTGAGCAGCGTGCCGATGGCTACCAGGGGGTCGAGTTCGAGAAACAGATTAATCGGCCAGCCACGCAGTTGAAACCACTTGGTTCCAAAAACCGTGGCGAAGCTGAACCAGAAAAAGAGGATCAGGAAAAAGACCTGTGAGATGCGGCGGGTCCAAACGATGTTCATGTGTTTACCTCCGCAAGTTTGAGGGAGGCGAAATCGGCGGTCCCGCAGCCTGCAGCTTCTGCCATGGCGATGTATGGGAAATCCGCCGCAGTTTGGTCCAGGAGCGTTGCACCGAACGCATCGGCCGCCACCTGATCGGTGCTCACGATGAGCGTGTTGGTCGCCTTGAGATCCGCCACCGACCCGCCGGTGGGACCGTTGGTCATCATGGTATTAGTTCCATCGAGCACCACGAGAGTTGGTCGCACCATGCGCGCCAATTCGGCGATGATGTTATTGATGTCCTGATGGAAAACGTTTCGTCGACCTCCCAGAAGTCCGTACCAGTTTTTCATGGTCATGGAAGCGCCGCTGCGCTGGTGGTCTTTGACCGGTGCCAGCCCGATCACCTTATTAATGCCCGCAAGGGGAGCGGTGAGAAGGGGCCAGTCGACAATCAGTCGGCCCTGTGGAAGCGTGAAAGATTGAAAGGCGGAGGGGGTTGGCATCACCAGTTTCGCGCCGGCCTTGGTTGCGGCCTGAGCAATTCCGGTTAGTCGAAAACAGGAATCCGGATCGTTGATTGAATTATCCGACACCCGAACTTCGGCGGCACCCACTTTGAGGCATTCGGTAGCCAGCGCCTCGACGAGCGTTGGGTGGCTTGTGGCATTGAGGGACGGGGGAGTGGCGAACGCAGCGTTTACTTTGAGAAGGACACGATCGCCGGGACGGATGAATTGGTCCAACCCTCCCAACGCTGCAAGCGCCGCAGAAAGCGTGACGGCGCGGTCAGATCCATGGGCAATAGCCATTCGACTTCCGGCGCTGGAAACAGAGAAATCTGGCATGAGGAATGACGCGGCCTGGTCGCCGCCTTCGCTCTCTTGAGGACCTTGTGCATCATAGGCAAGATAAGCTATACTCGCGGTTGCTGCCGCCGTCGCCCCGGCCCATGCTGCCCGTTGCAGAAATCGCCGACGGGAAATTTCTTCTGTGAGCGGAAAGGCTGGAGGTAATGGTTTGGATTTTGGTGGGTTCATTTTTCATTCTCTCGGATGGATTCGAGAAGCCTTTGCGCCAGCTTTTCAGCGGCCTCACGGTTTTTTGCGGTGTGAATTCCCGCGGTCACAGAACCCTCGGAGAAAACCAGTTCTGTGTCGCCGAGCATATCGGCTCCCTTCAGACCGGAGATGGACGAGGACGTCAGATCGATATTGTCCGCACCCATGCCATCAACCAACATGGAGTGATAACCGGCGGCTAATTCGGCAGCCTCCTCGGCAGATTTTCGAATCGTGAGAAAAGCGGTGGTTGTTGTGCCGTCGATCAAATAATCCGCTGCAAGCACCTGGGTGAATTTGTCATAGCCGTAAGCGTCGGTGAGCATCAGGTTCACCGACGAAGACAACATCCCTTCCTCGGGCAGCAGTGCCAGTTCCGATGATTCGCCCTGAGCCTTGGCCGGCACCAGTCTAACCAAACCGCGAGCTGATTCGACCACCGCGCTGGCGAGTTCCGAGTCAGCGTCGCTGGCTATTGCTTCGACGTAATATTTGCCATGGGCAAAGAAAAGGGACCCCCCGCCTCCGTAGGCGAAGGCGGTAACATCAGAGGCTTGGGCATCGCTGCGACGCTGATTGCTGAACACCGCAAAAGCGTTCATGGGCTTGCCCATGTTATAGACGTATAATTCGAACCATTTGTCAGGATTGGTTTTCAGCGCGTAACGTTGACTGACGAGGCGTTCGAACCCGGCCTCGAGATAAAGCTCTGCCTTTCCGTCGATTTTATCAGAGAGGCTTTCGCGATCGAAGGATTCGGGCGGTCCCATGGGCTCGGCTGACGGGGGTGCGAACTGGCTTGGAGCAACGCCCGCAATGGTCGTCTCGTTTGATGATTGTTCAGGGCCGGAGGTTGCGCTTTCTTTCAGGTCCATCACTCCGAACAGCGCCGAGTCATAACGGAATTGCTTCAAATACACCGCCCCTGCCACGGCCGCCATGAGCAGCAGAATGGCTATGGAAACCGTGGTTTCCCTGGCGGAGATGCGAATCTTTTTTTGGCGGAGTTTGGAAGCCATGGATATAAACGATCTTAAGGTCAGCTTCTTAGGGGCCGGATGGTCTTGGCAAGGTTTTCTGAGAGAGGGTTGATGCAAAAAATTGCGCTTCCTCTGTGAGGCCTGGGCACTATTGAAGATTCTGTGATTCGAAAGCGATGATTCCCAGATCGGGTTCACCATTTGTATTTGGAACAACTCCGAACACCACGCGGGTGACGCGTGTCGTTTCAGGCCGCAAGCCCCGTTTGCGAATTTCGCTCTCTTCGAGGATGCTCATTTTAGCGACGGATTCCCGAGACATTTCGAAGACGCTGTAGATTCCCGGTCGCGGCGCGCGGGTTGCGTAGTATCGGTCGTTGTCAGCAGTTGATGCACTGCTGAGGAAGGATTGACTGTTTTTCCCCGACACAAATTTATCCACGATCCTCATGCGATACTTGCCCATGATCCCGTCTATGATATGCTGCGGTTGCCCCGTAAGTTCGAGCTCACGCACCGTGCCCAACGCCACGGGCTTCTTTCTGGGGGAGGGGGGGGGGGGGG
>PHCB01000017.1 GCA_002842095.1 candidate division BRC1 bacterium HGW-BRC1-1
TTTGGCGGCAGACGTCGCAACCGCCGTGGCCATCGATGCGGATAAAAATATTTACCTGACCGGCTACACATCCTCCCTCGATTTCCCCATCCAGCGCGCGCTGTCTCCAAATCATATGGGCGGTGTTTACGACGCCTTCCTGATGAAACTTTCCCCCACGGGCAGCGCAGTAATTTCCTCCACCTACTACGGCGCCAGCGGCAGCGATGAGGCATTGGCTCTGGCGGTGACTGCCACAGGACGCCCCGTCATCGGTGGCACCTCAACGTCATCCCTGCTTCCCCTCGTTAATTCCGAGGAAGATTACCACTCCAATGGCGACGGCTTTCTTGCCACCTTCGCCCCCACTCTCGGTGCCATCGACTCTGCCTTCTACATCGGCGGCGACGGTGGCGAGGACATTGTCTACGCGCTGGCGACCGATCCTCTTGATGGTCTGTACGCTGCGGGAATCACAGAGAGCAGCGACCTCTACACATACGGTGCCGCCCAATCCAGCATTGGCGGTGCGACGGATGGTTTCATCGCGATGTACGTCCCCACCACCACCATCGACGACTATGACAACTTCAACACGACGGCCGGGTGGGCGAATTTCGGCCCGAACATTCCCGGCCTCGTAACGCTCGACCACGACGCCGCGAACTCCGCCTTGCGCGTCTACGTTTACGCCGACCCTACCCGCTACCGGATTTCCGGTTGGATGACCGACCCCACCAACCTGCTACCCTATTCCGCCGTGGGCACCAATAACATCGTTCGAGCCAAGTTCTGGGTTTACACCACCGGGCAAACAAATCCGGCGGCGCTGAATACCATCCCCAACATGCGCCTGCGTCTCTCAAACCGCTGGGCCGTGAACTCCATGCTGGAGGTCTTCAACCATCTGAACGTCGATCCCGGCACCGATCCTCTTTCCAAAGAACTGCGCCCCAGCGCGGACCCCACCCGGCCCTCGCTGTACCGCGTGGATTTCGACCCCATCGATGTGCCCCAACTCGTAAACAATCCCAACACCGAGGGCATCTCGCGCGGGTTCGAGGCATTCTCCACGGACCCACAAGATAACGGCTACGTTGCGCTGACCGAGTCGACCATCGGCGTGTATCCCAGCTACATGCTCGACACGCCCATTTCTGCTCCGCACGAATGGTACACTACGAACACGTGGGCCGGCGGCCTGAAGCTGTCGCTGAACCTGGCAACGCTGCTGACCCAGACCCTCATCCCCGGCACCTTTCCCGGCGAAATGCCTGTTGAGGAAAATGACCCACTGACACCCGAGCCCACGTACTCGGAAAGCGCCGCCGGCGTTACCCTCGATACATCCGCGGTGCCCGCCAATTTAATCGGCGTGTTGTCGCGCGACTTCACCCCCGGAACCAACCGGGCGAATTACCTGCGCGTTGAGGAAGGCATCCAGTACCGCCTGCGCTACCATCTCACGTCGACCCAGCAATCCAACCTGAACGCCCAGATCCGTCTGCGGGCGCGAAGCGTGCAATTCTCCTGGGCACAAAAGCTCGAAATTGGCGGCGCGCTGGCCGCGGATAACCTGAGCAACACCATCGCCGCGCAGTCCCTGCCGGGCGTGGGATCGCAGAACCCCGATAAGGACTCCAACGAGAACGGTGGCTGGTATACGATGATCTTCCATTCGCCCCTGAACGCCGACATCAGGCCCGAGACCGGCGGCACGTTGGGTGCACGGATGCCAAACCTGTACGCGGAACCGGGCCCGGGCGTGAACGCCACCTCGCGGCGCGACCTGCGCGTAGGTTTGGATCTCCTCGACACCGCCAGCGTGAACCCGGCGTCGGTGGCCGAACAGGGCAACGTCACTGTGGACCGCATCGAGGTGACCGAGCACTACCTCGTGGATGATTAGCAGAAGGCACTGACAGTGCCTCGTTCAGCTACTCCGTCACCACGCCCCACAACCAGCGGTCGCCTTCCAACAGATGCAACACCCAACCGGGTTCGAGGGCCATGGGGGTGCTCAGTTGGAGGCGCATGCGGGGCCATGCTGACAGAGCCGGTGGTCCGGTGGCGGCAACATCCTCCGCCAGACCCCGAGCGGTGAACGCTACGCGTTTCATCAGATAATAAAACAGAATGCCCGTTTCTGGCAGATGCGACCCGGGCAGCAGCGCCACGGTTCGTTCGCTTACCAGGTTTGTCGTTCCCGGTTCGGTTATCAAAAACCCGTTCGTCAGGCGCTCTTCGAGCATCGAATCCGAGTTCACTCGGAAAACAAGAAACGGCGTTTCCATCTGATGCAGCATCGTGCGGAACGTGCGCTTCAAGCGGATGTTGCCGGTTTGAGTTACTGTCATGGGCAGTCGCAGACCGCAATTCACCGCCTCGGCTTGCCATGGCGTGTGCACGGTGATGTTCCCGAAATTGAAACAATGCAGCACCGACATGCCGTCGACCCGATGCGATGTATCCACCAGCCCCCAAAAGCGCGCTTCGCTCTTCGGAATCTGATTCGCGGCCTCCACTAACTCTTGCAGAGTCGCCTGATCAAGGTGGGGCACGAGGCCGTGGGATTTTCTCCACATTTTTTCAAGAGCTTCATGATTCACGGTTGTGGTTCGCCTCCTGACCTCACCAAACGACGCACTGCCGCCGCCGTGATGCGAGCCGCTTGTCTGATCTCGTCTTCCGTCTGCTGCCGGCTGACCGCGAACCGCAAAGCGCCCGCCTGAAGTTGCGCAGAAACGCCCATGGCCGCGAGCACATGGGAGGCAGACACGACTCCCGAATGGCATGCCGACGTGCTCGACACACAAACCCCATCAAGATCACACGCAATCTGCAAGTCTTCCTTGTTGCGCACACCCGGAAACGACAGATTGAAAATGCCCGACATGCGCCGGTCGTGGTCGGTTGCCCCGTTCAGAGAGGAGGCCGTTCCCTGCGTCTTTAACTCATCGAGGAACGCGGCCTCCAACATCGTCGCATGGACCCGATGTTTTTCCGGTGCCGGAGCCAGAGCCACGGCGCAAGCAAAGCCGGCGGCGGCGGCAACATCTTCCGTCCCGGCCCGGCGAAATTTTTCCTGCGCACCACCCACCAACAACGGGTCGAACTCCGAGCCGTCGCGCACGAACAGAAACGCCGCGCCGCGCGGACCATGAATCTTGTGGGCCGCCGTGGTGAGAAAATCCACCGGCAGGTCGCGCACCGACAACGCGGTTTTGGTGTAGCTCTGCACCACGTCCAAATGCAGCAACATGCGGGGATGGTTCAATCGCACGCGACGAAGCAAATCCAAATCCTGTAGCACTCCCGTTTCGTTGTTACAGTGGAGCAACGTGAGCAGGTGCACCGGTTGAGCGAGGGCCTGTTCCAGTTCGTGTTCAAGCAACCGCCCGTCGGTGTCCACGCCGATCTCGACCACCTCGAGACCGTCGCCGCGCTGCCGCTTCTCCCATTCCAGCACGGTGCGCACGCTGGCGTGTTCGCAAGCCGACGTGACCACACGCACGACCTCTCGGGGGTTCTGCGATGCCAGCCGCGAGATGACTCCGCTCACCACCAGATTGTTGGCTTCTGTGCCGCTGGACGTGAGGACAATCTCCGAGGGCCGCGCCTCCAGGGACGCAGCCAGCACCTCGCGGGCCCGCGCCAGTTCTGCCCCCGCCCGCCGCCCCGCTGCATGGATGCTCGAAGGATTGCCGAAGCAATCGCGCGCGACCCGCGCCATGGTCTCCAGCGCCTCTGGCAACGGCTGCGTGGTGGCGCAGTTGTCGAGATAGATCATCGCGGTTTCTCCAACACCCACAGTTCGCTCCAGAGCATCAAACTGCGTCGGGCCGAAGCCGCATCCTCGATGGCCATTTCCGTGAAACCAACACGCCGCGCTCCGGCCTTCCTCCAGCGGGCCACCGTGTCGTGACCAGCCTCACCGCCGAGCCTCTGCGACCGTGCTGTTAGGAGAAGCGCGGACGGGAGCGAGCCGGTCGTGACCGGGTCGTCCAACGCACCGTAACCCTTCAGCGCCGCCATGCCATGCGTAACGAAATCAAATGTGGGATGGGCCATCATTTCTTCCGGCACCCAAATCGTCTTGATGCCATCACCGGACTGCAAAACCAGTTGGGCCGGATCGTAAAACATCTCGGTGTTGAACTCGCGGCGCACCTCAGCCGATTGAGGAAAACGCCGGAAATAGCTGTCGAGTTGAAGGGCTGCGAAAACCACCAGAACCAGTCCGAGAATTCCCCTGCGGGTTACTATGGACAGCCCACCGCGCGCCATGCCTCCGTCGGCCACCTTCATGCCCAACACCATGGCCAGTATGGCTGCGGGCGCAGCCGCCAGCATCCGCAAGATGTTCGGCGCGCCAAAGGAGAACACGCTCGTGAGCGCCATCAACCCGAGCCACGCCGGCACCACAAACGCCGTTTGGTTGCGCGTAATATTAACCAGACACCACCCGATCCCGACAAAGAACAGAAGACCCGTTGCCCAATCGAACACCGGAGCCAGGGGCAGGTTGTGCTTGCCCACATGATCCCCGCGCAAGCTCCACATCAGTGCGATGCCGCGTGCGTTTGCACCCACATCACGCAGCACCTCGCCTGTCGTCTTGCGAACTTCCTGCGTGGATTTTATCCCAGATGTATCGGTCACTTCGACCTGCTTCACGAACATCGAAACTTCATCTGTCCGCCCGTGGAAGTGCCACGGGTTGCGCACGTAATCCACCCCCAGCGGAGCAAACACCACGCCTGCCGCAGCGGCGATCATCGCGAGGCCGCGCCAGTCGCGCCGCAGGTTCATTTCTCCCCGCGCCAACAGCCACAGCACCCACCCGCCGAGAAGCACGGGCACGAGACGAAACGAGATATACGTGTACATCCCGCCGCCGAGCATCGCGCCGCAGAGCAGCGCGTCGACGAGCCGCCGCCGCTCGCGCCAGCGGAGGAAAAACCAGACAACCCCCAGCAGAAAAAACGGCGCGAGAAGCGTGCGGAAAACGGTCCGACTGAAATGCACATGCCAGCGAAACACCGACAGCGCCAGCGTGGCGACCAAACCCCAACCCGCGCCACCCAGCAAGCGCTTCGCCACGGGATAAAACAGCGCCACCGTGGCCACGCCCCACAGGGCGCTCACGATTCGCGCCTTGACCACGGAATGTCCGAACAGCGCAAAAAAGCCCGCCAGCGAGTACATATAAAGGGGTTCGCGGGGATGCATCTCCGTGGCGAAAAAGATGGGCCAGTGGCCGCGACCGATGCTCAATGCGTCAAGGCCGTTGATGGCCTCGTCGTACCACATGCCCGGCGGAATGGAACCGATGCCAAGCAAACGCACCACCGCCGCAATCCCCACGATCAGCACCAGCAAAATTCCGCGTCTGCGGGGCGTGTCCCATTGTCCGCTAAAAAATGCCCTCACAGAGCCAACCCCGCCGCCAGCAAAGCTCGCTTCAGATCCGCCGCAAGGCGCTCGTCGGTGAACGCTTCGGCGCGCTTCGCACCTGCGCGGCGCAGTGCATCCAACCACGTCGGATCGGTCAGCAACCCGCCCACCAATTCAACCCACTCGGCCATGTCCTTGCCGCGATGCACCAATCCGCCCCCACCCACCGTTTCCGCCACAGCACCCGCGTCATACGCCACCACGGGCACACCGGCGAACATCGCCTCCACCAGCGGCATGCCGAACCCCTCGTGTTCGCTGGCCGAGATAAACATATCCACATCGGCGTACATCGCGAGCGGGTCATCCACATGGCCCATCAGATGCACGTTGCCAGCCTGAGCGGCGAGCCGCTCCACAACAAACGCATAGCGCGGGCATCCTTTAATCGATCCGACCAGCTTGAGCGTGACTCCCGGAAAACCCGCGCGCTTCAACCCCGCCGCAAGCTGGATGAGGTGATGCTGGCACTTATTCGGAGCCACCCGTCCGATGAACAGCAGCCTCGGATTCTCAGCATCCAAATCGTGCTGCCGCCTCGGCGGTTGACGCACAAAATTGCCCACAATTTCTCCCGCCGGTAAACCCGCCGCCTGCGCTTCGGTGGCGTTGAACGTGGACGGCGACACGCAGACCTCCGCCCGGCCCGCCAGCAGCGCCAATTCATCGCGGCCCCGCTGCAACTGGGCGGCAAGTTCGGCATCATACGGCAAGTAAAACGCCGGTGGGGTTACGTTCTGATAGCGCACAAACAGCGGTTCGGATCGCTCCTGCAAAAATTTTGTGATGGGCGACAACGCCGAGTACTCGTAAATCACCGCAGCCACCGGGCATCGGGCAGCAGACGCAGCAAAGGTTTCATAGTGAGCCGCCATCTTTCGCGCCGCCGGACTCGCATGGGCGTGATCCGTGAACAACTGCGATTCGACTCCCCACTCACGCAACGTATCGCGAATTTTCATCGCGTCATACGAGACACCATCACCCTCGTACATTCCGGCCAGAAACACATCAACTCGCATGGGGGGCCGCCTCCGCGAGAAAATCCTGAAGCGCCTCAATCCGACGCGACCATGCAAAATTTTCAGCCACATAACGACGGCCATTCTCACCCAGAGCCTGACGCACATCGGCGCGCTGCTCCAGCAGCAACACCGCTTCCACGAACTCTGCTGTGCCGGCGTAATGCAGACCACAGCGCCCCGCCTCCACATGGCCGCGCGTCACGGCGCAACGGCTGTTCACCAAGCCGGGGGTCCCCACGGCCAGCGCTTCCAGCAGCGCGATGGAGAAACTCTCCAGCCGCGACGGCATGACCAGCGCCGCGGCCTTGCGCAGCGTCTCCCATTTCTGAGCCTCGCTCAAAAATCCCAGATCGCGCACACCTTCCGATCCCGCCGGAATCGCATCGCCCTTACCGGCCACCCACAATTCCATCCGCCCGCCCTGACGCCGATATTCTGCGAACATGTTGCACAAATCGGTGAATCCCTTGGGGACCGAACGACGCCCCAGATAAAGCAAAGCGGGTGCTCTCTCGGGCACTTCCGGCAACGCGGATTTGGACTCAGCCGGCAACTCACCCCCCATGCCCACCACCGCCGATTTCGTCGCTGCCAGATGCATCGCCCGCGCCAGTACTCGTTCGCCCTCCGCGTTAAAGATGACTCCGGCAGCGCGTTGAAACATATCAGCGGTCAACTTCATGTGCGCGTAACCTTCGTCGTGCAGACAGGGCCAGAGTATCGCGCGTCCCTCAGCCGCATGCACCACTGCGCGGGTCAACCCGAACGGATAGGGCAGCGCCACCACCGCCCGATTTTCCAGCCGCGATTCCAGCGCATCCACCAGCGCGGCCGAATTGATCGACTCGTGGAAAAACGCCGCCTCCTCGCGGTAGCTCAGCACATCACCCCGCATCAATCGCTCGTTCAGACCGCCGAAAATATTCCGACTTCCCCGGTCCACCTCAAACCGCTCCACCGCAAAACCCGCGTCGTCCATCGTGCGACCTGCCGGATGGTGATTCTCGTACCAATCCGCATTGTGGTCGCGACTGCAGGTTGTCAGCACCTCCACGTCATGCCCCGCCGCAGACAATCTCACGCAATATTCCCGACACAGCGTTTCAGCCCCGCCTCCCAACTCGCGTCCAAACCACGGGATGACGAAGCTGATTCTCACCGCGAGTCCTTCGCCCCGACCCGCGCCACCATCAAGCCCAACGCCCGCGGGTCGCCGCCCTCGTCATTGTTCCAGTCCGAGGGGACCCAAGTGCGATCCACCGTCAGCATCACCTTGACCACACGTCCCCGCATCGTCGGCGTAACGGGCACTTCCAGCGTGGTCCATTCAGTGTGATTCAATTCCGTGCACGCCTCATCGCCACGATCCACGCGCAGGGATGCGCGCACCGGATGCGTCGCCACATCAGGATGGCCAGACCGGAAGCGCACTTCCACCGTTTCGGCTTCCTCGCCCACGCGCACAAACGCCCATGCACTGCGCCCCATCCAACGTTGCCAGTGGTCGCCGTTGCGCTCCGCACCGTACCAATCTCCCGCGAGGAAGCGCAGTTCCGCCGGACCCGGTTCGAGTACTTGCAGAGCGTCGGGATACAACTTCTCGCGCATTTCTGCGGCCCCGGTTTCCTTCGCCAGACCCTGTGTTACGGTCACTTCCGTGGGCAGATTCAACAACCCGATGGTCTCCACCACACCGGTCACTTCAAACACGGCCGCATCGGTGTGGTAATCGTAATAGTGTCCCTCGACGGTGTGCACCGCAAAGCTGGCGGAGTATATCCCGGCGCCCAGATGCAACGGCAAATCGAACACCACTTCCGCCGTCTGATCATGCTCGAACCGTCCGGTAGCCTGCTTGCGCAGCATCGTGTTCGTGCCGAAAATTTCCACGCCGAACCGGTTCTTCAGCAGCAATCCGAAAATCGGGTCATCCACCACCGTGTCGAAATGCACGTTCATGCGGAATCGTGCCGGATCGCCCGAGATGAGCTTGTCGGTTGCCCGGCCCTTGCCATCCTCCACCGAGAAATTGGTGATGACCGCCTGAAAAGATCCAAACCGTTTGTCGTCGCGGGCACCGTCGCGCTCCACTGCGCCCACCGCATGAAAACGTGTTACGTTGCCGTCCGTCCCGTCGGCCGCCGTCAGGCGCTCTGCCACATTGAGCAGATAAGCATGCACAACATCCTTCGGCGGGCCGTCGCTCATCAGCCGCCCACGATCGAGATAAATTGCGCGATCACACAAGCCGAGAATCATGTTGGTGTCGTGACTCACGAAAACGATGGTCACACCCGCGCGGCGCATCTCGCGGATTCGGGCCAGACAACGATGCGCAAACACGGCGTCGCCCACGGCCAGCGCTTCGTCCACCAGCAGCACATCCGGATGCGCGCTCACCGCCACCGCAAAAGCCAGCCGCACGAACATCCCCGACGAATACGTACGCACGGGCATTTCGAGATACTGACCCAGTTCGCAGAATCGCGCGATTTCTTCGTACGCCCTCAACGCTTGCGCCTGCGTGAAGCCGAGGATCTCAGCGTTCAGCAGCGCGTTCTGTCGCCCCGTGAAATCCGGATGAAACCCCGCGCCCAGTTCGATGATGGATGCCACCGTGCCGCGAATCAGCACCTCACCCGAGGTGGGCTCAACGATTCCGCCCAGCACTTTCAACAGTGTGCTTTTGCCCGCGCCGTTGGGCCCGACAACCCCCAGCGCGCTGCCCGGTTCCAGCGAGAAACTAACGTCTTCCAACGCGGTGAAATCACGCCCGCCCCGAACCGAGGCCGGTGCCACGGCCGCCCTCAGGCGCTTGAAGGGACTGCCAAAAACTCGATACCGTTTCGTCAGACTGCGCACATCCACCACGGTTGTCATGGTCTCACACCTCGTCCGGGAAAAGGCGGCGTGTGCGCACGAAAACCAATCGCCCGGCACCATAAAATATCGTGGAGAGAATGAGCAAATACACCACTGAACTCAGAGCTGGCCCCCGATGCAGAATCACCGCATCGCGATACGCCGTCACGAGATGCGCCATGGGGTTGATGTTATACCACCTGTCCGCCCACGGATACGCCTTCGCGATCATCTCGTTGGTATAAACAATCGGCGTGGCCCAGAACAAAAATTGTAGGAGGGCCACCAGCAATTGCGCCGTATCGCGCGCAAAAACCTGAACCGATGCAAGCAGATAGGCCGGGCCGATCATCAGCAGAAATTGTAATGCCGCACACACCAGCAACCACGGTACCGTGGCCCAGTGGACCCCCTGCACGATGGCCGCAAACACCAGAAAAAATCCGAACGCCGTCAGGAAAGGCAGAACACCCGCGAGCAGCGGTGCTATGGGCAGAATGCCCGAGGGAAACACAACTTTCTTGATGAGACTGCCGTTACCCGTGATCGATGAAGCCGCGCCCAACAACGATTCATTGAACCAGTTCCATCCCAACAGCGCCGGGCAGAGAAACATCGCATAGCCGACCGGGTGCCCCTGCACATCGAACCGCCCTCCGCGCACCAGCGTGGAGAAGACGAGGATATACAGCCCAAGCACCACCAGCGGGTGAATGATGGACCAGAAAATCCCCAGCGACGAACCCGCATAACGCGCCCGTAGATCGCGCACCACAAACGTATGCATCAGCCGCCGGTTCGCCCACAACTGCCGCTCAATGCCGGCCCGCGCACCCACCATCACCGGGGCCAGCGGCCTTGTCGTTTGTTCCATCTCGGAAGGTGCTTCCACGGGCCCGTTCATTCGGGATGCAACGGACGGGCCTCAAGCCCGCGACGCGCCGCATCCCAGCGGTTTTGTTTATCCATCGATGTTTGCGAGAAAATCATCACGCCGCCACCCTGCTCCAGACTCTGCCGCACGGCCGCTTCAAACAACACATCGCTGTTGAGATTGGGCACATACAAACCCGGCGCCAGAGGCAGCATAAAACCCGTAACCCGCTGCGCGATCTCAATGCCACCTTCGATCGTCGTGTCCGGCGTTGGAGATTCTGTCTTTTTCACCGCCGTGTAGTACACCCCCGGCGACAAATAATCGAGCAGTTGAGCATAGCCGGTTTTACCGTAGCCCTTCGGTGCCCAGTCAAACTCGGCCGAGGGATCGTAATCCTGCGAGGCCCAGTTCACGCCCACCTCCCAATACTCCGAGTACCATCCACCCACGTAATCGCCAAGCAACACCTTGTGCTCATCGGCCAGCGCGCGGCACTTTTCGACGAACTCGCGAATGACCGATGGACGCCACGCGACCCATTTGTCGTACAGCGCACCCTTGTGCATCTCCTCCCCGGTCCACAGGTTGGCAGGCACGTAGATATCATCGGGCCAGTGCGCGACTTTCAGCTTTTGAGATTTCTCAAAAGCCCGGCGCGACACATCGCTGAAATCGGTTTTGAAATTATCGAAACGCACACGGTCCAGCGTCACCCCGTCCACGTCGTACCGCCCCATCACTTCCTTGATCAGCGCCAAAAGGTGTTCCTGAACTTCGGGATTTACCGGGTTGAGATAGATCAACGGACCGCCCGCATGATCCGATTCGCGCTGCATTCGCGTTTCCATCGCCACCGAGATTCGTTCTCCCACGGCAGGCGGCGATGTTCTCGCGTCATCCCAAACAGCCACAAATCCATCGGGTGGAATCGCAAGGCTTGCAGCACCCAGCGATGCTTCTCGCACCACCGTCGTCACGCAGTCGTTTCGCGCCACAACCCACCACGCATTGCTTCGCCCGATGCTGCTGTCGGCAGTGTCTGTGGCGCTTGTTGCCACGTTCACACCGGCCGGCGTCATCACATATATTTCGTCCAGACGACCCATTGCGTCATTTCCCGGATCGGAAAACTCAACCTTCAGCGTACGCGCCTGCGTCCCCGAGGTTACAGGCAAACGCAATTCTGTGGCGGCGTTGGCATCCACCGATGCCAGGTTCTTTCCATCCGCCATCAGCCGCACTCCGGGAGCCGGAACTCCGCGCGGGAAGTGCAGCACAACTTCATCAATCGCCTGCGGCTCTTTCCAATCGAGTTGCAACCAGTGGGTGGTCGTCGTGTTGTCACTCACCCAGCGGCTCGCCACCTTTCCCTTCACACCGTCGGCGGCATTTCCGGGCGTGTCCCGCGCGTACAATTTTTCGGCATAAGTCCGATTGAAAACGCTCACGCCCGCACCGGCGCGTTCGTTCACGCCCCGCGCCGTGGTTGTTTTTCCGTCACCCCACTGCACCCCGGCCACCCGGTCATACACGACCGATTCCCATTCCGGATGCTGCCGCGCAATACCCGTCGTGGCGGCCTTGGCACCTCCCACGAACACGTTCATCCCGGCGTGGGCCTGCATGCCGCGCTTGTGGGCCTCCTCCACCAGCACCGACAGGAAATCAAAATCCTGCGGATACCCTTCGATGGTCGACGCCCGCGGCCCCACATCGCTCTGCCAGAAGGAAACTCCGTGCCAGCTTCGCACATCGCCCACCACAATGTTGAACCCCGCGTCCTGAGCCTTGTCCAGCATGGCAGACACCGCCTCGCGGCTCGCCAACGCTATCGGGTCAGATTCATTATCCAGCCACAACATGCGGGGTGGCAACGGCAACGTGGGCTTCTCGGCGCGCTTCTCCGCCGCGCTCACAGCAACCGCCCCCGCTACCAGCAACATTGCCCCCAATGCCAGACTACGTTTCATCCTCATCATTCCTTACCTTTCTCTACCGGGGGCTGGCCTTTTTCCACACGGGCCAACGCTGCCCGGGCTTTGCGCACCAAGACAAAATCCTGTGCGCCGGAATCGACATACAACCGCAGCAACCGCTTCGAAAGCTCGGGATCCTTCAAATCGCCATACGCCACCAGCGCAGCTTCATACATGCCCGCGAGAGCCTTGTCGTCGTCCGGTCGCCGATTCGCCAGTTCCACCCATGCCGTTACCGCCTCGCGCCCCTCCCCCGCCTGGCGATGTACTTCGCCAATGTTGAAACGCGCGGTAACCGCCGTCTGTGAATCGGGGAATTTCTCCACCACCACCCGATACGCTTCCAATGCTTTCGTGGCATCCTGCTTCACATAATACAACTGCCCCAGCAGCAGATAGCTGTCGGGCAGAAGCGGACTTTCGGGCAGCTTTGCCTGCATTTCGCGGAGGAATTTTTCCGCACGATCCTCCGCCTTCACCTGCATGAAAAGCTTCGAGGCGCTCAGATAAAACTCTGACTTTCCCGGAATCTCGCGTTCGCGGCACGCATCGAGATAATCCAGCAGTGCGGGCACCGTCGCGGCATCGTTGGCCAGTCGCAACATGGCCGCGAAAAGTTGGGGCTGGGCATACGGCTGTCCGTTGAGCCCGGTCTCGAAAATCCGGCGATAAATCGCCTCGCTCTTCTCCAGGGCCCCCTCCACCCGCAGCGCGTCGGCGTACTTCAGCCAAACTTCGTAATCGTTCGGATCGATGTTCAGCGAGGTCTCATAAAAATGAAGCGCATCGGCTGCGAAACCATTTTCGTCCAGAACTCCCGCCGCCATGGCCTGCACCTTCGCCGAGCTGGTGTTGCGGTCCGCCAGTTCCAACGCCACCTTCTTCGCGGTCTCGACCTCGCCGCGCACCTGCAACAGCCGCATGAGCGCCGAGTAGTTATCGGGGATCATCGGCTGCAACTCAATCAGCCGGCGATAAACACGCATGGCCAATTCGGTTCCGGCGAAGTCCACAGCATGCACCACGGGCAGCGGTTTGCTCTCGTCCTTCGTGGTTCCGGTTCCCGTGGCGCCCGTGTCCAATTCCACCGGTGCCGTCGCGTATTGCGTGGCCAGTTCCGCCACGAACCGCAGCATCTGCACGTTATCCCAGTCATTCTCCAGATACCGTGCGTAATGCTCCATCTCTTCGCCATGCAGGCCGTTGGCCGCGCTGATCCTCGCGCGCAGCAACAGCAACTGCCACTGATCGGGCGAGGCAAGGCGACGGTCCACCCGCGTTACCAGATCGTCGGCCAGCTTCACGTCCGTCAGCGACCTCAACACAATGTCGCCCATGACCTGCAGATCGCTGAAGTTCGCCGCCGATGCCAGTTCAACCCACGTGTCCAGCACCTGCGCCGCAGTGCCTCCGCGCAACGCCGCGCTCATGGCAAGTTCACACAGCCGCTGTCGCTCCTCGGGGCTCACCCGGTTCACATCCAGCGGGGCCAGCACCTCCAGGGCTTCCTGGGGGTTTGATGTGGCGAGATTCTGTTCGGCCAGCATCAGCCGAATGCCCGTGTCCGTCGGTTGCTCCGCCAGCAAAATGTTGAGAATCGGAATCGCTTCCGGCGCGCGGCCCGCTGCTGCCAGAGCCCGGGCCCGCTCATACGCCACCACGGGAGTGTTCCCCGCGCTTGCACTCGTCAGCAGATCCAGCGCTTCCGTTTCCACGCCCTCGCGCAGGGCCATGCGTGCCGCCAGCCAGTATTCGATGCCGGTGGCGTTGCCACTATCCAACTCGCGGTTCAGCCACGCCTTCAGCGCGGCGAACAAACGCTCCTCCAGCGCACGCCGGATGATCAGATCGCCCAGCCCCAGAGCCTTCGCATAGTCCGCCTCGTTCACCATGGTGGAACGAATCATCCGGCCGATCTCGGAAGGCCTGTTGCCGGAGAGTTTCAGAAACTCGATGAAGAACGACCGCTTTTCCCAGGGGCCGAAGTTGCCGTCCACCGCACCGAGAAGCACCGCGCGCGCTTTGTCGAATTCGCGCAGATCACGATGCACCCGTGCCGTGAGCCAGACCAACGGGAAATAGCCGGGATTCGCCGCGCTGGCCTTGTCCAGCGTAGCCTGCGCGCGAAGCGTTTCATCGGCCACAACGGCCAGCCGGGCCAGCGAAATCCAGTAGTCCGGGTCGCCCTTGCGGTCGCGCTCGTACTCCGTCATCACACCGGGCAGGCGATCCGCTTTCCCCGTTCGCGCATAAAAATGCGCCAGTTGAACGTAATATTTTCCCGGCAGCACCGAGACCCGAATCGCCTCGCGATACAACGCCTCGCTGTCGGTCTGCAGGCCCAGCACCAACGATGTGCGGATGGCGGCGTTCAGGGCGAACTCAGTGCCGGGGTTGTTCCGCACCAGTTCCCGCGCCAGCAGATAAGCTTCGCCCATCATGTTACGCCGCTCAAATTTCTGGACCTGTAGTTCCTGCGACATGGTGGTCGATTTGTCGACCTTGATGGGCAACTGCTCGGACAAGTTTTCCGCTTTCAACGGCAGAGGCTCCGAGGTCGTCAGTTCCAGCACTTGCGTTGCCGTCTCAATCTCATCTTTTTTTACCGGAGCCGCCACCGGCGCCGTTACCTGCTCGGCCGTAACGGAAGTCTCGCCCATCACCACCGACGTCACCGGCAGCGTCGTCATCCGCGCCGCAGTCTCGACATCAAAAAAGTCAGTCCCCAACCGCAGGCTGCCGGTCGTGGCGGACAATGCCGATTGCGTGGCCGACGTCGTTTCCTGCGCCCGCGTTTCCACGCTGATACCCAGCAGAAGCACGGCGCAGATGACCGTGGCCAAACGCGCAGAGGCAACTTTTCGAGAATTCGTCATCATGAGAAGCGTCACCTTGTGGCTTCTCCCACGGTCTCGGCAAGAAATGTCTCCAACGGCGCGCGGAAATCCTTTCCGCCGAAATCCTGCGCAACTTCATCGCGCACGCGGGCAATCATCGGAGCACGACTTTCACGATGCCGCGCCTCATAGGTCAGCACCGCCGCCAACGCTGCCGCATCGCCCGGCTTCACCAAAGCACCGCGACGCCCCCCCCGCAGCAGCAGCGCGCAATCGCCCACGTCGGTACAAACCACCGGTGTTCCGCAGACCAACGCTTCCACTATTAGAATGGGCAATGCCTCATTGCGCGATGCGGAAACAAACAGATCCGCCGATGCCAGCGCCGTGGGCATGTCACTGACAAGACCCGTGAAATGCACCCGACCCTTCAGCCGTCCCATCTGGGCGCGACGTTCCAGTTCCCCTGCAAAATCTGCGCTTTCGGCCGGAGCCTCCCCTGTCAAAACCACTCGCAACGGTACACCCGCGGCCAGCGCCACGGCGGCGGCTTCCAGCAACACGTCCGCCCCCTTGCGCGCAAACAATCCGTTGGCCAGCACCACCACATCATCCGCAGCAGCACCCCAGCTTTGGCGCAGTTCCTCGTTGCGACGCGCCGCCAGCAGTCGATCCACATCAACCCAATTTCGCACCACCAGTTTGCGCGCGACGCTCGGCGCGGGAAACGCCTCCACGCCCGTCTGCGAAGCATAAAGTAATCCCCGCGACAACCGCTCGATCACCCACAGCTTCACCCGCAGTTTGCGTCCGGGCGGGTTCTCCACCGTTTCGTGAACATGCCACACCACCGGCACCCGCGCCAGGACCGCCGCCAGACCCGCAAAAACCGTTGAGGTGGAATTGATATACGCGAGATCGAACTTTCCACGCCGTAACGTCTTCGCCAGACGCAGCACATATCCCCCCCGCCCGGCCAGCAAACGCATCCGCGACCACGCACCGCCAGCCGCATCCAGACTAACTTCCGCGTTGGGCACCACAACCGGTTCCACGCCCATCGACTTCGCCCGTCCTGCCAGCGGCCCCTCCCCCGGCAGCACAAGCGTGCAGTCAAACCGCGCGGGATCCAACTGCCTCACGGTATCCAACAGGGCCACCCCTGCCCCTGAAACCTCCGACAAGTGAGCCACCATGGCGCAACGGATCATGCTGTGTCAGGCCCCGCCACAACGTCTGCGTTTAACTCCTGCGCTCCAACCACCCCGTCTCCCGGCGTCGGCCCGCGCAGCAACAACCGTTCATCCATCAGCAGCGCCACGCCCATCATCACCCAGTTTCGCACATAAAGGAAATTATCCTGAATCATCGCGCTCAGCAGCGCAAACAGACTCCACGTCAGCACCAGGGCCGCCAGGTTCACAGCCAGCAAATCATCAGTTTCCAGAGCCCGGCGCCGCAAGCGCCACGCCCGCCAGATGATGGTGCCCATCAAAACAAAATAACTTCCGAGGCCCACGATACCGGTCTCACTCAGCAACTGCCAGTAGCCGAAATCAGGAAACCGCAAACGGGTGCGCTCCTGATACTGAATGGCATGCGTCGGATAATCGGGGGGGATAAATTCCGGCCAGCTCACAGGAAACGAACCCAGCCCCACCCCGAAAAAAGGATGCGCGGCAAACATCTGCTGCCCCACCAGAAACGTGTCGCGCCGCTCCAGATAGGAAACATCGGTCTTAACTTCCCGCACCGACAAAAACCGTTTTACCAGCATCGGCAAAATCGTGGCCGCCACCAGCACGCCCCCCGCCACCACAAAGCCCAACACCAGCGTGCGGTTGCGATATCGAAACAGCCACGCACAGGCGCCTCCCACCACCGGGATGAACACCAGCGTCTGGCGGTTGAAGGTAACAAGGGCCGCGACAATCATCACGCATCCCATCGTCATGGCCAGAACCCGACCCGCGGTGAAACGTAACTGCGAAAATAGGAAGAAGACAAAGGGGAGCGCAAAAACGAGATTCCATCCGAATACGATGGAATTTTTCGCGCCCCCCGTAATGCGATTCTGGCCGGCAAAGCGCCCGGAGAAATCCGTCAGCAGCCCCTTTTGGGCGGCCTCCATCAAACCGGCGACGGCGGAAAAAAAAGTGAGCCCCACCACCAGCCATGCCAGCGCATTCACACTGCGCTCGGTGCGCAACATCCCCGCCACACACCATGCCATCAGAAAGTACACCACCACACTGCGACCGTGCTCCCAACCCCGCACGAGGTCCAAACCCGTCAAAGCGTTCACCGTGAAGTACAGCGATATAAGCGCCAGCAGAGGGAGCATGCGGCTTTCCACCTTCAGCGCATTGCCCCGCAATTTCCACACGATAAAGGAGAGAAAAAACAATATCGCCAAAGGCTGATTGACCGATATTCCAACGCCAGGCAAGCGGGTGTCGGCAAAGAACAAAGCGGAAAAATAAAGCGCGAACGGCACCACCGGATGCACCAACCCGGCAACCAGAACAGCCCCCACCGCCGCCACCGCCAGTGCCCCCGTCATGCCAAAAAAGACAATCGGCTTGGGAAGCAACCACATGACCAGCAGCACGCCCAGAGCCATCACGAACGCAAAGCGCCGTGTGGTCAGAAATTCAATGGACTTATCCGCTGCCTGCATTATGCTTCCACCAAGGGATCAAATTGACGCAATCGTCCCACTTCACGGTATATAAATTCACCATGTCAAAGCCTCGTACGTCAAGGACGCCATCAACTATGAAGACACTTCAGCTCGCCGCGCTTTTCGCAGGCCTCATTATCATCGCCCCGACTGCCTCCGCAGACATCATCGAAATGCAGGGAGGCTCCAAGCAGGAAGGTTTGATTCTGCGGGACATAGCCGCCGAGAACCAGGTGACCCTCCGCACCGCATCCGGTGACATCGCCATTCCTCGCTCCAAAATCGCCAAGATCACGAAAGAAAGCGAGGCCGCGGGTCAGGTTCGCCTCGGCGATCAGTACATGAATAGTGGCAACAACGCCAAAGCCCTTGAGGCTTACCGCCGTGCCGTGGAACTGGACGCCAATAATGCCGACTACGCTGCGAAACTTAAAACAGCAGAGGGAGTCCATCTCGACGACAAGGCCCAGAAGCAAGCCGCCCGAGCCGCCGCCATGCGCCAGAAGATCGACCAGGCTCTCGTTCTGGCCCGCGACAAAAAGTTTGAAGAGGCCGAGACCCTCATGAAGGAAAATCGCCCCACGGACCCGGCAGACCTGCCGCCATATAATAAAGTCCTCGCCGAGTTCTACGTGATGTGGGGCCGCGACCGCCTCGACCGCCAGGACGCCGGCGGCGCCGAAGTAAAGGCCCAGGCCGCCCTGGATGCGGACCGCACCAACCCCGATGCCCAGCAAATCCTCCAAAAGTCTTGGGAAGGCGACCCCACCAAGATGGCCGAACTGGTGGAAATTTACCGTAAAAGCACCGCCCCCGAGGATCGCGTGAATCTTGCCGACGCCCTCTACCGGCTGCGCAATTATGACGAAGCCCTGCCCCTTTATATGGAATTGTACCAGACTGAAAAATATCACACGAAGCCCATCGAAGGGCGCGTCCGTCAGATGTTCGATATGCAACACCGAGAGCTGGCCCAAAAGGGCGATTTCCAGGGAGCACTCAATTCCTACAAGAACTTCCTCGCATTCTCACCCGATGAAAGCACCGAACCCTACGCCAAATATGAGTACATGGTGAAAGTGGGCCAGACCCAGATGGACAACGCCGACCAGCGGGCCGATCTGGCAGCCTTCGCAGCCGAGCGCGGGTTAACCGACATCGCCAAAGAAGAATACCTCAACGTTATCCAAATGGCCCCGGACAATCCCAAGGCCGGCGCGGCATTGCAGCAATTCGCCCAGGCAGATCTCAATTATCTGAACGAGTTCTACTCCACGGGACAGTATCTCATGGTGGCTCAGAAGGCTCCCGAAATAGCCAAAACCTATGCCATGTTCCCCGATGTGGTAAAGTCTGCCAATGCGATGGCAGAGAGAGCAGCCGTGGAACAGGTCAAGGAGCAGAAATCCAAGAAGCAACAGGCCACCCTGCTGGCCCAGCGCGGAGACGAATATTACAACCAGGGGCTGTCCTACCTGAGCACCTACATGAGCGACAACGTGGACAAGAGCATCCGTGTCTTTTCACCCAAAACCGAAGCCACCAAATACTTTCAGTTGGCCCTCATGGCCTACCAGCAAGCGCTGTCCATCGATCCCTCGCTGGCTGCACCCACCAGCTACGATCTCAATCGCAAAATTGCAGACGCCTACGCCAAGTATGCCACGCTGGCCAATCGCCTGCCACCGCCCCTGCCAAGCCGCAATCAGAACCGCATGAACCGAAACAACTGAGTCCGGCCCTCAATCCTGTGACCTCTTCATCCGCTCAGATGAGCACAAACGTGCCTTTGGCCGACTGCTGCACCATGGGCATAGGTGGTGCCGCCCGCCATTTCACCACGATCACTTCGTTGGAGGAGTTAAACGGCGCTCTGCGATGGGCGGGTGAAAATCGTGAACCGTTCTTCGTGCTCGCCGGCGGGAGCAACGTCCTGTTCTCCGATGCCGGCTTTCCGGGTCTGGTCATACACATGGCGATCAAAGGAATATCCTTCAACGAAGACTCGGGCAGCGATGGCGTTGTGGTGCAAGCAGCCGCCGGTGAGGATTGGAACGCGTTCGTGGACACCTGCGTGGAGCGGGGCCTTCAGGGTATCGAGTGCCTCGCGGGAATTCCCGGTCAGGTGGGCGCCACCCCCATCCAGAACGTCGGGGCCTATGGTCAGGAAGTATCCGACACCATCACCCGGGTTCAGGTAATTGAGCGCACCGGCGGTGATCCCTTCTGGATTTCCAACACCGATTGTGGTTTCGGGTATCGTACAAGCCGTTTCAAGGGCCGTGACAGAAATCGCTTCATCGTTACCGCAGTCGAATTTGCGCTGAAGCCCGGCGCGCCCCCCCTCACGGAGTACCGCGACATCTCCCGCCATCTCGAACAGGCACGGATCGCTTCGCCGACCTTAGCGCAAGTGCGCGACGCGGTGATGGCGGTGCGGCGATCGAAGTCCATGGTGGTCGACCCGTCCGATCCCGACTCGCATAGTTGCGGATCGTTTTTCACAAATCCCATCATTTTGCCAGAAGAAGCTGAATCCCTGCGGGCCGCCGCTCTGGAGGCCGGTCTTATCACGGCCGACGAAACCATGCCAGCCCATCCCACCAGCGACGGTCGCGTGAAACTCTCCGCCGCGTGGCTCATCGATCGTTCGGGTTTCAAACGGGGCCAGCGCCACGGCAACGTCGCCATCTCCAGCAAACACGTGCTCGCCCTCACCAACTGCGGCGGGGGAACGGCCCGCGAAATCCTCGCCCTGGCCACCGAAATCCGCACGCGTGTGCGCGATACTTTCGGCATTCTTCTGGAGCCCGAACCGGTCCTTCCGGCCATCACTCTTCCCCCCTCCTGAAATTTTTCCACGCCCACCCCCTAATGCACAAACGGGTCGGAGTGGGGCATAAACTTGGCCGTTTGCGAGTAAGACTTGCTTCTGCCGCCCATAATGGATGGTCAAAACGTCGAGAGGAACCAAACCTTTGAGCAAGCTGGTCATTGTAGAGTCGCCCGCGAAAGCCGCCACCATAGCCAAATTCCTTGGCCCGAACTATAAAGTGGTGGCCAGCTATGGTCACGTGCGCGACCTGCCCGGCAAAGCTCACGAGGTGCCCGAGGAAATCCGCGGCCAGAAATGGGCCCGCCTCGCCGTCAACATTACCGAGAATTTCCAACCCTACTACGTTATCCCCGCCGACAAGACGAAACGCATAGCAGAACTGAAGCGAGCCCTGAAGGACGCCGACGAAATCCTGCTGGCAACTGACGAGGACCGCGAGGGCGAGAGCATCAGCTGGCACCTGTTGCAGGTGCTGAAGCCCAAAGTGCCCGTGCGGCGCATCACCTTTAACGAGATTACCAAAACGGCCATCACCCACGCCGTGGCCAACCCGCGCGACATCGACGACGCCCTCGTCCGGGCCCAGGAGGGTCGCCGCATCCTCGACCGCCTGTTCGGCTACGAACTCTCCCCGGTGCTCTGGAAGAAGGTCCGCACCGGCCTGAGCGCCGGTCGCGTGCAAAGCGTGGCTCTGCGCCTCGTGGTGGAGCGCGAGGAAGAGCGCATGGCGTTCCACAAGTCTGCCTATTGGGACGTGGAGGCGGTGCTTCGCGAAGGGGCCACCGAATTCACAGCCACGCTGACCCGCCATGGCGACCAACGTGTGGTCGGCAGCAAAGATTTCGATTCCACCACCGGCCTTCTGAAAAAGGAAGACACCTCAAACCTGCTATGGCTGCGCGAGGAAGCCGAGGTCCGCAAGCTGACGGAGGAATACCTCGCCGCCGACCCATGGCGCGTTGTGTCCGTGGAGCAAAAGGAAGTGGCCCAGCGCCCCTATCCTCCCTTTACCACGTCCACCCTGCAACAGGGCGCCGCCGCCGTGCTGGGCATGAGCATCAAACGCACCATGAGTGTGGCGCAGAAGCTCTACGAGGGCATGGACCTCGGAAGCCGTCAACGCGAGGGTCTCATCACTTACATGCGTACCGACAGCATGTCCATGAGTGAGAAAGCGATTCAGGAAGCCGGCGACCTGATCAAATCGAAATTTGGCGAAGACTATTATAATGGTGCCCGTCGGTACAAAACCAAAAGCAAGACGGCTCAGGAAGCCCACGAGGCCATTCGCCCGACCAACTTCGACAACACTCCGGAGCAATTGCGCGGCGTGCTGGACCGCGAAGAGTGGGCTCTGTACGACCTCATCTGGCGCCGCGCCATCGCTTCGCAAATGCCCGACGCACGCATCGCCCGCACCGCTGCGGACATCGCAGCCGGCCAGGGAACGTTCCACGCCACCGGTTCGGTTGTGCGCTTCGACGGATTTTTGAAAGTTCTGAGCGGTGGCCAGCGCGACACCGTGCTTCCGCCCATGCACGAGGGGCAGTTGATCCACCGCGCCCCCGCCGGAAAAGCATCCCCAGCTGAACTGGCCTACACCGACGCCATCCCCAAGCCCCACGAGACCGCCCCTCCGCCGCGCTACACAGAAGGATCCCTCGTTAAAAAACTCGAAGAAGAAGGCATCGGGCGTCCGTCCACTTATGCGGCTGTCATCACCACCATTCAGGCCCGCGACTACGTGAGCAAGAAAGGCTCCGCCCTCGTTCCCTCCTTCGTGGGCATGGCCGTCACGGACTTGCTGCGTCGCCATTTCGGCGAATTCGTCAGCGTCGGTTTCACCGCCCGCATGGAGGAGGCTCTCGACAACATCGCTGAGGGCAATGTCGATTCCATCGATTTCCTGCGCTCCTTTTATCGTGGCGGCGGCGACTTCGGTAACGGCCTCGAACCCTCCATCAAGCTCGAGCTTCCACAGATCGAGTTCCCCGCCATCGCGCTGGGCACCGACCCCGACACGGGCGACGCCATCAGCGTTCGCGTGGGCAAGATCAGCCCCTTCCTGCAACGCGGTGAGGGCGGCGACGGCAACACCGCGACCGTGCCGGCCGACACCAGTCCCGATGAAATGACCATCGAGCGCGCCATGGAACTGCTCAAATCCAAGGCGGACGGAAAAATCCCCATCGGTGAACACCCCGAGACGGGTGAATCCATTTACGTGCTCGACGGTCCCCTCGGGCCGTATGTTCAACTCGGCAAGCCCGAAGGAAAAACAAAACCCCGGCGCGCAAGCCTGCCCGAGGGCACGACCCGCGACACCATGACCATCGCAGAAGCCGTGCGACTTCTCAGCCTGCCGCGCCAGTTGGGCGAGCATCCTGAAACCGGCAAGGTCATCTCTGCGGCCATCGGACGTTTCGGTCCGTACATCGTTCACGATGGCGACTTCCGCAGCCTGAAACCCAAGGAAGGCGACGACCCCTACACGGTCACCTTGGATCGCGCTCTGGAACTCCTGAGCCAGCCCAAGGGCGTTCGCGGATCAACCAAAACCGTGCTTCGCGATCTGGGCAAGCATCCCGAAAACGACAAATCTCTTCAGATCATGGATGGCAAATACGGTGCCTACGTGACCGATGGCGACCACAACGCGACAATCCCCAAGGGAACGCCCGTCGAGCAGGTTACCGTGGCCCAGGCCCTGGAGTTGCTCGCAGAGGCCGCGCTGAAAAAACCGGCGAAGAAAAAGGCCGCACCCCGCGCAAAAAAAGCCGCAACGGGCACGAAGAAGAAAACCGCGACCGCGACCAAGAAAAAGGCCGCACCGCGCAAGACAGCCGCAAAGAAGCCTGTCCGAAAAACAAAATCCGAATAGGCGGTAGAGGCTACGGCGCTACCGGAAGAGCAACCACACGGTAGCGGGCGTTTGGGTAGCGCGGGCTCGTATCGATGCGAACCTCTTTCACGATGGGCTCGCGCCACCACTCCACGTAACGCCCAAGGGGCAAGAACGCCACGGCCTGACCGTTGACCGCGTAAAACCGTGCCCTCACCGAACAATCCTTTGAAGTCATGTCTGTCTTGTCGGGGAATCTCCAGAAGAACAGAACATCCGTGCCAACGAACGCCGTAGTGGGATCGCCCACAATCACGACTCGCTGCATGGGTCTGACAGGGATCCCACCATCTCCGAAGACGAAGCTCATGATCGATCCCCCATGCTGGGGATGGGCATAAATCCAGTCGCGCTGTCCACGCTCCTCGTCGGTAGTCAGCGGACTGCGGCTTGCGGAGGCAGAAATGGGTGTATTCGAGGGGCCAATGGTCGCGGGCAAAGGCGCCAACAGCCAGCGCAACTTGGGCGACGCCCAAAGCGGGTGCTCCGTACGTCCCTGGCTGGTCCACTCACGAATGGTGTCAAACGGAACCACACCGTATACGTCGGCATTCGCCGCCCAGTCCATGGCGAGGTCGCGGTCGCTGTAAGTTTGCGATGGCAGTTGGCCGGTCATTTCCTCGAACCAGGGCGTTATCTGTTTGGCCCAAAGCCCCCGGACCTGAGGCTCTGATAAATACCACCAGCCCGCCAGCAGCGCCAACAGAATCATGGCGGCTTTCTCGGCCCAGCCGGCCATTCGGCCCCTGATAAAATTTACCATCATGGCCGATCCTGCTGCGGACCGAGAGCTGCCTGAAGGGCCTCACGATCGACCTGGAAGAGATGCTCGCGTGATCCGGGGTAGCTCAGATACGCCGTTTGTAACCGCACATCCGGAGAAGAGAGCATAACTGACTTGAAGACGCGGGGATATATCCGCGCCATCTGCAAAACTCGTCCACGGCTGAGATCATTGTTTTCGGTGATGTAAAGATACTCCGCGCCGCTGTCCCTTAAACGGTCGAGGTAATGTGTTTCGTCGCGAAATTCCGTTTCGCAAATTCTCGAATCCATCTGTCTGCGAGCCAGATTACCCGACCCCATCTTCGTATCGGCCATGATAATTTTCCCGGAAAATTCCGGACTAAGCATCAGCTTTTGTTGCACGGGGCGCGCATCCGGCAGGCACAGCCTGCTGCTCAATTCGGCGAATTGACGGTTCGCAAATGTTGCCCTCCAATACACCGGCGGCAAAAGAAAACCCGATGGCTGATAAGGCAACGACCGCGCAAACCCCGCCAGGACACCCAGCATTATTGCCGTGCCGAGCAAAGCCTTCCAGGGGCGTGCGCCTTGCTGCCACAACCAGCCCAGCGCCACACACACCGAAGGCACCAGAAACAACGTGTAACGCGGCTGCCACCGACTGGGATGAAGGAGGAACATGGCCACCACCGCGATGATGAACCAGGCCACATCGGCGCGACGACGGCGCAGGGCGGAGATGAAGGCCACCAGCGCAGCGGGTAAACCGAGCAAAACATACATCGGACCGAATCCTGAAAAGGGGCTTCCCAAAGAGGTGTCAGAAACCCTCTCGCCCCATGAAATCGGAATGGCGCTCCAACGCGTTAGCCCCGCCGGAAACAAAAGAAAATTCTCCGCAACAGAGGATTCAAACGCCCCGGCAAACAAAACCCGACCGGCGATCTTTAGCTCGAACGGGTAAAGGGGGTTGCCCATTTTGTACCAGATGACCCAATAAAAAAAGCCCCCGACCGTGGCCATCACGGCGGCCCATTCAGTGATCATCTTCAGCAACAGGGGTCGCGTCATTTGCCCCCGCAACCGCCACAGAACCCACACGCACCCCGCCACCCACACCGGCAGCACCTGCGGCAGGTTGGGCGCTTTCCACGCCACCGCCGCCGCGCAGGCCAGAGTAAAAAACCCGGCCGAACGCCGCCCGGGCAACTGTACAACCAGCACCAGTCCCAGCAGAACCACCATCAGAGCGCCCAACACCATCATGTCGAGGTAGGTGTCCAGCACCTGAATTGAAATTTCCGGGGCGGAGAAAACACCCAGCGCCGCCAGCAAACCCGCGTTGCGTTCGCCGCCAAGTTGCCTCACCGTGGCAAAGGTCGCCAGCAGGGTCAGCACCAAACCCTGCCACTGGGCCATGCTCATGAAGTTCTGCGTGCCCGGTCCCAGAACATTATAATAAAAGAGAAACGCGGGCAGCTTGATGTAGCCGTTGATGTTGTCGTGGACGTGAGAAAAGCCCTGCACCGGCCACGAAAATGATTTGTCGTAAAACCACGCCATTGTCGCGAGGCAGTGTGTCGCCACCGCATCGGCGAAGTGGGGAGGAAACAGAAACGACAGGCCGGTGATCCAGACACCAATCGCCCCAAGAACGATAACAAGGATGGTGGTAAGTAGCCCACGGACAGTCACCCGCCATTTACGAGCATCCGAGATCGGGGTTTGTGGTGAAACAAAAACGTCGCCGCGCCGGGGCCGGGTGCGCCAAGCCCACACCGCCACCGCAACAGCGCCCGCCCCGCTGATCCACATTACGCTGGCGGGAGTAAACCTCACCGGAGAAAAAGCCACGGCCATGGCCGCTCCACAGGCATAAAGCATGGCCCCATACCACACCCCCACAGCGCGCAGGTGGGGGCGACGGGTGATTCGGCAAACCACCAAACCCGCCACCACGAACGGGGGCACCCAGGACAGAAGCCATGTGAGGATTTCAGAAAGCATTACGGGGAAATGCTGTTACTGGACAAGCGGCCAATCGCAATGGGAAATGGACGAAATGGACGATATGGACACTATGGACGAGATGGACATTGTCCTTTCAGTGGACAGAGGCATGGAGCCTTTAAAAATCTCTGCCCAACCGGCTATCTCCATAAAGTCCATAATGTCCATATCGTCCATTTCGTCCATCTCCACGCTGCACCCTTGACATCCCGCCCCCACTTCCCACAACCGGATATCCATGGCACATTATCTCATCACCGGCGGCTGCGGTTTCATCGGCAGCAATTTAGCAAACACACTCCTCGCGGACGGCGAGAAGGTCACCGTATTCGACAACCTTGCGCGCAAGGGCACGGCCCGCAATCTGGAATGGCTTGAGAGCCAGAAGCGCGACGGTTTCGAGTTCATTCGGGGCGACATCCGCGATGCGGACGCTATCGCCGCCGCAGTTCGGGCCCACTCCTACGATGCGATTTTTCACTTCGCCGGACAGGTCGCCGTCACAACGTCGGTCACCAATCCCCGCGAGGACTTCGACGTGAACGCACTGGGCACTTTCAACACGCTGGAGGCGGTGCGTCTTGCCGGAATCAAGGTTCCCTTTCTTTTCACCAGCACGAACAAAGTTTACGGCGGCATGGAAGACATCCCCGTCGTGGATCGCGGCACGCAGTACGACTACGACGGCCTGCCCAACGGCGTGCCCGAAAGCCGCGGCCTCGATTTCCACTCACCCTATGGTTGCAGCAAAGGCGCTGCGGATCAATACGTGCGCGACTACGGCCGCATCTATGACATCCCCACGGTGGTCTTCCGCATGAGTTGCCAGTACGGCCCCCGCCAGTTTGGCAACGAGGATCAGGGCTGGGTGGCCCACTTCATCATCGCCGCCCACAAGGGCCGCGACCTCAACATCTTCGGCGACGGCAAACAGGTGCGCGACATCCTGTACGTGGAGGACCTCGTGCGCGCCTTCCGCATGGCGGCAAAAGAGATTGCAAAGACCTCCGGCCAAATTTACAACATCGGCGGTGGTCGAGCGAATACGATCAGTCTTCTGGAACTCGTTGCCCAGCTTGAAACACTGGTCGGGCACAAAGTTCCCATGCACTTCGGGGACTGGCGTCCGGGCGATCAGCCGGTTTACATCAGCGACATTTCCAAGGCCGAGGCCGGCTTCGGCTGGTCGCCGAGCATCTCGAAACATGAGGGTGTGGAAAAGCTGCATGCCTGGGTTCGTCAAAACGATCATCTCTTCGAATAGCGCCCCCGACGGCGGGAGGGAAGAAACGCACCCATGCGCCTGAACTTCCTTCATTTCTTTCACCACCACGGTTCGTACAAAGACGAAGCGACACATCTCCCCTTTGCCCGCGCCTCGCTGGTGCAATCGTTGCTTACGGTGCTGTTCCTCACCCTGTTTGGTGCCGTGGTCATCGTGCCTTTCGTTTACATGGTGGTGATTTCGATGAAGTCACCGCAGGAGATCGGCAACGGGCGCATCATCCCCGACGGTCTGCGCACCTTCGCCGCACTGCGACACCAGGACCGTGCCTGGTTGCAAACGGATTTGTCGCCCATGCAGGCCGCTGCGCTGGTGTCCACCGACAAAGGGTTTAATCCCATGCCGGTACCCGTCATGCCGTGGCCGGCGGAAGCATCCGCAGTGTTGGGGCCCCCTCGCATGAGCGAGAAGACCCCTATGGCCAGTCGGTTAAAACTCTCGAAGAATTCTCCACCGCTTGACACCGTGCGGGTGCTGCTGGAGGTGCCCGATCCCGAAGGCGATTTTGCCAGGGCCGGCACCGCGGCGCTTTATCTACCCAGCAACTTTGGAGCCGTGGAGGGTGTGGCCGCCACCGTGGTGCCACGCACGGTCGCCACGCTGACCATGCGACTGTTGAACAACTACGCGTCGCTACTGCGTTTGGATGACTTGGCGGAGCGAGGCTTTTTCCAGTGGATACGGCAGGGCTATCCCCGATGGTACATGAACAGCCTTTTCGTGGCCCTTTCCACGGTGCTGCTGGGAGTTTTCTTCGACAGCCTGGCCGCCTTCGCCTTTGCGAAATTCAACTTCCCCTTCAAACGAACCCTCTTCGCCATGCTGCTGGCCACCATCATGATCCCCTATCCGGTTACGCTGGTGCCCACGTTCTTCATTTTTGCGCGCATGGGCTTTTACAACACCTACGCCGCGCTGGTGGTGCCGGGGCTGGTGAGCGCGTTCGGCGTGTTTCTGGTGCGGCAATACATGCGCACCATCCCCGACGACATGATCGACGCCGGACGCGTGGACGGCGCCTCGGATTTTCGCGTGTACTGGCACATTGTACTGCCCGCAGCTCGCCCCGTGCTGGCCGCGCTGGCGGTCTTCCGCTTCATCTGGCAGTGGAACATGTACCTGTTCCCGCTGGTGCTGACGAACCGCGATTCCATGAAAACCGTGCAGTTGGGCCTGGCCACCATGCAGGATGCCTACGGCACCGTGGACCACAGCGTGCAGATGGCCGGAGCCACACTGGCAGTCATCCCAATTCTCGTGGTCTACATGCTCATGCAGCGCCATTTCATCTCGGGGATCACGCTGGGTTCGGTGAAGGAATAGGACGCTCAGGGCACGGTTGTTTCGACGATCGTTGCGCTCCACCATGGCCCCACCGGGCGTCGCCAGAACATGTCCCATCGGAACGCGGCTTCGTCCGTCCATTGCTGGCCATTAGTGTCCCAAACCCGTTCTCGAACCCGCACCTTCTCGCCCTTCAGACTGGCGTCGAACACACCCCAGCGGCGGCCCTGATCATCGAGAAGACCCGGCTGGCGCGTTATGGTGTAACCATACGCACGGTAGCACCTTTCGGACAGATGGAACTTTGGGTCGCGGGCTCCGAGCCACCGCAGCACAATCTGGTTGTGCCCATCACCAAACCGTGCGACGTGCCCGGCCATGGAACTGTAGTAGCGGCGTTCCATCGAGCCGAGGGGCAGTTGCGTGAGCGCCGCTCCGTCGAACTCCACCGGCCATCCGGGAAACGCCGCCCTCGCGCCCAGATCAACGCCACCCGTCAACGGCAGCAACGGCACCAATGCCGCAACGGCGCAGACCGCGAGCATTGCGAGCAACACAGGTTTCTTTCCGGAGGTCGCGCGGTTGTTACTCGGCCCATCGTGCGCGCATTCCGCCTGACAATCTCCTTGCGTTGAGGCCGCCTTCAGCGAGGGGGCAGCCAACGCCGACACCATCCAGGCAATGGCAATTGCCGCGACGCCGAACACCGCCAGACCCAGAAACATGTGCATCGGATCCTCTGCCGTCCCGCGCCCTACCGCTTGCAAAAGAAACAGTGATGTCTCCCTCAGGATGTTCGCTGCGAAGACGACGGCGGTGGCTCCGAGGGCGGCGGCGAGCGTCCTGCGTCCGTTCAAACCAGACCAACCCGCCAATGCACACGACAGCACAAGCGCCGACCACAGCATTTTCACGCCGCTGCACGGCTCATCAATGAGGACGAGGTTGGTGCCCCAGCGCAAACACGTGCCTTCGGGCACGACGACAAAGCCAAGCAGATGCAGCCACCAACTCACCACCACCGCCCCGGCTACCCTCATGGGATATCCGATGTGGGTTTGCATGGAGGGAATGATTGGCAGCGCCAGCACCAGCAGGCCGACCAGCCCGGCTCGAATGCCCGCACCCATCATGGATCCCAGCAGGAACCCGATGGATGCCATGGCGAGGCCGGCGCCAATGTGCGGTGGGACAAACGGATAACTGACGGCGTAGGCGATCATGAGCGCGATCGGGATTCCCATCCGGGGGACGGCGATTTCGCCGCGCGACACGGCACGAACCACGAGCCCCACGGCAACGAACAACGCCACAGCACCGGTGATGTTCTCGGGGATGTCGACCAGCCGCTGCGCCACCCACTGCCACACGGCCCAGAATGCCGCGAACTGCACCGCCGGTAGAATCAGCCAGATGCGGGTCTGGGGCGTTCCGGTGGGTGCAGCGGGCGCGGGAGAATCACTGATGACCTCCCGCGCGGGGTCCGCCGAACTCACGTGGTGCCCACTCCCGTGCGCCTTCCACGCATCACCATCCAGAGCCCCACAGCCAGCGCGACGAAGATGAGCGCCCACGTCTCGGGTTCGGGAATGGTTGGAACCGTTGAGGCGTCAACGGGCGTGAGACCGGCATCATCGAACATCTGCTGGTTCTCGAGCACCACGGCACCGGTTAGCGGTGTGACAAGCTGGTAGGCGGTCGCCAATTCAACGGCATGGAACTCCTGCTCCCAGTCCGCCCTGATCGCCATGCGTCGCACCTCATCAAATGCCCACAGGCGTGCCACGTGCCCGTCGCTGCGCGTGGGCGTTGTGGTTGCGTCGTCCGCAGTGCGTCCGCGCTTCTGGCGATTCCACGCCAGCCGCGTGTAGTTGCCGTCGAACATTGCGAGAAATGCTTTCAGATCATCGCCGAGCGTGACCCCGCGCGGCACCTTGTTAATATCGCAGACGAGGTCCCACTCGGGCAGGATACTATCCCGGCCCGGCGCGATCTGGAGTTCGTACACGATGGGTTGAGTGTTGGAGCGCTCAGCCCCCTGCAGAAGCGTGTCGAGAGGTTTCATGATCACCGGTTGCGGCCCGTGGATCCACACCAGCAAGCCGTCCTTACCCTCACCCAGCAGCGCGAGGGCTTTTTCAAGGGCCGGCACATTGTCCTGTCCACCCTGGCAGGAGAGTTCCCCAACCACCTTGCGCATCTGCTCCAACGACGCCTCCGTCACTGTGGAGAATTCGCCGACTTCGCTCGTCTCGCCAGCAGAGGCCACGATGACAGCGGCGCGCGACCCCATGGGTAGCGCGGACAGGGCTTCCTCCACGGCGGCCCGGTGTGGCTCCATGGAAATCGAACCATCCACCACAACCACAATCCTCTCCGCTCTCGGAATCTTCCCCGGCTTCACTTCCTGCTCAATAACCTGGGTAGTGGATGAAACCAGATCGGCAAAGGTTCGGGTGGTGGGCTCGTCGCTTCGGAGAACCGTAATAACCGGACGCGAATCAAGGTCCGCGCCTGACAACTTGCCGGTCACACGCATAGAATTTGCGTCTCCGTGCTCCACCTTCAACGGAACTGCCCCACCCAGTTTCACATCGCCCGCGACCTCGACCCACACGCTGTGGGATGCGTCGCGGCCCATCGCAAAATTGCGGTCCAGGAACATCGGCAGGGTGAATTCTACTTCCCCGCGCGACACGAGATTCAGGGGCACGGTGATTCCGATGCGTGTCTTAAGCTGTCCATTTGCGGGAACCGGAAAACATTTCATCAGTACACGGTCGTTACCGGATGTCGTAACAATCACCGGGTCCCGTTTTTGTCTGACGATATTTTCATACGCCTCGGTGACCTTGCCTCGCCGCGCGAAGGCCGCCTCTCGCTCCTCACCGTTCACCCAAAGCGTCAGTCGTGACACAACAGCACCCGGTGGCAGGGCAATTTGAGCCCGCCCTTCGCGTGCCCAACTCTCCCTATTCTCAAAGGTCATGGTCCACTCCACATAGCCCACACCGGCATCTCCATCCACGATTGCGTCCATGCGTGAACCGTTCAGGAGAAGGTTATGCTCGACCGCTCCGACCGAACCGTCGCGGTTTGAGGGGTTCACCTCCAGCCAGTCCACCCATTCGCCGTTAGGCGTCCGCCGATTCGCGGGAGGAGGCACGCTGGTAAAGCTGCGCCCGGTCATGCGATAGTAAACCTCCCGCGCTTGCTTGGTTTGGTCCGTACTGTGACCAACTCCTGGCCACCAAGAAGGCCCGGGCGACATACGCCGCCCACGGGGCTCGCCATAACAAGCCCGCAACAGAGCGTCCTCGCTACCCACCGAACGAAGCACCGCCATTCCACGAGCGCGAACTGACGGATCATCCGCTGCCGTCCAACCGAGAGCACTGTTAGTGAGAAACTCCTGGCCATACATCATCAGCAACGCGATCAGGACAGTGCCGACACCCCACCCTATATGGGAGGGGAAACCACGCCCCGCAGCACCCGCGATAGCCTTCAGCCGCTTGCGCATAACCGCAGTCCCGATCAAGGAAAACAACGGGCTCAATGGCAGCAACCCCATTCCAAGTATCAAGATCGCGAACACCGCGAACGGCATCACGGGGAGGAAGAGAAGAGTGTAAAAGATCGTTACACCAAGCGCGGCCCCATTGGCAAACAACAGCAATCTTGGAGAGCCTACTTTACCGGTACGCAGGGCCTTGAACCCAAAGAGATTGGCAATTGGCACCAACGCGACCAACAGGACGTGCCAGATGGTGGGGATGGGATCGAACATATTACCGGCGCAGTAGCCGGTGTACGACTCGAACGCCAGAACACCTGCCGGGAACAGCACGCTGAGGATAAAAAGAAGTGGAGTGGCCTTGGGACGCGCGGTGCCCTTGCCTTTTTCTGGCTCGGTGACATCGGGCACCGCATCGAGACCTGCCGCGTAGGACTCGGGCGCATCCATTTCCGCCAGAAGTTGCCTTATCTCCAGGACGGTGGGCTGTTTGTCACCGATCATTTCGGAAATCTGACTGCGGACATCATCCACCACGGCGAAGCGGTGGCCCTCGGGAGCACCGGCATCCTCCAGCGCACTATAAATGGCGCCGAGATGGCGGGAAATCAGGTCCTGCACTTCTGGGTCTTGATGGGGCTCCTGGTTGCTCACTCCGAATCTCCCTTTGTCAGCTTGGCAATCTCTGTCTGAATTTCGTTCCAATAGGAAAGCATCTCGCGCAGGCGGGCGGCACCGAGCGGTGTGAGGCGGTAGTACCGCCGCGGTGGGCCGTTGGGCGATGGCGCGACACGCACGCGCAGCATGCCGTCCTGGGCCAGACGGGCAAGGACGGGATACACCGTGCTCTCGCCGAACGCGAGCGAATCGGCCTCGGCGAGGCGCTGGAGCACCTCGTATCCGTACGCCTCGCGCTCGCGCAGCACAGCAAGGACGCAGAGTTCCACGAGTCCCTTTCTCATCTGTGCAATCCACGTGCGCATGTTGCCGCCTCCGAGTATTATGTTATACGGTACAGCGCAAAGCGTAGTAGCTATGCAAGAAGAATTTTTCGAACTGATTGGAAGAACGCGAAGGGACTTGGTACGCGTGCCGGGGGTTACCGGTAGGCGCCGAACTCCCGCTGTTTCACGCCGCTGGCGATGCCGTCGGCCATCAGGCGGAACTCGTCGGGGCTTGTCGCGTACAGCAGAGCATCCTCCATCTTGATGCGCTTCGTGCGATAAAGTTGCAGGAGGCTCTGGTTGAAGGTCTGCATACCCGTGTGATGTCCCGCCTCGATGTGCTGGGGCAGTTCGAGGGTTTTGCCCTCATGGAGCAGTTTCCGAATGGTGGAAGTAACCATCATGACTTCCACCGCCGGGATGCGCCCCTTGCCGCTGGCCAGTGGCAACAGACGCTGGCTGATGACGCCGTTCAGCGACAACGACAACTCCAACCGGATCTGCGGGTGCAGGTAAGCCGGGAAGTAGTTGATGATGCGCTCAACGGTCTGCACGGCATCGATCGTGTGCAGCGTCGACAACACCAGGTGGCCCGTTTCTGCGGCGGCGATGGACGTTGAAATGGTTTCCAGATCGCGCATCTCGCCGATGAGAATCACGTCGGGCGATTGCCGCAACACGTGCCTGAGAGCTTCGTTGAAGCTCTTCGTGTCGAAGCCCACCTCGCGCTGGTTAATGATGGCCAATTCGTCCTGGTGGAGGAACTCGATCGGGTCCTCCACGGTGACGATGTGACATTTCCGCATATGGTTAATGTGATGGATGATCGCGGCCAGCGTGGTACTCTTGCCGCTGCCGGTGGTGCCGGTGACAAGCGCCATGCCGCGCCGGCGCTCGGCCAGATCGCGCACAGCCTGGGGCAGGTTCAGTTCATCGAAGCTGAACGATGGGTTGGATACATAACGAAAGACCAGACCGGTGGAACCGCGCTGGCGGAATACGTTGACCCGGAAACGGCCCACGCCACGCACACCCACGGCGAGATCCATTTCAGAGGTCTGGCCGAAAAACTCGGCCTGCTCCTCGGTCATCAGTTGCAGGGCGATGGAATGGGTTTCATCCATCGTCATTTCGCTGTAGTCGGTCATGACGATCTCGCCGTCTACGCGCATGCAGGGGCGCTGACCCGCCTTGAGAAAGAGATCCGAGGCATTATGCTCGACCATATCCTGCAGCAGATCGTCCACCTTGGTAATGCGTTCCATGGGTCCGTCCTTGACGCCCCTCGTTGGGGAAACTAAGGGAAGGGTTCGTCGATGAAGTGTCGCGATTCTTCAACGGAAGCCTCTCGTCAAGCAAGGTGAAAAGCTGAACGAGGGGCCCGCCCCGTGGAACCGAACGGAAAGTTATGGAAGCACCGAAAAATCTGGAACGACTGTACATCGACCCTGCGCGCAAGGGCGGTCGCCCGCGCTCACGCCGGTACCTGAAATGGGTGCTATGGGGCGGGCTGCTTGTGGCGCTGGTGGCAGGTTACCGCGCCATGCCGTATCTGATACCCGTGGAGGCAGAGACCACGAGCCTGACGCGCGTGGACCCCGAAACGACAACCAACACGGTGGTGCTGAATGTGACGGGTTACGTGGCACCGCACCGACGCCTGGAGCTGGCGCCAAAGGTCATTGCCCGGGTGATAGCCGTGTACGCCGATAAGGGCGACCGCGTGACAAGCGGCCAGATAATCGTGCGCCTGGAAGAGCGCGAATATCAGGCCAACCTCGACCGCGCCAATGCCGCCGTGGAGCGAGCGCAGGCGCGACTGGACGAGTTGCGCAATGGTTCGCGCAAAGAGGAAGTAGAGGAGGCGCGCTCCAACACGCAGTTGGCCGAGCTTCAACGCGACGACGCCCGCCGCACCGTGGGTCGCCTGCGCCCTCTGGTAACGGCGCGCGTGGAAAACCAGCAGGCGCTGGACACGGCGATCACGCTGGAAGGGGTTGCCGAAGCCCGTCTTGCGGCAACACGGCGGCGGCTCGATCTTCTGGTGGCCGGCCCACGCCCCGAGTCCATCCGCGCTGCCGAGGCCGACCTGGCCGAGGCGCAAGCGCTGGAAGAATCGGCGCGCATTCAGGTGGAGGATTGCGTCATCCGCGCGCCGATCTCCGGCACCGTGCTTGAACGCATCGCCGAGGTCGGCGAGCTGGTCACGAATCAGAACTTCGGCGGGCGTGGCGCCCGCGGCGCACTGCTCTCCATGGCCGACCTCAACGACATGCAGGTGGAGGTGGATCTGAATCAGGTGGATCTCTCCCGCGTGAAGCTCGGACAAGTCTGCCGGATCAATCTCGAGGCATATCCCGAGGACAACTACGACGGACGCGTGGTGCAGGTGGCGCCCGAGGCCAACCGCCAGAAGGCCACCGTGCAGGTGAAGGTTCAAGTGAACGAGCCCGATGAAAAGATGCGCCCCGAGATGAACGCGCGGGTTTCGTTTCTGGAGCCGGTAAGCGCCCGGGAGGGTGTGAAGGCAGCCGCACGTGTGTTTGCTCCGGTCAGCGCCATCGTCGAGCGCAACGGGTCTCCCACCGTGGTCGTGGTGAAGGATGGCCGCGCACAATTAGTGGCCGTGAAACGCGGATTGGAGACCCCCAACGGAGTCGAGATTACCCAGGGCCTCACCGGCGAGGAGACGATTATCCTGAAGCCCGGCGACGGCATCCGCGACGGCATCGCCGTGCGCGCGAAGGGTATCGCGAAGTGACCACCCCCGCTCCCCCACCCCTTGTGGAGATTCGAGGGCTGACCAAAATCTTCGGCGAAGGAGATTCTGCGGTCATCGCTCTCGACGACATCAATCTCGATATCGCCACGGGAGATTTCCTCGCCCTCATGGGGCCTTCCGGGTCGGGCAAAAGCACGCTGCTGTACATCCTCGCAGGGATCGATCGCCCCTCCGGCGGCCAGTGCAAGGTGGTCGACACCGACATCCTGACCCTGAACGAGGACGATCTGAGCGCGTGGCGCAACCGTCACGTCGGGTTTATCTTTCAATCCTTCAATCTGATCCCCGTCCTCACGGCGTTTGAAAACGTGGAACTGCCACTGCTGCTCACGTCGCTTTCATCCCGAGAACGGCGCGACCATGTATCCGCTGCGCTGGAAATCGTGGGCCTGAGCGACCGCATGAAGCATTACCCGCGTCAGCTATCGGGCGGTCAGGAGCAGCGTGTGGGCATCGCGCGGGCGCTGGTGACCGACCCCACACTCATCCTTGCCGACGAGCCGACGGGCGACCTGGACCACCGCAGCGCCGTTTCCGTGCTCGAAGTCCTGCGCACGCTCCACCGCGATTTTGGCAAGACCATCGTCATGGTAACCCACGATCCCCAGGCCAGCCACTTCGCATCCCACACCCGCCACCTGAACAAGGGCCTGCTCCTGCCACCCGGCGAGCATCCCGAGGAAATATAATGCTCCGCACCCGGCAAAACTTTTTCTTGGCCAAAGCGCAAAAAGTAATGGAAATAAATCCCGGTTGTTTTTTGCCTGTGTTGTATAATGTAGCTTCCGCCGATTTTCACTGCGTGAGGTATCCCCTGAATTGACCACTCCCCAGATTCCCGCTTCGACTGCGCCCGCCACCGACGTGGAAGTCCCACCTCCCGCCGCATGGTCGGTGGAGGAATCCATCGAAACCTATAGTATCGACCGATGGGGCCTGGGGTACTTTTCAATCAATGAACAGGGCAACGTAACCGTGGCCCCCTTCCGCCAGGCCGGAGCCGCCATCGACCTGATGCACGTGGTGGCAGAAGCCCGTGAGCAGGGGATGAACCTCCCCATCGTGTTGCGCTTTCAAGACCTCCTGCGACACCGCGTCGTGGCGCTGAACATGGCTTTTCGCAACGCAATCACCGAGATGAACTACGGGGCCGAATACGTCGGCGTATTCCCCATCAAGGTGAACCAGTTGCGCGAGGTGGTGGAGGAGATTCTCGACGCCGGGCGGCCCTTTAACTACGGCATCGAGGCCGGCAGCAAGCCCGAGCTTTTCGCCGCCCTGGCCATCCACGACAATCCCAACAGCCTCGTCGTTTGCAACGGGTACAAAGACACGCAGTTCATCCGCATGGCGCTGCTGGGCGTGAAGCTGGGCAAAAAAGTTGTCATGGTGGTCGAAAAAGTTGAAGAAGTGAAGGCCATCATCGAAGTGGGCCGCGAGATGGGTGTGCGCCCCCTCATCGGCCTGCGCGTGCGCCTCACCTCGAAGAGCAGCGGACGCTGGGCCACCAGCGGCGGCGAACTGGCGAAATTCGGCCTGAGCCCCGTGGACCTCATGGAAGCCGTCGATTATCTGCAGGACGAAGGTTTCGGTGATACCGTGCGACTGGTTCATTTCCACATCGGTTCGCAGATCCCCGACATCCTCAGCCTGAAACGCGCCACCCGCGAGGCGGCCCGCTATTATTCCAAGCTCTGCAAGCTGGGGCTGGACCACCTCGACTACATGGACGTGGGCGGCGGGCTGGGCGTCGACTACGACGGCAGCGCCACCGCCTTCCACTCCTCCACGAACTACACCATGGAGGAATACGCCGCCGACGTTGTCGACAACATCATGGAGATCTGCAACGAGGAGGGCGTGCGCCACCCGGACCTCGTCAGCGAAAGCGGACGCGCCATCGTGGCCCACCACTCGCTGCTGGTCGTGCAGGCCTTCGGGGTCATCGAAAAAACCAAGGCGCAATACGACCTCTCCGTCAGCGAGGGCGACCACAAATACATCCTGCGGCTCGCGGAGATCATGGGGCGCATTCAGTTAAGCCCCCTCGAAGCGCTGCACGACACGCAACAGATAAAGACCGAGTCGCAGCAGGCGTTTGAGTTGGGCATCCTCGACCTGCGCGAGAAGGCCCGGGTCGACACGTTTTACTGGCACAACATTGAAGAGGTCGTGAACCACTTCCAGCACATGGCTGTCAATAAGCCAGGAAGCGAAAAAGAAATCCCCGAAGAAGTACGCGATCTCACGCCGTATTACGCCGACCAGTACATTTGCAATTTCTCCATGTTTCAGAGCCTTCTGGACCACTGGGCCGTGGGGCAACTGTTCCCCATCATGCCCATCCATCGGCTCAACGAAAAGCCCACCATCGCCAGCACGCTGGTCGACATAACCTGCGACAGCGACGGCAAGGTGTGCAAATTCACCGACCTGCGCGAGGACGCCCGCGACACCCTGCCGCTGCATCCGCTGCGCAATAATGAGCCCTATTACCTCGGGTTTTTCATGACGGGTGCGTATCAGGATATCATGGGCGATCTGCACAATCTGTTCGGGCGCGTGAACGAAGCTCACGTGTTTCTGGATCCGGAAGAGGAAGTGGGTTTCTACATCGAGGAAACCCTGCCGGGCCACTCCATCCAGCAGGTGCTGGAACTGACCCAGTACCACGCCAACGACCTGATACGGCGCATGAAGCTGCAGGTGGACGAGGCAATCCGGTCCAACAACATGCGCCCCAACGAAGGCATGCGCCTTCTGGGCGAATACGAACGCGGCCTCGCAGCGCCAACGTATCTGGCCTTCGAGCCGTAGGGGCAGGCCTCCTCACCCACCATACGCTCCGTAGGGGAAGACCTGCGTGTCTGCCCTCGTCCACAGGTGCAAACATTAGTAATGATACCGCGTGTTTTAGAGCGGTTTTGACGCAAGTGTCAACAGATCCTGCAATCTCGAAATAGTCGGAGCATTGGATTCGGGGCGACTGTGCGTGCACGGCAAGCTGGAGGCCGCGTGGATGCCTGAAACAGACCACCGGATAGATAATGGCTTGTCGATTACGCACCGATTGCACTGCTTGCACACCGCTTGCACACCGGTTGCACGCCGGTCGCACCGAGGTTGCCATCCGCCAGCAAGTGGGCAAGTGGAAGGCGGTAGCATCGGGCGCCAGGGCGAGGCCGTGGTGGTCACAATTCAACATCCCAGCGCACCACGAGTCTGTAATCATTTGAATCGAAAACGCTCTAATGCGCGACCGGCGATGGCACCGGTCCAACATCTGAATTTTTCCCGCTGACACCGTGCGGCGGTCTCCTTGCACGGATGGCACACATTATGCATAACATCTCCCTGTTGTGAGGTTGCGCCACCAATCTGTTTGGGGTCTGCACACTATCGCATCAGGAGAGAACACATTATGGGACTAATCAGCACGTTTATCTTTGGCCTCGTCGCAGGCATCGTTGCAAAAATGCTAATGCCCGGCCGTGATCCGGGCGGTTTTATCATCACCGCCATCATCGGTATTGTGGGTGCCTTCATCGGTAAATATATTAGCGAGCTGGTCGGCGGCACTGAAAACCTTATGCGTTGGACCTGGCCTGGCTTCTTCTACTCAGTTTTAGGCGCCATCGTTCTGCTGTTTCTTTATCGCATGATACGCGGCAGGAACGCCTAAAACAGCCCTGTCGCAGGCTCACCCGGCCAACCGAGCACCTTATCGGCCGGCGCTCCCAAGCGTTGCTTGAGTACCGCTGCGTACACGCCCCGGAAGTCTGTCGTATGGATAAGATCGCCCCGGTCGAGTTCTGTCAGGCTGGGGCGTTTTCCATGCAATCCCGGCTTCACGCCACCGCCCAGCAGCAACATGGGCGCCGCCGTGCCGTGGTCGGTGCCGCCGCTGGCGTTCTCACCCACGCGGCGGCCGAACTCGCTGAAGGTCAACGTGGTGACACGCGCTTCATTGCCTTGCGCGGCCAGGTCACTCTGAAACGCCAGCAGACCATCGCTCAGACGTTGCAGCAGATTGTCGTGGGACCCGGCCTGATTTGCGTGGGTATCAAACCCGCCGAGGGTCACATAATAAATGCGCGTGGGCAGACCGCCGCCAATCATTTTGGCCACCGTCTGCAATCCCTGCCCGAAACGATCGGCCGGATATTTGGTTCCGACCCGCGCCTTCCGAGCCGTCTCGCGCACGAGGTTCTCGGCGGCCACCGCGTCAAGAGCGACCTTTCGGACAAACTCCAGCGACTCATTCTTCGCACCACCGCTCGCCGCTGTGGCGCTCGCCCTTCCGCCGCCGTTCTCCGCCAGAAACGCCCCCTGTCGTGCCTCACCGGGGCCTTCCAGCCATCCGAAGGAATCGACATCCTGCAAGCAAACGCCCAGTCCCCGCCGTCCCGCGAAGGCCTGCGGGCGTTCATCGCCAAGGGCCAGGGCCGCTGTCGGCTGGCCCTCACCGTTGCATTGCGCATCGAGATAGCGCCCGATCCATCCGGTGGGTGAATGCTTGTCCGAGTCCACCGCCGTCTGCCAAATCTCTGTGCTGCGGAAATGCGACCGGTTCGGGTTGGGGTAACCGACCCCCTCCACAATGCCCAGCTTGCCCGAATCAAACAGTTCCTTCAGCCCGGTCATGCGCGGGTTCAGACCGCGCAGGCCGTCGCCCAGCGCCAACACTTTGCCGGGCTTCACGCCCAGATGGGGCCTAGCCCGGGCGTAGGCGTCATCGCCCACCGGAGCCACCATGTTCAGGCCATCGTTGCCGCCGGCCAACTGCACGACCACCAGAATGCGATCGTCGTCAAAACCGGGGATGGCACCCGAGGCAGCTGCAAGAGCGGCCTCGGCGGTCTTCAACAGGAACGACGGCATGGCCGCGCCCACGGCCAGCACGGTACTTGCCCTCAGAAAATCGCGTCGTGTGAACAACAAACTTTCTTTCATCGCATCGCCCTCGCCTTCGCCATATGTCCATTACTCAACATAGCTGAAACTCCGCAGCGCTCAACAGCAGTTGCAGCCCCGCGCGCAGATGGGCCTCGTCCATGGCAGCCACGGGCACCGCGACCCTGGTTCTGTCTTCCGCGCCGCCTGCCAACGCCAATGCCACCCGCCGCCGCACCGCCGCATCGGGTGCGCTCCCGAGAAACCATGCTGCGAGATAGTCGGTCATTTCATCCGGCGTCATTCCTTCGCACGGAGCAAAAAAGTCGCGCGCCTTCATCGGCGCCCGACGCATCATGCGCTCACTGTCGCGAGCCTCCTGCTTGCTCCGCAGTGTTCTGGCCAATTCCCGCGATGGAATTTCACCGCTCATGGCATCCTGCCCGGAGGGCGCATCGAGCATCCGCGTCGGTTCTGCGACCATGGCCTCCATGCTTTCCATGGGTTCGGAGGTCGCCGTCGCGCTTTTCCCTTTTCCGCGCACCGGTCGCGCCGGCACAACCCCGCTTACCAGATGGCTGGCGTAATTGCACCGCGCGAGAAGCGTGTCGGTGTTGATCCATGCGTGGCCACCGTCCCAGCCCTTCACATTGGGCGGATAAAACAATGTCTGTCCCATTGCGCGCATGGCTATCAACGTCACCCTCGGAGGATCGCCATCGACCACGCCGGGCAGGGTGCGCAGGTTCACCATCAACTGCGCCGGACTTTTGATCTGGGTGCCAAGGGCGCGGTCGCTGTAAAACGCGCGCGACGCAAACATCTGCCTCAGCACGGGCTTCAACTCATAATTCGATGCCCGCATCGTGGCGGCCAGACCATCAATCACCTCCGGCTCCGGATCCTCGTATGCGAAGAACCGCCACAACCGCGTGCAGATGTGGCGCGCGCAGGCCGGGTTGGCCAGAATTGCCTCCACAACGTCGACCCCATCCAACGCGCCCATCGTGCCGAGAAACGTCTTCTCGTCGTTGTCGTGGCGGCGCGCCTCATAAACGAACTCCCCGTTGCGGGCGGTCCATCCGGTGAAGGCCCGCGCCGCCGCCTTGATGTCATCCTCGGTGTAATTGCCGATGCCCAGCGTGAAAAGTTCCAACAGTTCCCGCGCCCAGTTCTCGTTGGGCTTCTGGCGCGAACTGCGCATATTATCGAGGTAACGCAACATGGCCGGACTGCGCGCCACGCCCAACACCAGCGTCTTGAAATTCCCCGACGCGTTCGCCCGAAGGAACATGTTGAGTTGGGCATTATCGCCGGGGTCGCGAACCTTCTCCGCCGACGTCACAAAATGTCCATGCCAGAAAAGCGTCAGCTTCTCTTCGAGGGGCCGTGGCGTTCGGGTCATGCGATCCACCCACCATAGCTGCAACTCCATCATGGCCTCGCGGGCAGCTTTTTGGTGCGCCTGACGGGCCACGCGGCGCTCCTCCTCGGTCATGGTTGTCTTGCCCAGCCGCCCAATGGCCGCATATTCCGATTCAGGCAACGCGGGCAGGCCGGGCAGCGTGTCGGGATAACGCTCGTAGTCCACAAATGACCGCAGCGCCTCGTCGGGCTTCATTCCGGCGAGCCGACCCACGGCCAGCACCGGCACGCCAAACCCGGCGCGATTGAGCAGGTGGCGCGCGGTTTGTGCGTTCCACTGTACCGCCGAGTGAGCAAACGCCGGATCGAGAAGGGCCATGGTTTAATTCCTCGTAAAAAATGTGCCGCCAGTCCCTCCCCCAGCAATCCCCCTGCCACAATGGAATCTTCTTTAGGGCACCGAACAACTGCAAGGAAATGAAGCGTGTGGGGATAGACGTGGTCGGCGGGCGGGTCGCCCGCTTGCTCCGAGATGGAACCGCTGAAACCGGGTGAGTTCGAAATGGAACGGTTGGCGAGGGGGCAAGCGGGATGGACGATATGGACGGTATGGATGAAATGGACTGTTAGGGAGATGTTCTGAACACATTTTCCTTTGCGATAATCGGTCGCGGTTGGGCCTAACTCATGCCAACGAACATGACCTCGCGCCCTTCATTCCTCACCAGCACCCTTGGCCTCAGCATCATCATTGCCGTTGTCACGTTTGGGGCTTATGCGTCGTCACTGTCGGGCGCTTTCCTTTGGGACGATCAGGTAATCATCGATAACCCGTTGATGAAAACCGCCCATGGGCTTAACATCATCTGGACCGCTCCGCCCCGCCACACCGCCGAACCTCACTACTGGCCCCTTACCTATACGTTGTGGTGGGTCATGCTGAAAATCTTCGGTCCCGCCCCCATCGCCTTTCGCCTGATGAACGTGGCTCTCCACATTATGAATTCACTGCTTCTGGGGACCCTCTTGCGCCGGCTTGCTGTTCCCGGAGCCATGCTCGCTGCGGCCGTTTTCGCCCTGCATCCTGTGCATGTGGAGTCCGTGGCATGGATCGTTGAGACCAAGGACCTCCTCTCGGGTGCCTTTTACATTCTGTCCCTCGGCACGCTCCTCAAATTTTTTGACGCCCCGCACCCCCTGCGATATGTTGCGGGATTGCTCCTGTTTGTCGCCGGCATGCTTTCCAAGTCTGTCGTCGTCACGCTTCCGGCCGCGCTGCTTATCATCCAATGGTGGCGCTCGGGAGGTCAACTCACGCGACGCCACTGGCTGGCCGCCGCGCCACTCTTCGCCATAGCCGCCGTGCACACCGCGTACGACCAAATCCTCAGCTCTCTGGTCATCGCCACCCAGCAGACAGCCTATCCGGTGCTTGATCGCGTGCTCATTGCGGGGCGGGCCTTTTTCAGCTATTTCGGAAAGCTCGTTCTGCCCATCAATCTCGTGGCGGCGTATCCTCAGTGGCCCGTCGACCCGCGACACCTTCTGCAATGGTTCTGGCCCGTGGCGGCGGTCTCGCTGGCGGCGATCCTTTGGGGATTGCGACATCGCATTGGCCGAACCCCGTTCACGGTTTATGCACTTTATGCGGTCATACTCTCGCCCACGCTGGGACTCATCCCCCATGGGTTTATGTCCTACGCCTACTATGCCGATCGATACCAGTATCTGGCATCAGCCGCGCCCATCGCGCTCGCGGCGGCGCTCGTGGCTCGGGCTCAACACAAGCGCCTCATCCCAGCACTGGCTGGTGGCGTGTTGGCGCTCTATTTCGTTCTCACGGCCATACAAGGCCTCTACTATCACGACACCCTTACCCTGTTCCGCCGCGCTGCGCAGGCCTCACCCCGCAATGCCTCGGTGCTGGATGTCCTGGCCCGCGAATATGTGCGCGAAAATAACCTGCCCATGGCTGAGCAGAACTTCCGTCAAGCCCTTGCCGCCAACCCCGACAACCCTGAGTGCAACTACGGCCTCGGAGGGATTCTGGTCCGAACAGGTCGACCCGCAGAAGCGGTGTTTTTTCTGGATAAAGCCCGTCTCGCCCGCCCCGGCGACGAGCGCACACACATCAGCCTGGCTCTCGCACTGCGCGACGCCAACCGCCCGGGCGACGCCGCAAAATCCCTGGGCGCAGCCATCAACATCGCCCCGTTTCGTCAGGATTTAATCGCCCTGCGCGACGAACTGCTGCAGAAACAAGCCGCATTGGACGCGGGAACCACCGGCGGGTTGTGATGTGAATGTGCGCCTCACCGGTACAGGCGGTTCGCCTCGATGTACTCCTTCACCGTTTGCGGCACCGCGAGGCCGACGTCCTGTCCGTTTCGCAAACCGTCTCGCAGTGCGCTGCTGCTTACGCGCGGCAGGAAAAGCCCGGCGTCTTCATCATCCACCACACCCATGCGGGGCACAACCAGCGGCGGGGCCAGTTCCTGCAGGCGATCCCAATCGCGCCACAGGGGCAGTTCCTCTGCCACGTCGCTTCCCACCACCAGATACAAACGCACATCCGGCATCCGCTGCGCCAGTTCCTGCACGGTGTCGACCGTGTAACTCACGCCACCCAGTTCTTTTTCCACTTCGGAGATTTCCACCGCCGCCCCCAAATGCGCGAACGCCAGCCGCGTCATGGCGAGGCGGTGGGGATAGGGCGCCATGGGCTTTGCAAAGGGGTGCGCAAACGTGGGCACCACCACAACGCCGTCCAGCCCCCAGGCCATCAGCGCAAAGTGACAGGCGAGCACGTGCCCCACGTGAGGCGGGTTGAAGCTGCCGCCGAAAATCCCCACTGCCCTCGGGCGCACGGCTGTCATCACGCCTGACGCGCAGCGAGGTATCGCGTTACATCAACCAGACGCCCCCGCAGGGGCTCGGGCAGGCCATCGATTTCCACCAACGCCTGCTCGGTCATCTCTTCACACACCCGCCGCGCCTCGGCCATGGCTCCGGTACGGTTGAACATCTCCAGCACCTCGGCCACATCTTCCGGCGTGGTTTCGCTACGCTCTTTGTTGAGGATTTCTTCGAGTCGCGCCGCTTCGTTGGCTGCGCCACGCTCGAACACAAACGCCGCGAGGAAACTCCGTTTACCCTCGCATACGTCTGATCCCACCGCCTCGCGTCCCTTGCCGTGGGTCAGATCGATCAGGTCATCGCGAATCTGGAACATTGGTCCGATGGCCATGCCGTAGCGCTGCAATGCCTGCTCCACTTCGGCCCCGGCGTCGGCTGCAATGGCCCCGGCCACCAGCGGTGCCGCCAGATAGTAGCCCGTTTTGTTGGTAACGATGCGCATGTAGTGCGCCAGATCGATCCGCTCGAACCGCGCGTTCATATCCAGCGCCTGACCCCTGTGCGTGTGATCCAGCGTCTTGGTCATCAGGGCGAAAAACCGCACCATTTTTTCCGCCGGCACAGCTCCCTCGCCCAGCAACAGGGCTGCAAATATCTTTGTGAACAGATAATCGCCGAGATTCACCGCATGGGGCACGCCGTAGCGTTTCCAGGCCGAAGGCCGCCCGCGCCGGTACTCGTCGCCGTCTTCGATGTCGTCGTGTACCAGCGCAAAATTGTGCATCAGCTCGATGGATGCCGCGAAGGGCAGCGCCTGGTCGGTGCGCCCGCACAGGCTGTCGCTCACCAGCAGGCACAGCAGGGGCCGCAGCCGTTTGCCCTGCGCCGATGCACCCGCATCCAGCCCCAGTGCGTACAGCAATCCGTCGTCGAGATTGGCGATGGGCTCCTCATCCGGTGCCGTCACTTTGCGCAATGCCGCTTCCACTTCGCGCCCGCCTTCGGCGAAAAACTTTTCCAATTCATCTGACAGCTTGATCATCATGGCCCCCATGGAATACTATCCTGCACCGGTGGCAAAAGGAAAAGCACCCACTTCATGACTATTCGGCTCCAAAAATACATGGCTTCGTGCGGCGTGGCGTCGCGGCGGCGCTGCGATGAGATCATCTCCTCGGGGCGCGTGCGCATCAACGGACGCGTGGTGACGGCCATGGGAACCCAGATCGAACCCGACACCGACCGCGTTACCCTGGACGGGCAGGACGTGCGCCCACCCTCCGCCGGGTTGGTCTATTACATGTTCCACAAACCCGCCGGGTGCCTGGTGACCAACCACGACGAACGCGGGCGGCCTACAATTTTTGACATGATCGACCAGATCCACGAGCGCGTGGTGGCTGTGGGTCGGCTCGATTACGACTCCGAGGGGCTGCTGGTGCTCACCAACGACGGTGACCTCGCCCACCGGCTCATGCACCCCAGCTTCCGCATCGAGAAGGAATACGAGGTGGTGGTCGATGGCCACATGCGCCCCGACGCCGCGCGACAACTGCGCCTGGGTGTCGAGATTGACGGGCGCATGACGCTGCCCGCGCAGGTGCAACTCATGACCAGCGGCCCCAACACCACACGCGCGCGCATTGTCATCACCGAAGGCCGCAAACGCCAGGTGCGCTACATGTTCGAAGCCGTCGGACACACCGTCCGGCGACTCATCCGCGTAAGAGAAGGCGCCCTCGCCCTCGGCCACCTCCCCCGGGGCAAATTCCGCCGCCTCAGCCCCCGCGAAATTGAGGCCCTGAAACGTGAGACCCTCCTGACCGAAGAGGGGTGAAAGGGCGGTCATAAGGTTGCCCCGGGATCGTCAATCTCCTGATTAACATGCACAACGCGTCTCGCCGTAGATGAAACAGTTACATGGGCGAGATCTGCTTTTTTCTCCCGGCGGGGGACTTACCCGCTCTGCGGAAAAATGCAATTAATGCGGTTTTTTCCTGACACAGGGGTTCCGTTCACACGCTTCCCCCCACCGGCGTGCAACCGGTGTGCAACCGGTGTGCAACCGGTGTGCAAAGCGTGTGCAAGGCTCGTCAGCTTGACTTGTGGCGACACCTGCTCTCCGCTAATCCAACCTGCGAATGTGGGTGGCTTCAGGGATCCGGACGCAGGGCCGGGGTCGAAATCGGAACTTTACATTGTCCCAGATAACATGCGATTTGTACTCTCGCTTGGTTGTGAAGCTCTATCACCGTGAACGGTGATAGAGCCTTGCAACCTGTCTTGAGGGCACAGAAGTGATGAAGCAGGATCGGGCAGTATTCTCTCGCTGGATAAAGCTTGTTCTGTCGGCGGCAGTGCTGGTCCTGCTGGCCGGCGGCGCATGGTTTTACCGCGCCCAGATGCAATCCACGCGGCACGCGGCCGAAGACCAATTGAGCGCCATTGCGCAGCTCAAAGTGGATCAGATCGTCGCATGGCGCGGTGAGCGGCTGGGCGATGCGGTGCTTCTGTCGGGGAATCCGTTTCTTGCAGACGCCGTGGCCCGCTTCACGCAAACCCCGGACACCGCGACCAGTCAGTCACTGGTCGCCTGTTTTCGCAACCTGCAGACTCAAAACCGTTACGCGGACATCCTTCTGGTGGCACCCGACGGCAGGGTTTTACTCAGTGCTCGGGGCAGCGGGGATGGACAGCGTGGTGCGTTTGCGGCGGTTCTGCCCACCGCGATCCGCGAGCGCAAGCCGATGTTCATCGATCTCCACTTAGACGATTACACCTCGGCTCCGCACTGCGCCGTGGTCGCGCCGCTCTTTGCCGGAGGCGGGACCGCGCCCGCGCCGGTCGGCGCGATCGTCCTCATCATCGACCCCGGCAAATTCCTCTATCCCATGATCCAGTCCTGGCCGCAACCGAGCCACTCTGCGGAGACCCTGCTCGTCCGCCGTGACGGAAAGGACGCGCTTTTCCTGAATCCATTACGCTTCAAGAAGGGCGCGGCTCTGAACTTAAGAACCTCCCTGCGGCAGACGGATATCCTTGCGGTCAAGGGTCTGCTGGGCGAAAGGGGCGTTGTTCAGGGTCTGGATTACCGCGGTGTTTCGGTCGTGGGGGTGGTCGAGCCCATTCCAGACTCGCCCTGGCTGATGGTGGCAAAGCTGGACGCGGCGGAAGTCTACGCCGTCTCGCGTTTCCGCTCCCTCCTGATCATGGCGGCTGTCCTTGTGCTGATAGCCACGATCGGCGCGATCGGTCTGCTTCTGTCGCAGCGGGAGAGAAAGGCGCACTTCGTTACACTGTACCAGTCAGAGGCCGCCCGGCGCGCCGCAACGGAGCGCCATAGCATCACGCTGAAGTCCATTGGTGATGGCGTCATCTCTACCGACGCGCAGGGGCGCGTGGAACTGGTCAACCCCGTTGCGGAGGCGCTAACCGGCTGGACCGATGCCGAAGCCCGCGGCAGATCGTTGCAGGAAATCTTCCACATCATCAGCGAGGATACGGGTGAAAGGATGGACGACCCGGTCGCCAGGGTGCTGCGCGAGGGGTTGGTGGTTGGACTTGCCAATCACACCCTGCTGATTGCCAGGGACGGCGAGATGCGACCCATTGCCGACTCGGGCGCGCCCATCCGCAACGATGAGAACGAGATCGCCGGAGCGGTGCTGGTATTCCGCGACCAGAGCGAGGAGCGGCGCGCGCGGAAAGCACTCGAGAAAAGCGAGGCGATGCTCAAGGAATCCCAGCGCGTCGCCGCCCTGGGGCATTATACGGTCGATGTCACGACGGGTATCTGGAGCAGTTCGGAGACGCTTGACGAGATTTATGGCATCGACGCGAACTTCACACGGGATTTCGATGGGTGGGTGGGGCTCATGCCCCGCGATCAGCGCGAGGAAATGGCCTCACGCTATGCGGATCATGTGCGTGCCGGCCAGAACCCCATGGACAGCGAATATCGCATCCTGAGAGCGAACGACGGTGCCGAACGCTGGGTGCGCAGCCGCGGCACCCTGGCATTCGACAGGGGGGGCCAGCCCGTGACCATGTTCGGGATCATTCAGGAT
>PHCB01000018.1 GCA_002842095.1 candidate division BRC1 bacterium HGW-BRC1-1
AGCGGCAGGAACGTCGCCCGCCCCGATCCCTTTTGCTTCAACCACTGGATCGCGCCCTTGGCGTTTTCCGCCGTGTCGACGATCACGTCCTGCGCCTTGCCACCCAGCGCCACTTCGATGGCCAGCTCATGCTCGCCCTTGGCCTGAATGAGCGAGCTTACCACACCCGTTATCCCGCGCAAAATACCACCGCGGGATGCCAGCATCACATCCTTCACCCCGCGATAGTAGCCTTCGAAATTTTCCTGCATCTCCGCCAGTGCATCATGGCGGCTCTGGCTTTGCTGCGCGCTGCGACGGGCCTTTTCCAGCTCCTGCGATGCGGTGGTGAATTCTCCCTCACGGGCGCGCAAAGCATTGCGGGTCGCTTCGAGATCAGCCCGCAGTGCCACCAGCACCTGCTCGTTTTCTTCCGCCGCGCCATGACGTTCCTCACGCTCGGTTTCCAGTCCCTCGATCTGCCGACTCAACATCGTCAGTTCGACTTCGCTCGTGCCCAGCTCGTCACGCAGCTTCTGCTCCATGGCCCGCGCCAGACGCGCCGCGTTGTCCATCTCGTGGCCCGCGCGCGTTGCCGTGTTGATTTCCTGCCGCAGGCGCTGGATATCCGCGCCGCTGCCATCGGTGTCGGCTCGCATGGTGTCATGCTGCCGTTTGCGCTCGGCGTAATCCCCCGCCAGTTGTTCCAGCGAAGTTTCGTTTTCCACCATCTCGGCTTCCACGCCCGACATCTCAATGTCGAGGGTCTGCACCTGCCCGGTCAGCTTGTGGATTTCGTTCTTCAGGCTTTCGCGACGCTCGCCCCCCTGGGCTATGCGCTGCTCGGCCAGGGCGATACCACCCTGAGTCTCCTGCAAGGATGTGTTCACCTCAAACTGTTCGCCGTGGGTCGCATCCAGATAGCTTTGCACTTCCTCGGCAGTCTCGCGGCCGGCACTGGTTTCATCGTCCACCGCGTTCAGCTTGGTGCGCAACTCACCCACCTGAGCCGACAATTGGGCGAACCGCTCCTCGGTGGATGCGCTTCCCTCCCGAAACTGGAAGAACCGCCGAACGAGCAGTTCCATCTCCAGAACCTGTAGTTCCGACGCCAGCCGCTTGTAACGCTCAGCCTTCGCGGCCTGACGCTTGAGGCTGCCCGCCTGACGCCGCACCTCGTTGATAATGTCGGCCAGACGCAGAAGGTCCTCTTCGGTGCGCGATAACTTGTTCAGCGCTTCCTCTTTGCGCGCCTTGTACTTAGAGATTCCGGCGGCCTCGTCGAAAATCACACGCCGCTCAAGCGGGCGCGAATTGATGATGGCGTCCACCTTGCCCTGCTCCAACACGCTGTAACTGTCGGTCCCCACGCCCGTGTCCATGCAAAGATGGGTGATGTCCTTCAGGCGACACTGGGAGCTGTTGAGCATGTATTCGCTCTCGCCCGTGCGGAACAGGCGGCGGCTGATGGCCACCTCGTCAAAATCCACGGGGAGCGTACGCAGTTCGTTGTTCAAAACAAGATTGGCCCGCGCCATGCCCGTGGCTTTTTGCGTGCCGGAACCGTTGAAAATGACATCCCCCATGCGGGAACCACGCATGCTTTTCGCACTCTGTTCGCCCAGAACCCAGCGGATCGAATCGAAGATGTTCGATTTTCCGCAACCGTTCGGACCCACGATCACCGTAACGCCGGGGTGAAAATCGATCGTCGTCTTGTTGGCGAAACTCTTAAAGCCCTGCAGTTCCAAGCGTTTAAAAAACAACATTCAGCGTGTCCTCGCTACCAGTGGGGGAAATATTAAGGTCGGGTGCATGCCCACCCGGGCATGAAAAAAACAGCGGTGTCAGCATGGATGACGTCCGTCAGCTTCGGACGCGCCCCCTGCGGGGCTGGCTCAATGTGAGAAGAACAATACCGCCATTGAAGGAATTCTCACCCAACAAAAATAGCCGCCCCGATGCAAGCAGAAAATGCGCCCTTGGATCACGCTGGTACTAAATATGGCGCAAAAAGGGCCCAACCACTGCCACATCTGCGCTTAGGCGCCAGATGTAGTAGTGGGCAGGATTATGGACGAAATTGACGAATTGACAGGCTGATGTGGTCCATAGTGTCCATATCGTCCATATAGTCCATCCCGTCTCTCTCAATCTTCCTTGCGCGACACTTCCAGCGCCTCATCGATGGGGAAGGCCGGTTGCAGCCGCAGGGTCTGTCCGTCGTTGGAATTCGTGCGGAACCCGATCTGCACGTAGCGCTCCTTCATCAACGACCGCCTCGACGCATCGAACGAATCCTTCTTCGTTAAATCCGCATACGCTTTTTCGGCGGCCCGCAAAGCCTCGCGCAATTCCTTCAGGCTCTTCACCGGTTTGTCGTTCACGCTGTCGATGATCGCCCACGTGGTGGCGGGCTCATAGCTTGTCGTCCACGAGAAGCCATACGTATCGCGCGAACTGACCGACATGCCGCGCCGGCTGGCCAGACTGTTCGGTTCCACAAATGTCACCAACGCGCCTCCCTGCAAAATTTCACGGTCGGGCACTTCAAAAAGCGCCGCGTTGAAGTCGTTGAAATCCTGCGCCACGAAATCGCCCCACAGCTCGTAATCCGGCTTTTCAAAGGTGCCCAGATGGGCCAGCGGAACCGGCTTCACGAACTCGAACTTCCGCTCAACTTTTTGGATCCCCTTGGTTCCCTGGCGCACGTACCATAGCGTCACATCGTCGCCCGGCTGGCTCAACAACACCAGTTCCGTCAGATGCAGCTTGTTGACCTCGCGGGTCGAGGAAGTCTGGTCCGCAGCATCGGTCACCGTGGATGAATCCGCCCCATCCACCGGTGGCCATACGCTCATGCGGCCCGTCGTCACGCGATAACCCTGCATGTCCAGCGCGCACGAAATATCCTGCTGCCGGTTCGCGAACCCAACCAGGATGTCGCCCGCCTTCAGGCCCCACCGACTCGCCAGACTGCCGCTGGTGACTTCGCGCACCATTACGCCCAGTTCGAACATCACCACGTCCTCGGTGGCGTCGGCCCACACGAGGTTGCCCGTAAAATTCTCTGTCACCGAGATGCCCAGCTTGGGCAGTTCCATGTCCTTGCGCCCGGATTCGTTTTCCCGCACGCGCTTGAGGAAATGGCTCACCACGTTGCTCGGGATCAGCCACCCCTGCTCGCTGCCGTACCCGCTGCCGCGCGCAGGAATTCCGACCACTTTGCCCGCACGATTCAATCCCGGCCCACCGCTGTTTCCCGACTGCACCACGCCGCCGGGGCCGACCTCGATGAACTGATGCTGGCAGATGAACTCTCCGGTTTTAATTTTCAGATACTGCCGCCCGGTCACCTTGGCGGCGATGATTTTCAACTCGTCGCTGTTTTGCGGGTAACCGAAAATTGCCACGGGGTCCGCCTGATGAATCTGGTCGCTGTCGCCCAGGGTCAACGTGGGGATGCGCTTCAGTCCCGACCGGCGTTTCAAGCGCAGCACCTCATCGTCGGGCAGGCGCAACACGGCCAGGTCGATCTGTTCGGTGCCGCCCACGCCCAACACTTCGGCGCGAAATTCCACGTTGCCCGTCGCCGGCGTCTTGATGCGGATGCTCCCCCGCCGCGCTTCCTCCACCACGTGGGCGTTGGTCAGAATCTCCGACTCACTGATAAAAAATCCGCTGCCATGGGGAGGCTCGTCGCCCGAGTAATATTGCTCGCTCTTCGAGGGGTTAAGCTTCGTGAGTTCCTTGTTTCGCAACGCCGTGAATTCCACCTTCACGACCGCGTTTTGAAAACGATCTTTGAGAGACGACAGATCGATCTCTCGCGACGAGGAGAGGGCCGACGCATCCTCGATAACAGCCCCATCGTTCGATGGTTCATCCACCTGCGCGGGCAGCGTTGCCGCACCCAAAGTCATCGCCAAAATTCCAAAACCAAGCCCGCGTAACCCGAAGAAATTCTTCAATATCCCAACCTCGTCCATAGAGTGGAAACAACGAATCCCTTTCATGTTTCGATTGCAAGATCTCACGCAAGCCGTCAATCATCCCCACCTCAGCCCATGATCGAACAATCCACCGCCGCCCGCAAATACTCCCGCGTTTCGCTCATCCTTGCCAACCTGGTTCCGGTTTTCGGAGTCCTCTTTGGAAGCTGGACCGTCTCCGATGTGATGATCGTCTACTGGCTGGAAAATGTCGTCGTGGGGTTCTTCAATGTGTTACGCATGGTCTTCGCCCAGGGTGGCTTCGCACCGGACGTAAACAAAGCCATTAACGCTCTCACACCGCAGTCGAAGATACTTCAGCACACCGCCAAGTTATTTTTCATCCCGTTTTTTATCGTACATTACGGGATGTTCACCATGATCCATGGCGTGTTCGTGGTGGTTTTGTTTGGCAGTGGAGGACCATTTAGCGGCAGCGCATCCACCCTCCAAGGCGGTCCCTTTGCGATGCTTTCCGCCGGTCTCCACCAAACGCCCCTCTTCTGGCCGATCCTCGCCCTCATGCTGAGCCACGGCATTTCGTTCTGGTTCAATTATATCAAGGATGGCGAATATCTGACCGCCGACCTGCCCACGCTAATGTCGCGGCCGTACGGTCGAATTGTAGTCCTCCACCTCACCATCATTTTGGGAGGGTTCGCCGTGATGGCGTTCCACGGGGCATGGGGAGCATTGGTGCTTCTCACGATATTGAAGATAGGGACCGACCTGAAGGCCTCGGACTGGGGCAACAATCTGATGGTCCGGGCCAGGAAGCGCAGGAATCAGCGCAAAGGATCTATGTCGGCCGATCCAACTTCCGGCTCACCCAACTGATTCCTTAGTACTGCGTCCAGTCCTCAACAGCCGACACGCCGAAGAACTGCGTGGTGACCGCGTTCACAATGGCGGTCCGCGCCGCGGGAGAGGTAACCGATTCCAGCGGGAAGCCCATGACAAACACAGAACCCGGCGTTATGCCCGTACCGAAGACGCCATCGTAAGCCACGGCGGCCACGCCACCGGTGCCATACCGCATCACGCTTCGCGCTCCAGTCTGAGGCACCAGAACGTCGGGCCAGGTCACGTCAAAGGCGCCGCTGGAACCATTGTCAAAATTGCCCGACACGCCCGCGCAGACTTCGCCGGTTATGCCCGAGAAGGAGTAGCCGTTGCCCGCAGAGCCGTCACTGACGTATCCGCATTTGAGGTAGTTCAGCGCGAACGCCTCGTCGTTGATGGGGCCTTTTTTGTTGATCAGATCCCAGAAGATTTCCGATCCGCTGACGAACAGATGCCCGCCCCCTTGCAGGTAGTCCTGCAGGCGAAGCTGCTCCTGATAGCTGAAGGCTTCATCGGTGGTCGACTCATCACCCAGAATCCACCAGACGCTGCTGTAGTTTGCCAGAGGCACCGTTTCATCCAGCACCCGCAGGTTGTCCACGCTGTCGAAGGCGTAACCCGCAGCGGCCAGAGCCTGCGCTGTGCGCGTCACTAAAGTGTGAGGCACTCCGCCCGACTCTGTTTTGGTGTGCCAGCGGTCGTATGCGTTCACGATCAGTGCCTTGCGCGCACCCGTCTGCTGGCGCAGCGCCAGCACTGTGGAGGCGGCAGTTTCAACCCCGCCATTCACTGCGGTCGACTTGAAATAATGGGTATCGCCTTGCGTGAGCGCGTTGGCTGTGACCGTTTGAGCCTGCACACCCAACGCCCCCTCGCCCGCCACCAGCGACCAGTTTACGGCATCGGTGCTGCGGTAAACGCGGAAACCGGAGGTGCTCTGCCCGAGGAATTCCACCGAGGCAGTTCCCGTGGCCCCACCCAGAACCTTGGTGAGCGACGGCCATGTTGCGGTGTTCTGATAGCGCAGAGGCTTGTAATTACTATCGGTAGAGATGATGCGGCGTTTCATGCCCGCCGTACCCGAACCGCCCGTGGTGCATTCCACTTCCTGAGTCAGGTTGGTTCCGGTGTATTTTTCAAATATCCGAACATGGGACGAGGCGTAATTCATCAGATCGCCGGGGCCGATTACGGGATAGGTGATCTCAGTACAAACCGATGGAAAACCGCTGGTGGCGTAGCGTCCGGAGCGCAAGGCCCGCGAGGCAAAGCCCGAGCAATCGTTGCCATAATTGGTGGAGATCACCGCAGCCGAGTTCGTATCGCCCGCATAGCCACCGTTCACGACGACATTGGTGTAGAACGAATCGCGTGTGTCGTAGCCACCCCAGTCGTAGGGGATTCCATTTTTCCATCCCACGGCGGTGAACGGGCAACTGGCATTGGTTATCCCACTGTAAATGCTGGAGGACGAGCAATACCAGCGCAGCATCAGGTGCTCGTTGGAAGTTTCAAGAATCTGGTCGCGCGCGATAGGTGTTTGACCCATGCCGCTGGCAGCCGTTGCGGCCAGAAGCAGAGTCGCCAGGTTCCGGAAAACGTTCATTGCGCCACCTCATGACGGGAAAATTCCACCCCACCTGGCGTGGTGCGCATCTGCCAGACACTGCCATCAGGCCGTAACTCGAACTTGCGATAGACCGTCGTAAAATAGGCGTTGTTCATTTCGAGCAGCGGCTTCGGGCCGTCGCTGCGCAGGAACAGCCGAACGCCATCGGGCGTTATTTCTTCTGTCTCCCAAACCGTTCGCTTCCCCACCAGTCCGCGAAAGATCACGCCGCCAAAAGCGACTGCATCCGGCGAGGCCGCCTTCATCGCCACCGGGGCCGGAAGCTGTGTGCCCTGCCCGTCTGAGATGACCGGGCGCGCACGCCCACCCACCAGGCCGGTCATGGCGCGGGCAGCACCGCCCGCCGCACGCCCCTTGCGAATGGCTGTCGCCGTTGTGGGCTGAGCCCCCTCGTTCTGCGCCTTGAAAAGATAAACGGTTTCATCCGGAGAGTTGACCCCTGTCATGCCCTCTTCCTCGAAGACATCCTGCGCGTAACCCTCCACCAAACCGGCCGCAGCGGGAACTTCGAGTTTGCTCACCAGCGTTCCCTCAGAATTCAAGGTGCTGACCTCGTTGCCTTCCAGCGCCAGCAAACCACCATCGGCGCGGGCGGCCAGCGCCGTCGGACGCATGCCCGCGCCGAAAACCCGCACCAGCTTGCCGTCTGCAGAAAATTCCTTCAGGTTCCCATGAACCGTGTCTGCCACAATAAGGGCTCCATTGGGCTTGACGTAGAACGTAAGGGGGCCCTGTGGCTCCTGTTCGGGACGAATAACCAACCCCAATTCCTGAGGTGCGTCACCCCAGCCGAGTTGAAAACCAGCGCCCTTTGCAGGCAGGGGAGCGACCAACATAAGACCCAAAAGCAGGCCAGACCATAAATATGAACGATTCATAATGATGAAACCTATCCCCGAAACCCTTGTGCCGGCGCAAGGGCAATGAAGAAATATATATCCTGAAGATCATATTTATCTTGTAGCAGCCAACCATGCTGATGAACCTCTGAAATTTACGATGTTAAACAAGGGTCCATCTTCCACTTCTGATAAAGATACCTTTTTTGCTCCCGCCAAGCGCCTGAGCGGTGAAGCGGTGTCCACTCAAAGCAAGAATTTTGACGCACCCGACGCCTTGCGCATCCTCATAGACAGCACCCCCGAGGTTGTGGCTGTCCTCAACGAGCAGCGCCAGATTGTGTATGCCAATCGCACACTGGTGGCCTTCGCCCGCAAGGAGAACATGAACGAAATCTGCGGCATGCGCCTGGGCGAAGTTGTGGGCTGCATACACTCCGGCGAGACAGAAGCCGGGTGTGGCACTTCAAAATACTGCATCGACTGCGGTGCCGTGAAAAGCATGCTGACCTGTCTGGGTGGCAGCGCCGTGGAGCAGGAGTGTCGGGTTGTCGTGAACAGTGGCGAGGCTTACGATTTCCGCCTGCGCAACACCCCCCTCCAACTCAATGGCGAAAAATACATCATCGTTGCACTGAGCGACATCGCCCATGAAAAACGTCGCCACGCGCTGGAGCGTATCTTCTTTCACGATGTGCTCAACACCGCCTCCGGCCTGCATGGATTGGCATCCATACTCCCCCACCTGGAACCCGGGGACACCTCCGAAATAGAGCAACTTCTCACCCACACCACAAGACGTCTTATCAACGAAATCCAAGCCCAGCGCGATTTGATTTCTGCGGAAAATGACGATCTAAAAACCCAATTTGCCTATCACAGCACCGGGGACTTGCTGCAATCCCAAACCAACCACTTTCAGTACCACGATCTGACACGCAACCGGAACATCGTCCTCAACATTGATGATCCCGAAATGCTTGTCTGGACCGACGCCACACTGGCCGGGCGCGTCATCTGCAACATGATCATCAACGCCCTTGAGGCGACCGCGCCAGGCTGCTCAATAATTCTACGAGCCCGGCGCACCGCCGACCAGGCCGTGATAGAAGTTCACAATGACGGCACCATGGAACCCGAAGTCCAACGTCAGGTTTTCCACCGGTCCTTCTCCACCAAACAAACCACCCGCGGGCTCGGAACTTACAGTATGAAACTCCTCACGGAGCGCTTCCTTAAAGGCCACGTCGACTTCGACTCCACGCCCGAAACCGGCACAACCTTCCGCGCCTTCTTCCCCCTCCAGGAACCCGCCGAAATTTGAAGTCGTCATTTCTCTGAATCTGCCCTCCCTTCCACGAATTCTCCCCCGCCGCCGTGGTTACCGCATTAGGCTATGCCCGCTAAATTTGTCGAGATCATCGGCGCTCGTACTCATAATCTGCGCAACATCACCACGCGCATTCCCCTCGGTCAGCTAACGGTCATCACGGGGGTTTCCGGCAGTGGCAAATCCACCCTCGCGTTTGACACCCTTTATGCCGAGGGACAGCGGCGCTTCGTGGAAAGCATGAGCACCTACGCGCGTCAGTTTATTGAAAAAATGGCGCGTCCGGATGTGGACCAGATTCTCAACATCCAGCCGGCCATCGCCATCGAGCAGAAGAACAGCGTGAAAAACGCGCGCAGCACGATTGGCACGGCCACCGAAATTAACGATTACCTGCGACTGCTTTTCGCGCGCGCGGGCACCACCATCTGTCCCCATTGCGGCATTGAAGTGAGCGAGGACTCCCCCCAGAGTGTGGCTACCCATCTGCTGCAGCATCACGCCGGTGCGCGCGCCGTGGTGGTGGCACCAGTCACGCTGGAAGCGCGGGCACGCCCCGATGCCGTGCGCAACGAACTGATGCGCAGTGGTTTCACGCGGGTGCTGGCCCCGGCCGGCAGCGACACGCCCATGCTGGACCTGCAGGAGGCCGACGATGCGCAGGTTGCCGCCGTCTTCAACGATGGGCGCGTGCGCGTGGTCATCGACCGCATCGTCGTGGACCCCGGCGATTACGAGCGCATCTCCTCCAGTCTCGCCATCGCCTTTCAGGCGGGGCGCGACACCCTTGAGATTCATCTGGCCGATGCCCCCGCAGGCACGGCGCCCCTGGCGTTTCATTCCGGTTTTCGCTGCAACGGATGCGCGCGCGCTTTCCCCCGACCCGAGCCAAACCTCTTCTCATTCAACTCGCCCCTCGGGGCCTGCCCCGAGTGCAGCGGGTTCGGGCGCACCACCGGCGTCGATTGGGACAAGGTCATCGTCAATCGCTCGCTAACCCTCGCCCAAAAGCCGATTGTGCCCTTCAACTCGCCGGCCTATAAAAGCCTTTATCCCTGGCTGAAAAAGGAATCGACCCGCGACGAAATCCCGTGGGACGTGCCCCTCGACCAGTTCACCCCGGCCCAATGGAACAACCTGCTGTACGGCACGGGCAAGTTCGGCGGCATCAGCGAGTTTTTCACCTGGCTGGAAAAAGAACACTACAAGGTGCAGAGTCGCATCATGATCGCCCGCTACCGTGGCTTCGCGCCCTGCCACGTGTGCGGCGGCAGCCGTCTGGTGCCCGAGGCGCGCAACGTCGTATGGGGTCCGCGCGATGGATCCATGCCGCGGCGTCACATCAACGAAGTGACCGCGTTGAGCATCCGCGACCTCCTCGGTGAATGGGTGACCACGCGCCTCGACGCCAGCGAGGAACAACTGGCCGGTCGCCTGTTCCGCGAGGTCCTGTCGCGGCTCACCTATCTGGCGCGCGTGGGGCTGGGCTACCTGACCCTCGACCGCCAGACCCGCACTCTGTCGGGTGGCGAGGCCCAGCGCATCAATCTGGCCACGGCCCTCGGCACCTCCCTCACGCAGACGCTTTACGTGCTGGACGAACCCACCGTGGGACTGCATCCGCGCGACTCGCGCCGCCTGCTGGAGATCCTTTACGACCTGCGCGAAAAGGGCAACACGATCGTTGTCGTGGAGCACGACCCCGAACTGATTCTCGGCGCCGACCACCTCATCGACATGGGGCCCAGGGCCGGCTCTCACGGCGGCGAAATCGTCTTCGAAGGTGCACCCGCGAAGCTTCTTTCAGACGATGCCACCACCCTGACCGCACAATTTCTCCAGCACAAAAACGAGCCGCTTCCGCAATCACCCGCTCCGCCGAAATCGGTCCACGGCATTTCAATCAAAGGCGCTGCGGAGCACAACCTCAAGGGCGTGGATGTCGAGATTCCCCTGCAATGCTGGGTCTGTGTGACCGGTGTATCAGGAAGTGGAAAAACGACCCTCATTCATGATGTGCTGTATAAGGGTTATCAAAAATTCCACAAGCTCCCCGTGGAAGACGTCGGACGCGTGCGAAGCATCGAGGGTCTGGAACACATCAACGAGATGCTGCTCATCGACCAGTCTTCGATTGGTCGCTCCAGCCGCAGCAATCCCGTCACCTTCGTGAAGGCTTACGACGGCATCCGCAAACTGATGGCCGCCACGCGCGAGGCCCGCTCCCTCGGTTGGGGCGAAGGCGACTTCTCCTTCAACCGCCCCGGTGGCCGCTGCGAGACGTGCGAGGGCACCGGCGTCACCACCTACGACATGCACTTCCTCTCGGAGATGACGCTGCCGTGCGAGGAATGCGGCGGGAAGCGTTTCCAGCCGCGCCTGCTTGAGGTGTGCTATCGCGGAAAAAACATCGACGACATTCTCTCCATGACGATCGAGGACGCGTGCGTTTTCTTTGGCGACCACACCGCCGTGGTGCGACGCCTCACCCCTCTACGCGAGGTGGGGCTGGGCTATCTGACCCTCGGCCAGAGCACCAGCACCCTCAGCGGCGGCGAGGCGCAGCGGCTGAAGCTGGCCAGCTATCTGGTCACCAATGCCGACCTCTCCCACACCATGATGATCTTCGACGAACCCACCACGGGGCTGCATCTGTCGGATCTTGCGCTGCTTGCGGGCGTCTTCCGGCGTCTGGTGGCCCGAAAATGTTCGCTCGTCGTCATCGAACACAACCTCGAGATCATTCGCCAGGCCGACTGGATCATCGACATCGGCCCCGAGGGGGGCGACGAAGGCGGAACGATCGTGGCACAGGGACCACCGACGGAAGTGGCCAAACGGGCCGACACCCACACGGCTCGCTATCTGAAAGAGATGCAAAGCGCCGCACCCGTCCCGCCGAAGAAGGCGCGAAAAAAAGCATCCTGACGCCTCGCACCACTATTCGCGTATTACATAAATTTCAGCACTGCTGCGGTCATCAATCCGATAAAGGTTCCCATGATGCCGCCAAAGACTCCGAGCAGCACACCGACCGGAGTCATCTCGGGTTCATAAGCGCCGGCCACCACCGATGCCGAAGCCGGCCCGCCGATGTTGGCCATGCTGCCCACCGCTCCGAAGAACAGCGGCGCGCGCAGAAGTCGCATCGCTATTAAGATGAAGACAGCCTGCGTGATGAGCATCACCGCGCCCACGGCTGCGTACCACGGCACCGCCCCCACCTGCCGCAAGTCCGCCTGGGCACCGAACGTGGGAAGGAGCAGGAAGAGCATGGCGTAACCGAACCGCGAAGCCCCGGCCTTTTCCAACCGCCGCACGGGCGTGAAGGACAACGCCAACCCACCCACCGTAACGAGAATAATGGTGAGCGTGAACTTGGACAGCGTCTGCCCCAGCACCTCGTTCACCTTCGCGTGGGCCGCCATCCAGGGTTGAATGGCGGCGTGCAGAACACCACCGCCCAACACGGCGAGGTATCCACCCACCAGCGCCAACGCCAGAATCATCAGAATTTCGCGAGTTGTCGGGCAGTGCATGGAGGACTGCGCGCTTGTGTCCATGCGCGCCCGCACATCTTCCATCAGGCGTGGGTCAACCTTGAACCAGCCCGCAAACTTCGTCTGCCAACCCGCCAGCGCAATCAACAGGCCCAGCCACGAGTACGCCATCACGGTGTCGACAATGATCATGGGAGCGAACGCGTCCTGCGGGATAGCCAGCGCCGACTGCACTGCATACATGTTGGCCGAGCCGCCAATCCAACTGGCTGTAAGCGCGCCGAGGTTCTGTGCACCGTGGGTCTGGTCGAGTTTTGAACTGAAAAGGAGAAATCCGATGACGGCCCCAACGACAATGCCCACGGTGGCGGACAACATGACACCCACGGCCTTCACACCCAGCCGCGCGATGGCCTTAACATCCGCCGAGATGAGCAGCAACAGAAGCAGCGGGGGCAGAAAGACTTTGTTGAACCAACCGTAGAGTGGGCTCTCGGCGGGGGTGATACCGAGACTGGTCGTAATCATGGGGAGGAAATAGCAGAAGATCAGCGGTGGCAGAAACTCGAAGAAGCGGCGAAGAGGCTTCCATTCGCTGATCCAGAATACCCCCGCCACCATGGCGAGGAGAAAGGAAAACAAGGCCAACGGATCCGTAACAAGCGCCGTGGCAACGGGAGCGGCTGTAGGGTTCATGGGCAAAGAGAGAAAACCGAAAATGTGAAAGACACAAAGAGAAAAAGACCGTGGGTTCGCATTTAGTCACGGGATCATGGCGTCATCACAGTCCGTGTCCGGGTGGGATGTCAGATTCCAGCCATGGATGATGCAGTCGTCTTGCAAGACTGCGTCCACCTCCGGGGTCGAAACCATTTGAACTTGGTTCCGGTGGTTGAGCGAAGCAATACTACCGGAGCAATTTGCGGCCTTCCGATGAACCCGGATGGTTCAAAGCTATTAGCCGGTGGTTGAGCGAAGCGACACCACCGGACCACTGCGTCAATATCGTCCGCATCCCGGCGGGATGCCAGATTCTTATTTCGCCGGAACAAACCTTACCTCGAACAACCACGGCCAGAGTTTCCCGGTTATGAAAAACCGGTCCAATACCTTGTTGTAGGCGATCCCGTTTAAAACATCGGCCCAACCGCGCTCGGCTGCGCTCAGCAATCCGCCTGCGGCCACCACACCCGTCACCTTCCCCGTGGCGGGGTCGATGCGCACGATCCGATCCTGCTGCCAGACGTTCGCCCACAACACGCCCCCCGCAAACTCCAGCTCGTTCAGCGCCCCCAACGGCTTCCCCGCCAGTGTCACCGTGCGCGTGGTGACCAACCCGAAATCCTCCGCCCTGCGCCACTGCAACACCGCCGAGCCATCGCTCATCACGAGATGCTTGCCATCATAAGCCAGCCCCCAGCCCTCGCCCTCGTAACGCATTTCTCCGGTCTGTTTCAGGCTCGCAGCGTCATAAACCAGCGCCACGCCATTTTGCCACGTTAGTTGAATCAGCTTCTCCCCCACCAGCGCCAGGCCCTCGCCGAACATCTTCGCAGGCAAATCCTTTTTCAACAAAACCCTGCCCGAGGCCGGCTCCACCATCCGCACGCTCGACCGCCCCTCCAGACCCGTGCTCTCGAACAACGCCCCCTCGTGCCATTCCAACCCCTGGGTGAACGCTCCGGGATCATGGGGATGCTTCGCCAGTACTTCAACGCGCAGACTCTCCACCTCGTCCCCCGCCTGAGCAAGCTTGCCGCCGCTGCAACCTCCCGCCATCCAACCGACCATCAGCAGGGTGGTTGCCCGGTGCCATTTCCTCGTGAATTTCATTCTATCCCATTTCCGCCAATGCCCATCCGTCGTCAATCGCGAATGAACTTGTGAATATGACCCCCACCTCGTGCTCTAAGTCACCTGAAAGGTGCCGGCTAACACCATAAGTCTGCACCCCTGAACACTAAAGCCACCGCGCGGAGACCGGCCTCAGTCATGACCAGCCCGAGCCTTACAGACGACTCCAATTCACCAAACCCTCTGCGCGAGGGCCTGCGAATCCGCCCGGTGCCCGATCCCGCCATCGTGGTAATCTTCGGCGCCACCGGCGATCTCGCCGCTCGCAAGTTGCTTCCCGCCCTGCAGGCCCTTGCTGCCGGGAATTTCCTTCCCCCCGCTTTCGCCGTGCTCGGTTACGGACGCCGCGACAAGGACGACAATGCTTTCCGCGACGACGTGCGCAAGGCCCTCGAAGAGCACGGCCAGAATGGCGACTCCGCCACCACCGAGGGGTTCCTCTCCCAAGTTTACTATCAGCGCGGCAACCTCGACAACGCCGCTGATTTCGAAGCTCTCGGCAAGCGGCTGAAAAAAATCGCCGCCGAACGCAACATCGCCCCCAACGTTCTGTTCTACCTGTCAACCCCTCCCGAACATTTTGAACCGGTCATTCGCAACCTGGGCCACACAGGCCTGAACCAACCCGAGAACGGCTGGGCACGCGTGGTTATCGAAAAGCCCTTCGGCCGCGACCTCGACAGCGCCCACGAACTGAACGCAGTGGTGGCCGAGCATTTTGGCGAGGAGCAGGTTTTTCGCATCGACCATTACCTCGGCAAAGAAAACGTCCAGAACATCCTCGTTTTCCGCTACGCCAACGCCATCTTTGAACCCATCTGGAACCGTCGCTATGTGGACAACGTCCAAATAACCGTGGCCGAAAGTCTCGGCATGGAAGGGCGCGGCGATTTCTTCGACAAGGCGGGCGTGGCACGCGACATCATGCAGAACCATCTTCTCCAGCTGCTCTGCCTCACGGCCATGGAGCCCCCCGTGGCTCTGGCCGGCGACGCCGTGCGCGACGAAAAGGTGAAGGTGGTGCGCTCCCTGTGCCGCATAGAAGCCGATGACGTGGCCGCCCAGACCAGCCGCGGACAATACACCTCCGGGGACCTGAACGGAAAGTCGGTGCCCGGCTACCTGCAGGAGGAGGAAGTGCCGGCAGACAGCACCACGGAAACCTATGCCGCTGCGCGTGTCTTCATCGACAACTGGCGCTGGTCCGGCGTGCCGTTTTATTTGCGCGCTGGCAAACGCATGCCGCACAAAATTACCGAGATTGCCATCGAGTTTCGACAGGCGCCCATGCACCTGTTCGAGGAAACCCGCGGCGAGGAAGCCCGCCCCAACGCCCTCATCATGAACATCCAGCCCGATGAAGGGATGGCCGTGCGCTTTTACAGCAAGGTGCCCGGAACCCAGATGCGCGTGCGTCCGGTCGTCATGGATTTCCGCTACGGCTCCTCCTTTGGCGTGGAGCCCCCCGACGCCTATGAACGCCTGTTGCTCGACGCGTTGCTGGGAGATTCGACCCTCTTCACCCGCGCAGACGAAGTGGAGGAAGCCTGGCGATTCTTCACGCCCATCCTTGAGGCTTGGGAGGCCGCAGGGAAAGACGGCATGCATAATTACGAGGCCGGCACCTGGGGCCCCGACGACGCGCAACGCCTGACAGATCAGGACGACAAGCAATGGAGGCGACTGTGACACCGCCACCACGCACCGGGGAGTCCGGCGAGGCCGCGGGCTTGCCCGGTCTGCTGACGTTCAACAACGCCGACGCCGACCGCATCGAAGCCGCCGTGCGGCGCCTGTGGACCGACGCCGCTGCGGAGGGTAACACCGGCGTGCTGCGCGCCAGCGTCCTCAATCTTGCCGTGGTGCTCGACGATGCAACCCAGCTTCAGGAGGTCTTTCAAACTCTCGGTGAACTTGCCAACAGCCACCCGGCCCGCGCCATCATACTGGCCCCCGAGGCGAACCTCACCGATGACAACATCCGCACCGAAGTTTCCATCCAGTGCAGCTTTCTGCCGGGTTACTCGCGGCACGTCTGCACGGAGCGCATCGTTATCTTTGCATCTCCCGCAGCCATGCCCGCGCTGGCGCAAACCGTGGAGGCGCTCTTCATGGACGAACTGCGCCGGTTCCTCTGGTGGCGCCGCTCCACCCCGCCCGGCGGCCCACTTTTCGAACGGCTTGCGGCTAAAGTCGATCACGTGATGATCGACTCTCGACGTCTCTCGCCGCGTCCCAATCCGTTCGGACTCATCGCCGACCATGACAAATGCTCTTTGCGCGATCTCAGTTGGAGCCGCCTCACCCCGTGGCGAGATATTCTTGCCCAGGTGTTCGACCCGCCTCAAACCCGCCCATTTTTGCAACAGATCCGCCATGTGGAGATTCGCCACGTCCCCGGCCCGCAGGGCCAGCGTATCAACGCCGCCGTGTTGCTCGCCGCGTGGTTGGCCGAGCGCCTTGGCTGGAGCCTGACGGGCAGGGGTGTTGACAGCGAACTGCTGCTGACCGCCCCGGAAGGCGGTACTCCCATCACCCTCGCTTTCACACCCGACTCCCGCCCAAGCCATCCCCTGCATCTCACGGCCATCATCCTCACACCTAATGAGGGGGCCGGATTGCATGTCTCCATCGAGCGCGCCGAGGATATGCAAACCGCTCAACTTTGCATGGGGCCCGGTGACGCGCCCCTCGCATGCAAAGTGGTGGGCATGGCTCCCATGCGCGATCCCCAGGCATTGGCACGAGAACTTGATTTCTGGGGACGCGATGAAATCTACTGTCGCGTAATTCCCATCGCCCATCAACTCGCGGAGGCTCTCGACCCATGACTGATCACCAACATTGGCCCCATGCCAATGTCTGTATCTTCCCCACCATCGAGGATCTGAGTCAGGCCGCCGCCGAGCGCACCGTAAAGATTGTAAACGAGGCCTTCGACCGACGCGGGCGTTGCAGCATGGCCCTGGCCGGCGGGTCCACTCCGGCCACGCTCTACCGTTTGCTCGCCTCGTCACCCTTCCGTTACGCCGCCCCCTGGGAAAAAGTGCATTACTTCTGGAGCGATGAGCGCTGTGTGCCGCCCGATCATCCCGAGAGCAACTATCTCCTCGCCCGCACCACCATGCTCTGTCCCCTCGAAGTTCCCGAGTCGCAGATTCACCGAATGCCCGGCGAAGAAGACCCTTCCCGGGCCGCCGAAATGGTGGAGAACAAAATCCGCGACGTCCTGGAAATCACCCATGGTTTCTTTCCGCGCATTGATCTTGTTCTGCTCGGCATGGGCGAAGATGGCCACACCGCCTCGTTGTTTCCCAATGCCCCCGATCTCCACGAAAGCGAGCGCTGGGCCATTGCCTCCGTCAAACCCGGCGGATGGAGACGCATAACTTTATCACTGCCAGCCATAAATCATGCCCACCACATCATGTTTCTCGTGGCTGGAGGGGAAAAAGCGCACATGCTGAGACGTGCCCTTGGAGACCCCACCCCGGAGGTCCCCGCCGGATTGGTTCGCCCCGTGGAGGGCGAGTTGCATTGGATGGTTGACCAAGCCGCCGCATCCGATCTTACTTAAAGTTTAAGCTCCACCAGAATCAGACAGGAGAACCTTCTCATGACCCTTCACTCGCGCGAAAAACGCGTCGCTGAAGAAATCAAAGAAGCACTGGCGATCATCCTTCAACACGAACTGAAGGATCCCCGACTTGGTGAGGCACTGGTTACGGTGGCCGCCGTCGAGGTAACCCGCGACCTTCAAAATGCAACCATCCACGTGAGCGTGCTGGGCGATGACCCCAAGGAGGGCGCGGATGTGATAGCCGCCCTCGAACATTCAAAAGGGTTCATCAAACGCCAACTGTGCAAGGCCGTCGTGCTGAGGCTTATGCCGGAACTATTCTTCCGCCTCGACACCACCGGCTCCTACGCCGCCCGCATCAATGAACTGCTTCATCAAATTGAGACGGAAGCACCCGCCCGCGCCCCGCAGGAACCCACCGACACCGAAGCAGATTCGGACCCAAAAAAATAAAATCCCCGACGGGTCGGAATCAAGCCGGAGACCAACCCCATTTTAGGGTTGAGAAAATCAAATCTTTGCACTTGATTTCGTTTCCAGATCATTGCTATCAAACCATTTGCTCGCGGCGCAGGGTCTTTTCCGCATGAGATTATCAAGTCGTGCAATCTTTCCGGCTGGGAACCCAATGCCTGAACCTCGAGGAACATCATGATCAAAGCCGACATCGTTAAGCGGGTCGCTGAACACCTGCGGGTCAAAGATAAAGAAGCGCTGGCGATTGTGGACGAAACCATCACCGCCATCAAACAAATCGTGACGGAGAAGGGTCGATTGGAAATCCGTGATTTCGGGATTTTCCAAACCAAGCAGCGCAAACAACGACTCGGCCGCAACCCCAAGGATAAGAAGCAATACCCCATCCCACCGCGGCGCGTGGTCACATTTAAAATGGGCAAGGAACTGAAGTTGAGCGGTGAAACACCCCACCCCAAAAAGCCCGCCTCGGAAAGCAACGCGTAAGTAATCGCGAGGTTTCTCCCCGGCAGAGGACAGTTCGTGTTCCTTCGCGCTTATTGGCGGAACCTGCGATTCATCGCCCCAAAAAAAAACGCGCCGAACATTATCCCTTTGGGGGAATGTCCGGCGCGTTTTTTTAATCTTTAACGGGTCTGAACTTATTTACCGGCGCAGTCTTTGCAAAGACCGTACAGGATCAGGTCGTGGTTTTCGAGCGTGAAACCCTGGGGGGCAATGCCCTTCAGATCGCCGGGGCAGCCCGAGACCTCAAATACCTTGGTGCATGCGCGGCACGAGAAATGGTGGTGATGCGGCTTGCCGGCGATCTCGTAACGGGGTGCCTCGTTGGGCAGCGGAACAGGGGCCAGCCACTTGTCCTCGCAAAGCACCTTGATCGTCCGATAGACGGTCGCGATGCCCAGTCCGGGAGAAATCTTCTTGGCCAACTCCAGTGTTTCGAAGGGGCTCAGAGGCCGATCGATTTCCTCGAAAACCTGGCGAATCGCCCGACGTTGATTCGTATTGCGCTCCATCATGGTAAAACCTCCATTGAGAAACAAATGTTTTAAACTTGAAAATTCGCGGGATGTGCGCGATCCCAGATTCTCACTCGATACTCTATCAAAGAATAAAAACCATCCAAAGGCGAGATGATTCTAATCTCCTTGACGAACATCAGAAGCGAAAACTGGGCACCCAACTTGAAACTCAATGGGCAAAATCCATACCTAATATCCAAAACTTACGCAACCATGGGCTGGAATGGATATAGCACCAGCATCGAAGGCATTTTCAATTGATACTCAAAGACTGAGAATTAAGCAGTTATACTTTTTTATTTCATTTATAAAATAATTTTTAACGATTCATAGAACCGACCCACAACTGAACCCATCGATGCCACGAATCACTATCAAAGTCTCAGAAAGAGACCAACGGTCTCAAACAGAGATGCACGCCGTTACCCAATCACTCCCAGGTGCCCAACGATAGCGCCTTCTTCGACCACCTGATTCATCCATTCATCCCCGATAATCTCTTGCTCTCCGGGGTTGACATTGTGCCGTGACAACCTTTGATGGTCGTTTCAAAGAGAGCTAATTCCCCATGCCCATTTTACGAAGCGATCAATCACCGGATTTCTTTGCACCTCATGTACTCTTCCTCTGGCGGCGTAAATGGTGGATTCTTTTGCCCACCATCGCGGTCTTCATCCTCACCTATCTTGTCCTGCGCGCTGTCCCTTCGGACTACCAGGCCAACGCGGAACTTTTTGTGAACCGTCAGGCTTACATTGATATCGCCGATCCGAACCCTTTGACGGTGGCCACTCTGCTGAAAAGCGACGAGGTGCTCAAGCAAGTCCGCGATGAGTTTGCCGAAAAATTCTCCGTCCCGCCCCCCACCCTCGAAAAATTTGTGCGCCAGTTCACGGTGAAAACCGAGGTGTTGCAAGACACCGCCACCCGCAAAGACATGTCACCAGTTGTGGAATTGCGCGTACAGCAACGCGGCATCGACGAAACCCGCTTTCTTATGGAAGCCTGGCTCAGCGTTTTCATCGCCCGCCACGGTAACTACGTGGCCGATGAAGCCCGCCTGAAGCTCATCTCAGCGCGCGCCGTCAACCAGGACCTCGAAACCCAGATACGCGATCTGGAGGCCCGTCAGGCGGGTTTGCTGGCGCGCATACCTTTCGAGGAGAAACTCCTCGCGGAGAAAATAAGTATCCTCGCGCCCGCCGATCTTCAGTTGCCCCGCCCCCAGATGCTCGCCCCCCAGGGCGACGGTGCCAACAACGTACAGGTGAGCATGGACGTGCGTCCGGCACAGCCTCGCGCAACCGGATTGGTGGCGCGACTGGCTGATCTGGAAGTGAGCGCCGCCGGTTCGACCACCAATTCAGCCACACTGCAACCCGAGACCGAGGCGTTGCGCAAAACCATAGCCACATTAACCTCAGAGATAGACGTTCAATCCAGTAAGGTGGAAGCTCTGCGCCGGGATTTTGCCGCAACCACACGCCAACTGGCTATTTCCGCCGAGAGCCAGCGTCAGTTACACAAAGACATCGACACTTTCCAGCGCTCTGCGGCGGTTTATCACACCGGAGACGCCGGCCCTTACCCCGCCGGCGGCGATGTTCGCGTTATCTCGGCACCCGTTACCCCCGAGCTTCGCGTGTGGCCGCAGCGGACCCTCATGGCGGCTCTGGCTGCCATTGTCATCTTCCTGTTGACCGTTGCCGCCGTAATGAGCCAACGTTATCTGGCACACATAGCGCGCCAGGAACTTCGCGGCACAGACCGCCCCTGAGCCCCCAACACCGGGTCCCGCTTACGCACCACAAAAACCACACCTTCTGGTGTGAATGAACCTCCGTACTGCAAGTATGTGCAACCGTTTGAAGATAGACCTGTTAGACCTTTGAAGGAGTGAGACACTCATGCCCGTTCCAAGACGGCGGCATTGCCCCTCGCGTCGCGACCGGCGCCGCCAACACACGAAGTTGACCCCCATCGCGGGCATCGTTACTTGTGCAAAGTGCGAAGCACCTCGCTTGCCTCACGAGATTTGCCCGTCCTGTGGCGAATACAAGGGTCGCATCTATAAACGCGTGAAAGCGGAAAAAGCAGCAAACTAACCTTTTGGTCGCCTCCGCCGACGTCTATTGTTCGGCAAAGTTTCTCAACGGCAACACAATGATTAGCCACTGCAATTTTCAATTTCACCGTGCAGGCACGATTTCGAGTTTCGGCGTCGGGGTTTATTTCCCGTGCGCCGATTTTCTTTTTCTGATCCCTTAATTTTCGATTCCGCACCGCCCCTCACAGATTCTTCCAGAAAAGGAATTTCGCACGATGGCCAAAGGCACAAACAACCTTCGCGAGCAAGTGCGCCAGCGCCGCCGGGAGCGCAACCGCCGCGACTGCGTGTTGGCGCTGGATGTGATGGGCACCGACCGCACCCCCACCGAGGTGCTGCAGGGCGCCGTGGACGCCATCGCGCAATTCCCCCACGTGAGCGTAATTGCCGTGGGTCCTCACGCCCAGCTCGAAACCATCATCCGCGAAAAGCAATGGGCCAACCCGCGCCTCACGGTGGAAGACGCCACAGAAGTGGTGACCATGCACGACTCCCCCCGCGAGTCGCTGAAGAAACGCCAGAGCAGTGTGGCCGTGGCCGCGCGGCTGGTTAAAGAAGGACGCGCCCAGGGGATGGTCTCCCCCGGAAACACCGGTTCCACCATGGCCCACGCCATGTTCCAATGGCGCATGTTGCCCGGCGTTGTTCGCCCCGCCATTGCGGCCTTCATGCCTCACCCGAGGCGCCCCCTCATTTTTATGGATGCCGGGGCCAACGTCGATTGCAAACCCCGCCACCTGATGCAGTTTGCCATCATGGGCACGGTTTTTTCGCGCCACATGTTTCATTGTCGCAGCCCCAAGGTGGGCATTCTTTCGGTGGGCGAAGAGGAAACGAAAGGCAACGAGCTGGTGTTTGAGACGCGCGACCTCCTCAAAGCCTCCAGCCTCAATTTCAAGGGCAACGCCGAGGGACGTGATCTGCTCTCGGGTCAATTCGACGTGGTGGTATGCGACGGTTTCGTGGGCAACATCGTGTTGAAATTCGGCGAGAGCGTTGTGGAATTCCTTTTCAGCAATCTGAAGGAAGAAGTGAAACAGAACGTTCTTTCCCAGCTTGGCGCGGCGGCCATGATCCCGGCCCTGCGCAGCTTCAAAAAACGTGTGGATTACGCCGAATACGGAGGGGCTCCCCTGCTGGGATTGCAAGGCAACTGCATCATCTGCCACGGCAAATCCAGCCCCAAGGCCATCATGAACGCCCTGCGCACCGCCGGTGATCTGGTGGGGGCGCAGGTGAACGATCACATTGTGGAAGCCATAGCAGCTTCCAAGGTGGCGTCTGCCCCCGCAGCATCGGAAGAAACCGTCTGAAACACCCCCTCCTCCCCCCACGCATCTCAAATAATTGCAGGCAGGGCGGGTAGGACTAACGGGGGTTTTACGTCCGTGAAAACCCTGAGCGTGGCCTTGCGCCATGTTTGCGCCAAAAAGCTCGGCATCGACTCTGAAAGGCCAAGGTGGCTACCCACCCATGTTAGACAATTTTTTAAGCAAGCTGTTCGGCAACAAGCAAAAGCGGGATATGCGGAAACTGCTTCCGTTGATCGACGAGATCAACGCCTACTACGAAGAGTATCACGCCCTCACCGATGACGAACTGCGCGCAAAGACTGACGAATTTCGACGCCGCCTGACCGAGGAGGGCGAAACCCTCAACGACCTGCTGCCGGAGGCCTTCGCAGCCGTTAAAGACGCCTGCCGCCGCAACGTCGGACGCCATTGGGTTACCGCCGGTATAGAAGTCACTTGGGACATGATCCCCTTTGACGTGCAGCTTGCGGGCGGCATTTCCCTCCACGAAGGCAAAATTTCCGAGATGGCCACCGGCGAGGGCAAGACCCTCGTGGCCATCATGCCCCTTTATCTGAACGCGCTGGCCGGCCGTGGAGCGCACCTCATTACCGTGAACGACTACCTGGCCCGCCGCGACAGCGAGTGGATGGGACAGATTTTCACATTCCTCGGGCTCTCCGTCGGCTGCCTCGACACCACGGAACCCAACACCATGGAACGTCGCGAAATGTATAACTGCGACATAACCTACGGCACCAACCACGAATTCGGTTTCGACTATCTGCGCGATAACATGGTGCAGGACGCATCGCAGATGGTGCAGCAGCGCGGGCACTTCTACGCCATCGTGGACGAGGTGGACAACATCCTCATCGACGAAGCCCGCACGCCGCTCATCATCAGCGGCCCCGTGGCCCGCAGCACGGAACGCTACAATGACATCAGGCCCATCGTGTTCGATCTCGTGAAGAAGCAAAACGAGTTGGTGAACAAGCTCGTGGCCGAGGCCGAGGAAGAACTGCGCAAGGCAGAGGGGGGCAGCATACCCCGCGAAGCCTCCGTGCGCCTGCTGGCCGCCCAGAAGGGCCTGCCCAAGCAGAAGCGCCTCATGAAACTGAAGAGCGAGTCGGGTGTGGCCACTGCCATCGAAAAGACCGAACTTGAGTACATGGCCGAAAAGAAGGTCGCGGAAATCGACGAAGAACTTTTCTATGTGGTGGACGAAAAAGGCCATCAGATCGATCTGACCGAAAAAGGCCGCATGGAGCTGTCGCCCACGAACCCGAAGCTTTGGGAATTGCCGGACATCGTGGACGAGATTGCTGCCGCGGAAGATGGCGACTTCGACGTGCTGGAACTGACCGACGGCAAGCGGGTCCTCCTGAGCGGCCGCGCCCACGAGCGCGCTGCCATGAAGACCGATGAAGGCTGGACCATCACGCGCACCGACGGGACCCTGAACGTCCCCAAGGCCGACGTGGTGCGGGTCATCCCGGGCAAGGAACTGGAAAAGCCCGAGATCGAAATGGTCAAGGAAATCCTTCGTGTGGAGCATGGCCAGCAGACCGAGAAGCTGCACAGCATCTCGCAGTTGCTGAAGGCCTACACGCTCTACGAACGCGATGTGGAATACGTCGTGCAGGAAAACAAGGTCATCATCGTCGACGAGTTCACCGGACGCCTCATGTCGGGTCGCCGCTGGAGCGATGGACTTCACCAGGCCGTGGAGGCCAAGGAAGGTGTGCAGATCGAGTCTGAAACCCAGACCCTCGCCACCATCACGTTGCAGAACTATTTCCGCATGTACAAAAAACTTTCCGGCATGACCGGCACCGCGGAAACGGAAGCCAGCGAATTTACCCACACTTACAAAATGGACGTGGTCGTGGTTCCCACGAACCGCCCCTGCATTCGTAATGACGAAGACGACCGCATTTACAAAACCAAGCGCGAGAAATACAACGCGATCATCGAAGAGATCACACGCCTTCACAAAGACGGTCTGCCGGTCCTCGTGGGCACGGTCAGCGTCGATGTGAGTGAGTTGCTCAGCCGCATGCTCACGCGCGTCAACCTGCCCCACAACGTCCTCAACGCAAAGAACCACCAGCACGAGGCGGAGATTGTGCGCTTCGCTGGCCAGCCCGGCGCAGTGACCATCGCCACAAACATGGCAGGCCGCGGTACGGACATCAAGCTGCACCCCGATGTTATCCGTGGCCAGGAGGGCAAATCGTCCACCGGCGGCCTGCAGGTCATCGGAACCGAGCGCCACGAGGCGCGCCGCATCGACCGCCAGTTGCGCGGACGTTCGGGACGCCAGGGCGACCCCGGCCACTCGATTTTCTATCTCTCGCTGGAAGACGACCTCATGCGTCTCTTCGGCAGCGAACGCATCGCCCGCATCATGGACCGCCTCGGCCTGCAGGAGGGCGAGGAGATCATGCACCCGTGGGTGACGAAGGCCATCGAAAGCGCGCAAAAGAAAGTGGAGCAGCGCAACTTCGAAATCCGCAAACGCACCCTCGACTACGACAACGTGATGAACAAGCAGCGCGAGGCACTCTACGGCCTGCGCAAGGAAGTGCTCACGTCCGAGAACCTCCGCGAGACCATTCTAAACATCCACTACGATGCCATCAGGGCGATGGTGAAACAGTATGGCGACATTACCCGCCGCAGCGAGAACTGGGACCTGCCCGGCCTGCTGGAACACATCCAACGGGTTATACCTTATGCCGACTTCCGTAAGAATGAAGGCGAGTTGCAGGGGCGCGATCTCGATGGTTTCATGACGGAAATCATGAAGCAGGTTGAGGAAGCCTACGACAACAAAGCCACGCAGCTCAACGACGAGGAGTTGCTCCTGCGTCTCGGTCGTTATGTGGTGCTGACCCGCATCGACTCGAACTGGATGGACCATCTGCTCGGCATCGACGATCTGCGCGACAGTATCGGATGGCGCGGTTACGCGCAGCTCGACCCGCTGCACGAGTATCAGCGCGAAGCATCGGGAATGTTCGATGAAATGATGTACAACATCAACAACGAGATTCTGGAGCACTACTTCCTGACCCAGCCAGCACTGGCCCCGATGGAACCGGAAATTCAGATAGGCCAGATGCACGCGCGTCAGGCAACGCTGGAAGAGTCGCTACCGGCTCCGCCACCGCCTCAGGAAGAAATCGACGAGGAACAACTGGCAGCCGAAGCCGAGGGTCGCGAAGTGCCCGAAAGCTCCCGCCGCCAGCGACCGGCCCCCACGCCCTACCGCGCCGCCCCCAAGGTAGGTCGCAACGATCCGTGCCCCTGCGGAAGCGGCAAGAAATACAAAAAGTGCCACGGAGCCAGCACCCCGGATTAACTCCGACAATGAACAGTTTTTGATTTTCCTGAAAGCGCCAATCCACCCGGGTTGGCGCTTTCAATTTCGGCGCAGCCTCTCCCCCTTAAAGCATACTCTTCCCCCATCCCTCCCATTATTCCCATCCTTCCCATTCCTCCCATCACCATCCCCCCCCAACCCTACTGCCCCAGCTTGTCCCTCAGTGCTGCGGCCTGGTGGTTGTCTTCGTCGTCGCCGACATTCAGTTCGTTAAAGCGCTCCAACAACACGGACGCGCGGGCCTTGTCCGGCGGATTTTGTGCAGCCAGCAGTTCTGCTCCGGCTAACAGTCCCCTCGCAGCCAATGTGTCCTTCGGATGCGCCTGGGCCAGTTCCTCCCAGATCTTCACCGCTGCCTCGATATCCCCGCGTTCCCGCGCCAGGTCGGCGCGACCGAACCGCGCGGAGATTTGCGCATCAACAGAGGTTGTGGCCGCCTCGGCTTCCACGATCAGTTTCTCGGCAGCGTCAAAATCGCGCCGGGCCACGTGGGTGCGGATCAAACTTGCGCGCGCTTCCTCGGCCCGGTCGGGGAACTCACTGCTCGCCGCTTCGAGGAACGGCACCGCCGCGTCGGGCCGCCCGTAAAACGTGAGCAATTTCCCCACATCCAAAAGGAACTCATCGCGCTGGGCCACGTCGGGCTTCTTTAATAGCCCCGCCAGGAAGCCAAGGAAGTGGTCGATGCGCCCCGTGCGCTCTGCAAGGCGGTATGCGTTGGCGTAAATTTCATGAGTGTGATACTGTCGGTCATGCATGCCGTGCTCCATGAGGCTCCAGTAAATCCCCTCCGCATCCTGATTGCGCCCCACGCGGGTGAGCGCCCCGGCGTAATTCAACCGCAGGTTCATGTCATCGGGACGCAGCTTCATGGCTCGCTCATAGATGGGGACAGCCTCCTCCGCGAATCCATTGGTGGCATATAGGAATCCCGCCTGACCAAGTGCTTCGGGAGAGTTCTCGTTTTTCACCAACAGAAATTGCGGAACCCGCCGCGCTTGCTCCTGATCGCCCACCAGCACGTAAAGCGCCATCAGACGATCGAATGCCTCGGGCTGATAGGGGCGCGCCTCGGCGGCCTTCCACAGCACTGCGGCCGCGTCGCCCGCCATCTGGTAGAACTCCGCCGGGGTGGTTGCCACGTCAGACTTGCTCAGGTTGTTGGCATACTGAAACACACGAGCGCCATGCAGCGCTCCCAATTCTTCCAGCGCGGGGAAATCGCCCGGGGCCGCTGCCACATAATCCGTCAGCGCTTCGAAAACTCCGGGGGAATTAATGAGTTGGTTTTCAAGGCTCATACGAAGGATATGCAACCATGCGGGTGCCGAGGTTTCCGCAAGGCGATCCAGGAGCAACTTGTGAACCTTCAACTGGTCGTTTGTCTCGGAAAGGCGCACCCAGGGAGCCTCGGCCAGTTCGCGAATCTTATCGTATGGCAAGCCCTCGGAAGCCGCTTCGAACTCGGATATAACCTGCGCCGGGGCAGACACCTTGCCGATGTTGCCCACACTCACATTGCGCCACGCCCACATACGCCCCTCATCGAACGTCGATGTATCGAGATCCTTCAAATGCCTTTGGGCCCGGGGGAAGTCCTGCATCTTGTAAGCCATTTGGGCCGCCTGAAGCCGCAACACCGGATCACCATTGGTGAGCGGGACCAGTTCCTCCAGCAATCGCATGGTGGCAGGACGATCATCATCCAGCAGCGATGCAAGCTCGCGTCCGATCAAGACCCGGCTGGCGGTGGTTTTCTCTTCGGCAAATCGCTTTTTCAGAAGCTCCCGGGCCTCCGGAACCTCGCCCCGGCGCACCTGTGCTATGGCCAGCATCCACGTTGCCGGAGCCGATGTGGCGGAGGCGCTGCTCAATTCATCACGAAACCGGCTGGCCGCCTCTCCTGCCGTGAGATTCTGTAGCGCAAGCAGCGCGGTGTCGCGAAGAGGTTCGAATCCGATGGAAGGATTCTCAGCCAATGATTCCACCAACGGCAGAGCGACGCGCGCAACCTGCCCCGAATCTCCCACATGAGTGAGTCGGTCAAAGAACTCGCGGCGCTGTTGCGGTGAAAGCTGTGTGTCGAGAGTCGCGTCGGCCAAAATTTCGGATGCAGCTTTCTGCTGACCGCCGGCGATAAGCGCATTCACACGAACCACCACTGCCGAGTAAACATCCCCTCCCTCGGATAGCGTGGCGCTTGTCGTGAGGTTCTCGGCCAGAGCTACATCGCCCGCCGCAAGGGCCGCTCGTGCCCGCAAGAGCGCCGGCAACTGCGCTGCGTCTTCTCCGGTCAGCATCTCGCGTGCTGCGGTGGTCTGGCCCGTTACGGTGAGAAAACGCGCCAGACGCGGCAGCCCGTCGGCCGGATCATCCTTCGCCAATTGACGGTACAATCTCTCTGCTTCGGGCAGTTTTTTCTGCGCAGTCAGACGCACCGCCTGCGCCGCCAGAGAAGCGGTGGTGTCTTCGGCGGCAAACGTGCCGACACTCAAAAAAAGCATTCCCGTCAAAAGCAGAGAGAGCGAAAAATATCTCATCAGACAGAGACCATCCAAATCCAAAATGAAAAGCGAAGCGACCCTCGAAGCTGCTGCGCGCCCGATCAGAACAATTGTGAAACCCACACGACGCCATCAACCTCGTAGGATACCTCACCGCCGCCCGGACTAACCACGGGGTTCAGTTCAATGATCTCGGGGGAGTTGGTGAGATTTGAAACAACCGTGCCGTCCACCGAGGCCATGTAGAGGTCGCTGGCCATCATGCTGTGGCCGTCGTCCACCGAGATATTGTAAACAATTCCCGAACCATCGGGCAGCCAGGAGGGCGAATAACCCTCGCCGAGCGAAACCGCGAGGCCTTCGCCATCAGTGCGTTTGATAAACAGGCCGGTGCTGACGCCATTGTAAACGATGTGCTGCCCATCGGGTGAGACCACGCCGCCATAATAACGATCATCGCCTTCGCTGATGGGGACAGCCGGGGCTCCTGCAGTCGCGCGATAAAGGATTGCATCATCCTGCGTAAAAACCCCCACCGATCCCTTCGCGGGGTCTTTGGTGGGAGCGTCGGAAGGCGTCCCATCGGCGTGATAAAGTTTGGAATCACCGTCGGTGGTCTTAACCACAATGTCGCCTTCATCATTGTAATGCGCCGAGAAACCAACCCCCTCTTCGTCGGTAATCATGCGCACAGGACCACCAGCGAGGGCCTTCACGTAAATGCCCTTGTAACCCGCTGTTGAAAACATCACTTCCAGACCATCGGGCGAGTAACGCGGATGGATGAAGCTGCCATCGTCAACACTGGTAACGGGGCGGCCGGGGTCGAGGCGACGTGAGCCGGTGATGCGCGGCTGGCGGCGCGCCAGAAGATCCACACGGTCCTGCTTATCGGTACCGGCTTCGGGCAAAAAATAAACATCAGGTTTGCGCGTTGCGGGTTTTGTGGCTGCCGCCTTGGCGGTTTCCCCATCGCCGGATGCGGTCCCTGTCACAACCGGACCCGGTTGGTCGTTCTTCGCGGAAATAGAACCGTCGTCTCCGCGCTGCGTCACAAACCAGACTCCCCCCAAAGTAACCACAGCCAGAAACACGACAACCCAAAGTTTCGACTTCATAGTTGTAAACGAAACCCCGAAAATTAATGAACCGTTCGAACTCCGATTGCGCGAGAGATCAATACGGATGAAAAGAAGAAGGTGGCACCAAGGCAAACCTTCAAGAAACTAAAAAGGGAGGCGCAGCCCCCATGGGTGCCACGCCTCCCCGGATTGCATCAGGCAATTACAATCATGCCTGTCAGTTGGGACCGACGAACTTGACCGCATCAGCTATTACATAATAGCCAGCCGTAGTCCAGCACGACAAACTGATCGACCTTGCACCAGAACCCAAGCTCTTGGTGGCGAGGGATGACCACGCGCCGCCGCCCGTCTGCTGGTTCTTGTTCACGACCGACCCGTCGGGAAGGATATAAGGAGCGGATGCAGCGCGGTTGGCACCGGCCGTCCACCAGGCCGACATGGCATAGTTGCCACTGGCTGCCAGGCTGGCGGTGAAGGTAGCGGCATCGGAAACCGATCCGGTTCCGCGGCATGCATAGTTCGAGCCGTAATAACCGGCCGTGGAGGTGCTGGTCCACCAGTTGCTCGATGAACTGAAGCCACTGCCAGAGTTATCGACGACGTAGGTCGCCGCAGTGTTGGGAGCATAGGCGCTCAGACCATAGTGATTCTGGATGGCGTACATGTGATACTTAGCCGCCGAATCCTGATGAGTTGAACTTCCGGTGTAAACCGAATCGCCTGCATTGTCGATGAAAGCCAGTTCGGCCAGTTCGGCAGGCATGCTCGTGTTCATCAGCACATAGAAGCCGGCTGTTTTATTGCCGCGATTATAGCGTCCCCACGCCTGCAGCATGCGTTCCTGCACCTTGTTGCGAAGGTCCGCAGAGGTGGAACTGGGGTTGGTGACAGCGAATGTTTCTGTGCCGTAAGCGGCGCCATTGAAGGCGTTGTTATGAATGCACATGAAACGGTTGGCGCCTGCATTGTTGGCGATGTCACAACGACCCTGCAGGCTGACATACACGTTGGATGTGCGTGTCATCACAACAGACCACGAGCCGCCGCCCGCGCCGTCATTCGTGTCTTTATCAAGCCATGCTTTGAACTTCAAAGAAGTGTTCAGCACGTTTGTGGCTTCTTGCTGTCCGTAGCCGGTGGCTCCGGGATCTGAGCCGCCGTGGCCCGCATCGATACAAATCTTGGCCGTCACTGCCCAAGATGAAGTGGCCAACGCGAGCGCTGCCACGATTCCTACGAATACCCCTCGATTCATGATAAGGGGGTCCCTCCGTACAATCATATATCCCGTGGGTTTCAGACCCACAGGCCGAGCACCTTCAGTCTGCCCTCCCGAGGCGACTGCAAGGCCCTGATCTTTTCCTCCTTTAAGCTTCTCCGCAAATCATGATGCTCAGTCGTTATGACCCGGTTGTGGAACAAGCCCGACATTTGACCGAACTGGAGATCCCACGGAGAGTGGATTGGGACGGAAACCTTGTGGTCGATAGACCCAAGCGAAACCGTTCGGGTGAAGGTGGTTGGACCATAGTCCACAGTCAAGTCAATAATGCTTTAATCGCAATACCGCTTTGAGGGCCCTCAATGATTGTCAAGCAAGAACTTAGGAAAGTTCTGACTGCTGTACTTTTCGGAAGGAATGAAAAGAATGCGATCTGGTTGGAAAAAGTGCGGTTATCTTAGCTACTCCACCACGAAGACGCGCACTTCGCGTAAGCTCTGCACCGCACCGGTCCCGTGGGACACGGTTGTTCCTTCAAGGCTTTGCACCGCATGGCTAATGGCCTGGCGGGGCGCGGCAAAGTATGCCACGCGCTGGCCCGCTGCGGCTACGCCATGGCCCTGTTCTTGCAAAGCTTGAAGCGCCGGTGTATCCTCTCCTGCGCGAAAGGGATCAAGATTGCGTTCGAGTTCAATGACCCAGGGCGACGTGGCACTCACCTTGTAACAACGGTAGCGTCGTCCGGCGGCGACGAATTGATCGCCACGCTCAACGCTTGGGCGCTCCTCGGGGGAGTACCCTTCTGCATCAGCCGTCGCGCGAAGAGCTTCACCCACCACGTCGTCTTCCAAAGTCACGGCTTCGCCGGCGTCAGTCGCACGAATAACGATGGCAGCCACGGGAGTTTCTCTTTCAGCGGGACCGGGCAAAGTGATTTGCGCCGCAGACGCGAGATGCTTGAAGGATTCATCCAGCCCGCGCCAAGTGGTGGCTGCGGTTTCGAGCAAAGTGAAATGCAGCAAGGCAAGATCCGCCGGTTCGGGCACCTTCAAATCGGGGCGGAAGGTGCGTGTTTCCGCAGGAGGCATGTCAACGGCCTCGGCCATGGCAACACTGTCGTTGCGCGATGTTCCGGGCCCACCGGGTACCTGCGGCTGAACCAGCGAGGCCGCCTGCCTGGCCACTCCCATGGCCAGACTTTGCATGCGCTTCAAGGGCGGAATAGCGGAAAGGTCGCTTGTGAAGAAGGCCGTGATAGAAGAAGCGAAAAGAAAGAGGGTTGCTGCAACCGGGCTCCACCGCTGCCATCGGGTGCGGCGTTTGCCTCGAAGGACATTACCCAAACCCGAGCGGCCCGTCACCGTATTCTCGGAGTCAACGTCATCGTCGGAATCGTCGTTCCATTCCAACACATCTTCTGGTTCGCGAAGAATCTCCCGGAACCGGTGCTCGCCGGTTATCATACGACCGGCCTGTTCATGTTCACGGGACGCCTGACTCAGAATTCGCGCGCGGAGATCGGCCGGTGGCACCAAACGTGGCAACTCGCTCAGGCGAGATACGAGGCGCTCTTCCGCTTCCAGAATTGCACGGCATTCGTCGCAAGTTTCCAGGTGATCAAAGAGGGCCATGCGGTCATCGAAGCCGATGGAACCGTCCAGTTGACGCTCCAGCAAACGTCGCCAATGAGCGTGGTTTCCCTGCGGCAAATCGCCCGATGGGCGCGGCACTTCATGTTCGGGGCGACTGCTCACGATTCCGGGTGATCCACCATCCGCTGCTCACTGATTCGGTTGTTTCCCGTCACGCGTTAACTGGCGAGACATTCATCAACCATGTTCGTGCCCCCGTTGCAGCCGACCCTTACGGGCCGCGACGTCACCTCAGAGGAAATCCTGCATCCGGTCCCGCAGTTCATGGCGGGCGCGATGTATGCGCGATTTCACCGTACCAAGACTGATGCCAAGATGATCGGCAATGTCTTCATACGACTGCTCATCGATGTAGCGCAACACGAGCACTTCGCGATACTCTTCACTCAGCCCATCGAGTTGGCGACCCAGCACCACCATTGATTCGCGATCCGCCGCCATCTTGCGGGGCGTCGGTTGCGAATCCGGGAATTGCCGAACGCGTTCCTCATCATCGGAGTCCAACGGGGCATCCAGGCTCGAAGTCCTGTTCATGCCACGGCTCTGCTGATATTTCCAACGGTTCTTCGCCGTGTTCACCGTGATGCGATAGAGCCAGGTGGACAGAGCTGAATCACCCTTGAAACTGCTGATCTTGCGGAAACAGTTGAGGAAAACCTCCTGCGTCAGATCCAGGGCCTCATCATAATTCCCCATCAGGCGGAATGCAGTGTTGAGCACCCGCTCCTGATGCAGACTGATGAGCTCATCGAACGCAAATCGGTCGCCCTCCTTGCATTGTTCAATCAACATAGCCTCAACGTTGGGGCTTGCCGACAGGGCCTGCGGAAGAGCATCAATGGTAGCATTAGACATGGTCATGGCCGTTTCGGTTTCATCCTCCGGAAAATCAAATGGCGTGACGTCTTCGTCGAAGGGTCCCGCATTCTCATTCCATCCATAAGCAAATCGCATTCCGCAGACCTCCTTTCTCAAGAGATTGGTTCTGTTGTGGGGTTAATCACCCGTGTTGTAAAGGATTATTTGCCAAAAGCGGGGGCTAATCGGGACCGGTCGAGCATGGATATTGCATCGTTGGGAACATTGAGATGAGACGATTTGTCCCATTATCGGTCACTCATATCCGGTAGGTGGGCATCCGAGCGTTGTGAAAAACTACGTTTCGGACGGTGAAGGTACGCCCCGGCGGATCAAATAAATGTGCCCACTCCTGCCGCGCCACTGACGCCCGACTTGTCATGCCTTTTCACCGCTCGGCCACCGAATGAACACCCCTTGCGGGGGTATACCCACCTTTGGTTTGGTTCGGTTAAACTGCGCATTTTGTCTACGCGCGCACACCCGCACAAATAACTACACTCCCCCGGGGGAAAGTTGCGCCGTCTCTGGTGCAGCTAAACCACCTCCCCCTTTACAAGGAAGGCATAACCCGATGGCTGAGATTACTGCCCAGCAAGTGAAAGAACTGCGTGATAAAAGTGGCGCAGGTATGATGGATTGCAAAAAAGCGCTGGGCGAGACCGACGGCGACATGAAAAAGGCCATGAACTTGCTGCGCGAGCGCGGTGCGGCCATTGCAAGCAAGCGTGCATCGCGCGCTGCCAAAGAAGGCACGATCACCGTGGCTGTTTCGCCCGATCACAAACGTGCATCGCTGGCCGAACTGAACAGCGAGAGCGATTTCGTAGCCCGCAACGATGACTTCCAGGGACTGGCCCAGGGTCTCGCCGATCATATCAATAAACTTGACGACCTCTCCGATGTGCAGAATTCCAAAATGGAATGCGGCCAGAGCGTTGCTGATGCGGTGCAGGGCATCGTTGGAAAAATCGGTGAGAAGATTATCTTCACAAACTACGCGCGTCTCGAAGCCGCGCAGAACGGTTACATTTTCCATTACATCCACCCTCCCGGAAAGATCGGCGTGTTGGTGGAGGTCATCGCATCAAAAGCGACCGACTCTCCCGAGTTGGAAGAATTCGCCCGCGACATAGCGATGCACATCGCCGCCACCGCGCCCCTCTGCGTGAACCGCGACGAGGTTCCGTCTGACGCTCTCGAGAACGAACGCCAGATCTTCCGCAACCAGGCACTGGCCGAGGGCAAGCCCGCCGCCATCGTCGACAAGATCATCGAGGGCCGCGTGCAGAAGTTCTACGGTGAGTCGGTGCTCCTTGAGCAGCCCTTCGCCAAGAACCCCGACATCAAGGTTTCGGAATACGTGAAGCAGAACACCGACAAGTTCGGCGACGACGTGGCTGTGACGCGCTTCGTGCGCATTCGTCTGGGCGAGAAGTCGGAAGACCCGACACCCGCCGCAGACGCCCCCGCAACTGCCTGATTAATAGAACGGGTCTTATGGGACCCATAAGTCCTATCGGTTAAAAACTGCGCCGATCCCTCGGGATTGGCGCTTTTTTTGTGCGTTGCCCAGCGTGGCGGGGAGGGCGGACACGCAGGTCCGCCCCTACAAATCATAACCCGGGGCGCATAACCCAATGCATTGTATGGTTCCAATTCAAACCCATCGTAGGGGCGAACCTATGTGTTCGCCCAATCGCATGCCTGTCGCGTTGTATGGCGCAGCCACAGAGATCACCCATAAAAAAACCGCCCATCCTAGCCTTGCGGCCGAGGAGGGGCGGGGAACTTTTCGATGATCTGCGCGGCAGTCTTGCCGCCCAGGACTAGAGCGTCAGCTTGGGGTCGCCGTCGCGGTCAAAGTAAGGCAGTTGCTCGCCCCACACGTCGGGCAGCGGGGTCGCCGGCTGCATAAGGGGCTCGTAATTGGCCGGTACGGGGACGGGGAAAGTCACGGTGTCGAAAGCGCCGACGGCCATGCGCGTTGCCGCCCAGCCCACACCCTTCACTCCACCCACGATGAAGCCCGTGGCGGGGTCGCTCTTGCGCCATTCGCGGCTGATGTTCTTGGGAATCTCGACAACACCCGTGAACACGTTGGTCAGACCGCGACCAAGCTTGTTCTGCATTTTGCCGAAAGCGCTTTCGTCGCGATATTCGTCGCCGTAGCGCTGAGCCTGAGCCGTGCTGCAAGCCATCGCGATGATAAGGCCTGCTGCTGCCAGACCCAAAATACGCCCGAATTTCATGATTCTCTCCTCACACCCTCAAGTCAAAAAATTGAAACGTCATGCCGCAGACCATCAATCGAAATTAATGGGTAATGCGCGACGTGCGATCGTAGTGGTAATACTCCTCGGCTCCCCAATCGTAACCGTCTTCCAGCACGGTCTCGGGGTAAACCACGGGTTGATACTTCGCCGGGCTGTCATAGCCAAACGTAACCATCTCATACACGCCCGCACCAAAGCGTTGCGCGCCTTTGTAAATCCCTTTGCCGGTGCCGGTGAACGTGCCGCTCAGAGGATCGACATTCTGCCAGTCACGGTTCACTTCTTTGGGCACTTCTGCCCAGAAGAACAAAGTATTGTTCAGCCCACGCGCGAACTTGCGCGCCGAACGCGCAGGCACGGACTCACCATAAAACGGCCCGCGGGCATATCCTGCAGACGCTGCAACTGCGACCAGCGCTGCCATCAAAATTAATTTTCGATATCTCATTCTTTTAGCCAAACCTGCCGGGTTCATTGTAGAATCCGAACTTAACCTCTCCCCCGCCGGTATAGGCAAGGGAAATTACGGATTCCAAACCGCCAAACACATCACCCAAGGATATAAGACCCAACATGACCAATGCTACTTTTCCTGCCGGAAGACTTCCTCGATGGATGCGAGACAAATTCGGGGGGCAGGGCGCGCGCTTGGCAAGACAAATTTTCGCTCTCCTCGCGAGTGGCGTCATCTTTGGTTGCGCACCCGCCGGAGACTCCTCGAACGCGACTCCAACCGGGGACGAAACCTCGGCGACCTTGCGCATTGCCACCACTACTCTCCCCCTCGCGGACTGGGCCCAACAGGTGGCGGGCCCCGGGGCGAAGGTCACCTGCATTCTTCCGTCCGGTGCCAATGCCCACACGTTCGAGCCTTCGCCCCGCGAAATGCGCACCGTGGCCGAGGCTTCCATGCTTTTACGCATCGGACTCCATCTCGACGATTGGAGCGATGGTCTGGCTTCCGCTAACCGCGAGATCAAATCCATCGCCGTGGGCGACCTTATGCGCACGAACGGACTCCTGCCGGACGTAACCAGCGTCACGATTGCCGCGACATCCATAGAACCCGATGGGATTGAAGCGACTCATGATCTTGATAACGAGAAGGATCAAAGTCACGACGACGATCACGATGAGGTGCATGATCATGACCACGATCACGGAGACGACGGAACCGATCCGCATTTCTGGCTCGATCCGCTGCTGGCCCGCGAAGCGGTGACTTTGATCGCCGAGCAACTGGCCCTGGTTCATCCCGAACAGGCGGCAACCTTCCGTGCCAATGCCGAGGCATATAACGCCCGGCTTCGATCGCTCCACGAGGATATCCAGACGACTCTGTCAACCACAGCGCGTCATGACTTTGCCACCTTCCACAACGCGTTCGCGTATTATGCTTCGCGCTACGGACTGCAGATTGCAGCGGTTATTGAAGAGTACCCCGGCAAGGAACCGGGCGACCGCTATCTGCGGGGCGTGGTCGAGAAGTTACGGGCGGCGGGTATCCGCAGCGTTTTCGCGGAGCCCCAATTCAGCCGTCGTGCGGCGGAAATTATTGCGCGCGAAATAGGTGGTCAGGTGGCAATGCTCGACCCCCACGGCACCGCCGATGCTCCACCGCGCGACACCTACATCGGCATGATGACCTTTAACACCGAAGCCATCGCCAAGGCATTGAACGAGTAGCCGCGACGAAGGGCGAGAGGCGCATTTTTTTAATGTGGGACCGGCGCCCTCGCCGGTCCCACATCCATGTTGCTTGGAGGAGTTGAGGGATCTTACCTCAGCGAGATCAGCGCCGAGCGGTTTTCTTCGATGCTTTCGCGGGCTTGGCCGTCACTCCGGCATTGGCAAGAATCGCCACAACCTGGTTGGCATCCACATAACCCACGGTGCGCGAAATCTCGCGACCAGCGCCATCCATAACGAGAAGCGTCGGAGTACCCGTGATGGCATACTTGCGGATCATCGAGGGGGTTGCCTGCGTGTCGATCATCACCGCTTCACCCTGCGCCAGGGCGGCCTGCACGGCGGGCTGGGGCAGCACGTCCGTTTTCATGTGAACGCAGGGCGGGCAATGGGGCGCTGCGAAAAAGGCAACCACAAGACGACCGCTTTCCTGCGCGCGCTTTTGTGCAGCGCCAAGGTCAGGCTGCCAGCCTTGATCCACGGCCATGGAAGGCCGAAGCTGGCGAATCTCGCCGGGGGCCAACGGGGCGGAACCGGTCGCAACAGTCGAACCAGTGGTGGTGCGGGCGGCGCATCCGCCCAAGGTCAGGGCCAGAGTCACTGCACAAACAAACGCAACATTACTGCGGGAAAAAACAGGATTCATCGAAGGTGGCTTTCTTTATTTTGCGCCGAGGAGAGAGAGCACGCGGCTCTTTTCCATGGGGCCGGATTGTGATGCGATGGGACTTCCCTGCGGATTCAGCACCACAATGGCGGGGGTCTCGGTGACACCCAGTCCCGCAGCCAGACTGGGGGTTTGGGCGATGTCGAGCGCGACGCGCTCGGAAATTTTGGAGGCAGCTTCGCCCTGACGACCGTTGAGGATGACCACCACGCGCTCGCTGGTCGACTCACCGGCGCGACGCACGAACACAACCGTGTTACGACCGTTGGCCGCCGCAAACGCAGTAGCACCCTCGAGATCCGAGGTCCATCCGGGCATATCAAAAACGTTCGCAATGGGGGAAGGCGCTCCACCGGAGCGGCTACCACCGGCCTTGTTGGATTCGCGGAAATCGTACTCCCGGATGTGCTCGCGAACTCCGGTGCTGCATCCGCTTAACAGAAATAAAGCTAACGCACCTGTCACAGCCTTCAGCATTCCCGATCGCCGATCGTTCCTATTACTCACTCGAGATATCCTCGTTTTCGTCACGTTTGCATGTTTCAACAACCATTAAAGTGTCCTTATCAAGCAAGAGCGCACCTCAAGGGCAAGAGGATTTACACATGAGGGGAAATTGCCGTTTTATTCCGAATGTCTGGTTCCCCAGATACAACAGATGTGAGCCGGGCGACCTCACCCCAACACGGCATATTCCCATCGTTCGGCCATGGCGTCAGCGGTGTAATACGCAAAACGCTCTCTTGCGGCAGCCGCCTTGCGGGAAATTTCATCGCGGTCCGATGCCAACCGCTCCAGCACACCAGCCACCTGCTCTGGCTGCCATGGATCGAAGAGCCAGCCCGTTTGCTCGGTCACGACCTCGGGGATGGCCCCGGCCCGCGACCCCGCCACCGGCAGGCCATGCATGAACGCCTCCACGGCCACCAGACCGAAGGCCGGCTGAGTGAGATCGGGAAACAGCAGCAGGTCTCCCCCGCCCAAAAACTCGTTCACTTTATCCTGAGGGATGCGCCCCCGGAATTCCACCAACCCGTCCACACCCAGCGCCTCGGCGCGGCGTCGGGCGGTTTCCAGATACTCCCCTCCCCCACCCACCAACAATCGCATATTCACTCCGCGCTCCCGCAAAACTCCCATGGCATCGAGGGCCGCATCGATCCCTTTGATCTTTTGCACCCGCCCCAGCATGACGGCGGTCAACGGACGATCTTCCTTCCCGGCGGCCGCATCCCCGTAGCGCACCGGATCAACCCCCAACGGCACCACCCGGATGTTGGGCTCCAGTTTTTCATCGATCCGCAACAACTCGGCCTTCGTGAACTCGCTGTCTGTGAGAAGCAAATCCGCCCGCCGCAGCATACGACCAAAGAACGGATGCAACGCCAGGCGCGCCTTGTGCTGCCAGATGGCCGCAGCCTTTTCGCCGACAGATAAATGCACCCGGTGGCGGCGATCCAGCGTGACCTCCGTGAACATGGTTCCATGCACGCTGACCACAAACGGCGCGCCGCCACGCCCGGCACCCCGACACGCCAGTCCCGCAAACTCCTGCATGTTCAACAGGTCACATTCACCTGTGCGCACAAGCTCCTCGCCGCGACGCGCTACACCGCGCCAGAACGACAGCGAATAATCCCCCGGCGGACCGCTGGTCAGATGTTCCACGGTCACCCCTTGTGGGGTGATCCACTCATCCGCCCCCAACGCACCTGATGGCGCCGCACTGGTGAGCAACCGTACCTCATGGCCGCGCCGCGCCATTGCTCCCGCCAGATCCCACGCATGAAACTCCAGCCCCCCGGGTCGGTGCATGGGCAGCGCCCGGACCGCCATGCAAATCTTCATGGCTTGCCATCAGCGGATGGAAGATGAGGCTTCAGCGCTTTATAAATGCGCTCCGCCATGATGGTGTAGCCCTTGCCATTGGGGTGAATCTGGTCGGCTTTGAGCTTGGGTGAAGTTAGTATTCCCGCCAGCACATCGGGTACAAACACAACGCCGGTCTGCCTGGCAAGCTCGCGGAAACGTTTCCCATGACCACCGCCAACGAGGAACCCGCCGTCCACCGCCACGAGCACCACCAAGGCCCCCGAAGATTGAATGCGCCGAATGATCTTCTCCAGATTTGCAAAAGTGGTGTCCGGCTCCATCCTTTGCAGCATGTCGTTTCCGCCAAGGCAGACGATAACAATACGCGGATCAGAACCCAGCACATCGCGCTCCAGCCGGGCCAGACCGCCAGCGGTTGTATCGCCGGGAACGCCGCGATTGAGAATTTCCACATCCGCCATCCGTGAAAGCTGCGAGGGATAATCCTCTCCGCGCCCCGCCCCCGATCCCGCCGTGATGCTGTCGCCGAAGGCAATGATGCTGCTGCCTGTGGAATGTTGGTTGACCAGTGGTGCCGCTGCAAACCAGCGCATCCCGAGGGCAACAATAACCGCCACCACGGCCACGACCAGAGCCATGACTGTGCGCGACACGCCGCGTCTTGGGCTGAAGTTAATGGTCATGGCTGAAAACCCTGCGACGGACGGCATGGCCATGCAAGAACGCCGTTGCCACTTTCAGCGAAAAACTCGCCGCGCCTTCACCCGGCTTCGACAGCGTCCGTCTCGGTCGCCCGTGCCGGACGCGTCCGCGCCACGCTGCCCCGGCGGCGGGCGGTGCACCAATCGCTGAAAGCGGTGGTTTCGTTCTCAACCAAATCAGTTGCCTGCGCCACGGCGGCGGCATGCTCCAGAGAGGCTTCCTCCATGCGCGCCTGAAGATCATCGATGTCATAACGCAGCACATTGTCCAGCGACCCGACGGCAGTGTCCACGCCACGTGGCACACTGATGTCGATCACCAGCAATAACCGCTCGCCGCGCTGTTGCGCGATGGGGCGCATGGCCTCGACGCCGACCACCGGATAGGGCGTGCGACTGCAGCACAGGAGCAGGTCCACATCATGGAGGAACGACAGCTCCTCGTCGAAAAGGCGCGGTTCTCCGCCCACAGATGCAGCAAACCGTTCAGCTGCTTCCAGACAGCGATTCACCACCAGCAGGCGCGATACGCCCGCGCGCTGAAGTCGCTGGGCGGCCATCTGTCCCGCCTCACCACGGCCAAGCACCGCCGCCGTGCGCCCTTCAAGGGAGCGAAAAACCGTTTTGGTCAGGTCGACAGCTGCGTGCGGAACCGTACCCGCGTGGCGTCCGATGGTCGTGCTTGTGCGCACGCGCTTGCCAGTCTCGAGGGCGCGCTCAAACAACCGGCACAGATGTCCGCCCGAAGTGCCGGCCTCCTGCGAAGAGAGATATGCGCGACGCACCTGACCAAGAATCTGCGCCTCACCCAGGACCATGGAATCGAGACCTGCCGCCACGCGGAAAAGATGCCGCACCGCTTGGTCGTCATGCAGGCGATATATATAGTCGATGTATTCAGCTTCCGGGATGCCAAACCACTGGCCCAGGAATGACGCGCTGCCGGATTTTCCCGCTGCGGGAGCTTCCTCCAGCGTCACCAGTTCAACGCGGTTACAGGTCGACAGAATCACCGCGCCGTGGACACCGTCGCAACGGCGCAGTTCCTGTAGCGCCTGCGCCGGGTCGGCATCGAAAGCGAAGCGTTCGCGCAGTCCCACGGGGGCCGTGCGATGGCTCAAACCGGTAATAGTAATTCTCATAACTTGATTGTCTACCAGCAAAGTAGACGTTGCATTCTCCGGGTGATTATTGGCGCAGAGATGAAACTCATGCGCTGCGACTCGGCGTCAACCTTGTTTCTGTTTCTCCATCAGTTCCCGCGCAATGGCCAGTGCTTCGTCGGTGCGCCCCTCTGCGGCCAGTTCGGTGGCGGATGAATCGAGGATGGCACGCAGCAGCTTCGCGCGGATCGGTTGCGGAAAATCGTGCTGAAGAACCTCTCGGCGGACATCGACAAACCAATGGGATACCGCTTCGAGATCCGGTCCGAGGGTTGCCTCCAGCCGCCGCCGGACCCACTTGGCCAGGGCCGGTGCCTGTCCGCCGGTGGTTATAGCCAGCGTCACCGCGCCTCGTTGCATGAGGGCGGGCACCAAAAAGTCGCAATCTTGCGGGGCGTCTGCACGGTTGACCGGAATGCCTGCCACCCGGGCGGCCTGGGCGATGGCCTCGTTGCTGCTCACATCACTGGTTGCCGCAAACACCAGAGTACAACCCGCCACATCGGACGCAACCGCCGCCCGCTGCTGCCATTCAATCTCCCCCGCCTGCGCCTGGCGCCGCAGCGCTTCGGTTGCGTCTGGCGAGACCAGCAGGACCTTCGCGCCGACCTCAACCAAACGCCTCACCTTACGCGTCGCCACCGGTCCCCCTCCCGCCACCAGCACACGACATCCGTGCAGGTTCAGCGAGAGGGGGTAATAGGGCGAATCAGTCATCAGTGACTTCGGGCTTCGATCAATTACCCGAGAGGATCTTTTTCATCATGGGCAGATAAGCCTCGGCCATGCGCACGAAGCCGAGGTCGGTGGGATGGACGCCGTCCACCGTGCCGTTTTCTTTGTCACCCTCGCGGCCACCTTCGCCCAGCAATTGGTAGTCGCCGCCGGGCAGCAGCCACAGCTTTTTCACTTCGGCTTTTTTCAGGTTTTCAAAGGCTGTTCTCAAAGCTTCGTTCTGGGGCATTTCGCGCCCGTACAGCGGGTTCTCCACGAGGAGGATCGGTGCCTCGGGATGCTTTGCGCGGATCATGTTCACCATTGGCTCGATGCGCGTCTGCACCTGCTCGGTGTTCATGTTGGGCAGCGACTCGATGACAAAGGCCCGCGCGTCGATTTCCGCAACCAGCGCGGCCACTTCCGGCTCGCCCTTGCCACTGCCGCTGAATCCGAGGTTGATGACTTCATTATTCAACCAGCGGCCGAGGATGGCCACGTGGCACATGCCCGTGCGGCTGGCGCACCCGCCCTGCGTCATGCTCGTGCCATAAAAGACAATGGGTTTTTCCTTGCGGGCCGGCGCCGCGGCAACGGTGGCCGTGGTATCAATGCCGATTTTCAACGAGGTGATATTATGATAAAGTGGTAGATAAAGCATGTACTCCGAGGACTCATCGGGACGCTTTGATACAAGCGTTTGTGACGTGGCAGACCCGACGGGGCGGCCCGTCCCAAGGTATTTCCATCCCTTTTCACCCTTGGTGTACAAATCCAACCCCGAGACGCCAGTGGGAGCCATGTGGTTCATGGAGAACTGGCCGCCATTGTCCCAGGCGGCAGAAATCTGACTTGAATTCGTGACGAAACGCACGGCCAGACCGGTAGTGTTGCGGCTGAGGTGCCACACCGCGGGCGGAACATCCGCCTTGGCGCGATCGGGCAGCCGGGCATAGCTGGTCTCCATGTCGTTGAAGGTCGTTCCCTCCAACCCAATTGCGCGGGCATCGAACCACGCAAGGTTGCTGCCCTGCATTTTTTCTGCGGCTTCGGGTTTCAGCCCGTCGGGATTTCCCGGCATAGCCGCTTGCGCGACGGTCAGCCCCACAGCAAGAGTGGCGGTAATCGTAATGGCAGTGATGAATCTCATGGGTGGTCGTGCCTCCGGAAGAGAATGTTTGTTTGGATGGAACGTGTTGCTTTCAATAACATCCTGCCCTGCGTGATGCTGCATTCAAGCATTTCCTCGCGGCATGCTGCAGGCACGAAAAAACCATCAGCTTCGTCTTGACCAGAGCGCATCGTGTGGTCATGAAATCAGGCCTTATGGATAACCTGCGTCCCGACCAGATTGAGCAAATTGTTCGCGCGGTAGTGGAACGCGTAAGTGCCTCCATGGCGCAGGGGGCTTCCGCTCCCGCAGCGCTGGCGCAACCCACCCCGCCCAGCGTGAAAGACGAAAACACCGCCACGGGGAAACGTCTGGTGGAAACCGGCGCGGCCCGCATGGGCATCACCGACGCCCAGGCGCTGCATTGCGATAGTCTGGCGCCGTACATCGACCACACGTTGCTGAAACCCAACGCCACCGAGGACGACATCGCCAAGCTTTGCAGCGAAGCGCGCCAATATAATTTTGCGTCCGTGTGCATCAACACCTCCTACGTGGAGCAGTGCGCGCGTTTGCTGGGGGGAAGCCCGGTGAAAGTTTGCACGGTGGTGGGTTTCCCTCTGGGGGCCATGAGCAGCGCCGCCAAGGCGTTTGAAACACGCGACGCCGTGAGCCACGGTGCCGAGGAAATCGATATGGTGATTAACGTCGGCAAGCTACAGTCGGGCAACTATGCCTACGTGCTCGACGACATTCGTTCGGTGGTGGAAGCTGCCGCCGGGCGCACCACGAAAGTAATCATCGAGACCGGACTTCTGGAAGACAACCAGAAGGTGGCAGCCTGCGTGTTAGCCAAGGCCGCCGGTGCAGATTTCGTGAAGACGTCCACAGGTTTCAGCGGCGGCGGCGCGACCGAGGAAGACATCGCCCTGATGCGAGCCGTGGTTGGCGGCGAGATGGGTGTGAAAGCGTCGGGCGGGATCCGCGACTGCGCGGGCGCACGCAACATGATCGCGCAGGGAGCGACGCGCATCGGTGCCAGCGCCAGCGTGAACATCCTGAAGGGCGACGAAGCACGCGGCAAAGCCGGGTACTGACAGCAGCTTTTCCCTCACGGTTCTCGGCGCAGATAATCCAAAACGACCTGTTTCAACCGAAACCCACCATCGCCCTGGCGGTAAAATGTAACGGCGACATCCTGTGTTTCCGCTGTAATTACGAATCTCCCGGAAAGTTCTCCCTGAATTGCCTGATCCAGCGTCATCGGAATGTTTTCAATTTTCGGACCAGACATGAAAAGAGGATTGGTCCAACTTTCTCTAATTTCCAATGTCAGCGTGGTCTCATCATCAGGCAACAATGCCCCCCCGGTCCTGTCGCCATCCAATTGAAGCACCACCCTGTAGACCCCCCGGGGTAAACGAGAAAACTTCCCGGTCAGCAATGAGCGGTTGCCATCAGCGGCAGAAAATCGCAACGCCGCCCCTTCCGCCACTCTGGGGCGATGATCCGTTATAAAGGGTTTTGCCGAAGGCGCCAGTATAAGCGTCGCCTGCGCGGGGTCCGGATTCTCCCCACCGCTTGCAACAGCCCCATTGTCTTGAATCCGTTTAAGCGCCTTCTTCAAACGACGATTATCATAACGTTCAAGCCAACCGAACCGTGCGGCCTCCCGCGAAAAATTATGTGTAGCCGTGACGCCGAAATTAAGAGATTGGGTGAGAGGAGCGAACCATGCCAGCAGCGCAATAACCAAACATGCCGCGGCTGCAACGGCGTTCGTGGTCCTGCGCCGACTCGTCCACCATGCTGTGCCCGCCAACGTGGCAAGCACAAGCCCGGCATGGACGAGCGGGAAACCGTTTACGGAGCCCGTATTGCGATAGAGCAGATGGGGGAACAATTCGCGGGGTGAGAATGCGCTGAAAACCAAATCCATAATTGGCCGCGCGTATTGTCCGCCGTTATGGTAGGCGCTCACCGGATCGCGCACAAACTGCAACGCTGCAGCAAGGGGCAGAACCAACAGCAGCGCCGTTGCGAAATGCCGTCCGCGCCGGCTTGCGAATGCCGCCGCCAGCAGCGGAGCACACCCAACCAACAGTGGCGAAAAGTAGCGAACGGCTGTGACACCACCATCGTTCCATGTGGAGGAAAACGAGGTAATCAAAACGAGCGGGGCCGCCAATGTCAGCGAGACAATCACCAATCGACGAGCGGATGTTTTGGTTACAGCGCGTCGGCGCAACGCCCGCCACCCGGCAGGAAGCAGAAGAAGCCACGGCGCGAAAAGGAGCATACCGTTCTCGCCGTCGACCCACATGCCCAGCACCCCGGTGAGATCGCTCTGAGGATTGTTTTGTTTCCAGATCACATCGCCAAAGATTGGCAGTTGCACAGCGATAAACACGACCGCCCCGAGGGTAATCGCGGTACACGCGCGCAGAAGCTGTCGCCGATCAAGCCCGCCCCACGCCAACACAAACCCTGCCAGCGCCAGAGAGAGAAGCGCATAGCGCGGATGAAACCAGGGCAGCACCAGGCAAACCATGACGATCGCAGCGAGACTCTTATCGGACAAGGTGCAACTCGCTGATTCCCGCTCATCCCCGCGCAACGCAGGCGCCAGGGCGCATAGTGCCACCAATGTTAAAAGCGCCGCGAACGGTTCCGGATAAACCTGATAGCTCGTCCCCAGCCACGGAAATGAAATGGCAAACACGGCCGCAGTGGCCAACGCAGCGCCCGGGGCACGAGTGATGCGGAACGAAAAACAACCGACCAAAAGTATCGTCGCCCCGAACACCATGAGCATAAACCCATGCAAAGCATCGGGCATGTTCCCCGTAATGCGCCCCACAGCGTAAGCAGGCAAAATAGCCAGCGACGGCCCCAGAAAATGCAGCGGCGCGGAAGATCCATCGGAGCGGTTGAAGCGATGCTGCCGAATGGCACGATCAATATTGAGCGCCTTGTTGAAACGGTCTGCATCATGCTCGGAGGGATGAAGCGATCCGTTACGCACAAGGCTGTCAGTAGTGTGCAAATAGCTTGGTTCATCGCCGGTGAAAGGGTGCGTGCTCGTACTCATGATGACGCAGGCCGCAAACGCGAACACGACCAACAACATCCCCGCAGCACCACGCGAGAACCGCGGCAGACGTGTGATAATCCGATCAACCTGCAACCCCTGCCACAAAGCCGCCCCCACCGCAATGCGACCCGTCACCAGCACCAACATAGACGCCCAAGCTGCGGTGGAAGGATGCGGTAGAACCTGGAGAAGCAGCGCGGGTATTATTCCCAGCACAACAAAGATCAAAGCAGGGGGCAGGAAGAATGGGAGGATTGAGACAGGAGGGAGGACATTCCTGTCCCCCTGATCCATCGCAAGGCAAGGACTTGGGGGACAGGAATGTCCCCCCTCCTGTAAAACACACATCACTCGAGTACCCCCGCCAAACCGACGCGACAAAAAAGCCAACCCCGCAAGAGCGATGGTAACAAATGCACCACCAACCAATATCTCTCCCGCCCAACCAAGCCGCCCCGGAAGCATAACCCACCGCCAAGAAGCGCCGGCATCAACACTCATCACATGAGCCGAAAGCACCCCCCGTTCGGCGGCAAGCCAGACGCCGAAAGCGCACGCCAGAAAAGTCCACTTCAAAAAGGTGAACACCCGCCGAAACTCCGGGCTTAGGTGTGTAAGGGCTTTTCGATTACGGAGCACAAGTTGTCTGGTCATAGATGAATGATTCGAGGGATTGACCATCCCTTTTCCAGATTTTGTCAACAAGCGTAAATTCCCAGCATCGCGCTTGCTCTGTGCTTGACGGATGAGTACTCTCATGCAAACTTGCACTTCTTAAACTATTCTCCGTCGAGGAAAGCACCCCCCTATGCAGAAGCGTCGTATTTTGATTGTGGATGATGAAGAGGATATTCGCAGCCTTATCCGGTCGGCTCTCACCACGAATTACGATGTGGTGGAGGCGCAGGACGGGTTGGATGCTCTTTCTAAGTTGGATTTGGTTGAGCCGGATTTTGTGATTCTCGATGTGATGATGCCGCTGATGGACGGGGTGGAGGCGTGCAACGCTATCCGACGCCATCCGCGTTACCAGGACATTTCGGTCATGTTTCTGTCGGCGCTGAAATCCAAGGAAGACCTGAAGCGCGGCTATGGGGCGGGGGCGAATTTGTATCTCACGAAGCCCTTCGAGCCGGCGCGTCTGGTGCGCAATGTAGATTTGTTTTTCGAGACGGACCCGCCGCCCCTGCAGCGCAAGCGTTACACGGTGGACGAGATCCGACTGATGGAAGAGCAGGGCCCGCAGGCGGTTGCGGCGGCTCAGGCGGGCACAACCAAACAGGTCACCGTTACCCGCTCTCTCCCAGCGGCGACAACCCCAACCAAGGCTGTTCCGGCTGCGGCATCTGCCCCCACTCGTGCGCCCGCACCTGCTCCGGTCGCCGCTCCAGCTCCGCAATTCAAAACCCGCGTGCTGGCCATCGACGACGATCCCGATATACTCACCATCATCCGTGGTTATCTGGGCAACGACTACGAATTTGTGATGGCTTCAAACGGCCTTGAAGCGGTGGAGCGCATCACAAGCCTTCAGCCCGACATAATTCTGCTCGACGCCATGTTGCCCAAAATGAGCGGCTATCAGCTCTGCCAGTCGCTGCGGCGCAATGCGCGGTACGCCGGCACGCCGATCCTTTTCATTTCCGCAAAATGCCAGCCTCGCGACCGCGAATACGCTATGCGGGTGGGAGCAAGCGATTTTCTCGCAAAGCCGTTTACGCCGGAAGAGCTTCATGCGCATTTGAAAAAAATGAAGCGCCTGCCGGGATTTGCGGTTCACGTAAAAACGCTTTCCATTGAGCAGATCGACGATTTGGAAAAGATGCGTCACAGTGAGCAGGAGGCTCGCGAAAAAGCGTCGCAGCCCGTTGAGGAAACGGAACTCAACAAGTTCATCCGAGAAAACCGCTGACGGACTGAACCCTCCGGGGGAATGTTGTATGGGCTTGGGTAGGTGGTTGAGAAGAATATCCAACATTTCTCTGGCTGCCACTTCTCTGACTGCGACCCCTTCCGGGGTCGGAACTATTTCGGCCGGGTTCCGGTGGTATCGCTTCGCTCAACCACCGGCTAATGGCTCATATCCCTCCGGGATAAGGATTCACCATGGGACACTTTCTGCCTGGCGGCCATCCTTAAGCCTGGAAGGATCCAACCATTAAAGGAACAGTACATCCTTTAGCCCGGACAGTCATAACCATCGGGCAAACGGCCCATCCTTAAACCCAGAAGGTTCAAAGCCACTGTAGGAACGTCCCATCCTTGAACCCTTCGGGATAAGGGTCCCCATGGGACACTCTCCACCTGGCTGCCATCCTTAAGCCCGGAAGGGTCCAGCCATTAAAGGAACGGTACATCCTTTAACCCGGACAGTCCGCACCATCGGGCAAACGACCCAT
>PHCB01000003.1 GCA_002842095.1 candidate division BRC1 bacterium HGW-BRC1-1
GGGGGGTGGTTGGGTGCCCAGCAATTCGTGGGCGCGAGTGATGGCGGCGTCGAGGTTGCCGAGTATGTTTTTCTCACCGATTTCCTTCCACAGGTCGCTGGTCATGAAGGCCACGAGGGGCTGGGCGTGGACATCGCTCAAAATCAGATGCGTACCGTCGCGGTGCGATCCGGCGTGCAACTCGTGGATGAGGTTGAGGCCCGTGGCGTCGATGGCGGGCACGTTGCGCATGCGCAGGATCATCACGCGGGGCGCCTTGCCCACGAAGCGCATGGTTTCCTTGAAGCTCTCTGCGGCACCAAAGAAGAAGGGGCCGTTGATTTCGAACACCTCGGTGTCGGGCGGCAGACTGCGCAGCGACACGGCGTTGGGGTCGGGCTCTTCGTCGCGGTCGCGGAGTTCGCGCGTCACCACGCCGATGTTGGTCACCTCGCTCATGCGGCGGATGAACAGCAGCGCGGCCATGACCACGCCCACCTGCACGGCCACGGTGAGGTCCACGACCACGGTCAGCACGAAGGTGCTGAGCAGCACCATCACGTCGCTGCGGGGCGAGCGCATGAGGCGCAGGAACTTCTCCCATTCGCTCATCTGGTAGCAGACGACGACGAGGATGCCCGCCAGACAGGCCATGGGAACAGCCTGCGCGAGGGGCGCGAAGAGCAGCAAAATTAGCGCCAGCGTGATGGCGTGGATGATGCCCGACACCGGGGTGCGACCGCCGCTTTTTACGTTGGTCGCCGTGCGGGCGATGGCCCCCGTGGCGGGGATGCCGCCGAAGACAGCTGCGCCGATGTTGGCGAAACCGGTGGCGACCAGTTCCATGTTGCTCTTGTGGCGCGTGCCCATCATGCCGTCGGCCACGGTGGCAGATAGAAGACTTTCAATGCCCGCGAGCAGGGCCACGGTGAGCGCCGGCGAGATTAGCTCGGGCAGCATGGCGAGGTCGAAGTGAGGCAGTGTGGGCGCGGGAAGGGTGTGGGGAAGGGCGCCAAAGCGGCTGCCGATGGTTTCCACGGGGAGATGAAAAAACTTGGCCGCAAGGGTCGCGAGCACCATGGCCACCAACATGCCGGGTATGCGTGGCGTGATGCGGCGCAGGCCAAACACGATGATGACGGTGCCAATTCCTATGGCTACAGCGGCGGTGTTCAGGGTGCCAAGCGCGCGGTAGAAGGCCGCCCAACGCGAGAAAAACTCTGCAGGCACGGTGTCCATGGTCAGGCCCAGGAAGTCTTTCACCTGCGAACTGAAGATGACAACGGCGATGCCAGAGGTGAAACCGGTCACAACCGGGAAGGGTATGAATTTGATCATGGCGCCGAAGCGGGCCAGTCCCATGGCGATGAGCAGGGCGCCTGCCAGCCACATGACCATGACCAGACCGGGATAGCCGTGCTTGGCGAGGATGCCCGCCACGATGATGACGAAGGCGCCGGTGGGACCGCCGATCTGGACGCGGCTTCCGCCGAGAAGTGAAATGATAAGCCCGGCTACTATGGCCGTGAAAAGTCCGCGCTCGGGGCCCACGCCGGAGGCAATGGCAAAGGCCATGGCCAGGGGAAGTGCTATGACACCAACAGTCAGACCTGCTACAAGGTCACGCGAAAATGCCTGCGCGGAATAGGTGCGCAGGCAGACAACCAACTTGGGAACAAACACAGAGAAACCGCTCGATTCTATAGTGATATTTTGAAGATCGCCCCGTCAGGTCGCGCGTGCGTCGCGTCTGTATTATTGGCGCCGGCACCGTGTGCGGAAGATGAAGTGAGCTGACGAATAACAGAATCGGGCGAGGGGGTGGGGTCATGTAAAGAGGAAAGTGCCAAATGCGGATTTAGGATTTGGGATCGTGAAATATGGAGAGGCGTAAATAATACCAATAAATTGCACGCGGCGGAGGAACTGGCACACGCTCTTTTTTGTTTGTCTGGAATTGCAACCGGCGTGCAACCGGTGTGCAACCGGTGTGCAACCGGTGTGCAAGCCCCCAAAACCCCCCCCACTTGATATTGGAATCGTCCGTGTCACTGTGCCTCTACGGTGAGATTTGTTTTTCGCTTTTGCCTCTCCGCATTCCCCGACCCATGCTTTTTAGACCCCCGCTTCCTCTCTACCTCGCTTTTGGGCGGCGCATGGGGTCGATTTTTTTCGATACTTTCTCCTTGCTCCTGAATGACTGAAATTCAAGGCTTCACAAGGCCATGGGACGGATGGGCGACGGGGTGATTTTGCGATCGTAAGCCTCGCGTTGCGTCCGCACCGGAACACAATTCCGGCGGATGGCGGAGGTCGTCATGGGACAGACAGGTGGGGCGGGGAACAAGCGCAACGCTCTTTCGCGGCGTCGGCAGATGGAGCGGTTGTCGCGCCGTATGTCGGGGCTGGATAATCTGTATGAGGGGGCGCAGGCTTTTGCGGCGGAGGCTGCCAGCCTGTTCGGCCACGATGCACTTTTGCTGGACATGCTGGACACGCATCGGCGTCGCTTGTGGACGATTTATTGCGAGGATACCCCCGAGGGGGAAACCCGCCCGGTGTCGATGCGCCATTGGGGGATGGCGAACGCGGCCGATGAGGTAATGACCCGCTTGCGGGTGGGCAGCTGGGTTGTGAACCGCATGGAAGAAACGCCTCCGGCAGAGAAAGTTCCTTTCGGACACTTGAACCGCACGAGCCGAAGTCTGATGTTTGCCTGCACGGAATACATGCCGGGTTATTTCCTGAGGGTAACGGCGCAGAGCTACACGCCGGGGCGCTACAACCGCCGCGATGCGCGATTGCTGGAATGTCTTTTGATGCACACATGTCGGCCCATCATCGGCTTGAAGAATGCACAGGAACTGGTTCACGGAGAGGAGCGGTTTAAGCGCACGGCTATCTCGACCGGAAATGTGATTTATGAGGCCGATCTCGACACGGAACTGGTGTATTATGCAGGTGACATCGACGGGCTTCTGGGTTACGAGCCGGGCGAGTACCCGCGCACTATTAAGGGTTGGTCGTCCCTGGTGCATCCCGATGATTTGGAACAACTTATGCCGGCCTGGGAACGCCTGAAGAACAAAGGCGACTGGTATTCGAAAGAATATCGCATCCGCCATAAGGACGGCACTTGGCGCCATTGGATGGTTCAGGGGGGCGTGTGGCTGGAGGGTGACCTGACCCCGTCGAGGATATTCGGCGCTTTGAGCGACATCACGGATCAAGTTCACGAACGTGAAGCGTTGCAATCGGCAGAAACGATTTATCGCTCCCTGGTCGAGCAATCGCTGGTGGGATTTCACATCATGCAAAACAGAAAGTTTTGTTATGCGAACCCCCAGCTCCTCCGCACACTGGGTTACACGGCTGAAGAATTGTACGCCATGGACAATGTGCTCGAGATCGTGGATCAGGTGGACCACGACGGCCTTCTTACGTATGCCCAGCGATGTTTGGAGGAAAAGGAGGAGCGTTTAGATCCCTTTACGGTGAGGTTGATCCGGCGTGATGGCAGCAGAATCGAGGTCGAAACAACAGCCTCGCGGATCGAGTTCAAGGGGGCTCCGGCCTTGCACGCCACGGCAGTCGATGTGACTGAACGGAATCATGCGGCGCGGGAGCGGGAGGCTTTTAACCAACTGCTGTTGCAGCTTTCCGGGGCGGATACTTTCGAGAGGGTGGGCGAGTTAGTTGCAGCTCGCGTGAATGCGTTGTGGAACCCAGACGTGATGCTGTTGCTGGCCCGGACCTCAGACTCTCAAATGTTCCATGCTTTGACGGGTCATGATACAATTAATGGTGAGCGCGTTGCAGTAAATGTGGAGTCATATCCGCTGACAACGGACATGTTGGCCGCCAAGCCATGGGCCAGTGGGGCCATACTCACGGATCGTTCAATGGGTGTGGATTCCGACATGAGTCTCAAACCGTTCGGATCGGAAGACCGGCAATCCCTGTGCTTGTTGCACGCCCCCATTCGCGTGGCTGGTGAAATCGTGGGGATGATCACCATTCAGTCCTATGAGGGAGGGGTCTTCAACAATCTGGATCTGCGACTGTTGGACCGACTGGCAGGTTTGTTGGGGCCGAGTCTGGCGCGTTGTCGGGTGGAGGCGCGGAGTCGTCAACTGGCGTGGGCATTGGAACAGGCATCCGACGGTGTGGATATTTGTGACGCCGACGTGCGTCTGGTTTATGTGAACAAGGCCTGGTGTGACACGACCGGTTGGGAGGCGGATGAAGTCATGGGCCTGGTTCCGTGTGACATCAATCTGCCCGTCACATGGGATTCGGAGCGGGAGGCGGAGATCGATAAAAGTCTGGCTGAGAAGGGAACCTGGTCGGGGGTTTGGAAAAGTCGCAAGCGCGACGGGACCGAGTTCGATGAGCATGTGACCATTTCGCCGGTGCTGGATGAAGCGGGGAAGATCACGCACACGCTTGCGATGCGGCGCGACATTACGCGCGAGCTTACGCTGGAGGCCAACGCACGGCAGAGTGAGCGGCTGGAGTCGGTGGGTATGCTGGCCAGTGGCATCTCGCATGACTTCAACAACATACTTCAGATCATCATGGGTATCGCTTCCAACGCTTCCACCAAGCTGGACGCCGATGATCCGCTGCGCGGCGATCTGGATAACATTGTCCGTCAGTCCAACCGCAGCGCGACCCTCATCGCGCAATTGCTTGCTTTCAGCCGCAGCCAAAAACTGTTACCCCGCGATTTGCCCTTGAACAAGGCGGTGAACGATACGTTGCGCAATTTGAAGGTTCTTGTGCGCGAGGATATTGCGCTGGTGGTGATGACGAAGGCGGACCCGGATCGGGTTTTCGTGGACCCGACTCAGATCGAGCAGATACTGATGAACCTGGCCACGAACGCGCGCGACGCCATGCCAAGCGGTGGGCGACTTTACATTTCCACCGCGGGTCCGGTGCCGTTGCCGGCTTCGCTGGGTGTGGAGTCAGACCCCAAGGATTTGTTTGTGACTCTGGAAGTTGCTGATACTGGCGAGGGAATGACGCCCGAAGTTCTGGACAGAATTTACGAGCCATTCTTTACGACGAAACCCCTGGGCAGGGGCACCGGAATGGGTCTGCCCACCGTGTATGGTATTGTAAAGCAGAGCGGGGGTCACATGACCATCCAGAGCACGATGGGAGAAGGAACGGTTTTCACCATTTATCTGCCGCGATCGACTGAAGCGGAAAGCAACCAGACACCCCCGCCGGATGATGCGGAATCGCCGCGGGGAAACGAAACCATTCTGCTGGCCGAGGACGAGGCAGACCTCGCCAGGGTGGTGCGCTCGAACCTTCAGTGGCTGGGCTATAACGTGTTGAGGGCGGGCAATGGCGTGGAGGCGCTGCATGTCATGGAGGAATGGACCGGACCCATTCATCTACTCCTGACCGATGTCATCATGCCGCACATGGGAGGTGTGGAACTGGCCCAGAAGGTTCGCCAACGCTTCCCTCAGATGCCGGTAATTTTTCTTTCGGGCTATGCCGACGCGGTTTCAACCTCACTGGCAGAGCAACAGGAGGGTGCGATATTTTTGCAGAAGCCGTTGCAACCCGATCGTCTGGCGGTGGAAGTGAGAGCATTGCTGGACGCATCGAAATAAAACTTGGTGGCTCAACATGGGACAGCGAAGAGCCAGCCAGATAACATGTAGCTTTTGCGACACCACGCAAAATGGTGGGATGGCCGAGCGGTTTAAGGCAGCGGTCTTGAAAACCGCCAGGGTGAAAGCCCTCCAGGGTTCGAATCCCTGTCCCACCGCCACCTTCATCCTTTTGTCGGGAGGTTGTCCGCCATGAACATTCATGATCTGATCACCTGGCGTCAGGCGAACGCCGCCGCGGTTTCGAAGTTCATCCATCAGCACCGCGAACTGGGCGGCATCCATTACATGGAGGGCGACGGAGCGGGGGCGTATATCGAGTTCTGCCTGAAGGATGACGACGATACCGAGGATCTCGAAGAGGAGATTCGCGAAGCGTTTCCGGGGATTGCGTACAAGCTGGTGGTGGTGGAGATGGACGGGCCCTGGACGGAGCCGATAGAGCCGGGGTGAATGCCGGGCGGGGTGGGTCCGTAATTTTTTAGCATGGACCCTCGTAATCTCCTCACCCCCCGCCGACGCACTCGCGAAGTGAAGCTCGGCCAGCTTGTTATTGGCGGCGACAACCCCATTCGTGTGCAGTCGATGACGGCCACCGACACGCAGGATGCGGAGTCGACCATTGCCCAGATCAACGCGCTGGCGGAGGCCGGGTGCGAAATCGTGCGACTGACGGTCAACACGCGCAAGGCGGCGGAAATGCTGCCCGAGATTCGCGAACGCACAAGCGTTCCACTGGTGGCAGACATTCACTTCAACCACAAGCTGGCGCTGATGTCCGCGCCCTACGTGGACAAAATCCGCATCAATCCGGGCAACATCGGTGCCGAGGAAAATGTGCGGGCGGTGGTGGAGCGCGCCAACGAATTTGATCTGCCCATTCGCATCGGCGTGAACAACGGTTCGCTGGAGCAGGACATTGCCATGAAGTACGGCGCGCACATGGAGGACAACATTCTCATGCCGCCCGAGAGCGGTTATCCGCCCGAGGCGCTGGTGGAGAGCGCCATGCGCAATGTCGAGTTGCTCGAGAAGTTCGGGTTCACGCGCACCATTATCAGCGTGAAGAGCAGCAACGTTCCGCTGATGGTGGCGGCGTACCGCATGTTGAGTGAGGCGTGCGACTATCCGCTGCACCTCGGCGTGACGGAGGCGGGTACGAAGGACAATTCGAACATCAAGTCGAGCGTCGGGATCGGGGCGCTGCTGCTGGCGGGGATCGGCGACACGCTGCGGGTGAGCATCGCCGCGCGGCGCACGGAGGAGAAGATCGAAGAGGTGCGCACCGGTTTCAAAATTTTGCAGGCGCTGGGCCTGCGGCGGTTCGGCGTGGAGGTGGTGGCATGCCCCACCTGCGGACGCGAGGACATGGGTTTCGACACGACGCGCATCGCAATGGAAATTGAGGAAGTGAACGCCGGGCGCAGTAATCCGCTGAAGGTGAGCGTGATGGGCTGCTACGTAAACGGCCCCGGCGAGGCCGCCGAATCGGATCTGGGCGTGGTGTCCACGGGAGCCACCGCGAAGATCTATCGGCGCGGTCGGGTGATCGAAACGCTCGTTCCCTTCGAGCGTGTCACGGCACGGATGACGGAATTGATCCGCGAGTTTGACGAGGCGGCGGCAAGCGAGCCGGCACCGGCAGCGGAGAAAAGCTGAGGCGTTCCCGGGAGGGTTGATTCTCTCGTTGGGCTGCGGTAGGTACTGATGCCTCATGCTCTCCATTTTGCTGTTCATCCTGCTTTTCACGGCGTTTTTGCCCTATGGCACAGACGTGCCGTGCGAGCGCAAACCCCTGATGACGATGTCGATTATCGGGGTGGCCGTGGCGGTGCATTTCATGATGCTGGTGGTCATGGTGGGGTCGGGAAGTGTGGGCGGGCTACTGGACGCAGAGACTGTGCAGACGCCAACGGCTGCCGATGGACTGCGGCAGATGATGGAGGACCTGAGTTTTATGCCCGGGCGCCTGCGCATGAACGGTGTCGGCGCCGTGGCGAGTATGTTTACCGCGCCTTGGTTCCACGTTCACTTCTTTCACATGTTGTTCAATGTTTGGGTGTTTTACATTTTCGGGGCCAATGTGGAGAACCTCTTCGGACGGGGCCGATATGGCGCCATGCTCATTGCGGCAGTTATCGTCTCGGCGCTGGGGGCTCTGCTGGTGGTTGGTAATCAGGGCGTCGTGGATGGGGAAACCTTCCGCGGCATGGATGGCCTCACAGCGGCGGTGGCGGGGGCCTTCCTGGTCTGCTTCCCGCGAAGTCACGTAAAGATCGTCCTGATTCTTGCACCTGTTTTTTGGATTCTGGTGTTCTTCATCATCGCGCCGGTCACCAGTCTTTCGCGTCTGTTCTTACCCCTGGACCTTTCGCAGGTTCTGGCCATGGGGCTTTTTGTTGCATTGTTCGCGTTCATGCAACCCATGCGATCGGTTTTTGGTTTGCCGGCTGCCGTGTTTTTCGGAGTTAATATTTTCCTCCGACTGCCCGTGGGCGAAATGGGTGGCATCAATTTTTCATCCACCCAATCAGGGATTTATATCGGCGGATTTCTGGCGGGAGCCGTGGCCGGGTTGCTGGTGTATGGGGTGAAGGGCTTCGGTGAGCGTTACTCGGTGGAGGACCATCCGCGCGCTTATGTGACTGCGGCCATGCGACGACGCATGGAGGAATCCAAGCTGGAGGAGGACGGAAGTTCGGCGGCTTTGCGGGAGTTGTTGGGGCGGCGCGTTTTTACGGGGGATGCTCCGGAAGCGGTGAGGATGTATACGGAACAGATTTATCCGGACTTTCCGGACTTGTCGCTGGAGGACCCGCAGCTTCAGTTGTCGCTGGCACGGATGCTGGCCGTGCGACTTGTGGATCTGCCCGCGTTGCGCGCGTACGAATTGCTGCTGGCGAAGCCGGGGTTGGGCGAGGTTGAAACCACGGCGGCGTGTCTGGAGGGAGCGGCGCTGTGCGCCCGGGTGCCTGACAGTGTGGACACGGGACGCGAGTTTCTTGCGAGATTGAAGGACGTAACCCTGACGCAGCGGGATCGCACGGAGGTGGAGCGGATTCAGGATTTGTTGGCGGCGGCCGCAGGCGCGCCTGAGAAGAAGATCCCGGTGGTTTCGCAACCGATCGTCCCGCAAAAAGAGGAATCCAAACCCGAGGGTCCGCCCAAGGTGACGCCCCGGGCACAGGGGCGGATGCAGGGGCTGAAGACTTTGGTACCGCTGGCGCCGGTGGCGGAAGGGCCCGTGGCGGCGTCGAAGGCGGAGGGGGGGGGCAGCGTTGTACCCGAACGAAATTTCCCCTCCCGACAATATGCTCATCCGGGGTATGTGCCCGATCTGGGTGTGTATCCGGCCAAGCCGCGAGGCGGGGAGGCGGCATACGGTGGGTTGGTCGGCGGGGATGATGTCAGTGAGCAGTGGGTGGTTATCCTGCCTGGCGGGCCGGCGGACGATCCGGCAGATTTGTATGCCTGCCTCCGCGACCTGTGGCGCGATGACCAGCGTGCGCGGCGGGCGGTGGAGTCGGCCCGGGGCGTGGCGGGGCGCAACCTGAGCAAGGACGACGCGGAAGATTTGGTCGCGCGACTGGAGCGTCACGGGCTGGTGGGCAAAGCGATTGTTCAACCAGCGGAAGCGTTGACGATGCCGGATATTGCGGTGGCCATAGAAATTAACGCAGAGAAATTGCGCGTTCGAGTGGCATCGAAGTGGACCGAGTTTGATCTGGGGGCCACGGCCTGGTTGGGTTTGGCGAAGGTGAAACTGTCGCCGCAGTCGCGCTCGGCGCAGACCCTCGTCGACGTGTGGTTCAAAGCCGGGGTCGGCCGCATCTGGCTGCCGCTGGATTCGCTGGGCGGGGAGAACTGCCGCATTGATGGCGAGGCGTGTTCAGAGACGGACGCGGCCATTCAACTGCTGGGCGTCTTGCAACAGCGCACACTGCCCGAGCACCAGGCATCAACGTGGCGTGAAGCGCAGGGGCACTTGAAAAATGCACCCGTGTTCGACACCATGATGACCTATGAAAACGCTGTGCTGTGGGATAAACTAATGCAGTCTGGAAGCTACTGAATCAGTTCCGACAGCTTGCTCAGGATGTCGTCGCGTTCGTTTTCCACGCTCGTCAGTTCTTCCACGCGCGCTTCCAGTTCCTGAATGCGTCCTTTTTGTTCCTCGAGCTGGATCTGCTGGTCGCGGATCACTTCGTTCTGCTCGATCATCTTTTCCTGGATTTTCTTGAGAATCTCTTCGCCACTGGACATGCGCTGTCGCTCCACATAACATCTGAGATTCTCAACCGCATAGGAGGGTTAGGACGGGGTTTCAAGGGAATTGAGGTGGCGGATGGACGTTATGGACGAAATGGACACTATGGACTTAATGGACCCCGCTGGTCGCCGCGAGACGTTTGGTTAAACAGAACGGTTTTACCCGTCCATATCGTCCATAGTGTCCATATCGTCCATCCCACTCCCCCCCAACAAACAGGACCAAACTTAGTCCGAATTTGATTTCCTGCCGTGGGTAAACTGACCCTTCCAGTTATTCCGATTGGTTAACACATTATGAAAACACAGAAAAGAGATCGTATTACGAAAACACACACCCGGGGCGTTTCCGCCTCCACAGCAGCGCGTGTGTCGCTGCCTGATGAAGATGAGGGAGATGAACTGCGTCCGGTGGACGTGGAGGATCCCACACCCTTCGAAGAGCCCAAACTGGCCACGCTGGTCAGCAAGCGGCTGTACCAGAAAAGTCCCAAGGAAGCCGCCCTCGACAAAATGCTGTTGAAGCGCGCCGGCAAGGGATTACTTGGCCGCGTGGTGCAGGCCATGATCGACGACACGCTTATCGCGTCGATGCAGAATTACGCCAACATTGTCAGCATACAGAGGCTCGGCTACAACGATCACGGGCCGGTTCACGCCCGCATCGTGGCGCTTAACTGCATGAGAATTTTTGAGATTTTACGCGAGGCCGGCATAAAGCCGAGCATCGTGGCGGAAGAAGTGGGCGACCCCGAGGATTCCATGGTCGCGATTTTCATCGCGGCTTTTCTGCACGATATCGGCATGTCCGTGGCGCGCGAGGATCACGAACAACAGTCCATCATTCTTTGCGACAATATGATCCTGAAGCACCTCGGCAATGCGTATCAGGATGAGGGCAAGGTTTACATGCTGCGCAGTCTGATTGCAGAATGTATCCTGGGCCACATGGGCCACTACCGCGTCCACAGCGTGGAGGCGGGGATCGTGATGGTGGGTGACGGGACCGATTGCACGAAGGGTCGCTCGATGATTCCGCAGCAGATCGCGCGCAATCCGATGATCGGCGACATCCACCGTTTCAGCGCGTCGGCCATCGACTCGGTGCACATTCGCCCGGGGCGCAACAAACCGGTGCGCATCGATGTGATGATGAACGCCACCAGCGGCATGTTCCAGGTGGAGGAAGTTCTCATGGGCAAGGCGAAGATGAGCCCCATCATGAACCATCTGGAGATAGCAGCCCATCTGGATGGGCAGGAGCGGCTGTACCTGCGCTAAGCCGCCGCCGCGGGATGTTGAAACACCCCCGGCCGGCGACGAGAGCGAAGTCAGTCGATACTGAATTGTGAGACGGTAACCGGCACGGCCGCGCTGTTGCCGATGTACCAGGTGGAGAAGGCGGTGATCCCTTCCACGGTGGCTGTCCCCTGTCGGTAACTCACGGGGAATTGATCCTGAACGACACCGCCCACGACGCGGAATGCGGCGTCGACGGAATTGCCGGCGAGGGGCGCGGTTTCGGCGGTGGTAAGGGGCCATTCCATGCTGGCGGTGAAGGCGCCGAGACCATCGGCGACGATCTCCATGCGTCGGTCCACGAGCAGGCCGGGGTAGTTGATTCCCTCGGGTGCGGCACCGCGCTCGCTGTGCCCCGTGACGGTGATGGTGCTGCCTACCGCGGCGTTGGTGAGACGCAGTGTCAGATTCATATCGTCGGTCACGGGGAAGAGCAGCGTTTCAATCTCGCCGCCGGTTGGTCCGCCCGAACCACCCACCCCACCACCGGCCCCGCCCTTGACGACTTGCGTGAAGGAACTGCGGGCTTCGACGTTGAGAAGAACGGTGGCCTGGGCCGAGGTGGGAACAGGCGACGCATTGCCCGCCACGTCGATAGCCTGCACGGCGAATTCGTAAATGCCGTCGTCCAATGCTTGCGTGAAGGTGAGCGTGCCGGATGTGGCCGTGGCGATGGTAACTCCGGTATCCACAAAGTTGGTGGCGCCGGGGGTGCGGGCCCACAGTCGCGTGAGCGCAAGGCCCGAGAAACCGATGTCCATGGCGGTGAACTTCACGTCGAGGCTTGTGGCTCCAGCGCGGGTGGAATCGAGAACCGAGCAGGATGCGACCGGTGCCAGCAGGTCGGTCATGTCGCCAAAATCGAAGGTCATGTTGGCAGATGATGCGCTCACGTTGTCGATCTTGAAGGCGCTGGGGGAGTCATTCCACCAGTTGGAGTTGGGTGCTGTGCTGGAATCGATGACGGACCGCGAGGCGGCGTCGTAAAGGTCGTTGGAGTCGCCGTAGTTTTTCTTCTTCTCCAGGTCCCAATTGTTGTCGGACTGCACCAGAGTGACCTTGTAGTGCGACGTTGTCGTCATGGCTTCGTTGTTGTTGCTGCCATATTCGTCGATGTGCCAAACGGCCAGGCCCGCATCGGGGTAGCGCGATCCGCGCCCGGTTTTCTGCAGGTTGTTCACCAGGAAGTATTCGTTCGAAACGCCCGGCCGGTTGTATCGGTAAACCACGTTGGCCGCCGAGGGAGCCGGGAGCCCGGTGATTGGCATGGTCAGCATTCGCAGGTCGGCCCATCCGGCGCGCGCGGTGAAGTACGGGCACGGCGGGACGGGGTTGGTGTTCGAGCCGCCGCCGTAGCCCATGAGGCAATAGTTGCCGATGCCGTAGCTCTCCGAGCCGTAGTCGTAAAGATCGGGCCAGCCGCAGATCATGTGTCCGTTTTCATGCAGAAAGGTTCGTATCTGCAGCGCGGCCTTCATGTCGGTTATCTGGTAGTTTCGGGTGGAGACACCATCGGCATTGAAATAGACGGACCACTGGTGGGGCCACAGGCCCTTGCTCCAGCCGCTGGAGACCGATCCGGCGTAGAAAACGTTCACGGCGTCGACATAGCCGTCGTTGTTGGAGTCGCACTGTGAGAAATCGAAACCCTGCACCTGATCGAGCCATGTGAGCGCTTCGGTAACCAGCTCGCGGGCTTTGGGTCCGGCTTCCTCGGCGGGGTTGTCGTAGTAGGATTTTGGCTGCAACGCGCGGTAATACACGGGAGGCACGTAGTTGGTATAATCGAGGTTACTGAGCGAAACATCACGGTAGTACTCGCGAATGGAGCCGGTGTTGCTGTTGTTGCGGTATCCGATGAGGTTGCAGAAGTTGTCGACCTCGGTGGGAGTAATGGTTCCGATGCTGTCGGAGAAATCGACTATGATGCATACGCCATGAACGTTGCCGTTGTCGGTGTTGGCGGGCAGGATGGGTGCATCGGCCTGGATGGATCCGGGCGTGCTCCGCTGAGCGCGATTGAGGGCGTCAATCTGCGCTGTGCCGGCGGTGAAGCTGGCGCGACGCGATGTTGCCTGAGCGGTGGCGGCGGTGGGATCAATGCGCAAATGGGGCGCGAGGCGGGTGGGGCGTGGTGTGCCGACACGGGCTCCGGTGGAGATGAGTTGTGTGCCGTCGGCGGAGACTTCGCCGTAGCAGATGACCTGCGTTTTGGGATCGCGGACGAGCGTGTAGCCGTCCAGCGATTCGACAACCTGATAAAACTCATCGCCCCAGATGCGCGTGGAAACGTAAGTGCCATCGGGTTGTGCCAGTTCGAATCCTTCTCCCGCCACTGGTGCCGCCTGGATGTTTTGCATCCCAGGGATGGTGACCAGGACCAGTAGCGTGAAAAGAAACCGAACCGTTTTGAGGCTGCGTGCGCCGGTCCGCATGGATGTGTCAGCGGGGGCGGTGTGAGTCGCCCGGTTCGTCATTATGGTGATTTGTCCTCGTTAAGTTTTCGGTGTCACCTGAGTCGGGATGAGGGCAGCGTCATGGAAGGAGGCGTGCCGCGAAAAACGGGATGTTTGGTGGGTAACCAAAACAAGGTATATGGCAGGCAAAAGCGGGTAGTCGACGGAAAACGTAATCGGGGGATGGGGGCAGGTGGGTGATGGACGAAATGGACGTTATGGACGTTATGGACTATATGGACTATATGGACTATATGGACAGAATGGACGCTAAACAGGGGGGAATGGGTTGAGGGGAATGGGGTCCATTTTGAATTGAGGTGTGGGGTCGTTGTGGGGAAGGAATGGGGATAATTGTTGGAATGAAGGCGGAAAATTATTGATGGCGGCGACGACGGGTTTTCGCGGGTGGGGTGCGGTTTGCATTTGGGCTTGGGTCGGCATGGCTGTGCTTGGATGGACTTCACCGGCCCTGGCACAGGATGCGGATGTGGAGCCTGCATCGGGGAAAACTTCCGCGACAGTGCCTGCTGCGGGAGACAGGTCGGTCCCGGCGGATTCGACCACCGTGGCATCGGGCGGGAATCTGGATGATGCCACAACAACCGCGACCGACGAAGTTGCCCTGATACCCGCGCCGCGGCCCGCGCTTCCGCCGTTGAGTCGTCTCGGTGTTAACCTGGCAAAAGCCGTTTGGTTTGCATCGGCGGATCTGCCGCCGTCGGCCTCGCCCGAACAGATTCGTGCCTCGGCAACGCGCACCAGTCCCACGGTACAATTGCGCACCACGCCGGGTGAGTCAGGGGTGCTGTTCGCACTGCTGGAGCTGGAAAGCCCGCCGCTGACCGGAGCCGTGGTTACGCTGGGCGATGTGGATGGTTCGGACGAATGCTGGATGAACGGCACCCGCGTGGGGGGAACGTCGGGTCGTGGCATTACGGATTTCGGAGTGTCGCGCACATACTATGTGCCGCGCGAGTCGATGCGCAAGGGAACCAACGTGCTGGCGCTGCGGTTGACGGGGGAATATGGCAAGGGCGAGTTCGGTTTGCGGCGCGAGCCCATCACGTTTGGCTTTGTGCCGGCGCCGCCCCAGCGTCAGGCCGCGTTGCAGGCAGACGCACCCGAGGCGCTTCGGGGGCTTGCGGCTATCACACCGGATGAGGCGGCGAGAGCCATCGAGGCGGCGGACCCCGGAGTGACCGAGACGGCCGCGTTGGTGCGCCGTCGGGCGGGTTTTGGCCGGTTCGGATGGTTGATGAACGACGGCCTTGCTGCCATGAGCGAGGTCAGTCCGACGCGGGTTGTAAACCGCGAGGGTCCCAAATTCGAGGTGGCGCTGGATCGCGTTGAAACTCTCGCCATTGCATCCGGTGAAAAGGAACCGGGGATCGATTCGTACCACAAGCTGGTGCGGGTGAAGGGGCCCTGTGCGCGGCGTCCGGTGGAGTACACCATGCTTCAACACGTGATGTATCCGGGGGCGGTCATCACGCTGGAAAAGGGCTCGCCGCTGCAACTGCGCGTGGAGTTTTCCGGGCGCGTGGGATCGATGCAAACACTCAGCGAGGCGGAAGTGGCGGCGGTATCGCCAAGTCTGGCGGAAGCCGGGGTTTCGGTTTTTGCGTTTTATGATGCGGACGAACGCTCGGTGCCGGCGTTGCTGGCGGTGGCGGGTGGAGCCGCCAACGTGACGTTGAGCGAGTTGCATATCGATGTGACGGTGTCGCGGGGCACCGATGCAAAATCACCCGCGAAGATTTACATCTTTCATCCAACGGGTCTCGACCGTGTGGATTTGTCGGGCAAGCCGGCCAGCTTCTTTGCGCTGGCAGCGGCGGTGGTGCCGGGCGATGACCCCGTGCAGGTGGTGCGGCGATGGATGCGGTTGGGCCTCCACGAGCCGGTGGCGGTGGACGAATATGCGCGTGTTCATGCCTCGGAGGAATTTGTGCGGGTGTATCAGGTCGCACGCTATGCAGCTCCGGCGGGTGTTGATCTGGGGCCGGCGTACATGCCGCTACCACCACAGATTTCCTTCGCCAGGAGCACCTATCGCTATCCGGTGCGCCTGCCCGATGCGACGACCGCCACCGGGGTGATGAGCTTCTCCGGCCCCATGGAGGCGGTGGACGCCGATGCAGTTTCCACCGCATCGGATCTGGCGGTGGCGTCGTATGATCTGCCGATTCCTCCCATGAGCGAACGCGGCCTGATCAGCGTGCCGGGCACTGATGACCTGCGCGCGTTGCTCAACACCTGCGTAGAAGGCCTGACGTCGTCGCCGCTGGGAAATGGTGTCGATCTGTTTTACAAGGGGCGCACCCAGGCATTTCAGGCGTACAGCTACCTGACCACCGACACGCGGACGCGGCTGCTGGAAAGCACCTCGGCCTTGTTGCCGGCGGCGCTGATTCAGTCGTCGTGGCAAGAAACCACGGAGCCGCTGTCGGGGCTGCCCTTCTGGTGGACGTATTATATCGAGGGTCCATACTTCGGGCGCTACGATCAGGACTGGGGCAATGGCCTGTCGCTGGTGGGACTTTACACGGCGGTGAAGTACACGGGTCAGTGGGAAGTGGTGCTTGAGCATTGGGACGCAGTGGAGCGGATGGCGTCGTGGTTCGAGGCGACCGACGATTGGGAATGGATGCGGGCTTCGAACGCGGTGCATGGTCATGGCACGGGGGCGGGCGATTGCGCATCGGCCACCTATGCGGCGGCGCTGGCCTATGCGCGCCTGGCACGCCACGCGGGACGCACCGACGACGCGTATTACGGCACCTGGCAGGCGGCGCGGGCTGCTGTGTTTTTGCTGAACCGGTTCGCCTACAACCCCCATGCGCAGGAACAGGATTTCAAGCAGGGGGAATCGCTGGTGCTGGGCTTCCACGAGGGACGCGGATTTCTTGAAGGCGAGCTGGATGGTTACCCATGGAACGTGACGTCGCTCATTTCGGGCAACGGCGTGCAGCCGGAAAATTTCGATTTGTACGTGAAGTACGCCCCGAATTTGCTGCGCGAATATGAACGCACGTTCGAGAAGGCATATCCCAAATGGGCCGACGGCACGTTCAAATATGGGCGGCCGACCATCTATCGCGACAACTCCGGTTACATCACGCTCCCACACATTTATCTGCGGGCGAGGTTAAAGACCGACGGGGCCGAAGCGCTGGATAAATTGCTCACCTCGGCGCGGAAGAACGAGCACCTGTGGTGGCTGGCGCCCCCGGTGGTGGGCGAGGTGATGAACCTGCGCTACGATGGTCTGGTGACAGACTGGGGTCGTTGCGGGTTCTTGGGCGCGGAAGTGATGCGCGACACGGCGGAGTCACGGCGGCGGCGCATCGAGGCGCATTTCGACAACCGTTTTGCCCCCGACACGGTGGAGTTCCAACTGCCGCGGCGTGCCGGTCAGGTGCAGATAAACGACGGGCCGGTGCCGTTGACGGATTTGAAATATGAGAACGGTCGCCTGCAGTTGCGGCTGAGACGACCCGGGCTGAACAAGGTGGTGCTGGTGTACTGAGTCGGGGAGTCAGCGAAACTCCACGATGGTCACGGCGCCGGCGCCTTCGTTGGGGGCTCCGGGGCGGCAATCCTTTACGATGGGGTTCACGCGCAGGTGTTCGTGGATGGCGCGACGCAATGCGCCGGATCCCTGGCCGTGTATCAGGCGCACCCAGCCCAGGCCGCCGGCCAGTGCGTTGTCGATGTGTTTATCGACCATCTCCAGTGCCTCATCCACGCGACGCCCGTGCAGGTCCAGCGAGACGTTCACGTTTTCCGGTCTGCGGTAGCTGACCGCAATGCGCGATGGTTCATCAGGTTTGCGTTGTGCGCCGGGGCGGCGTGCGGGTGCCAGCAGGATAATGTCGCTCACGCGCACTTCCATCACCGAGTTGCGCAGCGCCACGCGGGCCGTGCCGCGGCGGGTGTTAATTTCCATCACCTCGCCCTCATCGTTCACCTGCTTCAAACGCACCCGGGCCCCGATGGTCACCTCGCCACTGGCTGCGTTATCGGTTTCCACCGTCAGGTCGGCGCGGTCGCGGGCCACGGTTTGCATCCCCTGTTCCACGGCGGCTTTTGCTTCCTGAAGGGACCGCTTGGACGGCAGATGTGCGATCATCGATTCGATCTTCGCGCGCTCCTCGCGGAGCATGGTTTCGTGGGAGGCGAGCAGCGATTTGCGCATCGTGCGCTTCTCATCGCGCAGCTGCGCTTCGAGTCGCACCATGGCCAGACCGCGTTCGTGCAGGTCCGCTTGCTGGGCTTCCACGTCATCGATCCGCGAAGCCAGCTCGGTTTCTTTCGCCTGCAGGCTCAGCAGCAAACCCGTGGCATCGCCGTCGCCCGGCATGATCAACTCGCGCGCGCGACGAATGATGGACTCGGGCAGACCCACCTGCTCGGCAATGATGAGCGCCTCGCTGATGCCGGGCATGTCGAGCGTGAGGCGGAACGTTGGGCGATGGTCCCGTTCGGAAAGACGGAACGACGCATTGCGCGCACCGGTAAAGGTGTGCGCCCAGGTTTTCATGGAGCCGAGGTGCGTGGTGGCCAGTGTGATGCTGCCGCGCAGGGCGAGACTTTCGAGCATGGCCACAGCCAGTGCGGTGCCTTCGCCGGGGTCGGTGGCGGTGCCCAGTTCGTCGAGCAGCACGAGGGATTGCGCTTCCGCCTGATCGAGAATGGAAGCCATGCGCCGCATGTGGGCGCTGAACGTGGAGACGCCCGTGAGGATGCTTTGCTCGTCGCCGATGTCGGCCAGCACGTGGGAGAACACCGGCATGTGGCTGCGGGACGACGCGGGCACGGGTACCGCGCTTTGCACCATGAGAATGATCAGGCCCACGGTTTTCAACGCGGTGGTTTTGCCGCCGGCGTTCGGGCCGGTGACGATGAGCACGCGATCGTCGCAATTGAGCGCGAGATTCAGCGGCTGTGATTGCGCGGGCGCGTGGGCGAAGAGCAGCGGATGGTGTGCGTCCACCAGCGACAGGGGGCGGTCGGAGCCGGTGAGGGAGGGAAACGCGCACCGATGGGCCTCGCCGAAGCGGGCCTTGGCGTTGATAAAATCGAGATCCGCGAGGATTTCCGTGTCGTAGTGAAGCACGTTCAATTCGTCGCGCACGTGGTTGGCGACCTGCAGGAGAATGCGGTACACTTCCTCGCGTTCGCGCATGCGCAACTCGGCGAGGTGGTTGGTTTGCTCGAGAGTTTCGAAGGGCTCGATGAACACCGTTTCGCCGCTGTTGGATGAATCGTGGATGATGCCCTTGATGCGCCCGCGTGCGTCGGATTTGACGGGCAGCACATAGCGGTTATTGCGCAGCGTGAAGAAGTCGTCTTGCAGCACACCGGAGTCGGTGAACTGTCGCACCATCTTTTGCAGGTCTTTCTGGATGCGCCCCTCGGTGCCGAGGATGTCTGAGCGGATGGCGCGCAATTCGATGCTGGCGGTGTCGCGGACGATGGCGTTGGGTGCAATTTTTTCGTCGATGGAACGCACGAGCGCCGGCGCGTGGTGGAGCGGCTGGGACAGTTGGTGAAGGTTGGGGGCGTCGTCGGCGTGGGCGGCGAAGAAGGCCCGGAGCCGACCGGCGGTTTCGAGAAAATCCTTCAGGTGAAGCAGTTCCTCGGGGTCGAGGGTTGCGCGCGCGGGGGCCACGCGGGCGAGGGATTCGGAGACGTCGCGCAGGTCGCCGATGGGCGGCGCGTTGCGCGCGGCCATCAGGTCCATCATTTCCCGGGTCACGGCCACGGCGTCGGCCAGCGTGGCGGCGTCGGCCATGGGGGTCATCTCGGCCACGCGATGTCGGCCCAGGCCGCACACGCATTTTTCCGCGAGGAGCGAGCGCACCTCTTCAAATTCCAGAACTCGCAGGTCGAAGGTCATGATGAAACCATTACCCGCCGGCGGGTGTTGTCGTGCGGTTTGAGCAGGAAAAATCCTGCGCGATCAAAAGCTGAACCGCACGTTGGCCTTTTTGAGTTGCTCGTCGTAGGTGCGGGCCGTTTTTTTGCCCACGGTTATGGTGCGATAAGTGGTGTAAACCTGCGGGATGATTTCCTCGAAGGCGGGCTTGGGCAGCTTGCGCGCATCTTCCACGTACCACGACACGGCGGAGTTCCCCTCAAGGATCGGCTTGCTGAAGTCGCCGACGGGAACCTTGTCCACGCTGGCGGGCAGGCCGGGCACGTCTTCGAGATACACGAAGCCGAGGTCCTGATAGTTGAGGACGAAGTCGGAGCTTTTGTACGCGGCCACTTTTTCGCGCATGACGGTGGGGCCGATTTTGGGGAAGTAGCCGAGGGGAAGAATGGGAATGCCACGGGGCGCGGGGCGGTGTTCATCGGAGACGCTGCCCTCGTCCTCGGTCCACAATGCCTCCCCGCCGGCGGCAGGTGCGGCTGCGCCCGCGCCTCCGGGGCCGACTTGATTTGTGATGATGCTCTCGATAATGCCGGTGGTCATTTGCTCGGCAGGCATAGCCTGGGGCAGCGTGGGGCGCTCTTCGCCCGACACGATGAAAGCCAGTTCAGCTTGAGCATCGGCGGGGGTGAAGGCCAGTGAGACGGATTTTAGAGTGAGCTTCACGAGACGCTTCATGGCCAGCGGGGTGAACAGGCGCGGATTGTCGCGCCAGAATTTGCGGGCGACTTCTTCGTTCACGTTCAGGTTGTTGAACTGGCGCTCCACATAGGCGTCGCGTCGCGCCATGTTGGCGGCTATTTCGCGGGAACGCACCAAGACGGGGTCGTTGTCGAACCCACCCTCGCGCACAACCTGCGCCATGGCTTCGCGCTGGAGGAAAGCCGACATCGTATCGCGCAGGCGGGTCTGGTCGAGCTTCAGTTCCTCGCGCTCGATCTCGGGGAACGTCATCCAGAAATTGCATTTTTGAATCTGGAACTTGCCGACGGAACCAACGATGTCCTGGTCGTGCTTGTTGTCCCAATCGTTCACGTCGGGCAGGGGATGGCGGTCGCGGAAGAGTTGTTTCGTCGCAAACTCGAACTGACCCTTCACGGCCTTGGGGTAAAGCTTGTCCTGGATGCGTTGCACGTGGACGGGGTTCTCCAGCGTGGGCTCCTCACCGAGAGTGGTTTCGATGAGTTGCACCATATACAGGCCCTGGGGCCCGCGGAAAACTTCGCTCACTTCGCCGGGTTTGAGAGCGGCGGTAAACTCCTGAAAGATGCTGAACATCTCGTTCCGGGCGAAGGCGGGAATCTCGCCCCCGTTGCCCGCGCTGGGCGCGTCGCTGTTGGCGCGGGCGGCCTCGGCGAAGGTGGTCTGACCCGAGAGGATGCTTTCGCGCAGGGTGCGCATTTCGTTTTCTGCAACGGCCTGATCTTCGAGGGATTCGTCGTAGCTGGTGGTTTTCAGAATGTAGCGCACGCGGGTGCGGGCCGGATCGCCCACCTCGCTGCGGTGCTCCTGCATGTACTTCACCTGGTCGGCCTTGGAGATGCAGACCTGGGGCGCCACGATGTTGAGGATGTACGCAATCTCATAGCCGCGCAGCCCATAGTAGTAGGCGCGCAGATCGCATTCGGTGGGCGGAATATCGCCCGCGATGGCGGGGATGACCTGATTGGTGAACACGTAATCGTTGATGTGGCCGCGCAGTGTCACGGCAAACGCCTCGCGCTCGCTGGGGGTCTTCGCCTTGTTGTACTGGTCGATGAGGTAGGCGGGGGAGAAACTGTCGGAAAGAATGATCCACAGCCAGAGGTCCTGTTCGGTGACGGGGCCATAGGATGTGCGCGCCACGATCTTGTCGGGGCTGCCCATGTAGACCGACCGGAAAAGCGGGTGATCCACCTTGCCGGGCGGCGGCGCCTTGAATTGGGGCGTCATATAAATGCTCGTATCCACGGCACCGGGGCCGAGGTTGCGCGACTTCGCAATAAGATCGCTTTTGCTCTGCGCTGTCGCCATCGCGCAGACCGCCAAGCATGCCATAACCATCATCCGCAGTGCGGTGCTCATACCAACTCCTTGATCATCTCGCCTTCAACCGATTGGGCGTACCGAAAATCAGGTCCAGTGGGCAAGCCAAAAACAAAGGCGGCAAGGGTTGAATTGAAAATGGTGGGAGAGGGCTGGTGGATGGAGGGATGGACCAGATGGACGATATGGACGAAATGGACGCTATGGACGCCGCGGGGCGATGGGTGGATATGTATAAGATTGAGCGCAAAAAAATACCCCGCTGCGCTGCCATGAATCTGGCGGCGCGGCGGGGTTGATTGCTTGTTTCGGGGTTACTTCTTTTTGGTATAGTATGAAACCATCTGGGTCAGTGACTTGACCTTGATCTTGTCGGCGAAGCCGGCCTGGCCGAAGGCGATCATGCGCTGCTTGCAGATTTCGGTCATGGCCTCGCGGGCGGGTTTCAGGTAGTCGCGGGGGTCGAACTTCTCGGGGGTCTCGGCGAACACCTTGCGGATGGCCGCAGTGATGGCGAGGCGGTTGTCGGTGTCGACGTTGATCTTGCGCACGCCGTGCTTGATGCCGCGTTGGATCTGATCGACCGGCACGCCCCAGGCGGGCTTGAGGTCGCCACCGTACTTGTTCACCAGTTCGCGCAGTTCCTGCGGCACGCTGGAGGAGCCGTGCATGACAAGGTGCGTGTTGGGCAGCCGGCGGTGGATCTCTTCGATGAGGTCCATCTTCAGCACATCGCCGGTGGGGGGCGAGGTGAACTTATAAGCGCCGTGGCTGGTGCCGATGGCGACGGCCAGCGCGTCAACGCCGGTGTCGGCCACAAACTGCTCGGCCTGCACGGGGTCGGTCAGGTGCTTCATGGCTTCTTCGCCGGTCAGGCCTGCGCCGTGGCCGTCTTCGATGCCGCCCAGGGCACCAAGCTCGCCTTCAACGCTCACGCCCACGGCGTGGGAAACTTCCACGACCTTCTTGGTTACGTTGGCGTTGTACTCGTAGTCGGCCGGGGTCTTGCCGTCGGCCTCAAGCGAGCCGTCCATCATAACGCTGGTAAAGCCGTTGGCGATGGCGCTGTAGCAGGTGGCGGCGCTGTTGCCGTGGTCGAGGTGCATGGCCAGCGGAATCTCGGGGTGCAGTTCGGCGGCGGCGAGAATCAGGTTGCGCAGGTAGGCATCCTGGCTATAGCTGCGGGCGCCGCGGGAGGCCTGGATGATGGCCGGCGAATTCGTCTCGACGGCGGCGGCCATGATGGCCTGGATTTGTTCCATGTTGTTGACGTTCAGCGCGGCCACGCCGTAGCCATTCTCGGCGGCATGATCGAGCAGAAGACGCATAGGTACCAAAGGCATTGCTTGTGGATCCTCTCGGTTTTTTAATTCTTCGGGTTTAAATCGGCGGCCCGTGGGGGGGCTTGTCAAGCATTCAGAAACCACCCGGGGCAGGGGGACCGCCGTGCCCCTGCCCGGGGGATTTCGTGGATCAGTGTTTCAAAAAGGTTCCGCTGCCTTCCACGTTGCGTTCGTCGCGCCAGTCGGGACGCCAGAACAGGTGTGTGCTGTTGCCCGGTTCGGTGGTGTCGTGGTCGTGCTGCGTGAAGTTGACGCGCACGGCTTTCCAGTCGGCCTTCTGCTGCGCGTTGAGCCACGCCACGGGGATGGCGGCTTCCATGGCGATCCCCTCGTCGTTGGCCACGGCGGTGTATTTCGTTCCCGCGGGCAGTTTGTCCGGTTGGAAGATGACCGGTTTGTCACCGGCTGTGGCCGGCGGGGCGATGCTGATGATGAGGTGGTCGATAAAATCGCTGGCGGCGCGCCCGTGCGAGCGCGCGGGATCGGGCCGCGCGTCGATCCGCACTTCCACACCGTCCTGCTCCCACGGGTAACGCGTCGCGTCGAGGATGGTTTTGTCGTCGCGGGTTTGCATCGCGATGTACAGGTACTCATTGTCGTAAGACAAACCGGCGCGGAACGAAGCGTCGGCCACGCCGGTCCAGCGGGTCGAGGGCGGCTCGGCGGTTTTGGCCATGAGGGGCATATCGGTCCACTCCTGCAGATTGCCATCCACCGTTACGGCAGCGAGGGCGTGTTTGACGTGCATGTCGCGGATAATGCCGATGTTGGCGGTTCCGGTCAGTTCGAGCGGTTCGGTACCTTTCGGTGACCAGATGGCGGACCATTTCGCCATTATGGGAGCCGTTATTTCCTCGGGGGCAACTCCGCCGGGGGCGGATATTGACAGGCTGATGGTGGTCGATTCCTGGGAGGCCAGATCGCGGGTCACAAGGGCGGGGTCGACGCGAAGCGGGGGTGCCTCGACGAATTCCACTTTCATGCGGATTGGGTCCGGGGTTGCATTCTTCAGCACAAATTCCGTGGTGGCGCTTGTAAAGGTGTCGTGGTCGGCGCGGATGACGACGCTTTTCAGCGCGGAGTTGGACATGCCGGAAACGTCGGCCTGCGTGGCCTCGGTGCGAACGTCGCGGGGCAGGATGCCGTCCAGCGCAAGGTTTGCGATGTCGGGGCCGTTGTCGTCCATGGTCACCCATACGATGTGATCGAACTCACCGTAGGTGCGCGCGCCGCGCAGTTTGCTCCCCCCGCCGGTGGTGGCCAGCACGATATGCTCATGATTACCGTTGCGCACGGTGTGGGCGTAGGCGTGGGTGTGGCCAGCGAACAGCGTGTACTTGCGGGGTTTCAGCAGGGCATCCATTTTCTCCCACTGGGTGCCGCCGTTGTCTTTCCAGGCGGCTTCGGTTTCCTCGATGCGCCACAGCGGCTCGTGCATGAAAACGAAGGTCCAGCGGGGGTCGGGGTTGTCTTCCAGCACCTTCTTGAAGTATGCTATCTGATCATCGCTCACGCGGGCCGGGTAGGGGTCTTCGCTGTTCACCACCAGAAAGAGGGCGTCCTTGTAGAGGAAGTGGTAATAGGGGCGACCGCGACGTTTTGTGTAAACATCCACCTCGGTGGGGTTGGACAGATCGTGGTTGCCGGGCACATAAAAGTAAGGTGAGTCCAGGTCCGATATCATCTTGTCGACTTCGTCCCATTCCTGGGTCAGCTTTTCGGTGTCGGTGGTGTAGCCGCCGATGAGATCGCCCACCGAGATGACAAACTCGGGGTGGAGCATGTTGATCTTTTCGATGGCGCTTTCGAATATGCCCGCGCGGGCTCCGCCGGTGCGGTCGGACATGACGACGAACTGAAAGTTGGCGGGGTCGTTCTGAAATTTGTCGTGAGTAAGGGGGCTGGCGGCGGGGGGCACGGGAGCATCGAGATGAAACTTGGCCACCTTCGCGGCGGGAGAGTCATGGCTGTGGCCATCGTTCTGATCATGGCCGGAGTGAGCCAGCGCGGTGAAGGGCAACAGCAGACAGGCCGCCAGGGCCGCGAAGCGGGGGAGATGGTGGGTGCGATTCATGGTGTGTGACAAAACTCCTTTGAGATGAAATGGAGCGTATATGGGGCGCGGGGCGTGGTTGGCAGCCCTCAAAGGATTTTAGGGGGTACAGCGGGGGATATTCGGTCAGGGTCAAAGCAGAGGCATGGCGCAACTCGTTCCTTGTGCTTCTCAACGTTGCACTTCGCATCTGACCCGTGTCTATCGTCACATTAAAGTCAGACACTCCCCACCGAGAAAAAGGACCCGCTTCCGTTGACCAGCGACACCGACATGCGACTGAAGATGCACCACGCGCTCCTCGCCCTTGGCGTGCGGTCCGGTGGCGTGGTGATGGTGCATTCGTCCCTGCGTGCGCTGGGCCCGGTGGAGGGCGGTGCCGAAACCGTTGTCCTGGCGCTCCTCGACGCCCTCGGGCCCGAGGGCACCCTCATGATGCCCGCCCTCAGCTATAGCACCGTTGGTGCCGACAACCCCAATTTCCACGCCCTCGACACCCCCTCGTGCGTGGGCGCTCTCGCGGAGTATTTCCGCACCCGACCCGGCACCCTGCGCAGCATCCACCCGACCCACTCCGTCGCCGCCATCGGCGCGCGGGCCCGGGAGCTTCTCGCCCGCCACGAAGACGATACGACCCCGTGCGGCCCTCGCTCGCCCTTCCACCTGCTGCACGACATCGGTGGCCAATTGCTGTTTCTCGGATGCGGCACGAAACCCAACACCATGATGCACGCCGTCGAGGAACTCGTCGAGCCGCCCTACCTCTTTGGGCGTACCATCACCTACGATTGCATCCGTCCCGACGGCACCAGCCACCCCATGGCCGTTCGCAGCCACAACTTCGCCGGCGTCGCCCAGCGTTACGATCGCCTCGAATCTCTCCTGCCATTCCCGCATCTCCGCGTTGGCCCCGTCCTCGGCGCCACCTGCCACCTCCTCGAAGCCGCCCCCGCCTGGGACGCCGCCCTCGCCGCGCTCCAGCAAGACCCCCTCGCCTTCATAGAACCCGCGTGAGCCACCCCGAACACGGTAAAGCAGAGGCATCGACACAAAGGCACGAAGACACAAAGAAAAGCAAGTCGACGGTTGCGTTTGGGCGTGTGGTGCGTTCAATTATAGGGGTCATAACAAACTGGAATCGTCGAGAAAGGGGACCATGGCGATGGATGACAATGGGCGCATAACGCGTAGGAACATATTAGCCCTGTTGATGGCTGTGAGCCTACCCTTGGCATTGCTTCTTATAGGATGGGCCAAAGTTTCTTATGAAAATCAAAAGATTCGAAAATACTCGGCCGTGGGAATGCCCATAAGTGCGGCCGAAGAGAACTTGGGCGAGCCAACGCAGGAGTACACGCGAGTAGAATGGGATAAAGGTTCTTACTTCAAGGAGGCATCCATTCCTGAAGGAACCACGCGCGTGGTTAAGTACAGCTATTTGAGTGCATATTGTTACATTTTCGTGGGGGAGAATGGCATAGTTTTGGGAAGCTATTGGTTTTACACCTGAACGGTGGGCCGATAGGAAGGGGGTGGATATGACGCGGGGCGTTGCTATCGATATGTTGACAGAAATTATCCTGCGGGCATCGAATGCGCGGGCATGTATTTTTCGTCGCGATCAGGGGAGAAGTTTGTCATGAAACATGGGAGCCATCCGGTTGTGGGGATGATAAGTGTTCAGCGGTTGGCCACCATTGCCGATTGGAGTTTGTTCTGATGGGAGTCTCGCGGGCGCAGGTGCGGACTAACTTGATGACGCTGGTTGCGATGCAGGCGGCGCGGGATCGGGAGTTTGGGGCGCTGGTGCTGGCGGTGTGGGTGCATGCTCAGGATGACGCGGAGGATGTTTATCTGCTGGAAGTGTTCGAGAGCTTTGCTTCGCCCGATGATGGGGCCGAGCGGGCGGTGTTGCGGTTCCCGGCCTTTGGGGATCTGTGGCTGCCGGGGATGTACATCGTGGAGACCATGTCGCGGGCGGAGTTTGATCGCGTGGCGGCGGCGGGGGACGACGAGGCGCTGGCATCTGCGAAGGAAGATCTGGCTCGCGGTGCTGCGGAAATTTTGTGGCCACCGCCGGAGAAGCGCGAGCCGTGGATGGAATTGTGACGGGGGCGGGTGGGATGGACGATATGGACAAAATGGACTTTATGGACGATATGGACGTTGTCCATAATGGCTGATTTCAGGAGGCGTTTATGAGGCCGACAGACGTTATCATTCGCAAGCGCGATGGGCACCCGCTTTCGGGGGAAGAAATAGCTGCGTTCGTGAAGGGGCTGGGCAGCGGCGATTGGGCCGATTACCAGACCGCAGCGCTGCTTATGGCGATCTTCTTGCAGGGGATGAACTTCGACGAAACGGCCGCGCTGACCCGCGAGATGATGGAGTCGGGCGAGACATACGATCTGACCGGGGTTGCGTCGGGCGGGCGGCGGCCGGTGGACAAGCACAGCACCGGCGGCGTGGGCGACAAGGTGTCGCTGGCGCTGGCTCCGCTGGCGGCGGCGTGCGGGCTGACGGTGCCCATGGTGAGTGGTCGCGGGCTGGGCCACACGGGCGGCACGCTGGACAAACTGGAGGCCATCCCCGGGTTTCAGGTGCGCCTCTCCACGCCGGATTTTCTGAAGCAACTGTCGCGGCTGGGCGTGGCGATGATCGGCCAGAGCGACACCTTTGTGCCGGCGGACAAGAAGCTGTATTCGTTGCGCGACGTGACCGGCACGGTGGAGAGCATCCCGCTCATCTGCGCGTCGATCCTCAGCAAGAAGGCGGCGTCGGGGGCGGCGGCGTTGCTGATGGACGTGAAGACCGGCAGCGGCGCGTTCATGGCCACGGTGGAGCAGGCACGCGAGCTGGCCAAGGGGCTGGCGGGCGTGGGCGCGGCGCTGGGGCGGCCCGTGCGGGCGATGATCACCGACATGAGCCAGCCGCTGGGGCGCGCGGTGGGCAACGCCAACGAAACCCGCGAGGCGATCGAATGTCTGCGCGGCGCCGGCCCCGACGACCTGCGCACGCTGGTGGTGGAGCAGGTGGCGGAGATGATCCTGCTGGCCGAGCCGACCCGCGAGGCGGGTCCGGCGGCACCTCAAGATTTGGAGAAGGCGCGGGCCACGGCCACGGAGGCGTTGGATTCGGGCAAGGCGCTGGAAAAGTTCGCCGCGATGATCGAGGCGCAGGGTGGCGACGCACGGGTGACGGAAGACATCGAGTTGCTTGAGTTGGCGTCCGACCGTGAGATGTTCGCCGCGTCCCGCGAGGGTGTGGTGGCCAGCGTCGACAGCCGCGCCGTGGGCAACGCCGCGCTCAGCCTGGGCGCGGGGCGCGTGCGCGCCAGCGACGATGTGGACCACGCCGTGGGTCTGCAAATGTGCGTGCGCATCGGGGACCGCGTGGAGGCCGGCGCGCCGCTGGTGGAGATCATCCATCGCGGTGGCCGCGGGCTGGAAGATTGCCGCGCGCGGTTGCAGCGGGCGTTTGTGATTGGCGATGAATCCGTGTCGCCGCCGGAACTGATTCTCGAGCGCCTGTAATTTTCCGGTCAGGTGGCGCGGCGGTGGTTACTCGGGCCCCACGCGGAACGACCAGAGCGGCCCGCGCTGGTCGGCGGTTGTGCCCGTGGATACGCGCCAGTAGTACGTTTCGCCGGGCTTCAGCCAGCCCTCGGGCATGTCGAACCGGTTGGGTCCCTCGCCCACGGCCAGACGCGGCGCCAGCGCGGAGATGATTCCCTTGGGATCGCGAAAGACGCTCACCCGCCGCCACGCGGTTTGGCCGTCGGGCAGGTCCCACTCCCAGGTGAGTACCGGCGCGCTGGAGGTAATCGTGTCGCCGTTGGCGGGGATGATGGGGCGCGACGGTGGAGCAAGGTGCGGCTCCGTGTTCTCGCGCCAGACGTGGGTGATTTCCGCTTGCGCGCCGGGTTTGCCGGTCATCTCAAGTTCGAGGTCGTTCACCCGCCCCCCCAGCAGCGCGGGCAGTGACGCAGGGGCGCATTGGATGTCGGCATCCAGCGCGAAACCATTGAGGCCCGCGGCGGCTGGGGAGTGATTCACCCCGAAGCCCACTTGCACCGTGAAATTGTACATGGCCGGCAAGCGGTCCGCGGCAATGAATGCTTTGAGCGAAAAGGTGCGTTGTCCGCTGAACGGGCCCTTGATGGTGCCAAGGAGTTTCTGGCGCCGGGGAGCACGGGCCAATACTTGAATCTGCTGCTCCGCCGTGGTCAGATGGGCGTCGATGGTTACCGTGCCATCCAGAAATGGATAAGCTGACTCCGCAGCGTACGTAATAAAAGCGGGTTGCTTTGGATCTTGAGCAAAGACAGCGGGGCCGGAGGTGACAGCCTGATCTTCGGTGCGGGAGGCCACGTTGGTGATGCGACTGAAATTGCGTCGGAACGCTGTGGTGGAAAAATCTTCTGTGTAGGTAAGCCGACCATTCCCGTAGGTGGGCGGCTCCTCGCGGCTCATTAGTGCGTGAAACTTTCCGCGGTTAGTGAAGCAACGCTCCAACGCCTCGCCGGGGCGCAGGCGCATGGCCATGGTGTGGGTGGTGGCATAGCCCTGCTGAAACATCACCTTGTTGGTTTCGCCATACATGTCGACGATGTTGGGGGGCGACACCCGCGCCACCAATTCGGTGCGGGAGGTGCAATCCTCCACCCCGGCTATGGTTTCGAGGTCTTCAAGGGGGTAGAAAACATCGCGATCCGCATCGAGCATGGTGAACCGGTCGCCCAGTTTGAATTCGGAAATGATGTGGCCCGACATAACCCACGACCGCGCCTCGATGCCGGTGGCTTTCCACATATATTCCAGTGCCGTGGCCACGTCGTCGCAAAATCCGTAGCCGTAAACGTTAAACAATTTGGTAACGTCCTGCACCTCCGCGCCATCTTCGGCGGGCCACCAATGGGTGGTGTTGCGACGCACGAAATGCCAGGTTTTCCAGGCCTTTTCCAGCGGCGTGGAGGTTCCCCCGGCTGCCTCGGCGGCAATGCGGGGAGCGTCGAACCAGTCGCCCCGGCCGTTGGCCATCAGCCATGGGTTTACGATGTCTGCGGTGCCGGTATTGCGAATAATCACCGCGCGGTTGGCAACGCGGGAATGGGTGGTGAGGTCGACCGCGTAACGCCCGCCGGAAGAAAGCCGCACGGTGTGGGAAGTCTCACCCGCGAAGGCCGCGCCCCACAGCGAAACCAAAACCACCCCACAACACCAGATGCGAAAGATAATGGAACCGTCCTTATTTGTCCGTTAAAGAACCAATGCTTCGACCCTGAGACTTAAAGACACGAAGAAAAGCAGAGCAAGTTAAGATAATCCCTCCCCGGCATCCGCCTTCATCCGTGGTCGAACCTATAGCTTGAAAGCTGCTTATTAGTGCGGTGCAGTCTCGTCCACTGTGACCCGCGCGCTCAAACCACTGTTCCGCCCCGAGGTTCTCCGCGACCATCTGCGTGTTTTTACGCCGGAGACTGACCTGCGTGCGGCGCGCGAACGGCTGTCGCGTCTCGCCGATACATTATCCCGCCCCGACGCCCGCCGCCTTACGGAGGAGAACCTCAAGCCCGCGCTCTTCTCCGATGTCTTTTGCGACACCCTCGGCTACCGCATGCCCACCCAGGCCCCCGGTGTTTTTACCTGTGTGCCGGAGTTCGCCGTTCCGGGTAGCGGCGGCTTTGCCGATGCCGTGCTGGGTCGCGCCCCCAGCGCCGCCGATCCCCGCGCCGTCTTCGCCGCCGTGGAGGTGAAGGGCCCCCGCGATCCCCTCGACATCCCCCACGCCGGACGCCGCCTCTCCGCCGTCGAGCAGGCCTTCGACTACGCCATCAATCTCGGCTGCGACTGGATCGTTGTCACCTCCATTGCCGAGACGCGCCTCTACTACAAGGGCGCCGACCGTTTCACCTGCGAGCGCTACGATCTCGCCCGCATCGCCTCCAGCGACGAACACCTGCGCCGCTTCCTTTACGTGCTCGGCGCGCCCCGCATGGTGCCGCCCGTGGGCCAGCCGCATCTCCACAGCCTCCTTGCCCAGTCGCGCACCGTGGGCGAAAACATCACGCGCCAGTTCTACGGCGAATACTCGCGCCTGCGCGTCGAGGCGTTTACCGCCCTCGAACGCGCCAACCCCGCTGTGGCTGGCGACCAGCTTCTCGCCGCCACCCAGAAACTCCTCGACCGCATCCTCTTCTGCGCCTTCGCCGAGGATCGCGGTCTGCTGCCCACCAACACCATCCGCGCCGCCTTCGACCACGCCGACCCCTACCACCCGCGCGCCAAGTGGGAAACCTTCCTCGGCCTCTTCAGCGCCATCAACGGCGGCAACGCGACGCTTAACATTCCCCGCTACAACGGCGGCCTCTTCGCCCCCGACCCGCTGCTCGACAACCTTGTCGTGCCCGACTCCGTCTGCGCCATTTTCCGCCGCCTGGCGGACTACGACTTCGGCTCCCTCGATCCCCTCGATGCACCGCCGGGCGCTGACCCCGCGGCAAGCGATGGGGTGGTGGATGTGGAAATCCTCGGTCACATCTTCGAGCGGTCCATTACCGACCTCGAACGCATGCGCATCGAGCTGGACACGTCCGCCCCGCCAGACACCAGCAAGGCCAAGGGGCGTCGCAAGAAGGAGGGCGCGTTCTACACGCCCAAGTTCATCACCCGCTACATCGTGGAGCACGCTCTGGGCCCGGTGTTGCGCGAGCGGTTCGAAGCGCTGCGACTGCGCCACCACGCCGACGCCTCCGGCACGGCCCGCCGCGCGCTGGAAAACCCCGCCACGTTCGATCTGCCCGCCCTCAACGCCCCCCAGCGCGACGCCCTCATCGCGTTCCACCTCGCCTGGCGCGACGAGATTGCGAAGGTCCGCATCCTCGACCCCGCCTGCGGGTCCGGCGCGTTCCTCATCGAGGCCTTCGATCAGCTTCTGGCCGCCTATCAGGCCTCCAACGACCAGCTCGAACAGCTACGCGGGTACGCCGAATTGCTCGACCTCAACCGCGAAATCCTCCAGTTGAACCTCTATGGCGTCGACCTCAACGACGAGGCTGTGGAAATTTGCCGTCTCTCGCTGTGGATCAAGACGGCGGAACCGGGCAAAGTCCTCACCGCGCTGGACCACACCATCCGCGCCGGCAACTCCATCATCGCCGACCCGGCGGTCCACCCCCGCGCCTTCAACTGGCAGGCCGCCTTCCCCGAAGTCTTCGCCGACGGCGGCTTCGATGTGGTGGTGGGCAATCCGCCTTACATCCGGCAGGAATGGATCAGCCCGTTCAAACCGTACCTCGAAGCCAACTACAAAGCCTACTCCGGCACGGCAGACTTCTACCTCTACTTCATCGAGAAAGGCCTCGACCTGCTCAAACCCGGCGGACGCCTGGGGTTCATCACCTCGGGGACGTTTGTTCGTGGCAACTTCGCGGCACCTTTCCGCCAGTGGCTCCCGACGGTTGCGCGCTTTGAGTCGCTGGTAAACTTCGGGGAGAACCAACCCTTCGAAGATGCCGAGATGGTCTATCCGACAATCTCAGTATTCGAAAAGCGCACGGCCCCCGCCACTTTCCCCACGTTGTTCATCCACGAAAAAATCCCCACCTCTCTTGACGAGGCAATCATCGAGGAAGGCATTACTTGCGACGAGTCGTTGTTCGACGAGTCAGAGTGGAAATTCCAGCCACGCGAAGTTACCCACCTCTTTCACAAGGTTATGAACGAGGGTGTACCGCTTTCGGTGGCAGTCAAAAAACGAATGTACCGGGGGGTGCTGACCGGCTTGAATGAGGCGTTCCTTATCGACACCCCGACGCGGGATCGGCTGATTGCGACGGATCCCAAGTCCGCTGAGATACTGAAACCGATGCTCAAAGGGGAAGACCTGCGGCCCTGGTATCAGGATTGGGAGGGGCGTTACATTATCTTCTCAAGACGCGGTATTGATATCGACGCCTACCCCGCCGTTCACGACTACCTCGCGCAATATCGCGAACAGCTTGAACCACGTCCAACCGACTGGAAGGGTAAAAACGATGAGTGGCCGGGTCGAAAACCGGGAATCTACAAATGGTTCGAGTTGCAGGATTCCATAGAATATCATGCAGAGTTTAGCCAGCCGAAATTGCTGTGGCCAGACATCCAGAAAATACCACGTTTCTCATGGGACGAGGATGGGTTTCTGGTCAATGACAAGGGATATATTCTGGTGCCGCAAAGCAGGGCCGTTCAAGCCTTACTCACCAGTCGGGTTATCTGGTTCGCGCTCTCGCAGCTCTGTCTTCCTCTTCGCCTTCGAGGGGGGCTCTGGCAGTATCAATCAAAATCACAATTCGTGGAACGTCTCCCGGTTCCAGGGGTTACGGATGTTGATGCCATCGCACTGGAGCGACTCGCCCTCTCCGCCACCGCCACGGCTCGGGAGCGGCAGGGGCTTCATGGTGCGGTGCGACAGCGCATCGCCACCGACCTCGGCCAGCCGGGAGCGTCGCTCAACAACGCCCTCACGCAGTGGTGGCGGCTCGACTTCCCCACCTTCCGCGCCGAACTCAAGAAGGCGTTAAAAGCCGACATCCCCGTGCGCGAGCGGGATGACTGGCAGACCACCCTCGCCCAATGGCGCACCCAACACGAAACCCTGACCGCCCAACTGGTAGCCATAGAAGAAGAAATAAACGACCGCACCAACCACCTCTTCCACCTGACCCCCACCGAAATAAAAACCCTCCACGAATTCCAACAAAGAACCAAAACCTTCTACCCGCTGGGGGAGGTGTAGAGGGACACGGTGGTTAGCTGAGGGTTTTCTCGAATAAGCGTTTGTTGGAACTTGCGGGATTCCGTTAAATTTCCATTGCGATGTTGGCCGGTAATCCCTCTGATTGATTAAAATTTGCAGATACTTCGCAAAACACGATCATGTTGGAAGGGAGCGAGGCGATGCTTATCGAGTTCGAGGTCGGCAACTATTTGTCGTTCGCCGAGCCTGTTGCCCTGAGTATGCTTGCGGCAAAGGCGCTGAAGGACTCACCGGACAACATCCGCCAGAACCCGATTGTGGGTGGAGTGCTGACAAGTGCTGCCATCTATGGGGCAAACGCGAGCGGTAAGTCCAATTTCTTCAAGGCGGTCCGCTTTGCGAGAAGCATGATTCTTGGCTCCTCCAAGGATACCCAGGCGGATGAGCCAATATCCGTCGTTCCCTTCAAACTCGCGGAGGAATACGGGGATAAGCCGAGTCATTTTCAGTTCGTTTTTGGCGTGGGTTCAGAAGTTTACAGATACGGATTCGATGCGGACTCGTCCCAAATTCACAAGGAATGGCTGTTCCTTGTCAAAAAGCGATCGGAGGTTAACCTCTTTCTTCGCGAGTTCCAGGACATCACCATTACCAAAGCCTTTTCTGAGGGAAAAGGACTCGAGCCCCGAACGCGCAGAAACGCCCTGTTTCTTTCCGTTGCCGCACAGTTCAACGGTGAGATTGCGGGTAGAATTGTCGAGTGGGCTTGGCAGCTCACAGTCCTCTCACTAAGCCTTGGCGCAACTGGCACACGGAGAATTCCAGTTCTGCGGGACGAAGAGCTTAAGGGGGCATTGCTCCACATGCTGAAGCAGGCTGATCTTGGTATAAGCGGCCTCAAGGTTGAAGAGTTGGAGTTCGAGGACGCGTTCGGAAGTACAGAGATTACCGATTTGGACCGCGAGAAACTGACAGCAGCTTTCGGTGGCCCGAAGCTTTTAACGATTAAGGCAATGCACACGAAGTACAGGGCTGGACAACCCTGTGGCCATGTTGAGATGGACTTTGATTCGGAGGAGTCGCTTGGTACAAAGCTCTTCCTTTCGCTTGGTGAGTTAATTCTCAAGGGGTTGCGGGATGGGGCCACTCTTTTTGCTGATGAGCTGGATACAAGCCTCCACCCCTTGTTGGTGCTGGCCCTCGTGCGACTCTTTCACTCGCACGAAACAAATAATCTGGGTGCGCAGCTAATCTTCTCTACCCATGATACAAATATCCTTTCCTACGGTGGGCTACGGCGAGACCAGGTCTGGTTTATGGAGAAGAAGCAGTGTCAGGATACGGACCTGTATTCGCTCGCGGAGGTGAAACAATCCACCGGCAAAGTCCGAAAAGACGCCAGCTACGAAAAGGATTATCTCAGGGGTCGTTACGGCGCGATCCCCTATCTGGGCGATTTGCAAAATCTGTGGGAGGGTGCGGCTGTTGGGAAAACCGACAAAACGAAGTGACCGTGATAAAGGCTGGTATAAGCGTCCCCTTGACCGCAGGGTTGATACCAGATCCCCCAGAACACGGATCTTAATCGTCACAGAGGGGGAGCGAACGGAACCCAATTACTTCAACGCCATTAGCGAGAGACTGCCACGGGGAACGGTTGAGATCGCTATCGAAGGGTGCGGATTCAATACTATCGGTCTGGTTAAAGAGGCCGCGCGCCTTCGCGACCTTAGAGAACCATTGCGCCAGTTCGATGAGGTCTGGGTTGTCTATGACAAGGACGACTTTCCGCCAGAGCACTTCAATGATGCCAGCCAACTCAGTGACAGACTTGGTCTAAAAGCTGCATGGTCAAACGAGGCATTCGAACTCTGGTATGTGCTGCACTTTCAGGATTTGAAAAGCGGTTTGCCGCGAGATGATTACTCCAAAATGCTGAAAAAGCACTTGGGTGAGCCGTACGTGAAGAACGCGGTGGATATGTTTCTCAAGCTTGAGGGACTGGGGAGCTTGGAAGATGCCTGCCGTCGCGGGAAGCACCTCGCGGAGTTATCGAAAAATGAAACACCAGCGCATTCGAATCCATGCACGATGGTGTTCAAGCTGGTCGAGAGGCTGTTGGAGTTTCAAGAGGTGGACCGCACCTGCCCCCCACCGAAATAAAAACCCTCCACGAATTCCAACAAAGAACCAAAACCTTCTACCCCCTGGGAGAGGTGTGAGAGGATGCGGTATCGAACAATCAGAACTCCTGTTCGTTCGCGTTAATTTAACCGCTTGCACACCGCTTGCACACCGCTTGCACACCGGTTGCACACCGGTTGCACGCCGCCGGCAAGTGGCAAGTGGGCGGCGGTGGCATCAGGCACCCGGGCGCTGCCGTGATGGCCACCGACATCATGGATTTGCGGTCATAATTCGACATCCCAACGCACCACGAGTCTGTAATCATTTGAATCAGAAATGCTCTATGGTCAGGGCCTTGCTGCCTTTCTCCCTTCCTAACCAAACACCGCCCAAACCCCGCTCATCCAGTACCTGTATGGTCCCCATTCACATTGGTGGGGTTTTTTCCTTGCGCCTCTGGCGGGGCAACCCCTCATTTTGTTTTATGTGATGATGAATCGATTGGGCGGCTGCACCCTGGGTCTTTTATTTCTGCACTTCAGCCCCCGCGCATCTAATCACCCCGCCCATGATTCACCGACCGAAAGCCTTCGAGCCTCGGCGTGTGTGTGTGCGTGCATCAAACCTTGAGGAGTGGCTTCATGGCAGAAAGGCGTAAAATCACGATCGACGGCAACGAGGCAGCAGCTTCGGTCGCTTATCGGATCAGTGAGGTCATCGCGATTTATCCCATTACCCCGTCGTCAAACATGGGCGAGTGGAGCGATGAGTGGGCGGCTAAAGGAAAGAAGAACGTGTGGGGTGTTGTTCCCCAGGTTACCGAAATGCAAAGCGAGGGTGGCGCCGCCGGTGCCGTTCACGGCGCGTTGCAGGCGGGCAGCCTCAGCACCACATTCACGGCCAGCCAGGGATTGTTGTTGATGATCCCCAACATGTTCAAGATTGCCGGCGAGTTGACGAGCTACTGCATGCACGTCTCGGCGCGTACGGTGGCAACGCATGCGTTGTCCATCTTCGGCGATCACAGCGACGTGATGTCGTGTCGGCAGACGGGTTTCGCCATGCTCTGCTCGAACTCGGTGCAGGAAGCGCACGATCTGGCGTTGGTCGGCCATGCCGCCACGCTGAAGGCGCGCGTTCCCTTCCTCCACTTCTTCGACGGTTTCCGCACGTCGCACGAAGTGCAGAAGATTGAAGAACTGACGGACGACGATCTGCGTTCGATGATCACCGACGACCTGATCGAGGGGCACCGCGACCGCGCGTTGACGCCCGACCGCCCCGTGCTGCGTGGCACGGCGCAAAACCCCGATACGTTCTTCCAGGCGCGTGAAGCGTGTAACGGTTTCTATTTCGACACGCCGGCCATTGTGGAAGATACCATGAAGCAATTCGCGGCGCTTACGGGCCGCGAGTACAAGTTGTTTGAGTATGTCGGCGCGCCGGATGCGGAGCGCGTGGTCGTGATCATGGGTTCGGGTGCCGAAGTGGCTCACGAGACCGTGAACTACCTGTTGGCCAAGGGTGAAAAGGTTGGCCTGGTCAAGGTTCGCCTCTATCGTCCGTTCTCGGTCAAGCACCTGATGTCGGTCCTGCCGGCCACGGTGAAGTCGATCGCGGTGCTCGACCGCACGAAGGAACCCGGTGCGCTGTCTGAGCCGCTGCATCTGGATATCCTTGCCGGTATTCACGAGGCGTTTGAAGCAGGCGAAGCTCCCTTCGAGAAAATGCCCAAGGTTGTGGGCGGCCGTTATGGTTTGTCGTCGAAGGAATTCACGCCAACCATGATCAAGTCGGTTTACGACGAGCTGGGGAATGCGAAGCCGAAGAATCACTTCACGGTTGGCATCCTCGACGACGTGACGCGGCTGTCGCTGCCCTTCGATGCGGATCTCGACATCGAGCACGATTCCGTTCAGCGTTCGGTGTTCTTTGGACTCGGGTCCGACGGCACCGTGGGCGCGAACAAGAACTCCATCAAGATCATCGGCGAGGAAACGTCGAACGAGGCACAGGGCTACTTCGTGTACGACTCGAAGAAGTCGGGTGCCATCACGATTTCCCACCTGCGTTTCGGGCCGGAGAAGATTCGTTCCGCGTACCTCATCAAGAGCGCGCAGTTCATCGGCGTTCACCAGGTCTCCTTCCTGGAGAAGTACGACGTGATGTCGTACGCAACCCAGGGCGGCGTCTTCCTGCTCAACTCGCAATTCCCCGCGGAGAAGGTGTGGGCCGAGCTTCCCGAAGAGGTGCAGAGCGTCCTTATCGCGAAGAAGATGAAGTTCTACGTGATCGACGCCTACGACGTGGCCGCGAATACGGGCATGGGCCGTCGCATCAACACGGTCATGCAGACGTGCTTCTTCGCCATCTCGGGCATTCTGCCGCGCGACGAGGCTATCGATCAGATCAAGAAGTCGATCGAGAAAACCTACGGGCGCAAGGGCGCCGACGTGGTGCAGAAGAACTTCGAAGCGGTGGATCACACGCTGGCGCATCTGTTTGAAGTACAGGTGCCCGAGAAGGTGAACGCTTCGTGGAGCCGTCCGCCGATCGTATCGACGGAAGCCCCGGACTTTGTGCAGCGCGTGACGGCGTTGATGCTGTCCAACAAGGGCGACATGCTTCCCGTGAGCGCCTTCCCCGTGGACGGCACCTGGCCTACCAATACCAGCCGCTGGGAGAAGCGGGCCATCGCCCTCGAAATCCCTGCGTGGGATTCGTCGATCTGTATCCAGTGCAACAAGTGCGCCATGGTCTGCCCCCACGCGGCCATCCGTCCGAAGTACTACGACCCGGCCTGCCTCGAAGGCGCGCCGGATACGTTCCAGGCGGTGGACTTCAAGAGCCCCGATGTCAAGGGCATGAAGTACACGCTGCAGGTGGCTCCGGAAGACTGTACGGGTTGTACGCTGTGCGTGATGGTCTGCCCCGCCAAGGACAAGGCCAACCCCCGCCACAAGGCCATCAACATGGTGCCCATGGCGCCGTTGCGCGAGGCCGAGCGTGATAACTATGCGTTCTTCCTCGACCTGCCGAACCCCGACCGCACCACGCTGAAGCCCGCCGAGGTGAAGAGTGGCCAGTTCTTCGAGCCGCTGTTCGAGTACTCGGGTGCCTGCGCCGGTTGCGGTGAGACCCCGTACATCAAGCTGATGACGCAGTTGTTCGGTGACCGCATGCTGGTGGCCAACGCCACGGGCTGCAGCTCGATCTACGGCGGCAACCTGCCCACGACTCCGTATGCGACAAACGCAGACGGGCGCGGTCCGGCGTGGAGCAACTCGCTCTTCGAGGACAACGCTGAATTTGGTCTGGGTATGCGCCTCGCCGTGGACAAGCAGACGGAGTTCGCCCGCATGCTGGTGCTGCACCTGGCATCGGAAGTCGGCGAAACGCTTGTGGATGGCCTGCTGAAGGCCGACATGACGAACGAGGCCGGCATTGCCGAGCAGCGTGCGCGTGTGACCGATCTGCGCTCCAAGATCAAGGGAATCGACAAACCCGAGGCTCGTCGCCTTGAGAAGGTCGCCGATTACCTCGTGAAGAAGAGCGTCTGGATCATGGGCGGCGACGGCTGGGCCTACGACATCGGCTATGGTGGTCTCGACCACGTCATCGCGACGGGTCACGACGTGAACATCATGGTGCTCGACACGGAGGTCTACTCCAACACGGGCGGTCAGGCCAGCAAGAGCACGCCGTTGGCGGCCTCGGCGAAGTTCGCCATGGCCGGCAAGGCAATGCCCAAGAAGGACCTGGGCCTCATGGCGCTCAGCTATGGTCACGTTTATGTGGCGCGCATCGCATTCGGAGCGCGCGACAACCAGACGGCCATGGCAATCAAAGAGGCCGAGAGCTATCCCGGTCCCTCGCTGATTATCGCCTACAGCCACTGCATCGCGCACGGTTACGACATGGCGCACGGTCTCGACCAGCAGAAGCTGGCCGTGGATTCAGGTTACTGGCCGCTGTTCCGTTTCGACCCCCGCCGTGCCATCACGGGCGAGAACCCCTTCAAGCTCGATTCGGCCCAGCCCAAGCAAGCCCTCTCCGCCTTCGTGGCCAACGAGACACGCTTCCGCATGGTGCAGCAGATGAACCCCGAGCGTTACAAGGAACTCATGGATCAGCAGGAGAAGTTCCTCAAGGACCGCTATGCCATGTATCAGCAAATGGCCGCTGGCGCAACCCCCACCGGCAACTAAGGAGCCACCACAACTATGGACATGAAAACGAAATACCTGGGCCTCGACCTTGCCCATCCGCTTATCCCCGGTGCCTCGCCCCTCGTGGACGACATCGACATGGTCCGGCGGTTGGAAGATGCCGGCGCACCCGCCATCGTGATGCACTCGATCTTCGAAGAGCAGATCACCATGGAAGGCAACAGCACCATTCGGGCCTATGAGGAAACGACGGGCCTGAATCCGGAATCAGAGAACTACTTCCCCAAACCGGGAGAGTTCCGACTGGGACCGGACCAGTATCTCGAACAGATTCGCCGCATCAAGGAGATGACCTCCGTGCCGGTTATCGGTTCGCTCAACGGCGTTACCGATTCGGGCTGGATTGATTACGCGAAACTGATCCAGCAGGCTGGTGCTGATGCTCTGGAACTGAACGTGTATTACCTGTCGACCAACGTCAGCGAAACCGCTTTGCAGGTTGAGAAGCGCGCCATCGACATCACCCGCAAGGTGAAGGCTACCGTGGACATTCCCGTCTCGGTGAAGCTGTCGGTGTTCTACTCCTCGCTGCCGAATCTGGCGGTGGAGTTGGACGCGGCGGGCGCTGATGGCCTGGTGCTGTTCAACCGCTTCTATCAGCCCGACATCGACATCGAAGCGATGGAAGTTGTCCCGTCGCTTCAGTTGTCGGATTCCAGCGAACTGCTCATGCGGTTGCGCTGGGCGGCGATTCTCGCCGGGCGCATCAAGGCCAACATTGCCGTTAGCGGTGGCGTGCACACGCCCACCGACGCCATCAAAAGCGTCATGTGCGGTGCCGACGTGGTACAGGTGGTCAGTGCGCTTCTGCGTAACGGCCCCGAGTACCTCACCCGCCTGCGCGATGGCATGCAGGCCTGGATGGAGGAGCACGAGTACGAGAGTGTTGCCCAGATGCGGGGCAGCATGAGTCTCTTCCGCAGCCCCAACCCGGCCGCCTTCGAGCGCGCCAACTACCAGAAGATCCTCCAAAACTGGAGACCCTGAAGTAGCCGGGTAAGCTGACGAGTGGAAAATTCCCAAGTCATCCAGGACCCGACATCATGACCCTGCGGCGCGGCCCCCACGAAAGTGGGAGCCGCGCCGCTTCATTATTAACTCAGGTTTTTTTGCTTTCCCCCCGTGCCATAGCTCCCTTGACAGACCGGCGTTTTCTTTCACAATATCCGATTTTGGTATGGACCCTCTGGGGAGATGGGTTGTTGCATTGAAATCGCTCAGTGGCATCATTTTTGTTCAGCAACGGACGGCGGACTTACGGCATGGTGGACTCTGAACACATTATCGGCATAGACCTCGGCACCACAAATTCGGTGGTGGCGATACTTGAGGACGATCAACCTCGCGTGCTGATCAATAGTGAGGGATCCACACGAACACCATCGGTCATCTGCATTCTGGAAAACGGCGACGTGCAGGTGGGCGAGCTGGCCCGGCGCCAGGCTGCCATCAATCCGTCGCGCACCATTACCAGTGTGAAGCGCCTCATGGGCCAGACCCTTGAGGATGTGGCCTCATTGCGCGATCGCCTCTCCTTTGCTCTTACGGCCGATGAAGGCAATCTCTACGTTCAGGTGGGCGAGAAGGGCTACACGCCCGCTCAGTTGTCCGCATACATTTTGCGCAAATTGAAGCAAGCCGCCGAAGATTACGTGGGCGAACCAGTCACCAAGGCGATCATCACGGTGCCGGCGTATTTCGATGACGTACAGCGTCAGGAGACGATGGACGCCGGGCGTTTGGCGGGACTGGATGTGCTGCGCCTCATCAACGAGCCCACGGCTGCGGCCATGGCTTATGGCCTGGGGCGCACCACCCAGGAGCGCGTGGTGGTGTTCGATTTCGGGGGCGGCACCTTCGACGTGTCCATTCTCGACATCGATAACAACGCCTTCGAAGTGCAGACAAGCTTGGGCGACACGCAACTGGGCGGCGACGACATCGATGATCTGGTGATCAATTACCTACTCGACCAGTTTCGCCAGGTGGCCGGGGCGGATTATCAGCCCGACCCCATGGCATTGCGCCGCCTGCGCGAGGCTGCGGAGAAAGCCAAATGCGATTTGAGCGTGGCGCGTCAGTCGCTCATCCAACTCCCCTTCCTCTCGCAGGCCGATAACAACCCCCTGCATCTTGAGATAACTCTGGCGCGCGATACGCTCGAGGAGTTGATAGAGCCTCTGGTGGAGCGCGCCATCGACATTTGCGAGCGGGCTTTGGAAGATTGTGGACTGCAAGCCAACGAGATCGACCGTGTGCTTATGGTGGGGGGCTCCACGCGCATACCACTGGTACAAACCGCCGTGGGCGATTTTTTCGGGATCGCGCCGTTCAAGGGTCTTAACCCCGACGAGATTGTGGCCATGGGCGCGGCCACCCAGGCGGGCGTCATGGCGGGCAAATTAAAGGAAGTTATTCTGCTGGATGTGACGCCCCACTCGCTGGGTGTGGAAGTGGCGGATAACCGCATTTCGCGCATCATTGAGAAAAACTCGACGATCCCCATCAAGGCCGCACGGCTCTTTACGACAACCGATGACAATCAGGAAATTGTGCAGGTGCACGTGGTGCAGGGCGAGGAGGAAAAGGCCGCCGACAATCGCTCGTTGGGCCGCTTCACGCTGACGGGCATCCAGCCCTCCCGCGCCGGAGGCCCCCGCATTCAGGTTGTGTTCCATATCAATGCCGACGGCATGGTGGAGGTGCTGGCCGAAGACATGGCCACACGCGAGCAGGTGACTATGAACCTGTCCATCTCCTCCGAAGATGCAGGCTCGGGTTCTCCCGATGGCACCGCCAGCCGCCGCCGCGCGCAGATGCGCCGACGCAAACCACGCAAAGGTCGCAAATCCGGTTCGACCCAGGACACTTCGGAAATTATTGTTCCGAATGCTCCTGTTGGAGGGAAGAGTCGGCCCGGGCAAAGTTTCTCGCTGAAGGGTGGTGTGCAGCCGTCGTTCCACACGCTGGCACCGTCGCAGCCGGAAGAGGCGATGGCCCCCGTGTTTCTTTCCGCGACGGAGCAACCTGATGTGGGGGTGGAGCAAACACCAGCCCCGCCCGTGAAGGCAGAAAAACCAAAATCAAAATCTTCTGAAGTGAAGCCTTCGTTACCGCCCGCCGAAACCCAACCCCGGGACGAAACGCCGGTGCCGGCTGCAAAGAAACCGCGCGAACGTTTGGCGGCAACTCCCGCGAACCTGAGTGATCTCGGCAAGCAGGCACTCGATTACGTGCGCAAGGGGATCGCGTCGGCCACGGCGTTGACAACGTGCGTGCGTGCCTATCAGGAACTGGTCGACTACACCACCGCCAATCCGGAGGACGCCGATGTTCTGGAGCATACGGTGAAGCTGCTGCTTCAGATTAACGAGCCGGATCTCGCCTCGCATTTGCTCAGCCATGTCGAAACGGCCAAGGCTCTGTCGGGCGAGAAACTGGCCTCGCTGTATGATTTGTATCTGGCGAAATTCCCGGACGATGATATTGCGGTTACTAACCGTGCCTGGGTTCTGGCTTCCACAGGACTCGTGGACGTGGCCATCGCAGATTTCGAGCGGGTTTGCGGCGACGAGCGCGGAACGGATGCGCAGGTTGAGCAACTCATTCTTCTGTATAACAACAAGCTCAGCACCCGCGACGACCACAGCATCCGGTTCAAATTGGTGAAGCTGCTCGTGCGGCGGGGGCGTGTGGATGAAGCCATCAATCTGTTGCAGCAGCTCATCAACATCGACAGCTATCGCCAGCGTTCGTTGCAGGCTCTCGGTTTCTGCTTCTGGCAAAAAGGGATGCACTACCTCGCCTGGCAGAAATTCCAGCAGCTTCCACTGAACGACGAACTGCGCGACATCCTGTATCGTCTCGCCAGCGACATGGAAGACACCGAACAGTTGCTGAACGCCAAAAGCGTGTGGCAGCATCTGGCGGAGAGCGATTCGGGTTACCGCGATGTGCAATCGCGTTTGCGCAAATGCGAAGTGGCTCTGCGCGCGCAGGGCTCGCCGGGGACCGGCCCCGAGCACGACAGCGTTCCGGTCGGCTTCCGCAATTCACGGTTCAACATTCTGGAAGAGGCCAACCGCGGTTCCATGGGCATTGTGTATCGCGCCAAGGACAAGGTGCTCGATGAGATCGTCGCGCTGAAAGTTCTCAACGATTACATGACCAGCGATCCGCGCGCCGTGGAGCGGTTCAAGCGCGAGGCCCGCGCCGCGCGCAAGCTGTCGCACCACAACATCGTGCGCATCCACGACATGTATGAGTTCGGCACGAAGCGGCTCATCAGCATGGAGTTCATCGATGGGCGCGACCTGAAGGCCATCCTTCACCAGCGCAAGGTGCTGCCGCCGGAGGAGATCATCCCGATCATTCTGAGCGTGTGCGATGCGCTGGCCTACGCGCACCAACTGGGCATCGTGCATCGCGATGTGAAACCGGCCAACGTCATGATTACCAGCAAGGGCGAAGTGAAGGTGACCGACTTCGGCATCGCGAAGTTCATTCTGTCGGGCTCGCCCGAGCAGACCCGGTCGGGCTCACAGATTCTGGGCACGCCGCTATACATGTCGCCCGAGCAAATCCGCGGCGAACAGATCGACGTGCGCACCGACATCTATTCCATCGGTGCCATGTTGTACGAAATGACCAGCGGCCGTCCCCCCTTCCACGAGGGTAATATCGAGTACCACCATCTGCACACGGTCCCCGCCCCCATGCCCGAAACGGTGCCCCTGAAGCTGGGCGAAATCATCGCCCGATGCCTCGAAAAAGAGCCAGAAAACCGCTATGCGGATGTGCCCGCATTGCAGGTCGATTTAAAAACAGTTTTGTAACATAAACGACTGGTAATAAACGGCTTGCGACTTGCGGAATTCCGCTGATTTTGGCGATTTATGTTGCCTTTCAGCGCCCCATTTCCTACGATTTAACTGAATCGGACATCAGTCAAATTGGGAGGGTTTTGGGATATGACTAAAGCTGTCGTTTGTCCAGAATGTGGGTCCTTGGAGACGCATTTTAGCAAGTCTCGGGGTGAGTGGATTTGTGATAGTTGTAATCACCGGTACGTTGCACCGGTCGCTAAGAGGAGAAGTCCCAAAACCTCAACCCGCCCCCTGCACGAACTCGCCATTGAGAATGCATGGTGGCACAAAAGCCTTGCCGAAAAATGGAACGGCATCGCTCTCTGCCGTGAGAAGAATGGGCAGCTCGAGGACGCACTTGAAGCGTCAAGAATCTCCCTCGATATCACGCGTTGTCTCTGTATCCTGGACGGCGAAAACCTTGAGTGGGCTCGCGACCTCGCCGAGTCTTTAATTCAGCTGGCCCATGTGTTGGAAGTGCTGGGGAGGTTCGACGAAGCTCTCGAGGTGTATAACTCTGAATTCTGTCTCCGCCAATACTTGTGCGAATCCCAACCCTCGATTGCCGCACCGATACATGATCTTGCCATGGCTTGCGGCCGTCTCGGACACATTCGCGAATTGAAGGATATGTCCGCAGAGACTCTCGCTGGCTACGAGGGCGGACTCGCCATCATGCGATTGCTTTATACGGAGAAGGTGCTGAACGCGGAATGGCAGATCGACTTTGCCGTGTTAGCCGATAATGTGGGCCGTCTCAGCAATTCGCAGGGCAAGATCGACGAGGCCGTCGAGGCGTATCGGGATTACCTCGCCATCATGCAATACCTCTGTCAGCAGAACCCGTTAAACGCAAGGTGGCGAGCCGACTTGGCTGGGAAGTCATTCATCATTGCCGGCCTCCGACAAGAGCTGGGTATGCTCGACGAAGCAATAGAGGCCTATGAAATTTGCGTCGAACACAGGGGATACCTCTGTGAGCTGTATCCTGAGGATTCAAAATTCAGGACTCTCCTCGCCACGGCATGGAATTTCCTGGGTCAGGCCCACAAGGCGAAGGGAAGATTCGATGATGCAGCCCGGGCATTGGATGAGGATCTCAAGATTACACGCCTTCTCTGCGAAGAAGACCCGGAAGATGCTGAGAAGCAGCACAGCCTGTCGCTCACATGGAATTCCATCGGTACACTTTATCTGGATCAGGGGAGACTCGATCAAGCCCTCGAGTCCTACGAGGCCGACCTCGCGATTCTTAGATGCCTTTGCGAGGATGACCCTGACAACGATGAATTGCAGCGCGATTTGTCTATGACCCTGGTTTCTATCGGCGCTGTCCGCGACGCCCAGGGGTTGGGTGACGAGGCAATAAAGTCCCATGAAGCTTCGCTCGAAATTCGACGCCGTATCCATGAGGAGGATCCGGAAAACACAGTGGGACAGTATGACGTTGCCAATTCATGGGCTCATATCGGCTGCGCACGCGAGACGAACTGCATGATGGACGGAGCGGCCGAGGCGTTTCAAAACGCGATCACAATATTGGACAATCTTTGCGAGCATGATCCTCAAGAGCCCAATTGGCCACGGTACCTCGCAAAGGTCTGGAATCGCATGGGATGCGTTCTGGAAGAACAGGACAAAATTGATGAGGCCGTTGAGGCCCATAACAAGGAACTCGCCCTGATTGCGAGTGTCTGCGAGCAGAACCCTTACGATGCGGATATGCAGTACGAACTGTACACGGCGCAATACCGCCTGGCCTCAGTTAATGAAGCCAATGGTGATTTGGAGGAGGCGCTGGAAGCATTCAAAGAAGCTGCCAGAACGCTCCGCCATCTCATTGTTCACCACCCGGAAAAAGCGGCATGGTGCAGGGAGCAGGCTTGGACGTGTGTTTACGCGGGCGAGATTCTTGAAGGACAGGACAGGTTCCTCGAGGCCCAGGTGTACCAGCGCGAGGCGCATCGTCTCTTCGCACAACTGCAAGAACGTGGTGTGGAACTCAATGAGGAAGACCTAAACGAACTGGGAGACCTAAATGCGAAGTTCGGACCTGGCGGCAGCTTGTCCGCCTGACGCATGGACCTAAATGTGATTGCAGACATTCTTGCGTTCAGCCCTGCTTGGCCTTCATCCGTTCTTTCGCGGCGTTTACGAAGCCGAGGAAGAGCGGGTGGGGGGCCAGGGGTTTGCTTTTGAATTCGGGGTGGAACTGGCAGCCGACGAACCAGGGGTGATCGGGTAGTTCGATCATCTCCACCAGCCCTGTGCGTTCGTTCACGCCGCTTACCACCAGGCCGGCTTCGTTCATCTGGGGGAGGTATTTGTTGTTCACCTCGTACCGGTGTCGGTGGCGCTCGCTGATCAGGTCGCGTCCGTAGGCTTTGTGGGCCTCGGTGCCGGGCTTTAGCTGACATTCGTACGCCCCCAGGCGCATGGTGCCGCCCATGGTGTCGATGCTCTTCTGCTCGGCCATGATGTCGATGACCGGGTGGGGCGAGTCGCTGTCGATCTCGGTGCTTTGGGCTCCGGCCAGCGCGCAGACGTTGCGGGCGAATTCCACCACGGCCACTTGCATCCCCAGACAAATGCCGAAATACGGAATGCCCGCTTCGCGTGCCATGCCGGCGGCGGTAATTTTACCCTCGATGCCACGCGTGCCAAAGCCGCCGGGGATCAAAATCCCGTCCATCTCGCGCAGCAACTCCCGCAGTTCGTCGGGGGGCAGTTCCTCCGCCTCGATCTTCACGATCTCCACGTTTACGCCCAGCGTGTATCCGGCGTGGCGCAGCGCCTCGTACACGCTTTTGTAGGCGTCCTGCAGGTTGATGTATTTGCCCACAAACCCAATGCGCACGGTGCCGCCGTTCATGGCTTTCATGCGTTCGGCCAGTTTGTGCCAGCCTTCGAGATCGGGTTCGCCTGTCACCTCGTAGTTGAGCTTGCGCATGAGGAGCGTGTCCAGTCCCTGCGCGTGGTAGGAGAGCGGAATTTTGTAAACGTCGTCCACGTCCTCGCCCTGAAAAACGCTGTCGGTGGCCACGTTGCAGAAGAGCGCGATTTTGTCCCGCACGTCGTCCCCGAAGTGGTGCTCGGTGCGGCAGAGGAGCACGTCGGGCTGGATGCCGATCTCGCGCATCTCCTTCACGCTGTGCTGGGTGGGCTTGGTTTTCAGCTCACCGGCGGCGCGGATGTAGGGCACCAGCGTCAGATGGACGTACAACACATTGGCGCGGCCCACATCGTAGGGAACCTGACGGATGGCTTCGAGGAAGGGGAGACTTTCTATGTCGCCCACGGTGCCGCCGATCTCGGTGATGACGACGTCGTAACCCAGCGAGGCCAGCTTGTACACGCGACTTTTTATTTCATCGGTTACGTGAGGAACAACCTGCACGGTTTTGCCGAGGTACTCGCCGCGGCGTTCCTTCTCGATGACCGTGGAGTATATCTGGCCGGTGGTCACGTTGTTCAGGCGGCTGAGGGTGGCGCCGGTGAAGCGCTCGTAGTGGCCCAAGTCGAGGTCGGTCTCGGCCCCGTCGTCGGTCACGAAGACCTCGCCGTGCTGGAAGGGGCTCATGGTGCCGGGATCGACGTTAAGGTACGGGTCGAATTTCTGGTTGGCCACCTTCAAGCCGTGGCTCTCCAGCAGGCAGCCGATGGTGGCGGAGGCGATGCCCTTGCCCAGCGAAGAGACCACGCCGCCGGTGACAAAGATGTACTTACAGGTCGAGCGCGAGTCGGGTCGGACCATGGGAAAAGGAAAGCCTCCAGTTTTCTTCAAACCGGATATGTATCTTCGGGCGGAAGTTGAAAGTGTGCAAGAGTGAAATCGGCGAGATGAAAAAAAGTGTCTCGTTGCGGGTAGCCGGACGCAGTTTTTCGGGCGCTAAAGGGGCCGCAGCGGACGTGGGTCGGCGTGCAGGAACTCCAGCACGGGCCCGCGCAGGGTCTTCCAGAGGGGATCGTGCTGGAAGGGGAGGTAATAGTCCTCGGGGGCCGCGATGCGGTCATACTGGGCGCGGACGTCGTCGATGCCCAGGGCGCGCAGCGGGACCGTGGCGTATTGTTCGAGGAAGCGCTTGAGCTCGGCGGGGTTGACGAGCACATGGGTGATGCCGGCGGCGCGGAGGCGGTCGGCCACTTCCGCGCCGTTGCGCGCGCCCTGCGCCAGGCGCAGAAGCTCGCTGTCATCGAATACGGTATTATACACTGCGGCGCGATGGAGGAGCCACGGGCGCGCTTCGTAGACCATCAACACGCGGGCATTGGCGGGCAGGTTGGCATTAGCGTCGTTCATCACTACGCCCAGTTCGCCGAGGTTGTGGGCCAGATAGGCGGCGCGGCGAGCGGCGGGAGGCAGCGGCTGGGGCGAAGTCTGCTGCGAGGCGGGCGGGTAACCCGCAGCCCAGGCGGGGACGCCGCTGAAGTCGAGCTTGATGGCGTGACCGACAAGGGCCGTCACGGCGGGGAAGAGTAGCAGCGCGGCAAGGGCGTTGCGCCAGGCCACCGGGCGCAGGTTGGTCATCACGTCGGCGGCCACCACGATGCAGATCATGATGGATGGTAGGAGAAAACGGTTCTGGCTCTCGCCAATAAGGTTCCAAAGCAGAAGCGACCCGACCACAACGCCCAGCAGGCGAAGGTTGTGGCGCGCACGGGCCGCGGGGGCGAGGGCGAGAACGAGTCCGACAAGTGGCGCGAGAAGGTGCCATCCGATGGCGTTGAGACGCAGTGGGAGGCGCTGCCAATAAACCGTCGACAGGATGGATTGCGGAAAGTGGGCGTTAATGTAGACCTGCTCGCGCCACGCGGCGGCGGTGTCGGCGGGGCGGAACCATCGGATGAAAAATGGTTCGAGGGGGTTGCCATAGAAAATCACATTTTTGCCGAGCCAGAAGACAAGGGGCAGCGCGGCGAGAGCCATCGCGATCGCAATGGTGCGTCGGTGTCCGCCGCGCCACACCGCCAGCAGCGCGGGCAGAAAGATGAAGAGGCCGACCGGCGCGAGATAAATCTGCGCGGTCGTATATTTCGAGGCTAGCGCCCCGCCCAGGAGCAAAGCGCCGGGGATGAGGAAAGCGTGGGTGGCGTGGGCGGGAGTGTCGGGGGATTCGGGCGTCACGCGCATCAGCGCAACAATGCCGCCCACCAACAGCAGCGCCACGGCGGCATCGATGGTCGCATCCATGCTGACCTCCAGCAGGGCTGCGTGGCCAAGGAAGAGCGCCACGCCCCACAGGCACAGGGCACAGGGTGTGCCACGGCGGTGCATCCATGTGGAGAGAAGCAGCGCGCACAGAGCGACAAACAGCGCATTGAGCAGCTTGGGTCCGGCCTCGGCAGCGGGCAGAAGTTGCACGGCGGCGAAGTAGAGGGCCTCGATGGGAAAGGGAAAGCGGGCGTAATAATTGTGGGGCACCGGCACAAAGCGCGCCGCGCCGAAAGCGTCACCGGCGGCCGCGGCCGCGAGCCGGTAGTCCATCAACGCGCCGAGGTGGTATTCGGTCACGTCGTAAAGAAGCGGCGGCGTGAGGGCCACGAGGGCCAGCATGACGAGGGCTGAGGTCGCAAGGAAGACGGCGATGAGCGCGAGGGCGCGGGTGGACCGAGAGGATTCGGACAGCGTTGCGAGGGCTGGCGGTGGGATGGTGTCGGTGTTGCCCGGCGGGAAATCGCGCGTTTTCCTGAAGCGAATCACCGCGACTATTACGGCGGTTAAGATGATCGCGGCAAGCAGTGCAGCAACAGGGATGGGCGCTAACCATCCGCCCATGCCCAGCACCAACAGGCCGCAGGAGAGGAGCGGCACGCCGCCGGCCAGGCAAAGGACGCTTCGCTCGGAGGGGTTGCATTGCCTCCACACTGCGGATGGAAGAACCAGCCAACCCATGGCGAAAAGTGCGATGCTGATGGCGAGGGCCGGTAGGGAATCACCGGCGATTTCACGAAAACGCAGCAGCGTGAAAATTGCTTCATCCTGGGTGATCGCCATGGTCAGCGCCCCGGCGGCGGCAACAGGAATCAGGATGCGCGAGAGACGCATCAGCCGGGGTGTGGGTGACCAGGTCGGTGTGGGCGTGGAGGTTTTCATGAAGGTTGGATGCGACTTGTTTTTTTCCGGGAACGCCAATCTCCTGATTGGCGCTTTTCCTTATTCGGGCAAAAGTATTTGTTCGGGATGCAGGGAAATGTAAGCCCAAAAAACCGAGCCCATGGAGAAGAGCATTTTGCTTCGCCACTCAGAAGCTTGGCGTTTCCGGGAAAATCGGCCCTGCTTTAAATGTGGGACCGCCGCCCTCGGCGGTCGCCTGACAACGGGTTCGATGGCGAAACCAAAAAGGTGTGGGTCAGAAAAATATCCTCATCTGCCCATTGGGGTTTGCTGCGACCGGCGCCGGTCCCACGTCTGTTGGTTTGGGAGGGGAACAGATTTTATGCGGAAAGACGATTGGGCGAACACACAGGTTCGCCCCTACGAAATGCTGTCGCTCACGGCCGTGGATGGAAAAATAACAGGTCGTTGCCAATTACGTTGGCGGGAACTTCCGCCGGGGGGAACGCACCTTTTAACCTCGCGGCTGCTTCGACTATGGTTTCGATGAACACCTCTGAGCGACGGCGTTCGCGCAGGGCGGCGATGGCGATGTCCCGCAAATCCTCGATGCCACGCGCGCCCAAGACTTCTGCTGCCGGGGCATCGGCCAGAATGATGGCGCGGCGTTCGTACAACGATACGAAGATGAGCACCCCGCCGCCCGAGCGCGAACACGATAGGCGCGCCCGCGCAAAGATGTGCTGAGCCGCCCGGGCGAGGTTGTCGTCCATCTCAGCCTGGCTGGTCAGCAGTCGCCGCAGCGAATGCCAGTAGCTGCCTACCACGTTGCCGGTGATGAAGCCCAGCGTGACCGCCAGCGCGAGCCACGCCAGCGCCGCCCCGCCGCCCCAGTCGCCACTGTCGGTGGGCGACGCGCCCAGTCGCAGGGCATACGCCGCACTCAGAAATATCAACGCTCCCGCCAGACCCACGATCGCCTCGGCGCGGTCGTAGCGGCCCGACTCGGTGGCCACGGCGCACACCACTTCGGCGCTGGTGCATTCCTCGACGGCCTTGATGGCCTCACCCACGGCCACCTTGTCGCTCTCGGATAAAAACTCCTGGGCAGTAATCATGATGTGCATCTCCCGTTTGTGATGACGACCGTTACCAACTTCCCGACGCTCCGCCGCCGCCGCTGAATCCACCGGACGAGAAGCCGCCTCCGCCCGACGAGAAACCTCCGCTGGAGAAACCTCCTCCTCCGCCGCGGCCGCTGCCTCGGTTGCCCCTGCCAAAAATCATGGCGAGGACGATGAGGATAACCCACGTGAACATTCCAATGACGATGAGCGCGACACCTGCTATGAGCAACGGTTTGCGATATTGGGGGAGAAAAATAGCTGCAATGATCAGCAGAATGCCGAGACCGATCATCCCCATGAGAGTGTTCTTCGAGAACGGGCTGATGGAGTCCGCGCGACCGGCCGCCTGATCCATTGCACCGGGCATGTTCTCGTCGGGGGGATCCAGATCGGAAGGCATCATGCCCGGAGCCAGGTCAGTCGGTGCGCCGGGCACGGCCTGGGCAGCATCGGACGGCACGGATTTCGGACCCCGCGCCGCCATTTCGCCCAGCGCGCGGGCGCCGGCGAGAATGCCTCCGTTGAAATCGCCTGCTTTGAAATGGGGAATGATGCGGTTGTCCATGATGTTACGTGACGTGGCATCAAAGGCGCGGCCCCAGTCGGCCCCCAGCTCGATGCGCGCCTTGCGATCGCCCAGCGATACGAGCAGCAGGATGCCGTTGTTGGAGAGCGAACCGTCTTCGAGTTTCTTGCCGATGCCCCATTGGTTGAACCAGCGGGTGGTGAATTCTTCGATGCTCATGTTGGCCGTGCCGTAGTCGCGCATGCTGCGCACCGTGACCACAATGATGGGCGCGTGATGCTCGGTGTAGGCGACGCGCTGAACCTCGCCGATGGCGTCCATGGTGGATTTTTGCAGCACGTTGGCGTAGTCGATGACGAACTTGCCGTCGGCGGGCACCTGAGGAATTTTTTGCGCGAGCAGCGGCGACGCGGCGAAAAGCAGAACGAGCATCAGACCGAAGATATGATGGAAACGTCGCATGGCGGTTGTGTCCCCTTTGGTTGGTGTGCAAACAATGTCCGACAAGCGCGGCGAAAAAAAGGATGGGCGGGGTGTGGAGGGAAATGCAATCAGGAATGCCCGCCGCACTCGTGTAATTATCGTGGAAATTTGGCGGCGTGGGGGGTAGGAGTTGCGATTATGCTGATCCATCCTCCGCCAACCAGCGCTACTATTATCGGGATGATGTCGGGCACAAGCGTCGACTCGATCGACGCGGTATTGTGTGAACTGACGGTGGACCCCTCGGGGCGTATCTCCGCGTCGCTCACCGGGTTTTATGAGCATCCAATTTCCGACCATCTGCGCGAGCGAATTTTCCGCTTGTTCAGCGATCCGGCCGGGGCGCTGGCGCTGACGTGTTCGCTCAATTTTGAAATCGGAGCGGCGTTTGCCGAGGCCGCGCGGGTGCTGCTGGATTGCACCGGACGCAGGCCCGACGACATCGACGCCGTCGCCAGCCACGGGCAGACGGTGTGGCACATTCCGCCCCATGCGGCGCGCGCGGGTGAGGCGGTGGCTTCCACGTTGCAGATCGGTGAGGCGAGCGTGATCGCCGAGGCGTTGCAAATTCCGGTGATCAGCGACTTTCGCACCGCCGATATGGCGGCGGGTGGCAATGGAGCGCCGCTGGTGCCGTTCGCCGACTGGCATCTGTTCAGCCGCCCCGACCGCACGGTGGTGCTGCAAAATATCGGCGGCATCGCCAACTGCACGGTGCTGCCCGCCGGGGGTGGTTTAACGGATGTGGTGGCGTTTGATACGGGGCCGGGCAACATGATCATCGACGCGCTGATGAAGCGGTTTGCGGGCGAGCCGTTCGATCGCGACGGCGTGCGCGCGGCCCGTGGCGGGGTGATCGAACCGCTCCTTGCGCAATGGATGGCGCACCCGTACATCACGATGGCGCCGCCCAAGACCACGGGGCGCGAGTTGTTCGGCGAGCAGTTTACGCGGGAAGTCGTTGATTCAAATCCTGCCGCCGCGCCCGATGATTTGATCGCCACCGCCACGGCGTTCACGGCGCGATCCATCGCGCAGGCCATCGCGCTTCATGCCGCGCCGGGCGGGCGCGTGGACGATCTGTATCTCGCGGGAGGTGGGGCGTTGAACCCGACCCTCACGGCGATGTTAAAAGCGGATCTTGAGCGCGCGCTGCCCATGGCTCCGCCACGCGTTGCGCTGCTGGATACAACCGGCCACGGGGCGAAGGCTCGCGAATGCACCGCGTTCGCGCTGCTTGGTTTCGCGCGGTTGATCGGCGTGCCGGCCAACGTCCCCTCGGCCACGGGCGCGCATCACCCCGCGCTGCTGGGCAAATTCACCACGCCCCCGCCGGTTTTTCCTGCTGACATCGCCGATGAAACCACGGCAACCTGATCGCGCCATGAAGAAAATACTACTCATCAACGGTCCCAACCTGAATCTCCTCGGCGTGCGCGAACCCGAAACCTACGGCCATGAAACGCTGGCAGATGTGGAAACGCACATGACCAAAAGCGCGCAGAAGAGCAACGTGCAGATGGAATTTTTTCAGAGCAATCATGAGGGCGAACTCATCGACCGCTTGCATGAAGCGCGGGGAAAAGTGGCTGCGGTTATTTTTAACCCGGGCGGTTACACCCACACCAGCGTTGCGCTGCGCGATGCGGTGTCGGCTATTGCGCCCACGCCGGTCATCGAGGTTCATCTGTCCAACGTGTATGCGCGGCCCGATGCGTTTCGCCACCACAGCCTGCTGGCGCCGGTATGCGTGGGCCAGATAAGCGGGTTCGGCACGCAGGGTTACCTGTTGGCGCTGGAAGCGGCGCTGGAGTTCGACCAGCCCTGAGCTGGCAGTTAAGGTTGCGGAGTTTCGCGTGAGATCAGCATGATCCGTCGCCGACGCTTGGCCAGATGCAACGCCCGCGCCAGAACCAGCGTTACGGCGAGATAGCTGAGAAATGCGCCGAGGCGGAACGAAAACGGGTCGTAGGTCAGGGTCACGGTGCCGAGTCCGGCGGGCACAACCACTCCGCGCAGGGCCACGTTCAGCGGCAACACCGGCAGACGATTCCCACGGGCATCGGTGGCGAGCCAGCCGGGTGCGAAATTTTCCGCCAGCGGGATGATGCCGCGTTTGTCGCCCACGTGTTTCATCACGATTCGCGAGGGTGCCCAGCTTTCCAGACGCGCCGCCTGGCTTTGCGCGCCCGCTTCCACGTCGGCCGCTTTCAGTGCGCCGGGTTCGGCCAGATAGGCCTCGGCGGCCAGTTGCGGCAGCAGCGAGGGGATCAGGTCGGGGTCTTGCACTTCCAAAATTTTCGCGTTGCTGCGTGCCCAGGGGCGGGGTTCGCCCGCCCATTTCCACACGGCTTCGGGGCCGTATTGGCCCAGCTTCTCCCACGTTCCCGCGGGTGACTGCGATGTGTAGGTGTGGGCGTAGGTGATGTCGTACAGGTTGCCGAAGGCCGGCGAGGTGGACCCCAGCATGGCGGTGAGGCGCTCGTAGCGTCCGAGCACGATGGGGTGGTAACCGGTGGGCACACCCACTTCATGCAGGATGGCATCGATCTTCAGGCCGCGCTCCTCCAGCAGACGCAGCGGGCGTTCCGGGGCATCTTTCAGGGTGGAGTAAAGTGCCTGGTTTTCCAGGAATTGGCGATAACCGGACAGGGGTTCGAGGCGGATGAAGTGCAGGCTGGCGGAGGCCAGCAGGACGATGGACAACCCGCCCAGCGCGGCGCGTGTTATGCGACGGCGGGATGACCCGACCGGCGTGGAGAACACGGCGAGGATCAGGATGGCCGCGAGAAGGATTTCCAGCGCGGATCGCACGATAATGGCGTAGTGGTGGTGGAGCAGAAATTCTGCGCGGGTGGCAATGGTGAGGTCGACGCCGAGATTTTCGTAGGTGGCCCATGCCCCCACGAGCAGCGCGATGGCGGCTACTCCACCCAGCGACGCGGCGAGCAGTCGGCGGCGATCCGCCCGCACAGCGGCGCGACCCAGTTCATCCATGCCCAAGGCGGCAAGGGTCAGCACGCAAAAATTGGTGATGAACATGAAGGTGCCGGGTGAACGGAAACGGTTGAAGCCGGGCACCAGCGCGAAAAGGACTTTGTAGAGGGGTGTGAATTGCCCCAACCCGATGATGAGTGCCACCAGCCCGGCAGCCGCGAGGAACCATTTCATGCGGCCCCGTCGCAGGACCAGGCCGACCACGGCCAGCGCCACGATGAGGGCACCGAGGTAATCGCTCACGATGCGCTCGCCCCACGCGCCGTAATACGGCACCGCCGAGCCGCGCACGCTGTCGCCGCGCATGCGGGGAACGATGTACTCGGCAATCTCGCCGGGGGGGTACGACGTTTCAACGGCCTCGGTGAAGGAGACGCCATCCGCACGATTGGAGATGCCACTCATTTCCATGCCCGGGAACATCTGCATTCCGGCGAAGAAAAAGCCCAGTGTGAGGGCGGCAACAAAGAGCACGCCACGGATGGATGCCCGCAGGAGGGTCTGGTGGGCGATGGGCGGGGTTGTGGTGGTGGAGGACGACGCGATCATCGCCATGCGACGGCGGCGGGCGTCCCACACTTGCGCCCCGGCCGCTGCGGCGGTGTAGGCTGCGCAGAGAATAATGGTGGCGTAGGCAATCTGCGTGTGGCTTGCGAGAAACTGCATGGCGATGGCCACGGCCAGCAGCAGCGCTCCGCGTCGGGCGTGGGGGGGCGGCAGGGCATCGCGCCAGGAAACACGCGTGGGGGGAGGTGCGCCGGGGCGTCGGCGGATAATAATGCGCGTGGCACCCAGGGCCAGCGGCACCCAGGCCAGGGCCATCATTTTTTGCAGATGGCCCGCGTAGGTAAGCGTGAGGAAATGGCCCGACAGCGCCATGGCAGTTCCCCCCCAAAAGGCCGTGGCGGCCCCGCAATGAAGGTTCCGCCGCAGCCACCACCAGAACAACCCTCCGGCGGCCCAGACCGCCGCCACGTATTGCAGCGTGAAAGCGGTGTTGTGGGGAAACAGAAAATAGAAAAGTTGAGACGGATAAAACGGACACAGCGCAAATGATGCGATGAACGGCGTGCCGCAGAAAAGATACGGACACCACAGGGGCAGGCGTCCGGCGTTCAGGATGGAGTCCCATCCATACAGGTGCATGATGTAGTCGTGGGAATAGGTGTCGGTGCCGAAGAGAAACCAGTTGTCGCCCAGGGCGCGTCCGAAGAGCAGCAGCGGCAGCAGCAAAAACCAGAGGGGGACGAGCGCGGCCTTCACCCGGGGTGCCGCAGGGTGCGCGAGGAGTTTCGTTGCATGCGCGGTGAGGGAATCAAAAAAAAGTGATGTGGCGGCCGGCGCGATGGCAGCCGAGGACGCAGCCGGTATGCCCGATGTGGGCGGCATGGCGGTGGCCTGCGGGGAGGCCGGAGTTGCGGGTCTGGGCGTACGCGATTGTTTGGGCGGGGCGGACGGTTTATCGGCGGAAGCAGGAGCAGCCCTGGGCGCTTTTTTTTCTGCGGCAGTCTGCGCGGCCAGTTGCGCGGCGTGGGCCTCGGCCTGCTCGGCTACGGCGCGGTCAAAGGCGCGGGCCTTTTCATTGGGCAGAGAAACAGCCTTGGTGCCCAGCGGCGGGGTCGGGGGAATGTCATCGGGTTCGGTGGGTTTCATGGACACAAAAGGAAACCGACACCAAGCGCGGGTCCGTGTTCAAGCACTACCACAGGTTTTTGGGTGGGTTCATCATCGGGGGCACCCGTCGCAGCCGGACGCCTTTCCCCCAAACAACCGGTTTCTCTGCCCCCCGCGATTGGGCGAACACATAGGTTCGCCCCTACGATGTCGGGTCATTGGTGTTCCGGAGGAACTGTAGGGGCGGACCTATGTGTCCGCCCTGCGCGTCCGCCCTCCGCCTCTCGTTATTATTGATATTCCTCCCCGACCCACGTGAGGTGGCTTCACTTGCAGGGAGGTTTTGGTCATGGCGAAATGGTGGTTTGTGGTCCTCTGCGCGCTCGGCGCAGGCTTGTTCGCGGGGTGCAGCAGCGCCGAACAAAAGACTCATGACGGCGACGTGACCATCGAGTTCTGGGATTTTCCCCATCTGCCCGAGACCAACGCCTATCTGGCCGAGGCCATGAAAAGTTTCGAGCACGAGAATCCCGCCGTGAAGATTCGCTACACGCGCCTCCCCTGGCAGGACGGCCAGCAGAAGGTCATTCTGTCGGTGAACAGCGGCGGCTGGCCCGACGTTTGCGGCCAGGTGGGGGTCAGCACCTCCTTCATCGCGCAGGATGTGCTCGAGCCCATGAACGAATACCTGGCACCCATCCGCGACGATTTTCATCCGTCCATCATCGATGCAGTTACCTACGAGGGGACGATATACGCCGTGCCGTGGTACAAGGCGTGCTACGTCATGCTGCTCAATCTCGACGTGTTCGATCACCTCGGCGTGAAGCCGCCGGAGAATGGACGCTGGTCGTGGGACGAGTTTCTCGTGGCCATGAAAGCTCTCACCAAATACGAGACCCCCGATGGCGTTTTGCACGATGGACCCCTGCCGCCGGGGTCGTTGATCAATGCGAAATTATATCACGGTCTCGTGACCAACCTCGGGCCCATGGAGTACGAGGCGTATTCCATCATCTTCAACGCGGGCGGGCGCATCCTGCGCAAGATGGCCGACGGGTCCATTGTGTCGGGCATTACCGATCCGGAATTTATCAGGGGTGTAACCCGCCTGGCGGACCTCGAATATGTGCACCGCGTGACGGTGCCGGGCATGGGGGCGATGACGCAGGAGCAAAGCTGGAACGTGTGGCGCGACACGCGTCGCGTGGGGGCGACCATTCAGGGGGCGTGGTGCATCGCGGCGGTGAAGCGTTACAACGAGGAAGTCGAGCGCACTAACGTCCGCAAGCGTGCCGAGGGGCGCGAAAGCGAAGTGGCGCAACCCATCCGGGTCGCCATCGCCGCGCCGCCGTCGAACGATGCCAACACCACGCCGGTGCTGGGCAGCACGGGGCTGGGGACGTATGTGGTTTTTCGCCAGAAAGACAAGGCCAAGCGCGACCTGTGCGCGAAGTTTGTGCGCCACCTCATCGAGGGTGAGGGGCAGAAGGTGCTGCGTTTCGAGAACGTGTATCCGAGCCTGAAAAGCGCGGGGAATCCGTATGCGGGCGACCCGATGCTGGAGTCGGTGTTCGCGCTGTTCCCCGAGGGAGTGCTGGCTCCGCTGCTGCCGGGAGGCGAGCGGGTTGATCGCGTGTTGCAGCAGGAGATTCAAAAAGCGTTGTTGCGCGACCCCTCCACGGGGGGAGCCCAGGCCACGCCAGCGCAGGCGTGCGAGGCCGCTGACAGCAAGGTGGAAGCGATCATCGAACGGGCGAAGCGGCGCTTCGGGAACTAAACGTCGAAGGACAATCCGTCGTAGGCCAGGGCTATGCCGGGCGGCAGCGTTGCGTTGGTGGCGTCGTGGTCAAGGTCGTGGCACATGTGGATGAACCAGGTCTGCCGTGCGCCGATACGCTTGGCGACCTCCACGGATTCCGAGATGCACATGTGGGTCGGGTGGGGGCGGCGGCGCAGCGCGCTGGTCACCAGAACTTCGACGCCTTCGAGGGCCGCGAAGGTTTCCTCAGGGATGCGGCTCACGTCGGTAAGGTAAGCGAAGCGCCCGATGCGGAACCCAAGGATGGGCAGCGTGCCGTGGAAAATTGTGAGGGGCCGCACCGCCACGCCTTCGAGCACGAGATCCGTGTCGGCCTCGATGGGATGCAGCGTGAGCTGTGGCACACCGCCACCGGGCGGGGCGGGGCGGAAACAATAGGCGAAGCGGGCGCGAAGGTCGTCGAGGGAGTCCGACTGTCCGTAAACATTGATCGCGTGTCGATGCACCATGTTGTAAGCGCGCAGATCATCCATGCCGTTCACGTGGTCGGCGTGGGTGTGGGTCAGCAGCACCATGTCCACATCGGTGATATGGTTGGCGATGGCCTGAGTGCGCAGGTCGGTGCCGCAATCGATGAGTATGCGCCTGCCGCAAGTTTCGATGTAGGCGCAGCAGCGCATGCGCTTGTTGTGCGGGTCGGTGCTGAGGCACACATCGCAGGTGCAGCCGAGGGTCGGCACGCCCGCGGAGGTTCCGGTGCCGAGAAGGACGACTCGCAGGTCGGGGCCGGTGGATGGCGTCGTCATGGTGCGGGGAGCAAACCCGCTGTGGCGGGCAACCTTCAACAACAAACCGCAAGCTATGATGTTGACGCGGCGGGCGGGGCGCGTTGGGATGGGGCGATGGTGAGTGACGAGCAGACGACGGAAAATGCGCCCCCCGCGGATCGACTGCGGGGAAATGCTGCGCATTACACCCGCGACGCGGCGGAGTACGACTATGCGCCGTCGGTGGATTCGGAACTGGGTCAGATAGAACTGCGCCGCGCGCAGCTACTGCTGCGTCTGGCGGGGCTGGACCAGCCCGCGCCCGCGGGCGAGAACCAAGGTCTCGTGGCGGATTTCGGAATCGGTGGCGGCCAACTGGCGGCCATGATGGCCGAGCTTGGTTGGCGACCCCTGGGGCTGGACATCGCCTGGCACAACTGTGCGCGGGCGCGATCGGAGCGGCAGGCGTTGGGTGATGGAAAATCCGGCGCGCGCTTTTCGGCGGCAGATTTGTATGCGCTGCCGCTGCCCGACGGCTGCGTGAAAGCGGGAGTGGTCAGTGAGGTTCTGGAGCATCTGGAAGAGCCCGGAGCGGCGGTGAAGGAACTGGGGCGGGTGTTGCAGCCGGGCGGGGTGCTCGTGGCCAGTTGTCCCTACCGCGAGAAATTGGTGTGGCATTTGTGCATCCATTGCAATCAACCGACGCCGGCCAACGCCCATTTGCATTCGGTGAGTGAATCGAAGATGGCGGGCTGGATGCGCGATGCGGGTCTGGAGCCGGGGCGCGCGGTTTTCTTCAACCACAAGGCACTGGTGGCCATGCGCTGGAACCGTCGCGTGCGGCGACTGCCGTATGGTTTATGGCGCGCCGGCGAGGCGGCGGCACTGGCGTTGTGGCGCAAACCGTACCATTTCGCCATGGTGGGCGTGAAAAAGTGATTTGTCGCGAAAGCGCATTTATGTTTGATTCCCTGCTCTGATTTCCCAGAAATGGCGGATGTGACGGGGGGCATGTTGCACGGGAAGCAGGAAGGACGATTATGGCCAAGCTCATCCTGATAGAGAACGGCACTGCCACGGAGGTTCCTCTGAGTCAGGAACTGACGATTGGCCGCGCCTATTCGAACCTGTTGCGTCTCGAAGGGGACGAGATTTCGCGGGTGCATTGCATCCTGTATCGGCGCGGTGAGGAAACTGTGCTGCGCGATCTGGACAGCAAAAACGGCGTGTTGGTCAATGGCACGAAAACCGGAAATTTCGCCCTGTCGCAGGGCGACGTGATTCAGGTGGGCAAGTACGTGATGTTGTTTGATCCGCCGTCGCAGGATGTGGTGGACGAGTTTCTGGTGCGCTACGATGTTTCACCGTCGCGACCCGTGGAGGCCGCGCGTCCGGGCATGGGCGGGTCGGCGGTGGGCGCGGCGGCGGTGCCGGTGGCGGGCGCACAGGCGTATGTGCCGGACGGCGCAACTTCGGATGCCGACATGACGCTGCACACGTTCCGTTCGGATTCCATGACGCCCATCACGTTTTCTCCGGCGGAAATTGAAGGGATGGCAGACACCCAGTTTGCACGGCACAACGAGGAATTCACCGCCGAGTTGATGCGTCTCATGCGGCAATTGACCGTGGCGGTTTCGGGCGATGAGGACGAGGGCGACGATGCGGTGTATACGCGGTTTGCCAATGCCCTCATGGTGGCCACGGGGGCCGAGCGCGCCGTGGTGGTGCTGAAGGATGAAACCGGCGACACGTTGCGGCTGGGGACGGTCCTCCCATGCGACCAGGATGTGTCGGTGAATCGTGTGGTTTTGAAAGCCGTGTTGCGCGAGCACAAGGCTGTGCTGTGCAACGATGCCGAGGGCGATCCGCGGTTTCTGCAAACTGAGACGGTGCGCAAGGAAAACATCGGGAGTCTGGCGGCGTATCCGTTGATGCGCGGGGACGTGGCGTGGGGTTTGATTTATCTGGATGTGCAGGGCCGCAAAGGTGCGTTTCGGCGCGACCAGTTGTTGCTGATGCACTTCGCCGCAAGGTTGCTGAGCCTGTTGCATCTGGGGCAGAAATCGAAGGCGTAGTGGGCGGCGGGGAGTGATGGGAGTAATGGGACTGATGGGACTTATAGGACCTGTATGAGCTATGGGTGACGCAGCTTTAACAGGCCACCGAAAAAGTTTCTCCTTTGCGGGTGTATTGGAACTTCCGGCGGTGTAGGCCGCTCAATTATTAAGTGAGGAACTAATCAATGAAGTCACAAAACCTGTTCCGCGCGCTGGCGTTTGTTGTCTGCGTGGCTCCCGGTGCGGTGTTTGCCGCAGAAACTTCCGCGACAGCCCCCATGGGCGCTGCTGAAACAACCATGACGCAGGTCGTGAAAACTAAGGGCGGCACCATCGTGGAAGACACCGTGGTGGGCAAGGGCGCCGAGGCCAAAGTCGGCTCCATGGTGAAGGTGCATTACAAAGGCACGCTGAAGGACGGCACCGTTTTTGATTCGTCGTACAAGCGCGGTGAGCCGATCGAACTGAAGCTTGGTTCGGGCATGGTCATCAAGGGCTGGGACGAAGGCATCGTGGGAATGAAGGTCGGCGGCAAGCGCACGCTGACGATTCCTTATTCGCAGGCCTACGGCGAAGCCGGCCGTCCGCCGGTGATTCCGCAGAAGGCAGATCTGATTTTTGAAACGGAACTTGTGGAAGTAAAATAACGCGGTCGGCTCCTCCGGGGTCGTTCGCCGGCGGGCAGACACGCTGGGGCTTCGGCCCGGTGCGGTGTCTGTCCGCCGCCATCGTCTGTGCTTCCGCCTTGGGCTTGACAGTCACCGGGTGTTTGGACGCTGGATGCTTGTTTGACTTGAATCGTGCGGCCGTTTCTCGCGGGATGCCTCCTTGGCATGCCGGCGCGGGGCGATTCCGTGCGGTATAGCCGCGCGGTGGCAGGAGCTTGATGTACAATAAATTTTTCGGTCTGGCCGAAGCGCCATTCAACATCACCCCGGATTCGCGTTTCCTGTTCCTGAGCGAACGGCATCAGGAAGCGATGAGTGCGTTGTTGTATGGCATCAAGGAACGCAAAGGGTTCATCCTGCTGACGGGTGAGATTGGCAGCGGGAAGACAACCGTATGCCGCGCGCTGGTGAACGAGCTGCGCAGCGAGGAAGTGCACCTGGCGCTGATCCTGAACCCCGACCTTTCCGAGCTGGAACTGCTCAAGGCCGTTAACGACGAGTTTCAGATCCCTTCGTACTACAATACGAAGAAGGGTCTCGTGGATGAACTGAACCGGTTTCTCATCGCCGAGAATCAGCGCGGGAGCAACGTTGCGCTGATCATCGACGAGGCGCAGACGCTTTCGCCCGAGTTGCTTGAGCAAATTCGTCTGCTGTCGAATCTCGAAACCGAAAGCGACAAGCTGATCCAGATCGTGTTGATCGGCCAGCCGGAACTGAAAGACACCATGGCGCTGCCGGAACTGGAGCAGTTGAACCAGCGGATCCAGGTGCGCTACCACATTAAACCCCTCACGCTGGACGAGATGGAGCAGTACATCCGTCACCGGCTGTTCGTGGCGCGGGCGAAGGTGGATGTGGAGTTCACCGAGGCGGCCCTGCGCATGTGTTTCGAGTATACGGCGGGCGTGCCGCGCCGGGTGAACAGCGTGTGCGACCGCGCTCTGCTGGCCTGTTATGTGGCGGGGACGTATACGGTTGACGAAAAAATTATGCAGAAGGCCGTGCAGGAAATTTCCGGCACCGGACCCAAGCCTGCGGTGAGAACATTAACGAAGCCCGCGGCGTCTTCGTTGCGCGAACGGTTCTCGGGGCTTCTGACCAGCACGACCGCAATGCTTGGCGCGGCGGGCGTGGTGATCGTTCTGCTGGTGCTGGGCGGCGTGGCGCTGGGGGTGAGGCTGGCAAATGTTCAGGCGGTAGACAATGGCACGCCGCCACCGCCCCGGGCGGAGATGTTAACCCCGGAACCGTCGGACGACGAGACCTCGGCGGCGTTGGCTGCCCAGGATGCGGAAACCTCGCTGGCGGAGGCATCAACCACGTCAACGGTCACGGCATCCGCCGAGCCCACGGCGGCACCCACGCCGCCTCCGAATCTGGAGGAGCGCCGCCGGAACAACCCCAACTGGATGTGGGAGCGCAACGCGCCGCTGGTGCGGGTGAACAATCCCAAGTCGGTGTATCGCGCGGCGCAATTGAGCATGTTGAAAATCTGGGGGCTGGTGGTGGACCTGCGCGACCTCGCACGTTTGGGTGAAGATGTGGCCATCGATGGTCGCATCAGCAGCGAGCGTTGGAAAATCTATCAGGCGCCTGTGCCGGGAACATTCAAACAAGCGTCGCGGCTGAACGTGCCGTTGATTGTTAAACTTAACAATCCGCGTCCCGATGAATCGCAGTTCGTGGTATTGCTGCGCACACAGGGCGACGTGGTGGACGTGGGCGATCCCGTGTGGGGGATGCGCACCTACAAGGGCGGCGACTTCACATCGCGGTGGGAGAGCGCCACGGCCTTGTTTCGCGACGTGAAGGGGTTGAAGGAAATCAAACGGGGCGAGAAGGACGAACGCGCCCGGGCCCTGCAGGTGTTCCTCAAGGACAAGGGTTTCCTGACCGAAATAACCGGAATGCTGGATGCGAAAACAGCCGAGGGGATCCGTAAGTTTCAGGCATATTATGCCATGAAGGAGACGGGGCAGCTTGACGATCTTACGGTGATGGTGCTCAACAGCCGCATGATGCAGGACGGTCCGAAATTGAACGCCGCATACGATTTGAATTGAGACGACGGTGAGCACGATTCTCGACGCGCTGCAGAAGGCCCGACGCGAGCGCCCCGCCGACACCGAGGGGTACGACGTTCTGGACCCCAAGCATGGCGCACCACGCCGCCGCAACCGCCGCACGATGTTGTGGGTGGTGGTGCTGACGATCGTGGCCACGATGGTGGTGCTGGGCCTGACCGGTGGTGCGCTGCTGCTGTTGCTTGACAGGCTGGATACGGCTACCGCGGCGAACGAAAGCACGGTACTGGTTGTGCCTCCGGCAGGTAACGAGGGCATGGTTGCCACGGCTGCCGTCACGCCTCCGGTCGGGGTGGTCACTCAACCTGTGCAGGTTGCTCAACCAACGGCGGTGATGCCGCTGGCAACAGAAATGCCGGGCAATACCGGCGCCGCCGAACTTCCCGTGGTGGGTCCGGAAAACTCTGCAACGCTACCCACGCCATTACCCTCGGCGATGGTGGGAGATCCGGGGGCTGCGCCAGTGGATTTGTTGCCCATGAGCGAACCGGCGGAGGTGCAGATGCAGACCGCGCCCCCGGCGCCAACCGCTACGGGCATACCATCCAGCGGGCGCTCACAGGACGGCATGACTTTGGGCTCGATTCTCATCGATGCAGAGGATCGCATCGCCACCATCAACGGGGTGCCTTTGCGCGAGGGCGAGTCCTACGAAGATTTCAAGGTGTTGCGGATCACCGCCACCAGCGTTCAGGTGCAGCGTGAGGGTAAGCCGGCGGTGACATTGCGGGCCGGGCGATGACGCCACTCGCAGCAATTTTTTCTCGGAAGGACGGCCCGACTTGATTGAGTATCTGCGCGGCACGCTGCTGAGCAAGACCCCCGACCACGTGGTGGTGGATGTGGGAGGCGTGGGCTATGGCGCCGATGTGCCGCACACCACCAGCGCGACGCTGGGCGAGGAGGGCGGGCCGGTTGAGCTGTTCATCCATTTCCATTTCACGGATCAGGCCATGCGGCTGTTTGGATTTGCGACCAGCGCCGAACGTGAAATTTTCATGACCTTCATCAGCATCTCCGGCATCGGGCCGCGCACGGCGCTGGGCATTCTGTCGGCCATCGATGCGGGAGCATTTGCCGTGGCGGTGGTGCGCGAGGATTACGCCACGCTGACCAAGCTGCCGGGCGTGGGGAAAAAAACCGCCGAGCGTCTGGTGGTGGAACTGCGCGACAAGCTGAAGGTATTCGCAGCCTCTGCCCGCGAGGGTGGCGGTGCAGACGGAGGGGCTGGTGGCGCCAGCGGTGCGTCGGGTCTGGGCGATGCGTCCGCGCCAAAGGCATTGCGCGAAACCGTGGCCGCGCTGGTTACGCTGGGTTGCAGACTCGCAGTCGCCGAGCGCGCAGCGCAGCGAGCCTTCGAAATTCTGGGCGAGGATGCGCAAGTGCCCGATCTGGTACGCGAAGGCCTGAAGCACCGGTACTGACGGGAAGATTACTACTGGTCATCCTCGGCGGGTTCCACGTGGATGACGACGTCCTTGATGCGGAGTTCGCTGCGCATGAGGCGCGTTTTCACGGCACCGCCGATGTCGTGACCTTCGGTTACCGTCAGGTCGCCGTCCACGTGCACATGCACGTCGGTGAGATAGGACACTCCGCTTTTGCGGACACGCACCTTTTCGATGCAACGCACCCCCGCCACTTGCGATGCACACTGGCGCACCTGTTCCACGATGGTCGGGCCCACGCTGCCATCCATAACTTCGTGCAGGGCTTCCCGGGCCAGGCGCACACCGTTAAAAACAATGATGGAACACGCCAGAAGGGCGGCCCAGTCATCGGCCGATTCCCAACCATGGCCGCCAATCAGGGCTATGCAGATTCCAATGAAAGCGGCCCCCGAGGTTAAGGCATCGCTCATGTGGTGCCACGCATCACCGCGCACGGCCACGCTATTCAGGTTGGTGCCGGTGCGCTCAACGACTCGTGAGATAACCAGCTTCGTTATGATGACCAACACAAGCACGGGCAGCGTGTACCACTCCGGCGGTATCTGGTCGCGCCGAATCTCCGCGATGGATTGCACCGCGATAAGGCCCGCGGCCGCAAGCAAGGCCATGGCCACCACGAGGCCTGCCAGGGATTCTGCCTTGCCATGGCCGTAGGGGTGGCACGAATCGGGGGGAGTGGCGGCGATTCGAAGCCCGGTGTAGGTGACGAGGGAACTGAAAATGTCGGCGACACTTTCCACGCCGTCGGCCACCAGTGCGTAGCTGTTGCCGATGATGCCCGTGGTGATTTTCACGATGGCGAGAAAGGTGTTAAGTAACACCCCGGCCACGGTGATGCGCATTCCCTCTTTCAGCAGATTCTGCATGGTTCAGAAAGCAGGGGTGCAGAGGGGAAAAGCATCAAGGTGAAAAACATCATATGCCAATAGTCGCAGGTTCGCCCCTACGATTCGTGGGTGAGGTCTGAAATGGGAAATGCGGCTGTTACCAGCCCTGCTCCTCGCGCAACTCTTGCAGCAGCGCGACTGCTTCCTCGCTTGTCGCAGGAGAATTGTCGGTGAGAATTCCGCGGGCAATGTTGCCGGCATTGGCGCGCAATGCGGCCAGGCGTTCATCGGCGTTCTCGTCCCGGGGGGCGGGAACGATCACCATGCCTGCCATCTCGAGCACGCCCACTCCCTCGGCTTTCCAGTCGGTCCATGCCGCCGTGGTGCGGTGGTCGCTGTGGCGCAGGATAATTTCGACCTGCAAATCCTGCGAGCCAGCGGGGCGGGATGCCACGAGGTTGGCGGTGGCTTTGCCGGGGGCGGTGGCTTTGTAAGCCATGATAAGGGACCCCGCGGTTGCTACCACTTCATCGGGAGAACCCTGCACGCGCACAACAGCGGCGGGATAATTCAGCATCGCCACGCTTGCGTGGGTGCCCGGTGCCGTGAAACGGGTCTCCTCGCGCGGAGTGGCCAGCATAACAGGCAGATCCCACCGCGAAAAAACCTGATAGTGATGGTGGGCGAGAATGGAGGCGCCGGCCCACATAACATCGCTGTTGCTGCAAGCGGTGGCGTCGGGGGCCAAATCGAGGAAAGCGGCCAGATCGGTCACCGAATTGCCGCTCATGCGCATGGGTTGGTGGGTCGCTTCCACCAATACGAAATGCGATTCGTGAAAAGGAAACGGCGTGTGCTGGATAAAGAAATCGCGGCCGGCCAGTTCGAAGTGGAACAGCCGCAGGAGTTCCTTGCCGGGGCGTTGGGTGTTGTGGGCGCACAGGGGGCAATCGTTGGCGGCCTGATCGCGCGCAAAACCCGAGGGGGGACTGACATAACGGGCACGGCTGCGATTGATTTGAAGCTGGAGAGTGGGTTCGCCACAGACGGGTTTGATGTTAATAATTTCGTCATCATCCGCCCAGCCGGGAGGCAAGTACCCCGAGGTCTGGCACCAGGCATCGAGCAGATTGAGGGCGGCAGGCAGGCCGGAGATGCCCATCGCGTGGTTCAGGGCGGCCTGAATTTCATCGGCAGAATCTGCTCCAGATCCTGTCAGACCAGCATTTCGCAGAGCAGAGGTACCATCGTTATTGGCCATATCGAAAGCTGTTTATTTCAACCGTGAAATTATGTTCACCCTGCCGATCAGGATGCCGCTTCACGGGATTTCAATCACCTTTCGCTATGGCAAAATATTTTTTCCGAGAAAAACGGCTTTTTTTCTCCGAAATATGAGAGTTTTTCCATCAGTTTGAGCATGGAACCCCCAACAGTTGTATTATAAGGCATGACCCCCTCCCCCAAATCGAGTGACAAGCCACGTTCACGCAGCAAACGCCAAACCGAGCCCGATGCCGATCTTCTGCCCGCTATTCCGCTGAAGGACATCGTTGTTTTCCCCGGCTGCATTGCGCCCCTTTTTGTGGTTCGGCCGCGCAGTCTGGCCGCGCTGGATGCGGCGGTGAGTAACGACAAGCGCATTTTCCTCGTGGCGCAAAAGAGCGTCGATGTGGAATCCCCCGTCGACAAAGACTTGTTTGACGTGGGCACCATCGCCGAAGTGTTGCAGGTTTTGCGCATGCCCGATGGTGCCGCAAAGGTGTTGGTGGAGGGTCAGCAATTGGCCCGCGTTTTGGGATTCACCGACAATGACAAGGGGCTCACGGCCTTCGTCTCGCCGCTGGATGTGGACTACGAACCCTCGCGTAACATCGAGGCTCTGCGGCGGCTCATCATTAACCAGTTTGAAGAATACGTGAAGATGTCGGACAAGGTTCCCGACGAGCTGTTTCTCTCCATCAAAAATTTCGACACACCGCTGCAAGTCGCCAACGCCATCGGTCATTATGCAGCGTTCAAGACGAAGGACAAGCAGTCGCTGCTGGAAACCACCGACGTGGAAAAGAAGCTGCGAAAACTGACCAAGTTGCTGAGCAACGAGAACGAGCTGCTCGAACTCGAGGGCAGCATCATGAGTCAGGTGAAGAACCAGATCGGCAAAAGTCAGAAGGAGTATTTCCTCAACGAGCAGTTGAAGGTGATCGAGCGCGAGCTGGGCATCACCAATGAAGAGGATATCGAACTTCATGAGCTGATGGAGGATATGGAGAAATCCAAGATGTCGCAGGAGGCTCGCGAGAAGGTTCAGCGCGAGCTGGGCCGACTGATGAAGATGTCTCCCATGAGCCCCGAGGCAACGGTCAGCCGCACGTACATCGAATGGATTCTCGACCTGCCGTGGGGTGATTTCACGGATGACCGCGCGATGACACTGGACATGGCCCAGGAGGTTCTCGACCGCGACCACTTCGGATTGACGAAGGTAAAGGATCGCATCATCGAGTATATCGCGGTCCATCGGTTGACGCGCCACGTGAAGGGTCCGATCCTTTGTCTGGTGGGCCCCCCCGGGGTGGGTAAGACCAGTCTGGCGCGCAGCGTGGCCGATTCCCTCGGACGCAAATTTGTGCGAATCAGTCTGGGTGGTGTTCGCGACGAGGCAGAGATTCGCGGCCACCGTCGCACCTACATCGGTTCGCTGCCGGGCAAGATTGTGCAGAGCATGAAGAAGGCGGGTAGCTGCAACCCGGTGTTCCTGCTGGATGAAGTGGACAAGATGAGCGCGGATTTCCGCGGCGATCCCGCCAGCGCGTTGCTCGAAGTGCTGGACCCCGAGCAGAACAAGACCTTCAGCGATCACTACCTCGAGATCGACTTCGATTTGTCGCAGGTGATGTTCATCACAACCGCAAACACCATGGCGGGAATTCCGCATCCGCTGCTCGACCGCATGGAGTTGATCCGGCTGCCGGGTTACACCGAGGACGAAAAACTGGAAATCGCCGAGCGCTTCCTCGTGCCGAAGCAGACGCGCGAGAACGGACTGACACTCGACCACATCAGCTTCACGCGGAAGGCGCTGGAGACGATCATAAGCGGCTACACACGCGAGAGCGGCGTGCGTAGTCTGGAGCGCGAGATCGCCACCATCTGCCGTCGCGCTGCGAAGGAATTGGTGCAGGCGAACCCTGACATCGCGCCCACGCGCCCTGAAGAAGAGGAAGTGGTCGTCTCCACAAAGAAGCGTAAAAGCAAGGCAGACGATAAACCATTGACGGCCCGCGCCAAGGCGAAGGCCGCGAAGCAAGCTGCGGAGAAAGAGGCGAAAGCTGCGGCTGCGGCAGCGGCCATGCCCAAGCCGGAGATGGTGACGGTGACGCCGGAAAAAGTGCGCGCGCTGTTGGGCCCCATGAGATTCAAGGACATGGAAATCACGCGTGAACCTGAAATAGGCGTGGTGACCGGTCTGGCCTGGACGGAGGTGGGCGGCGAATTGCTCCCCACGGAATCCACTGTCATGAAAGGCCGGGGGAATCTCGTGCTGACAGGCAAGCTGGGCGATGTGATGCAGGAGAGTGCGAAGGCGGCGTTAAGCTACATCCGCAGCCGCGTGACAAAATTGAAACTTCCCGTGGATTTCCACAAGAACCTCGATATCCACGTACACATCCCCGAGGGGGCGATCCCGAAGGACGGCCCCAGCGCGGGCGTGACCCTGGCCACCAGCATGGTGAGCGCGCTGACGGATACACCCGTGCGGCAGGACATTGCCATGACGGGCGAAATTACATTGCGCGGCAAGGTACTGAAAATCGGCGGCTTGAAAGAGAAGGTTCTGGCGGCCCACCGTGCGCGGATCATGACTGTGATCATGCCCGAAGAAAACGCCGATGAGCTGGAAGAAATCAGCAAGAAGGTCCGCAAAGAGATGGAGTTCATCCAGGTGAAAACGCTGGATGAAGTTCTTGAAATCGCGTTGGTGAAGACCAAGCCGAAGAAGTAGATCCGCAGATTACGCAGATGATCGCAGATTAAATCAACGGCGAAGGTCGGGCTTGGCAAATTAGGGACCGCTAATGAACGCGAATTTCCCGTGTCCTCAGAGCGGGGATTTGTCGAGGGCTGAGGGTAATTGCGTATGCTGTCGATCCTTCCATAACCGCAGAGCAGGAATTTGCCGATGAAGTGCTCAAAGGTTTCTTAATCCGACCCCTCCATGCCCACGGAGTGGGCATCGGCAAGTAGCCTGGCGGTGGAGGGAGCGCAGCGACCGGAACCCCAGGAACAGATCACGCAAACATCCCGCTCCGGAGGAGCGGCGCAACGATCCGACAGTCCCATCCGGGTTTTCGAAAGCACTCCGGAAATCTGCCACATCATTTTTCCTTTGCCGCGCAGATAATAAATCCGTCTGATAGTCCATCGGATATTTATTTCAGCGTTGCATTGGAAAGGGATTACTCTCACATGGCGGACACTTCGAGGGCGGCATTTGTATTTCCGGGGCAGGGAGCACAGTTTGTGGGGATGGGAGCGGAACTTGCAGAGCATTCGGCTGCGGCTCGCGACCTGTTCTCCCAGACCAACGAAATTCTTGGTCGCGACCTTCTGAAGGTTATGCGCGAAGGCCCCGAGGAAGACCTCAAGCGCACAGAAAATACGCAACCAGCCGTGGTCGCTTTTTCAACCGCCTTGCTGAACGAAGTTACTGCCCGGGGAATTAAAGCGAGCGTGGTGGCCGGTCACAGTTTGGGAGAATACACGGCTCTCGTGGCGTCCGGTGTTTTGACCTTTGCCGAGGTGATGAAGCTTGTGGAGTTGCGCGGCAAACTGATGGGCCGCGCCGGTGATCAGGCTCCCGGTGGAATGGCCGCGGTGATGGGTCTGGCGGATGATAAGCTCGCGGAAATTTGCGAGCAAACACCGGGCATCGTGGTGGTTGCGAATTACAACTCTCCGGGTCAGACGGTCGTCTCGGGTGAGAACGCCGCCGTGGCGGCCGCATGTGAATCCTTCAAGGCGGCGGGGGCGAAACGCGCGTTGATGCTACCGGTTGCGGGAGCGTTTCACTCACCGCTTATGGCGCAGGCCAACGAGGAATTGATGGCCGCCATTGACGCGTTGGAGTTCCGCGAACCAGCCGTTGCCGTGGTGACAAACGTGGACGGGGCCGCTCACCAAAATTCCGGGGAAATCCGCTCGTTATTGAAGCGCCAGATGGTGAGTGGGGTGCACTGGACGAAGAGTGTCGAAACCATGCGGCAGTTGGGCGTGGGTCATTATATCGAGATAGGCCCGGGCAAGGTTCTGGCCGGCCTCATCAAGCGAATCGACAAAGAGGCACAAACTTCGGGCGTTGCCAGTTGGGAAGAATCTCAGGCGTTGAACGCCTGATCCACCACGGAAAGCGGATCTGAAAAATTGATCAGAACGTTGAAAGCATTTATTTATGAAAATGTAGTGGCGCGGCGACGGGTGCGCGAGAGTGCGCCCCTCGAAAAAATTGCGGCGAGTTTCACGTCTGCCGATGTTCCGGTTGCTCTGGACGCCATTCTCTCCCACGCGGTGGCAAAGGTACCCTATTACCGCCGCATCGCCGAGGGGAAAAATCTCCCTGCGGGCAGCAAGCTATCCTTGCAGGATTTTCCCATTCTCACGCGCACCGATCTGCAGTCGAACTTCGATGCTTTGAAGAGCGATGACTCGGAAATGCGAAATTCGCGTAAAGATTCCACCGGCGGCAGTACGGGGCAACCGGTTATCTTTTTACAGGACAGCGCGCACCGCGCCTGGGTGCGCGCCAGCGAGGAATATCTTTTTCGCAATTGGTTTGGCATCGACCGCTCCCGCGATCCCAAAATAATTCTCTGGGGTTCTGCGGTCGATCTGCACAAAAGCAAAAATTGGATTATGAAAAAATGGATGCTGGCTTGCAGTAACACTTATCTGCTGAACGCGTTTCGCATGTCGCCGGAAATCTTGCGGGGATATGTGGCTGCATATAACCGCATCCGTCCGAAGCTGATAAAAGGCTATTCTGTCAGCGTGTACACGCTTTGCCGCTTCGTGCGGGATTACGGGTTAAAGCTGTCGCCGCCCCCCGTCGCGGTGTACACCGCCGCCGATATGCTCTCCGCTGAGATGCGTGAAGTGATTGAGGGAGAGCTCGGGTGTCGGGTGACTGACATCTATGGTTCGAGGGAGGTCGGGCTGGCAGCTGCGCAATGCCCTCTGGGGAAATATCACATTTTGAACTTCATCTGCCACCTCGAAATCCTGCGTCCGGATGGCACGCCGGCCGCTCCGGGCGAGGAGGGGCGCATAGTCATCACCACGCTGCGCAACTATTCCATGCCCCTCATCCGTTATGAGATCGGTGACTTCGCCGTGGCGGGAGAGAAGTGCACCTGCGGCCTGGAGTCGTCATCGTTTGATTCGATCCGCGGACGAATGTTCGACTATTTCACCATGCCCGATGGGAATCTCATCGAGGGGGGGTACTTCACGAAACCAATGTTCAACCGCCCCTGGGTGGAGGAGTTCCAGGTTCTTCAAACGAAGGTCGACGAGATAGAGTTGCATCTCAAGTTGCGCGGTAAGGTTCCTGCGAATGAGCGCGAGGAGATCATGGACCAGATGCAGAAAATCGCAGGGGCGAACATTCGGATCATCTGGATGGAAGTGGACGAGATTCCGCGCTCGCGACATGGCAAGTTGTTCTTCTGTCGCTCTCTGGTAACGAAATCATCTACCTCTGGCTCGTAGGTCGACCGGAAACCTTTGCAACGGGGTCGTGTGGCTGATAGGCCTCACCCCATGATAATCCGCACAGTTGATTTCGCCAAGAGCGGCACGCGCCGCGAGCACTACCCGCAGGACGCCTTTCCGCAGGTGGCTTTTGTCGGGAGGTCGAACGTGGGCAAGAGTTCGTTGCTCAATACGCTGTGCAACCGCAAGCGGCTGGCTCACGTTTCCAACACGCCGGGTCGCACCCAGTTGGTGAACTTTTTCAACGTGAACGGCGAATTGTATTTCGTGGATCTTCCCGGTTATGGTTTCGCCAAGGCACCCGGCAATGTGCGCGTAACGTGGGAAAAAATGATCATTAACTACCTCAAGGGCAACGCACGCCTGCGGCTTGTGATGGCGCTGTTCGACGCGCGGCGCACACCCACGGACGAGGATCTCGCATTGCTCGACTGGCTGGAACACTACCAGTTGCCGTTCACGGCAGTGATGACCAAGGCAGATAAACTCACGCGCAACGGCCAGGCCCAGGCGTTGAAGGCTCTCACGAAATCTCTGGAGTCGCGACACCCGGTAGCAATTCATCTGTTCAGTTCGCAGACGCGCCAGGGCAAGGAAGCGATATTGGAAACCATCGGCGGGGTATTGAAGCCGGTGGAGGACGAGGCGTTGGACATGACGGACGATACCGACAGGCCATAGAGTCTGAGGCAGGGGGAGTGGTTGCAGAGCCACCACGCGTTCCTTCTCGCTTGCAGGGTCGGGTTCGCCTCGCCACGATTTTTCCATGTCTGATCTCACTCAAACACCCTTCGATGTGCGTGCCGAGTTTCCCATCACGGAACAGTATGCGTTCCTCAATCATGCGAGCGTGTCGCCCATTCCGCTCACCACCCAGACGGCCATAACCGAGTTCGCCCGCGACGCTGCGGAGGAAGGGCCGGCCAATTATGTCGGCTGGCTACACTCCATGGCTCTCACCCGTCAGGCGGCGGGTCAGGTGGTGGGTTGTGCGCCGGAGGACATCTGTTTCGTCAAGAGCACCAACCATGGCGCACTGATCGCGGCCAATTCCATCAATTGGCGCGAGGGGGACAACGTGGTGGGGTTGCAGCATGAATTTCCGGCCAACATGGTGCCGTGGCATAACCTGCGCGAGCGGGGCGTGGAATTTCGCACCGTGCCCGAGCGCGGGGATTACACCTACAGCATCGACGCCATCGCGGCGCAGATGGACTCGCGCACGCGTCTGCTGGCGGTGAGCTGGGTCGAGTATTCCACCGGGGTGCGCAACGATATCGCGGCGCTGGCACAGTTGTGTCGCGACCGTGGTGTGATATTTTTCATCGATGGTATTCAGGGTCTCGGAGTGATGCCGCTGAACGCCGAGGCGCTGGGTGCGGATTTCGTGACGGCCGACGGCCACAAGTGGATGCTGGCGCCTGAAGGTTGCGGCGTGCTGTATGTGCGGCGCGAGCGACTGGCCGAGATGAATCTGAGCATGACCGGCTGGTGCGGCCTGCGCAACCCGCAGGCGTACGACGACTACCTCCAGCCGGTGAAAGATACGGCGGCGCGGTTCGAGGAAGGGTCGCACAACCTGCTGGCGATAACGGCCCTCGGTGCGAGCCTGCGTCTGCTTCTGGCGGCGAGTTTGGAAAAAGTGCACGGTAGCGTGGAAGAGTTGGTGACGCGCACCATGGACGGCGTGCGCAGGTTGGGTTACACGGTCGCGACGCCCGCAGATCCCGCCCAACGCGCCGGCATCGTGAGTTTCACGCGCGAGGGCATGGACGTGGAAGCAGTGGCGCGCGGCCTGATGGCCGACCACAAAATCTCGATCGCGGGGCGGCGTGGATTTCTCCGCGTGTCGCCGCACTTTTATAATAACGAAGAAGAAATCGACCGTCTGCTGGAGGCGTTGCCGCGATGAGTGTGTCAGCGAGTACGGAAGCGCTGCGCCGGCGGGTGGCGGAGCTTCCCGGGACGAACCACAACGTGGAGGTGGCGCCGGGGGTGTGGACGGTTCCCGACCAGCCACCGGTGCTGGAGGACCCGCGTGTGCGCTGCATCGTGCGGGCGGTGCGCGAAGCCCTGGGCGGAAGCCTTGCGGGGGCGCGGGTTGCCGATCTGGGTTGTCTCGAGGGTGGCATCGCGCTGGCCTTCGCGCTGGAAGGTGCGGATGTTCTGGGCATTGAGGGGCGCGCCACCAACGTGGCAAAATGCCGGCTTCTGGAGGAATGTTTTTCGCTGCCGAATCTCGCCTTCGAGCAGGGTGATGCGCGGGATTTCCGTCCGGAAAAATACGGACAGTTCGACGCCGTGGTCGCCGCGGGGCTGTTGTACCATCTCGACGAACCCGTGGAGTTTACGCGCGAGGCGGCCCGCTGCGCCAGGCGCGTGATGGTGGTGGATACGCACTTCACGCCGGACACCGAGGAGGGCGTGGCCGCACTGGATACGATGCCATTTTTCGATCTCTCGTGGAACCCACTCATGGAAGCCGGCGAGGTTTCCGCTGCCGGTGAAAAATTTCAAGGCCGCTGGTGGCGCGAATATGCCGAGGGTCTGGCCGAGGAGGATGTCGAGCGCCAGTTGTGGGCGTCGCTGAACAATCCCCGCAGCTTCTGGCTCACGCGCGCGAGCATTTACCGTCTGCTGACAACCTGCGGTTTTCAGGCCGTGGGTGAGCGTTTGGATTTTCTCGCTCCGAGTATGGATCTGGGGGCGCACATGCGCACGAAAAGCCGGTCGGTTTTTGTGGGCGTGCGCACCGATGGCGAAACGAGCGAGAGAATGTTGCGGCCCGAGGCTTCGCTGAAGGCATCGGTCCGGCGGTTTCGTGCGCTGGCGCGCACCAGTGGTTTGCGGCGTGCCGCGAAGGATTTGACGAAGACGTGAGCCGATGGCGGACAGGCGCGGTTTCACGATGAAGGCGGCGCGCGAAGGCATCGCGGTGAAGCGTAATGCAGTGGGTGTTTTCGCGCTGTTTCTCGCGCTGTATATCCTCACAGCCGGCGGGCATCTGTACTCGCCCGACGAAGAAATCATGTTTCGCACCACGGAGGCGCTGGCCACGCGGGGAACGCTGGCCATCGAACCGATCCGCGGGCCCGACGGCAGCACGTTCGCCTCGGCGGCGGGCAGCGACCGCCGCGAATACGCGCAGTACGGCGTGGGGAACAGCCTGCTGGCGGTTCCGCTGTTTGCCGTGGGGCAGTTGGCAACGCGATTTGTGAGCGACGAGACTGCATTGCGCCTGCTGGACTTTCGAACCACCGGTCAGGCCATCCCCGATGAGGGCCCCGGTCGCGGTCACGCGCTGCTGCGGCGCTTCGCGGTGTCGTTTCAGGGCGCGCTGGTGGGTGCGGCAACCTGCGCGTTGTTGTTCGTGATGGTGTTGGGCATGGAACGCGACCGGCGGCGCTGGGAGGCGGTTCGCGATGCGGACATCGATCTTCCTGTGCGCGAACCAGTTGCCTCGCCCGCACAGGTGGCCTGGCTGACCACGCTTCTGTATGGCGCGGCCACCATGGCCTGGCCCCATGCCCGCACGTTTTTCAGCGAACCGCCCGCCACGTTTTTCGTACTGCTGGCGTTTGCATTTGCGGCGGCTCCGGGGCGCCTGCGCGGCGTAACACCGATGGCGGCGCTGGGGGCGGGGGCGGCCTTCGCGGCTGCGCTGCTCACGCGGCTCGACTGCGCTTTCGTTTTCCCCGGACTCGTTCTATTTTTGCTGCTTCGCCACGGCGAGGCCTCGGCGGGCGGATGTCTCGCTACAGCCCTTCGGCGGCCTGCAGCCGATATTTTCCGTGCAGCTTTCGCCCCGGCTTTCCTCGGGCGCGTCGCCGTTTTTGCCGCGCCGTTGCTGGTGACCGTGGGGATTGTGCTGGGTCTCAACCGGCTGCACTTTGGCGGTTGGTTTGCCAGCGCATACTCCGACCAACCCGAGGGGATCCAGTTCACCACGCCCCTGGTGGCGGGGCTTTATGGTTTCCTGTTCAGCGTGGGCAAAAGCGTGTTTTTGTTTTCGCCCGCCTTGCTGCTGGGCATCGCCGGCTTTGGGCGATTCGCTCGTCGCCATGCGGCTTTCGCGGCGGGCGTGGCGGCGGTTGTCCTGCTCAGTCTGCTCATCCATGCCCGCTGGCAGAACTGGGCCGGCGGATGGTGCTGGGGCCCGCGTCACATTTTCCTCGCGCATGTTTTTGCCGTGATTCCCGCAGCGGGATTTGTGGTGCGTTGGACCCGCGCGCGCGCAGTTACTTTTTTCGCGGTGATGATTCTCGGCGCGGGTGTGCAGCTTTATGGGTCGTCGCAAAATTTCATCGATTACTATGTGCTGTACTACCGAACGCCCGACACTACACCCAACGCCTGGGCCATGTATTCGGCCGAGGATGTCGCGCCCATGCGCTTGGTGGCGCCCATCAACGACACCATTTACGTGCCGCAAAACAGCCAGTGGGAGCGCTACTCCGAGATGGCGCAACTCGGCTACACAGACAACCTCTGGTTGCGTCTGATGAACCGCAGCAAGGTCAGCGAGCCCCGCGTCCGATGAGCGCCCGGCGTGCAGCAGATTGCCCCGCACATTGTAGTTCGTCTGCAACCAATCCAATGACGACACAACTCTTACGCGCCGAGACAGCACCATGAGCCGTTTTTCCAAACTGGAAACGGGTGATGGCATCGCGCCAAAAAGTGACGCACCGGCCATAGGCCAGCGGCGCGGAGGCGACCGGGCGGCGCGTAACGCTGCCCAGCAAACCGACGATGTGGTTTATGACCACGCCTATTATCAGGCCGAGGGAGATCGTTTGTTTGCGCTCGGCTCCTTCGAGCAGGCGTTGCGCGTGTACTCGCGCGCCATTCAATCTGAGGCCGCCCAGGTGAACCCGTGGGTGGGTCAGGTGCTCTGTTTGCTCATGATGGGCCAGGCGAAAGAAGCCATGGTTTGGGTGAAGCGGGCTTTGGAATTGTTCCCGGAGGAGGCCCGCGTGATTGCGTTGCAGGGCTCGACCTATGCGCATCAGGGCATGGTGCAGCGCGGGATTGGTTGCTCCGATGCCGCGCTGGCAAAAAATGGGTCAGACCCGCTGGTGTGGGTGTTGCGGGGCGAGGTGTTGTCGATGGCGGAAAACAGTAACGCGCAATTTTGTTTCGAGAAAGCGCTGGAGATGCGACCGTCTGGCGACGCGAGGATTCCCATGCTGATGGGTCAGTTGCTGTTCAAGCGACGCAAGTGGGCGCTGGCTGCTGAGTATCTCGCGACAGCCGTGGGAGAGGCCCCGCGCAACGAGGCTGCCTGGGTGGCGTTGGGCGAAGCGCGGGAGAAGCTCGGGGCCGATGAAGCGGCGTTCATGGCGTTCGAAACGGCGTTGCAGTTAAACCCCAACAACCAGGCCGCCGAGACCGGCAAAGCCCGCCTGAGCCACACGCCCATGTTGTTGCGTCTGGCGCGGCGTTTGTTCGGCAAGGGATAGTCCCCCGGGCGTTTGGTGGTGTGACTTGGGTGCTCCGAACTTCTTCTTGAAAATAATCCCCCGCCGGGGTGTACATCACATTGCTGTATCGCAACTTCCTCGATTTACCCACCCGCAACACTCTTCCCTAAAGATCGCTTAATTCCCCCAATCTTGCGTTTATTGTGATCATTGGTCTGACCGGTTCCCTTGGCAGTGGCAAAACCACCGTTGCTCATATGTTTGAGAAAATGGGTGGGGCTATTGTTATTGATGCCGACGCGATAGCCCGGAAGGTGCAGGAACCCGGTGGTTCGGCTTTCGAGGAGATTGTACAGGCTTTTGGTCCGGAAGTGGTTCTGCCCGACGGCAGCGGTCTGGATCGGCGGAAGTTGGCAGCAGAGGTTTTTTCAAGCGTCGAAAAACTGGCGCGTCTCAACGCCATCGTGCACCCCCGGGTGCGCGAAGAGGAAATGCGATTGTTGGCTCTCCACGGCGGCGAGAAGCTGGTGGTGTTGAACGTGGCGTTGTTGCTGGAAAACACCATGAACGAACTGGTTGATCGCGTGGTTGTGGTAACGGTTTCCGAGGCGAAGCGTCGCGAGCGTTTGTTTGAACGCAGCGGCATGTCGCCCGAAGAAGTTGAGCGCCGGCTTGCGGCGCAGATGCCGCAGGAGGAAAAAGTGCGGCGCGCAGATGATGTGATTGATAACGATTCGGGTCTTGAAGCGACCCGGCAGCAGGTCAGGGACCTGTTAAAAAATTGGGGCATGGACCCTCGGTGATGAACCGGGGAGCCAATTCGCTCCCTTCCATTCGATGGAAAATTTTCGCCGCGAGGGTCGCGACGAACCATGTGTTTTGAATCACCAAAAAGCAGCAGGCAGACCAAGCAAGGAAAAGGACACGCATACCGTGGACGTTGAACAACTGAAGAAAAGCACCATGAACGATTTGGCCGAGATGGCGAAAGAGTTCAACATCGAGGGCTACTCCAATCTCCGCAAACAGGACCTGATCTTCAAAATCCTGCAGGCCGACTCCGAGCGCGAAGGCAATATTTACGGTGAGGGCGTGCTGGAAATCCTGCCCGATGGTTTCGGTTTTCTCCGCTCGCAGGCCTACAATTATCTGCCCGGTCCGGACGACATTTACGTCTCCCCGTCGCAGATCCGCCGCTTCAGTCTGCGCAAAGGCGACTACATCTCCGGGCAAATCCGGTCCCCCAAAGAGAGCGAACGCTACTTCGCGCTGCTCAAGCTGGACCACATTAACAATGAGCTGCCGGAAGAAGCGCGTAACAAAACGATTTTCGACAACCTGACGCCGCTTTATCCGCAGAAAAGTTTGAAGCTGGAAACCACCCCCAAGGTGCTGACCACCCGCGTGCTCGACCTGATGGTGCCCATCGGCATGGGTCAGCGGGCGCTCATCGTGGCCCCGCCGCGCACCGGCAAGACGGTCATCCTGCAGCAGATCGCCAACGCCATTTCCATCAACCACCCCGAGGTCAGCCTCATTGTGTTGCTCATCGATGAGCGCCCCGAGGAAGTGACCGACATGGAGCGCAGTGTGAAGGGCGAGGTTGTCAGTTCCACGTTCGACGAGCCCGCCGACCGCCACGTTCAGGTGGCCGAGATGGTCATCGAGAAGGCCAAGCGCATGGTGGAATACGGCAAGGAAGTCGTCATTCTGCTCGACTCCATTACCCGCCTAGCCCGCGCCTACAACACGGTGTGCCCGCCCAGCGGACGCATCATGACGGGCGGTCTGGATACCAATGCGCTGCAACGGCCCAAGCGGTTCTTCGGCGCGGCGCGTAACATCGAGGAGGGCGGCAGCCTCACCATCATCGCCACGGCCCTCATCGACACCGGTAGCCGCATGGACGATGTGATTTTCGAAGAGTTCAAGGGCACGGGTAATTGTGAAGTGAACCTCGACCGCAAGCTGGCCGACCGTCGCATCTTCCCGAGCATCGATCTGCTGCGCAGCGGCACCCGCAAGGAAGAGCTGCTGCTGACCGACAAGGTGCTGCAGCGCGTGTGGCTGTTGCGCAAGGTGCTTACCGAGATGAGCCCCGTGGAAGCCATGGAGTTCGTGCTGGAGCGTTTGCGTAAAAACGACACCAACCAGGAATTCCTCGACAACATGGGCGCGCGGTAATTTCGCGAGGCCGGTTTTAAGGATTTAAGTTTTGAAAAAAACGCCTTTGCCCGCCATCTGGGTAAAGGTGTTTTTTTGTGGGTGGTCAGGTCGCCGGCTCTTGCTTTTCTTTGCGGCTTCGCGTCTTTGCGTCAAAGTTTTGCACCCGCTACTACTCCATCTGTATCCCGCAGATGGCGTTGGCCAGTTCTTCGCGCGTGATGAAACCGGCGAACGGAGCCTTCGGGCCGCGCCCGTGGAAGACGGGCACGGCGTCGCCGCCCAGTCGCCGCATCAGCAGAAACGCTTCAACCAAACTGTCCGTCGGTTCCAGCGCACCGCGCACGGGTGTGGCCAGTTCGCTGGCAATCATGAGGTCGCCCATTTCGGGCGACAGCAGCCCCGATTTTATGTCGCTGAGCGCCACCATGCCAATCAGCTTGCCCGACGCCGGCACCACCGGCAGCACGTCCAGTCCGCTGTCGGCAAACTTGTGCAACACATCGCGCAGGCGTTCGTCGCCGCGCAGGATCGGCGGGCGAATCATGGCGTCGGCCACCGTCAGCCCCGACAACGCGGTGGCCGTGCGGGCGAGGTCGGGGTCGAAGCCCGCGCCGAGAAGCGTGACCGTGTAAATGGACGGTGTGCGCAGGAGTGCCGTAACGACTGATGATGCGGCGATGGCGATCAGCGCGGCCAGCACCACCTCGTAGCTGCCGCCGGTGATGTCGAACAGGATCAACGTGCCGGTGATGGGAGCTTGAAAGACGCCGGCAATCATTGCGGCCATGGCGGCCAGCGGAAAAGCTCGCAAGGTGATGGCGGTTTCGGGTCCGGCCACCCAACCACACAGGTGAGCAAACGCGCCCCCCAGAGCCGCGCCGATGAACAGGCTCGGTGCGAAACTTCCGCCCGGCGCGCCGGTGCCCAGCGTCAGGCTGGTGGCCAGAATTTTAGCGAACACCAACAACCAAAGCAGAGGTGACAGATCTTTGAGATGCACGACGTTATTGATGAATTCGTAACCCTCGCCGCGCACGTCGGGGAAGGCCAGCGCCATCAGACCCACCAGCAGGCCACCCGCAGCGGGAGCATACCAGCGTCCGCGCAATATGGCGGGCATATGCTTCGTTGTCAGATGAACTGACTTAATGAACGCCACCGAGGCCAGTCCGCACAGAATACCCAGGATCAGAAACAGCGGTAGCTCGGTCAGCGAAGCGTGCTCGCTCCACATGCCACCGAAAGCCGGCGCCTGACCGAAAAAAATGCGCGACATGGCTCCGCCCGCCACGGCAGCCAACACGGCGGCGGCGGCGGTGGAGAGACCAAAATCTTTGAGAATGATTTCGAGGGCGAAAAACACGCCGCCCAACGGTGCATTAAAAATGGCCGCAATGGCACCCGCAATGCCGCAGCCCACCAGCACCGGTTGCTCGCGTTTACGTAGGTGGGCGATGGGAACAAAAGCCTGCCCCACGCCCGCACCCAACTCGGCAATGGGCCCCTCGGGACCGGCGCTGCCGCCGCTGGCAATGACCAGCATCGAGAGGAGCGACTTGGCCCCGTAGCGTTTGTGAAACTTGGCGACGTTGCCCGTGGTGACCGATCGGATGATTGCGGGCACGCCGTGACTCTCGCCGCCCAGGTGCATGGTGTGGATCAGCAATCCGGCCAACCCCGCGCCGGCGGCCGGCACGAGCACCGTGAGGATGACACCCAGCCAGAAGGGGAGCCCGCTTGCTGCCGGGTCGAGCCAGTCCGCGCCCACCATGACAATATAACGATAGCCGCACGCGACCAGTCCACCGGCGATACCAACGGGTACGGCCAGCAGCATGATGCGCTGGCGCTCGCCCATGTTGCGCCAGCCGCGCACCAGCCAAAGGCCGGGGGTGGTCCAGCGCCACGCCTCACGGGCGGGCGGGGGCGTCTTCTCCGCGGCGGGCTCTGTTCCACCGGCTAAGGCGGGGCCTTCAGAGCTCAAACTTGGGCCCGAGCAATTTCTAAAATCCTGCAAACCAATCGGGCCCCAACGGATCGAAGGAGGCTGCGATTGGGTCTGGCTACCATGGGGGTTTTCTCCGTTAGAAAGAAACTGAGTATGGTGGAAACTACCGGAAAACACCAGAAGCTTTGACGCAAAGATGCAAAGACGCAAAGAAAAGCTGAGGTAAAATTTTGACGAGAAGATGCAAAGAAAGCAAAGAAGATAAATTAATATAAAGATTTAATGAAAAGTTATATGTTTATAACATGAGATATATTGCGCATGGTTTTCGTGCGAAAGTATTCGCGTCTGCTTTTCTTTGCGTCTTTGCGTCAGGATTTTAATCCCCCGACTGAAATGATTGGCATTCTCTCCCGCATTCCCCGTTAGATGCGCGAGCCCTCATGAACATTCTTCTTCTCAACAGCGCGCGAAAATTTATCGGTGAAGCGGCCCACTGCCTTGCGTTGGCGCGCGAGTTCTCGGTGCGGGGGCATCGCGTGTGGCTTGGTGTGCGAAGCGGGTTCGAGTTGGAAGAACGCGCCCGCGAGGAAGCCCATTGCACAGTGATTCCCTTCACGTTCAGCGGGAGCTTTTCGCCATCCTCAGATGCCCGCGACGTGCTCGCCTTGCGGCGATTGATTCGCACCGAAGCCATCGACGTGGTCCATTGCCACCGTGGCAAGGACCACTGGCTTGCGGCTGCGGCGCTGATGTTTTTCCCCAAGCCTCCGCCCACGGTGCGCACGCGCCACGTGGTCGTGCCCATGGCCACGCACGTGTTCAACCGTTGGTTGCTGGGCCGAAGAACCAGTCGTGTGATTGCGGTCTCGAAGCAGGCCGCCGCGGGTCTGGGACCCATGTGCGACCTTTTGGGTGACCGGCTGCGCGTCATATACTCTGCCGCAGACACGCAAAAGTTTCACCCCGACCAGCGCAGTGCCGCCTGTCGAGCAGAAATGGGCGTGGCCGCCAACGAGTTGTTGGTGGGTCTTGTGGCCCGGCTGCAAAACATCAAAGGGCAGCGCCAGTTTCTGGAGGCTGCCGCGCTGCTGGCTCCCCGCTTTCCTCAAACGAAGTTTCTCGTGGCGGGTCGGGGAAATGATGAACGCATCGCGCGGTTGCGCCAGATGGCCGCAAGCGCCGGCATTGCCGATCGCGTAATCTTTGTCGGATGGCTCGACGACGTGGCGGCGGCCATTGCATCGCTGGATGTGAGCGTGGTCGCCTCGCTGGGCAGCGAGGGTTCGAGCCGCATCTCGTATGAATCCATGGCGTCGGGCACGGCGCTGGTGGCCACCACCGTGGGCTGCATCCCCGAGATAACCCGCGACGGCGAAACGGCTCTCCTCGTGCTCCCCGCCGATTCTACCGCGCTGGCCCAGGCCATCGGGCGATTGCTCGAAAACGCCGAATTGCGTGCAGACCTCGCGGCCAGCGCTCTCGATTATGTGCGCGCCCATCACTCCATGGGCCGCTGGGTGAACGACACGCTGGCCGTGTACGAAGAGGCTCTGGGCCGATGACCGCTGCCGACCGCCCGCGCGTGCTTCACGTGTACAAAGATTACTATCCTCCCGTGATGGGCGGCATTGAAACGACCATCAATCTCATGGCCCGGGGGACGCTGGATGCCTTTGAGCCTAGTGTGCTCGTGTGCGCCGGGGACGGCGATCCCGGTGTGGTCTTGATTGATGGCGTGCGTGTGCGGCGCATCAAGGAATGGCGGCGCGTTTCGGGTGCGCCCGTGGCTCCCGAGTTCGTCACGGCGCTGCGCGAGGAGGCCGCCCGCGCCGACATCATCCATCTGCACCACCCCAACCCCACGGGCGATGTGGCGTTGCTCCTTTCGGGCGCGAAAAACCCCGCCGTGATGACGTATCATTCCGACATCGTGCGCCAGCGTTTCAGTCGCATCCTTTTCGCCCCCGTGCAGCATTGGTCCATGCGCCGCTGCGCCGTCATCATGCCCACGTCGCCGCAATATCTGGAGAGCAGTCCCTGGTTGCGGTGTTATCGCGAAAAATGCGAGGTGGTTCCCCTCGGCATCGACCTGGATCGGTTCAACAAAACGCCCGCCATCGAGGAAGCGCGCAATGCATTGCGTCGGGCGAATCCGGGCAAGCTCATCGTTTTCGTGGGACGGTTGCGCTACTATAAGGGCCTCGAGTTTCTGCTGAAGGCCATGGTGGGGTTGCATGCCACGTTACTCATCGGTGGCACGGGTACCGACGAAGAGCGCCTGCGGAGCATTGCTGTCGGGATGAACAACGTCCGATTTCTCGGTGACCTGACCGAGGAGCAGCTTGTGGCGCTGCTGCACGCGGCGGATATTTTCTGCATGCCATCGCATCTGCGCAGCGAGGCTTTCGGCCTCAGCATGGTGGAAGCCATGGCGTGCGCAAAGCCGGTGGTCAGTGCGCGGCTTGATACCGGCGTCTGTTTTGTAAATCGCGACGGAGTGAGCGGCGTGAACGTGGAGCCGGCCTCGCCCCCCGCGCTGCACGATGCCCTGGGCAAACTTCTGCAAGACAACGCCCTGCGGGCGCGCCTGGCCCATGGTGCCGTCTCCCGCGCCCAGGCGCGGTTCTCCGCCGAGGACATGTGCGACGCCTTGAAAAGTGTGTACCGCAGGGTGCTCGAAGGGGCTTGAATACCATCACGGACGCTGCATAGGTTCCCTCAAATATCAGGAGGCATTAAACGTCATGGCCATGTTTGGTTTTTATAAGAAGGACGACCCCGCCGCCGACGAGGCCGGGCAGGTTGACGCCGGGGCTGACACCGCCGCCCCCTCCAACGAGGACGCGCAGGCTTTTGAAGAAGTTACCCGCATCATCGCCGAGATTCGCCCGTTTTTGCAGGCTGACGGCGGTGACGTGGAATTGCTGAAGATGGAAGACGGCATTGTTTTCGTGCGCCTCGTGGGTTCCTGCGTGGGATGCCCCAGCTCCCTCATGACGCTGAAACATGGCGTTGAGGCGCGCCTGAAGGAATCCGTGCCTGCGGTCAAGTCTGTGGAAATGGTCTGAGGGTCGGACCCGCAGTGACTGCGCCCGCTCCATCGGTGGCGCCAGTGGATGCCGGCAACGGCGCGCCATTGCTTGCTCTGAACGATCTGCGCACGTATTTCCATACCGACGAAGGCATCGCCAGGGCGGTTGATGGCGTTACGCTCGCCATGAAGGCGGGCGAAACCCTTGGCGTGGTGGGCGAGTCCGGTAGTGGCAAGTCGGTTATGTCCCTCTCCATTTTGCGGCTGATAGCATCGCCGCCGGGGCGCATCGAGGAGGGGAGCGCCATCTCCTATCGGGGCACCGACCTGCTGGCCCTCAGCGAGCGCGAAATGCGTAGCATTCGCGGCAACCGCATCAGCATGATATTTCAGGAACCGATGACGTCGCTGAACCCCGTCTTCACCGTGGGCTATCAGGTGGCAGAGGTTTTCGAGGTTCATCAACGTCTGGGCCGGCGCGAAGCGTGGTCCGAGGCGGTGCGAATGCTGGAACTGGTTCGGATTCCCAGCCCCGTCAAGCGCGCCCACGATTACCCCCACCAGATGAGCGGGGGGATGCGCCAGCGCGTTATGATCGCCATGGCGCTGGCCTGCAACCCCGACCTGCTGATTGCCGATGAACCGACCACCGCCCTGGATGTGACCGTGCAGGCGCAGATCCTGAACCTGATGGACGAACTGAAGGCCACCCACGGTTCCTCGGTGCTGTTGATCACCCACGATCTCGGCGTTATTGCCGAGACCTGCGACAGGGTTTGCGTCATGTACGCCGGTCAGATCGTCGAGCACGCCCCGGTTACAACGCTGTTTGACCACCCGCGGCACCCTTACACCCACGGCTTATTGAGAAGCATCCCCAGAATAGATGACATCCGGGGGCAGAAAAGTCTTTACTCCATCGACGGAAGTGTTCCTGATCCAACAGTATTTCCGACGGGATGCAGGTTTCATCCCCGCTGCCCCCTGGCAACGGACGAATGCAAACAGGCAATCCCACCGCCCTTTGAAGTTTCACCCGATCACACGGTCCGCTGCTTCCACTGGAAGGAGATCGGGCCACCAAACGAATATCAATCGGACGGTGTGTAACCCTATCCCATGCTTTGTTGTTTAAATCTTCAGGAATTCTCCATCGGGATGGGGCAAGCACAGAATTCAGTACCCAAGGTAAACCCATGAAAGCTTGGTTAGTCGTTCTTGCCGGAGCCGTGTTGACGGCCATGGTAACTCTTCCCCGCCCCCCCGAGGCGCAGCGTGCTGCCCTTATTTCCCCCGGGCCCAGCCAGACGCTTGCGTCGCTTGAGGTGCAGCGCATCTCATCCTCGCAGGGATTTGCGGCGCGCTCGCCCATTTCCGCCTTCTCTTCGGCCCACAAGCCGTTGGACGGTATCCGGATCTGCATTGATCCCGGCCACGGCGGCCAAGCCATGTCTAAAACCCACTACACCGGTGGCACCATTGGTGTCGCTACAGGCCAGACCGAAGGCGACGTGAACCTGCGCGTCTCGCTCTGCTTGAAGCATTATCTCGAGGCAGCCGGCGCGACGGTTATTATGACGCGTCTCAGCGATCAACGCTGTCAGGACGATTGCAACAAGACCCCCGAACTGGACTTCCGCAGCCGTCTGGCAAACGTGAAAAACGCCGATCTGTTCATCAGCGTTCATCATAATGAAGCCTCCAATTCCTCGGCCAATCACGCCGTGATGTTCTATCCTGGCGGCATGGCAAGCGCCGTTTCTCTGGCAGACAACGTTGGCTCGGCCGTTGGCAAATACATGGGCCTCGAGTTCATCGGTTCCAAGCCGGGTGACTACCGTGTGCTCGACGGCATTCGCATGCCGGGCATTATCGTCGAGGCGAGCTTCATGAGCAACCACGCGGAAGATCAGCGTCTGGCCTCCATCGCCTACAACAAACTTGAAGCCAAGGCCATCGCCACGGGCATTCTGAATTACGTGAAACTGACCAAGGGTCGGCAGGTGGACTTCAACGCCATCTTCGCCCCCATCGACGAGAACGCAGGCACGGCCCAGGCCATCGCCGACGCATCCTTCGTGCGCAAGCAGGTCATCGAGCGCCGCTCTTTGTTCGGCGTGCAGTATGAAGAAGTCACCTACGACGCCGCCGGCAAGGTCATCGCCAGCCGCCAGGTGGGTGGCAGCAGCCTTTCGAGCCGCGTAAGCAAGGGCAAGACCACCGTGGCGAAGTCGTCGAGCAAGAAGTCGTCGAGCAAGAAAGTGGCTTCCGTGTCCAAGTCGAGCAAGTCGGTTTCGTCTTCGTCAAAATCGTCGAAGTCTTCGAAATCGGATGAAAAGAAATCGACCGCCAAGAGCAGTTCCAAATCCTCCGGATCGAGCAAATCTTCATCCTCCAGCAAGAGCACCGCGAAATCCTCGTCGTCCTCCAGCAAGAGTAGCTCAAGTGCTTCAGCCTCGAAATCTTCGTCGGGCAAATCAGGCGTGGTAATCAAACAAGTCTCGACACCCGTGCTTAAAATTAAAAGCCCCGACAGCAAAAAAGAAGTCGCTTCCTCGAAGAAGTAACTCGGTTGCAGCAAATTTAAAGCCCTGACCATCCAAGTGATGGATCAGGGCTTTTTTTGTTGAGCAGGGGTTGCGTGCGGTTTGGATTTTCCCGGGGTTCGCCCCTGCGAAAATCTCTGTTACAATGCCCTCAGTTCCGGCCAGTTACGTTCGATACCCTGTGCGTCGACCAATGCCTGGAAGTCCGCCAGCAGGGCTGGTTGTTCCCGCACGGCCTGCGGTTCCACGCCGCGGTCCAGCGCGAAGGCCGCTAATAAACCCGCCGCCTCGCCGATGTTCCATTCCACGGGATGCAACCGGTAACAGCCGTTGGTCAGGTGGGTCGAGCCGATGTTCTTGCACGCTGGCAGCAGGTTCTTTACGCGCACGGGCACCAGCGCGCCCAGCGGAATCTGGAACGGATGGGCGGAAAGATCGATGTAGTTATTCCCCGCCGTGGACGGGTGAAGGTCGATGCGGTACGCGCCCACACCCACACTGTCTTCAAACTGCGTGGCCGGTTTGCCACCCAGCGCATCTTTTCCCACGTGGTTTTCCGTAACCGTGAACATGGCCTTGATGCGTCGCGCCTCGCGCACATACACCGCTTTCGCCATGCCATCCTTTGTGCCCAGCAGGTCGCCGCGCAGGAACAAGCCGGGGTAACCCGTGCCGCCGTCGTGGCGGGGGGCCTCCGTCTGCATCCAGTAAAACAGCGCCATGGACAACTCGCGCGATTCCTCCAGATAAACGGCGACCTCGTCCTCGGGCCGGTCGATAATGTTGTTTTCCCAGTAGTCATTCTGCGGCCAGTTGACTATCGTCGCATCGAACGGCATCGTGCCGGGCTCGTGATTCGCCGCGCAGACTATCTGGCGGTAAAGCCACATGGAGAACTCGCCCTTCGCCGCCAGCATGTTCACCGTCACGGAATTCAAAACCGGGCTCATGCGCTTCCAACTCACCAGCGGGCCGCCCCATTCGGGCGTGAGCTGGGGCACGTAGTCGCGCCACTTTTCATAATTCTTGGGCCGGTCGATCACGCGGTTGCTTCCCTCGTCGTTCGACATGGCGAAACACCAGGTGATACCCTGCACGTTGTCGGGCTGGGCCGGGCCCTCCACGGCGTTGGCCTCACCGGTGTCGTCGCGGCTTTCGGCGCCGCTCACATATTCCACATCGGCCATGGCCAGCAGATCGCCCAGTTCCGTCGCATCGATAATCATGGGCGCGGTCAGTTCATGGGTTTCGCCCGTCGCCAGATCGCGGAAGGTGATACTCGTCACACGATCGCCCTCGCTGGTGGCCGACAGCGGCCTCCATTGCAGGCGCACATCCAGCCGCCCCGCGGAGATGTGCGGAGCCAGCATCGCCTCGATCACCGCCAGCGCCACACGCGGTTCATGGCAAAGGGCCGATACCGCACCCGCCCCCGGATTCAAATACTGTTCCGCCCGTGCCGCCGCGGTGAGCGAATAATGATCGCTGTAGTACCGGCGCACCAGATCGCGAAACCGCCGGTAACGCGCGGTGCACCCAAACTTCTCGATCCACGGATGCTCGTCGGGAGGCACCGCCTGGCTGGTAAGCTGCCCGCCCACCCAGTCGGTTTCCTCAGTCATCAGGACGCGCTTGCCCATGGAAGCCGCTGCCATGGCCGCAGCGCAACCCCCCGTGCCGCCACCCACTATAAGAACTTCCACGTTAAACTTGACCGACATTTACGCACCTCAACTCAATTTTCGCGGATTCATGACCGCCTCAACGGCCAAGCGCAACCCATTCTTGCGTTCAATCGAAGCCCATGTTTTTCAATCGGAGCAACGCGTCCATCCAGTCCATAAAGTCCATGTCGTCCATAACGTCCATCCCCACCCCCAATTGGGCAAATCACGACATTGTAGTTCAAATCGACTATTTCGTCCGGAACCATCCAATTTTCCATCATCCCGGAAGTAGTGTTTTGTCAGCACCTGCTAACATTATTACCAGAGACTAACATTGCGACGCTCGCACCAAGGTGAAACATGAACGTATCTGAGGTTGTTTTTGACGGCGGCACCGCTGAATTGCGGCCGGGCGAACTGCCCGACCTCCCTCCGCGGCACGTCCGCGTGCGCGTGAAATTCAGCGCCATCAGCGCCGGCACGGAACTCGGCATGAAGCACGCCTCGGGCGAGAAGCAGTTGCTCATCAGGCCGGGCTATCAGGCCTGCGGCGTTGTTGAAGCCATTGCCCCCGATTGCGAATTGGACCTCGCCCCCGGCGATTGGGTGGCATGTTACGGCGCGCCTTATACCCACCATGCCGCGCTGCTCAATGTGCCGCGCAATCTGGTGGCCAAACTGCCCGCCGGTGTGAAACCGATGCACGCCGCCTTTGGCGCGCTGGGCACCATCGCGCTCCACGCCTTCCGAGTGGCCCATCTTTCCCTTGGTGAAACCGCAGCCGTGGTGGGCCTTGGTGCCCTCGGAAACATCACCGCCCAGCTTTGCGCCGCTGCGGGTTGCCGCACCGCGACGCTCGACCACCTCGAAACCCGCCGCGCCGCCGCCATGGCTTGCGGCCTGTCAGTTTCGGCCGACATGGATGCCCTGCGGGCCGAGGTTGGGCGCATCTCCGACGGTGCCGGTGCCGACGCCATTTTTCTGGCCGTGGGCAACGCCAGCGAAGAGCTACTGACCGACGCCGTGAACCTCCTCTGCCATCGTGGACGTGTGGTGCTCGTCGGCACGGGCACACCGGCGCTGCCCCGCGAGCCGATGTTCTCGAAGGAAGCCACCATCGTGGTCAGCCGCGCAGGAGGGCCGGGGCGCTACGACCCAACCTACGAAGCCGGGGGCGTGGATTATCCCCACGGGCTCGTGCGCTGGACCGAGGGGCGCAACCTTGCGGAATTCGTCCGACTGCTGGATCGCGGCGCCGTGGCCATCGAGCCGCTCATCAGCGACGTGATGCCCCCCTCCGAGGCGGCCAACGCTTACGAACTTCTGATTTCTGAACCCGAAAAACATGTGGGAGTCGTCTTCGCATGGCCCGATTGATTCTGCGCTGGACCATCGGTCTCCTGATCGCTGCCACCGGCATCACCGGCTGCAAACCCCATCAGGGTCCGCCCCCGCGCCAGCCGGGTGAAAAGCTCAATGTGGTGGCCACCACCGGCATGATAGCCGACGCGGCCAACGCCGTGGGCGGAGACTTTGTGAAGGTGACCGGTCTCATGCGGCCCGGCGTGGATCCGCACATGTACAAACCCTCCGAGGGCGACGTGCGGCGTCTGGCCGAGGCGAATGTGGTGATGTACAACGGCCTTCACCTGGAGGCGCGACTGGGCGACGTGCTCGAGCGCATGGGCGACCGCATCAAGACCGTCGCCGTGGGCGATGCCATTCCCGCGGATCGTCTCATCGAACCGCCCGATGGTGGACAGGCTCACGATCCGCACATCTGGTTCGACGTGGATCTCTGGGGCCTCGTGGTGGGACGCGTGCAGGAAACACTGATGGAAGCGATCCCCGAACACGCCGACGAGATTCGCGCCCAGGGCGAGGCCTACCGCGCCAAACTGGCGGAGCTGGACCAATACACCCGCGAAAAAATTGCCACCATCCCCCGCGAGAAACGCGTCCTCATCTCAGCCCACGACGCATTCTTTTATTTCAGCCGCGCTTACGATATCGAGGTGCGCGGGCTTCAAGGCATAAATACCGCCGCCGAAGCGGGCGCCCGCGATGTGGATGACCTCGCGGCCTTCATCGCCGGGCAGCGTATCCCCGCCATCTTCGTCGAGACGTCCGTTCCCAAACGCAACATCGAGGCGGTCATCGAAGCGGTGCGCGCCCGCGGCCATGAAATCCACATTGGTGGAGAACTGTTTTCCGATTCCATGGGCGCTGTCGGCACCACCGAGGGAACCTACCTCGGCATGGTGCGGCACAACGTGGACACCATCACACAAGCACTTGCGGGAGGAACCGCGCATTGAGTCTCACGCCCCCAAACCCCAACCTGGCCATCGAAATTAACGATCTAACCGTGGCGTATCACGAAAAACCCGTCCTTTGGGACGTCGACCTTCATGTTCCCGCAGGCGTGTTGATGGCCATCGTCGGCCCCAACGGTGCCGGCAAAAGCACGCTCATCAAGGCGGCTCTCGGACTTGTGAAAGCCGCAGCGGGCGATGTGCTCATCTTCGGGCGCCCCTATCCCGAGCAACGCCGCCGGGTGGCTTACGTGCCCCAGCGCGGGTCGGTCGATTGGGATTTCCCCACTACGGTGATAGACGTGGTAACCATGGGCCGCTACGGTGCGCTGGGCTGGCTCAAGCGCCCCGGTGCCCGCGAGCACGCCGAAGCCATGGCTGCGCTGGAGCAGCTTGGCATGCAGGATTTCGCCGACCGCCAGATCAGCCAGTTGTCCGGCGGCCAGCAGCAGCGGGTCTTTCTCGCCCGGGCGTTGTCGCAACAGGCCGATGTTTACTTCATGGACGAGCCCCTGCAGGGGGTCGACGCCACCACCGAACACGCCATCATGCAACTACTGCGCTCGCTCCGCTCGCAGGGAAAAACCGTGGTCGTGGTGCATCATGATCTGGAAACCGTCGAGGAATATTTCGACTGGGTGACGATGCTCAACGTCCGCCGCATCGCGTCCGGGCCGGTGTCCGAGGTGTTCACGCGCGCCAACCTGCGCATCGCCTACGGCGGCCGGTCGGCCCTGGGTGCCGAGGCGCTGGAGCGCGACGAAATCCGCGACGCGAAACCCGCCGCGCCGATCGTGCCGTGACGGAAAATCCACGATGATTTTCGGCTTAAACCATACACTCCTCACCGTCGCCTTCGGCAGCGCATCACTGGGTGCGGTGGCCGGTGCCCTCGGATGCTTCGCCGTGCTGCGCCGCCAGAGCCTGCTGGGCGACGCGGTCAGTCACGCCGCCCTGCCCGGCATCGCCCTCGCTTTCATTCTCACGCAAAGCAAAGAGCCCCTCACCCTTTTTCTGGGCGCCCTCATCGCGGGCTGCCTCGGTGCCATCGTTGTGATGAACGTCGTCGCCACCACGCGCGTCAAATCCGACTCCGCTCTGGGGATCGTCCTCTCGGTGTTTTTCGGCGCGGGTCTTGTGCTGCTCACCTTCAGTCAACGCCAGCCGGGTGCCAGCCAGGCCGGGCTCGATCGTTTCCTGTTTGGTCAGGCCGCCACGCTGCTCAACCGTGATCTCTGGTTCATGGCCATCGCGGGAGCGGTGGTGCTGACAACACTGGTCGTATTCTGGAAAGAGTTCAAACTTCTCGCCTTCGACCCGGTCTATGCATCCAGCCTCGGTTTTCCGGTGCGCGCTCTCGAAGTCCTTCTCACGGCCCTCATCGTGGCCGCCATTGTGCTGGGCTTGCAAACCGTCGGCGTTGTGTTGATGAGCGCTCTCGTTGTGGCCCCCGCCGCGGCGGCCCGGCAATGGACCAACCGCCTCAGCACGATGGTTGTCCTCGGTGCCGTTGCGGGTGCGGTGGCCGGCGTGCTGGGCGCCCTCACCAGCAGCACCTTCGAGCGCGTACCCGCCGGACCCGCCATCGTCCTTTTTGCCGCCGTTATTACGATCTTCTCGTTTCTCTTCGCTCCCGGCCGGGGGCTTGTGTGGCAAACCATCAACATGCGAAGTCGACACAAAAGCCTGCGGGCCGATGCGCTGCTGGTCAACATGCTCGACATGGAAGAGCAACACGCCCACGACAACCCCGAGCACGCTCACTCCACCCGCGCCCTGAAAGCGGCGGCGTCCGTAACCGGAGCCTTCGACGTGAGAGGCTCGCTGGAAAACCTGAACCGTCGTGGACTGGTAACCAAACTGCCCGATGACCGCTGGAAACTGAGCACCACCGGCACGGAGCACGCATCCGAACTGACCCGCGGAGAGAACATCGGAGGTACGCCCACGTCATGACATCCATGCAACTCGAAATCATGCTCATCGCCGCCGTAAGCGCGGTGGCTTGCGCCCTGCCGGGAGTATTTCTGGTGCTGCGCCGCATGGCCCTCATGAGCGACGCCATCAGCCACGTGGTGCTTCTCGGCATCATCGTCGCCTTCTTCTTCACCGGCGACCTCTCCTCGCCCTGGCTGCTCGTGGGCGCCACCGCCACGGGCGTGCTGACGGTGTTTCTGGTGGAGATGGTTACCGCCACGCGCCTCGTGAAGGAGGACGCCGCCATTGGCCTCGTCTTCCCCGCACTGTTCAGCATCGCTGTCATTCTGGTGTCGCGCTATGCGGGCAACGTCCACATCGACACCGACGCCGTTCTCATGGGCGAGCTGGCTTTTGCCCCGTTCGATCGCGTGGTCGTGGGCGGCTACGACATCGGCTCGCGGTCGCTGGTGAAGATGGTCATCATCCTCGCGCTGAACGCGAGCCTGTTGCTCGTCTTCTACAAGGAACTGAAGATAGCCACCTTCGATCCGCTGCTTGCGGTCAGCCTCGGTTTCCCCGTGGCGGCGCTGCACTACGGACTCATGACACTGGTCAGCGTAACCGCCGTGGGCGCGTTCGACGCCGTGGGAAGCGTGCTGGTGGTGGGCCTGATGGTTGGCCCCGCGGCGACGGCGTATCTGCTTACCGACCGCCTGAGCCGCATGATCATGTGGAGCGCGGGCATCGGCGTGGTGGCCGCTGTGGGTGGGTACTGGCTGGCGTATCTGATGGATGCGAGCATCGCGGGATGCATCACCACCATGCTGGGCATCATTTTTGGAGCCGCTCACATTGGCGCACCGGACCGGGGCATCATCGCCATGGCCCGCCGCCGTGCCCGTCAGCGTGTGGAATTCGCGCAGCGCATGCTGGTCATCCACCTGTTCAACCACGAAGACAGCCCCGAAGCCGCCACGGAAAACCGCGTCGATCACCTCGGCGAACACCTCCGCTGGCGCGCCGGCCACATCGAACGCATCGTAGACTCCGCCCGCCGCAGAAAGCTGATTCAGGAACAAAACGGCTCCCTGACCCTGACCGACGAAGGCCGCACCGTGGCGAAGGAATCGCTACAGTTCAGCTGACCGGGACGCCGGATAAAGGAGCACGGACATTCCTGCCCGTGGCGGTGTTTAGAGCGTTTTCGATTCAAATGATTACAGACTCGTGGTGCACTGGGATGTCGAATTGTGACCGCCCATCCTTGTGGTAGGTGGCTACCACGGCATCGCCCGGGCACCCGATTCTACTGCCTCCCACTTGCCCACTTCCTGGCTGATGGCAACTCCGGTGTGCAACCGGTGTGCAACCGGTGTGCAAGCGGTGTGCAAGCGGTGCAACCAGCGCGCAATCGGCAGGCCATTATCTATTGGGCGGTCTGCATCCGGCCTCCATGCAGCCTCCAGTTTGCCCTGCACACACAGTCGCCCCGAACCCAATGCTCCAACTATTTCGAGATTGAAGGATATGTTAACACTTACATCAAAACCGCTTTAGCGCATATCCAACGCATTGGAAAACCCGTTCTCCACTGGTTTGGAGCGCCGCCATCCATCGACCTTCAGGGCATCCTCCGGGATGATTGGCAGGCACAACGCTTCTCGCCGCAAGCGAAACGGTTTCTTCGGCGTGATCGGTTCTGCTCCCACTACGCGGTCACTCTTACGGCTGCGGATAACCGGACAAACAGATTTCCGACCGGATCATGTCGCCTGTGCTGAAGGTTCCGTTTGTGGCGTCGTAGGGCCTGAAAACCGAAGAATAGGGATAATTGAACGGTGGTTGTGTGGCAGGGCTGTGATAACCTTGTGGACCCATGGTCCCATCGGGGCCGGCCATTTGTACTCGATAGCCACCTACGTCGGCACGCACCGCGCTGAGGAAATGTGACGGGGTTGGATTACCTGTATACATGGGGAATTCGGCTCCCCAGGTGGAGCCGGTGGATATGTATCGCATGTCGCACATCTGCTCGAAGAGGGGATTTGATGCCCGGCGAAATGGATCCGGTACACGGTGGGTCGGCAGATATGCCACGGGGGTCGAGATTGTGTAGGGCAAATACCAGTATGAAAATTGAATGGAAGCAGGGAGATATGCGTTCACTCCATCATAGGGATATTTCCCGTAATCGGTCGCATAGGACTCCAGCGCCGTGGCCACCCTTCGCATGTCGGCGTGGGCCGACGCCACCTTTGTGCGCAGGATGGAGTCGTTTCTCTGGGAGATACCAATGGCCGCAATGATGGCGACCATCATCAGGGAAATCATCAAATCGAAAAGTGTAAACCCTCGTTTCATTGCGTTCACCTGTTTGAGGGAGCATGGTCACTCAGTTGAATCCTGCTATTGACTTCCCACTGCGCAGGGTGCAATTGCAACCATAAACATTCAATCGGATGATTGTACGCGCGCCGGAGTTCTGGTTCGCAAAGTGCACGAACCCGTGAGTGGTCGACATAACAGATGGCACGGTTGAGACAACCGGAGAGGCGGAATTACAGATGAGGACCGAGATTTCTAACATCATCGTAACAACGTTGTTGGTGATTGCTCCCGGTTTGATGAGTGCCGCATCTCCGCCGGCTTTATTGTTTGCCGATACCAGCGGCACCTCGCGATCAGAAGCGCAGATCAGCGCGGCGGAGGGGGGCGCGGGTAACTGGGGCGTGCTGTGGACCAGCAATGCACCCGTGGGCATCGACGTGGGCATTCTTTTCCAGCGTTCGACCAATGACGGGGTGACGTGGTCGGCACCGCTGGACGTAAGTCTCGCGGGTGTGAATCCGACAGACACAGGCACCAATCCGATGCTTGCCACCGACGGCGGAAACACGTGGGTGGCAGCCTGGGATGCAACAGAGGATGCGGGTTCGGGCATGCAAACTCTGCGCAAGATTTTCGTCACACGCTCCGCCGACGGTGGCGCCAACTGGGCAACTCCGGTGGCCGTGAGCGAGGAACTGCCTTTCAACACGCGCTCTAATTACGAACCCTGCATCGGCACCGATGGCGCAGGCGTTTGGGTGGTGGTGTGGGAAGGCCGGGGAACCGGTCCGTTGATTAACGAGCGTGATTCCGACCTCATATTTGCACGTTCAACGGACAACGGAGCCACGTGGTCGGCACCCGCTGTGCTGAATAGCAATGCGGCTACCGACACGAAGCAGGACCAGCGTCCGCGTTTGGCCACGGACAAGGCGGGCAAATGGATGGTGGCATGGATGGCGTACGGCACCAACGAAATGACCGTGCCCTATTCTCCGGCGAGCGATATCTACGTGGCGCGTTCCGCGGATAACGGCGCGACGTGGCAGGCCCCCATGTTGGTCAGCACGACCGGGGTACCAACGGATCGGACATTTGACAATTACCCGGCAATCGTGTTTGCCGGCAGCGCAAAGTGGGCTGTGGCGTGGGATTCCACCGAAACAACACCGCCCCTGGTGCAGCCGGGCAGTCGCGTGTGGGCAAGCCGGTCCACCGATGACGGCGACACGTTCAGCGCGCCGGTGTGTGTGCAGCCGGGCACGGATTATATCGCCGCAACGCACGTGCAGGCAACCGTGGCAGGCAGCAGTTTGGTTCTTACGTGGGACGAAGCAGCGGCCAGCGATCCTCAGCCGCGGCTGAAGGGATCGTTTTCGTATGACGCGGGTGCAACGTGGACCGCTCCGGGGCTGCTGACGAGTGATCCGGCCGGCGGTGGAACCCGCCCCGTGCCAGCGGGTGCGGCCGCGTCGGGACGCACGCTGGTCGCATGGCCGACAGGCAGCGACAGCAGAGCCGGTGACTACTATCACATGTTCCTGGACGCAACCACGGCCGGCATCAACGATTGGATGCTGTGGTAGGGTAGCGCGCGATCGGTTTGAATTTACCGCGCTGTAAATCATCGCGAGGTTTGTTTGTTGGTGGGGCGGACCTATGTGTCCGCCCTTTCAGCAGACAGGGCTCATGGTTTACAAAACAAGCGCATTACCGCCGGAAAGTGCTGAAGGTTCGTATAATCAGATTCCGCCATCCCTCCGGCGTGGGATGATTTGTTTCCGGCCCGTTTTCAGCCGTTTTCGTCCCATGCCTGTTTTCCCTTGAGTTTCCCTCCCATCCCTTTGAGAACTGTTTTCCGACTCACCAAAGCACTCTGGAGGTTACAGGGATGAGGAAACTCCTCCTCGCAGGATTGACGCTGGCTGCAGCGTCCCTGGCAGTTGGCCAGGAAACGCAAGTCAGCAGCAACCCCGCGCACACTGTGGGCAACTACTCGGCGTATCGTTACGAGAGTTGCGCGGCACCGTGTCCGCCGGGAGATATCAACGCGGCCATTCCCCTCGTGGAATCCAAGCGCGTGCTGGATGAACTCGTCGAGTCGTCCTTCACAAGCAAGAACGTGGAAGAATGGACGAACCTCGCCCTTTACGCCGTAAAGGATCTCAACAAGGATGACGTAGCTGTCACGTTCGTCGAGCTTTGCCGCGAAAGCGGTGGCCCGCCCCATTTCGGCCATCTCTACGGCAACGAACCCTTCTACGCTTCCAGCGTGGCCAAGCTGTTTTGGGCCACGGCGCTCTACAACACGCTGGCGCAGAACAACCTCGAGTTGAGCCTGCCTCTTCGCAAAGACGTGGGAGCCATGCTGCATCTCGATGACCACGACGCCACGAACCGTGTGGTGGATTTTGTGACGGCCACCGAGAGCGGAGCCGAGCTGCCCAAGGCAGACTTCTTCGCCTTCGCGAAAAAACGCGGCTACACCAACTGGATGTTCCGCTGCATCGGGTTCCAGAACTTCAACGTGAACCAGAAAATGTGGCCGTGCGATCCGTTCGGACGCGACCTGCAATTGCTGGGGCTGCGGTTGAACCAGAACTTCGAGAACTCGAACCGCGTAACATCCAATCACGCCGCGGCGCTGATGTATCTGTTGCGTGAAAACGCCATCGCGTCGCAACGCGCAAGCTGCGACATCATGCAGAACATCGAACGCAGCGTGCCCCAAAAGAAGATCGGCAACCTGCAAGGGATCGCCGACGGTCTGCCCCCGGGCAGCAAGCTTTGGAGCATGCAAGGCTACACGGCCAGCAACTTCAACGAAGTGGCCCTCGTAACCCTGCCCAACCACAAGCAATACATCCTGTCGGTTATGACCCGCTACCCGGGCACCTATCCGACCACCTTCATTATGGAGTTGAGCCGCATCGTGGCCCATCGCCAGATGACCCGCACCGGCGACGACACGCCCTCCGATGGCGGCCTCCTGGCCCGCCCCCGCTCAGGCGAGTAACCACCACCGGTCAACAGACCAACGACCCAAATAGTAACCGCCCGGAGTTTCGGAAACAAACCGAAACTCCGGGCGGATTTTTTATATAATCTCTTTTGCTTCTCTTTGCGCTCTTTGCGCCTTTGCGTCTAAGCTTTTCCCGCCATCCGGTCCGCCAGACCCTTCCACATATCCACGATCAGCTCCTCGGTTTTCTCCCAACCCAGGCAGGGGTCGGTTACCGATACGCCGTACGTCATCTTGGCGGGATCCGCGTTCAGCTTCTGGTTACCCTCGCACAGATGGCTTTCGAGCATCACGCCCATCAGGTCGCGGTTGCCTTCCCTCACCTGGCGCAACACGTCGCGGCACACGCGTTCCTGCCGCTTGAATTCCTTGCACGTGTTCGCGTGGCTGCAGTCCACCATGATGCGCCGCTCCAGTCCCGCCTGCTCCATCATCTGCGCGGCGTCTTCCACCATGTCGGCGTAGTAGTTCGGACCACTCCGTCCGCCGCGCAGGATCAGGTGCCCCAGCGGGTTTCCCTTCGTGTGCACCACGCAGGTGCTGCCGTCGTCGTCGATGCCCAGAAACGTGTGCTTGCTGCGCGACGACAACATCGCGTCGATGGCCGTCTGGATGCTGCCGTCCGTGCCATTCTTGAAACCCACGGGCATCGACACACCGCTCGACATCTGCCGGTGGGTCTGGCTCTCCGTCGTGCGTGCGCCGATGGATGCCCACGTAATCAGTCCCGCGATATACTGCGGCGTGATCGGGTCCAGCAGTTCCGTGCCGGCCGGAAGTCCCATCTCGTTCACGCGCATCAAAATCCGTCGCGCCACCTTCAAGCCCGTTTCCATGTCGAACGTGCCATCCAGGCGCGGGTCGTTGATGAGCCCCTTCCACCCGATGGTAGTGCGTGGTTTCTCAAAATAAATCCGCATGACAATCAGCACTCGGTCGGCGACCCGGTCGCTCAGCGCCTTCAGGCGCCCGGCATATTCATAGGCGGCCTTCTCGTCGTGGATGCTGCACGGCCCCACCACCACCAACATGCGGGCGTCTTCGCCGCGCAGGATGCGCGCCACCGCCTCGCGTCCTGCTGCCACTGTCTCCAGCGCTGCTTCTGTGTCGGGGAGTTGCGCCACAATTTCGCGCGGCGGCACGAGCGAATCGAAACGCTCGATGTTCAGATTCTGCGTATTTTTCATGATGGAAGATATAACGGCACAAGCGCGCCAAATGTTTATAGAAACTTCTTCATCCTCTTAAAATATTTCCCCCTCAAAGGCGTTGACCACCGCCCCTGAACATCGCACGTTGCACCCGACTTCAAAAAATATCGCGTGCTTTACGCCCGCTGCCCACTGCCAAGGAGCCTTCCGCAATCATGGAAATCATCATCGTAGCTGACGCCCAGCAAATGTCCGAAATGGCCGCCGGTATCATCCGCGACCAAATCTTGGTGAAACCCGACTGCGTGCTGGGCCTCGCCACGGGAAGCACCCCCGAGGCCACGTACAAGCGCCTCGTGCGCCACCACACCGAGGACGGCCTCGACTTCTCGCAGGTAACGACGTTCAACCTCGACGAATACCTCGGCCTGCCCCCCACCCACGAGCAAAGCTACCACACGTTCATGCAGGACCGCCTCTTCAACCACGTAAACGTCGACCCCACCCGCGTGCACGTGCCCAAGGGTATGAGCGCCGACCCCGAGGCGTTCGCGTCGTGGTATGAAGACGAGATCGAGGCGTCCGGCGGTATCGACCTCCAACTACTCGGCATCGGGGGCGACGGCCACATCGGTTTCAACGAGCCGGGCAGCTCGCTGTCCAGCCGCACCCGCGTAAAGACCCTCACCAAACAAACCATCGAGGACAACGCCCGCCTCTTCTTCGGCGAGGGCCAGGAACACCTTGTGCCACGCTTCTCCATCACCATGGGCGTCGCCACCATCCTCGATGCCCAGCGCATTCTGCTGCTGGCCGCCGGAGCCCAGAAAGCCCCCATCTGCCAGAAGTTCATCGAGGGCCCCGTCACCTCCATGGTCACCGCCAGCGCCCTGCAACTGCACCCCGCCGTAACAGTGATTCTCGACGAAGCCGCCGCATCAAAACTGGAGCATCGCGGCTATTACAAATGGGTGCAGGAGCAGAAAAAAGAGGAGTACCCGGCAGCCCTGCGGCGCATTGCCCAGGCCCTGTGAACCGCAGGGGCGTCGGGCGAAGGGGCGGGCCCGGCCTGTTACTTCGCCTGAAAGTCGCTCAGACGGAAGAGGTCGCCGTTGCTGATGGTGCCGTTGGTGGTGTCGTATTCGATGTAACGGAAAAAGGCCTCATTCACCTTCGCGCCATCGGCGCTGAAAAGCTGGGGTGAGTAGCCGGGGTAGAAACGAAGGGCCTGATTGTCGGGCTCGTAGTTATCCGTATCGTCATTGTCGCTGCCGGCACCAGGGTTGTCGGTGGAATAGGTGTCGATGTCGATGTCGGGCCCGTTGCTGGCGATGACATAACGCGACGGGTGGTCGATGGGCATGGCGCCGTAGCGATAGTACCGCTGGCGTTGGAACCCTCCACCGCTGGATTGCTGCAGCCGGAAGACGTCCCGCGGGACGCTGCTCATGTACTGGATGGGCGTGGTAATGGTGTTGAGGCGGGTGAAAATGTCGGGGTACCCGTTATAATCGACGTGGTATTGCTCGAGGGCGGTGGTCATGGTGCGCATGTCGGCCTTTGCACGTGAAACCTTGCTGCGTACCTGCGCCTCCATGAAGTTGGGCACGGCAATGGCCGCGAGGATGGCGATAATGGCCACCACGATGAGGAGTTCGATGAGGGTGAAGCCTTTGCGAAACATTGGGAAGGTGCTCCTGTGGGGGGGATGGGGTTGGGGGTGGGGCGGGATGGACGAAATGGACGATATGGACACTATGGACGCAATGGACCATGGTGGCGGGATGGGGTTGTGGGGCCGTGGCAGAATTAATTATCTGCCGGGCTGCTGGCCACCACCACCGCCGGGTTGCTGACCGCCGCCGGGGCCACCGCGTCCGCCGCCGCGCTGGGGGCGTTTGGCGCGGTAGCGTTCGTATTCTTCTTTTCCGAGAGCTGCTTTAACTTTCTGGTCGCGCTGCGCGCGCTGGGTGCCCATGAACTCGCGGATCTTTTCGCGCTGTTCGGGGGTTGCAATTTCCTCGAACCCGCCCATGCGTCCGGGGCCCATACCTGTTCCGGAAGTGGCCCGGTCGCGCCACGCACCGCGGGTGGTGTTGGGGTCGCGGTTCTCCATGCGCTTGCGCATTTCTTCCATACCTTTTTCCATGGCGGCGACCTGCGTGGTGGAAAAATCGGCATAAGCGGCGGCGGTCTTCATGAGATCGCGCATTTCAGCCGGGTCGGGACGCTGGAATTCTTCGGTTTGCCCGTTGTTGGCCTTGGCTCCGGGCGTAACATTCTTGGCCCGTTGATAAGTCCAGCCACCCGCGGCAATGATTACCAGGCCGATGACAGCCATTTTAAGTCCGTTGTGGTTGTTGTCACTCATGTCGCTATTTCCTCAATGTGATGATTTCTCTAAAGGGAAAGAGGATGAGCAAATGTCGCGCCGAGGGGTGTGGGTTCGGAAACGCAATGTAATCAGAGTCTTGCGAAATCCTGTCCATGATAGATGGTTCGTTCAGGTGCGACGATGTACGTTTCGGTACAATTAGAGACGGACCGGTGTGGATTCCCGCAATGAGGCTTGCATGACCCGCCCCACTGCTGGCGAATGCTTTCCAAACAAACTATCTGATTTCGAATATGAAAGCGAGCTTGCCCCCCATGCGCATTGACGGACGCGCCACCGACGAAAAACGACCCGTGATCATCACGCCGGGTTACGCAAAATACGCCGAGGGCAGCGCCCTCGTGGAGGTGGGCGAAACGCGCGTGCTGTGTACCGCCACCGTGGAAAACAGGGTGCCGCCCTTCCTGCGCGACCAGGCCCAGGGATGGGTGACGGCGGAATACGCCATGCTGCCGCGCTCGAGCAAGCAACGCATCACGCGCGAAGTGACCAAGGGCCACCCGGGGGGGCGGACGTATGAGATCCAGCGCCTGATCGGGCGCAGCCTGCGCTGTGTGACGGATATGCGCCGGCTGGGTGAGCGCACCATCACGGTGGATTGCGACGTGATTCAAGCCGACGGCGGAACACGCACGGCGGCCATCACCGGTGGATTTGTGGCGCTGGCTCTGGCCGTGAAAAAGATGCGCGCCGATGCGCTCATTGGCGCCGGGGTGCTGACAGATTTTCTCGCCGCCACCAGCGTGGGAATGGTGGAGGGGCGCCCGGTGCTGGACCTTAACTACGCCGAGGATTCTCAGGCCGAGGTGGACATGAACCTGATCATGACGGGCAGCGGCAAGTTCGTGGAGCTACAGGGCACCGCCGAGCGCCAGCCCTTCGATGACGAAGCCCTCATGGAAATGCTGCGGCTGGGGCGTCTGGGCGCGCAGCAATTGATAGGCATGCAGCGAGAGATTCTGGGGGACTTGTAAGTCGGGATAAATGCCCCAACACAAAGACACGAAGACACAAAGAAAGTTTTAGTTAGAACAACAGTCTTATCTGACCGAACGCCTGGCGGAACATTTCGCTGGGGTCGCTGGTGCCCAACCAGAAATATAACGCACCATAGATGACTGCTACCAGAATGGCCACAGTGATGGCATATTTGATCAGTGCAGTGATACTTATGCGGGACTTGCCGAAGCCGAGGGTTTGCACGCGCTGTTGAAACTCGCGGAACTGCTCGATGCATAGCTCGCTGCAGAACACGCCTTCGTCCACCTGCATGCGGCATTCCTGGCAGATGGGCATGTGACATCGCTTGCAGCGCACGCTGGCCACACGCACCGGATGGTTTTTACATTTGTCCAATTTCCTCGCTCCTTTCAGCGTGTAAAAACTATAACACAAAGACACAAAGAAAACAAAGAAGAGCTTTGACGCAAAGACGCAAAGAAAAGCCTTATATTAATAGCAATGCTTAATAATCCCTTAATGTTTTTCCTTTGCGCTCTTTGCGCCTTGGCGTCAGGATTTTTTCCTACCCTATCAGTTCATCTTCTTTGAAGAAGTTCGCTATTTCCACCTGAGCCCGGGCGGGGGAGTCGCTGCCGTGGATGATGTTTTGGGTGGTTGAGAAGGCGAAGTCTCCGCGGATGGTGCCCGGGACTGCTTCCGTGTGTTTGGTTTTGCCCATCATGGTGCGGGTCATTTCCACCACGTCGTCGCCTTCCACCACCATGGCCACGATGGGGCCGCTGAGGATGAACTCTTCCAGCCCCGGATAAAAGGGCTTGTTGACGTGCTCCTCATAATGGCGATGCGCGAGGTCGCGGTTCATGCGCAGCATCTTCAAGCCAACGAGGCGAAGCCCGCGATGCTCAAGGCGTGAGATAACCTCGCCGACGAGGCCCCGGCGGACGCCGTCGGGTTTGATAAAAAGTAGTGTGCGTTCTTTCACGTGTGGAGGTCTTCCCTTTTAATTTGATCTTCGGTTGTGCTGGACGAGGCACCCCCCGTCTCACAAGAGAAAAAATCATCCTCCCCGCTCGCTCGACGTTTGTCACTTGAAACAACACGTGCGGCAACCTTGTATCTTTGGGCGAAGGCCGACTTCTGCGGATCAAAGGAAACCCATGACCGGCACAGCCAAGAACGTCACCCCCGCTCCCGAGAATGACCAGACCGCCAGCCTGATGCTGCAGATGGGCCGGCGCGCCCGCGAGGCTGCGGCAAAGCTCGCGGTTCTTCCGCCGTCGGTAAAGAACCGTGCGCTGGAGGCCATGGCCGATGCCTTCGAGGCCCACGCAGCGGAGATCAGCACCGAGAACGACAAGGATCTCGCTGCCGGGCGCGACAAGGGCCTGAGCGTGGCGATGCTCGATCGCCTGACCCTGAACGACAAACGCATTGCCGCCATGGCCGACGCCCTGCGCCAGGTGGCCCGCCTCGACGATCCCGTGGGCGAGTTCATCGAAATGAAAACGCGCCCCAATGGAATTCGCGTGGCGCGCATGCGTTCGCCCATCGGCGTGATCGGCATTATTTATGAGTCGCGCCCCAACGTCACCGCCGACGCCGGTGCCCTGTGCCTGAAGAGCGGCAACGCCGTCATCCTGCGCGGTGGTAGCGAGGCGTTTCACTCGAACACCATTCTGGCGCGCCTGATGGAGGATGCCGGACGCGAAGCGGGGCTGCCCCCCCACGGTGTGCAACTGGTTCCCACCACCGACCGCGCCGCCGTGCGCGAACTGTTGCGCCTGAACAAACACGTGGACCTCATCATCCCCCGCGGTGGCAAGAGCCTCATCGAAATGGTGGTGGAAAACTCGACGATTCCCGTCATCAAGCACTACGATGGCAACTGCCATGTGTTTGTGGATGCTCTGGCAGAACCCCAGATGGCGCTGAAGATAATCATGAACGCCAAGTGCTCGCGCCCGGGCGTGTGCAATGCCATGGAAAGTCTGCTGGTGCATGAAGCGGTGGCTGAATCGTTCCTGCCCCTGTTGGGCGAGGAGCTGCAAAAGGCCGGCGTGGAGTTGCGCGGCGACCCAACCATTTGCCGCATTCTTCCATGGGCCAAACCGGCCACCGACGAGGACCACCGCGAGGAGTTTCTTGGCCTTGTGATGAGCGCAGCCGTGGTGGCCGACGTGGATGCCGCCGCCGCGTGGATCAACGAGCACAGCTCGCACCACACCGATGCCATCGTGACGAACGACCACACCGCAGCCATGCGATTCCTCAACAGCGTGGACTCGGCCTGCGTTCTGGTGAACGCCTCCACGCGCTTCGCCGACGGCGGCGAGTTCGGCATGGGTTGCGAAATCGGCATTTCCACCGACAAGCTGCACGCACGCGGTCCCATGGGGTTGCGCGAACTGACCACCACCAAGTTCGTGGTGCTGGGCGACGGGCAGGTGCGCGAATAACGCACGAAACTCCCCGCCGCTGCCAACGAATGCGCTGGATTATTGTCCAACCCTCAAGCCATCATGAAACCATGACTGGTGCCGTCTGCGGAAGTTATCCCGCAAGGCGCCTCAGGCCCCGTGAAGCGTCAATCAACATCATGCCATAAAGAGGTGAGCACATCATGACAGACGAGCAGAACGATCAAGGCATGGAACTCAAATTCAACCTCGCCAATCTGGACGCGTACATTTCTCTCAGCGAAAAGTCCGCATCCGAAGGGCGCAACGCTGAGTCCATTAATATGATGCGCGAGGGCGTGGACCGTTTTCCCGACGAGGCCAAGGGGCAGTACGCCATGGCCATGGCGCTGATGAGTGGCCTGAAAGCCGACCTTGCCCGCGACGTACTGTGGGAATCCCTCAGCGATGAGGAGAGCCTTGCCGAGCGGGCGCAGGACGCGCTGCAGGCGGCCATTGGCCTCGACCCGAACATGTGGCAGGCATACCGCAGCCTCGGCACGTTGCTGGCCGTGCGCGGACGCATTCGCAAAGCCCTCGAGGTTTGGCGGGAAAGCCTTGTGTTGAATCCCGACCAACCAGACCTGGAGCAGGACATCAAAATGTACGCGGAGCGCGAGAATTCCGATTCGACCGACGACGAGGTTCCGCCCCGCCAGTGATCATCCGCGCAGGGCTGCGCCGCCATGGCGTTTGATATTATCTGCCTGAGCCACCTCGCCTTCGAGGTGACGCTGTTTCAACGTCCCCAGCACCTGATGGTCCGGCTGGCAGAGCGCGGCCACCGGGTGTTGTATTGTGGGTGCGTGGGGACGCGCCGCACGAAGGAAATCCGGCGTCAGCCCCAGGGCACCGTGGCGCCTGCCCGTCTGGCAGTCACACATCTGCCCTATCATCCGCTCACGCGTCACCTCGAAACACCCCGGCGCATGCTCACCGCTTCCAGCATCCGCCGCTCCGCAACCGAACTTTTTGCACCCGAGGAAAACCCGCGACTGCTGTGGTTGTACCACCCCGGCCTGCTGCCGTTGGCCCAGCGCCTGGGCGGGGGACGCGTGGTGTTCGACATGATGGATCGCTTCCGGTCCTTCACCTCGTCTCCGGCCGACACCCACGAGCAGGAGCGCCGCGTGGTGAGGTCCGCCGACCAGCTTTTCTCCGGCGGACGTTCCCTTCACCGCGCTTGCGAAAAACTGCTCGGTGGCGGCGCAGCGCGGCCACCGCTTTGTTTCCCCAGCGGCGTTGACCTTCTCCACTTTCGCTCGGCGTTGAGCGATGAAACCAGCGTGCCTCCCGAACTTGCCCGTCTGCCCGGACCTGTGTTTGGTTACATCGGTGCGGTGGATGAGCGCATCGACTGGCTGGCTCTTCGCGCCCTTGCCACGGCGCAGCCCAACGGCAGCGTGGTACTGATCGGGCCGGTCCTGGCCCCCGATCTTCCGGCCATGCCTCCCAATGTGCACATCCTTGGCGCGCGACCTTACAGCACCCTGCCGGGTTGGCTGAAGGGATTCGACGTGGCGCTCATTCCGTTCCGCATCACCGAGTTGGTGACCCACGTCTCACCCACCAAGACCCCCGAATACCTTGCCGCGGGCTGCATGGTGGTGAGTACCGCAGTGCCCGACGTAAAGGCCGATTGGGGCGACGTGGTTATGGTGACCCAAACCCCAACACAATTTGCAGAGGCATGCGCAGCCGCCGTAGCCGAACCCACGCAGCCCGAAGCACTCAGCAATTTGACCTCCCAACGCGCCCGCACGTGGGAGCAGATCGCCGCCGAGATGGAGCAGGCGCTGGAAGAAATCGTGGCACGATGAGCGACCCCTCACCGCCCCATTTCGCGTCCGATTCACCCGCCACTGTTAGTTTGAATTGCATCCTGCAAATTGCCGAAAGCGCGGGGCTGGCCGACCTTGACGCGTTTGGCGCAAAAATCACCGTGTCTGCCTACGAAACCGCCGACCCGGAAACCGCCGTCAACCGCCTCGAACAATTTCTCGCGTCCACATCGGACCCCAAGCCCATCCTTCGCGAACTGGAGACTCAGCCCGACGCCCGTCTCGTGTTGCTGACGCTGCTGGCAAACTCGCGCTTTTTTACGGACGTGCTCATGCGCCAGCCGGAAATGTTTCTCTGGCTGCTTCACGAGGGCGACCTCCACATGTCGCGGCTGTTGTCCCACTACCGCCGCGAAGTGCGCCGAACCATGGCCGCTCACCCCGACAGCACGGAACTGCGCCGTGTGTTGTCGCGCATGCGCCGCCGCGAGATGGTGCGCATCGGGCTGCGCGACATCTTGAACCTCGGCACCGTCGAGGAAACCACCCGCGAGATTTCCGAACTGGCCCAGGCCCTCACCGCCGCCGCCGCCGAAACCGCCTACGCCGAGATGACCGCCCGCTATGGCGAGCCGATGACCGAGCCATCGCCATCGAACCCCGCACGGCCCTGCGGCATGTGCGTGCTGGGCATGGGCAAGCTGGGCGGTCGCGAACTCAATTTTTCTTCCGACATCGATCTCATTTTTATTTACGACGAGGAGGGCCAGACCACCGGTCTGCTGCCCGATGGCCGCCGCACGGCACCACAATCCAACCACGTTTTTTTCACACGCATGGGCGAGGCGATCGTCAAATTTCTCTCCGGACGCGACACCGAGGCGCAACTCTATCGCGTGGACATGCGCCTGCGCCCCGAGGGCAAGAGCGGCCCCCTCGCGCGCTCTCTCGATTCCTTCCTGAACTACCTGCGCCAGCAGGCCCGCGACTGGGAACGCCTCGCATATCTGAAGGCGCGCGTGCTGACCGGCCCCGCCACGCTGGCCGAGCGGATCTATCGCTTCACGCAGGAATTCGTTTTCTCCGAAACCGACCCCGCTCTCATCGTGCGCGAGGTGGAGCGCCTGAAGGAGATGATCGATCGCGAGGTCACCAACAGCGATGTGTACCATCGCGAAGTGAAGCGCGGTTATGGCGGCATCCGCGAGATCGAGTTTGTCGTGTTCGCCATGCAGATCATCTATGGACGCATGCACCGTGCGCTGCGGGCGCGAAATATTTTCGTCGCCATCGAACGCCTGCGTGAGGTGAACCTGCTGCCCGAGGCCGACGCCAACTTTCTGCTGGAGGCGTACTCGCACCTGCGCGAGGTGGAGCACTGCCTGCAAATGGAGGGGGAGGCGCAGACCCACCTGTTGCCCGAGCCCGGCCCGCAGTTGGATCTCGTGGCGCGCAAATGCGGCTTCACCAACGGCGCAGACCTTATGTCTCACCACGAGGCCATCGCGAACCGTGTGCACGAACACTTCACCCAATTTTTTCAGCATGACACGGAGGCCGTCGAGCGGCTGTCGCGCGAATTGCTGGCGGTGCTCAACCCCGAAACTCCCGAGGAGGAAGCGACGGCGCTCCTCGCAAGGCACGGTCTCGGGGAGGTTCGCGATCTCCGCCTGCTGCGCGACCTGGCCTACGGCACGCGCGAGATTTTCATCAGCGCGGAGGGCCAACGCTCCTTCGAGCAGATGCTGCCGTCGCTGTTGCGCCTCACGCGCGAGTCGCCAAACCCCACCGCCGTGCTGCCGCTGCTGCACTCGTTCATGCTGGCCATCAAGGGGATCACCTACTACTACGAACTGGTTGCGCAGCACCCCGACATCCTGCGGTTGCTCGTGCGTCTGTTCGGGTCGAGTCCGGTCTTCGGACGCGTTCTCATTGCCCACCCGGAATTTTTCGACGCCATCATTTCATCGCGTCTCGTTTACGAGCCGGGCCCGCCGGAGGAACAGGCCGGGCGTCTGAGCGCGGCGGTGGGCGCGGCCCGCGCCATGGATCGCCGCCTGGTGCTGCTGCGGCGGGCCGTGCGATTTGAGGAACTTCTCATCGCAGTGCGCCACCTGCTGGATCTCGCGCCGCTGCCGGCAACCCTCGCGGCCCTCGCCCGCGCTGCCGACGCCGCTCTCGCCACCGCCCTGCCCCTCGCCGCCGAACGTACGGTTGATCGCTTTTCGCCGGGACTCGAGCGCCCCGCTCTGCGCGCCGCTTGCGACGAACTCATGCAACGCGCCCGCACACAGTTTACGGTCATCGCGCTGGGCAAGTATGGCGGCGGCGAACTCAATTTTCTCGGCGATCTCGATGTGGTTTTTGTTTTCGACGAAACCGACGAATCTCCCTTCCGGGGCAATTCAGCCACGAAAACCTGGACCACCCTTGCCCACGACATCACCGCTGTGCTGGGCGAAAATGTGCAGGGCGGACGCGCCTACGCCATCGACACGCGGCTGCGCCCCCACGGACGCAACTCGCCCCTGGCCACTGCGTTCGGGAGCTACCTGACTTATCTGACCGAGGAAGCGGAAATCTGGGAATTGCAGACTTTCCTCCGTGCACGCCACGCGTGGGGAAATGCCGCCCTTACCAGCGCCCTGCGCGATGCCGCCGCACGCCGCCGCGAAGACCTCGACACCCAAAACATCGCGGACGAAATGCGCACCATGCGTCGGCGTCTCGAAGAAAGCGTAGCCAACGCCGATGCGGACCGGGGCGAATTCAAACGTTCTCCGGGTGGCCTCGTCGATATCGAATTTGCCCTGCAATACCTCGGCCTTACCGGTGCCTTGACGGACGCCCAAACCCGGGGCAGCTATTTCGATGCCCTCGCGGCGGCGAGCGATTCCGACTCCGAGGCATTCGCATCGCTGGCGGCATTGGATCCCCCCTACAGCGCGCTGCGCGCGGCCGAAACCGCCGTGCGCCTCGTGCGCGGCGTGGGCGAAAGTGTGCCGCCAGTCGCCCCCGAAGACTTGCGGGCTGTGGAGCATCTGTTGCAGATCAAAGACGGAACGCTGCTTGCCCATCTCGCCCAAATTCGCGCGCAGGTGCGCGAGCACCTCGGCAAAATCTCAACCCGAATTTGAAACCCCGGTCACCGCAAGTTCCGTCCCCCTATCTTTCGACCAGTTTTCCCTTGATCAGGTACGTCCCAAGCCCCCATCAATAGGCACGACATGAGCCAATCCACCGTTAAAAACGCCGAGTACTCCGAGTTTGTTCTGCGCCGCCTGCACTCCCTTACGGGGGTCGTGCCGCTGTCGGCCTTTATCGCGTTCCACTTCTTTGCCAACTCTTTCTCCACTGTTGGCGCGGGTCCCTTCAACAAGATCGTGGATGGCTTGCGCAGCATGCCCTTCCTCATCGCCATCGAGTGGGGCGCCCTCTTCGCTCCCTTCCTCTTCCACATGTTCTACGGTTTGTGGATTGTCTTCCGTGGCTCGTCGAACATGAAGCGCGAACCCTTCGTTCGCAACTTCTCCTACGTGGCCCAGCGCGTCACGGCGCTCATCATGTTCGTGTTCATCATCACGCACGTCATCAGTATGAAGTATATCGTCATCCCCGAACACAACTACCCCATCGGGGCCGACTACTACGCCGCGCTGCGCGATCACTTCCGCAACCCCTACGTTTACTGGTGGTACGTGGTTGCCGTGGCGGCGACGGTCTTCCACCTCGCCAACGGCATCTGCACCTTCGCCATGACGTGGGGCATAACCATCGGCCGCAACGCACAGCGCATCACCGCCATGGCCATGGCGGGAGTCGGCGTGGTCCTGTTCTTCATAGCCCTGTCATCGATGAATGGCTTCCTAAAAGAACCCACCCCCGAACACCCCACCGGCGCCCCGGAAGCGGCTCTGGTGATGGCAGCGCCAACCACCGCCCCCTGATCAACTGCGACCGCTCGGTATGAACTTCATAGCGTTCGCTATCGTGATGATGATTGTTGTTTTCTTAACGTGGCGCTTCGCGTCGCGCCGCCAATCTTTGCCTTGTCCCGTATGGCTGCGTTGGATGGTGGAACTGGATAACCCGTTCACCAAGACGAACAGGGCCGAGGTTATTGTTGGCCTCCTCGACCTCCAGCCAGGTATGATGGTGCTCGATGTCGGTTGCGGGCCAGGGCGCCTCGCCGTTCCTCTCGGCAAAGCGGTAGCCCCCACTGGCGAAGTCGTGGCCATGGACATCCAACCGGGCATGCTCGCCCGCGCTCGGGCAAAGGCGCAGGCCGCGGGAGTGGACAACATTCGCTTCATGGAAGCCGGTGCCGGCGAGGGCAAGGCGGGGTACGGGCAATTCGACCGCGTATTGATGGTGACTGTGCTGGGGGAAATCCCCGACCGCGAAGGCGCGCTGGCAGAAGTTTACAATGCCCTGAAGCCCGGCGGTTTGCTCTCGGTCACAGAAGTAATCTTCGACCCCCATTTTCAGCGTCGCTCCACGCTGACCGCAATGGCAGAACATTCTGGCCTTCGGTCCAAAGCATTTTATGGCCATGCCCTTGCCTATACGCAACACTTCGAGAAACCTGCGGTTTCCTGCGTTTCCGACAACCCCGAAGGGCCGCAGGAATAAGAACCCACGTTATTATCGAGGTCTGAATTGTAACCAAACCGATTTGGGCTGCGGGCTTCCCGTGCGATTGCACGTGCAATAACGCAAAAATGCGTATCGCCTGTCATCCGATGGCCGATGCATTACGTCTTATGGTTTAGATTCAGCGACCATCAGGGAACGTAAATTATGAAACATCACGGCACTTCATCGTTTGGGATTTTGGCAGCGGTCTGTGTGGCGTGCATCGGGTTGGGGGGTTGCAACAACCGGACGGATGATAGCGAAACTTCCGCAAGCCAATCCCCTCGGCCCACGCGCAACACTGCCTCCTCACGTTCCGGGGCATCCAACGCTCCCCGACTCGTCGCCGCCACAACCCGTTCTACTCCCAAGGGAACGCCGGACAAGGTTGTGATTGCAGGTAAGGTAACCGACACCGATGGAGTTCCCATCGCAACCACCGTTACCTTGGTGCTTAATACAAGGATGTTGCGGCCCGGTGGTACGCAGGAAATCAAGACCACATCCGTCACCGCGGGGTTGGACGGAACCTACCGTTTCGAGATCGATTCAGCGGGGAGCGCCTCGTTGAAGGTGTCGGCAACCGGCTTTCTTACAAAGGTGGGGGAGATCTTCACCGAATCGGGCAAAATGTCACCCCCGTTGGTTATCGTTGGCGATTTTGCCCTCCAGCGTGGCAGCGAAATTTCGGGCCGCGTGGTAGACACCGCAGGTACGACGCTGAGCGCAGAGTTGAACGTCAGCTGGTCAGACTTCATCCCACCAAACCACACGGGGGGGAAAATGACTACCTTCAACTCTCTCGTATGCAATGGCATCGCCACGACCGAAGACGGGTTCAGGCTGTTTACCCAACCCGGCGAGGTATTGGTCACCGTTTCGGCGCTTGGATTCGCAACCACACAGAAAACTATCACCGCGCCTGCCGAGGGCGTGGAGATCCGTCTCGGCGACGGCGCTCTGGTCGAAGGTGTGGTGCTGAAATTCGGCAGCCGCGAGTCGGTCTCCAGCGCCACCGTGAAGCTTGTACAGCAGGACACGCAATGGCCACCCCGCCGGCTGACGGAATCCCAAGCTGTTACCGATGCCACGGGTGCTTTCCGCTTCGCGGGCTTGACGAACGAGACATTTGAACTATCCGCCCAAGGGGAAAAATTGTATGCATGGACGAGACCGCCTGCCATTTCCAGCGTGACCATAGCGGACAGCGCCGGTAAGTCGGGTTTGGAATTGTTCGTGTTCCCCGGCTACACTATGTCGGGCCGCGTGACCGAAAAAGACACCGGCGTGCCGATCGGCGGCGTCGAACTAACGCACCAAAGCCTTACGAATTCGACAGCCATAAGCGATGCTGAGGGCAAGTATCGCCTGTTCCCCGTCCTTTTTGGAAGCATTACCGCCCGCAAGGAAGGCTATCGCGTGGATGACGCAGCCTCGGCACAAACCAGATTGAACCGGTCAGGCAACTCGGGCGCATCCACGGTCGACATACTGCCGGCTGATCAGTTGGAGTTTAACCGCGACTTCGTAATGGCCGAGAACATCACCGTGTCGGGCCGGGTTACACGAAGCAACGGAGACCTCATCCCCGGCGCGACGGTTTCCATCTCGTCATCGATTTCGTCCGGACAGGAGGATGAAGTCAAACCCGTGAAAAATGACGGCACATTCAGCCTTGGGGCACTTCCCAATACTCAGGTGCATGTAATCGCATCAGCACCGGGCCATGCAAAGAAAGCTACCGAGGTCATCGCCATCGGCGACCAATCCGTGACGGGTATCGCCATTGTGATGGACGCCGGAGGCACCCTGGGTGGCGTGGTGGTGGACCCCGACGGCAACCCGGCACCCGACGCCGAGGTGACCGCCATGATGTTCGTGCAATTCAAGATGATGGGAGTGGGCGAAAACCTTGGCATCAGCAAAACCGATGCGGAGGGGCGCTTCGCATTTTTCAACATGCCGCCTGATGGCACTATCCTGAACGCAAAAAAGGAAGGTGCCATTGATTCTGGATATACGTCGCCCCTTACCGTGGCCGAAGGCGCGATTCGTAACGATCTGCGCCTCGAATTACGCAAGCCTCACTTCATCGGCGGACGCGTGGTGGACACAAACAAGAAGCCGGTCCACGGAGCTCTCTTGGAATTCAATGGTGATTCCTCGGGGACGGGCCACCAAGCGCACGCCTACTCGGGCGAGGATGGTAGGTACCGCGTAGACAATCTGCCCGAAGCTGTTTATCAAATTACATGCGTTCCCCCTACGGACATCCCCGGCGATCCCGTTGACAAATTTAAGGTCGCTGTTGACCGAGACAATGTGAATTTCACCCTGGGCAAGGAAGACTTTTTTAAAACCACCACCATCTGCGAGGTGTTGGACCACAAGTCGCGGAAGCCGATTGTGGACTTCAAGGTGTCTCCCATGCAGGACGTCGTAAGGAACAAGTCCGACAAGCCCGGGGAGTTCCGCGTCGTTGGCAAAAACGCGCAGTATAGCCTGACCGTGTCCGCTCCGGGATACCAGCCACTTACGCAACAGTTCTCGACCAGCATGTTTCTCCCCTGGACCAAGCACGTCGAGTTCCTGCTCGGGTCCGGCGGCGGAACGGTCATCGGGCGTGTGGTTCGTAAGTCTGATAAGTCGCCCATCTCGGGTGCCAGATTGATGCTCATGGCAGCCAGCAACGGTATCCCCAATCCCGACGATATCCGCGAAACCATGCGCAATGCGGTCTCCATGGCAGACGGACAGTTTGTCTTCGAGAACGCGCCGACTGGCCCCATGCAGATTGAAGTGCAGGGAGGCAATGGGACGTCCTCGGCCCTAAAGATTGTTACCGTGGAACACGACAAGGTGGCCGACACCGGCGACATCGTAATCGGCACCGGCGACTGACTTGGCGCGGCTGCGCCTCGCCGTTACTCCACCTCGTGTTTGCCCATTTGGCTGCGGAGGTAGGCTTCTATGAACATGTCGATGTCGCCGTCCATTACTTCGGAGATGTTGCTGGTTTCGGCGTTGGTTCTCAGGTCTTTTACCATCTGGTAGGGTTGGAAGACGTAGCTGCGGATTTGTGATCCCCAGCCTATTTCTTTTTTCTCGCCGGCTTTGATGGCGGCTTCGGCGTCCTGGATTTCTTTGTAGTGCTGGTAGAGGCGCGCGCGCAGTTGCTTCATGGCCATTTCTTTGTTCTGGCCCTGGCTGCGTTCGTTCTGGCACTGGGTGACGATGTTTGTTGGCAAGTGGGTGAGGCGCACGGCGCTGTCGGTTACGTTGACGTGCTGGCCGCCCTTGCCGCCGGCGCGGTAGGTGTCGACGCGCAGGTCCTTCTCGTTGATCTCCACGTGGATGCTGTCGTCGATGTCGGGGTAGGCGTACACGCTGGCGAAGCTGGTGTGGCGGCGTTTGGCGGAGTCGAACGGCGAGATGCGCACGAGGCGGTGCACGCCGTTTTCCGCCGACAAATATCCGAATGCGTATTCGCCGGTGATGAGCAGGGTGGCGCGGGTGATGCCGGCCACGTCGCCCTCTTGCAAATCGGTGAGGCTGACTTTGAAACCGCTGCGCTCGGCCCAGCGGGTGTACATGCGCATGAGCATGCTGGCCCAGTCGCAGCTTTCGGTGCCGCCGGCCCCGGCGTGCACGATGAGGTAGGCGTTGTTCGCCGCGTCGGGGTCGTTGAGCATGCTTTTCAGTTCGAGGGAATCGATCGTCTCTTCCATGCGCGTGGCCTGCGCTTCCAGATCGGCTTCCATGGCTTCGTCGCGGGCGTCGGCCTTCATCATCTCGGCCATTTCGAGGGCGTCGTTGTTATCGCGCTCGAGGGTTTCCCAGGGCTCCGCAAGGCGCTGGATATTCTTGAGCTTCTTCATGTGGGCCTGGGCGCGCATGCCGTCGTTCCAGAAGCCTTCAACGGAGCTTTCTGCTTCGAGGCGGTCGGCCTCGGAGCGTTTGCCTGCTACGTCAAAGATGCTCCTTGGACTGCAGGATGCGCTGGCGCAATTCGGTCAGCCGGGCTATTGTGTCTTGAAGCATGAGGTCTCCCCGATGGTTGTTGGAGTAAATGGGATCGCGATGGAGTAAAATGGCGCAAGCGGTAAATTTGTTTGAGTGTGAAAGCGGCGTGGATAATCGACGCCACCACGACGGGAGCGGATGATGGACTGGAGCGAAATGGCGGGGTTGTGGTCGCTGCCGTTGATCGCGGCTTTCAACGGCTGGTTCACGACCTATGTGGGCATCCGCATGTTGTTTCGTCCGCGACGGCCGGTGCGAATTCTGGGGTTCAGCTATCAGGCGCCGCTGCCCAAGCGGCAGGCCGAGATAGCGCTGCGGGTGGGGGCCATCGTGGAGGAGGAGTTGCTCAACTATGCCGACCTGCGCGATGAAGTGGTGACGGCGGAATTTCAGGCGCAGTTGGTGCGCACGGTGTATCGCGAAACAATGGCAGCGTTGCGGCAGAAACGCGACCGGCTGCCCTCGCTCACGCGCCCGCTGATAGCCGACACGGTGTTGCGCAAGGTGAGCCGCCTGATGGCGCGGGAGGTGGAGGCGCGGCTTCCGGACCTGGTGGAGCAGTCATTTGCGCTGATGGCGGAAAATGTCTCCATCGAGGGGCTGGTGTCGCGCAAGGTGGCGGCGTTCGAACTGGAGAAACTGGAGGAGGTGGTGCTGTCGCTGGCGAAACGCGAGTTGCGTATGATCGAGCTTTTCTGTGGCGGCATGGGGTTTGTCATCGGACTGGTGCAGATGTTGATCATGGGGTGGGTCGGATGAAGGGTCGGTTATTCGATGCTTGCCAAAGGGGGCGCGCGCAGACTGAGGTGATGCCTTCATGACAACGAAAACCGACAACTCTGAGGGAGCCGTCAATAAGGTCGGACCCCGCATTCTGGCGCTGGACGATGACGCGGATGCGTTGCGGATCATCGGCTTGATGTTGAAGTCTGCCGGCTACGAGGTGAGCGCGCTGCGGCATCCGGAAAAACTGGCGGCGGCCCTGGCGTCGGAATCTCCCGCGCTTGTGGTGACCGACATTATGATGCCCGGTGTTACGGGGGAGATGGTGTACCGTCAAATCCGGGCGACGGTGGGGCGGCTCATGCCGATTATCGTGAGCAGTGGGACGAAGCTGCGTTTCCGCGCCCCCCACGATCCACTCTTGGCGTTTTGTCCGAAACCGGTGATGATGTCCCAATTGTTGACGACGGTGAACAACCTGCTGGAGGAAGCCGCCTGGGCGCGGAAACAACAGGAGGAGTCGCAGGGCGAGGCGAATGATTCTGACTGGGACTGAATTGCGGAATACGCTTTGTTGCCGATGGGCAGGCGACCGCGGGGGGCGGCGGTCCCACATCTGACTGGCGTGACTGGCACAGGGGGGTGGCACCTCTGGGGAAAAAGTTTCTGTCACGAGAGGATCGGTCAAGCCGTCACGGAATATCGGCGGCGCAAATCTTTACGTTTAATCTGTTGATAGCATTGATTCGGCGCGCTGACAGAACCGCTTCGGGGTGGAGTTCGGCGTACGCCTCAGGAGATAATTTCACCATGATTCGTTTCCCATCGTTCCATCGTTTTGCACTTCTTTCATCCGCATCTCTGTTGGTGGCACTGGGCGGTGCGCGTTCCGCTGCGGCCCAGACCCCTGTAACCATCGAGGCCGTGACGCCGGTGGCCGAGGCTCCCAAAGCGGACCCTTCTGGTGTGGAGATGAGCGGCTTCCTGGTGATCACACCAGAGCGACAGACCTTTAACGACGATGAGACGAAAGCCGAATTGAAAGTTGGCGCAGTGGCCGACGCGGTGAAGGCCGAGTACGAAAAGCTGACGGCAGACAAGCTGCCGGGTCAGAAAACCTTCGCGGTGATTCAGGGTGAATTGAACGCCGACAAATCGCTGGATATTACGGGCTTCTCGTCCATGGCGCTGGATCGCCCGCGCAAGGTGGCAACGGCGGTGCGAATTGAGGCGACCCAACCCGGCAAGGCTGGGCGCGTGATTGGCACGGTGAACGGCAAAGACGATGTTTTTTCCGATGCAGGTTTCAAGGGTTGGGTGGTGGATGAAGGCCGCACGGTGTTGTTCAGCGCACCGGGCGAGGGTGGCTACGAGGGCGAAGGTCAGACACTGATGAAGGTTGCGTTGACCTGCGACTGCAAGGCGAAGCCCGTGGTCAGCGAACCCCAGCGCATCGACAATGTGCGCGAGGTGATGGACAAGAGCGAGCGCCCGTTGTGGGTGATGGAATTGTCCGATGGTGGCGCGGGTATTGGCCACGTGACCGTGGTGGACCCCACCCGCAATCTGGTGATTTTGCGCAAGTCCGGCGTGAAGGTGTTGGACATCGCCGACGGCCAGATGAAGCTGGGCGTGTATGAGGGCGAAGCCGCGTGGTCAGATCTGGCGGCGGGCAAAACAGTGGAGCCGGCGAAGCGTGAAGCGGTGGATCTGGCCCGTGCCCGGAAAACGGCGATCCCGAATGTGAGCGGCAAGAAGTAACAGCAACCTCTGTCCAGGAACGCCAATCTCCCGAGTCTGACTCGAAACTATTTCTCCGGCGGCGGCGGGGCGGCGTTGCCCATGGCCGAGGTGTCGATGGGGCGCTCGGGGATGGTTTCGCGCGGATCCATTTGATGGCACTCGTGGGGAGCCAGAATGCGCGGCGCGGCCCAGTGGACTGCATTGGCCAGCACGCGGCGAATTTGCGGATGATAATAAACGGGATACGTTTCGTGGCCGGGGCTGAAATAAAAGATTCGTCCGTGCCCGCGTTCCCAACAGCAACCGCTGCGGAAGACTTCGCCCCCCTCGAACCATGAGATGAAGATCAGCTTGTCCGGGGTGGGAATGTCGAAGCGTTCGCCGTACATTTCCGAGTTGGGCATTTCGATGAACGGCCCGATACCGGCGGTTATGGGGTGACCCGGCTCGATGTTCCAGAGGCGCTCGCGTTCGTCGGCCACGCGCCAGTCGAGGGCGCAGGATGTCCCCATCAGGGTGCGAAAGATTTTTGAGAAGTGCCCGGAGTGCAACACGATGAGACCCATCCCCTCCAGCACGCGCTTCTGCACGCGCGCCACCACATCGTCGCTCACTTCGTGGTGGGCCATGTGGCCCCACCACAGCAGCACGTCGCAGGCCGCCAGGGCCTCCTCGGTCAAGCCGTGCTCGGGTTCATCCAGCGTGGCCGTGGTCACTTCCAGATCGGGATATTCGCGCAACCCCGCAGCGATGGCGCCGTGGATGCCGTCGGGATAGATCTTGCCGATCCATTCGATCTGCTGCTCGTGGCGGTACTCGTTCCAGACCTTAACGCGGACGGGTTGGTTCATGGTTATCCTCGGGTAAAAAAACTTCGACGCAAAAATGCAAAGCCGCAAAGAAAACGCAAAGAAGAATTCATCAGCGGGGCTTCACGATCACTGCTCCAGCTTCATGGCCACTTCGCGAACTTTGCGGAAATCGGTTTTGCCGGTACCCAGGACGGGGATAGCCTCCACGCGGTGGAAGGCATCGCGACGGGGTATCCACAAATTGGGCAGCCCTGCGGAGGGAAGCCGTTCGAGCACTGCCGCGAGACGCTCGTCGTCCACCGTGTGCAGCACCACCAGTCGCTCGCCCTTGCGATCGTCGGGAATACCCGTCACAGCAAACACACGCTGTGTGGTCTCGGCCAGATCGTGTAACACGTCTTCGATTTTGATGTGGGGCACCATCTCGCCGCCGATCTTCGAGAAGCGCGACAGGCGGTCGGTGATGGTGAGGAACCCGTCCTCATCCAGCGATGCGATGTCGCCGGTTATGTACCATCCGTCGTGCATCACCTCGCGGGTCTTCTCCTCCATGCCGAGGTAGCCCAGCATTACGTTGGGCCCGCGCACCAGCAACATTCCCGCGGTTCCATCGGGTAGTGGGGCGAACGTGTCGGGGTCGAGGATGCGCACTCCCACGCCGGGCAGCGGGTGGCCGATGTGGGCGCGCTTTCCGCCCACCTGATAGAACCCGCGGGCGCGATAGCCGATCACGTTGATGGCGATACCGGGCGAGCATTCCGTGGTGCCATACGCTTCGTGGGGTCGGATACCAAATCGATCCTCGAAGGCGACTGCGATGCGTTCGGGCAGCTTTTCGGCGCCCACCATCACGTAGCGCAGGCTGCCAAAGTTGCCCGGTTCCACGCGGCGGATGTACGCCTGCAAGAACGTGGGTGTGGCCACAAGAAGCGTTGCGCCGTGCTGCGCCACCATGCTGCCGATGGTGCGGGAATCGAGGGGGTTGGGGTAATAAATCACGCCGATCCCCTGGAGCATGGGGAACCACAATGTGCCGGTGAAGCCGAAGGAATGGAAGAAGGGAAGCACGCCCATCAGTCGGTCATTCGGCTCAACATTCATCGGCTGGGCCAGACCCTGCACGTTGCTCAGCACGTTGTAGTGGCTGAGAATAACGCCCTTGGGGTCTCCCGTGCTGCCGCTGCTGAAGATGACCGTCGCGATGTCGTCGATGGTCACGCGACGGCGACTACCCAAAGCACGCTCGATGGCCCGAGCCGGATACACCGCCGCGGCAAACGCCGCAAAGATGCGCACCGATCCCGACGCTTCGGGTATCAGATCCTCCAGCAAGAGCACCCCCGGCGGGGCCTGCAACCGGGCCTTTTCGAGGAAGGCTGCCGACGTGACGACGGTGCGAATCGAGCAGCGCGAGATACACGCCGCCATGCCCTCGGGGGAGAGCGTGTAATTCAAGTTAACTGGAGTTTTCCCGGCGAGCATGGCGGCAAAATTCACGCACGCTCCGGCGATGGATGGCGGTAGCAGGATGCCCACCATGTCATCGTCCTTCCATCGGTTGCGTAGCAACCGACCCAGCACGAGGGTGCGCACCAGCACGTTGAAACTACTGGCGCGGCCCGAGATGGGGTCGGCCATGGCGAAGCGGGTGGGGTGTCGCCGGGCGGCAGAAATCAGTTCGCGATGAAGCGGCCGCATATCCGGACGGCGTGCATCGAAGGCCTCGGCGGAAAGCTCCTGCACGGCGCGGCGGATGTCGCGGGCCGGGCTGTCGGGCGCCATGGCCTTCCCGTAGGTAACCGTTATCGGATACGGAATGCGATGGGGCCATTTCCAGATGAAGCGGCCCTTCTCGAAACTAAAGATGGAACCCCAGACGCGATCGAGATGGATGGGAATAATGGGCGCCGTATTACCGCGCATGATGCGCTCGAACCCGCGCCGGAAGGGAAGCATGAAGCCGGTGCGTGTGATCTCGCCCTCGGGGAAGATGCACACCACTTCGCCGTTGCGAACCGCCTCGGCGGCGGTGCGAAGCGCGAGGATCATGGCGCGCGGGCCCATCTCTGCGTCGATCGGTATGGCGTGGGTGATGCGCGCGATGGGGCGGATGAGCGGATGTTTATAGTAGTCGGAGTGCATGATGAAGCGCACATGGCGATCGGTGGAGGCGGTGATGAAGAGCGCGTCGGCGAATGACATGTGGTTGGAAACAAATAGCGCGCCACCGTGGGCCGGCACATTGGCGCGTCCCAATATGCGGATGCGGTACACCGTGGAAGTGAGCAACCACAGCGCGAGGCGCAACACGGCGTCGGGCAATATCCACAAAAGATAAGCAGCCACCACGGCGATCATCAAGCCGAGCACGAGAAAGACGTTTTGGGAGCTGAGCCCCAACGTCGTGAAACCGAGGAAAAGAAAACCGGCGGAGAGCGTGGAGGCGTTCGTGAGGAAGTAGGCCATCCCCTGTACGCCGCCCTTGTTGGCGGGGTCGGGGCGGTGTTGCACGAGACTCTGCACCGGCACGAGGAAGAACCCGCCGCCCAGCCCGAGGATGGTAAGGGCAAACACCGTGGACCAAAGCGTGGCGCCATCGGCGGCGAGGTACAGGCTCGAGCCGACCATTGCCAGAGCGCCCAGGGGGATGAAGCCGACCTCGATTTTTCCACGCGACATAACGCCCGCGAGATAGCTGCCGCCACCGATGCCGACCATCACGCCCAGCCGCAGATAGGCCAGTTCGGTGGCTTGCTCCCCGGTGATGCCGAGGACGTGCTTGGCGTAGATGATGACGTTCTGGTAAATGATCGCGCCGGCAAACCAGAAGAAAGCGTTGCCGATCACCGCCAGCCAGAGAACGCGGTCGGCGCGGGCGTATTTGAGATAATGCCAGATCTGCCCCACCACGTTGACTGAGATGCGCCGCTCCGGCGCGGAAGCCGGCACGCGCGTGATGCCCAGCGAGAGCAGCGCTCCGATGACGGAGAGCACCAGCAGCGGAATGATGGCGGCGGGCAGGTGGTTTTGAAAATGTTTGAAGAGATAAATGCCCGCGATGGTGCCGCCCATGATGGCGGCAAAAACGGTCAACTCGATGACACCGTTGGCCCAGGAGAGCCGCCGCGTGGGGACAATCTCGGGGATGACGCCGTACTTGGCCGGACCAAAAATACCGGCCCGAATGCCCATGAGGCCCAGCACCATCAGCGAAACCCAGAACATGCCGGTGTAAAGCGCGGCGGCGGCGGCCACCATGATTAAAATTTCGAAGAACTTCACCACCACGCAAATGGTGCGCTTGCTGAACTTGTCGGCAAACTGGCCCCCGAAGGGAGAGGAGAGCATGAACGGGAGCGTGAAAATGATGAGAACGAAAGAGACATTCGCATCGGCGGCGGCGGTGGCCGCAGCACCGAAAATGGCCATCTGGACGAGAAGGTTCTCGTAGGCGTTGTCGTTGAAGGAGGCCTGAAACTGAGCAGCTACCAGCGCCCAGAATCCACGGGGAGTTTCGACGGTTTCGGAGTCGTGTGAAGCAGCGTGGTGTTCAGATTGGTTCATGGGAACGAGAATGTGGAGAAATCCAAGGGGCTTGGCAATGGCGTAGTGAGGGAACGGAAAAACAAAAAATACCGGGTCGACTCGTGAAATCGCCCTTCAACCTTCTCCGGACAAGAATTCTTGACCTGAGCTGATTCCGAATTCTACTTAATCTCCGTCTGATCATTTCGCGCGAGACGCATCCTGGCAACAGGTACGTTTGCGGTTTCGGGAAAAAGCCGTCTGCGATTTTCTGCCAGACACATTTTATTATAATACGAGCCGCCTCTCGCGGGGCGACCCGCGGGAAAGAAGATCGTTCCATGCTGCACCAACACTTTTATAAATCCCTCACATCGGCAATTCGTGTGGGGGCTTTGCTCTCCCTCCTTGTCGCCCCGGCCCTGGCCGAAGACTTAAATACCGTCGATTGGTTTGAACGCGAGGTAGGCAACGGCGTTGTCTGGCGGTATTATCGCTTCGACAGCTTGTTTGGTTCCAAGCAGAGCATCACTTACATCGAAGCCGATCTCGGAAACCCTGCCGTTTCGGTAGAGTTCCCCTATCTGGCTGCAAGCCGTCAGGCTACCAGCTCCATGATACCAGGGCAGTTCCCCAATGCCGTGGCCGGTTGCAACGGCACATACTTTGATACGGCCGCCGGTGGTGGCGGACACCGCTCCTATCTGCGTATTAACAATACGGAAATCCCCTGGGTCGAACCACGCTTCAGCGGCTGGGGCTGGGATTCCGGCATCGCCAAAACCGCCGCCGACGCAGTGAGCATCGTCACCAGGCCGGGAACCGCTGGAGGAACCGGATGGACACCGGATGTTACTCATCCCGACATTCTGTCCTGCGGTCCTCAGTTGATAAAGGCCTCTGTCATCGACAGTTCCTATCTCACTGGCATCGGCTCGCACTGCACCGGACGCCACCCGCGTACTGCGGCGGGCATCACTTCCACCAACAAACTGATCCTCGTGGTGGCCGATGGCCGCACCGATGATGCCGCCGGCATGACCTGCGTGGAAACTGGCCAGTTGCTTGAAATGCTGGGCGTTACCGACGGGTTCAACCTCGACGGCGGCGGCTCCAGCACGATCTGGGCAAAGGGCGAGCCGTATAGTGGTGTGGTAAATTATCCCAGCGACAACGGGGCATACGATCACCTCGGTCAGCGTTCCTGCAGCAACGCCATCGCCGTCGTCTCATCGGCGGCCACACCGGTGGCCCGCGACGCTCGCGTCAACTCGATAACATTCAACGGCACCATGATTAAGAACGAAACCCAGACGGTCACCATCTCCTATAAAAACATAGGTACAGAAACCTGGACCGCCGCCGACACGCGCATGGTCACGTCACGCCCCACGGCCCGCGTCAGCGCTTTCTATACCTCTGGCTCATGGGTCAGCACCTCAGTGCCCGCCACCATGACCCCGGCCAGCGTTGCCCCCAACGGCACCGCCACCTTCCAGTTCACGGTTACCGCGCCGGAGGTGGCGTTGTCCGCTATTTATGAGGAGAATTTCCAGCTCGAAAAGGTGGGCGTCGGCCGCTTTGGGCCTGCCAACAACGAAGCCCGGTTCAAAGTTGTCGTTTATCCGACCGATACCAGCGGAGCGACCAACTTCCTCATCGAACCCCGCGTCGGCGGTCAGAACTTCACCTTGTACACCGACAGTGGCATGGCCGACACTGCGGCCAACTGCACGGCCCCCGGAGCCACTGGCACCATCGGCATGCGTTACGGTTCAACCTACGTCAGTGTCGCTGGTTCCAAATATGCTCTCTGGAGCCCGACGTTCCCGCAGGCCGGGAATTATCGCGTTTACGTGGCCTGGGGATCGGGCTCCAACCGTCGTACTCCGATCACATATCATGTAACCCATGCCGGGGGAATTGACACATTCCAGTTGGACCAGTCCTCCACCTCCAATGTTTGGATGCAACTGGGCACCGAGTTTGCTTTCGCGGCGGGCGCTTCAGGTTCTGTCAGAATGACTAACGAAGATATCGACCTCAGTGGCTCCATGTACGCCGGACCGGTGAAGTTCGAGTTCGTTCCTGCGGCAGACGTTACGGATTGGTGCCTGTACTGATCCGATAGTTGCGCGAATCTCGCCGCTGCCTTGTGGGGAAACCCCGGGGCAGCGGTTTTTTTATTGGTTGAACCCGAGGTTCTCGCGCAGACGGCGCATGCGCCCTTCGGTCTGCGGCGTTTCCTGTACCACCTGCCTGGCGTACTGGTACCAACGCTCGGCCTGATCGTTGCGCCCTCGCAGTTCGTACAACTCGGCCAGGCGGATGAACAATTCGGTCTGGCCGGGGGCGATGCGCAGCAGCGCCTGCTTCACGTGCCAGATGGCCAGTTCAATGCTGCCGCCCTGTTCCAGTTCGCGCACCAGCATCAGGCGCAGGATGAGGTCGTTGGGGTTGTTGCGCACCCCCTGCTTGAGCGTGGCGAGGGCCTTGGTGCCATCGTTGGTTTGGGTGTAAAGGTCATACAACAGGCTGTATGACCGGGGCGCGTAGGGGTTCAGATCAATGGCGCGTTGATACGCCTGCTCAATACGGGGGACGTAAGGCAGAAGCTGGAGTGGGTCTGCGGCAAGTTGCTGAAAATGGTTCGCGAGCCGGATCCACAACGCGGGCGACAGGGGAAACAGCCGGACTGCACGCTCCAGACGCTGGCCCTCTGCTGCCTGCTGGGTGTTGTCCGTCGCCGCAATCGTCTCACCGGCAGTCGCTACCTGGGTGGGACGCGCGAGGCGGTCGGCTTGATAGGGGAGGCTTTCCAGCAATGTGAGAGCCGCCAGAATAACCGCCGCCACGCCGATCAATCCTGCACCGCTCAGATGGCGCGTAAAGCTATGGGAAGTTCCGTCAGCAGCCGGGTTGGCGCGACGAATATCGAAAGGCATTTCGAAAATGCGCATGGGGTCGCGCACCACAACCAGGCTCATCAATAAACCCAGCACGGCCCACAGGATAAGCCAGACCGAAGGGGTGAACATGCCCGCAGTCACCAACCCGCGCACCAGCGCAAGAATCGTGAAGGAGAAAAAGATCACAATGGCCATGCGAAGCTGACGGTTGGGAAACAGTCTCCAGCGGCGCATGATGTAGATGGGCAGGCGCACGGGCATGTAGAGCGCGAGGAGCAAACCCACCACGCCCATCTCCACAAGGATGCGGAAATACGAAGTGAAATTAACCGAAAAGGCGGCGGCCGGCGAAGGCTTGAAGGCATCGAACAATAGCGGATAAGTCCCCACGCCCCCGCCCATAATGGGAAAGGCCTGCACGATGCTCCACGCGGTTTGAAGAGTCAGAAACTGCGAGTGGCGCATTTCCACGGAAGAGGAGGTGTCCATGGGCTGGAAGAAGACTCCAACGCGCTGAAAAAGCAGCGGCGAGAAAACCGCGATAATCAGGACCACATAGACAAGGAAGACGATGTTGGAAGGCCGTCGCAGCCAGAGAAAAGGAAACGACAGGGCCAGGAATAGCGCGAATACGAGGGCGAAACTGCGAATCCCCTCCAGGCGCGAAAGCAGGGCTGCATCAGGAGGGAGAGCCCCGGCTGCGCCGGCATCCCCACCATTATGGGCAAGGAAGTAGGCGGCGATGAGCGACACGATGGCCGCGGCGGCAAAGAGACGCACGCGACGAAAAAACAAAAGCCGCCCGAACAGAAAGGCCCCGAGAGAATCAAGAAACAGCGCAGCCTCCCGGTAGGAGACGCCGCGAACTTCGCTATAGTATATGCTCGCGATGAAGAAGGCGAAGAGCACCATTACCATGAGATCGAACCGTCCCCAGTACAGCGGAGGGCGGCCCTCGCGCACACGTTTCACCAACAGCGCAAGCACACCACCATTGATCAGCAGATGGGGAAGCATGGCCCATCCGGACGCAGCGGAATCGAGGCGGACCATAAACAGGAAAGCCCCAAAGAACGCAACAAAAAGGGCGGTCTCAACAAAGACAGCCACCGGGTATCGCTCGACTATAGGAATGCGGCTCGGTTCCACGCGTCGTCATACATGGCAGATGAGGGTTTCATGGCAAGGAAAACCGCTAATGAACGCAAATGAACGCAAATGAACGCAAATAAAAGAAAGCATTATATTTCTTTAAAAGGCTAAAAAGATGATCGACGCGCTTTGGTCCATAGTGTCCATCCCACTCTCACACCGCTTCGCTATAAGCCGCGTCCCACAGCGTCAGTTGTTTCATTGTCTCCCTCGGCTTTGCCTTTGGTTTCGCTTTGGTGGGGGTTTCGTCCAGTTGGTGGCCGCTGGGCCATAGCAGGCAGTTCATGGCCCGGCGCAGCAGTGTGATGTAGGCGTCGGGGTCGGCGGTTGTCTCGGGGTCGATCAACTGCATTAAGCGCACCCGGCGGTTGGGGTCGGTGTTGGCCTTGTCGGTCAGGATGTAGCGGATCGGCTGCCCCGCGTGATATTCCAGACCGGCCTTGATGGACTGCCGCGCCGCCAGCGCCGACGCGCTGTTGCCGCGGTATTCGGCGGGTTCGCGGCTCAGCATGGTGGTGATCATCAGTTGCTCCAGCGGCACCTCGCAGCGGCGCAGCATCCCTTCGTATTCCTCCATGCGGCTGCGCATGGCCAGCACCCGGCGGCGATATTCGTCGGCCGTGGGGGCGGCGGCCAGTTCCGTCAGCAGTTCCTCCTGCACCGTGGCGATGAACGCGGGCGAATCGCCGCGCCGGCATTCGATGCCGCGAAACTTGGTTTTTCCGTCGACGAACGCCCCGTAGTAGCGCGTGGGCACGGGGCGGTCGGCCACCTGTCGCGATGGCAGAAACGCCAGCCACTTGTAGATCCCCTCGAGTACGATGGTCAGCCCCGTGGCCGTGTTGATTTTCCCGATGAGGTCGTCGATCTCCCCGCGCTCCCATTGCGGCTTGAGGATCCACACGCAGTCCACGTTGCCGTGCAGCACGCTCCAGCCGTGGTCGAGGCAGAGGTCCTTCACGCGCAGCAATATCTCGCGGGCGAAGGCGGACACCGCCTCGTGGGCCTCGATGCGTCCGAAGCGGGCGTTGCGGTAGCCGAGATAGCCGAAGCTGCACACGAGCATCCACTTCAGCGCGTTCTGGCGGTGGTCGAAGGATTGCCGCGCCTCCTCGTCGCCCTCGACTTCGGCGCGTTTGCGCAGGGCTTTGAAGGCCAGACGCCGCTCGATAACCGGCCGCAGCGCCTCCGACACCAATCCCGGCCGGTCGCAGATGCGATAGCCGATCTCCGGCACCGACCGGCGCGGGTGGGCGCAGCAGGGGCAGTTGATGGTTTCCGGCGAAACGTTGAAATTGGTCATGATGGACGGGTACATGGCGGCGAAATCCAGCTCCACCACGTTCTCGTAAATGCCCGGACGGGGCGCGTAGACCAGTCCGCCGCGGTCGGTTTTCAGCAGCATGGGCACCGGTTTCCACACCTCGGGCTGGGCCTTTTTCCACGGCACGAGAACCCCCCGGCGCCACGCCTCGGCCAGTTGCACGGACGTGATGCCGGTGCCGATGGAGCGGCGCGACCCGCGCTGGACCGGGTAGCGCCCCACGCGGGCAGCCTCGATCATGCCGTGAAAGCCGGTGTGTGAGACCATGAACGAGTTGCCGCCATCGAGATGCCACCGCCCGAAAAGCTCGCAGTCGGGCTCCTGAAAAAGGATTCGACCATAAGAGAAAAACGAACGCCCCTCGGTGCGCACCTTGCGCCCGCCGGGGGCGGGATCGCGGTCGAGGCGCAACACCGTGTCGCGCCGCGCCGCGCACGTCAGCAGCAGCGGCAGCAGGAAACCGTCGCCGTGTTGCGTCACCACCACGTCGGGGTCGATGTCGTCCATCGCCCGCTGGAAACCGCCGAGGATGCCGTCGGCGCTGCGCCACTGATACGTGCGCCCATCGTGGGTGAGCGAGAGCGACTCGATGCGCGGGTTTTTCGCGTCGAGGAATCCGCGCCCCTCCAGATGCACCTGCCGCAGGGGCGGCATGGGGTAGTCGCGGTCCCACACGTCGTCGAGAATCTTGAACTCGGTGAGACGGCCGTCGGCGATAACCCCCGCGCACTGCGCCAGCGGGAAGGCGTTGTTTTCGTAAAACCAAACCTGGGCCGGCAACAGATCGGCGTTGAACCACGAGAGATCAGGGAACTTTCGCGCAATGGCGGGCAGCGTACGCTGTTTCCAGGTTTCCACATGGAGAACCCGCATGGCGAAAACCCGCATGGGCTTGCCGGTCCACAGGTCGTTGCGTTCGGTCCAGCCCACCAGTTCCACCTCGCCCGCCTGATGGAGTCGGTCGGCGCAGCGCTCCACCTCCACGGAGGTCGCTCCGGCCAGATACACCGGCATGGGAAACGCCACCGCAACCCGCAGCGGCACACCCTCGGGCGTGATGAACCACAGCACCATATCTCCCCCCCGCGGATAAATATCAAACAACCACCCGCGAAAAGGTGCGCTTTTCATACTTCCCATATTTCCCATCCTACTCACGGCGCGTCATCCTCGCGGTGCTCGTCCAGGCGCTGGCGCAGTTCGGCCAGTTCCATTTGCTGACCCAGAGCCACAGCCATCAGGATGGCCTCGAAGGGCAGCGGACGGGCCACGTTGGTCGCCTCGGCCGCATAGGTGCGCGCAAGGGTGAACAGGTGGTCGAAGGCGTCTCGTTCCTCGCGCGAGCGCAGCGCCCGGCGGAAGGGCGCCCAGGCGGCTTCCTGGGCCTGAAGGTAGGTGTTAAAGGTCGGCAGTGTTCGTCCCATGATTGGGGGTTACCTCGTTGACTCGTTTTGTGGATGCCAGGGTCGCGCTTCGTTGCATGCGGCACCCACGATGCCGACCCACCAGTCGCGGCGCGGGTTGGTGGTGGGTTCATAGGTGACGGCGACGGGTAGTTTCCGGGCGGTTGTTTGGGTGAGGGATTGCATGGTTTTCGTGAGCGTATGTTTTTTCTCCCATAGCGGGATGGTTTCTTCTTTGAACAAATGTTCTATGCCCAGGACAAGAAAAAAAGGACGAGGCGACAACAAAACCAGACCCGGCACCAACTGCGCCACGGCGGCTTCAAGCTGGTGGATGGTGAAGGCCCGCGACACAAAAACGCGGTCCAGCGCCCACGGCGCGCCCACCGTGTGGGAGAAGGCGTAGGCATCGAAACGGTTGGCGGCGTCGAGCACATAAACGTCGCGCCCCTCGGTCTCGGGCAGCGGAGCCAGGCGGCGCTGCAGAGCAGAAAGGTTGGCGTCGGCCGTTTCAATGGCCAGCAGCGCCCCCTCCCGCACCGGCAGAAACCAGTCGGGCGAAGGTGATGGTGAGGATGAAGCGTAAGAGTTCATAATGAAAGAATGGCAAAGCAGCAAAGGGCCGCCGTGTCAATGGCCATGAAGTCGACCTCGATCCACTACTTTATTGTTATTTAAATAATTAGCTTTATTTTTTAAAATCCGCATTCTTTAGCGGATTGAACCATAAAGAGAACCCGCTTGTAATCGCGGGTTTATCCGTCGCAACTTCCTTGTCGAATGAAGCGGTTTGAACTCATACTTGGCGGCGCGGCGATCACGGTACTCAGCATTAGTGCTGCGGTTTACGTGGCCAATCACCCGTTGCGCAAATCCAGCGATCCCAACGCAATCGTGGTGGGCGCGGCCGAGCACGCGGTGAACGTGTCGCCCCTTGATGTATTGGAAAAGGCCACGCCCGCCGTGATGGCCGGAGCCAACGATGCGGGCACCTCGCCCACGGGGCCGAGGGAACGGTTTCGCCGCGAGCCGGTGGTGTATCCCGACTGGCGCCCCGGCTCCACGCGCATCGAAACGGCGACTGTGCGTCGCGTGACCGAGCCGGCGGATTACATCTCTCCCGTGTGGTCGCCCGTGGGGTTGGACATCGCATTCACCCGCGACGGCGCCGACGGACTTTTCGTATCAGGCCCGGGCGGGCAGGCTGCGCGCATGTTGACCGATGATCCGGGCACGGGTTCGAGCTTCATGTGGAACCACGATGGCATGTCGGTTTATCTGCGCGAACCCGACGGCAGCTACGCGGAGCTTATGATAACCGGGGAAAAATATCCCGCCGCCGATCGCGAACTCCACGTGTTCGAGCGCGACAACATGATTTATTATCGACCCGAGGAGGGTGAGCCGGTGGCAGTTTCCGGCGCGACCGACCGGTTTTTGAATCCCGTGCTGGCCCCCAACGAATCACGCGTGGCGTTCAGCGGGCGCGAGACAGGGCTGTACATCGTTAATGTGGATGGCTCGTCGCTGATCAGTGTGGGGGCGGGAGAGAACCCGTCGTGGCTGCCCGATTCCAGCGGCATCGTGTTCAACGTGCCCGTGAGCGACGGCACGCGCACCCTCGACAGTGACCTGTGGTATGCCTCCACCGATGGACGCGAGCGTACCAACCTGACCAACACGCCGCAGGTGGTCGAAACTCATCCGGCGGTTTCGCCCGATGGCCAGCGCATCGCCTACATCAGCGGCGGCGCAGTCTACGTGGCGCGGTTTGTAAAACTCGCCCGCTGATCAGTGGAAGAAGGTTGGGCCGCTTGTCCATTTCGTCCATATCGTCCATTACGTCCATCACCCCGCCCCACCAGCATCACCCCGGAGGCCAGGTCATCTCCCGCCCGCCCAGCAGATGCAGATGGATCTGGAAAACCGTCTGGCCGGCGTCCTCGTTGCAGTTAAAAACGGTCCGGTATCCCCGCGTCGTCAGCCCCTCGTGCGCCGCAATTTTCTGGGCCGCGAGAAGCATGCGTCCCACCAGAGCGGCATCGTCGTCGGTCAGGTCGTTAAGGGTTGCGATGGGCTTCTTGGGCACAATCAACACATGGGTCGGGGCGGCCGGATTCAAATCCCGGAACGCAAAAACGTCGTCGTCCTCATAAACTTTATCGCAGGGAATTTTGCCGGCGATGATGTCCAGAAATACATTTTGCGCCATGGTCTGCCTCGCTTTTCGCTTCTGTGAAAACCGCACATCATGCAAACGCAGCGAAGCGCCCCATGCAACGTGAAATGCGCCAACATGGGAAGGGGGCTCAGTTGCAGCCGCGCAGCAGGAAAATAATGATGAGGATCGGGATGGGAATTCCCAGCAGCCAGGCCAACAGATATCCGATTTTGCCTTCCTGGGGTTGTCGTGGTCGAAAGAATCTCATGATGGTTCCTCCAAAGAATGGGTTCCATGGTGCACTGTGTTATGGGTCGGTTAAGGCAGGTTTCGTGCCGTCGATTGAGGGGGCAGAGTGGCCGAAAATTGAACGGTTTTCCTGCGATTGGTCAGATATTCCTCGACCGCCCTGGCAATCGGCAGGATGCTTTCCGCACAATTCCGGCAAACAGCAAAGGCGAGTCATGGCGCAGGAGACAGAAGTAACGGTGGAGCAGGTCTGGAATCTGTTGGATTTTTTCAACACCCACGGCGTGCGTGCATTGCTCCACGGTGGGTGGGCGCTGGATGCGCTGACAGGAGAAACGGTCCGCGCTCACAAGGATATTGATTTGCTGGTCGATGGGGCTGAACGGTCCCGACTGGCCGAGCTGTTGGGTGAGGCGGTTTTCGAGGAGCAGCCCCATAAGTTGGGTGTTAATTTCGAGGGCGCGGAGGTGGATTTGGTTTTTTATGAAATGGACAGCCGGGGCCGTGCGGTCACGTGGACCCCGCGGGTGCTGGTTCGCTGGGCGCCGGACGCGGTTAGCGGGGCAACCGGCAAGCTGGCCGGGCGCGAAGCTCCCACGGTGGGTCTGCAGGCGTTGTATTGCGAGATAGCGAACCCCGTGCGCAAGAAGGCCGCGATGTTAAAAAAGAACCAGAGCGATCTCGCGCGCATCAAACCGCTCATGACCCCGAAATCCATGCGAGAAGCCGAGCAATGGTTCCCGCTGGAGAACACGCGCTGGAACCGGTTGCTGTGGCGGCTGGGCGTGAAATAGAAGCGAAAACTTTGACGCAAAGATGCAAAGGCGCAAAGAAAAGCAGAAGAGAATAGAAGCAGAAACTTTGACGCAAAGACGCCAAGGTCGCAAAGAAAAGCAGAAAAATATTGGGGTCTGCAACCACCAGAACTTGGAATAGCAATTCTGACCTGTCGCAAGATCAACATCTTTGCCCCCGGAGGGGGCGCGGCGAGTAGCCGGGCGGTGGAGGGAGCGCAGCGACCGGAACCCCCGGAACAGCCCAACCTGACATTCCGCCCCGGAGGGGCGGCGGAATGTGGCCACGAAAACGGCCTATTGCTCCGCCCTGCGGCGAGAGCCTTTAACCCAATTCTGCGATGAACGCCGTCACCAGCTTGGTGAACTTTTCCTCGACCCGCCGGGAATTTTCCATGACTTCGTCGTGGGTGGTTTTGGCGGGGACGGTCAACAGGTTCGAGATGAACGAAATGCCCAGCACCTCGCGACCCATATGCGTGGCGGCCAGGGTTTCGGGGGCGGTGCTCATGCCCACGGCGTCGGCGCCCATCACGGTGCGCAGCATGCTGACTTCGGCGCGTGTTTCATAACTCGGGCCCAACCCGGCCAGATATACCCCTTCGCGCACAGGCACCCCGGCTTTCAGCGCCGCCTCACGCGCCAACACCCGCAGCCGCGGCGAATACAGGGCGCTGGCGTCAGGAAAGCGCGGCCCCCAGTCGTCGCGGTTCGGGCCGATGAGAGGATTGCGGAAGGTCATGTTGATGTGGTCGCTGATGAGCATCAGGTCGCCCACTTCGAAGGTCGGGTTCAGGCCACCGGCGGCGTTGGACAGCACCACCACGGGAACCCCCGTGGCCAGCAAAATGGCGCGCAGCAGGGCCGTGTTCCTGGCGGCGGGCATTCCCTCGTAAAGGTGGCGACGCCCGTTCATGAGTAACAGCGGCGTGTTGCCCGTGCGTCCGCAAACCAGTGTCCCCGAGTGCCCTGCCACGGTGGACGAACCCACGCCGGGAAGCTCGGAGTAAGGGATGGTAAGGCGGGCGTCCACGCTGCGCGCGAAGCCCCCCAGGCCGCTGCCAGCGACCACCAGAAGCCGTGGCGTTTCCTGCCCCGCAAGGCGTTCTTTCAGCGTTTCAGCAAGAGCCTCGGTGGGGTCGTCGGCCGTGGCGTCGAAACTTGTCACCGCGCGGCCCCGTAGCTTATGCCCGTGTTGTCTTCGACCACAATGTCGGGATCAATTTCACGCACGGTGCGGGTGGCTTCTGCGAAAAAATCGCGGATGGTTTTCGCCCGAAAGAAGAGCCAGTCGTCGAACAGGTGTCCCTCGGTGTAGTGGGGAATTCCATCGCCGCCCCGCTTCCACGTGAGGATGTCATCGGGCCAGTTCACCACTTTTTGTCCGATCGATTTTTCAAACGCCTCGCGGGCCGCCGGCGAGAAATCGCTCTGGATATCGGCGAAGCGTAGCGAATCCAGAATGATGCCGTCGGGCTTGTAAGCCGCCAGTTCGCGGATGACCGCGAGTTGGTAATCTCTCACGGCCGGGTTGTGGGGCGAGAGATAAATGGCGAGAGACGTGGGCCGTTCCTGTGAGGGAACGATGTTCGCCGTTTCCGTGGTCTTTGAGGAGGAATTTTCCACTCGCGCGGCAAGGCCGTAGCTCCAGGCTTCCCAGTTCAGCTTGCCATCAAACACCATGCCGAAGGTGGTGCCGGTATCGGGGTTGCGCAGCACGCCGCCCGTAAAAACATTCGCCAGCAGATACACTTTCTGTCCGCGGGCGTGGGTTTCTTTCACGGCCGTGGCCACCGGATCAAAATCCGGAGATGGGGTAAAACCCCGCCACGAGGTGAGGCGGGGCGCGGTTTTGCTGGCATAGGTCACGTAGCCATGCACCGGCTTCACCTCGATGATGAGGGTGTCGATGTTGCGCTCTTTCATGCGGTCGAGCATGAGCGTGAGACTGGTAGCCGACCCGAAGGCCGCGAAATTATTATCCACATCGGCCCAGAGCGAAAGTCGGGGGTGAGTTGCGGGCGGGGTTGTGGCGGCGTCTGCGGTGGCGGTTGCCGTGGTCGCATCGGACGCGGAACTCGCCTTGCTGGCGCTGGGGGTAATGTCCTTCGCACCCGGCAATGTTGCGGTTGTTTTGGCGGTTTCCTCGGGCATGAATGCCGTCGCGGAAAGGGGGGCGTCGGCCAGTGAAGTCGAAGCCGTGGTGACTGATTTTCCCATTGCGGGCGCGACCGCGCAGGCGATGAGCAGAAGGGCCCGGGCAGCGCTGAAGATCCGGTGTCGACGAACTTCCTTTGCGGGAGGTTCGCCCGTCATGTTGTTCACGTCATTCCTCGTCGTCGCCCGTGGTGTTGTCTGTCGGTCGGACGAACATCTGCTTGATACGAGCGGCGTCTTTCGCAAACATGACGCCCTTGCGGAAATTTTTATTTTTCAGCTTGAGCACCAATTGGGCCAGCACCTTGAGGAACTCTCCGGCCTGTTTGTCGTTGGCGCCGATCATCACTATTATATAGACGGGTTTTTCGTCGAGAGATTCAAAGTCAATGCCCCGGGTGCTGCGTCCGATGGCGATGACAAAGTCTTTCACCGACGCGATTTTAACATGGGGCAGGGCCACTTCAATGCCCACCCCGGTGGAAATGACCCGCTCGCGCTCAAGGATCGCCTCCATCAGATCGTCCTTGTCGGTTACGTCGGGGGAGGTTGCGAGCACGTTGACCAACTCGCGCAGCGCCTCGTCTTTGGTGGAGGCTTTGAGGTCGATAATGCGCGATTCGTCGAGCATTTCATTGAAGTCTATCATGGTTCTCCGGACTTTTCTGGTGCTGAATATGGATTAGACGGCGCGGCACCGACGCCTGTTCTTTTATCTCGTTGGTTACTGACATCGGGTTGCAGCGAGCCGGTGTCAAGAACCGCACACAGGCTACCCCGCCCCTTAACGTATCATTCGCGCCGGTTCTGAGACGGTGGGGGAGGGTTCTGGAAGGGTTCGGAAGGAAAAACTGTAGGGGGGGCGTGAGATCGGCTCGCCATTGGCGGTGCGCACGTTGCGGGTGACGGTGACAGTGTAATCGCGATCGCGTTTTAATTCGGCAAACACAACGATGGTGCTCCACCCGGTGCCGGGTTGCGAATCGACCTGCAAGCGCGGCACCGACACGGGAGCCGGACGGATTCGAACGGAGCGGTCGGTGATGCTTTCTGACCGCAGCTTGGCGTTGAAATTAATAAGGATCGGCATCTGGAAAGAATCGGCGACGGCAGACTGATCACCGTCGACCGGTCGTGTGGAAGTGATGCCAACGCCCCCGGTGCGGAACGAAAAGTTATAGTCGGCTTTCATGGGGGTGCCGTCGGTGTCGCTGGCGGTTCGCGCGATGGTAAAGTTGTAATTGGTCTGGTAGCGGATGGGCTGCTCGGCGCTGTCGTTGCTCAGCACCACCACCAGCACGTCATCCGCCGAGCGCGGGTGGGCGCCCTGACCGATGAATGTTTTTGCGGGGGTGGCGGGCTCGAAGGAAACCGCATCACGCACACTGGCGGGGTTCATCTTTTTGCTAAACTTGACGATCACAGTCAGTTCGCCGGCCACCATTACATCATCGGCTCCGTTGGTGGGGCTGGTGGAAACCACGCGGGGGGAGTCGCGTTTGATTTCGAGACGAATCTCGCCGGCATCCACCGTGGTGCCTGCGGTTACTTCCAGTCCGTCTTTGCGCGCCGGTTCGTAGCCTTCGCGACCCGCCACGACGTTTACCGTTCCGATGGGGACCTTTTCCATGCGGAACCTGCCGTCTGCGGCGGTTAGCGCGACAAGCTGCGTGCCGGCCACGCCCACCGTCACGCCGCTGGCATCGGCGGCATTGCCCGGCTCGGTCAGGCCCGCTTCCAGCACCACGCGGCCTATGATGGTCCCCGAAGCCTCATCGATGGGTGTGCCTTCACTCAGCTTCAGCACCACCGCGACCGTGCGCGAGGTTAACAGGTCCGCTGTTGTGCGAACCGGTTCCAGGCCGTCCAACACACCCATGACGGTGTACAGACCGGCCGGAAGGCGCTCGAAACTGAAACGGCCTCCTGCATCGGGCGTCACCACGTAGTCGCTGTTGTCGATCGAGATGGTCACGCGGCTATAATCGTTGATGGGTTTTCCCTCGGGGTCGCGCGCTTCCACCACGCCGCGAATGACGCGATCGCCGGTGAGATCGTTCTGCACGATGGGCCCCACGGGGGTGGGCACGGCGGTGGGCACCGGATCGGGATTCGGCGCGGCGGGTGCTTCGGGTTGTATGACCACGGGGCGCACGAGGGTGTCGCCGCCCGCTTCCACGGTGGCTGTGGCGCGCTCGGGTTGGTAGCCCGGCATGGTGAAAAGCAATCGCACTTCGCCCACGTCCACATTGGGGAGGCGATACTGGCCTGCTTCGTCGCTTACGGTGACAACGTCGGTGCCGTCGATGCGCACGCGCACGTTCTCGCCGGTGGGGGCGCCAAAGGGTGTTACGATACCGTGGAGACTGCCCATCGCGCGCATGGAGCGCCCCGCAGTGGTCAGGCGACTGTCGTCGGGTTCGAGAATGCCGGTCTGCAATTCAAGCGGAGTGACGGCCGTGTGCATCGCCGGTGAGACGGTTTTGCGGTCGATGTTCAGGGTGGTGTAACCGGATTTCTCGGCGATGAAACCGTATTCGCCGCCGGGCACACCGGAGATGATGTACGCGCCGTTTTCATCGGTGCGGGCGGCATAGCCGGTGCCCGCCACGTATACGAGGGTTCCCGCGTGGCCTTTCTCGGTGGTGTCGGCCAGCATCACGGAGCCTCGCACAAAACCCGTGGTGGCGGGCGCTTCGGATCCGGCAGCGCCGGTGGGCTGCTGGGGGCCGCAGCCCGGCATGAGGCAGACGCATGCTGCCACAAAGAAGCAGAAACGCAGAAAGGTTGAACTGAAAAAATGTCTGGTCACGGCGCAATGTCTGCCTCAGACGATGGCAATCATCAAACCAAATGTGGACGTTCGGTCTGATAAAGGTTGAGGGTCTCGCCAACTGAAGACGCGGAAGGTGCGGAAATGAAGCTGTTGCTGGCAACGAAGAACAAGCACAAGGTGGAGGAGATGCGCGCGCTGCTGAGCGATCTCGCGCAGGTGGAAGTGGTTTCGGCGGCAGATTTTCCCGGGGTGGAGGAACCCGAGGAGACGGGCGAAACCTTTGAGGACAACGCCCGTTTGAAGGCGCGGTATTATGCAGAGGTGACCGGTTTGACCGCGCTGGCCGATGACTCGGGGCTGGTGGTGGATGCGCTGGATGGTCGTCCGGGAGTCATGTCGTCGCGTTATGGCGCAGACGATGCGGCGCGCATTGCGCGTCTGCTGGAAGAATTGCGCGACACGCATGACGCCCAGCGCACGGCCCGGTTCGAATGTGCCATGGTGTTGGTACGGCCCGGCGCGGGTGGCGATGCGGCGGCCACCCGCGGCACCCTGGAAGGAAGCATCGCGCGGGAGGCACGGGGGACGAACGGCTTCGGATACGACCCGGTCTTTCATCTGCCCGCGCGCGGCTTGCGTCTGGCAGAATTGTCGTCGGACGAAAAAAACGCCGTGAGCCACCGGGGCAACGCGCTGCGAGAAATGGTGAAAGCGTTGCGCGAAATGGTTGGATGAACCCGCGAGAATTACGTGGGCAGTTTTTTCCGGCCTCAGTTACCCGCAAGTCCTCCATCTCCAAAACCAACCAATGTGGGACCGGCGCCCTCGCCGGTCGCAGTGAGGTGTGTGGCTCGCGCAACAATGTTTTTTTGGTTCGTTTTCGGATTCCGTCGCCCCTCCGGGGCTTTATGATCTCTCTGACCTTTCCTGGGGTTCCGGTCGCGGTGCGACCTGCACCCCAGGCTACTGGCCGCCGCCCCCTTCGGGGGCTGACATCGGCGGCTCTTTTGTTCCCATTTTATCGACCCCTGCAACCAGATCGTGGAACCAACGCCCAACCGTGAGCGAGACCCTCATATTCCCAACCAACAGAATGTGGGCCCTTGGGTGCCTTGATCGGACCGAACGGTTTTTCAGTCCGGCGACATCAAATCTGTGGAAATCTGTGACATCTGTGGATGACTTCCGCCGCCCCTCCGGGGCTTGATAATTTGTCGTTCGGTTCCTGGGGTTCCGGTCGCTTCGCTCCCTTCACCCCAGGCTACTTGCCGCCGCCCCCTCTGGGGTCGAAAAGACTCCGTTCTGGCTTCGCTCCTTTCACCCCCGGCAATTTGCTCACCGACCCTGCTTTCTGTGTCGACAATGCTCGCTTGGGGCGATTGGTTTGCTGATTGAACTTTGCGGTATTTGCCTCCCGGGAGGAACGGACTGACATCATGAAAAAATTGCTGGTTGTAGGTAGCGTCAACACGGACCTCGTGGTGCGGGCGGCGCAGCTTCCGTCGCCGGGGCACACTGTGATGGGTCGCGATTTTCGTTCTTATGGTGGCGGCAAGGGGGCCAATCAGGCGGTGGCCGCGGCGCGGGCCGGTGCCGCTGTAACTTTTGCCGGTTGCGTGGGGGATGATGCTTTTGGAACGGAGCGCCGCGCGGAATTGGCCGCAGAAGGAATCGACGTATCAGCCCTGACCACCATCAAAGATGTCGCCACGGGTGTGGGGTTGATCGTGATCGACGATGCTGCGGAGAACCAGATTGCCGTGGCACCCGGGGCCAATGCCCACATGACGCCGTCGATGCTCGACCATCTGGATTTCATTCAGTTTGGGGTCGTGCTGCTGCAACTGGAAATCCCGCTGGAGACGGTGGAGGCGGCGCTGCGAAAAGGGCGTGCGGCGGGTTGTTTGACAATCCTCAATCCCGCTCCGGCGATCTCGGAAGCGCGGGCTTTTTTATCGCACGTGGATGTGCTGCTGCCCAATGAACACGAGGCGGCACTGCTGGCAGGTGAACCGTCTGCCGGTACGGTTCACGATCCCGAACTGGTTAAATTGCAAGTCAGGCATCTCATCGGTCAGGGAGCCGGCAAGGTCGTGGTGACCCGCGGCCGGCGCGGTGCTCTGATTGCAGAGCCGGGCAACGGAGATTCCGTTCGTATCGTCGAAATGGATGCCGTTCCCGTGGAACCTCTCGACACCGTGGGCGCGGGAGATTGCTTTGCCGGATGGGTTGCGGCGAAGCTGGCGGAAGGCTGCACGTTGCAAGACGCAGTGAACCACGCGCGGCACGCGGCAGCACTGTCGGTTACGCGCAACGGGGCCATGGCCTCCATGCCCACGCGCGCAGAAGTTGCCGCGATGATGGAACGCGTTGCGCCGGCCAGATGATGCGCTGCCGCCGGGCGCAGATCAAATAACCAGTTCGCCGCCTTCGGGCGCAAAGCGGATTTCTCCGAGCATGCCCGCGTAAGCCAGATACGCGCGCTGGGCGGGAGTTTTCTCGATGTAGGCGCTGATGGGAATGTGGTTATCGTCACTGCCCGAATCTTGCAGCACATAGTGATCCACTTCCACCACGCCAACCTTCAGCCGTTCCTCGCCCACAAATCTCAGGGTTCGCACGAAGTGTCGATTGAAGCCAAGTATGCGGTGATTGGACGACAGCGTATATTCCGTTTCGCCGCGCTCGTTCTGCATGCTCGAGATGGTGATGATGCCCGTGCCCACACCCATGCCGCGCCAATATACTTTGGACGTCTGCTGCATTTCGATGGGTGGGCCAACTCGCAGCGGACGTCGCGATTCGTCCTTGGTTTCGGACGAGGCCTCGGAGGTCTGACCTTGATCGCCGCTGCCCAGCAGCCGCGATTCAACCATCTCTTCGTCGCTCTCGATGTGCGTTTGTTCCTTCAGGCGTTTCAGCACCAGGGCACACATTTCGCGCAGAGTGTCGCGTACACCGTCGCCATCCACAGCCACGGCCTCGAAACTTTTCAGCCGACCATGGGGGTTGAAGGTCGCCTCAAGTTTCTCGATGGAAACCGAGTCGGGCAGGTCGCGCTTGTTATATTGCAGCACGATGGGAACTTCATCCATGTCCAGACCCAGTTCGCGCAGGTTGTCCGCCAGATTGCGGAAGCTGTCGATGCTGTCCTGATAGCGCGTCTCCTGCGAATCGGCGACAAACACCACGCCGTCCACATTGCGCAGCACCAGCTTGCGCGTGGCGTTATAGTAAACCTGACCGGGCACCGTGTAGAGCTGAAATTTGGTTTTGTAACCCTTCACCTCGCCCACATCCACGGGGAGAAAATCGAAAAAGAGGGTTCGATCCTGTTCGGTGGCCAGCGACACGAGGTCGCCACGGTAATCGGACGGGATATGCCCATGAACGACTTGCAGGTTGGTGGTTTTTCCACCGGAGCCTGGACCGTAATAGACGATCTTGCAGACTATCTCCCGAAAAGCCTGATTGATGTTTGGCATGGGTCCTCCTGAACAAGCCCGATAAGATGAGAATTTAATACGAAGCGCACTCAGCAAGGATGCTCAACTGAAATAAACGGCGCAGAATTAATGGGCGGTTTCACTTCGGTTGGGAAAGAGCTGTAAGGGCTCGCACGGCCAGCATTTCGCCGAGAGCGGGTGAGGAGCCGAGAAAGGGGGCGAGATGGAATTCGACATTGGGGTGGTGCGTCGCTGCACCCATGAGCAGATCGGGGACGTCGAGAATCACGTGGCGTCCGGTGTGGAGGAAAAAGGGGAGCGCAACCACGCTGCGGGCATCGGAAGCGGCGGCCGCGTGGGCCGCTGTGGGGATGTCGGGCTGGGCGCAGTCGAGGAATCCGGTGTGGACGCCGGCATATTGTCGGGAGTCGCGGAGAAGAACGGCGAGTTCGTGAACCGCGGCGTTGGCCGCCTCGCGGGGGCTGCCGTGGGCGAGGACGAGTAGCGACGGCCGGTCGTCGTCGGGAACCGCATTGGCCGGGGATATTCTCGGTGAAGGAACAGGGGTGGAGGGTGAACGTGGTTCCCCGGAGCAAAGTCCGTCCTCGCGCAAGGGGCAGCGAGGTTTGCCTTCGCAGCCGGCGATCACTTGCGCAATGGTGGCGGCCCGGGATTCTGCCGTGAGCGGAGAGGCCATCGCCGCCAATTGCGCGATGGGTGCAAGCCAGTCGGCGCCGGTTCCCAGAGGGGCTGCTTCGAGGAAGGTGACGCCGGGATGTGCCTCGCGAGCAGCGGCCAGCGCGTTGCGCAGGTCGTGGGTGACGAATCGCCCCGGCACGAGAAAATACGGAACGACGACGATCGTGTCGATGGATGCGTTCTCCAGCGTGATTTGCACCGCTTCTGCAAACGTGGGCGCATCGTAATTCATCCATCCGATGCGCACCTGCGACCAATCGCCACTGCGGCGAAGAAAATCCGCATGAGCCTCCAGTGCGCGGGCGGCTCCGCAGACCAGCGAGCCGTGGGAAAAAAGAATCAGCGCCGGGGCAGGTGAATGGATCATGGTTTCTGTTACCATCCTGCGCGTTTCCTCGCCAAATCTCATACGTTATTTTTCCGCTTTATGGCCCCACCTTGTTGTGTGTAATCTTCATAATTGTGCAAGAAAAGGGTGACGAAAAATGACTCTCGAAAAATCTGCGGAACCGGCTCTCGATTTTGAACTGAACGGACGCGCCATGTCGGTTCATGCAGAAGCGGACCTGACGCTGCTGGATCTTTTGAGAGATCAGTTGGGTGTGATGTCGCCCAAGAATGGCTGCCAACCCATGGGGCAGTGTGGCTGCTGCACCGTGCTGCTGGACGACCGCCCGATTCTCTCCTGCGTAACGCCGGCCAGGAAGGTGGCGGGTCGGCGAGTGACCACCATCGAGGGGCTCGACCCGGATTTTCAAGCCGCCGTGAGCCAGAGTTTCTCCGCCGCGGGCGCGGTGCAGTGCGGCTTCTGCACGCCGGGCATCGTGGTGCGCACCCATGCGCTGCTGGAGAAAACGCCGGATCCCTCGCGCGAGGAAGCGTCGCGCGCGCTGGTACCGCACCTCTGCCGTTGCACCGGCTACCATCAGATAATCGATGGCATTGTCGACACCGCCGCCGTGTTGCGTGGCGAGCGTGAGTTGCCCGTGCCCGACGTAAGCGGGCGGGTTGGCACATCATTGCCGAAGTATCAGGCGACCGAAACGGCGCTTGGGCGGCGCCCTTTTATCGACGACATCCATCCCGACGGCGTGGTGTTTGGCGTACCGGTTTTCACGGCCCACGCGCGCGCCGTTATCAAAGCGATTGATGCATCAGCGGCCGAGGCGATGCCGGGCGTGGTGCGCGTTTTGATAGCAACAGACATTCCCGGCGCGCGGCGTCAGGGGTTGGTGTACGCCGACTGGCCCCAGATGATTGCCGTGGGCGAGACGACGCATTGCGTGGGCGACATCGTGGCGCTGGTGGTGGCGGAGGATGCCCGCACTGCGCGCCGCGCGGTTGAAGCTGTGAAGGTGACGTATGACGTGCTTGAACCCGTGACCGACCCCGAGGCAGCCCTGGCGGACGACGCGCCGGTGGTGCATCCCGACACCCACCCGCAGGGGAATCTGCTGTCACGCTCCTGCATACGTCAGGGCGAGGATGTTGAAACGGTTTTCGCGCGCTGCGAGCATGTGGTGGAGGAATCGTTTGCCACCCAGCGCATCGAGCACGCGTTTCTCGAACCCGAGTCCGCCATCGCGTTTCCGTGGAACGCGGACGGTGTCATGGAAGTCCTCTCGCAGGGTCAGGGCGTGTTCGATGATCGCCGCCAGATCGCATCGTTGCTGGGCGTGGAAACCGAGCGCGTGCGAGTGACGCTGGTCGCGAACGGTGGCGCGTTTGGCGGCAAGGAAGATTTGTCGATTCAGGGTCACGCAGCCCTCATTGCGCACCACGTGGGGCGACCGGCGAAGATCACGCTCACCCGACTGGAGAGCATGCGCCTGCATCCCAAGCGTCACGCCATCCGCATGAAATACAAAGTGGGTTGCGACGCCGACGGGCATATCCTCGCGGTGCACGGACGGATGATCGGCGACAAGGGCGCGTATGCGAGTGTGGGTTCGAAGGTGCTGGAACGCGCCGGTGGCCACGCGACGGGTGCCTACCGTGTGCCGAACCTCGACATCGAGGCGCTGGCCGTGTACACGAACAATCCGCCCTGCGGAGCCATGCGCGGGTTCGGCGCAAACCAGGCGGCGTTTGCCATCGAGGGATGCCTCGACCGGCTTGCGGAGCGCGTGGGCATCGACGGCTGGGAGATCCGCTGGCGCAACGCGCTGGAGCAGGGCGACACATTTTGTAGCGGGCAGGTGCTGGACAAACCCTTTGGTCTGAAAAAAACGCTGGAAGCCGTGCGTGACGTATACCGTGGCGCGAAGCTGGCGGGCATTGCGTGCGGCATCAAGAATGTGGGCATCGGCAACGGCATGCCGGACCAGGGCCAGGCGGTGATCCGCGTGGAGGACGGCGAAGGTGCATTCACCATTTTCAGCGGTTTCACGGAGATGGGACAGGGGCTGCTGACGTTGCTGATTCAATCGGCCTGCGAGGTGGTGCCGACCCTCAACTCGCAGCGTGGCACGGTGATAATCGACACGTCCCATGCGACCCCCTGCGGCATGACCACCGCTTCGCGCGCCACCGTGCTGGGATGCCTTGCCGTGCAGCGGGCGGCGCGCAAGCTGGCGGCCGAACTCGAGCGCGGCGCGACTCTGACCTCGCTGGCGGGACGCGAATTTCTCGGCGAAGTGAGCTTCGACTACACTGTGCCGCTGGGCGACACGGTGGGCAAAAACGGCGGACCCGTTCGCACGCACATCACGTTTGGTTTCGCCACGCAGGTGGTGATTTTGAACGACGACGGCACCCTGGAGCGCGTGGTGGCGGCGCACGACGTGGGCCGCGTAATGAACCCGACGCTTCTGCGCGGGCAGATTGTGGGCAGTGTTCACATGGGTCTGGGCTATGCGCTCACCGAGGACTTTCCCTGCGATGAGAATGGCGTGCCCACGGCGAAACGCTTCAACGATCTCGGCATTTTGCGATCGACTCACATGCCCGAGGTGGACTGCATCTTCATCGAGGAGCAGGACCCCGAATGCCCCTGGGGCGCGAAGGGCGTGGGCGAGATCGGGTTGGTCCCCACGGCCCCGGCAGTGGCCGCTGCCCTCCACGCCCACGACGGCCAGTGGCGCACCACGCTGCCCATGCGCGAAAGCGCCGCCGCGAGGAAGATCCTCGGCAAAAAGAGTTGAGTGAATGCGTGGCGGTTGAATGGACGTAATGGACCAGATGGACACAATGGACGTTTCGACCAGATTGGTGGACAGAGTTACCAGTTCCGGCGTGCGCCACTGCTTTTGACACCCCACAGGGGATTCAAATAAAACACCCGGGGTAAAGATCGACTGGCGACCCGAACCCCGGGCTCCCACCCGGAACTTGATCCACCCCAGCGGGGTGGCAGAGTTAAAACTCGTTACGGCACGCTCACCAAACGCGCGACGCTTTCATAAGCGGGAAATACAGGCATCGGCGCACGCTGTCTGGATCCACGCCACGCTTCGCTGCCAGCAGCACCGCATAGCGGTCCAGCTGCGCCCGGTAATATTCCCACTTCCCATCGATGAACTCCTCACCGCCCGAGCCCTCGCGGTAGCTGGTTTTGTAGTCCACAACCCACGGCACGCCGTCCTTATCCACGAACCAACGGTCGAGAATCACGTTCACCACTTCGCCATTCACCAGCCCACTCAGCGGGTCTTCGCTGCCCTGCTCGGCGTGTTGCCCGAGGATCTTGCGACCCACGTCATCCGTACACGCAAACAGCAGTGCATCCGTAATTCGTTCCACCGCCGCATCGAAAGCCTCGCCCTTGGCCACGCCCAGTTGCCGTAGGATCAACTCATACTGCGGTTTTCCTTTTATCACCCGCGCCGGGGTCCACGCCTTCACCCCATCCGCTGCAATGCGACACAGCATCCGGTGCGCCACGGTGCCGGCGCAGCGCGTGGCAGAGGCCGCGTGTCGCGGAATGTATTCCGTGGAAGCGACGGTTGATTCCGCGGCAACCTCCATATCATCCGTGGCAACCCGAGCACCCGGCGGCGTGTCTTCCCCTGCAAGATGCAAAGTGCCTTCTCGTGCGTTTGCCTCATCGTCACTCTTCGGAAAGACCGGCATCGATCCCACAGGCATGCGTCGGATGTCATATTGATTGAGGGGTGGATGCAGGATCGGCGCGTCGGCAATGTTGCGTTCGGCCGCCTCGGCCCATTCCCGCAAGTCATCGTCCGGATCACCAGAAATAATGTCGATGCGTGCGTCGATTTCACAATCGGGCGCTTCTGACCCCGAATCCTGGGTGTCCCGCTCTCCATCATTTTCATCGCTGACCAGAATCCCCGCTGCTTCGAGTTCCTCCCGGGTTTTTTCCACGTACGCGTCGAGCTCCGCTTTCAGATCCTTCTCCACCAGTTGCGTCAGGGCGCCTCCCCACAGGTGCTTCAGCAGAGAATGCGAGTGGGGTTTCTGCAGGTAGCCGGTGGGAATCTTTTTTGAAGTTTCCGGTTTCATCGTGCCGAGAAGGAACAGCCGCTCGCGCGCCCGGGTGAGTGCCACATAGAACAATCGCTGAACCTCGAAAGCTTCCTTGGCCTTGTTGATCGCTCCGAAAAAGTCTGCCATGGAATCGTTTTTCGCACCCCGCGGCTGCACGGGCATCAACGTCAGCAAGTGGTCTCCAGATGCGGGGTCGCCACCTTCCAACCATGTGAGGAGTTGTTTCGTTGACGAGCGGGGTTGTTGGGCCAGACCCGGCAGGATAACCGTGTCGAACTCCAGACCCTTGGCCTTGTGGATGGTCATCACCTGCAGCGAGGCATCCGCTTCGAGGTCGGGGGGCGCGAACAATTTGCCGAGGCTTTCCGTGAGACGGTCGAAGTCGGGCGACAGGCCGCTATCCTCCAGCGAATCGAGCAGATCGAAATACTCCCGGGCTTCCACATGGGCGGAGGTCTCGGTCACACAAGCCGGACCGCCGATGCAGTACCAGGTCGACTCCACCAGTGCCCGCATGGCCACGCGCCCGCGCTTTTGTAAAGCCGGAGCCAATCGATCTGCAAGAGCCTGCAGTCTTGCCCGCCCATCGGGGGAGAGGGGGCATTCGTCAGCGTTCGCGGCGAGGGCCGCTTGTATGTTGTCCCACATGGCGGTGCGTGGTGCACGCCTGTCGCGCGTGGGCATCACCGTCAGCAGATCGCTCAGCGAGAGCCCGCACCAGGGGGCCCGCAGCAAGCCGCACCAAGCGACAGAATCCAACGGATGCGCGAGGGCCCGCGTCAGGGCGAGAAGATCCTGCACCACCGGACGCTCGCCCAACTGGTCAATTTCCACCGCCTGATAACGAATGTCCGCCGTGCGCAGCGCGAGCAGGATGGACGGCAGGTGTGTGCGTGCCCTCACAAGAATTCCCGTCGTGGTGGCGCTGCCGCCCCCGGCTTGTTGCATGGCGCTGCGGCGCAGTTCGCGCTGCACCAACTTCACCACCATCTCCGCTTCCTTCTTCTTCCCGCTGCCATCGGAGTCCAAAATGATTTTCGCCCGGATGATGGGTCCATCGCATATATCCCGCGTATCCACGCTGGTGTTGAAGGTCACAGCACCGGTCAACGGATCCTGCTCGTGCTCGGTGGGGAAAACGCTCGCCATGTTGTCGTTCACCCAGCGGACAAGGTCCGGTCGCGAGCGGAAATTGCGTTTCAGTTTTAGCTCTTCGAGGTTCGTGTCGCCGATGCGCTTTTGAATGCCCGCCTGCAGGAACAAGCCCACATCCGCCTCGCGAAATCTATAGATCGATTGCATGGGGTCGCCCACCACGAAGAGGGTCGGTTCCGCGCCGTCATCTTTGGTAGAGCTGCGGCGCATGAGCAATTCCACCAGACGATATTGCGAGTAAGAGGTGTCCTGAAATTCATCCACGAGCAGATGGCGCAGTGGAGGCGAGAAGAGGTTTGCCCCGCCCCCGGCCCGCGCCAGGGCTTCGATGGCCCGGCTGCTGATTTCAGAGTAATCAACCTGACCCTGTCCGTTGAAGACTTGTTGAAGTTCCTCGGTCGCCGCTGGCAGCACGACAAACAATGCCTTCAGGGCTTCCCACTGTTCGTCATCGTAGCAGGGGTTGGGTGTCGTGCGCAGGATGCACAACGCTTCGAGAAGGTGCTTCTCACCGGCGAGCGCGCCCACCACTTCAGCGGCGGCGGCCTTCATCTCTTTGTAACCTTTGACGGTCGTTGGGAACCCTACTGCTACGGTAAAGCTTTTGCGCCAGTCGTTCGAAGATTTCGTGGTCAGCAGTTCGAGAAGTCCGCGCCAGACATCCCAGTCTTTGGCGTCTGGATCGGGAAAGCGCTTCGCCCCGCGCAAGGCAGCGACCAGTGAATCTTCGGGGCAGTTACACCCGACGAAGTCCATGATGCCGAGCAAACCCAGTTTGGTGCAGATGTCCCACGGCATCAAGTCGTGCAATTTTTTCAGACGCTGGTTGATGAAGCGACACAGGGATTTCTCAAGAAACGCGCGGTACTCGTCGAGAGATCCGTCGGGCAGATGGCGTTTCCACTGCTCGCGCGCTGTCAGCATTTTCTGAATCAGTTCATGCAGCGCGCCGAAATTGTTGTCGAGGCGTTCAAGGAGAAGTTTCAGGGCATCGCCCAGATCCCCCTCTTCCTCCAGGCGACCTATCACGGCGCCGGACGCTGCCGCATAGGCTTCCTCGGCGCGGTCCATCAACTCGGGTTGAATGCCAAGGCTTGTTCCCACGGGAGCGAGGCGTGTGACGCTGCCGCAAAGCGAGTCGATGGTCTGCACCCGCAACCGGCGCGGCATCATGCTTTTCTCCCATCCGCGATGCGCGGCATGGGTGACTGCAGCGGAAGCGAGGTCGTACGTCAGCTTCTTGTGGGGCTGCGTCGGCACGGGCCCCTCGGCCATTTCCAGAGCGCCCAATATGCGGTTCACCATTTCCCCCGCAGCCTTGCGGGTGAAGGTCAGCGCGACGATTTCTTCCGGCTCATCCACGGTTGCCAGCAACGCGAGGAAGCGTTGCGTGAGCAATTCGGTCTTGCCGGACCCCGCCGGGGCCTGCACCAGAAAGGAGCGACTGATGTCGAGGGCAGCAGCGCGCGAGGCGGTGTCCTGCTTCAATGCCTTCTGTAGTTCCTTGTCAGCATTGGTTTCTTTCGGATTCTTTGACATCATGCATTTTCCTCCCCGGTTGTCCATTCATCCGCCCCGTCGTTACTGTCATCGTCTGAGATCGCATCGGCATTTTCCCGCTCATGGATGCGGCAGAACATCGGCAGCGGGCAATAATCGCACGCTTTAGGAACGCGCGGATTTACCTCGGCCAGCCCCGTTTGAAATTCCGTGCCCAGACGTTGCAACGTCCCGGTCCAGGAAGCCACCTTTGCATCCCAATCGTCCGCTGCCTTGAAGGTGCTCCTCTGCCGCGCGTTGAGCTTGGTGATCCTCAACTCCTCCCGCCCCAATCCCTGAAACCGGCATTCGCCTTTTCGAACCTTGGCAAGGGCGATGAAATCTACCGGCTCCACCGTGCCCGCGATGTATGCGAGAAGCTGGGGTTCGGTGGGCTGCTCCTCATCCCAGGCTTTCGTCACGCTGTCAATATTGCCGGTCTTGTAATCAATAACCAGATACTTGGGCGCTTCCATGGCCGGGTCATCGTCGCCATAAACGCTGTCCACGCGGTCGCGCTGGGCGTGAATTTTGATGGCTCCAAGGTCCACAACGATTCTCTCGTTTCTCAGGCTCGCGTCGCTCTCGTCCATCGGTGCATTCTGCGGTGCCGCCTCACCCACCGCGTGGTCTTCCACCATCTCCACGCGGAATGGTTGTTCGCGGCGTCGTTCCCACTCCATCCATTCCATAACCACTTCTATGGTGCGCCGCGTCTCCAGGGTCCGTGCGGTCTTCGCCAGGTCCAGACGCTCCGCCAAACGGCTTTCCACGGCTTTGGAGGTTATACCAGCCACCAATTCGCGAAGCGCCTCATCGGTCGTTTTTTGCAGGGTATCGCTGTCTTCCAGTGCGCTCCACACCTGCTCCAGCACATCGTGAACGATGGAGCCCCGCGCACGTGGATCCATTCCCATGCTGGGCGATGGCAGTTCTTCGGCGCCGAGGCGATGGGTCGCAAACGCACGGAACGGACACTCGGACTGATCCTTCAACAATTTCGTGCCGCCGGAGACAAGGACCCCCTTCACGAGGGCGGGACCGACGGGGTCGGGGAATATCTCCATTTGCGGCGCCCCCTGCAGCAGGGCGGTTTCCAGCGCCGTGCGGGGAGGAATCTTCAGGGCATCCATGGTTGTCTCGTCGAGGCTGGCGAGGAACGGACTGGGGCGCAGTTCAGCCGTGTCATCGCGTCGCGGCCAGCTTGCGATGATCGTAGGCGCGCTCGCCATCAGGCGGTCCGTGATCGATTTGGCAAAGTTGTACGCCAGCGCCGGCGTGGCGTTTCCCATGTTATGGCGCACCTGCAACCGCAGCGGCAGAAACGGCGTGGGCGATGCTCCCGGAGGCCAGACACCATCGTGCATCCCCACCACCCAAAGGTGCGTGAAACTGAGATTGTTGGCTTCCAGCAGACCCATGATCTGCACCCGCGCGCTGCTGCCTTCGGGTTGGAAAATGCGCTGCGTGCAAAAGCGCACGAGACGATTGAGCGTCTCTTCCATGGATTCCGGTTCCACGACATCATCGAGCTGTTCCAGCCGCGCCAGCTCGCCGCGCCAGGCGTCCACGGCTTGCTGCTCGCGCGAGTCCAGCCGCGCGCCGATTGTCCACGCACCGGCTTCCAGGGTGAGCAGGAACCGCTCCATCCACACTCCGGGCAACTGGACTTCGTCATCCGGGGGGATCGGGATCGCCCCGATGTTCTGCACTTTCCTCGCCGCACTCATCGCGCCACTGGAATTCAGGAGGGATGCGATGGTTCTGAAGTTGGTTTCGATTCCGCCCTGATCGCGCAGAACGAAGTCCGTCAACCCGCGCTGGGCGTCATTCACCTCGCCACCAAACAGATACGGGGTCAGAAGCAGGCGCGAGGCCGTCTCGAAGGGAATGATCGGTGAGGCGGTTGCCTCCAGAAGCAGGAGTGCCGCGCGAACCACCGGCTCGTCGATCAACGCTCCGCCATAGGAAATGTTAAATGCCGTTTGCCGCGGCACGCGTCCGCAGGCGACTGCCTCGGGGTGGAATTCCTCCAGAAAGGCGCGCCTCACCGGCGCTGCGCACTTGTGCAACTCGGGCACCACGATGCCGATCTGCGCGTCGTGTTGGTCTCGCGCCACGCTGTGCGCCCACGCCGCCGCCGCGCCGAGTTCATCTTTTTCCGTGGGAAAAGAGATGCGTGCACGCGAAGAAGCGGCCACTGGTTGAGGCTGCCATTCCCCCACGTTGATCCATCTGGCGCGCATCACCTCACGCAGGCGATTATTCACGGGAGTCACCCGGTCGAAACCAGCAAACCAGACGTCGCGACCCACATCGATAGAACCGCTCGCGATGAGTTCGGCAATGCGCGCGGGCAGGTCTGCGGCTGATTGCCGTCCCATCTCCGCGCAGCGGCGCTCAAAAGCTTCAGCCCAGGCGCGGAAATATGCCGGCTCGCTGCTGCCGAGGTTCGTCAAATTTTTGAGTGTGAGACCGTACTGGCGTAGCAACGCATAAGCCTTGCACGCGGCTTCGGCCGCACCCGAAACCTGCAGCAACATTTTCCCCGCCTCTGTGGAGGCAACCACCGCTTCCCACACGGCGTTTTCCTGGGCGGGGTCCAGCGGAAGCGTCAACTCCTCCGGCAGGTCCGCTGGCAGGTGATCCAGGTAGGTGTCCCAGGCCCGCGCGATCCACTGCTTCATCGACAACACGTTCGGCGTAGCCCACGCCCGTTTTTCCTGTGCGTTCATCCGCGAGGCATACTGCATACGCACCAAGCGCGCCAAACGGCTGTTAACGGTAACAACCGTTGCCCCCGACTCCAAAGCCTTCAAAAGTGCATCCATTTGCTGATAGCCTCCTGAGCTTCGCCTTGTGACTCTCTCTCGGTTCTTCTGAGATAGAGAACATCACCTCAGTGACAGAACCGGTCACACAATCGGTGGGGGGCAAAAAAAACGATTATTTCACGATAGGGGGATTGTTTTGACCTCCGGCTATTGCACCTCTGCATTCAGGTCCTGCGATAGCTGGTGGGCCACGGCCTCATCGGTGGCGCGCGCTTCCGCGTCATCCTCGGCCATCCAGCGCTTCAGTTCCTCCAGGAAATGGTGGTGGGTCATGTCGTAATGCAACGGGGTGATGGATGTTTTGTTTTGCTTCAACACGATGTCGTCCCAGTCGTCTCCCTCGTCCGAGTACACGAGCTTGTCACCCACGTTCTGGTACGTTGTCACCCCGGCGGATTCGTTCACCATGCGGAAGTTGTCTTCGAAAATGGAATGTCCCATTTTCGAAATGACCACACCCCGCAGGAGTTCCTGCTCGATCGCGGGCACGTTCACATTCAGGAGAATGCCCCGGGGCAGGCCGCGTTGCGCCACTGACTTTGCGAGGCGGGCCGCGATGGTTGCGGCGTGGGCGTAGTCGTTCGGATTCTGTCCCAGCTTGCGCAGCTTCATGGGGTCGTCGTCCGGCAGGTTGACGGGGGGCTTGAAGGCCACCGCAAGCGACACCGCTATGGCGGGCAGGCCGGCCATCGTTGCTTCGAGGGCCGCCGCCACCGTGCCAGAATAGAGAATGCTGGTGCCCGTGTTCTGACCACGGTTGATGCCGGAGATCACGAGGTCCGGCGGGGAGTCTTTCATCAGCACCGTGAGGGCCATTTTCACGCAATCGGCGGGGGTGCCGTCGATGCCGTAGCCCCACGCCTTTTCCTCGCGGATGTGGCGTCGGGCGGTGATTTCATTGAACACGCTGATGGCGTGGCCCGTGGCGCTGCGCTCGGAAATGGGTGCCACCACGACCGCATCGGCAAACGTGGAAATATGCTGATACAACGCCCAGATACCAGGCGCATCCACGCCGTCGTCGTTCGTAATGAGAACCCGCATAAGCTAACTCCCGAGGTTGGTTTGTCTGATTGTTCAGGATAATGAATGACGGGTTGGCGATTCGAAACAAAAAAAAGGTGGGTGGATGGACGGGATGGACGGGAAGCGGGGGTGGGACCGGCGAGTGTGCCAGCCCCACAATAGAAACTAATTACGCCGCCACATCCAAGTGACCATGGTCTGGCTCGCTGGGGGTGGGGCGGTTTCTGTCGGTCAGGTCCACCGTCACGGTTTGGGCCACGTCGGCGTCGCTCATGGTCAGGCATAGCAACGCGCAGGCTCCGAGCACCAGAGCGCCTCCAAGCAGGAATCTCACCGACATCATTTCGCCGAGAAAGACGACCGCCAGAGCCGCGCTCAGGGGAACCGTGGCCAGACTCATCACGCTGCCTTCCACGGCGGAGAGCGCCTTGTACGCCTCCGTCATGGCCATTTGCGAGACCATGGCAGTCAGCGCCGCGCCACCCAACAGCAGCCACGCAATGCCTTGGGGCATTACGAAGCGCGACCACATGAACGGCACCGAGGCCAGTACCGACGCGGCAAGAAACGCGATAACGATCCACGTGCTGCTTTCCGTGCGACGCAGTTTTCGTATGCTGGTGACGGCAGCGCCCGATAAAACGCCCGAGGCCAAACCGGCGATCTCTCCGGCGGACATCTGCGGTTGCATCCCCTGCATGTTCAGCGTGAGGAGCGTGCCCAGCACCGCCACCGCCAGCGCCGCCATGGTGGCGCGTCCGGGGCGCTCGCCCAAGTCAAACCACGCAAACACCACCGCAAACAGCGGATAGGTGTACGAATACAGCATCGCTTTGGTAAGGCCCGCTGTATCGATGGCGTAAAAAAAGAGCAACAACGCTGCGGCCCCAAACGCTCCCCGCCAGACCAATCCCCTTACATTGACGGGCCGCGAAGGCCACGCCTTGCGGGCTGCAATCCAGGCCACAAGGGCCATCAGACCCAGCAGGCTGCGGAAGAAAACCTTCTCGTGGCTGGAAATGGTCGCCGGCACCAGTTTCACGAAAAGCCCCATGAGGGCAAACCCCGCCGCAGATGCGATCATAAGCAATCGCCCGCGCGTGGCTGCATTCATGCCAGAAAAAAGGGTGAGGGCCGGGAGGTGAAAACCGGAACGGAAGTGAAGCGAAATGCCTCGGGGTGAAACCGGCTCGACGGAATTCGAGGCCATAGCTCCGTCGGCCATCAGACAGGGACCGCAGTCCCCGGACGACTCATTCATGTCTTTGTGTCAAAACCCTCTACGACGCGCGCCCGGGCGATATTGCCCGCGGATGGCGGAGCCACCGGGCGGTACAGATAATAATTCCACAAACCGGCCCCTTCTATTCGCCCCACAATACGATAATTCATACGCATGGCCTGCAGCATCTCGGGTGTGTAGACATTGGTGGGGTCGGGCGAGGCGATGTCGAAGGCCGTTACAATGAGCGCGAACCTGCCCCGGGCGAGATCGTCGAGGAATGGTTTCTGGTCCCACACGCCCTGACGCGCCAGCTCGCTCATGATGAAAGGCTGCAGCAGGGGCGAGCGGTTGGCGAGAAGGTTGAACATGGCCAACTCGCACCACGTTTCGCCGCGCTCGCCACGCACCTGCTGAGCCACGGAACTCCACACGGCGGCTTGGTCGGTTCTGATTTCTCCGCGACTGAAGGCCCAGTCTTTGCGCCGGTTCATGTGCACGGCCTGGGCAGCGAGGGCCGAGCAAACGAAGAGCGCGACGGCGCGTGCAAAGATAAGGCGGCGTCGTGAAGTGAACGCGGTGGCAGTAGCCTGCGCGCGGAGCAAGCCCGCGAGCAAATCGCCGGTGCCCAGCGCCCACGCCGCCAACGGTTCCAGCAGGTAATTTTCCGCAGATCCTTCCTTGCCGATCGCCACCACCTGAATGAGCGAGGTGAGCATGTACCAGGGCAGCGGCGAGCCTTGCCACGAGAGCAGGACTGGCGTGGCTTTGTTTTCCGATTCAGCGACCGGCCAGTCGCGCAGAACAAATGACGCGATGAGCAGGGTAATCCCGGCCGTCACCAGCCCGGGATAAAACCGCCATATGTGCGGCAACCAGATCGCCCACAAATCGCGCGGGTGATACGTGTTCACATTGTACGAAACCGTGTTGAGGAAAAACTGCCCGTGGGTGGCCACGGCAAGCCCCGCGAGAATCAACGCCACGGCTGCGGCAAAACCGAGAAAAAACCGGGCACCACCGCGCCAACCCTCGCGCGCCAGCAGCCACAGGATGATGGCCATGGGGGCCGCCAACTGGGTCTGTTTGGTGAAGAACGCGAGGACGAACATCGTCGCCACCACAATGCGCACCGGCGTGGAAAATCGTTTGGCGGCGGCGGCCACCATCACACCACCCGCAGAGAGGGCCACGGCCAGCATGTCGACGCGGAAATATCCGCCCCAGTTGTTCACCTCCAGCGTGCACAAAAAAAGCAGCGCCGCGACCCATGCAATAAACAGATTGCGCCGCCGCATGAGAAGCGTGACCGCAATGCCCAGCGTGATAAACATCGCGGACCAGGTGGAAATCGCACGACCCGCCAGCAGACTTGGAGCTTCGCGATCCACAAACGGCGCGGCCATGGCCATGAAGAGTGGCGGGTATGTACCGACCACGAAAGGTTCCTGATCCAGCTTGCGATAAATGGAGCGTCCCTCCGCCAGTTCCATCGACTGCCACAGCAGCGCGCCCTCCTCGTTGTCGAGCTGTATCCATGGCGCGGCCATGGCCGAGGCCATGCGTTGCATGGGATAGCGCACGAGAGGAGTATACGCAAATGCGGCCCAGCCGAGAAGCACCAGGCAGACCAGCACAACGACCTTACCACCCCAGGCTTTTGAGGGGGCGGGTGTTGGGGCCGCTGCCGGCTCAGACGTCGCCTCGACGTCCGGCGCTGGCGTCAGTTCATCCGCCATTGGCCGCCAGCCCGCGCATCACGGCCTCGCCCAGCAACGAGCCGCGCATCGCTTCCATGCAGGTGGGCGTCTTGTCGCAAACCTTCAGGTAGCATGGGCTGCATGCAAAGTCGGTGATAATTTTCTCGCCCCGATTGAACAGGTCCACTTCCACGGCCGAGGTGCTGCCGAAAATTGCTCCGACCCATTTCTCAAGCGCCACGGCAATGTGCATGGCCAGACTGTCACTGCTCACCACCAGATCGCACGCCTGCACCACCCCGAAAAACTCTTCGAGGGAATTGTCCGAGCCTGTGGTCAGAAGCGACGTGTAGCGCGCCGCGAGTCGCTGGTTCATCTCTTCCTCGGCCGGTCCGCCCAGCAGCAGAAGTTGCGCCCGGGGGGCGTTTTCTTTCAGAAAATCGATCAACTCCATCCAACCATCGATGGGCCATTGCTTCGTGCGAAAGACCGAACCGCAGCCGGTATTGAGCCCGATGCGGGCCGGGCGCTGCGAGACACTGTCTATTTCTGACGAATCACCCACCGATTGAAGCGCAGCTGCGTTCGCACACAACTCTTCAATCTCCGCGCACCGGCGTTCTGCCTCCGCCCCAAGGCGCAAAATATAGGGATCGCGCACCCACGGCAGGCCCGCCATTTCGGCGATAATCTGCGGATAACTTTTGGTGTTCACGCGGAACTTCAACTCGTCGCTCAACCCCAGCAACAAACCATATTGCGCCTCGGGGTTGAACACCGTCGACGCGCCCCAGAGGGTGGGCGCGAAACCCACCTTCGCGTCGGATTCGAGGTCGCCCGCCAGACTGAGTTGCGCGCGATCCTTCTCGTAGTTCATCACCAGATTCCAACGGTTGCCTTGCAGCGATTTCACCTGCTCGGGGTTGAAGGGGAGCAACTCGTCGATGAACGGATTATTGCGCAGCAGCGGCAGTGCCGCCGCCTCGGTGATCCAGGTGACGCTTGCATCGGGATGGGCGCGCTTCAGCGGGGCAAGCAGCGAGGTGGTGCGCAGCACGTCGCCCATGGCACCGGTCTTGATGATGAGCACATTGAAACCATCGCCTCGCAGGGGCAGCACACCCGGCCGTTGCGGGAAACCGCTTTGGGCATCGGGCGGCATAAGCGGCGAATAGTGCGGGCAATCGAGACATTCGTTGCCGTACTTGCAGGGCTTGTACCCGTTATACAGGGAACAATCGAAGCGGATATCCTCGAAGCGCAGCACGCCTGACCTCCCGGAAATAGGGTTGCGTGGGTGAGAATGCGCTCACTCCCGCTGAGAAAAATCTGGTGGCTCCATCAGATGCTCGGGAGCGGGTGAATCGCTGAATTACGAATCGGCCGGTTTGGTGCCCGACTCCTCGCTCCACGGCTCGGTACCGCTCAAATCGCTCATGGAAATGTTCTCACCCGGCGCATTACCCGTACCGGATTCCGGAGTCTTGCCGATGGTCTGTTCCAGCATTTCCTCCATCTCGTTCTTAATCTGCTCGGCCGTCTCGCGCGGTGTGTGCTTGGCCACTTCTTCAAACGTTGTGATGCCTGCGCAGATTTTCAACCAGCCGTCCTGCCGCATGGTTTTCATTCCCTGCTTCAGCGCCATCGCATGGATTTCGTCGGTGGAGGCGTGGTTATAAATCTGGTCGCGAATTTCCTCGGAGATCGGTAGAAGCTCGAAAATGCCCAGTCGCCCACGGTAGCCCGAGTGGGAGCATTCGTCGCAACCGGTGCCCTTAAAGAAGGTCAGGTCGGTCACATCGGCGGGCTTCACGCCGAAATCCTCGAGTTCCTCCGCCGTGGGCGTATAGGGCTTTTTGCATCCCGAACAAACCGTACGCACGAGACGCTGACCAATGATGCCTTCCAGCGTGGAGTTGATAAGGAATGGCTCGATACCCATGTCGACGAGTCGCGTCACGCAGCCGGCAGCGCTGTTGGTGTGCAACGTGGAGAACACAAGGTGGCCCGTGAGAGACGCCTGAATGGCGATCTGCGCAGTCTCCGCATCGCGGATTTCACCCACCAGAATAACGTCGGGATCCTGGCGCAAAATAGCGCGCAGACACCGCGAAAAAGTCAGATCGACCGCTGTGTTGATGTTAATCTGGATGATGCCGTCGAGCTGATATTCCACGGGGTCTTCCGTGGTGATGATCTTTTCGGTGGGGTCGTTGATCTCGTTGAGGGCGGCATACAGAGTTGTGGTTTTGCCGCAACCCGTGGGGCCGGTAACCAGCAGAATGCCGTTGGGCCGCTCGATCATCTTCAGAAAGCGATCGAGAACGTCCTGCGTCATGCCGATCTGATGCACGCCGATGCGCATCATGTTCTTGTCCAGCAGACGCATGGCCATGGCCTCGCCGTAAACCACGGGCAGTGTCGAAAGACGAATGTCCACGTCGCGCCCGTCCACGGTCAGTTTCATACGCCCGTCCTGGGGGCGGCGGGTTTCAGAAATATCGAGGTTCGACATAACCTTGAAGCGCGAGAGAATGCCGATTTGCCACGACTTCGGCGGGCTGGGAATCTCGCGCAACACACCGTCCACGCGGTAACGGATGCGGAGTACGTTGCTGAAAGGTTCGAGGTGAATATCACTCGCGCGCTCCTTGATGGCTTGCAGAAGGAGCAGGCTGCAGAAACGGATAATGGGCTGGTCGGCACTGATCTGTTCGAGGTCGCTCAGGTCAATGGCGCCGGCTGTTGTTACAAGCGATCCGTCGTCGTCATCCCTCTCGAAGTCGTCCACCAGATCCTGCAGGTTCACGTCGCCCACACCGTAGTGCAGGTTGATGTAATCGACGATCTCTTCCTCGTGGGCAACCACGGCTTCCAGATCCTTCACCTCGCCCCCGGCGAGGGTCAGGCGTAGATCGTCCATGATGCGCACGTTCAGCGGATCGCTGATGGCCACCACCAGCACGCCGTTGGGGCGCAACTGCACGGGAAACACTTTATAGAAACGGGCGGTCGCGGCAGGGACAAGCTTCAAAAGCTTCGGGGTCAGGTGGCCCTTGGTGGCCTCGGAAAGTTTAACATAGGGGAGTCCGGCCTGCTCGCTGAGCATCTGCAGCATATTCATGCTGCCGCCCATGGCCATGTCGCCGCTGTAAGACTGCTGGTTTACTCTTCCGCCCGCTTCCTCGCTGGACGCAACGGGGTCTTTGCGCAGGGCTTTGGCCAGTTCGGCTTGAAGAACCGGGTCGATGGGACCATCGCGTTTCGCGCCGCCCTTGTTCTGGTCAGCGCGTTTGGCGGCCTCCCCTTCGAGGGGGTCGTTGCTACCATTGCCCTTGCCGGGCACCAATTTCTTGAAGAATGCCATGATTTAAACACTCCGTAGGGGTCGGCATGCCGCAGGCGCGGAAGATACCTGATGCCCCACAACATAAATCCGGTGATCATCTACAAACAGAAACAAGCAGCGACCCCGCACCAACAGTTATGCTTCAAGAAACGCCCAGCGCTGCGAACAATTCAAGCGTGAAGATGACCCCACCGGCGAGAGGCGGACGAAAATGACCACGCGAGCCATCTTGCCGGCGCGATTTCAGGTTGTGCGATTGATGACGTATTCGCTGATTTCCTGCAAGAAATCACGGGTCGTACCCCCGGGCAGGGTTTCCAGCTGGGCGGCTGCCGAGGTTGCAAACGTGCGCGCTTCTTCCAGTGCATTTTCAATGCCGTGGTATTTGCGGATCATGCCCATGATCAGTTCCGGGTCGCGGCCGCTTTTCCAAACTGCGGTAAGCTCCGCTCTGTCCGCGTCGCTGGCTGCAGAAAGGGCCAGGATGAGGGGCAGTGTTTGTTTGCCGTTACGGATATCGGCGCCGTGCTGTTTGCCCGTATCCACCGCGGACGCAGCCATGTCCAGCGTGTCATCGGTAATCTGGAAAGCGATACCGAAGTTCATCCCGTAGCCGGCCAACAAACGTGTTTCTTCTTCGTCGGCCCGGGCCAGCAAACCACCCAGCGTGGTGCAGGCGCTGAAAAGATAGGCCGTCTTGCTGCGCACGATGCGCAGATAATCTTCGCGGGTCAGGAAAACGTCGCGCTTCTCAATCTGGAATAGTTCGCCCTCGGCCATCTGCGCGGTAACTTTGCACAGCAGGCGCACGACATCCGACGAGAGAGCGTCATGGGCCAGATTGAAGGCTTCGGCATACAAATAGTCGGCAATCAGAATAGCCACATCATCGCCCCATTTGGCGTTTACCGTGGGCACACCCCGGCGGAGGGGTGCGCAGTCGATGACATCATCATGCAGCAGCGTCGCTGTGTGAAGAAGCTCCAGCGCAGCGCCCATTTTTACATGGTCTTTGCCGGTGTAACCCATCATGCGGGCCGCTAAAATAGTAAGGATGGGACGCAGACGCTTGCCCTGCCCCGTCTTCAGGTAATCCCCAACCTCGCGCACCAGACGGGTGTCGCTGGTCAACATCGCCCCTAAATGCTGATCCACGCCGAGAAGGTCCTTGGCGAGGAACTTGTTCAGCCGCACGATGAGGTCTTCTTTATGTGTGACGCTCGTCATCTTTTTCTATGCTCATGGCGATGCCACATCGCGGCATGGCGCTTCAACAACTATTGCCCGTTTTGGGCTCAGATTCACCATTTGCCCAAGCATCCACCCGAACCACACACAAATTCAATGGGGTTCGGGTGGGGCATGGGCTTTAGGTCAGGGCGTCAGGACTGGTTGCTGTAGCCGCGGATGAGGATTTCGGCCACTTCCGCGCGGCTGAATTCCGCGGGAGGAACCTGGCCGGCCACCAGCATCTCGCGAACCTTTGTGCCGCTGAGGGTCACGTGGTGCGATTTGTCGTGCGGGCAGGTCTTCACGCTGGCCATGTTACCGCACTCGCGGCAGAAGAACGTGTAGTCGAAGAACAAGGGCGTGATGCCCAGTTCAGCCGCCTCGAAGTTGTCGAAGATGTGATGCGCGTCGAACGTGCCGTAGTAGTTGCCCACCCCGGCGTGGTCGCGTCCCACGATGAAGTGGGTGCAGCCGTAGTTCTTGCGGATGAGGGCGTGGAAGACCGCCTCGCGGGGGCCGGCATAGCGCATGGCCGCCGGGTTCACACCAATCACCACGCGGTCGGCGGGGTAGTAGGTGCTCACGATTTTCTCATAGGTCTCCATGCGCAATTCGGGACTCACGTCGTCGCCCTTTGTTGCCCCCACCAGCGGATGCAGGAACAGGCCGTCGCAGATTTCCATCGCCACCTTTTGCATGTACTCGTGGGCCCGATGAATCGGGTTGCGCGTTTGAAACGCCACGATGCGGCGCCAGCCGCGGTTGAGGAACTCCGCGCGGGATTGCTCGGGCGTGAGGCGGTATTGCTCGAAATCGTCATGGGCCGGAAGATTAACAACATCGATGGGGCCGCCGAGAAGGAAGTCGCCCTTCGTATAAATTGCGGCCACGCCCGGGTGGGCCTGATCCTCGGTGCCATAAACGTGCTTCGCCTCGTGGGCCTTGTCGTGGCGGAATTTGCTCTCCACATGGAGGATCGCCAGTAACACGCCGGAGCCATCGTAAAGTGCCACGCGGGAGCCTTCCTTGATGGAGGCGGCCTGATCGCCCGCGGTGGAAACCGTCAGGGGAATGGACCATGGCAGGCCATTGGCCAGGCGCATGTTATCCACCACACCGCGATAATCGTCGGCGTTGAAAAAACCGGTAATGGGCGACACGGCGCCGACGGCGATAATCTCAACGTCGCTCGCCTCGCGCTCGTCGAGCACGATCCGCGGTAGCTCGGCGGCTGCGGCAATGGCTTCGGTGCGGGCATCGCCGGTCAGCAGGCGGTTAACAAGTTTCCCGCCATGGGGGGCAATCTGCCGGATGGGTGCCGGTGTAAGGGTGGTGGCCATGATGTTCTGGGTGATCTCCTTGGGAGTGTGTAAGTGCTTGGTTTTGTATGGTTCGAGGAAACGTCTATCTGGTAGGTAGACGTTTATTCCAAAAAAAGGAGAGATGGACGATATGGACAAAATGGACGATATGGACTGCGCTAACCCGACCTCCCCGGGCCAGGTCAATACACCATTCTTCCCATCCCTCCCATTCCCGGCCCCCGGCCCTTACTTCTTTTTCTTCGGTCGGGCCTTCGCTTTCACCGGCGCTTTCTTAGCGCTTTTCGGCGCGTCGTTCTTCACATCGCCGGTCAGCACCGCATTATGCGGGAATCGCATGTCGGCGTCCACGGTTACGGGTGCCACCAGGCTCGTCTTGCTGCCGAGAAAAACGTCGTCGCCCAGCGTGGTTTCGCGTTTGCGTTTGCCGTCGAAATTAACCGTTAAGCTGCCGGTGCCGATGGAGCAGCGCTCGCCGATGTGGGCATCGCCAATGTAGCTCAGGTGGAGGATGTCGCTGTTGTCTCCAATTTCGCTGCGGGTTACTTCCACGAAGGTGCCCACCCGCACATTGTCACCAATGGTGCATCCGGGGCGGATGCTGCTGTAGGGCCCCACGGTCACGTCTGCGCCCAGTTGGGCATTGTCGATGCAGCAAAACCGCGTGTGGCTGCGGGGGCCGATAACGCTGTCGGTTATGTGTGCGTGGGGGCCGATGTCGCCGCCCTCGCCAATCTCGCACCGCCCTTTCAAAACGCTGAAGGGATGGATCACGGTGTCGCGTCCGATGCGCACCTGTTTGTCGATGTATGTCGTGTCGGGATCGATAACCGTCACGCCCGCCTCCATCACGCTGAGAGCGATGCGGTGGCGCAGATACGCCTCGGCGCGGGCCAGTTCGGCGCGGGAGTTGACGCCCATGGTTTCGGTGGAATCTTCGCCCATCACGGGCTCTACTTCGCCGCCCAGACGACCCAGGATTTCGACGGTATCCGTCAGGTAATATTCTTTCTGGGCGTTCTTGTTACGCACCAGACGCAGCGCGGCCAGTAGTTGCTTGTTGTCGAAAACGTAAATGCCGGTGTTAATTTCCTGGATGGCAGCTTCGTAAATGTTGGTGTCTTTTTCTTCCACGATTTTGCGCACGGTGGCATCGCGGTTGCGCACGATTCGCCCGTAGCCCGTGGGGTCCTCAAGCTCGGTGGTGGCCACGGTGGCGGCCACCTGGTGGGCGCGGCGTCGCTTGATGAGTTCGCGCAGCGTCTCGGTGCGGATGAGGGGTGCATCGCCCACGGTGATGAGCACCTCACCGTCAAAATTTTCCAGATACGGCACCACCTGTTTCACCGCGTGGGCGGTGCCGAGGCGCTTTTCCTGCGTGACACAGATGGCCCGCTTGCCGACGTGATCGCGTACCACGTCGCCCATGAACCCGGTCACGACGAAAATTTTCGAGGGTTCGAGGGCTTCAATGGCTTCCAGAACGTGGTCGAGCATGGGCTGACCGGCTACATTGTGAAGCACCTTGGGCAGACCCGAGTACATGCGCGTGCCCTGGCCGGCGGCGAGGATGATCGCCATGAGGTCTTTCATGATTGCTCCCGTGGATGATTAATTTTTAGTGTGGTGGCGCGGGGCAACGGGAGCCCGTCGGGCGGGCTAACTGTCGATGCCGAATTTGTTTTCGATGAGCAGGCAGAGTTCTTCAAGGGCGTTGTTTGCCCCTTCGCCGTTGCACTCAATCATAAGAACCGTATCTTTGGCTGCGGCGAGCATGACCAGACCCATAATGCTTTTGCCGTTTACGCGCTGGCCATCGCGCGTAACAAAAATGTCACAGCCCTTGTGTTTGTTGGCGGTTTGAACAAACGCCGCAGCGGGCCGCAGGTGCATCCCGGACGCGTTCACCACTTTCACTTCGCGTTTGGCTGTGTTCATGCGTCTTTCGTCGGCACTATCAAAGTTGGTCGAAACTCCGTGTCGGGATTGGCGCCCACCCCGCCGAAAAAGCGGAATGGCCGTGTTGAGACAATAAATCCCCATACTTCCCAAACACGCAAAGGGGGGCAATTATTTCCTGTTGAGGCCATGGAAATGGCAACAATGAAATTGAAGCATGGAACCGGGACCGCAGTTTTCAACCAGAATAACAGGTTGGCAGGAGAGCGTTTCAACCGCAAATCAGGGAGTTTCAGGAGCTTGAAATTATTTTGCGCCCAGCCTCATTTTCAGGCTTCTGGTCAGCGTTTTTGCTTTGACTTTTCAACACGCCGGACGTTGCGTTTCAATGCATTGCAGGATGCTGTCATTCTCGTTTGAGGACGGAGGTGATTGTCATGGCAACGGCCAAGAAGCCCGTAGCAAAGAAGCCGGCGGCGAAGAAACCCGCGGCAAAGAAGCCCGCAGCAAAGAAGTAGCATCACCTTAAGGCTGTGCCCCGGGTGCCAATTTGCTTTCTTGATTTACTGTGAACGACCGCGGTTCTCTGTTAGGTATGTTCTTTTTCCGAGTGAAACAATTGTGGTGTGCATCTCGATATGATGCATCTGATATGCCGCTGAAAGTTGCGCAGAGGCGACTGGCTGCAAGCCTGCTTCTGTGGATCGGGTCAGCGGTTTTTGTTGGGGGCGGTTTGGTTCTGAGTGGATGTGATCGCTCGGCCCCGCCATCCATTGCCGATGTTCCTGCCGCCGAAGGCGCGGGAATGAGCCTCGATGTGGCGGCCATGGAAACCACCTCCACCGGGGCAGTTCAAACAACATTCTCCACAGATGAGACCTCGCCCTCCGACGCCGACACAACGACAGCTTCAGCGGCGGCGCCGATTTTCTAAAACGCCCCGATGACGCCCATTTCCCTTCCCGAAACACCCCGCACTTGAGGTCCGTGTGCATTTGCGCATTCATCTGCCATTGAAAACCTTGCATGTTTCTTTCCCGCCCTTGTTAATCTGCCACGCGAGAATTGAACGGTCCCCTTAACTTTGAAACTTTTTCCCCATAGCGGATTGCGTCCCGGCGTTGTGGCCCTTGCGGCTATGCTGGTGCTTGGCATGTCTTTGTCTGTTGTCGCGCAACCGGGTGACACCGGACCGGGCGATGAGGTGGTTTCTGCCTCCGATCTTTCCGCGCAACTTCGCAAAATTGACCCCGACGCGAAGATCGATTGGGACGGTGAGAGTCGTTTGCGAATCGAAGTGAAGGGCCAGAAGTTCACGTTTTTTACCACCGGAAACAACATGGTGATCAATGGCAACATGGAACGGGTGGACCGCCCCCTGAAGGTTTATCGCGGCGAAATTTATATCCCGCAGGCAACCATATCTCGGGTGGGAACCCAGCTTGAAACCGCCGCTCCTCCTGCCACGCCAACGCCGTTGGCAACGCCCGCCGATGGCGCCACTCCCACGCCCAATCCTGACATTTTGCCGATGCTGACACCCGGCCCGATGGCAACACCGGCGGCGACTCCATTGTTGCCCGCACCCACGCCAATCGCCATGCCCGCCACCCCTGCTCCCGTGGCAACACCTACTCCGCCCCCCGCCGCCACTCAACCCCCCAACGTACCCACGCCGGCGGTTCCCACGCCCGCACCCACGGCCACGCCCACCCCGCCGCCTACGCCCACACCACGGCCCACCGAAAAGCCGGTGGCGGTGCAAACCACGGGTCGCGATTATTACACCGTGGCCAACACCGACCGCACTGAGATGGAGCGCTTCCGCATCGCAACATTCACGGCCGACCAGTTGAAGGCCGCTGCCGTACGCAAGGATGTTATCAGGGTAATTCTGGATCCCGATGACGGCGACTTTTTCGTGGGCAGCGGACGCGGCAAAGATGTGAGTGCCATGACGCTGAACATTGCCCAGCGGGTGAAGGCGCAGCTGGAGTTGCGCGGCATGCAGGTGGAACTTACCCGCAGCGTTGCCAATCGGACGCCACTGGGTCGCAAACTTGAAATCATAACCAAAAGCGATGCTCAGGCTCTGGTTTCCATTCGCCTCGCTTCCAGCGAAATGGCTGAAACCGGCGGATTCCGCCTGATGACCATGACCGAGGCTGTTGACGCCAACGCCCGTACGCCGCTTCCCCAGGATGCCGGACAAGCGGTTCCCATGGAAATGAATTACCGTCCCTTTGAAGACCGTAGCCGCCTGCTGGCAACCGCGCTGTCCACCACCATGAAGCGCCACGTAAACAAAGATGGCAACGGAACCATCCCCGCGCCCATTTATCTTTTGCGCCGCAGCCCCATGCCGTCGGCCGTGCTGGTGGCGGGCTATGTAAGCAATGTGGATGACATGAAACGCCTGCGCGATGACGCCCAACTCGATGTCCTGGCCGCCACCGTGGCCGAGGGCATCGCCCAGTATGCACGCAATCTTGGCGAGGAGGTCGCCCGATGAGTCCACGCCGCGATCCCTATTTCGGACGTTTCGTTTTCTCGGTTTCGGTGGTGGGTATCATAGCCATCGTGCTTGGTCTGGCCGGGATGTGGTATTATTTTCAGGGCGGCGGAGCACGCCCGGCAGTGACGGGTGAGGCCGGATCTCTGACCGCCGGCGCAGCACTTAATCGACTGCCACCCAACAAGGCCATGCTCTATTACACCAAGGATGGCAAATCGCTGACCGGGTCCATCGCCGAGATTGGCCCGCCGGGCACTTCCCCAGGCGACCGTGCGCAAATAATTATCAAGCACCTCATTGCAGGCGACGAGCGGGCTTTTTTAAAGACCCCCATTCCCGCCGGAACAAAAGTGAATGCGGTATTTGTCAATGATCGCATGGTCATCGTGGACCTCTCGCGAGAATACATGAACAACCTGCGAGGAGGCGTTGAGGCCGAAATGCTGGCCGTGTTCAGTGTGGTGAACAGCCTGCTGTACAACATCGACAACGTCGACAGCGTCCAGATCGTGATCGACAACGCAACGGTGCCGACACTAAACGGCAACGTGGACATAAGCCTGCCCCTGATCGCCAACGCCGCACTAACCCAGACGAACTGACGGGGCGCGCGGGTCAGGCGCGCTGGCCGCGCTTTACGGCTTCGGCCATGCCGGGGTGACGGGTCAGGCTACCGCCTTCGCCACGATAAAAGGCGACGTTGTTATCATTCTCCCAGACGCGGATTTCAAACAGCCTGGCCGAACCCTCAAGCCTTGCTTCCATCATCTCCCAAAATGCCACGGTGATGTTTTCAGCCGTGGGAATCACACCGTCCATGTATTCCACGTCCAGATTGAAATGGCGGTGGTCCACCTTTGAGATGATCACTTCTTCCATCAGCTCCTTCAACACCTTCAGATCCATCACCATGCCCGTCTTCGGGTCCACGTCACCGCACACCGTTACCTCGACCTTGTAATTGTGGCCATGGCCGTGGGGGTTGTTGCACAGGCCGTAGATGTCACAGTTTTCCTCATCGGAAAGGGTGGGATTGTGCAGGCGGTGACTGGCGCAAAACTCAGCGCGGCGGGAGATGTAAACCATTGCGATTGGATCCTGTCTCGGGACGTGATTTAAGGCCGACGCGGAGCAACAAAAGCCCATGCGCCGACCCAGACCATTAGTCGCAATGGGCGGGAATTAGTCACAAATGCCCCATGCTTAATACGTCTCGGTGCCCATCCCCGGCCAGTCATCCGTGCGGAAGGGTAGCATCGGCAGTCCGTCGACGTTATAAACCGAAAGAACCGGGTTGCCATCCCAGCCGTAGCGAACGGCCACAGGCTCGGGCACGTCCTTGCTGCTCACCGTCACCTTGTTGTCTTTCAACGTCGCTTTGTCAGCCCAGTGGAATACTCGGTCCTTACCCGCCACGGCAAATCCCCGGGCCTCGCCTTCGCCCTCTATCTGCAGGCCGTCTGTGGCGTGATCAAACGCAAGCGTGACCTTTTTGCCTTCAGTTTTCATGGAATCCTTTTTCAGAACCGGTCCGCTGAATTCGAGACCCTTCTCGCCATAAACCGTGCCCCGGGCGACCAGTGCCAGACGTCGGCCCACTTCCATCTTATTTTTGGGATGGATGTCATCCGCCTCGCCGATATCAATGGCCGTGGCCATGCCGGTGTTTTTCAAGTCAAGCGTCATGGCTTGCGCTTCGCGCAATTCCGCCCAATGATTTTCACGAGGCTGGGTTGTCTGTTGAGTAAAGCTTGCAAGCTGGACAAATAGGAATGGGAAGTCGCCCTGTTCGGGATTTTCCGCATTCCATTTCTCGCGCCAGTCCGTGATCATGTTCGGGAAAAGCCTCCGGTATAATTGCGCCCGGGAGGCATCGCTCTCGCCCTGATACCAGATAGCACCCCGAATACCAAAGGGTTTGAGTGGTTCTATCATTCCATTGTAAAGCCCGGCAAGACGATGAGGGCTGACCGATGAGATTGGCTTTGGGGACAAGTCTTTCGCGTTTACGGTTTCCTTGGCGAACCATTTGCCCACCAGCGTGATTGTGGTCCCGTCGCCGCCGGGGATGAGATACATATCTTTCGGATCATCCAGAAAGCCTCCCGCGCCGCCGGTGTCCACCACGCGCACGACGATTGAATTATGCCCCTCGCGCAGAACGCCATCGGGGATCGCGACGTTGATGGGCGTTCCGTAGGTGTCGGACGAGCCCAACTCAACTCCATTCATCCAGACCGTATAGGCGTCGTCCACAGAGGCCAGGCTCAGATGCGCGTCCTCTGTTTTTGCAGCCTGCGCGGTGAGCTGTACGTCTCGCCGGAACCACACGATACCGTCAAACCCCGGGAGGATCGAATCCTCCCACATGCCCGGGAGGTTCATTGTGTGCCAACCGGTTGTGTCAAGGTTAAGAGCCGACCATTCGGCTCCCTCCTTTAGACCCGCATCTTTGTTGGTGAATTCGCTGTTCCAGGCTGCGAGCTTCTTCTCGTAATCGGCTGCTAATGTCGCAGAGTCGGATGTGGATCGGTCCAGACTTGCCAGTCGCTGGGCTAACTCCGGGATGCGCTTCAGGCCTTCGGTGCTGGTCCACGAAGCGGCGGGGGTTCCCCCCCAGGAGGAGTGGATGATGCCAACCGGCACACCCAGTTCTTTTTGTAAATCGGCACCGAAAAAATAACCAACGGCAGAAAAATCAGCCAGTGACTCGGCGTTGGCCACGGCCCACCCGGTGTTCTTCACGCGCTTTTGCGGAGAGTAGCCGACGGTACGGTCGACTTGAAGGACGCGCAGCGCGGGGTTGTTTATGAGAGCTAACTGGTCCGCAAGGTTGTTGAGCCTCAGGGTCAGTTTCAGCGTCATGGCCATGTTGCTCTGGCCCGAAGCGAGCCAGACTTCGCCCACCATCACATTGTTAAGGATGGTGGAGGTGGCGTCGGTCTGCACCGAGAAAGTGAAAGGTCCGCCCGCAGCACCGGTGGTAATATTAGTGCGCCAGGCCCCCTCGGCATCGGCCGTGGCAACGGCCTTCTCACCGCGAAATTCCAGCGTAACCTTGGCCCCCGGATCGCTCCATCCCCATACAGGCGCAGCCATTTCGCGTTGCAACACCATGTTGTCGCTGAATGGCGGAGCCATCTCAAGGGTTGCGGTTGTGGCGATGGTGGGCAGCGCGGAAAAGAATAAGGCGCAACCTGCTGCGACGATGATAGAGCGCGTGAGCATGGGAAAAACCTTTCGCGTAAAGGGGTTGATGACCTTCAACCGAAAGATCAAATCAGGTGGAATTCAAGCAGAATTACAGGGGAGGGAGCAAAGACATCACAACGTGAGCGTTCTTATCCGTCAACCTTGAGGACAGCCATGAACGCTTCCTGGGGGATTTCCACGCGACCGACCTGCTTCATGCGCTTCTTGCCCTCTTTTTGCTTCTCGAGCAACTTGCGCTTGCGGGAGATGTCGCCGCCGTAGCACTTGGCGGTAACGTTCTTGCGCAGAGCTTTCACGGTTTCGCGGGCCAGGATCTTGCCACCGATGGCCGCCTGAATGGCGACATCGTACATCTGCCGGGGGACGAGTTCCTTCAGCTTCTCCACCAGGTTGCGCCCGCGGTGGTAGGAGTTGTCGCGATGGACAATGTTGGAAAGGGCGTCAACGATCTCGCCATTTATCAAGATATCCAGCTTGACCATGTTGGTCGGGCGGTAGTCTCGAATGTCATAGTCAAAGCTCGCATAGCCCTGTGACACGCTTTTTAACTTGTCGTAGAAATCCAGGATGACTTCACCGAGGGGGAGATCGTACTCCAGCAGCACCCGCTTCTCGCCGATGTATGACAGATGCTTCTGGGTGCCGCGGCGATTTTGACAAAGCGTCATGATGGTGCCGACATATTGCGGCGGCGCCATGATGCGCGCCTCTATGTACGGCTCATCGATGTGTTCGATGGACCCCGGGTCGGGCAGGTGGCTCGGATTGTCGATGGGAACCATCGCGCCATCACGCGTGAAAACATGATACACCACGCTGGGGGCGGTGGTGAGCAGGCTGATCCCGAACTCGCGCTCAAGGCGTTCCTGGACAATCTCCATGTGGAGCAGACCGAGGAAGCCGCAACGGAAGCCGAAACCGAGTGCCTGGGAGTTTTCCGCCTCGGAGAAGAAGCTCGAATCGTTGAGCCGCAGCTTTTCGATGGCATCCTTCAGGTTGTCATAGTCGTCGACATTAATGGGGTAAAGTCCCGCAAAGACCACCGGAAGGGCCGGTTGGTAGCCAGGCAGGGGAGCCGTGGAGGGGCGCTTGGCGGTGGTGACAGTGTCGCCGACCCGCACGGCGGCGATTTCCTTAATGGATGCGATTACGTAACCCACTTCGCCCGAGGTTAGCTCGGGGGTTTGAACCATCTTGGGGGTGAAATAGCCAAGCTCGTCAACCAAAAAATCTTGTCCCGTGCTCATGATCCGCATCCGGTCACCCTTGCGGATGCGTCCGTCCACAATGCGGATGTAGGTTACAACACCACGGAAGCTATCGTATTTGCTGTCGAAGATGAGCGCCCGGAGTGGGTTATCGGCGACGCCCCGGGGATGGGGAACTTTTGCGACGATGGCCTCAAGAATTTCGTGACTTCCAAGGCCGGTCTTTGCGCTGGCAGGAATCGCCTCGCTTGCGTCAATGCCAATAACTTGCTCAATCTGCTCTTTAGCAGATTCCACATCAGCTCCAGGCAGGTCAACCTTGTTGACAACTGGAATGATCTCAAGATTTCCGGATATCGCCAGATAGGCATTGGCCAGTGTTTGAGCCTCAACACCTTGAACGGCATCTACGACAAGTATCGCTCCTTCACATGCAGCGAGACTGCGCGAAACTTCGTAAGTGAAATCAACGTGGCCGGGAGTGTCGATGAGATTCAACTCATACATCTCACCATTGTCGGCGAGGTAGTTGAGACGCACCGCTTGCGCTTTAATGGTGATCCCGCGCTCACGCTCCAGATCCATATTGTCGAGAAGCTGTTCGCGCATCTCGCGTTGAACGACAGTCTGCGTGTATTCCATCAGCCGATCGGCAAGGGTGGATTTCCCGTGGTCGATGTGGGCGATGATAGAAAAATTTCGTATGTGGTCTTGCTCCATGGCCGCGCGTAAATACGATTCGGAGGGTAAAGGATTCAAACATCTCGAACCATGGGATGCGGCGCACCGGACTAAAATGCGCACGGGCAGCATATTTTGAGGGGGTAAAATCGAGAGACCGAATGAACGAGCGGGACAAAATGGATGAGCAGGCGCGGAAGGTGGCAATGGCGCGCCGCGCGGAACTGGACCGCCTGCTGGCGGAGCGGCCCGACCGGCTGACCCGCGGCTGGCCCGGCCTGACGAAGACGGATGGCGTGGGCGTTACGCCAGCATCGGCGGCGCAACTCGAACGCCTGCTGGCGGAGAGCGACTGGGCCGAGGGCCCCCGGGGTCGCGTGCGGCGCTGGACCACGCGCATTGCCGTGGAGACGCCTGGCGGCGGACCGGTGGCGATCCATGAACGCGGTTATGCGTTTTTGCCCGTAGCCCGGCGCCCGGCCTACAGTGTCGCCTATGTTGCGGAATCGTTCGAGCTTTTGGGTGTCGATTTCATTCCGATGCGGGGCGAGGCGGGATGGCGGCCTTCGCTGCGGGACCTTCTTTTTTTGGACACAGAGACCACCGGAGTGATGGGGTCCACGGGCACGGTGGCCTTTCTGGTGGGGCTCGGATGGTTCGAGGGCGAGACCGACGCAGACGGCCAGATGCAGCCCCGCGAGTTTGTGGTGGAGCAGTTGTTCATTGATGACTTTTGTGGCGAAGAGGCGTTGCTGGCGTTGGTGGCCGAGCGCATCGCGGCCAGCGAGGCGCTGGTGACCTACAACGGACGCGGCTACGACATGCCGCTGCTGGAGGGGCGCTTCGTGATGAACCGGATGCGCCCGGCGGCGGCGCGGCCCCATCTGGATTTGCTGCATCCAGCGCGCGCGGTTTTTCGTGCGGCGGTGGGTTCGTGTTCCTTGCGCAACATCGAGCGCAACGTGCTCGGCATTGCGCGCACGCACGATGTGGATGGCGCGCTGATTCCGCAGATCTTTTTCGATTACGTGCGCGGCACACGGCGCGAGCGCATGGTGCCGGTTGTGGATCACAATGTGCAGGATATCGTAAGCTTGGGGGCGCTGCTGCTGGATCTGGGCGACCGCATGAGCGATGCCCAGGAGCCATCTTTTGAGGGGCAGGCAGCCATGGCGGCGGGGTTTGGGAAGCTGCTGCGTCGGCGAGGGCAGGGTGAGCGGTCGGTGGCATTTTTCGAGCGCGCCGTGGCCGAGTCTCGCGATGCGAACCTCACGCGGTCGTGTCTGGCGGCGCTGGCCGATTTGTATCGGCGCGGTGGACGGGCCGAAGAGGCGGCGGAAATTTGGCGCAACGAATGGAAGCGCCGCGGCACGCGCGATCCCGAGGCCTGCATGCAACTGGTCAAGGTGTACGAGCGGCATCTGGGCGATGCGGCGGCGGCGTTGGAGTTGGTGCGAGACGCCGAGCGGCAATCGAAGCTGTCGATGGATCTGGGAGCGTTGACCGGTTCGAGTGGGGGAGCGAAGCCGCCGGTGGATTTTAAGGAGTGGTTGGTGCGCCGGCGGTTACGGCTGGAGCGCAAGCTGGAAAAGGCCGCACCCCGGCAGAAAAAGCGCGACAAGGGCACGGGTTAAAACGCGGTTAAGGATATATGGGTTCTCGGGGTGGAAGCGTTCAACGAGAGAAACAGTTCTTTCCGCAGATAGCTTTGTTGCCGGAGGTACGGCAAATGGGTTACACCGCGTCCGGCGGCTACGGGCGTACCTCCGGGGTCATCCCGGAGGGATGTCAGCTATTAGCCGGGGGTTGAGCGTAGCGATACCCCCGGATCCAGGATGAAACAGTATTGACCCCGGCAGGGGTCGCAGAAACAGCCTGGCATCCCTGCAGGATGCGGACGTTAAAGGCGCGGTGGTCCTGTGGTGTCGCTGCGCTCAACCACCGGCTAAGAGCTCGCGCCCCCTCCAAAGGCTAAACGCGACGCTGCCGGAGAAACGGTCAGGCCTGAGACGCAACGAGCAACGGCCCAGGCAACCGGCGAGGGAGGTGGTCTTAAGATAATTCGTCTGAAAGGCGGCGGGCTGTTGGCGGGCGGTGGATGACTACGTTCGCCAGATTTGTTACCTCAGCGACCAGACGCCGGTCTTGGCGTTGCGGGCGATGTCTTCGGCTTGCTTCAATTCGTCGAGGCGCCGGGCATCTATGGCTTCCTCTGCGTCGAGCCAGGCGAAACCCTGTTCGAGCATCTGTTTGCCAAGATCTGTGCCGTCAGCCAGAGAAACCTTCGCCGTCAGCGTGCCGATGCGATTGCGTAGCGGTGACTGGAAATTTACCACCACGGGAGCCGAATAGGTCAGTTCGCGCAGGGTGCGCACGCCCTCGCGGGCGTAGTAGGCCAGCACGGGGTTGGTGTCTTGTTGGGTGGGCAATCGTACGCCGCGCAGCTTGATTTCTTCACCGGTGTCGGCCAGCAGGCCTCCGCGGTCCAGAATGTCGAGCACGTTGACACTCACGGTGGGGTAATTTTTTGCGCCATCAGGGCCCACCTTTTCTTCAACCACTGTGCGATTGGAGTTGTTGATGGTGAGGGGGGTTGAGGATTGGGCGTCAAGCATGCGCGTTACGAGGGCACCGTATTCCACCTCAGAAAACTGCCGGGAAGGCCCGAGAACGACCGGTGTGCGGTTTACCATGGGCGCGACGATAAACGGTGATAAGCGCCATCCGTTTACGTTGGAATAAGGATTGTTCCAGCTATCAGGAAGTTTGGTGCTGGCTCCACTGCTGACGCTGTATTCGCTGCGCGGCACGGTGGTTTTGCCACGGGGAATACTCTGGGCAAATACAGGGAAGGTGAGCACGGAAGCCAGGGCAACCGTGAGGAAAATGAGTTTCGAGGTCATGGGTGTAAAGTCCTCCGCGGTGGTTTTGGTCATTATTGTTACAGGATATGACAACATGAATAGCAAATGAATGCACGACGGTATGTGCGAGTCAACATCGGGGAATGAGCAGGATAATCGTGAAAAAATACTGATGAGCATAAGAGAAATGCAATTTTAGAAATTGCAAAAATGGCGGTGTGTTGTTTGGGATTGACGGTGGCAGGTTGGGCATTTTGTTGATGGGGGTATGAGCCATTTATACAGGATGAACTCGGGCTGGATCGAAGTGATCGCGGGATGCATGTTCAGCGGCAAGAGTGAGGAATTGATCCGGCGGGTGCGCCGGGCGCAGATTGCGCGACAGGAAGTGGTGGTCTTCAAGCCGCGCATAGATAACCGCTATGCGGATGATTTTGTAGCCTCGCACAGTGCCCAGCGTTTTGAGTGTGTGGGGGTGGATAAGGCGGAAGAGATTCTCTCGCTGCTGCCGCCCAACGTGGAGGTTGTGGCCATTGATGAGGCCCAGTTTCTGGGGGCGGGACTGGTGGAGGTTTGTCAGACACTGGCCAACCGTGGCGTGCGGGTGATTGTGGCGGCGCTGGATCAGGATTATCGCGGCGCGCCATGGCATCCGGTGCCCGAGCTGTTAGCCAGTGCCGAGATGGTGACCAAAATGCTGGCGATCTGCATCGTCTGTGGTGCTCCGGCCAGCCGCACCCAACGCACCGTGGCCGATGGTGAGCGCGTGCTGATCGGCAGTGGTGACGCGTATGAGGCGCGTTGCAGGGCATGCCACACGGTGGACGAGGGCGAGCAACTTCAGTTGCTCGACCCCGCCCCGTGAATGACCGTTGCCGGCCCCCATGGCCCGCAGCGGGTTAGTTGAACTTCAGTTCGATGTCGGCGGATTTGCCCTTTTCCACTGTCAGATTCTTCGTGGCGGTTACACCGGGAGTGCCGGGCTTCTCGGCGGTTATCGTAATCTCTTTGCCCAGGGGCGCTGAGATGAACGAGCAAAAGCCATCCGCAGAACTGAAGGTGAGTTGGGGCTTGTCGCCGGATATGCGGACGGGGGCGTTCATGACGGGGGCTCCCTGAGCGTCGCGCACAACGACGAGCACGATCCCGACTTCAGGATTATCGCGCCAGGGCATGGCGGGCATTTCCACGCGGTCGGGATAGATTGCGCTTTTATACAAGGGGGCGCTCTCGGTGTCGTAAACGCGGTTAAGGGTGAAGGGGCAGGAACCCTGGGCACCCACGAGAATCGATGCCGCAGTTTCGCGCAGCATTTCTGCCGGTGTAAAGACGCGCTGTCCGCCGATGATGTGACGTTCGTTTGTCGTCAGATTCACGAACGAAGCCAGCACCTCGTCAAAGTCGGGTTTGTCCTCGCCCATGTTCCAGTAAATCATGGGAACGAGCATGTCCATGCAGCCGCGGTTGATCCAATCGATGGAATCCTGATGATAATCCTGCAGCCCGCTGCTGGTCCATGAGTAGCCCACATTTCTGTCGGCTCCGGCGGGCAGTTTGGTTTTGTCGTAAATACCCCAGACGGCGGCGGAGACGCGCACCTTCGGGCGCATGGTTACAGCGGCGGCATAAATGTCGGTAAGGAGTTGGGCGAGGTTCTCGCGTTGCCAGGCGTTGTAGTCGAGGCTGTTGGGATTCGTGATCGCAAAGCGGGCCTTGCTCCATGGGTCATCGCTGGTGCCCCCGCTGGGGAAGCGCACGCGGTCGTAGTGGATGCCATCCACGTTATAGCGATGGATAAAATCCACGGCGGCCCGGCGGATGTGGGTCTGCACTTCGGGCAGGTTGGTGTTCAGCCACCAGTATTCTTCGAAGCCGAGGGGGGCACCCTCTTTATAAACCAGCCAGTTAGGGTTGGACCCCTCCACGCAATGTTGCTGAAAAATGTGGTTGGGGTTGGTGGGGCCTCCGCGCTTTTCACTCGCCGTGGAGATGTTGAAATAGGCGTGGAAGGCGATGGAGCGTTTATGCGCTTCCTCGATGGCAAAGGCCACGGGGTCCCAATCGAGACGTCCGCCGAGAAGATCGGAAACGGGTTCGAGTTCGCTGGGATAGAGGGTTGTGCAATCGCCCCGTACCTGAAAGAAAATGGTGTTGAGGTTAATCTCCTTGGCGCGATCGAGGAGGGTGATGATTTTATTGCGAGCAATGGTTTGGTCGAGACTGGCCCAATCCATGCGCGTGATCCACGCGGCGCGATATTCAGGTTTGCCGAGCTGGGTTTTGCGCAGAGCAACCAGCGATGCTTCGTCGAGGGGCATGTTTTCTGTGGCCGGAGTTGCTCCGCCTTTGCCGCCGTTGCTGGTGGGAAGGACGCCCACGGCAGGAGACGCGCTCGTAGCTGACGAAGCGGCGGGCGAGGCTCCTGCGGTGGGTGTCGCGGTGGCGGTCGGGGCGGTTGTTGTGGTGGATGGATAAGGTGTTACGACGACGGCGGCAACGGGTGCGGCGGGGCGAAATTTCGGGGCTTCCAGATCACGAAGGTGCTTCTCGGCTTTGGCATTATTTTGATCGGTTTGCAGAGCTTTTTGGAAGAATTCTCGAGCTTCATCGATCTGGTTTTCCGCCAGTCGAGCTTCGCCTTGTTCCACCAGGAGAACGGCGGCGTAGCCAGAAGATGCCGGTGACGGTTTGGGCTGGGCGAAAAGCACGGGCGAAAGAAAACAGAAAGAGAACATCAGCGCGGCCAGCGCGCGTGGGGGTGAGTGTAGTCTCATGGCGTCTAAAACATGAGTTTGGTTTTTGAATAGTCAAAAAAGAAAAACAGGGGACATGGAATTATTGGAGCCGCAGGGGAATGCGGCGCATCTCACATGATGCGCTTTTGGAAGCGCATGGCGCTGATGGTCAGCAATGCCACGCCGAAACCCGCCAGGGCGAGGGTCTGCGGCCAAAGGGCGGAGAAGCCCGCTCCTCTCAGAATAATGCCGCGGAGAATCTGGACGTAATACGTCACCGGTATGCCGAAGCTGAGCCAGTAGATCGGCAGCGGCATCGTTTCGCGGGGAAAGGCGAAACCCGACAGCAGCACGCTGGGCAAAATCACCAGCAGCGCCAGTTGCATTGCCTCGGCCTGGTTGTGGGCGAAGGTGCTGATGAGCAACCCGAGAGCCAGAGCGGGCAACAGGAACAGGAACGACAACGCCAGAAGCAATGCGAGGTCGCCCTGGATGTGTACGCCAAAAACAAACCGCATGAGAAGCAACACGCCGAGGGTTTGGACGACTCCGATGAGCGCGTATGGGATGAGCTTCCCGATGATGATGGCCGAGCGCGAGACCGGGGTGACGCTGAGTTGCTCAAGGGTTCCCCGCTCACGCTCTCGCACCACGGCGAACGACGTGAGCAACACGGTAACGATTTGAAGGATGATACCAACCAGCCCCGGAACATAAAAGTGCGAGCTTTCGAGGGCGGGATTGAACAGCACCCGTGGGCGCACTTCGAGCTGTTGTTGGTCCAACCCAACGCCGGCCCGCTGCAGTGACTGTAGCAGCCCGATGCTGCCGCCGGTTTGCATGGCGTTCAGCGCGATGGAGCTGTCGGAGCCGTCGATGAGCACCTGCACGGCGACTTGTTCGTTGCGCAGAATGCGTGCGGTGTAGTCGGAGGGAATGATGATGCCCACCTTGGCGCGGCCGTCCACGATGGCGCGCCGCACTTCGGCTTCGCCGGAGGCCACGTCCACCAGATCGAAGGCGCCGGTGTTGACGAAGCGCTCCACGAGACGGCGGCTCTCGACCGAGTGGTTCATGTCGAGGACGATGGTCGGGATGTGTTGGATATCCATGTCGATGGCAAAGCCGAAGATGAAGGTCTGGATCACCGGGATAAGAAAGATGAAGCGCGTGCTGGGGTCGCGGCGCACCTGCAGGAGTTCTTTGAGGATGATCGCCCACAGGCCGCGGAACATGGCTTATCGCTCCAGAGCGACGGCGACGCCGGAGGTCGCTTGTTGTTCGAGAGCGAGGCGCGTGTGGTTGCGGGTCAGCATCACGAACACGTCTTCGAGGGTGGGTTCGGCGGGGCGCACTTCACGGACTGTCATGTTGTGCAACGCGAGTGTCCGCGCAATGTCGACTTCGTGAATCTGGTTGGAAACAAGAAGATGGATTTCCTGCCCGAAGAGGGTGGCGTCGTTCAGGCCGTCCATGCGGCGCAGGGCCTCCAGCGCGCGCCGGCTGTCGTCCACGGCCACGGTGAGCCGGTGCGTTCCGGCGGGGTTCACTTCGGGCAGAGCCTTCAGATCCTCAGGGCGTCCGAGGGTCATGATGCGCGATTGATAGATGTAGGCCACGTCGCTGCAACGCTCGGCTTCGTCCATGTAGTGGGTGGTTACGAAGAGCGTGGTGCCGCCGCTGGAGAGCCGAAAGAGAAGATCCCACAAGTCGCGCCGCGCCACGGGGTCGATGCCGGCTGTGGGTTCGTCGAGAAAGATGATGCCGGGATTGTGGACGAGTGAGCAGACGAGGGAGAGACGCTGTTTCCATCCGCCGGACAGGTTTCGGGCAAGGCGGCTGGTGTAGGGTTGCAAGCCCACGAGTTCAACAAGTTCGTCGCGGCGGGTGCGCAGCGCGGTCCCGTGGAGGCCGTAAATGCGCCCGAAAAAGAAGAGGTTTTCGTCGACGGTGAGATCTTCGTAAAGGCTGAATTTTTGCGACATGTAACCGATGCGACGCTTCACCTGTTCGGGGTCACGAGTCACGTCGATGGAGTCGAGGGTCGCGGTTCCCTCGCTGGGTCGCAGTAGGCCGCAGAGCATTCGGATAACGGTGCTCTTGCCCGACCCGTTGGGGCCGAGAAAACCGAAGATCGCCCCCCGGGAGATATCGAAAGATACGTCATCAACGGCGGTAAAATGACCGAAGCGCCGGGTGAGACCGCGGGCGCTGATGGCAGGGGCGGCGGGATCAATCACGGAGATTGATCGCCTCGAAATGCACGTCGGCGTACATGCCTGCTCGCAGGGTTTCCGTGCCGTCGGTCATGTCGACTTTTGTTTCGAAAACCAGTTCGCTGCGCTTCTCGGTGGATTGCACATTGCGCGGCGTGAACTCGCCCTGCGCGCTGACATGCCGCACGCGTCCGTGAAAAATCTTTGAGTCGGGGGCGTCGATGGTCACCCCGACCGGCAGCCCGATGGTGACATTGGCCAGACGGTTTTCGGGGACGTAGCAGCGCACGTACAGCGAGGTGAGGAGATTGACGATGGCAACGGTCTCGCCCGCGCGGACCAGGTCTCCGGGGTGGAGGTCAAGCGTTTCGACCACGCCATCTGCCGGGGCGAGAATGTGCGACTCGGCCAGTTGCGCGGCTATGCGCTGCTCGTTCGCGACGGCGGCTTCCACGGCGGCGGCTTGCGCGGTAATCTCCTGGGGTCGGGCACCGTTGCGCAAGCGCTCGAGGTCGAACTCCGCTTTTTCCAGGGCGGCCTTTGCAGCTTCGATTTCCTCGACTCGTGATCCGCTTTTCACCAGCGCCTCCTGCTGGGCGGCGGCATCATAGCGCGCCTGAGCGGTGGAAAAATCTGCATGGCGCATGTCGAGGTCGCGCTGTTCCACGGCGCCCGATTTACGCAGGGTTTCGGCGCGATCGAGTTCCTTCTGCGCGAGATCAAGGGCAATGCGTGTGCGCGAGACCTCCGCTTCGGCGGTGCGCACTTCCTCGGGTCGCGAACCCTTCACGCGCAGTTGCCAGTCCGCGCGACGGGCCGCGACAAAGGCGGCGGCGGCCGAGGTATCTTCATCGCGCGATCCGGCCTTCAAGAGATCGAGTTGCGCCGTGGCTTGACGTTTGGCGGCGCGAGCCTGTTCCAGTTGGGCCGAAACCTCGGCCTCATCCAGGAGGACGATGATCTGGCCGGAGGTGACCCGGTCGCCCTCGGCCACGTGAACATCGGTGACGCGCCCGCCGATTTTGGAACCGATGCGCACGTCGTGGGCTTCCACGCGGCCGCTCACTACCAGGGGTTCGGGAGCCTCGCCGTTGCAGGCCGCGAGGGTGAGGGTTAAACTGGCGGCGGCGGCCAGCGCACAGCGCAGCACCAGATGGGAAGAGTCAGGTCTCATGGGAAAAAGGATGGGGAACGGAGTGTAAATTGCAAGGGGGAGTGCGTCCCGACCACGCTGTTGCGAATGGGCGAAGCTCAGTGGCGTAGTTAAGGGTTGAAAAATTATGCGCCGCGCATTCGCTGCCATTGCATGCATCCAAGCGACCCCCTCGAAATTTCCTGTTGAAGGAAGGCGATTTTCGTGGAGGGTGGAAATCGTTCTGTCCTCAACCCCAATAGGGGTGATGCACCAAACATGCCCACAGGTAAAACAGTGACCAATCCGTCCCAATCCTCCGGGGACACCATCAGTTTTGCAGAACTCCCCGATGGCGTTATCGTCATTCGTGTAATTGGACGCGGCAGCTTCGCCAACAGCGTGGAGTTCAAGCGGCTCACAGATCTGTTTGTCGAGCGCTTCAGCAACGCATGCCAGTTTGTTTTGGATCTGGAGCAGTGCGTGACCATGGACTCGACTTTCATGGGCGTGCTGGCCAGCGTGGGGTTGCGCCAGCGGCGCGATACCAAGGAAACCATGACCCTCGTGAACGTGAATGAACAGAACGAGCGGTTGCTGCACACGCTGGGTCTGGCGCACTTCCTGAACGTGCGGACGATAGGGCAGGATGCCCATCCGGCCACGGAAGCGGCGACGGATTTTCGCACCGCAGAAGCCCCGAAGGTTTCCAAGACCGACCGTATCGTTCACATGATCGAAGCGCACGAAAATCTCGTGGAGAGTGATTCCGCCAACGCGGTGCGTTTCGAGAGTGTGCTGAAGTATCTGAACGAAAGCCTCAAAAAAGAACAGGAGTGAGGCGCGTGGCTTCGCTGCGTTGTGGTCGCGGAGTTGGGGGCGGGGGCGCATTCACGTTGATCGAATTGCTGATCGTGGTGGCGATCATTGCGATTCTCGCGGCCATCGCGGTTCCGAATTTTCTCGAGGCGCAGGTGCGCTCGAAAGTGGCGCGGGCGAAAACGGACATGCGAAGTGTGGCGACGGCGCTGGAAGCGTATGCGGTGGACAACAACACGCCGCCCTGGGCGCCGGATTCATCGCGCGACACGGATGGTTATGGCGAGCTGCGATCGTACGCGTTTCTCACGGTGCCGGATAGTTTGACGACGCCAATTGGATATATCACCAGCCACGTGCCCGATCCGTTCCGTGTGGGCAAGCGGGTGAACATTGGTAATAATCAGGGCAAGCCCTATCAGTCCGGCGATCCGCAGGATATAACGTTCTGGTACCTCTGCACACGACAGGGTCCCACGCCGGATTACTCGTTTTTTCCGCCGGTGAATCTGGATGCCGTGCTTGAGCTGGATGGCGAATGGCGTCTGGGAGCCATGGGCCCGCAGGGTCTGTATCCGCTGGCGGCCGGCGGAGGGACGCTGTATGATCCGCGCAGCGTGTACGACGCAACAAACGGCAGCGTGAGTCGGGGGATGATCTTCCGCACGCAGAAAAAGACCGAGGCAAATAACGCAGGAGCGGATGCGGCGTTGCTGAACGGGTAGCCGGTGGCACCTCCTCGGAACGCCAATCTCCTGATTGGCAGACACAATTCGACTGCTAAGGAGAAACGGTTTTTTCGACAGCTCGCCTTTTCGCTATTGTTCAGATATGCTGCCCAGTAAGGTAAAAAGCGCCAATCGGGAGATTGGCGCTCCCGGGAGAAGCGTCTGGTGATATCAATCCGACCGGTAATGCGCGCCGTGGCTGGTGCGGTTTTCCATGGCGGCGAAGAGGACCGCGAGGGCGGCCTGGCAGCCGTTGCGCAGGCCGATGATTTCATCGGTCAGTCTCGCCCGTTCGTAGAAATACTCGATCTCGGTTTGCAACTCGCGCAAAATGGCGCGGGCGCGTTTCATGCGCTTGGTGGTGCGCACCAATCCCACGTAATTCCACATGGTGTATTTGATCGTGTTCCAATCCTGCAACACCAACGCCGGGTCCACGGTTTCATCCTCGTAGCGCCAGGGGGCAATTTCGGGGAAATAGGCGGGGGCGGTTTGTTTCAGATTTTCGGCTGCGCTCTTGCCGGCCTCCATGCCCCATACAAGCCCTTCCAGCAGCGACGTGCTGGCCAGGCGGTTCGCGCCATGCACACCGGTGCATGATACTTCGCCCACGGCACGCAGTCGCGCCATGGAGGTGCGCCCCAGCAGATCCACGGCTACGCCGCCGCAGCAGTAGTGTGCGGCCGGCACCACGGGAATGGGCTGGCGGGTCAGGTCGATTCCCTCGCGGAGGCACTCGGCGTGGATGTTGGGGAAGCGCTGGCGAATCCAGTCGGCGTCCTTGTGGGTCAGGTCCAGCACCACGTGGGGTTCTTTGTTCTCCAGCATCTCGGTGTGGATGGCCCGGGCCACAACGTCGCGCGGGGCCAGGCTGCCGCGCGGGTCGTACTTCTCCATGAATTCGGTTCCGTCGCGCAGTTTGAGAACGCCGCCCTCTCCGCGCATGCTTTCGCTGATGAGGAAGGCGGAGCCGTCACCGTCGCCGTGGGGTGTGTAAAGGGCCGTGGGATGGAACTGGATGTACTCCATGTTGAGGAGGCGCACACCGGCGCGATAAGCCATGGCGATGCCGTCGCCGCGGGCGCCGCGGGGGTTGGTCGTGTGGAGAAAAAGCTGCCCCACGCCGCCGGTTGCCAGTATGGTCTCGCCCGCCGGCACGGCTTCCACGCGGCCGCTTTCCTGCATGAGGATGTTCGCGCCAATGCACGTGGGGGGAGCGTATAAATCGGCCGGGTTGAGAGAGTGGTGCGAAAGCGTGAGAAGATCCAGCACGGTGGCATCGGTGATGATGCGCACATTGGGCATCTTTTTCAGATGCGCGATGAACTGTTCCTCGATGGCGCGCCCCGTGAGGTCCTCCACGTGGATGATACGCCGCACACTGTGGGCGCCTTCCTCGGTGATGTCCAACTCGCTTGCGGTGGTGCGGTCGAAGGGGACCTGCAGGCGGTTGATGAGGATATCTTCAACGTAGCGCGGGCCGAGGTTGGCCAGTTGTTGGATGGCGGGCATCCAGCCAATCTCGCCGCCGGCGCGAAAGACGTCTTCGGACAGAAGATCGGGGGAGTCGCCCTCGCCCTGATAAATAATGCCGCCCTGGGCCCAACTGGTGGAGGTGCTTTTTTCGGGGGTTGCGGCGCGGGTTACGATGGTCACGTGCAGGCCCGCATCGGCGGCTGCAAGAGCGGCGGCGCATCCGGCGATCCCTGAGCCAATGATGAGGAGGTCGGTTTTCATGATGGAGGAAGGCGATCCAGATTAAAAAAATGACGCGGTTCCGGGCGGTGTGCAACCGTTGACGGAACCGCGTGAAAAAAGGAGCATTGAAGCGCCGGCCGCGCGATGGCGGTTGCCCGGATTATTTGTCGATGATCTCGTCGCGCGACGGTCTCGGCTGGGCCGGGGCCACTGCGGAGGGCGGTTGATAGCCGGCCGGAGGAGCCGAGTAAACCGGCGCCGCGGGGGCCACGCTGATGGTGCCGGCGCCCTTGCCATAGGCGGGAGCCATGGGGGCAGGGGGCATTTCAAACTCGGGATACGGCACAGGGCCCATGCGGGTGCCCGTGTCGGGTTTGTTAAAGGTGTGTTCCCACACCACGTTCTCGCGCATGCAACCGCGGCATCCCACTGCCACCACTGCCATTGCGCCAAACAAAAGGGCTAAACGCCCCATGCGAGCAGACATGTTAATAAAACCTCCAAAACGTAAAACCTCAGATAACTTCAGCCATGGGTTAGGATGGTGATTGCACGGGGAGGGTCAATAAGAAAAACGGAGCAGCCGCGCTTCACTGAAAGCGGCTGCCCATCATACGTTTCAGATTTTCACGAGCTGGCATTCCAGCCCGTTGGGCACGACCAGCAGATAGCCCTCGGGGATTTCCTTCCACGCGTCGTCGGTCAGCGGTTCCGACGCAACCACCACGGATTGTTCGGCGGCAAGACCCTGCGATTCGTGCAGCGTCTGCATCTCTTGCCCGCGAAGCGAGAAGGGCTGACCTTCGGGACGCTCCAGATAGTAAAGGCTTGCGGGGGCGGCGTCTCGAAATGCGTACAGCGTGTTGAGATTGGTCAGTACAAAGTTGCGCGTGCCGCCGTCGATTTCGGTGCGGCGCATGGCTGTGCGAATACCGTCCACGGCTTCGAGATCGTGCTCGCGGATACACTGCACGATGTAGTGGAAAAAGATCTCGTGGCTCGAATCGCCCCCGATGGACGCCTGACGCTTGGCCACCAGCTTTTCGTGCAGCAATGCCGCGTTGTTCAGTGTGCCGTCGTGGGCGAACATCCATTGTTTGTAAATGAACGGCTGACAATCCTTCTCGCTGCCTGCGGGGGTATCGCAAAGGCCCATGTGGCTCAGTACCACGCGGCTGTTCATGCCTACCGAAATTGGTTCGGCGCTTGCGGCGGCCGCAAGCTGACCTTTTTGCAGTGCGGGCCCTTCCTTGGTGTACCAGCCCAGCCCGCGGCAAATGGGTTTCTGCTCTTCATCGGTTGCTGTGTTGACGGAAAAGGTCAGATCGACCCGGTTGTTGGCTTTCAATGCGAAGATTCGGCACATAGGTTCTTGTGGCACTCCTGACGGTTTGATTGTCGATGGCGCGTGTGTCCGTGGAACGCTATTTAAGCGTCACCCCGTGTTGGCAACTCTCACAGGTCAAGCCAATCAAAATCTGCAACGAGGCGCGGAATCTATAATTCGTAAGCTCTGATATGCGCGGAGGGCCTTGATTTTAAGGGGTGTGAGGCTCGTCGCGAAATCACTAAATCAGGTCCAATAGCACGAGAATCAGGAAAATGCACGCGGCGCTGAAGACGACGACGGAGATGGTGGCCACCCAAAACATGGGGCGTGAAAGGAGAGGGGTGTCGTCGTTGACTTCGACCACGGGAACTTTGGTGGGTACCGGTGTGCCGCCCGAGGGCGTGGTTGTTGGCGATTTTGGTTTCAGCAGCGCCGACTTGCCGGGGGGCGGGGCGGTTTTGGGCGCGGCGGGTGTGTTCGGTTGGGCCGCAGGCGTACCGCGTCGGGGTGTAGACGACGATGGGAAGGGT
>PHCB01000019.1 GCA_002842095.1 candidate division BRC1 bacterium HGW-BRC1-1
ATGTGATAAACGCGGCTGATGAGCGTGGTACCGGAAGCCGCCAAACCAGCCACTACCAAGGCAGCACTGGCCCGCAAATCGCTCGCCATTACTGGGGCACCACTAAGGGTCGGTACACCCTCAATGGTCGCGCTGCCCGAAAACACATTGATACGCGCACCCATGCGATTCAGTTCCGGGACATGCATGAATCGATCCGTATAGATCCCCTCCCGAATGGTGCTAATCCCAGGCACCACGGACAGCAAAGCCATGAACTGCGCCTGCATATCCGTCGGAAAACCGGGGAACGGCAAAGTGCTGACTGTCACCGGGCGGTAATCGCAATTAGTTCCACAGATGCGCGCGGAGTTTCCCTCCTCGGTTATCTCCACACCGATATCGCGAAGTTTCTCCATCGTCGAAGCCATGTCAGCCAGAGGTGCGTTATCAATCCACACATCGCCATGGGTGATGGCGGCGGCCGTCATGAACGTTCCAGCCTCGATGCGATCCGCAACGACCGTGTGTTCCACACCCTGCAAACTACGCACTCCCTGCACAGTGATCGTGGGTGTTCCACACCCTTCGATTCGCGCACCCATCGCGGTCAGGAAGTTGCCTAACTCGCAAACGTCCGGTTCCATGGCAGCGCCGAGAATCACTGTTTTCCCCTCGGCAAGGGTCGCTGCCATGAGAACATTGCATGTAGCCCCGACGCTGGATCCCGCGGCACCCGAAAGGCTGAAAGTCTCGCCTGTAAGACGTTCGCAAGTTGCCACGATGTAGCCATGCTCTATGCCAAGATTGGCCCCCAGAGCCTCAAAGCCCTTCAGGTGCAGATCGATGGGGCGCGGGCCGATAGCGCACCCACCCGGCAACGAAACTCTCGCTTCGCGAAGTCGCGCAAGCATAGGTCCCATCACATAAACTGACGCACGCATCTTGCGCACCATATCGTACGGCGCTTCCGTGTTGGAAAAATCCGAGGGGTCGATGGTCAGTGTGCCGTCTTTAAACTTAACCCTGGCACCCAGGGACCGGATCACATCCGCCATGGTCTGGATATCGCGCAGGTCGGGCACTCCGTGAATGGTGGAAGTGCTTTCGCCAAGTAATGCAGCGGCCATAAGTGGCAACGTGCTATTCTTCGACCCGCTGACGCGAATGCGCCCTTCCAGGCGCTGTCCGCCCTTAACCTGAATCCGATCCATGTAAAACTCTCAGTCTGAAATTAAAATGGTTTGGCTGGTGACGTTTCAATCGGTGCGCAGTGGACCGTGCATTCGATTTCCACGAGTACATCTTTGGGGAGGCGGGCCACCTCAACGGTTGAACGCGCCGGGGGCTCGAACGAAAAGTACTTGGAGTAGACTTGGTTCATGGCGCCAAAGTCTTCCATGTTCTTCAGGAAAACCGTGGTTTTTACGATCTGATAAAGGCCGCTACCGGTCGCTTCGAGAAGGCCGGCGATGTTTTTAATGACCTGTTCCGTTTGGGCTGTGATGTCAGTTCCCACCACTTCTCCGGATTTCGGATCGAGGGGAATCTGGCCCGAAAGAAAAGCTTGCGAATACGGCCCCACGGCAGCGGGCGCTGTGGGCACATCAACGACGATGCGATCTTTCATGTCAGAAGCTCCTTTTAAGTTTCAGCCGCGAGAAATGCCAATACGGCCTGTGCGAACAAGTTCACGAATTCCAAATTTCTTACACATGCGCAGGAGAGCTTCGAGCTTTTCGCCGCTACCAACAGCTTCAATGGTCAGGCTCTCTTCCTGGACATCCACAACGCGGGCACGAAAAATGGATGCCACTTCCAGCAACTCTCCGCGATTCTTTGCGGTCACCGGAATCTTAATCAGCATCAGTTCGCGTTCCACGTGCTCCCTACCCGCCAGATCCTCGACCTGGATAACATTCACCTGTCGGTTGAGCTGCTTGAGGATTTGCGCCACCACCTGATCATCGCCATGCACAACAATGGTCATGCGCGACACAGAGGGGTCTTCAGTTTCACCCACGGCAAGACTGTCGATATTGAAACCACGGCCGGAAAACATGCCGGAAATGTGAGATAACACGCCGAAGCGATTCTCCACCAGTACGGAAATGACGTGTTCCATGGGCGCTGATTGAGACTCCTTAGAAATATGGGAACGGGACGGAAACATTAAGTCTTTACCCGTCCGGGTTAAATCAATAAAAACATGGAAATTGACGAAACCGGCGTCAACCCGCAAACACGCCTCAATATGCATTCCCTACCATCGCGCGTCATTATCCCTATCGCTCTATTTCTCGGGATAGCTGCGATCTATTTTCCAGCGCTGGAGCCGGGGACGACTTTCTCCGGCATGGATTTCCTCAACCTGCTGCTGCCCCACATGCAGTTGGTGAAAGGTGCTTTCGCGCAGGGGCAATTTCCGCTGTGGAACTGGTACACCTGGGGCGGTTGCCCGCTGATGGCCTCCATGCTCAGCGCCACGTTTTATCCGCTACTATGGCCATTCCTGCCATTCGATTTGGCGACCGTGCTTCCTTGGTTTGCTGCTTTCCATCTCACGTTGGCGGCGGGGGCGGCTTATCACATTGCCCGACATTTCCTGAGCCTGGACCTTGGCGCGGCATTTGTGGCTGCGTTTGTTTTTGGAGGCAGCGGTTTTTTTCTTGGTCATCTTGAACAAATAAATGTTCTGGCCTCCATGGCCTGGAGTGCGTGGTTGTTCGCGGGGTTGATCTCTCTGCCATCTTCATCCCGCCATGGGTGGATAATCCTCGCAGCATTCTCATGCGCAGTTCTGGCGGGGCACCCGCAATATCCGGCCTTGGCGCTCCTGTTCGGAGTACCTGCCATGATGGCGGTTTCTCTGCTGTGCGGTGTCACCTATGGAAAATCCGCATGGGATATTGTCCTCGTAACAGGGGCCGTGGGTACAGCGCTTTGCCTGTGCGCAATTCAACTGCTCCCCACTGCGGAACTTGCCGGCCTTTCGGAGCGTGTTTGGCCCTACGCCGACCGCATGAATCCCGCCTTGGATCTGCGAAACCTGGCGGCTCTTTTTAGTCCGCGATATTACAACACCCTGGCCCAGACCTCCGGGCAACCGCTGGCGTACAGCGAAGCTGGTTTATATGGCAGCATGATTGCCGCTCCTTTGGTTTTGATCGCAATTATTGCAGCGTTAATTCGTCGCTGCTTTCCAGTCCTGCTGATAGCTGGAGTCGCAATCATAGCGACACTCTTTGCGTCCGGACACCAAGGCGGAATTGCACCCATTCTCTCCGACTATCTCCCCCTGTTAAAAAGTAGTCGCGGGGCCGCCCGGGCGCTACTCATCACTGCACTATGCTACGCCGTTCTGGCTGGATATGGCTGGCACCATATCCAGAATGTAATTCTGCGGCCATTCGTTTGGAGAAATAGCCAAAAGCAACTGGCCTCGATTCTCGTCGTGGCAATTATCCTCGTCGATTTTGCATGGGTCCACTTTGCCGAGATTCGACACAGGGTAATCTCCTCCGAACTAATTGCCATGCCACTGAAAATTGACGACACTCTCGGAGGTGAACTCGACCAGGTGGGGCGCATCCATCGGTTCATGGCAAACGACAGTGATTTTTATCTCGATAGCCGGGGGGAGGCCGTTTTTCAGAGGCGCTTTCGGCTTCAACCCAACATGAACGTTTTCCTGCCCACAGCCCTTCTGGATGGCTATGAGGAGGGGCTACTCCCCCCACGCCATTACGCAAATTTTTTAAGGCGCATGAACCGCAATTTACGTAGTGATCGTCCCGACGCGGCGCTCCTTGCACTTATGGGATGCAATCGGATATTTACCGAATACCCCATCACTGACATGGGCGCGGATTGGCACCTCACGAGGCCCCCGATAAAGTTCGGCAACATCGAATACCGTATTTGGAAAAGCGATATGCAGGGCAGCATCTTGCTGGACGCTGACAAGCTCGGGCCAGCGGCGGATTCCGATGAGGCCGATCAGGACTGGTGGGGAGACACTCTCGGAAAAACACCAGATGGATATCCGTTACGCGAGCAAACCCAGACCAATGCTGCCATTGCCCATCCGGCCGATCATCTCACAAGCACCGTCCTATCTCGAGCTCGCACCGACTCTACACACATTCGCCAACGCGACACGAACAGCATTCGTTTCAATTTGGATGGAGCCGACCCCCGCCAGTTTGTCTTTCTGCAAAGCTGGTATCCGGGGTGGAAGATTCGCACGGTTCCTTCAACGGTTGAAAGTCGTCTGATTCCCATTTCACCAGTCTTCAGCAAGGTCAATCTTCCCCCCGCAATTTCTGAATTCTCACTGGAATACAAACCTTTCTCATTCCGTCTCGGGGCATTTCTGACTTTGCTTTCTTCAGTCGGATTGGCTATCTTTGCCTTCTTCAATGGCAGGGGAAGAACCGGTAGGTAACATTGATTCAGTCTTGACGCTGGTATCAGTTTGGTTTGAGTCTCACCGTTATGACACACGACGAACGCCGTAAACATGTACGCGTAACGGTCCGCATCCCAGCCACTATCGGCGTTATGGTTCCCGAAGCCACTTTTCAGCCCCGGTTGCACCAGGCGACCGTCCTTGATCTGAGCGAAAAGGGCGCGATGATTCATGCCCTTTTGAGCGAGGAAACATATCGCGAACTCCTTCAGGGCTTGCGCTATTGCAGACTTACGTTTGCGGATGAACCACGCCTGCCATCCCGCATCATTGGTTCCGCCGTTTATTTCCAACCCATCTCACACCCGAACAAGCGTACAGAATATCGCATGGGTCTCTTCTTCGACGAGATATCCGCATCCGACCAAGACAAGCTCAGAACATTTATCGAACGCATTGCAGCGGAAGAAACACGCTGACACATCACGTCTGGTTGTAGCTTCTCAGATGCTAATTTGCGCCGTTTATAATGGCCCGCGCTGTTCGCATACCCGATTCTATCGCACCATTAATCGACGCATTATCGCGGTGGTCGCCACAGACGTAAAGCTTTTCCCCAAGCCGCACCGGATGACGCGATTCGCCCAAGTCCTCCGGAAGTTGTCGGGGCAATGCATTGGGTATCCGGTACGTCCGCAGATGTTTCCAAGTGTCGACTTTAGGCGCGCTGAACCATGAAGCGAGATGTTCCCGAACACGCTCTTCCAGATTCTCGCCATCTCCCGCTTCGGAATCCAAAACCTGAACCGCTGCAAGATCCCGTCCTTTGGGGGCGTACCCCCTGGCAACACGACTGGGAAAGCAAAGATTATTGATGGGTGAAGTCTCCTCAGCATTGAGGATTAGGATCGCGTCGGAGAATGGTGCTGATGGCACGTCGAAATATACGCACCAGGCCGTTTCCCCTCCCCGATCCGATACGCTCGCATCACCGCATAACTGTGCTGCTGCGGCCATGTCGGTGGCGACTACGACGGCATCGCCCGAAACCCGGGTGCCGTCTTCCAACACCACTTCTCCCATGGCGTTAATTTGTGCCACGGGCGTATTGCAGCGTATGGCATTCGCCGGGAATCCCGCCGCCATTTGTTCTGGAATAGCACTCATTCCGCCTGCTGGCAGCGCCGTGTCGCCCTCCGCAAACATGCGAAAGATAAAGTCGAACATGTTGGAAGCTGTTGCGAGATCGCGCCGCAGGAAGACTCCGCCAAAGAACGGACGGAAGAAACGATCGATCATTGGTTCTTCGAAACCCATGGCCCGAAGTCTGTCTATGCTCGTTGTTACGGGTTCGTCACCCGTAAAGGGTTCGCGCGAAACAGCCTCGCGCCGAAGTGTATCGACACGCATCTTATCGGCCATGCTGCCCACCGGGGCCATGGCCGCCGACAAAGCATTCATGGGTCTTCTGCGTGGGTCCAGCATGAGGTGGAACTTCTTCTCCACGCGAATTAAAGCTCCGGGCAGGAAGTTTCCGAGATTCAACGCGCTATAATCCAACTGCTTCTTTGCCTCGGGATAAGCCGTCAACAATACCTGAAAACCTCTGTCGAGAGCAAAACCATCCACCAGATCGGTTCTCACACGCCCGCCCACTTTGTCGGAAGCTTCGAACAGGCAGACCTCAACGCCCTGCTTCAGAAGTTCTCTTCCGCAGGCCAGTCCAGCCAACCCGCCTCCCACCAGCAGAACCTTTTTAATCATCCGTCAACCCTTCCTGCGCGATTTCCATATCATTCACAGAGTCACATTTTCTTACACGATTTCCCGTCTCGAGCAACTTGTAATCTTCGAAAAGCTTCGAGCTATCGACAAATAGGTGATTTCCCTTGAGACTTTACGAGGTTGTTCGTTGGTAAACTTCTAACCGATATGAGTTCAAAACTCCCCCATTCTTATCTGCGCCTGCTGCTTGTCCTGTCAGCACTGCTTTTGATTCTCTCTGCCGCGCAACCCGCGGCAGCCTTCAAATTCCTGACCATGGAAGTTCCCAAAGAGTTTTCGTCATCCGGTGCCCGCATCCACCCGGTTGATCTCATTGGCAACGAAGGCAAAGAATTACTTGTTGTTCAGGGCTCCACCGCAACGCTGCTCACTCCAGATGGATCGAAATTTAAGGAGCATCAAAAGCTTCTGATTCCGGTGCCCACCAAGGCCAACGGAAAGACCTACTATGCATTCGCCCGTCTGGGTGATGGGACCCGTCACAGCCTGGTTCTCCTGATGCCCGAGGGGATTTTCTACTTCCCCACCGAAAAGGATCTGATTTCAGACACTCCTGTTCCCCTTATTAAAAAGGAAATGATTCAGGGACAGGGTTCGGGCCAACAGGTTCAGCATTTTGAATTCGCCATCGACCTGAATGGCGACAAGCTCGACGATTTTCTGGTCCCCGAGCAGAACAGTTTTACGATCTACCGCCAGACTGAACCAAAACAATTCTCTCCGGTTTCACTCCCCCGCAACCCGTACGAAGTTGAGTCGTCGTTTGCCTTTCATCGGGAACTGCCTGATGATCCTGTCCGCACGGCTTCGATCAGCGGAAACATCTCAACCCGCCGAGGGGTGACCGATCTTCTCTTGTATGATGCAAATAGTGACGGCCTCCAGGATCTGGTGTACTCATCAACCCGCCCCGGACCAAACAGCCGACAGGTGGAACGGTACGAAGTTTTCCTGCAACGCAAGGGTTTCAGCTTCGATCAGAAACCGGCTCAGGTCCTGGAAGTTCCTTTTGAGACCGGAGCCGATGTTACTTTCCGTGATGTGAACCGCGACGGCCGCCTGGATACCATCATGGTGAAGAGCAATTTCGACATCGTGAATCCCCGCACCATCATCAAGTTTTACGTAGCGGGCAAAGATTCTTATCAACTGTTCACACGGGAAACCGACCGATTCGTAACGAAAGACCCCATCGGCCTGGTGCGGGTCGCAGACTTTAACAATGACGGTGCGACCGATTTCGCCACGACCTTCTTCAGCTATCAGTTCGGTTCCGCCGAAGATGTGGTTGATTTTGCCCTCGGCAACAAATTGCGATTCAAACTGCAGTTTTATCTCGGTCGCGCTGCTGCGGGGTTTAACCGTTCCCCTGATTTCGAAAAAGAACTCTCCATCGCCATGAAACCCGATTCCTATAAAGGTTATCTTCCCGTGATGATTACCGAGGATCTCAACGGTGATAAAACGATGGACCTCGTCGTGCGTCGCGAAGAGGGCCTCCTTGAGGTTTATCCATCAAAAGACGGATTGGCCTTTGAACGCAATCCCGCCGGTGAAATTGAAACTCCTGATGATGCTGTGATAACCTTCGAAGATATGGACGCAGATGGCCTTCAGGATATTATCATTTCTTCTCCTTTGAAGGAATCTTGCAGCATTCACATCTCGCGTCCCTGATCTTTTTATTCGCAGCGTGATTCCGCTCATATTATTTGAATGAGGGATAGCCATGATTCTTCCCGACAATTTCCGCCCGTCCCGCAAACCCGATGAACTGCTGCGCGAAGTTGATGCGGCCATCAAAGTCCGCGACATCGGGCGCCTGCAAAAATGGCGCGATACCATTGAAATCCAATGGTGGGAATCCTTCCTTGTTGTGATGCTTTTCATCGCGGGTCTCGGCTTTATCATCACCATCTACAAACTTTTGCCGGTCGAGAACCGGGTCTTGTTTTACTTCGTTTTTTTCTGGTTCTTCCTCTTCACACTCGCGTTGGTCGCCTCGGTGGAAATGCTGATCGCAAAGATAAGCGCACTGCGAGGTTTGACCCAATGGCAGGAGGAACGCATCCTGCGCCTTGAGGCGCGGCATGCCTCGGAAGGTAGAACCCGGCAAGCCTCTCAAGAAGAGGATTCCGACAGAAATTCCATCGATAATCCTTGAAGGCTTTGATTTTACGCGATCCTGTCCATGCATGGGATAAACCCAATCGCTCTTGGGAAACGAGCGATAAAAGCTTACACGATTCGGGAGGATCGGCATGATCATCGGCGTACCAACAGAAGTTAAGAACAATGAATATCGCGTTGGCATGATACCCAGCGGCGTGAGGCAGTGTGTAAAAGCCGGCCATAAAGTTCTGGTCCAGAGCCATGCCGGAGATGGAAGTGGCATTACCAATGATGATTATTTAGCAACCGGAGCCACCCTGATCGACACCGCCGAAGAAATCTGGGCGCAGGCCGAGATGATCGTGAAGGTGAAAGAACCTGTCCCGGAGGAGTACCCCCTCGTCCGCAAAGGGCAAATCCTTTTCACCTATTTCCATTTCGCATCCTCTTTACCCCTCACCGAAGCCATGCTCGCAAGCGGATCCACTTGCATCGCCTATGAGACTATCGAAACCGCAGATCATCGCCTTCCCCTGCTGACACCCATGAGCGAAGTAGCAGGCCGCATGAGCATTCAGGAAGGTGCCAAGTTCCTCGAGAAGCCGATGCTTGGACGCGGAGTGCTGCTGAGCGGCGTACCCGGCGTAGAACCCGGCAAGGTTCTCGTTCTGGGTGGCGGAGTGGTGGGAGCCAACGCTGCCCGTTTGGCCGCAGGCATGGGTGCCCGGGTCATTCTGATGGATGTCTCCCTTGACCGTCTCCGTTACCTTGCCGACGTCATGCCGGCCAACGTGTTTACTGTGATGAGCAACGAGGATAACATCCGAGATCACATCGTTTTTGCTGACCTCGTGGTGGGAGCCGTTCTGGTAACCGGTGCAAGGGCACCCCATTTGGTTACTCGTGACATGCTGCCAACCATGAAAACCGGCGCTGTCATCGTCGATGTCGCCATTGATCAGGGCGGATGCGTCGAAACCTCGAGACCCACCACCCATGCCGATCCGGTGTTTGTGGTGGACGGCGTCGTCCACTACTGCGTCACGAACATGCCGGGTGCAGTTGGAAGGTCGTCCACTTACGCACTGACAAATGTCACCATGCCATACGTTCTAAAAATCGCAGGGTTGGGATTTCCGGAATGTATGCGCAACGATCAGACGCTTAAGTGCGGTGTAAATATCGTCGATGGCGAGATCACATTTCAACGCGTGGCAGAAGCCTTCGGCATGACAAACTTTGTGCCTGCGGAGAAGTTTCTTTAACAGGCTCAAAGCGACGATTATGCGCTGCGGAAGCCTGTAAACATTTCCGTGTCCGCTCATCACTCCAAACCGGATCGACCGGAATCAACTACGTCCACCAATCGCCAACGCCTTCGGCAGGGATTTGTGCTACGTCCGCTGATTATAGATCGACACATCTTTCGCGAATTCGTCCTCGCATTCTTTGCGGTAACGAGCTTCTGCGCGTTGCTGCTCTTGATTGCGTCGATCTTTGAGAAACTCGGTGGCATACTGCAAAATGATACCCCTTGGCGTCAGGCCATCGAGTATCTGTTTTCTGTTGTGCCGGGTCGATTGATTCAGGCCATCCCCATTGCTTCAATGCTCGCGGTTTTGTTCTCGTTGGGCGGACTAGCCCGCAACAACGAAATCCTTGCCATGATGACCAGTGGCATTCATCCGTTGCGAATCGCCACTCCCATCCTTTTCGGCGGCCTCATCATTGCCGGAATGACGATCGCTACCAATGAATGGATTATCCCCCCTCTGGAAACGCGAGCCAACTATCTCGAGGCTCGCTACATCGAAGGCAAGGAAGAGTCTCGAATCACGACGGAGAGAAACGTTTTTGCGCGCGGTCGAGGGAATCGATTCTATCTCATGCCCCGCTATAATGGCCGCGACAATATTATGGAAAAACCTTTGATCGTGGATCAGACCCCAGATTTCCAAAACATCCGACGGCGCATTGAAGGGGATCAAGCCAAGTTTTTATCGAATCATCCGGAGTCCAAAACTTCCATCTGGACCTTTAAAAACTATCGCGACTGGCAGTTCGACGAAAACAACCGACTGGTCTCGTTCGCCCAGCCTCCTGGCGAAACAACTGTAACCCTCGAAGAAGACCTCACGATCATTCTGGGCCAGCGAAAAAATCCTGACGAAATGAATTTCAACGAACTCAGGCGCCACATTGGGATTCTTGCGGAACGAAATCAAAACGTGGAAAAATACACCACCGACTTGATCATGAAACTCTCATTTCCCCTGGGCGTCCTGATTGTCATGATCATCGGCTTCTCCTACGCTGTGCGCATTCGAGGCGGATCCATGATGCAAGCCTTCGGCATGGGTGTGTTGTGGGCGGTGGGTTATTACGCTTTGACTGCCGTCATGCGGGCCCTGGGGCACACCGGCACGCTCCCGCCCACTCTGGCCGCGGTCTTGCCGCAGATTTTGTTTTTCGTGATGACCATCCACTACCTGCGACGCAGCTTGCGCTGGTACAACTAACCTTATGGCGTGGGGTGCCCCCGCTCCCCTGCCATCAGAGTTCCTTGATGGCGGCGATCACCTGGCGCCGTGCCGCTCGACGAGCGGGCGCCCATCCTCCCAGAACACCCATCACGAGCGAGAAGAGCATGCCCAAAAGCAAAAGTCTCGGGGTAATACTGAACCGAAATGAGAGTTCGCTGAAGGTGCTGAAGTTGGCGGTACTGGTGGCGAGTCCGTTCAAGGGATAAGACAGGGCGCAACCGAGGGCGCCACCGATCAAAGATAGCAAAACACTTTCGAAAAGAAAAGATCGCAGAATCTCACCGGGTCCGAACCCAAGAACTCGCAATGTTCCGATCTCCTTGGATCGAGAAGATACGGCCGCATACATCGTGTTCATGGCGGCGAAACATGCCCCAATGGCCATTACCGTCGCCATGAATGTTCCGAGAATCTGAATGGGCAGCGCGGATCGCGTCTGTTCTTTGTAATACTGCACCTCGGGCTTCGCGACCAGACTCAGCTGGGGATCCTCGGAAAGGCGCTTCGTAAGAGCGGCGCCTGCTCCCTCATCCACCACCCGCACAGTGATGGATGAGAATTGCTGGCGGTCGAAATCTCCCCCGATTTCATACACATCGGCCCATATCTCAGAATTGAATGCGGACGCCCCCGCATCAAAATGCCCGACCACCCGCCACAGACCTTTGCCGAACCGAAGACTATCCCCAACAGCGCAATTCTGATACCGGTTGGCGAGGGAACGGCTGACGATGATTTCTCGCAAACCCGGTTTAAAGGATCGACCTTCAACAAGGCGAATCTCGGGATGAACCAGAAAACTTGTGGAGGTAATGCCTCTGATAATAACGTTCGTCGGGGCGAGATCCCCCTTTTTGGCCAGGGTCGCGAGCACCAACGTTTCAGGTGCAACAAGGGAGACAATCGAATCTGAAAAGGCAATGGGTCGAACCTCGGCCTTCGCCAAAGCCACGTCGCGATCCATCTTCACGATTCCATCCAGATGTCGAACAATCTGGTAAGCGTTGCGCGAAACAAAGCTCGTGGTCTCCGCGGTGCTGCTCTGGCGCATCACGATCAGATTTAAGGCAACGCCACTGGCTCCCAAGGCATCCCGAATTCCCTGGGAAAGGCTCATCGTGATGATAAACACCGCCACAACCAGCGCGATTCCACCGGCCGTCATGAAGGTGCTTACCTTGCGCCGAAACAGACTCAACACATTGTAACGCAGCGGAATGGTCACAACGAAGCTCGCTCAATTCTGTCGTCTGCTGGGGAGTCCAAAGCGGTCTGCCAGCATGACAGGGCAGCTTCCCGATAGCGTTTCATGAATTCCCTGGTGGCCACCGGGTCAGGCGCATGAGGATGCGATAGATTGAAGTCGAACATAAACAACAACCACCGCCCCGCCGGCGCATGGCGTCTCCATTGCTGCATGACTCTCTTCCAGACAAGTTTGACCTGTGGGGGGACATCACCGCGGGGAATTGCAGAGTCTGGAATAGTGGCCCTCAGCATTGCCGTTTTGGGAACGAGAGAACTGAAACCGGGCCGTAGATCTGGGGCCGATCCTTCGTCCGTATCAGCCGACTCTTCCAACAACATTTCGGCATCCAAAGCCAGATTTACTTCTGGAAACAACTCGCACCAATGTGCAGTCTTCCCCAGATTCGCGAAGATGGTCGATGGATGAACCTCAAAACGTAAATTGATGCACGCATCTTTGAACTTTGTCAGGACCGTTTGAACCAAATCCCTGGAAGCTTCTTCTTCCGCATTGGCTGCTCCCAGACGCATACATGCCACCGATGCACCGAGCATTTTGGCCTGAATCAAACACGCTTCGCTTTCGTTCAGGTCTCGCGATACGCAGCGCAATACAGGTAACATTCCCATGCGAGAAATCTGTAGTTTCATGTCATCAGAAACGATCTGGGCCCCCGAGTTGATCTCGTAGGCTCCAAATCCTTCTCGAGTCAGAAAATCCTGTAGATCGTCATCCCCGCTACATTCTCGGGCAGGGGCTTCAGCGCACCCGAACACAAGTTGATGGGTTGGCATTAAAGCCCCTCCGTTCTCATTTCCACAGAGGTGCCCCGGCCTCGCGAAAACTCCTGCCAGAATTGGCGGGCAGCCATGCCAAGAAGCGAAGGAATGGCAGACTCCGGCGACCTCTCAACCACGGACGGTTTCTTTCCAAGCCCGGCTCTCTCCCCCGCCTGTTCGATAGCGTCGGTCAACGTTCCGATTTTATCGATCAGCCCCAACGCCTGGGCTTGCTCTCCGGTGTAAATTCGCCCGTCTGCCATCCAGCGCAGCGCATCCTCAACAGCCGGAGACACCCCGACCTCAGCCGCCACACTGCCCGGCTTGAAGGCCTGCCATTGGAGGGTGTCGGTGCTGGCCTGGGTGGTAGCCGTTGAGAGAATATCCGCGATCCGGGTGGGATGATCAGCCATTGCCTTCTCAATTTGAGGCGCGCGCGAACGCAAAACTTCACGCACGAACTGGCGATAAGAGTCCCTGATCAGTCCCATGAGCAGGTGACGGTCCGTCTCGCGCATTTCACGAAGGGGCGAACCGGTGTCTTTATGCTCTCCGCTCTTCAAAACGATGGGATCAATCTGCAAGCGTTGCAGGATTTGTTGTAGGTTCCAATCGAGCGCAATAACGCCGATGCTGCCGGTAATGGTTCCCGCGTTGGCATAAATCTCATCCGCAGCCATGGCGATATAATATCCACCCGACGCAGCCGCATTGCCCATGGAGGCGATGACGATTTTCTTGTCCTCAACACGGGCCTTCAGCGCCTCGCGATAAATCTCTTCGCTGGCTGCCACCGCGCCTCCGGGGGTGTCCAGCCGAAGGATGATCGCAAGTATGAGCGGATTGGATCGAAAGCTCCGAATGACCTTCACGGTCTGGGCACTGTCGTTAATCGGCCCCTCAATTCTCACCACACCCACGGACCGACCCAACACCGGAAAGCTGATACCCGTGGGAAAAGTGAGGAGTTGGTTCAATACAACCAACACCACCAGAACAAAGAATACGAACAGCACGAATTTAAAACAGCCTCGCCGACGGGGAGGCGGTTGAACCAGCGTAACAGTTTGAGGGAGCAGCGCAGGAGTTTCCATGCGTTAATCCTGCGCCATGCCGGCAAACTCAATCAAGACCAAAGGATTCCAACAGCCCCCGATTCTAATGCATCGGCACGTCCGCCTCGGTGGAGGGGAAAATCGACTCCATGGAATAATAAGCTGATGCCAATTCATCCCGGGAAAAGGCCACAGGCCCGGTCGGGAAAGCGATGGTCAGCTTGTCTTCTTCAATGGTCTTGCCCAGATAGGCCAATTCCATCCGATAACGTGTACAGAGGCGCAGAAAATCTTCTTCCCTGTCCGGATGCAAGGAAACCACCACGCGGCCTGCAGCCTCGCCGAAGATCACATTACAGACGCCGGTCAGATTAGGCTCGGCCGCATTTAATTCCAGTTCAGCTCCACAGTTCGTTGGTGACCACAGGAAGCACTCTGAAAGAGTCGCCGCAAGGCCGCCCACACCACAGTCATGGGCTGAAGAAAGAATTCCCTCACGTGCTCCCTCGACGAGTATTTCAACAAGGGCCGCCTCCTGGGCCAGATCGCATTCAGGGCAGGGGGTGTAAGCATCGCCGGTTTTCCAATGCAAATATTCGCTCGCCCCAAGGTTGCTGTGGGAGCGCCCGAGAAGATAAACTTCCAGTCCGGCCTGAGGGAATCCGCCCTTGAGAGCCTTCGTGGGAGCGCTGATCTTTCCCACCATCCCAATGACGGGCGTTGGCCAGATGGCCCCATTCTGGTTCTCGTTATACAGCGACACGTTACCGCCGGTAACGGGGGTGTTCAGGGCGCGACATGCTTCGCCGATACCCTTCACTGCCTTCGAAAGCTGAAAGAAAATCTCGGGCTTGAGGGGACTGCCAAAATTGAGGCAATTCGTAATGGCGAGGGGACGCGCTCCCGAGCAGGCTACGTTGCGTGCTGCTTCTGCCACCGCCAGTTTACCGCCTTCGCAGGGGTCCACATAACAGTACAAGCCGTTTCCATCGGTAGTGATTGCAAGCCGATCGTCCGAGCCATGAAGCGTCAGAACTGCGGCATTATCGCCTGGTGAAGTGGTTGTCTGGGTCTGCACCATGTGATCGTATTGTTCATAGATCCATTTCTTGGAGCAGATATTGGCCGAAGCCACGAAGGCCAGCCACTCGGATTTAAGATCAACGTCGGTATCCGGACGCCAATCATTCGCATTCGGAAGATCAGCCATGTAAGCGGGCTTCGTTGCCTCACGCTCGTACACGGGAGAATTCTCTGATATCTGATCAGCAGGAAGGTTTGCCACAACCTCCCCGGCGTGAGAGATTTTCATCATGCCGGTGTCGTTCAGTGTGCCCAACACATGGGCTTCGAGATCCCACTTGTTGAGGATTTTCTCCACGTTCACCAGTTGCTCCGGTGTGCAAATGGCCAGCATGCGCTCCTGAGATTCGCTCAACATAATTTCGTAGGCCGAGAGATTCTCAGCCCGCTGGGGGACGAGATCCAACGACACGTCGATACCCATGCCGCCCCTTCCGGCCATCTCTGCCGTCGAACACGTGAGGCCTGCCGCACCCATATCCTGAATGGCCACCAACACCCCGGCAGCGATCAGTTCCAATGTGGCCTCGAGAATTTTTTTCTCCACAAACGGATCGCCCACCTGGACCGCGCTTCGTTTTTCTTCGCTCTCCTCGGTCAGTTCGGTGCTCGCAAAGGTCGCTCCGTGGATTCCATCACGTCCGGTAGCGTTGCCAAAATAAACGACAAGGTTCCCTGCGCCGGAAGCGACCGCGCGTATGATCTTATCCTTTTCGATGGTGCCGATGCACATGACGTTCACCAAAGGATTGCCGTCATAACTCGGTGAGAAACAACACTCCCCACCCACGGTTGGCACACCCACGGAATTCCCATAATCTGCGATGCCCTCCACCACACCACGAATCAGGTGGCGGGTTCGCGGGTTGGCCGGGTCCCCGAAGCGCAGAGGATCGAGCAATGCTACCGGTCGGGCACCCATCGTGAAAATATCTCGCAGAATGCCACCCACCCCCGTGGCCGCCCCTTGATAGGGCTCCAAAGCGGAAGGGTGATTATGGGACTCCATCTTGAAGACAATCGCCAGGCGGTCATCGAAATCGACGATACCGGCGTTTTCCCCCGGCCCCTGAAGGATGTGAGGAGCTTCCGTGGGAAAGGTTTTCAGCAACGGTTTCGAGTTTTTGTACGAACAATGCTCGCTCCACATAACGGAGAAAACACCGAGTTCGGTGATGGTCGGCACACGCCCGAGGATGCTTAACACACTCTGATATTCGTCGGGCGTCAGCCCATGCTCCGCCACAATTTCCGGGGTAATTTCGACTTGGGGTTGCATGATGGAATACGGACATTCAGATAAAAACCGTCTGAAAACCGTTAACGCCTCCTCGGGGGATGTCAGTAGATCTCGCCCCCGATACAGGCTTGGCTCCCCCGCCTGTTCAAGTTCTTTTCACGTCGTTTGACGGCGGCTATCCCGAAATCCCTTACAAGGCGTCTTTGCCCCTCTCGCCCGTGCGGATGCGCACCACTTCCTCCAGGGGAATGCGAAAGATTTTGCCGTCTCCGATGGTGTTCGTCTTGGCAGCCATCTCTATGGTTTCCATGATTTCGTCCGCCATGGCATCTTCACAGGCGATTTCGATGCGCACCTTGGGAAGGAAATCGACCTGGTACTCGCTACCACGGTAGAGTTCCGTGTGACCCTTCTGGCGGCCAAATCCTTTTACCTCGCTCACGGTCATGCGAATGGCGCCAAGCTCGCTGAGGGCGTCCTTAACATCTGTGAGTTTAAAAGGTTTAATGACAGCGATGATCAATTTCATGTGAGAAATCCCTGCGTGTGGAATGATCCGATCATGCATCTGTCGCATCGCAACGCAAGAGCGGACCCGACACTTCTTCCACTTGCGAATTCAGGTCTGTCTGACAACTTGGGGGCCATGAAGATTGTTCTCACCCTCTTAATCTTATGGCTGGTCGTGCCCTGCCACGCACAACAACCCCTCCTCCCGATTGAAGCGGTGAATGCCCTACGCCCTCTCGAAATATCCGATTCGACGATTTCCAAAGAATTTGCCCTGAACATTTCCGGAATCACCCAACGTCGCGGAAAAACATATTATACCGATGAGGCAAAACCCCAGGTCCTTATTGCTGACGGTGCCTCACCCCAGGTGATTTCGCAAAGGATGCGAGTTCGATCCGGATGGCTCGGATCGGTTGATCTCGATTACGCTTTGGATGCGGACCTTTTCTTTACCCTCGACCTCACTGCCGATGGGTTTGAGGTCACGAAACTCAAGATAGGCCCGGGGCCCGATGGACTTTTGGAAGTTCGGTCCTCAACGAAATCGAATGTTTTGAAGAACACCGATCTCCCCAAGACGATGAAAAACGCCTCCCCTGCCGGAATCGCTGTTTCGGCCGATGGCAACAGGCTCTGGCTGCTTCTGTCTGCCAAATCAGACACATCACCCGAAGCGACCCAACTGCTCGAGTTCGAACTTCCATCGGAGAGAAACCGTGCATCTGCTCCGAGACTGCTGACATCCTTCGAACTGTCTCTGCCTCAGTCGAACAGCCCCTCGCTCACCCCTGGTGGAATGACCGCCACCCCCCGGGGTCTTTGGGTTGTCGGATCCGCAGGCTCGACCAGCGTCCTTCTTTGGTTAGGGTTTGGGGCCGAGCAACCACGCATCGCTCTGCAAAATTTCACATCGGGCTTTTTTCCGACGGATATTATTGACGTCTCGCCAGGTCTGAATGTGGTTTGTTATGACTCTCGAAACCGCCGTTCTTACCTGTTGAGTCTGCCGCTGCTCATTCCTCAATGAAGCGCAAGACCTCGTTGGTAGTAATCAAATCAGACAATCGAAATTGAACATCTAAAGGCTGACATGAACCGGATTCTTTCCCTCCTCGTCCCCTGCTTGGCACTGGGTATGTTTGCGACCGTACCAGCGCACGCTCAAAACATCGACCAATCCTCTCCCACGACCTCGTCTGCCGTGCAGAAAAACATCGAATTAAAAACGGCCTTCTCGCGTCCCAGCGTTCCTCTGCAGGGAACCATAAAGGCCTACAAGATTGAGGGACCTGAAAACCTGACGGGCGGCTATCTGGCCGATGGTTATCTGGGCGATCTCGTTTTGGAGAATGACGTTCTGAAGGCAGTTATCCGTAAGCCCGATGGGCAGGCGATCAATCCGCAATTCCCCGGGAATCTGATTGATGTGGTTCATAAAAAAGCCCCCGCCGATTCAATTGAAATGTTTCAGGTGGTTGCCGACCTCGAATCCACCGCTGTTCAAACCGTGATTGATTCGGCTGACGACCCGTTTGTAACCGACGGAACCACCGCCAGCATCGTCATTCGGGGGCATGTCGTCCGCAACGAAACCGCCACCACCGATTCAACCCAATGGGTCAATCTCGGTGTGGATGTCGTGACCACATGGTCGCTGGCGAAAGACAGCGATCGGATTGATGTGGCCACGGCGCTGATAAATAAATCAACCGCCCCCATCGATCTCGCCCCCGGTGACGTGATGAGTTGGGGTGAGGCGGGCACATTCGTTGAGCAACTGGGTCCCATGCGAGGTGAAGCTCAGATTGCCACAAACTGGGTCGCCGGCGTGGCGGAGGACTTTTCAGCCACATACTACACCTCATCAACCAAGCAGATGATCGGCTACCATACACCTAAATTTTCGATCATCCGCAGTTACGATTCCCAAACCACGGCACCCCGGCCCGACATGTTAATTCCGCCGACCGCCGATTCGCAACCCTCGCAGCGCTCACAAACTCCCGCTCTGCAAACCCCGGTGCCCCAACCGCTCAATCCCACAAACCTGCCCGCTTCCGTTGATCCTCGTCGCAACCAGATGGCTCCTCTGCCGGTTGTCACTCCCTCAACCGCACCCGTTCCAGAAACGGAATACAGCCCACAGGCAGATGCCGAACACCAGCCTCGCCTGGCTAAGGGCGGTGGTGATGCAGACTCCACTGCAACTCTTACCGGCGCCACGGCTGAAGAAACCACCACCTCGGCCACCGACCAGGGGCGCTTCCTGCTTGCGGCGGGCGCGACCCATATTTGGCAGCGCCATCTGGTGATTTCTGATCGGGATTTCTCCCGGGGCACGAATCAAGCGTGGGCCGACAAGCAAATCCCCACAGGAATTGTGACCGGAATCATAATGGAACAAGGAACCGAACGCCCCCTGCCCGGGGCGGAAATCCGGGTGATGGGTGGCGCTGGTTGGACGGGACAATTCGACCCGCGCCCCGTTACGCGTGTTATTTCTCGTGATGATGGCCAATACGCTCTCCGACTCCCCGTTGGGAATTATTTGATTTCTGCCGCCATGAAGGGACGGACAGCGGTTAGTCCCATGGCTCGCGTGAGTGTGAAGCCCAACGAGCCCCCCATGGTGGCCCCGTTCCTCCTTGGGCCCCAGACCTTTGCTCTTGTCATGATCACCCACGCGGATGATCCCACCTCCACACCCATTCCCGCAAAAGTTACACTTATCCCCAAACCGGGAACGGAACCGGTCGAAGGTGGCTTCGGTCCCTCGGTGGCCAATGGCGTGAAGAACGTTTTTTACGCGTGGAGAGGCACCGCACGCATTCCCGTCACGCCCGGCCGTTATCGCATCATTGTCAGTCGAGGCATTGAGTACGACATTTATCAGAACGACATGGATATTGTTTCGGGGTCTCACCTTGAGGTCCCGGTCGCGTTGAAAAAGGTGATCAACACCACGGGCATGATGTCTGTTGATGCGGGGGTTTTGACCTCAGCGAGTGCGGCAAGTATGGTTACGCCTCGCGACCGCATTATGATGGCGGCGTGCGAAGGGGTTTCCGTGCTTGTTTCCGGCGATTACAATATCGCCACCGATCTTCAGGCGGCGGTCGATGAAATCGGGCTGACACGATTCGTTAAGGCCTTTAAGGGCATTCGCTTTTTGGCTTCCGACGGCGATATGTCAGCGAACATATTGCTCTATCCCCTCTCAGACGACAATGCGCGCAAGGCGGAAGAGTTTGGCCGCAAGAACAAGGGTATTCCTCCCGACATTTTCCTGTCGGATTTACGCCGCGAATTTCCCGACTGCATTATCCAGATCGACAAACCCCTCGACTCCCAAATGGGCTATCTGACCAATTTCCCCTTTGATGACCGATTCCTGAAGTTTGAAGACCAGATGCCTCCGCCCGACTTCGATGCGCTGCAGATCGTGGATGGGAAACGGTTTATTATGTATCAACCAATGAACTCGCGCTATGCCCAGTTGGCCGCGAAGCGTACTGACAAATCAGGTGGCGGCGGGCCTCTTTCGCCGGTGGCCAGTTCTATCAGTTCCTTGCCCCATGGCGAGGAAGTGGGGTCTCCGAGGATGTACATGTACACTCCCCACGATACACTCCCCTCGTTCACGGCGGATGACCTCGTGAAGAACATCCGCGCCCAAAGCTTCCTGGTAACCAACGGACCTTTCATAAAGGTGCGGGCGATGAACCCCGTGACAGGGCTTTTCGACGTCCCTCCCGGATCCGTTGTCGATCTCTCGACAACCAATGTCATGTGGCTCCAATCCCGTGTGGAGGCCGCTTCCTGGGTCGCTGTGACGGGGATCCACTTCAATCTCAATGGGCTGCCCAAGAGCCAGATCGAAGTCGCCCCGTCTCCGCAGCTCCTGCGATACCCGGTACGTGTGGCAGCGGATGCGGACAAGACGGTGATTTATCCTGAAAGAGACACCTATTTTACATGTTTCGCTTTCAGTACCCGCCGGTCTCTCGCACCGGTGATACCCGATGCACCCGAGGCGATCGGAGGGGAAGTCTATCCGTTTGCGTGGACCGGTCCCATCTTCGTCGATAAGGATGGTAACGGGGTCGTGAACATCGAACCCGTCAACCTCGACGGTTCGATTCAGGCACCCTGATTCATCTGCTCGAAGAGCGTGTGAAACCCCTGACCAAATGGGGGGCGAACAATGCCTTTTTCAGTGATAAAAGCCGTTACGAAGCGATGAGGCGTCACATCAAAGGCAGGGTTGTAAACTCTGATATTGGAAGGCGCGATGCTCTTTCCCGCGATGTGCGTCACCTCTTCGGCGGGCCGCTCCTCGATGGGTATCTGGCTACCGTTAGCCAGCGTCATATCCACCGATGAGAGGGGTGCTGCCACGTAGAAGGGAATGTTGTGTTCACGGGCCAGCACAGCTACGGTGTACGTCCCGATCTTATTGGCGAAGTCTCCGTTGGCCGCCACGCGATCGGTTCCCACAATGACCATATCAACCTTGCCCTGAGCCATCACGACCCCGGCCATGTTGTCACAAATCAGAGTTACGCCAATGCCCGCCTGGGACAATTCCCAAGCCGTCAACCGTGCCCCCTGCAACAAGGGGCGTGTTTCATCGGCATACACTTGTATCATTTTGCGGTCGTGCTCCAACGCCCAATACACCGGGGCGAGGGCTGTGCCATATTCAGAAGCCGCCAATCCCCCCGCATTGCAGTGGGTCAAAATGCTCGATCCATCATGCAAGAGCGATGCTCCATGACGTCCGATTTCGCGACAGATTTGTGCGTCCTCGGCCAGCATTGCCTGCGCCTCTTTCAACACCGCTTCGCGCAAAGGCTTTCCGTCCGTCTCATCGCAATGCTCCGAAACAATTCGCCGCATACGATCGAGGGCCCAGAACAGGTTCACTGCGGTCGGTCTGGAAGTGGCCAGATGATCAGCAGCTTGAAGGGCATCTCGGACCGGATCATTCGATTGGGAATCCCGCACGGCAATCCAAACACCAAATGCAGCAGCTATTCCGATGGCCGGGGCACCCCGCACCCGAAGTGCACGAATCGCCTCCCACATTTGATCGACCGATTTAATCTCAATCACCTCATATCGGCTGGGCAGAAGAGTCTGGTCGATCAGGTGAACACGGCCTTCGTCCAGATAAAGGGTTCTAACGGTCATGGAATCGTGTATCTCCGAAGTTAATCATTAATCCCAAAAAAGTTGATTGAGCAGGGCAAAATCACCCCGCCGCGATCGAGACCATACGGCAAGCAATTTTGACTCTCTCCCTGCGGAATGGTTGTTGAATGTTCGTGTCGGTCCCGTGTATGAAAATCGCGAGTTTTTGAGGGCCCACGTAGCTCAGTTGGTAGAGCACGTCCTTGGTAAGGACGAGGTCACCAGTTCAATCCTGGTCGTGGGCTCCATTTCTATGCAACCAACTCTGAACGGAAAAAGACACCCCCATGAACGCAAACGATATTCGCAAGGGCATGATCGTCATTCACAATAACGAGCCCCACACGGTGATGGACTTCCAACACCGCACACCCGGCAACCTTCGTGCGTTCGTTCAAGTGAAACTTCGCAACCTGAAGAACGGCAACTCTTTTGAAGTTCGCTACAGTTCCACGGAAAACGTGGAGCGCGCGATGTTGCAGTGCCACGACATGGAATTTCTTTACAGTGACGACACTCTGTTCCATTTCATGAACTCTGAAAACTACGAGCAGGTGGCCATCAACGAAGAGCAACTCGGAGATTCCGCCAAGTACATGACAGAGGGCATGAGCGTTAAGATCGATTTTTATGAGGGCCAAGCCATCGCCGTCGAGCTCCCCCCCAGCATCGAACTGGAAGTCTTGGAGACCGAACCGGAAGTTAAGGGTGGAACCGCCAGCAATTCACCCAAGCCTGCAAAACTTTCCAATGGCGTCGTGATCATGGTGCCGCCATTCATCAAGCAGGGCGAGATGGTTCGCATCAATCCCCGCGAAGACAAGTACCTCGAACGGGCCAAGTAAGCACTCAGCGCAACACCCCGAAATCTCAAGAAATTTAGCGGCAATTCCCTCACGGGAGTTGCCGCTTTCCTTATGGTGTCGAAACGGTTTGTGCGCCGAGGACCGATTCCCAGAACAAGATGCCATCAGCCGATCCAAGTTCCTTGTTTATGGCGCGTTCGGGGTGTGGCATGAGGCCCAGCACATTCCCCTGCTCATTCGTAATTCCAGCGATGGAGTTGAGTGAACCGTTGGGGTTGGCAGCGTCCGTCAGTTCGCCTTCCGGCGTGCAATAACGGAACAGAACCTGACCGCGATCTTCGATTTCCTGCAACTTCCCTGGTTCGACGAAATAGTTCCCGGTCGCATGGGCAACCGGAATGTGCAGCACGTCCTTGGAGAAACGCGTAAACGGCGTGTCATTTCTCGTAACCTTCAGATTCGTCCATTTGCAGACGAAATGGAGTCCCCTGTTGCGCATCATGGCTCCAGGTAAAAGACCGCACTCGAGCAGAATCTGGAATCCGTTGCAGATGCCGATGGTCAAACCACCAGCTTCAGCGTGACGTTGAACGCTCTGCATGACTGGCGAAACCTTGGCAATGGCTCCCACCCTCAGATAATCCCCATAGGAAAACCCACCCGGCAACACAACCAGATCGGTGTCCGATGGCAGCGAATCCTTATGCCAAACTTTTTCGGGTGTACGGCCGGATATCTTCTCGATGGCCAATACCGTATCCATCTCACAATTCGAACCGGGAAAAATGACCACGGCAGATTTCATAATTTCACTCTTTCGTTCCAACGGGAAACCGGTTGGTTACTCGGCTTCGATCTGGATGTCGTATTTCTCGATGACCGTATTGGCCAGAAGCTGGTCGCACATTTTTACAACCTGCTCCCTCGCAGCATCAAGATCACTGCCCTCCATGCGCAAATCGAAACATCTTCCCACACGCACCTGACGCACTTGCGGATATCCGAGAGTTTCCAACGCCCGACCCACGGCATTACCCTGGGGGTCCATCACGTCGGATTTCAGCGAGACGTTAACATGCACTTTTATCATATCTGGTCATTCTCCAGTTCATCAAGGGTGCGGCCCGTAATCAGCCGGAAAATCTCGAGGTAACGTGCCGATAAATTGCCGATTACATCGGACGGCAGTTTGGGAGCGGGGGGGGTTTTGTTCCAACCCGATGCCTCAACGTAATCGCGCAGGTATTGCTTGTCGTAACTCACCGCAGCCTTGCCCGACAAGTAAGGTTCTGCCTCCCAGAAACGCGAAGAGTCGGGCGTGAGGGCCTCGTCAATGAGGATGATTTCCCCATCAAACATCCCGAATTCAAATTTAGTATCGCTGAGCAGGATGTCCTTGTTCAACAATTCCGCATGGGCGAAATGATACAGTTCAAGGCTGCGGGCACGGATGAACTCCGCCGCATCGACACCGATCAATTTGACCACCTTTGCAAAGGAAATGGGCATGTCATGCCCGCTTTCCGCCTTCGTGGAGGGCGTGAAGATGGGGTGCGGCAGACGAGCGCGTCGCTCAAGCCCCGCCGGCAGGCGGACGCCGCTCACGGTTTGGTCTCGCTGGTAATCTGTCCATGCGCTGCCTTCCAGGTAGCCGCGAACCACACACTCGACAGGAAACGGTTGCGCCGCGTGACAAAGCGAACACCGTCCTGCAAGCTCCTCAGAGTGATCCGTTAACCCAAGTGCCTCGATCGGATTGATCGATTTCAGATGGTTGGGCACCATGCTGTGAGTTTCCCTGAACCAATATGCGCCGAGTTGGTTAAGGACCTCGCCTTTGCGCGGAATCGGGTCAGGAAAAACCACATCAAAAGCGCTGAGACGATCCGTGGCGACGAGAAGGATGCCTTCAGGGGTCTCATATACATCGCGGACTTTTCCCCGCGCGATTAAACGAAAGGGAAGATTTGTTTCATAAACGGTCATCCGGGACTCACCTCGTCGTGGATTTCGGGCGGTATGCGCTCGAACCGTGTAAGATTCCTGAAAGTCCAGTCGACCCATTTCAACAGGAATCGCTCAGGTCGCACTCTTCTTTCATTTTTCCCTTTGCCGGAGGAGACGGAGGTGTGCCAGATGTCTGCTTCCATCACTTGTCCCCTCGGAGATAACGACTTCATGATTCTCGCGCGCTGGCGCTCCCGCTCCATGCTTTTCGTCCTTCTGCCATTGTTGGCAGGCTGTGCTGGTCGAGGTTCTGAACCTATTGCTAAAGGCCCGGCGACTCCCTCGGGCCCTCGCTTAACCATCACCGTGGGAAATCGTGGACGCCAAACGGAGCGCTTTGTGGTTCGAGTGGACGATAAAAATGTTTTCGATGCCACGGTTGCACCGGGTCAGACCCGTTCGGTGGATCCTCTTCCGTTAAAAAAAGGATGGGTTAAGGTTAATACTAAGACCGATTCTGGTATCAACCATCAGGCCATGGTTGAAGGCAACCGGGACAAATGGGTTCGCATCCTTCGCGAACCGACAAAACCCGAAGGAGTCGGGGTTCACATCACCGAATATCCTGTTCGATGAAGGGAATGGCCCCCGGTGCAACGATCCCGCCCAAGCGAGGGTTGGGTGAATATCGCACGTTCCTGAAACAGAATGCGGATTTTCGAAATCTGTGGTACGGGCAGACCGTCAGTCTCCTTGGCGATTGGTTCGACAGCGTTGCGCTTTATGCTTTGATTCTGGATCGAAGCACCTCAAGTAGCGCGCTGGCGGGGTTGGTCATTGCACAACTTTTGCCGGGAGCTTTGGCGGCACCATTCGCGGGAGTGCTGGCAGATCGTTTCCCGCGCAAAACTCTCATGATAGCGTCCGACCTGGCACGGGCCACCCTCGTGCTTGGACTTCTTGCAGCGCCGCTACAAGGACTGCTGTGGATCGTCTACCCCATCATGATCCTGAAGGTCGTTTGCGCTTCTGTTTTTGAACCAGCGCGCAACGCCGTTATTCCGTCCATCGTCAAGCGCGAGCGCAATGTGCTGGCGAACACCATATCCAGCTTCACGTGGTCGACCATGCTTGCCATGGGCGGACTGCTGGGTGGGGCGGTTTTTGCGTTGGCGGGTTACCATGTTTCAATCCTCATCGATGCGGGCAGCTTTTTGCTCTCAGCATGGTTCATCAAAAAAGTTCGGTATCAGCAACCGGCCCATGTTAAACTTCACAATCATGGCCCGTTGAAGGACCTCGTGGATGGCTTTCGCTATCTCGCTCGTCATGGGCATGTGTTGAGCTATGCCGTTGTGAAATTTGGCCATGGATTTGTTGGGGGTACGATGGTGCTATATCCCATCTTCGCCAAACAGGTTTTTCCCCTTGGGCGGGGAGCCGCCGTCAGCATCGGTCTTTTTATGACAGCCCGCGGCATCGGCACAGCAGTGGGTCCTATCCTGGCCCGCTATTTTGGAGGTGACAGCGGTCGCTTTCTCCGACGCTCGATAGGCCCATCCATGATGGTTAGTTCTGCCGGGTTACTGCTGTTGGGGGCTATGCCTTCCATGTGGATGGCTTTGGCCGTTGTGACATTGGGACATTTGGGCGGATCCATCGCCTGGGTTTTCAGCACAGTGCTTTTGCAACTGGCGTCACCGGACGAATTTCGGGGGCGTGTTTTTGCAGCCGAACTGGCCCTGTTCACCCTGGCCATGGCGGTCTCGGTGTTCATCACAGGCCTGCTGGAGGATGCAGGCTGGACCCCACGGCAACTTGCTTACTTACTCGGCCTGACAGGCCTTTTGCCCGCGATGTTCTTCTATTGGGTTATGCGACGCCCAAGCCACGAGGATGAGGAACATCCCGCCACGCGTGTTTAATAATAGTGTATGTAGAGGCGATTAAAAGCCGTTACCAGCGAAGCGACGGCGAAAAAAAGCAACGCACCACCGGCAATGCGCTCCACCAGTACGTACATGCGTGGACTGATGTGCTTGTGGAAATAGCCGACCGTGGTTGTGGCTATAATCACCCAGGTAGTGCATGCCACCGCCACGCCCAGAGCCAGGGGTGCCACTACGTTCGGGGTGTCCTGGAAATGGTGGGCTGAACCGAGGCTGATAAAAAGCCAGTAGGCTATGGTGGAGGGGCTGAATAGCGTAAGGCTGAGACCCAAAACGTAACTACGAAGCAGACGGGGAGCGTGATTATAAACAAACGTTCCCGGCGCAGACATCCCTTCATCCAGCGGGACTGTGGAAAGTGGTGACTCAGCGGGTGGGGCTTTGTAACGCAGCGCTCGTACTCCCAGAAACCCAAGCAACGCTGCTCCGACGAGGGCCATCACCGCTTTGCCCCATTCTGGAAGTGCCTCAAAAAACTGCCCGGCACCCCACGAACTGCCCGTCACATAGATCACATCGGCGGTAACCGCTCCCATACCAAACAGTGCGCCGAAGATGGGTCCGCGCGAGACAGCCCGGCGGAGCACTTCGACGTTTATGGGCCCGGGAAAGGCCGCGGCACCGATGCCGACAATAATTCCGTAGAGGAAAACCTGAAGCATAACGAGATACGATCCGATGGGTGGCGAAGATGAAAATCAAGCAGGAGCGACACCCATCTTGAACTAAATTGGATTTTAGCTCCGTTGGGAAAAATGCTTTGCTTCAAGCAGGCTGCAATGCCGTGATGCCGCCGATGGAATACGAACAAGACATAGCCGACCTCGGATGGTATTTCGCAAGCCTCTCCTTCATTCTCGGAGCGATAGTGGGCAGTTTCCTCAACGTCTGCATCTATCGGGTGCCGGCCAAACGCTCTATCGTGAAGCCCGGCTCACACTGCTATCAATGCGGCAGCCATGTTGCCTGGTACGACAACGTACCCATCGTGAGTTATCTGGTGCTGAGGGGCCATTGCCGCCACTGTGGCGCAGGGTTCAGCTCGCGATATATGTGGATCGAACTTCTCACGGCAATTCTCTTTCTCGTTTTCTATCTAAAATTCGGGCTGATCTGGGCGCTACCCTTTCACCTGATTGTGGTATCCCTGCTCATCTTTGGAACCTTCACCGATATTGATCACTATATCATCGCAGACAGCGTGACCCTGGGCGGGTTGGTTTTCGCCCTTGGAGCGGCAGCCTTTCTGGGTTTTCGCGGCGTGGTGGGCCAGGAGTGGCTTCTCGCTCAGGAATTATACCTGCAGACGGACCCGTTCCTCTCCCCTGCCCGAGCCCTGCCTCCCCATTGGCAGGCTTTTGCATGGTCTGTTGCGAGTGCAGGGTTGGGGTGGGGGCTGTTATGGGGAGTCGCTTTGTTAGGCCGCCTGCTCTTTCGCAAGGAGGCCATGGGTGGTGGCGACATAAAATTGTTCGCATTTTTGGGCGCTTATCTGGGCGCACTGAATTGTCTGTGGGTGCTCTTTCTGAGCGCCATGGTGGGTTCGGTATTAGGCATCAGTTTGCTCATTGCACACCGACTTGTCGGACGTGAAGAGACCGAGATCATCGAACTGCGTCCAGAACCACCGACCGGAAATTCACCATCGGACGATACGGAGATCACCACTACATCGGCAGAGCAAACGGAGTTCTCCCCCAAACAGGACCAAGCAGTTCCTTCAGCGTTAACGTTGAAGGTGGTTCGCAACACGGCACAACAATTGCATCATTTCCCCTATGGGCCGTACATAGCCCTGGCAGCTCTCGTGGTGTTGTTCTTCCATCAGGAGATCAATCGCCACACACGGGAATATCTATTATTGCCACTGCAGCCAGAGGCTGTTTCGCACATCAGCCACATTGTTCCGCCGCTTAGTTCAACTCCCACGATTCTCAGAGGAGAATAAATGCTCATACGATTCCTGAAACTCCGTGCATCAGTTCTTCCTGCGATGTTTGCCGCATCTCTGATCGTCTTTTCGGGCGCTCCAATTCAGGGGCAACCCATGCCTGCGGCTGCGGAAAAGTTGCTACAGGACCCCGAGATAGGACAGTTGCGTGACCACGGCATTGGCTTGGATGCTCCATCGCTGATCAGACTGCTTGAGATAGGATTGTCCGACGAAGTACGGAAATCGATGCCAGACAAGCCCTCGGAAAAATCTCAGCTCGCAGTCTATGCCATGGCACGGTTGGCATCAGCCAAGTCTGAAGCGGCACTTCCGGCTCTCCTCGGAATTGCCGCAATGAATCCTCCTGCAGGCGTTGAAAGTCTGCTGAAATATGACACAGAACAGACAAGCCCCGAAAGCCGGACAGAATTTCGAATTCGAGCATTAAAGCTCCTGCAATTCAATGCAGTGAACGCCCTCGGTATCATTGGCGACACTGCGGCCCTGGCTGTGGTCCGCGCCGTTTTTCAGCAGGAACAACATCCTGCGGCGCGCATCCAGCATGCGATCAGTCTGGCCAGCCTTGGCGACTCCGGTGGAGTGGATTTTCTGGTACAGGTCATCAGCGCTGAAAACCGCCGCGAAAGCGCTGCCGCAGCGCGGGCCTTTTTTATCATCACCGGCCAGGATTTCGGTTACACCGAAAATACCGCCGCAAAGAAACGGGGTGGCATAGCGGCGGAGTACGCCAACTGGTGGCGACAAAATGCTGGTAACTTTCAAGTGGACCGCGACGCCGTGGCAAAACGCCGCTACGAGCCGACACCCATGCCATCTTTTCAACCCCGTAACACTCGCGACCTGATCAAGCTGTCGGCATACTATTTCGACTTTAAGAACCAGTTCCGCACCTACGAAGCGCGGAGCCAGATTGCAAACGCGGGCAAGCGGCTGAACAATGATTTGTTGGAATTGATGAACGACGATTCGGAAGACATCGACGTTCGCGCCGAGGCGATGAACTGGTACTATGAGTTCAATAAAACGGATGCCCGCAAAGCATTGCGCGGACTGCGTAAAGCGTCCGACCCGGAAATTGCAGATAAAGCAAATGCGTTGCTCGAGCAAATCGAGATCGACGAGACCAACTTCCGCGATCCGAACTGACGTCAACGAATCCATGAACCAGTCCCAAGCACCTCTAAGCGACCCACCTACACGCTTCCCATTTCAAGGACGCGGCATGGCGGCCACCCTTGTGGGTCTTGCCATTCTGGTGATTGCGACAGGATATCTGTTAGCCCCCGGCTTTTTGCCTGCATCGGCCTGGGACAACCCTGTCGTTCCGTTGGCCATCCCCCTGGTAGCCACGCTCGGCGCATTTTCAGCGATGTTCCGGCCAAGGTGGGTGCTCTACGGATTCGTCTTCACAGCCATCGTAGTTCACAGCGTACTTGAGGAGCTCTATCTGCCGCTGGGATTTATGAAGCTCTACATCACCGATGCCGTGTTTGCGTTTAACATAAGTTTCATTGGCGTTCGGCTTCTCTTTGGCATTTGGCCCTGGCAGAAGTTGCGGATAAATCGCTACGTCATGGCCTATCTTGCCTTGGGGCTTTGGGGCGTCGTGAACGGGTTGCTTCTCAAGCACAATGATTACGACGTGGTTTTCGGCGATTTTCGTCGGGCATATTTTTACTTCTCAAATTTCTTTGTGGTATTGCTTCTCTGTGATTCCTGGAAAGAAGTTCGCACCCTGCGGAATGTGGTCCTGGTGGCTTGTGCGTCTCTGACACTGAAAGCCTTTTTTCAGGCGACCTCCGGGCAGTTTTACTATCGGCGCGCCGGAGATGCCGCCCATGTGCTCAGCCAATACGAGATCATCTTCATTTCCATCATCCTGTTTTACGCACTGGCGCACTTGTTATATGCACCCACCCGCCACCGCCTGGCATGGGCGGCAACCGCCGGGGCCTCCATCGTGGCCATCATTTTAGCCAATTACCGCGCCGGATGGCTTGGAACCATGGCGGGTCTTGGGTTCCTGTTTTTGCTCCTGCCATGGCGACGCAAAATGCGCATGGCGATGTTGGGCATTCTCGGTTTCATGTTCATATCCACGGCTGTTCTTCTCATGTGGGAACAGAAGGTGACCGAAGGCAATAGCACCGTGGGGCAGGAGTTGCTGCAAAAGGCCAACGTCAAACAGACCAGCACGGACATCAACGTCATCTGGCGGTTTCAGTCCTATACCGCTGCCCTCGCCAAATGGCGCGAGTATCCTCTGCTTGGATCGGGATTGGGGACCTATGTCGATTTCTATGCACCCACATCCACGGGCGGATCGATCCTTGCCGAGGGGCACAACATCCATAACTCCATGCTGTGGTTACTGATGACGCAGGGGCTGTTGGGTTTTGCGGTCATCATGACGATGCACGTGATGTTCCTGCGCATGTCGATCTCCTTTTTGCGCAGGACCCAATGGACTGAAGGGCGCATCTTCGTGACCGCAGCCACGGCCTATTACGCGGCGATGATGGTCGCTACTCTGTTCGAAAATTTCCTCGAGCACGCCACGCCCATTACCGTGTTCAGCACCATGATGGCACTGTCGATGCTAACCATTGCCCACGAGGAATCACAGGCGTCCCGTGCGGTCATTGAGTCGCCTTAAACAAGCCGGTCGATTGCGGTGAGAAGTTCATTCAATTCTTCGCGGGTGCCAATGGTGATGCGAACGCCGTCACGCAGGGAGGGAGCCGAGAACCAGCGCACGAGAATCTTTTCGCGCTTCAAAGCCTGATAAAGCTCTTCTGCATTGGTGCGCCGTGCGAAAACAAAATTCCCGCGACTTTCCGGCACGACGAATCCGCGCAGACGAAGTTGGTCCGCGAGAAACTGCCTGTTCTCGACGATCACTCGTGATCGCCCGGCGTAATACGCATCTGCCCGCCAAGCGGACTCGGCGGCAACCTGACTCAGGGCGTTCAGATTGTAGGAGTCCTTGGCTTTGTTCAACTGAGCAATGATATCGCGACTGGCCAGAGCGAGGCCCACTCGCATACCGGCCAGTGAAAAGCTCTTCGAGAATGTGCGGGTGATCATAACGTTCTTGTGGCGCTTCATCACTGCGAGGGCGTTAAGAGGGGCGAAGGCGACGTAAGCCTCGTCGACGACAATGAGGCGCCGGCGGTCGTATGACGCCAATCGCTCAAGCAACTCTTCGTCGTACTGCACGCCGAGGGGCGGGTTCGGATTGGCGAGAAAAAACACCTTCACAGGCGCCTTGATGGCCTCCTCGGGAAAGCTGTGTTCCGGCCATGCTGTGGGAAAACTCAACACGGGTGCGCCCACCATCTCGGCCAGCGTCGAATACAAGGAGTATGTTGGCTCCAGGATGCCGACTTTTTCCTGGTCGGTTCCATCGAGGAACACCTGGAAAACCAAGCGCAAGACTTCGTCGCTACCATTTCCCGCGAACACTTGATCCGCCTGAAGCCCGCAACTCTCGGCCACGGCGGTGCGCAAGGAAAGGGCCATGGGATCTGGATATTTCTGGAGGGAACAATTCTGGATCGCATCCGTCAGCGCCTCGGTTACCTCCGGAGCGGGCGGATATGGATTTTCATTGGTGTTGAGCTTGATGAAACGCTCACCCTGGGGCTGTTCACCGGGGATGTAGGGGGCAAGAGCCTCGATCAGTGGATTTACGCGAATGGTCATGATGTCTCCATGCCACGCCCCCAAGTGGGACATGGCAAAAGATTTTCTTCAGAATGCGTTTCTGATTGGTTAGTCGTAATATCCTTCTACTCGAACCGCCGCTCCGGGCGATTTCAGCGCGGCCCGGAATGCATCGGCGAAATTATCGCGGGTTGTCGCCTCGCCATTCACCGTAAATTGCCCCACGGGTCGTGGAGCCACGATGCGCATAGTGAGAGAGCGCCCTTCTGCCAATCCTGCGGCAGGATCAAAATCGCCCTGAACAGCACTCAGTTGCAGTTCGAAGCCATCTTCGGTTTCGCGTCCCGTAACTTGCCGTTCACTCTGGCAACCAGTCCGGTAAGCGAAGGAAATGCCGTCATCTTCCACGATTCGCCCCTTGATTTCGGGGCCAACATAGATAGTGAATTGTAACTCTTTGATCGGTTCGCCGGTGTGCATGCGAATGGGTGCCTGCGGAATAGCCGCACCCGCGCGGATGAAAATGGGCAGCGACCCGAGCGGCATTTCAGAAACGATCCAGCGTCCGCCGTCAATCCACTCCCCTGCCCGATACCATCCCCCCGCAGGGAGATAAACCAACCGACGGTCGCGCCCAGACTCCAGCACCGGAGCGACGAGAATATCGGGTCCGACCATGAACTGGTCGCTGATACGACGGGCAACGGCGTCCTCCGGAAATTCGAGAAACAATGGTCGCATGATGGGAATGCCAGATTTTTCCGCCTCCACAAATTGCGTGTAGATATACGGTAGAAGGCTCATGCGGTACGAGATCAGCGTGCGGGACAGATCCTCGCATTCTTCGCCGAAACTCCACGGCTCCTGGCGCAAGGTGTTCAAAGCAGAATGGGCGCGGCAGAAAGGCTGGAACACGCCCCACTCCATCCAGCGCGTGTACAGTTCGGCAAAACCATCGTTCTGAAAACCACCGATATCCGATCCCGCAAAAGGCACCCCGCTCACACCGAGGGAAAGCAGGTGAACGATATCGACAATCATGGACCCGAAGCAGGAGCGATTGTCGCCTGTCCAGACAGCAGTGTGTCGCTGCATTCCGGCCCATCCCGAACGTGTGAGTACAAAGGGCCGTTCGTCAGGACGGGCTGCCAACAGACCATCGCGGGCGGCCAGCGACATGGTGTGCCCATATACATTGTGAACTTCGCGATGATTTCGGAACCCGCCCTCGTCGTGATGGAGGGCGTCAGGCGCGTAGTCGTGCACATAAACCGTGGTTCCCCACACAGCGGGCTCGTTCATGTCGCACCAGATTCCACGCACTCCGACATCGGTGAGCGCTTTGTGTTGCTCAGCCCACCACTCGCGCACGCGGGGATTGGTGAAATCCGGATGGACAGATTCGCCCGGCCAGACATGGGACAAAACTGGCAGGCCGGTGGCATGGCGCAGAAAAACGTTTTGCTCAACGCCATCGACGTAAACTTTGTAGGTCGGGTCAACCTTCACGCCCGGGTCAACGATCGTTACTACCTGCACGCCCATCGCTGACAATTCGTCCGTGAGAGCTTTGGGATCCGGGAAGGCTTTCCCGTCCCAGGTAAACACCTTGTACGCGTCCATATAATGGATGTCGAGATGGATGACATCGAGGGGGATCTGACGTGCACGGTATTGCTTCGCAATGTCGAGAACCTCCTCGGAGTTCATGTAGGACCAACGGCTTTGCTGCATGCCCAGGGACCACATGGGCGGACGCTGGACCCGACCCGTCATGGCAGTCCAAATATGAAGAACCTCGGCGGGTGTTGCTGCGGGCATCAACCAGAGATCGAGGTCGCCCGTGGCACATTCGATGATTCCAAGGTTGGAGGAGGTGAAGGCGAGATCAAAGGTGACTTCGCCGGGGTTATTGACGAACACACCGCACGACGCGGCGCCACGCGGGGCAAGCGTGATGCCAAACGGAATACCTGTGTAGGGCAGACGCAAAGGTTGGTGGTGGGCGTCGTCCGTATTCCAACAACGATACCGGCCCGGCACACGGGGTACGTTCTCGCCGAAAGCACCCAAACCATAATATTGGCGGCCGTCCGGAATTTCGAAGGCAAGGCGGATTTTTTCTCCCGAGAAGGTGCATGAGGCCGCAGTAGCGCTGCGCATGTGTACCACGCCTTCGGCACCTTTTAGCTCGAAGGAAAAGTTGGCATGATCATTTGACGTGTTCACGCTCAACACCGCGCCCCCACTCGATACCTGTAGCTTTGAATCCTCTGAATTGCTGCTGGTCGCGTCCTCTCCATCAGGAATGCTTTGATTCGCATAATGAGGCCACGCATGGGGCACGGGCGATTGACTGATCTGAAGACGGAATATCCCCCCGGGTCCGGCACTGACAGCGATGCTGCCGCCAGATGCAAAAGAGTGTGCCCAGAATGTCTTCAAGTTTTTCATGAGGATCAGCCTTCCAACGAGATGATTTCAGTCTTCAAGTAGGGACATTGGAGCCGCTGAAATCATGTGCAAGAATGTTCTGAACTCTATGAAAGAATCGCTACAGAGCGTCCTCAACCACGCGAAGAGCCGCCAAACGAAGAGGATCAATAAAAGTCACGCTACAGCGGTCGATGAGCAAATCATGAAGAACGGATAACTCTGTGCAGCCCAGAAGAAATGCCGAAGCACCCTGGTCGCTGAGAGCCTCGATCACAGATTTCAGAGGCGTAATCAATTCCTCCAAAGGGGTTCCCGCCTTAACTGCACGGATAACTTCCATCACAACTTTTTGATGGGAGGAGGTCGGAACGAGGATTTTTGCGGGGTCGTCAGCCAGATTAAACAGTCCCTTCTCGACGGTTCCATCAGTGGCAAGAATGGCAACATTTCCATTTTCTGCTGCGATTCGTTCCTTCGCCAAACCGACCATGTTCAGGATGGGTGTATGTACGGCTTCCTGAATTTCAGGCAAGCGAGCGTGGGCCGTGTTGCATGCCATCAGGATCAGGTCCACGTCGCATCGCTCGAGAAGATGCAGTGATTCGATGACGGCTTGCAGATAAGAAGCGCCCCCATCCTCTGCCAATGAACGGGTTCGGTCGGGAATGTGAGGATTCGTAAAGGTCACGACGGCAATGTGATCCTGATCGCAGCGCGCGGGTGTCTGCCTAATGATGAGTTGCTGAAGCAAAACCCCGGCCTCCGGGCCCATTCCGCCAAGAATACCCAAACGGAATTTTTTGATCTCAGGCATTGGCGCCAATCCTCTTTCGCAAAATCTCTACGATCTGATCCGTTGGGATTTGGGACAAAGTTGCACCATTAAAACCCGTCACCGTTTCTGCGGTGAAAAGTGCATCATATACGCTCTCTTCCACCGCTTCCACAGCCGCAAGAAAGAGGGGGTTCAATCTGTCTTCGGGAATGCATGTCCCCACACCAGATGCCTCAGCCCCCTCAACGCCTGCCCGGTTGGTGCTGAATGCGATGGCGTAATCCCCGCTGCCATGCGCCATAATCGAACCCGTTCGAACCAGTCCCAACAGGCCACGATGGGCCAGGCGACCAAGCTGTCGTGCCGACAAGGGTGCGTCCACCGCTATCACAATCATGCACGACCCATCCCCTGCGATGGAGCGGTAATCATCAAAGCTGGTGCTGCCAAGAATCTGGCCCATAGGAACCCCCATGATGCTCAACGCTCCGCCGAAGTTGGTTTGAACCAGCGCACCCAGAGTGAACTGACTGGCATCGACGGAAATCTTTCGCGAAGACGACCCGATCCCGCCTTTGAAATTGAAAGCCCGCGTGCCCGTGCCAGCACCCACCGCACCCAATTCAAAATCGGCAGACAAGGTTTCGAAAGCATCTGTAACATTTTCGGGCTCTATGACCATGGCATGGATATCATTGAGCAGGCCATCGTTAGTCTCCCCCACCACAGCATTGATAGTGGAGTCCGACTTCATGGACGGTGTGACGCTCAAAACATGCTTCACCAAACCATGCAATACCGCTCCCACGGACAAGGTGTTGGTCAGCGCAATTGGAGTTTCCAGCGTTCCCAATTCCTGGATTTGAGAGATCCCCGCAAGTTTCCCAAACCCATTTCCGACAGCCACCGCAGCAGGAATTTTATTGTGGAAAAGATTCACTACGCCGGGATCAACAACCGTAACCCCTGTGCGAATCTTGTCACCCTCCCTCCGGGTACTATGTCCCACCCGAACCCCTGGAACATCAGAAATCTTGTTCCTCTGACCGGGTTGCAAAAAGCCGGGCGAAAATCCATAATCGCGAAATCTCATGGGTTGTTGAGGTCCTTTCCACATAACCGGGTTGCATTCAGCGCATGTTTAGTCGAAAAGAAAGCACAGTGTTTGCCTGATTGGCAATTTACGTTTGCTTCTAAATTATCCAACAAAAGGGAACTCTCCATGCGCTTAATTTTCACGGTGTTGTTCGTCGCAGCCTTCGGCGGTTCACTTGCGGCAGCCACCAATCCGACTGAAAACTCCATAACCACGAGCACTGGCATCACCACAAGCGCATCCCTTTCTCGGGCGGCAGCCAAGCAACTGCTTGTGGATGAATTTGGCGACCGATTGCTGAAGTCTCGTTACATGGAGAAAAACTGCACTCCCACGACCTATCCCGGCTGGGAGGGGTTTCCCCTGCAACACTGCACATACGAGGTTCGGGACAAGGATGGTCTGACGAAATGCGCTGAAGTAATCATGCTTAATCCCTCCTCGGACCAACTTGCGCGGTGGATTGTGGATGCCTGTGCGAAGGTTCGGGGCGTGCTTCAACCCGATGACCTGCGACGTGTTTTTAAACATGTGCTCGGCCAGTCGGGTGGACAGTTCCTAGTGGCAGGAGTGGTTTACGAGGACATCATTCCAGCCGATGGCACCTACGAGTTATACGCTTTCCGAAACGGTGTGACGGTGAAGATCGAAGGACTCGAACACCGCACGACCTCCACGTTGACAGTAGACCAGATTCAACGATCCCTGCATGGCAAAGTGGTGCACGTTTTCCGATACGGTCGCATTCAGAGCACCACGCCGGGCCAGTACAAACGAAATGGTGGAGCCCTTGAAGTTGGGACCGATGAAGCTCCCGGTCCGCTATGGCCCGATGCGATTCGACAGGCTTATCAAGCCGCCTGGGGGCAGGACCGAAACGAGCTGATGGAAGCCTGGGTGAAGGACAATCTCAAAACACCGGAGTGATCCGATTGATCGCTGCTATTTGATCAATACAGCTCCCATTGCGCCACTTCGGCTGGTGTGCCAGTCGCGGTAAATTCGAGGCCGTCAATCCAGTTCCCTTCGTCAGACGTCACAGTACCACCGTTGGTCTCACGGAAACCGGCAGCGAAGGCTCCGGATGTTGGTCCTCCCGCGGGGAAGGGTCCTCGAAAAATCTCGATATTGTTGATGCTGGCAACGAGTTGATCCCCCGGAGAGGCGAACTTGTTGATGGAAAGATGAAACTCTGCCCACTGACCGGGCGTGATGGCTAATGCCGCATTGGTGGATTGGGCCAGCAGCGACGAGATCGTTGCTGACCGTCCATCGTTGGTTGCTTGCAGCAAATGCCAAACGCCGGGATGATCGGGCTGACCATCGGCCAACCCCACACCTGCGCGGTTTTCATAAACCAGCCAATAACCCGAATCAAAACCTGAATTCGCAGGGATTGCTGAGAAGAAAGTGCTGCCAGAGCGGACTGCGATTCCCAGACCCAGCGCTTGATGATTTGCCGCTGCCGTTGGAACATACACATACCCGCGCACGTGGGCGGGCATGATCGAACCCATCGATGCATCGCCAAATACACTCATCGTGCCGCCACCGCTGGTATCCACCGCACGATGCGCCTGCGTGTTTCCGGGAACCGAATTGTCGGGGCTGGCAGGCAAACCGGCCGTCACCGGGTTTGCCGTGGTGAATGTTTGAAAGGTTCGGAAGGGTTGGGTGGGAACCGTAGCGAAACTCATAATTGCAGGCAGCGCTATTGAATCGCCATTGTGTGATCCGGGCGTGGGGGGCATGATCGAAAAATCATTTCCATTGATCCAGGTGTTGGCCCCGTCCGGATAACGGCCCATGGTATACGACTCGCCTGCAGAATTCGTTCCGGTAGCGATATCCCCCAGCCAGCCGGGTCCGTTACCGGCCACCAACGGCTCACCGGGGCCATCGACCGTTCCCAACCCATTATAAGCTTCGTAGACGAGCGCATCGTGGATGGTTCCAGAGGGAGATTCGAACAATTGAATTGCATCGGGGGGTCCCGTTTCGAGGGTGCCGGCTGCAATAACCTGATCAAGATTGGGCACTCCGGCACTACCGACCACGTAATAGCCAAATCCGGTTCCTGTGTCGTTGGGAATTGTCCCGGAGAGAGTGATTGAGGCCGACAGACTTCCCGTTGCGCCATCCACGGCCCTGAGTATCAGGCCAGCCGGCAGGGCCCCGCTGGGTCCGTATATCTCCACGAACTGTTTGGTCGTGTCTGCATAACGGAATTCGTTAATCACATAACGGCGGTTAGCGGGTTGCGCATCCGTGTAAGTGATCTTGTCAAAATTGATTGTACCGGTGGCCCCAGCAAACGCGGTTGTGGCTACTTCGAACCCCGCAAAAGAGATGTCGAGCGCACCCGCTCCGCTTGTATTTATCACACCATTTCCCGTGACGTAAGCCGCCTCTGAGATGGCGTAGGGAAGGATGGGATCGTTGGCCAGATCGAACGATATTCTTTGCCAACCCGATGTGGTGAGCGTGAAAGCCGGACCCTTCTCCAACTGTTTGAGACCGTCACGGACAACCATGCGAATGGTGGTGCCTGTATACCCCGCCGGAACGTGGATGTCCGCGAAGAACTTCGTGGTAGAATCCGTCTCAGCAATGGCGTTATTCCAATCTACCGTGAAGGGCGTTTCGGTACCCATGAGAGGTTGATGCTTGAAGAGAAATTTGCCGGGGGCTGCATCGAAACGGAACGTGACGGCCAGCACGCGATTACTCCCGGCAGGAGCACCGGCAGGTGCCACGGCAGGGGTCCTGGAAGAAGAGGCTGCATTCACGTTCACGTCATCGGGACCATCTTCCGGATCGCGCCAGCGAATATTGTATCCTGTGCCGGAGGCCGTTCCCAGATGTTCAAAAGTATCCACGCGGTATTCCCGCTCGCCTGGCGGAGCATAGAGTTCCTCCATGAGGCGATAGGGGAAGTTGATGGTGCGAGTCAGCGATTGTCCGCCAGCCACGGTGTTATTGGGATCCACGCTCGTATTCGCCTTTAACCAGAGCATGCTCCAGAAGGAAGCCCCCCGCAATTGTTGCCCCGTGGATTGATCGCCGGGCCAGACATTCACCAGCCGCAATTTAGCTTCCAGGGTATTGACGTCATCGAATGTCGTCAGCGACCAGACTCCTCCACCCTCGTCCTGCTTGTACCACATTCCCTGATGATTTGCAGGGTCACTGAGGAATTTTGGGATGGGCGAATTCCGCCACATGGTATTAAAGTTGGGATCAATCATCCCGCCGGAACCGGGACTTGAACCGGTATCACCGTATACCCCTGCAGCATCCGTCGTCCAGGTGCGCGAGTAAAAGGGCAGTGCCAGTACAAGGTGATTTGCCGACACCCCCGCCGCCATGTAGCCATCCAGATTTCGAATGATGCTGAAGGTTGAGGGCGTTCCGTAACGCCCGATCGCAGACATTCCATTTCCCGAAGCGAAATCGTATCCGCTATAGATGACGTAATCGGTGTGGTCCTGAAGGACTTGTGCATTGTAGAGGGTGGAATTCCACGTGGGATTTACATAAATGCTCAATTCCCGAGGCGGAGTGAGTGCTTTGAGCGAAACGTTCAGTTCCTGGATGAATGCCATCATGCCATCGCGGGTCGTTGAATCCCACGAAAATTCGAAGTCGAGATTGACACCATCGCAGCCTGTACTGGGATCCGACACCACGTTTGTTATGTTGGTGATGAGGGTTGCGCGGAGGCTCGGGCTTCTCATCACCGTGTCGAGAATTGTCTCATCGAAACTGGCGTTGGCCAGAACGGCTATCATTTTCACGTTATTATTTGCCACTACCCCACCCGCTTTGAACTCAGGGTCGCGGTTTTGAAATGTGGTGGCACCACCCAGCGCACCCGCCGCATTGAAGGTGATGAAGCTCCACCCCACATGAGTGAGGGCATGCCAGCGGGCGCCTCTGACATCGTTTGAAGTCGGGCTTTGGAGGTAGGCGAAAACAATTTTATCGCGGTCGGGGCGGTCGGGAAGTTGAGCGAAGGAAGGATGGATCGTCGCTACACACCAAACTGCTGTCATTAACCGCACAAATATAGAATTCATGAACCTGGTGCCTCCGAACGCAGACATTGATGTCCCCCCGTAAGCTCCCCGACCAGCAGTGAACCCGCCACAGATGAAGGCGTTATGTAAAGGATAAGACGCTTCCGATGGATTGAACACGTAAAAACTACCGGACGGGGGAATCGCAAAGAGCTATTCTTCCTCTTGCGCAACCACACCGAGAATCATTTTCCCGTATTGACGAAGTTTTGCTTCGCCAATACCTGGTACTTGCTCGAGTTCCTCAAGCGAATGGGGGCGCTTAACGGCGATGCCCAGCAAAGCGGCATCATGGAGAACCACGTAAGCCGGCACACGCTTCTTTTTCGCAATGGCAGCGCGCATGAGTCTGAGGGCTTCAAACAGCGTCAACGTCTCGGGTGTCATATCCACTTCGGCATGGCGCTTGTGGCGGCGAATGCGCTCGCCATCTCCCTCGCTTCTGCGCCCCCTGCTGCTACTAACGGGTGCGGAGAGATAAGCCGACTTCTCGCCTCGCATAACTCGCCATCCCTCGGCTGTAATTCGCAACACGGGATAGGCATCGGTGGTTCTTTCCAGGAGCATCTGTCCAATGCACTCGTCGATCCATCCCCGGAGCAAACGGAGCGGATACTCCCCCAATAAACCGAAGGTGCTCAGGCCACAATGGACAGGTTGCACATCCTGGGTTTGCCCTCGGAGGACTGAAATCAGGTAGCCCGCGCCATAGCCCTCTTTCAGGCGCGCCACGCAGGACAGGATTTTCTGAACGACCACGTTGCCATCGGGCAGAACAGACGAGACCATGTCACCCGAGCAGACGTCGCAATTGCCGCAGGACTCTTTCCTCCAGGTCTGGCCGAAATACTCGACGAGGGTCTGGTGCCTGCATCGAATGGTTGAAGCGAACCGGGCCATCTCGTTCAATTTGAAGAGTCGAGCAGCACGTTCCTCATCTGGAGTGTCTTCGTTATTCTCAATCAGGCGGCGTCGCATCATGACATCGGCGGCCGAGTACAGCAGCACACATTCGGCGGGCAAACCGTCTCGCCCCGCCCTTCCGGTTTCCTGCTGATAGTGTTCGATGGACCCCGGCAAACCGGCGTGAATGACAAATCGTACATTGGAGCGATCGATGCCCATGCCGAAGGCAACAGTCGCAACCACAGCGTCGAGTTCTTCGTTGGAAAAAGCCTGCTGCACTTCGCGACGAACCTCATGATCCAAACCCGCATGGTACGCGGCAGCCCGAAAACCGCGGCTTGTCAGGTGAGAGGCAACGGATTCGGTATCCTTGCGTGAGATGCAGTACACGATTCCGGACTTTCCAGCGTGCGCTTTCAAGACCTCTTCAACCTGCGCATTGCGGTCAGAGCGCCGTTCTACGCGATAGTGCAAATTCGGGCGATCGAAATCGCCGATGATGATGGCCGGATCATGCAATGCGAGTTGGTCGATGACGTCTCGCCGCACCTGCTCCCCTGCCGTGGCAGTCAGGGCGCACATGGGAGTGTCGGGGAAACGTTCTCGAACCGTGCGAAGCATCCGGTACTCGGGGCGGAAATCATGTCCCCACTGACTTATGCAATGAGCCTCATCCACCGCAAAAAATACGGGCGGGTTCGATTCCAGAAACCCAAGAAACCCCGACATCACGAGCCGCTCGGGAGCGATGTATAAAAGTTTCAGTCGACCGGCACGCCAATCTCTCATCACGTTACCCGCTTCCTCCGCGGAGAGAGAGCTGTTCAAGAAAGCGGCTGAGATACCAACCTGGCGAAGCGCGACCACCTGATCTTGCATGAGGGAAATAAGCGGGGATACCACCACGGCTTTTCCCGTGCAGACTGCAGGAAGCTGATAACACATCGATTTCCCGCCGCCGGTGGGCAGGACCACGAGAGCATCGCGGCCGGTGCAGTTCGCGCGAATCGCCTCAAGCTGATTGGGCAAAAATTGATCATAACCCCAAAAACGCTTCAAAGCCAGAAGCATGGGTTGGTCAGCAGTCGTAGCAGGGGGTCTAATCAAGTCACTCATCATGGCACTTAAACAACAGCGTGGGCGGTCCGGTACAGGTCAAACCCAATTAACCGAGCTATGCCGTCGCGGACAGAGACTTCGCAATAGCCACCGCGCATTGACGAGAATCCAACCGCCACGCTATAAGCGCACCAGTGACAGCAACCGCCACAGCAATCATCAGCGCCGGGACAAAGCTGTTAGTGGCGTCGAAAACCATGCCGCCCACCACAGGGCCGAGAATTCCTGACAAACCATATAGAAGGAAGATCAACGGATATACCGATGCGAATTGCTCGACGCCAAAGCGTTCTGAAATTTGCGCGGCATAAACGACGAAACAGGCACCGAAACCGAATCCGCAGATAAGGGAACCGATCAAGAAAGACGCGGCACCGCCGTTGGATACCGCATTTAGTGTAATCGCTCCTGCCAGGACCAGCAGGGATGCCGGAATGCAGAGTTTGCCCCAGCGATCAACCATGCCGCCCCAGATAATACGACCAGTTCCATTCCCGACAGCAAAGAGACTGATGGCTAACATGGCGAATTCAGGAGCGACATTTGCAGCCAGACCTATCTCGCGCAAGTTTCCGATTACCATCAGGCCGGCAAAGGTGCCGCTGAACATCCCCACAGCCGGAGCAGCGAAAGCGCGCGAGCGCAGAATCTGGCTCAGGTTTTTGGGGAAACTTTTGCCATGGTTATCCGTACTGGAGGGATGGCGCGGCATGACGAGTATGAGCGAAGCCGGCACGACCAGAAGAGTGATCAACAACCCGACCCAGCGGAAGATATGCATGGTCGGAACTCCTGCCGCCTGAAGCGATCCAATCAGCCATGAAAGCCCGATTCCCCCGCCTCCGAAACCGCATACTGTCAGGCCTGTAATGAGTCCTCTGTGATGAGGAAACCAACGCAAGCAAACTGCGATGGGGCAAACATAAGCCAGGCCGATACCGATTCCTCCCACAACACCGACTCCCAGAAGAAGAGATATAAACGATCCGCTTCCGAAGGATGCGAGCAGGTAACCCAGCCCAAGGGTCAGTCCGCCTGTTCCGGCAATCCATCGAGGAGAAATTCGACCCAGCCAACGTCCGGCGGGAACCATCGCGATGGTAAACACCGCGATAGTTACGCCGAAAACCGTTTGGCATTGAGCCGACGTCAGACCGAATTCCTCACGCAACGCCGGAACGAACGCGCTCCAGGCGTACACGCCTCCCAGACAGAACGAGATGAGAATTGAACTGAGAAGGATGAGGATACGATGCAACCGGTCACTCCGAGGGAAGAATGTCAGCGTATTCCTCCACAGATGCTCCGTTCAGGCACATCTCAATGATGCGCCGACCGAGCGGGTCAAGATCCGGTTCTTGCAGATATGGGCTGAGTTCTTCTTTGAAGAACGCCGTCAGGAGGGCTGCCCCGGCGTCGTATCCGTCTGTACCCACTTCGCGTTGCTTCTCAACTTCCAGAAGCCACTGGGCGATCTGAGATCCTTCGATGAGCATGGACGCCATGGCGAAACCCAAAAGAGGGCAGCGTGATGGCGTAATCTGATCGGGCCGGAAACGGGCTCCGCCACGGCGGGCAAGGTACTCCCGGGCAATCCACTGCGGCATAAACCCTACCTTCCATGCGCCAATGTGTTGATTGGGCGAGAGGGTGAAGCGTGTGCGGGGATTATCCACAATCTGGCGCAGAAGGAGATTTGCCTGGTCAACCTTGCGACCCGTCGAGAAGGGCCAGTAACTACCCACGCCTTCACTGGAGAGCCCTTTGGATTCGGTGATGCTCGGGTTGGAATCTCCACGGGGCGAGACCAACCGCCACAACCATCCAAGCGAACGAGGCAGATAATGCATCATGCCAACAATTCCATAGGATGGATTGTCGCGCGTGCAGACCGGCGTGCGGACACCAAAGCTGCGCACATCTACCTCAACAGGACCATCAACAACATTGGGTACGTGACCACGAGGCAGAACAACACGAGGATTCGGGCATGATTTTCCGGGGGCGTCTTGAACGTGTTCCCACATAAGGCAAGTTGCATTGGGCACGCCTTCAATGTTGAGGAAGAGAATCGGTTCGGGGGGATGTACGCAGAGAGCTTCGTAATTGGGGTCCACTCCGTAATGGTCGATGTGGTTCACGCGAAGGAACCAGGCCTGCTCGGCATCGGTCACAACGAGCTTGCCGTTATTGCCCTGATCATGAGGCAGACAAAGAGCCATGTCGTCGGTTACGGGGCGCAACTCGCATCCCTGGTTCAGAGTGAGAAGTCTTTTTTCACGAGAAATTACATTCTCACCAATCAGCAGACGTCCGTCCCTTTCACGATGAGGGTATTCGAGCATCTCGCTCTTGCCGCTGCCACTGGCACCTTCGTGCATGATGGTGAGAATGTTGTCATACGGGGTGACAACCTGCACGGTGCTCCCGTGGGCGGTGAGCCAACCTTCGCTTTCGCCGATGGCTAATAAGACGCCATAAACACCCTTCTTGGCGCTGGGACCGGGATACAGGTTTAACGAGAACAACTCGTGCATCTCTTCGCGGCGATTGTGGACGACAATCTGACGCCCTTCGGCATGGGTATGGCGGAAGGGAGGGGCCACAAAGATGATTGCCCGAGGAGAGAAACCATCCGGAATTTCATCGCCGGGAACCATGCCTTGCAGGTCGGCCAGAGCGCCTGCAAAAAAGCCGGCATTGGCGGGAGCAATCAACAGTGCGTCATAACCGGGGTCCATGTTGCCGGCGCAGAACGCGAGAACGATCAGTTCCTGCTTGGACAACCAGGCGAGAATCTCTTCACGCAGCGGGTCGAACTCGGTTTTGAAACGGTCGTGAAAGCGTTCCTTGTCTGATGGGCTATCGTCGGCGATGAGCATGCAATCCGGGTCGCGCCGACGCATATATTTGTCCGGGTAATTAACGGCCAGACCATTACGACACTTCACCACTTCTGCCTCAACAACCCGACCTTTTCCGGGAACGTCATAAGCAACTTCAAAAGTGGTGGCATCGGGACCGCCCATGGCCAACTCGAACAATTCTGCGCGACTGTGGGGCATGTGGACTTTGGGAGAGGCTTTTAAAACTGCTGCGACCTCTTTGGGTAATTTTACGTTTGATGCAAAGCCTACGCTTAGATTCGTGGTCATTTTTTCAGCCTGTGTACTAAGTTATTTTGAAAGTCTTTAAAACAAAAAGGCCGGAATTCCAATTCCTTCGTGGGGATCGGATTTCCGGCCTTCTTCGTCACCCGACCATAAAATCAAGATCGTGAGGCGTTGCCTGCTCGGCTTCATAATCATCTCTCAGGCGATGGGATAAACTCTCCGGAGCTGAAGAATTTAACTCATCGAAACCGCCCTCGGCGAAAGCCGCCTGCGGAATCTCTCCCATGAGACTTGTTGGCTTTTACCGGACTCTTCTATCGGGATTCACGCTCTTAAAAAAACGACTAAAAAAATGTAAAAGCGATCTTCCGCTCTGTTTCTCAACAGAACCTCAAATGGTTTCTTCCACCACCGGTGCACCATCTAATGTGAAAACAATGATGCGTTCGCCGGTGCGGATGCTGATGTCAGTGTGAAGGCTGACGACTCGCCTCCCCGTGATGGAATTCACGATTTCTTCGAGGAGAGGACGGCCTCGTTCCAACAATTCGATGCGCACCTGCTTGATGAGGTCGCTGCTGCGGGTGCCGGCGCTGTCTTTCGCAAGGTGTTTTTCGGCGGGAGTCAGCACGCCTCGCAGACGCACAAGCAAGAGATCGCCGATGAGATGTGTGCGTGCATCCTCGGGGCCGCGCCCCATGTAATCCTTCTCAAATTTAACGATGGCGTCGCTGATCTCGGATTCGATCTGACCGTTGGTTTTTCTGTTCGTCATTGTTCGCTTATAGAACTCGGTGAGATTCGAGGATGCAAGAACGGCATTTACCCAATCCATGAATGCTTGACTTTCTCCTGACCGGAGGCCTGCGTGCTGGGTCACTGGAGAATTGTATATGAACATTCCGCACTATTGGGCCCGAGCCGAAATGGAAGGCCGAAACCGTCAGGGTGACGTATTGCCCTTCATCGCCTGGGGATCCTCTGACCAGAGTGACAGTGATGCACGACGCCAAGCACAACATAACGTGGAACAATTGGTCGCGCGGTACCAGTCGGGAGATAAGTTTCCCGACCGCGGGCAGTATTACGGGGGCGATCGGCCATTGCGGGAAGAAATTTTGCAGGAGTTCTCTCCGGGGGACAATCCCGACTCGGCGATTGTGACGCGGAATTCTTATGGGTGTTCGGTGCTTAATGCAGCCCGTTTGATGTTCATCGACATCGACCTTCCTTCATTAGCAACAGATGCCACCCTGGGCGATGCGATGGGCATGCTGGCAAGGTTCGGGCGGAAGCTCTTCGGAGGAGGTTCCAAGGAATCTGACAGACCAACCACTGAGAATAGTGAGCAAGGCATGTCTCACCGGGAATTGGCTGTTATCGAAAAAGCACGGCAATGGACAAACCTCCATGCAAACTGGGGTTTCCGCGTCTACCGTACTGCGGGTGGGTTGAGGCTGCTTGCCATCCACGACTTCTTCGACCCTCAAGGGTCAGCCGCCGCAGAGGTCATGAACACTCTGGGGGCTGACCCCATGTACATGCGCTTGTGTCGTTCACAAAATTGTTTTCGTGCACGGCTGACTCCGAAGCCGTGGCGGGTAGGTGTTCAATCGGCCTTTTTTCGACATCCATGGAAGGGAACGAGTAACGAGGGCGCGGCTCGTGATTGGCTCAGACAATACGAATATGCGTGTCAACAAGCACAGACCTGCCAGCACTTGGCCAATATTGGAAGAGACAAGGTTGCCCAGGAATTGGAAACGCTGGTCACATTTCACGATGAAGCCACAGGTGCTGTTAACACGACACTTCGAAAACTCGCCTGAGCAGAAAAGACATGGGAGAAAATCTCGGTTTGAGAATATCCGCCCGCCCTCCGATAGTTGTCGCTCTCGGTGGAAATGCTATTTCCCGAGTTGGAGAAGAGGGCAACATTGCGCAGCAATTTGCCCATTCCATGGAAACGGCCTCGTGCATTGCTGAACTGGTGGAACAAGGATACCATCCGGTCATAACGCACGGGAACGGTCCGCAGATCGGCAACATCCTGCGACGTGTTGAGCTTTCGGTGAACGAAGTCTATCCGCTGCCGCTGCATGTTTGCGTGGCGGATAGTCAGGCGGGCATGGGTTATATGATCACCCAATGTTTGAGCAATGCAATGCGCTCCCGGGGTATTGCACGCCAGGCGGCGACGCTCATTACACGGGTCGTGGTGGACCCCGATGACCCCGCAATGTTTCGGCCGACCAAACCCATCGGTAGGTTCATCCCTCAGCCTCAGGCAGAAATTTTTGAAGAGCGATATGGATGGCACATGCGCGACTTTGGAACCCAAGGCAAACGC
>PHCB01000020.1 GCA_002842095.1 candidate division BRC1 bacterium HGW-BRC1-1
CGACGAACACCACTTCCCCCCCACCGTAGCCCGCGAAGCGGAAGAACCCCCTCACGCGTAACCGTCCCCCCACACCATTGCCTGATCTCAAGCTCCGTCCATATCGTCCATCGTGTCCATACAGTCCATCTCGTCCATCATCCACCCGGCAAACTTAGCGTTTGCAAAATCGTGGTGTTGGATTTGGCATGATGGGTTGATTTAAATTGCCGCTGATTTTTTCCGCGATGTCAGGAGTGTGGTTACCGTGAAGCTTGCCGGGCAGATTGATCCCGAGCGGTTGAAGCAGTTGATGCAGTTTCTGGATGCGCACCGTCTGCCGGTGGGTGATCTGGAATTGCTCGACCGTTCGCTTACGCATAGCAGTTACGCCTTCGAACAGCAGCTCGACCACGACAACGAGCGCCTCGAATTTCTGGGCGATTCGGTTCTCGGGTTGCTGGTTTCCGAGTACCTTTTCAGTGAACATCCGCGCGCTCGCGAGGGAGTGCTTTCCAAACACAAGGCGACGATCATCAGCCGTAATGTGCTTGGAAAGCGCGCTCAGGAGATCGGGTTGGGCGAGCTGGTTTTGTTGGGCAAGGGCGAGGAACTTCACGGCGGACGCGAGCGCACGGCGCTGCTGGGTTCGGCGCTGGAGGCGGTTGTGGGGGCGCTGTATCTGGACCTCGGGCTGGACGCCATTCGTGATTTCGCGAGTAACGAAATCTTCGAGCCGGGTCGCACGCTGGCCACCACGGACGAATTCGGGGATTACAAGTCGCTGTTGCAGGAACTGGTGCAGAAACTGTTTCAGTGCGTGCCGGAATACGACATCGTGAGCGAGAGCGGGCCCGACCACAACAAGCACTTCGAAGTGGTGGTGCGCGTGAACGGTATCATCCGCGGGCGGGGTGAGGGGTTGCGCAAAAAAATCGCGGAGAATCAGGCGGCCATGTGTGCCTTCTGGGCCTTGAGCGAACAGATGCGACGCACCGAGGCGACCTGAAGGGACGCCTCGTCAGCGAGATTCAGATCAGCGGAATTTGTCGCGGAACCGGGTGAGGTTTTCACTCTCACCAAGCGTGACAAGAATGGTGCCGATGGTCAGGGGCGCATCGGCGGCCGGGGAAATATCGATTACCTCGGGTCCCCCTTCGCCGGGTTTTTTGAGTGCGATCACCGTGACCCCGAACTTGCGGCGCAGGTCGATTTCCATGAGGGATTTCCCGGCGAGTTCGAGAGTTACGGGCATCTCGATGACCGCAACGTTTGCGCCCAGGGCAATCTGATCGGCGAGGTCGGGCAGGAGCAGGCGGCTGGATGCGCGCTCGGCCATGTCGCGCTCCACGAAAACCGACTGGGTTGCCCCCACGGCCTCAATGGCGCTTTTCTCGCTGTCGCTGTCGACCTGCACGACGATCTGCTTCATGCCCGCGCGTTTGAACATGTGGGTCACCAGCACGGTGGTGTCGAAGCGTTTGCGGATGGCGACCACGGCGCAGTCGGCATCAAAGGCCCCGATGGTTGTCATCACTTCTTCATTCGTGGCATCGGCACAAACGGCGCGTGTGACCATGGGTCCGGCCTGGGCCACCACCTGTTCATCGGTGTCGATGGCAAGCACGTCGGCACCCCCCAGATGGAGGGCGTGGGCCGTGTGAATGCCGAAGGTGCCGAGGCCGACGACGACAAATGTGCGTTTCATGACGTGGGGTTCCTTTGTGGGTGATTAACCGACGATGATCTGTTCTTCGGGCAGGGTGTATTCAAGGCGTTTGATGCTGCCCAGCAGCGAGTTGGCGACGAGGACGGTGCCCAACCGTCCGACGAACATACAGATGACGAGCACGACCTTGGCCGGAGCGCCAAGGGTGGGGGTGATGCCAACGGAAAGACCCACCGTGCCCAGGGCGGAGACGACTTCAAACAGTATGGCGAGGAAAGAGTTCTGCACCTCGGCATGGGGGTTGCCGGCGTGCTCGAGCATCTCGATGGCGATGGTTGCAATGAGCACCACGAGGAAAGCCGCGGCGGCGGTGGCCAGGGCCTTGGTCACAATTTCAGCGGGAAGGCTGCGGTTGAAAAGTTCCACCTTGGGACGGTTGCGGGCCCGGCTGAGGATGAGGGCGTTCAGCGTGGCGAAGGTGGTTGTCTTGATGCCTCCGGCAGTGGAGCCGGGAGAGCCACCGATGCCCATGAGCAGAATGCAGATGAGAAGCGTGGGGTTGCTGAGCTGGGAGAGATCGACGGTGTTGAAGCCCGCCGTGCGACAGGTGACGGAGAGAAAGACACTGGGCATGATGCGGTCCATCAAAGGCGCGGGCATTGCGCCACCGGGCAATTCGATGAGGAAGATGATGATCGCACCGCCGACAATGAGCCAGAAGGTGGTGTGAAGCACAATGCGCGAGTGAAGGGAAACGCGTGCGTTACGGCGGCGCGGACTCATGAACCAGGCCCACAGGTCTTCGACGACAATGAAACCCAAGCCGCCGAGGATGATGAGGGCCATGATGACCACGTTCACGACGATGTCGCCGCTGTAGGCGGTCAGGTTGCCCTGAAGAATGGCAAAGCCGGCATTGCAGAAGGCGGACACGGCGTGGAAGACACCCATCCAAAGGGCGCGGGGGAAGCTGTAATCAAAGGCAAAGCGGGCCGTGAGCAGTGCCGCGCCAATCCCCTCGCACACGAACGTATACATGAAAACCCGTGCGAGAACGCCCCGGGGGCTGAAGGCGGGCAGCACGCCGAGGGTTTCTTCCATGACCATGCGGTTGCGCAGCCCGATGCGGCGGCGGCCGAAAAGAAAGAGCGCGTTGGACAGGGTGAGAATGCCGAGTCCGCCGGCCTGGATGAGGAAGAGGATGATGATCTGTCCGGAGATGGAAAAATCCGTGGCGGTGTCGCGCACGACGAGGCCGGTCACACAGACAGCGGAGGTGGCGGTGAAAAGCGCATCGACGGGAGTCAAGGTTGAGACGCCGGGCATCATGGCGGTGGAGAGCATGAGGGCCAGGGCACCGAGGATAATGGTGGACGCAAACGCAACAACAAGAAGCTGTTGAATAGTCAGGTGCCGCTCACGCGCCCAGGCAATGATGCGCGTTGTGAGCCGGGGCCCCTTGCCGCGTTCGGGCGTTTTGGGGGGCGGCGGCGAAAACCACGACTGACCGGGTGAGGGTAGCTCGGGTTCGGAATCTTGGTCCATGGGGAAAAATGCAAGCGCGAGCGAAGGCGGTGCGTCAACAATCTTCAAGAGAGGGGTGATAGGCGGGCCGGGGGGATGGATGAGATGGACTGTATGGACGAAATGGACGCCATGGACGGTGGGACGATAAAAACCGGTGAGGGCTATGAAAGTGCCCTCACCGCTTGGGGTTATTTGTAGGGCGGCAATTTGGGGGCGGGGGGCTGGGCTTCCTTGGGGGGATTGGCGCAGCGCTGGTACATAAGCGTGGAGTGGCGAACCTGTTCGGCCAGACCTGCGTCCAATTGGTCGGGCAGCAGACGCCAGGCCCAGTTGTTGTGGGCGCGACCGGGGTAGTTCATGCGGGCCCAGCTATCGAGATTCAGGAAGTCCTGGGCTGGAATAACGGCGGTATTTGCCACGCTGGCCATGGAGGCGCGGATCAGGTCCGAGCTTGCGAGGTTGCCGTCGGTGGCGAGGTACATCTGCATGATGGCGCGCTCACGCTCGGTGCTGGAGTTGCGCCACCAGCCCAGAGAGGTGTCGTTGTCGTGGGTGCCGCTGTAAACGACCATGTTCGGGTCGTGGCGGTGGGGCAGGAAATTGTTGCCGGGGTCGGGCATGACGGTTTCGCCATTCGCAGCGCTCCAAGCGAACTGCATGATGATCATGCCGGGCAGGCCCAGGGCGGCGCGCACGTCATCGACATCGGTTGTGATTTCGCCAAGGTCCTCGGCGATGACCGGAAGCTCGCCCAGTTGTTTCTTCACGCTTTCGAAGAAAGCCAGGCCGGGGCCCTTGATCCATGTACCGTTTTCGGCGGTGGTATCGGTGGCGGGCACGGCCCAGTAACCCATGAACCCGCGGAAGTGGTCGAGACGCACAATGTCGACCTGGGCGAAGATGCTGCGCATGCGCGCCACCCACCAGGCGTAATTGTCGCCCGCCATCTTCTTCCAGTTGTAGAGGGGGTTGCCCCAAAGCTGGCCCGTGGTGCTGAAGTAGTCCGGAGGCACGCCGGCCACTGCGGTGGGCTGGCCCGACTTGTCGAGCTGGAAAAGATCCTGATGGGCCCACACGTCGACGCTGTCGAAGGCAACGTAGATGGGCGCGTCGCCAATGATCTCGATATTGCGGCGACGAGCCTCAGCGCGAAGGGCATCCCACTGGTGGAAGAAAAGAAACTGGTTGAAGCGGTGATAATCGATGACGGCGGCGTGGGTGGAGCGGGCCTCTGCCACCGCTTTAGTCTTGAAAGCGCGGATGTCGGCCTCCCAGGAGGTCCAGGCGCGACCCTCGTGGGCGTCTTTCAACGCGAGGAAAAGAGCGTAGTCATCCAGCCAGAAGGCGACGTCGTCGCGGGCGCGAAATTTTTTGTAGGCAGCCTTCAGGCCGCCGCCGCGTCCGCCGAGGAACCGCTCGTGGGCCAGATGGAGCAGGCGGTTTTTCCATTCGATGACGGGGCCATAATCGACCATTTGAGCCGACAACCCCGGCGGGGCGATTTCGGGCATGTCGAGCAGGCCATCGCGCACGAGGAAGTCGGGGCTGATGAGCAGCGGGTTGCCGGCCATGGCGGAGAAGCACTGATAGGGCGAGTCGCCAAAGCTGGTGGGGCCAAGCGGCAGCACCTGCCAGTAGGCAAGCCCGGCGGCGTTCATCCATTCGAGCAGACGGTAAGCCTCGGGTCCGATGTCACCGATGCCGAAGGGGCCGGGCAACGACGTGGGATGAACGAGAATGCCTGCAAGGCGCTGGTCGAGGGGCATGGTATCTGTCTCCTCCGGGGGGGACGGTTAATTGGGGCTGCTTGGTTAAATCGGTTCCGGGGAACGGGTTTTATTCGACGGAGGCGCCGGGGGAAACAGGAGCGTTGACAAGCTGACGTGGCGCGGTAAGCGGTAAGTGCGTAGCTTTGACCTGTAACTTCATCGCCCGACTTGCGAGGTGCGCCACTTTGATTCTCAACGGTTTTGACTGGGTCGTTCTGGCTCTTTATTTCGGCTTTACGATCGGCATCGGACTTTATTATCGGCGCCGGGCGCAGGGGTCCACGGATGAGTATTTCCGCGGCGGTGGCAAGGTAAGCTGGTGGGTGGCGGGCACAAGCATGGTGGCGACGACGTTCGCCGCCGACACCCCCCTGGCAGTGACCGGCATCGTGGCGAAGAACGGCATCGCCGGCAACTGGCTGTGGTGGAACATGCTGTTCAGCAGCATGCTGACGGTGTTCTTCTTCGCGCGGTTGTGGCGGCGAGCGAACATCCTGACCGACGTGGAATTTGCCGAGTACCGCTATAGCGGCGCGCCGGCGGCCATCCTACGCGGGTTTCGTGCGCTCTACCTGAGCATCCCGGTGAACCTGATTGTGCTGGGCTGGGTGAACCTGGCCATGGTGAAAATTCTGGGGCAGGTGTTCCCCGACCTGATGCTATTTGGCATGTCGAACAAGATGACGCTGCTGGCGCTGGTGTTTGGCATGATGATCATCACGGCGTTTGTTTCCACGATGTCGGGGCTGTGGGGCGTGCTGGTTACCGATGTTTTCCAGTTTGCCCTGGCCATGGGCATGGTCATCGCCCTCGCGTATTTTGCGGTGGCGAAGGTCGGGGGAATGGACGGTTTGATCACAAAGATTCAGGCGCTTGACGCAGCCAAGGCGGCGGCCGGCGACACGGCTGCGGGAGCGGGAGGATCGCTACTGTCGTTCACCCCGGATCTGAACTCGGCATGGATGCCGCTGACGGTGTTCTTCGTATACATCGGCGTAACGTGGTGGGCGTCGTGGTATCCCGGCGCGGAACCCGGCGGCGGTGGCTACATCGTGCAGCGCGTGTTGTGCGCGAAGAACGAGAAGCATTCGCTGCTGGCCACGCTCTGGTTCAGCATTGCGCATTACGCCGTACGCCCGTGGCCGTGGATTCTGACGGCACTCGTCACGCTGGTGCTTTATCCCGACTTGCAGGATAAGGAAGCGGGCTATGTGAAGGTGTTCATGGACCCGGAAGTTTTCCCGATAAAATTGCGCGGGCTGATGCTCGCGGCCTTCATGGCGGCGTATATGTCGACCATCGCCACCCAGCTCAACTGGGGCGCGTCCTATCTGGTGAACGATTTTTATAGGCGGTTTGCGGTGAAGGGCATGAGCGAGGGGCACTACGTGAACGCCGGCAAGGGTGCCACGGTGCTTCTGATGGTTCTGTCCATCGCCGTGACGAGCCAGATGGAAACAATTGCTGGCGCGTGGAAGTTCCTCATGGCGGTGGGCGCGGGCACGGGCAGCGTGTTCATCCTGCGCTGGTTCTGGTGGCGCATCAACGCGTGGAGCGAAATCAGCTCAATGATCGCGTCGTTCATCACATCGATGTTCCTCGATTTTTATTACTTCGTGGAGATTCACCCCATGGAAAATTCCGATCCGCACCGGTTCGCATACACCGTGCTGATCACCGTGGCAGTGACGACGGTGGTGTGGCTGGCAACGACGTTCCTCACGCCGCCCGAGGAAAAGGCCGTGCTGCTGCGGTTTTATCGCAAGATCGCCCCCACGCCCACGCTTTGGGGACCCATTGCCCGCCTGGCGCCGGACGTGAAACCCAAGCGCGACGAGCTGCACAATCTGCTCTGCTGGGCGGCGGGCTGCATGATGATCTATATGATCTTGTTCGGCACGGGCAAGCTGCTGTTCGGTGAGGTGAAAACGGGTCTGACCTTCTTCGTCATCGCAGCGATTTCCGCCGGAGTGATCTGGTGGGATCTGAACGCCCGCGGCTGGGCGGTCATAACCGACGATGGATCGACCGACGACATTGCTCCTCCCGCCGGGCAATAGCCCCGGCCGCGGAGGGGCTTGATGGCCGGTGACATGAAGCCCTGGGACATTGCAATTGTGGGCGCTGGGGCTGCGGGTCTGGCGGCGGCGGTTTTTGCGTCGGCGGCGGCTACGGAGGAGGGGGTGCGCCTGCGCGTAGTGCTGGTGGATGGCGCGCGGCGGCCCGGCGCGAAGATTCTGGTGAGCGGTGGCGGGCGATGCAATGTGACCAACGAGCACGTGACTCCGGAAGATTTCGAGGGGGGATCGCGGGCGATTATCCGCAAGGTGCTGCGCGGGTTCGATGAACAGCGGGCGCGGGATTGGTTCGCATCGTTGGGAGTTAAGCTAAAGGCAGAACCGCACGGAAAGCTGTTTCCGGAGGACGACAAGGCGCGGTCGGTGCTGGATGCGCTGCTGGGCGCGGTTCACGGCGCAGGCGTGGAGGCGTGGTTCGGAAGGCGGGTGACGGGGATCGAGGTGGTGGAGGGCGAGGGCGACGAGTCGGCGCAGTTTCGGCTGAAGGTGGCCCGGTCTGGGGGTAGCTCGGCGTCGGAAGCCGACGAGGCAAAACGTGACGGAAGTGAGCCGGAGGAGTCGCTTCTGGCTCGGCGGGTTATTCTGGCGGCGGGGGGCATGGCGCTGCCCAAATCGGGCAGCGACGGCGCGGCGTTTGGTTGGTTGCGGACAATGGGGCATCGCGTCATCGCGCCGGTTCCGTCGCTGGCACCGCTGGTTCTGGCGGAGAGTCGCGCGCCCGGCGGGCGGTTGCGCGAACTGGCGGGGGTGACGCTGGACCTGCGACTGGATTTACGCGACGCGGACGGGCGGCTTGTGGCGTCTCAGACAGGGTCGACGCTCTTCACGCATTTCGGGCTAAGCGGCCCCGCGCCCATGAACCTGTCGCGGCATCTGGCACGGGCGAGAAACGACACCCCAACGATCGCGCCGCTGTTGCGGGTGACGCTGGGACATCCGTCGTGGCCCGATACGGCGGCGGCGGAGCGGATGCTGGTGGCAGAAGCGCGAAGGACACCGTCGCGGCGGGTGAGCGCGCTGTTGGGCGACTGGTACCCCGAACGACTGGCGCGTCTGCTGGGCGACGATCTGGGCACGCTGGGCGGATTAACCCGCGAAGCGCGACGCGAAGCGGCGGTGCGGCTGGCGGCGTTGCCCGTGGATGTATCGGGCGACCGCGGGTTTGCGTTCGCCGAAACCACCGCCGGTGGCGTGGACCTGCGCGAGGTGGATGCCCGGACGATGGAATCGCGCGTGGTGCCGGGATTGCACCTGTGCGGCGAGTTGCTGGACGCGGATGGGCGCATAGGCGGGTTCAACTTCCAGTGGGCCTGGGCCACCGGTTATCTGGCGGGGCGCGGCGCGGCGCGGCTGGGTGGCGGGTGATGGACGGTATGGACACTATGGACGATATGGACTTAATGGACGGCGTTTGACGAGGAAATGCCTGAGCTTATCTCGCGCAACACTCCGAAATGCGATTAGTCAGGCACCAAATCGTCCACGTACACTTCGATGCGGTCGACGGTTACGTTGCCTTGTTCCATGGGCGCACCGACTCCCAGACTGATGGAATCTAACAGGTCGATGCCCAGCAGCAGGTCGCGGCTTGAGGGTTGGTTCACTCCCTGTGCCGGTTGCGCCGACAGGTTCGGCATGCGCTGGGTCAGGGTTGCGCCCGCCACGTCGGGGCGCACGTCCATACTCAGCGGCGTGTGCATGAGCAGCGTGTACCAGCTGCCGTTCTCCGTGCCGATCTTGTCCGGGTTCAGGCTGCCCACACCGGGCAGCGCCTCCTGTGCGATGCGGTTGTTGGTGTCCAGCGGATAGGTTTTTGCGAAGTCCGTGGCCCACGCCCCGCCCAGTTCCATCTTTTGCGCCCAGCCGAATTTGACCGTGAACGCGCGCATGCGGATTTGTGCCTGCGCATTGGTGTTCTGGGTACTGGTCAGGTGGAATCGGGCGCGGTACTGTTTGTTGGGTTCCACGCGGATGCGCGAAGCCTGGTTATTGGTGCCGCCGTCGGGGTTGAAGTTGCGGTTGGCGATGCCGATCTGTCCGGCCACCACGGTGGAGCTGTCCAACCTCACGCCGAAGCTACCCTCGGTGTCGGTTGGCAGCGGCGACGTGTACTCGGCGGTGGATGGATCGCCCGGGTTTGGCCCCATGACGAGGCGGTACAAAATCGATTCGAACGCGTTATAGAGTCTCATGTTTCCGGCGTCGCTGGCCGTGGGCGCGTAAACTTTCACGGGCACGGTGGCGGTGCGCGCCGAGATCGGGTACACGCTGACAGAACTCTCGGTGAGGGCCAGATAGCCGTTGTCCTGCGGGTCCGTCGACAACGACTCAAACGCGCGCAAGAAACCCGTCGTGCTGGGATTGTCGCGCAGGTAGGGGACGTCCACCGGATCGATGTCCACGCGGTAAAGCGACGGTTTGGACGGATCGGAACTGGGCCGGATATCCTGCGACAAACTGTTCTGCACAGGATCACCGTTCAGGTGCGAAAAGACCTCCAGCATGGAGTTAACCGCAAACTGCGACGACAACCGCACGCGCATGTTCGGGATAAGGTTGGACTGACCCGGCGTGCTCTGCCCGCCCGCATAAACCCAGAACTTCGCCCGCGCACAGTAGGTGGTTCCCACCACAGCATACGGCAGCCATTCGCTCTGGTTGGAAATGACGCCCGAGATGCGGAAGGCGGGTTGCGCGGTCGGATAAATGTGCGCCTTGTAGGCACCATCGCTATAGGAAGAACTGGCGAGACTGTTTTCGTAGCCGTAGCTGCTCCAGCCATTGGCCGATCCCGGCGGGACCAGTCCGCCGCTGGCGAAATCGTCGCGGTCCCACTCGGCGGTGAGGCCCGTGGTGCCCTCGACTTTGATGGCGTCGGCACAGAAGCGCGCGCCGGTTCCGGCGTTGCCGTCTTTGTTAAGGAACGTGATGCTCCCCGTTTGCCCGGCGGCGAATTTCACGTTGGTTGCGATGGGCATCCAGGCGTTTGCCAAACCGGTGGTGGCGGGCGAAAGGCGCACGCTGCCGGTCACGGTCGCGCCGCTTTCGCCGGTGATGGTGAAGTCGGCCAGGGCGTTGTTGTTGCCGCCTGAACCGGCATCATCCAGCGTAACGAACACATCGTAAAAGCCCGACGATGCGATGGCGGGTTTGAAGGTGACGCTGTTATTAATGGTCGTGCTGTAGCGCGAGCCGGAGCCCACCAGCCCTGCGGCCGAGCTTTTGGAGGTGGTGCTGGAGAAACTGCCGGTCTCTGCATACGCCGGGGCCGCGGTAACGCCACCCCCCGAGGTGCGGCTCTCCACGATAACGGTGGACCCGCCGGGCGTGGCATTGACCTCATTGGAGGTGCCCTTGTTGTTATAGTCGTCCACGGGAACCACACGGTAATACTTCTTTCCGGCGGTGAGGCCTGTGGCGCTGGAATCGACGAAGCTGTTGCCGGTGACATCGGCGGTGCGGTTCACGAGGTTGGCGTAGTAGGGTTTCACGTTGGCCGACGCGCTGCGATACACGAGGTAACGCGCGGGCCGGTCGCCGTCGCTGGCCGCCGAGGGGGTATTCCAGGTGAGGATAATCTGACCCGTGGAACTAGCGCGGGCGGTGAGGTCTGTGATATTATTGGGCTTCACCGCGTCCCAGTTTTTCTTGAGCGTGAAGTTGGTCTGCGGTGAGACGGCGTTCATTACGCCGGTGCCGCAACCGGTGGTGTTGGTCGCGTTGAGGGTGGACATGAAACTGTTGTTCTTCGAGCCGGTGTAAGAGAACAGTCCAAAACCCGACATGCCGCCCACGCTGCGGGTGTCGCAGATGCCCTGCGCCACAATGGCTGCGCCGCTGGAAACCCAGAAAGTGGCCTGGTGGAAGATGCGGTTCGACTCGGTGATGTCGGCGGCCACGAGGTTCATGAGGGTCTGGTTCGAGGCGGAATTGGTGCGATAATATTGCGGTGCGATGAAGTCCTGATTGCCCAGGCCGCTCACATGGTTGGGGTTGGCGGCGGAGTTCCACGATGGAAAATGTTGAAAGACGGTCGAATACGTATCGCTGAGGGTGCTGCCATAGGCGATGGGCGCGCTGCCGTAGATGACCCACGGTTTCAGCGCGTGGAGATCGGCGGCACCGGAGGTCACAAAGGCCGTGATGGCGTTGCGGCGCGCGGTGATGAAGGCTGTGCTCCCGGGGGCAGGCGTGGCACCAGCGCCCATGTTCGACAGCGCGGTGGGGTTGTAACCGAATGCCCGGTTACGGTGGGGAATCCCGTCGCCGGGGTAGCGGATGCGATCGAGAATGACGCCGTCCACATCGTAGTTCTGCACCATGTCCTTCATCACGTTGCGTGTGAAATCGCGCACGGCGGTGACGCCCGGATCGACCCACAGCCCATCGCTGTCGGCGGCCACCATCTTGCGCGGGAAGCCGGCATCAGGGGAATAAGTGGTATCGTTGGTGGCGTTGGGAGCGGTTACATCTTGGTAAAGGTAGGTGATCCAGTCTGTAGAAATCTGGGCGGGAAGCGTGTTGGAATTGTCGGTAACGAGGAAGCACCCGAAGGCCGCATAGACGCGCAGACCCGCTTCGTGGCCGTGGTCGATGGCGTACTGCAGCGTGTCGCCGGCGGCACCGCTGGATTGGGGCTCGGGATTGGCAAAGGTGCTAAAGTCACGGTTGGGGATATAATAAGCGTTGGCGCGGTAACGGGCCAGCACACAGATGGCGTTGTACTTGTTCGCCACGGCAAAGTCGATGGCCGCTTGAAGGTTGGTTGAGTTGGTCAGGCCGTCGCCGATGGAGTACCAGAGGATGCGTTCCTCGGCGCGGGCACTGGTGGGAGCCCCGGCCCAGATAGCCAGAGCGGCGAGGCTGAAAAGTAAACGGCGAAGGGTTGAACGGATCATGGTCGTGCCTTTCGGGCGCGGGCGTAAGGGGGGCTGACTTGAAAGGGCGAGATGTAGAAACGAATGCGCCAAGTCAACTGACATGACACCGCAAGGGGGAAAACATTGTGGCAGAAAGGTTAGATGGGGATGGATTTTGGGAAGAGGATTGGTCGTTAGATCCGATGCGTCTGATGTGGGACCGGTGCCCTCGCCGGTCGGCGCAAGGCGGATGGGGGCAGGTGAGGATGTTTTTCTGGTCGGTACGTTTCTGTTCACACCCACACCGACCGTAGGGGGGAACCTGTGTATTCGCCCAATCGAGAACAGACCTCGTCACGATCGACCCTCCGGGAGAGTCGAGATTACTCGCACAAAAATAATCCAAAACACCCAAGATTTTTCTGGCAATGCTCTAAAACCTTTGTTCTACATGAATGCGTCTTCATGTTGCCTGTTTTCATCGGAGGGTGCATGATGGCAAGGTTGGTCGCGCTGGAGCGGGCGACTGTGTTTTCATCTCAATCAATGAAGGATAAAGCTGACCATGGCACGTGAAACGTCGGACTCGAAGCACGATCTCAATCGGGCTAAAAGCCTGGAACTGGCGCTGTCGCAAATCGAGCGCAACCACGGCAAGGGCTCCATCATGCGCTTCGGCGAGCACAACGTGGCCGACATCGGCGTGATCAGCACGGGGGCCGTCAGCCTCGATGCGGCGCTGGGCATCTGGGGCGTTCCCCGCGGTCGCGTGGTTGAGATTTACGGGCCGGAAGCTTCGGGCAAAACCACGCTGGCGCTTCACGTGGTGGCCAATGCGCAAAAAGAGGGCGGCATGGCGGCCTACGTAGACGCCGAGCACGCCATGGATCCGCAGTATTGCCGCAAGCTGGGCGTTAACATTGATGAGCTTCTCATCAGCCAGCCCGACACCGGCGAGCAGGCCCTCGACATCGTGGAGACGCTGGTGCGCAGCAACGCGGTGGACGTGATCGTAATCGACTCGGTGGCGGCGTTGGTGCCGCGAGCGGAGATTGAGGGCGAGATGGGCGACAGCTTCGTGGGTCTGCAGGCGCGGCTCATGAGCCAGGCCCTGCGCAAGCTCACGGGGTCCATTTCCAAGAGCAAGACATGTGTGATCTTCATCAACCAGATCCGCGAAAAAATCGGTGTCATGTTCGGCAGCCCCGAAACCACCACGGGTGGCCGCGCACTCAAGTTTTACAGCAGCGTCCGTCTGGACATCCGCCGCATCGGGGCCATCAAGGAAGGCACCGACAACGTGGGCAACCGTGTGCGCGTGAAGGTGGTAAAGAACAAGTGTGCGTCGCCCTTCCGCGAGGCGGAATTCGACATTATGTTTGGCGAGGGTATTTCGCGCGAAGGCGACATGATCGATCTGGGCGTGAACCTGAAGCTGGTCGACAAGGCCGGCGCCTGGTTCTCCATCAATGGCGAGCGTATCGGGCAGGGTCGCGAAAACTCGAAAACCTATCTGCGCGAACACCCCCAAATGGCCGACGATCTGGAAAAAGCCATTCACGAAAAGATGAAACCCGATGTGCTGGTTCTCCCTGAAGGGGCCGGAGCCGAGGAAGAACCCGAGGACGAAGAGTAGGATCGCGGGTCGGCAGCGGAACGAGACTGAAGGCGGATGAACGCAAGGGAAACCCTGCAGCGGGCCATTGATTGCGCGCAGGCGGGCGACCATGGCACTGCCATGGAACTGCTCGGTCGCGCCATGAAGGACCCTTCAACATGTCCCGACGCTCTGGGGAATCGCGCGTGGTTGCATCGCCAGTCGGGGGATCTCGATGCGGCGCTGGCGGATTATGACCGGCTGATAAGTCTGCTGCCGGCAGAGACCAGCGCCGACCCGGCCGCCTGGCGGGCTGACTGTCTTCGCCTGCAGGGTGATCCGGCGGGGGCGTTGCGGGCCGCGCTGGATGTGCTGGCGCGCGAGCCGCTGTGCCGCACCGCCGTGGAGGTTGTCGAACGCGCCCAGGACGCTCTGGGTGCCGGGGCACGACCAGAATACACGCTGGGCCGCCATGACCCGTGGCAACCGCTTAACCCGGTGATTCAAGCTCTGGAAAATGATAAGCGTTCGTTTCCCGCATCGGTCTTTCCGCCGGTGTCGCGGTTTTTGTATGCGCTGATCCGCTGCCTGCGGCCCAAGCTGGCGCTGGAAACAGGGTGCTACATCGGTTACTCGTCGCTGTGTATTGCGCAGGCGATGGAGGAGAATTCCACCGGCCACCTGCACTCGTTTGATTTGTTTCTCAAGCGGCCCGGACTACAATCCCCCGTGGCCGGTGCGTGCGCCGACAGTTTGAAAGTAGCGCGCACCCATGCCGAGAAGGCGGAATTGTCGCATCGGATCACCTTTCATCCGGGCGACAGCGCGGTGCGCATCCGCGATTTGTTCGGCGATCGCGGCGAGGTGTTCGACTTCGCCTTTGTGGATGGCGATCACACGATCGAGGGGGCACTGGCCGACTGGTACGAAGTGGACCGCATTCTGGCACCGGGTGGTATGGTGATGCTGCACGATACCATGCCACAGAAATGTGGGTGGGTTGGCCCGCGTCGATTGTTGGATATGCTGCATGAGAAAACCCAGGGCCGCTATCAGGCAATCAACCTCCCCACACCGGAAGGTTATGGTATCGCGCTGATACAGAAGGAAAGCCCGGGAACAGGACCGGAAATGCCGCCATCGCTATGGGAACTCCTCCGCGAGAGATTGTTTCGGGAGAAGCTCAATACGGCGGAAGCCTCCGCCCCCGGCGACAACAAGCCTCAAAGCTTGTAAGAAGGTGGCGCAGAAAAAATGCCGACGCAAAGAAACGAAAAGGCTTAGGTGTTGAACGTAGCCGAGGCGGGGGTGGCTTCGGGTGCTTCATTGGGGGTGATGAAGTTTTGTTCGAGGATCTCGGCGAGGGGGCGCATGGACGCACGCACGCGCACCTCGAAATGGTCCTCGCTGGTTTCGCGCTCGCTGACAACCACGGCGGTGTCGAGGTAACGCTCAACCGACCGACGCACGCCGATGTTAGCTTCCATGACCGCTTCGAGATTTTGGGTTTCGGTGACAGGCAGGCTCTCGATGCGTTTTTTCAATGCAGCGATGGCGGACCGTTTGGCGCGCATTTTACCCGCAAAGGAACGCTGGGGTTCGGTGACGATGGTGCGCGGCGCAGGGGCGCTCCCCTCGGCCTCCAGCACATCTCCCGCCCACGGGAAGAGATCGTCAGCCTCCGCCATGGCAGCCACCTTCGGCGGCAGGGAGGAGGAGTCGGGGGAAGAAGGCGTGGTGGTAGAGCAACCAGCGGCAAGTAATAACATAGCCGCACCAGCCGACAGCAACGCGATACGAGTAAGGCAAAGGAAACGGGAATTGGATGTCATAGAGAATTGCAATCTGGCGAGAAGACACAAGATCGGTCAAGCGGATTTGGAGATGGGAGGAAATGACGAGGGCCCCTTCGGAAAGACAAATGTGAGACCGGCGGCGTCATCAGGTTTTTCTGGCAGGGTTGCTCCGGTTTGCGGTAGGTTTCTTCACGTTCTTCGATTGGGAAAGGAAACTATCTTCATGAGCGAGTCTCGTCCGGTGGCTGCGGCGGCGGATTCTGGTGTTTGCGAATTGCGATTCACGCTGAACAACAAACCTTGCTGCGTGACGGCCGCGCCGGAGGCTTCGTTGCTGGAAGTGTTGCGCATGGAGATCGGTCTGATGGGCACCAAGGGCGCTTGCCTGGAGGGCGAGTGCGGCAGTTGCACGGTACTGGTGGATGGCGTGCCGGTGAACTCGTGCCTCATCATGGCGGGGCAGATTCAGGGGCGCTCTGTCACCACCATCGAAGGGTTGGCGTCGGCCGACGATGGTACGCTCGATATTTTGCAGCGCAAGTTCATCGAGACCGGTGCGGTGCAGTGCGGCTACTGCACGCCGGGGTTGATCCTCGCGGCGCACCAACTGCTCACGCGGCCCGGCGTGGCCACAGAGGAAGATTTCCTGACGGCGTTGGAGGGCAACATCTGCCGATGTACGGGCTACGAAAATATTTTGAAGGCGGTGCGCGGTGCCTGGCGCGAGACGCATCCGGACGACGCCGGGGGGGCGCAGTGAACCTCGCGCCCATCGCGACCCGCAGAGGCGCGTAGCGTGTCGTCGCTGGTAATCGAAAAGGCCGCCGAGCTTCTGCGCCAGGGGCGCCGCTGCGTGATGGTGACCATCATCCAGACCGTGGGCAGCACACCGCGCAAGGCCGGCACGCGCATGTTGGTGGCCGATGACGGCTCGGTGACAGGCACCGTGGGCGGCGGCTGCGTGGAGGCCGACCTGTTCAGCTTCGCCCGCGAGGCCCTGCGCACCGGGCGCATCACGATTCAGGATATCGATCTGACGGCGCGTGCCGCCGATGAAAACGACATGCTCTGCGGAGGCAAACTGAAGGTGCTCATCGAGCCAATCCTGCCCGACGAAAAACTCATCATCCTCGGTGGCGGCCACATCTCGCGGGCCCTGCACGATATCTGCCGCTTGCTGGATTTTCGCATCACCATCACCGACGACCGCGCGCAGTTCGTCAACGCAGAGCGGTTCCCGCACGCGCACAATCTGGTAGCGGCGCCGTTTGAGGGCCAGTTCGAGCAACTGGATGTGGACGCGGCCACGAGCATCATCATCGTGACACGCGGCCACCAAAGCGACGAGGTTTGCATGGAGCAAGCCCTGCGCACACCCGCGCGGTTTATCGCGCTGGTGGGCAGCTCTACGAAGGTCGGTGTGTTTCGGGCGCATCTGCGCGAGAAAGGCTTTTCCGATGCGGACCTGGCGCGGGTGCAATGCCCGGCGGGGCTGGACATCGGCGCCGAGACACCCGAAGAAATCGCCGTGGCGCTGGCGGCCGAACTGGTGCGGCGCCGGCGTCGGCCTGACTAACGCCAGATGTCGGGGTTGGTCTCCTGTGGCAGGCCCTGGGCCAGTTCGCGGATGCGCTCGATGAGATAGGCCGGGTCGCGCTCCAACGCCTCGAGGCGCGCTTGCAGTTCGTTGGCGGTGCCGTGCAGGCACGAGAGCGACACAAAGCCGCCTCCTCGCGATTTCATGATGCGCAGGCTCACGAAGCGCAACTCCACGAAACGCGCCTCGATGGCGGGGTCCATGGCCATCACGACCATTTGCACATGCAGCGACACGGTGGTTCCGGGATCGCCCAGCGCCAGATTTCCTCCGGCGTGGAACTCGTGAAACGGTCCGCGGGTTGTCATGTGATGGTCGAACTGATCCAATAGCGCGTGGATCATGGCGCTCACGGCGGTGGCAAGGGCGGCGGCGTCAGAAGGTTGATTCGGCGTTGGCATGATTGGAATCAACCCGCACGGGCTTGCGACATTCGTTTTGCGCACGGGACACCGGCCCTGCCTTTTTGGTTGAGGTGAAGGCGAGCGCGGTTGTACATCGTGCCATAAGAAATTCGTCCGGCGGCAAACAAGGCGCGGGACGAAACGCCGGTTCTTCCACCGATCGCGCCGGAAGGTGGCCGGGCGACAAGGAGAGTGTACGATGACTCACCGATGGATCTATCTGCTACCGGCTCTTTTGCTATGGGCTGGAGTGGCGATGACTCAACCGTCAGAAGGCCGTGGACCGGGGCCTGGCATGGGATTTCGCGCTGCCGAGCGGGGTGGTGAACGCCCGGGGAAACTAACGACCCAGGCGGGGCGCGACCGCGACACCAGCGATTCACGTTCCTCAATGCGTGAGTTCATGCAGGCGGAGATGACTCAAGTTCCCGCGCTGACCAAAGTCTGGCGGGGCGTGCAGGAGGTGCAACAGGACCGCCTGATTCTGGCCCGCGAACGGGAGGAAATTGCGCGGTCATCCAGCGGCAACACTCGCGAACAATTGCGGCGCTTTCACGACAATCTCGCGCGCGAGGATGCGCTGACGAGTCGGCTGCAGGAAATTGCACAGGAAGCGAGTCTGGTATCAGACGCGGCGGAGAAACAGATTCTTGCGCGTCGGGCCCAATTGCAAAAGCAACTCGACTCGGGTAGCGACGAAAGCAAGGCAAAGAACTCTGACCCGGACAACATGAGCACGACGCGCAACCTTCGCATGGCCATTCGTTTGTACGATATGATGCTCGAGCGCTTGCCGGCGCTGAAAGAAAACCCGGGCGATGCCGCAGCGGTGCAACGGTTGTTTGGGCGGACGAGTTGGTTCAGCGAGGATCTCGACCCCATCCTGATCGGTCAGGCCCAGCGGCGGCTGCGTCAGTTGGAGCAGGAAGCCAACGATTTGCGCCGGCGGGCCGAGCAATTGGAATCGCAGGTAACTCAGATGCGGGAACTTCTGGAGGCCGCCAGCGCATCTGGCCGCCGGGGCGGAGCAGCCCCCCCAAGCGGGCGTGGCGAGCGACCCGGCAAAAAGCCGTGAGGGGTTCGTCGGTGGCTAAGGTCCGGTGAAAAATACATCGACGCAAAGTCGCAAAAAAAGCCCCGCGGTGAGGGGTTAACCTCTTCCACGGGGCTTGTTACGTTTAAGTCGGTTTAACCAGGCGAACTCACGCTCCGGCGACGGCGGTACTGCTATCGGCAATCGCTTTGGCGTGGGCGTCATACAGAATGTTCGCTTCCGTTTCGGGGTCGAAGAAGTGGACCTTTTCCATGTTGAAGAAGAGCTTCTTCTGCTGATCCACCTGGGCACGCACCTGGGGTTCCACGCGAGCCACGAAGGAGTCTTTGCCGGTGGTCAAATAAAGGTAAATCTCGCTTCCCATGGGCTCCACGACTTCCACCTTCGCAGAAATTTCCTGCTTGTTCGGCAATTCGATACCGTAGGAGGGATCGTAAATATCCTCGGGGCGGATGCCGAAGGTGAGGTTCTTGCCCACATACTGCGCCAGCGGTGCTTCGTAGCGGGCGGGAATGCGGACCTTGAAGCTGCCTTCGTTGAAGAAGAGACCGTTGTCCTGCTCCAGCGTTCCCTGGAGGAAGTTCATGGGCGGTGTTCCGATGAAGCCGGCCACGAACTTGTTGCGGGGCAGATCGTAGAGGGAGATGGGATCGTCGACCTGATACGCCAGGCCGTCCTTCATCACCACGATGCGGTCGCCCATGGTCATGGCCTCCACCTGATCGTGGGTGACGTAAATCATTGTCGCCTGCAGGCGTGAGTGAAGCTTGGAAATCTCGGTGCGCATCTGCACGCGCAGTTTGGCGTCGAGGTTGGAGAGCGGTTCGTCAAAGAGGAAGACCTTCGGCTGACGCACGATGGCGCGACCCACGGCCACACGCTGACGCTGGCCGCCGGACAGTGCCTTGGGTTTGCGCTCGAGCAGATGGGCGATGTCGAGAATGTCGGCGGCGTCCTTCACGCGCTGGTTGCGTTCGGCGGCGGGAACTTTGCGCAGCTTCAGTCCGAACTCGAGGTTCTCCTTCACGGTCATGTGAGGATAAAGGGCGTAGTTCTGGAAGACCATGGCAATGTCGCGCGACTTGGGGGGCACGTCGTTCACGAGGCGGTCGCCGATGTAAATATTGCCCGAGGAAATTTCCTCCAGGCCTGCCACCATGCGGAGGGTGGTTGACTTGCCGCAGCCCGAGGGGCCCACGAGGACGAGGAATTCCTTGTCGTGAATCTTGAGGCTGATGTCGTCCACGGCTTTGACGTTGCCGGGATAAATTTTTGAAACGTTTTCGAGGCGGACCTCTGCCATGGCGAAAGGGCTCCTGCGTTTTTAGAGATGAATGGAAGTAACGAGCGCAATCGGGCTAAATCAAACCTTTTCGACAAAGATGAAAAAATCCCTGCGAGGGGTGAAGATGCAATAGTGGACGATGCCTGTCTGGTCGGTGAAAAGTGTGGGTGAGTTGTCAACGATTGAGAGCAGAAAGAGCGATTTCGCAAACGCCCCCTGACAGGTTAAATAGGCGGCTATGCTTTCGAAAAAAGGGACAGGAACCTAAAAAAAATCAAAGGCAGCACCAAGGATAGGATTCAGACACTTGGTTTTTATAGACTTAAGCGCGCTTTCGTGATTCGCATCAAGGTGCATTCTTTTCCTTGATTCTGACCACGGCAATCACCAAGGTTCATTCAAGTCCAAAATACGCTGCCAGCAGTACTGCGGGGAGGGACCGGCATTGATCATTCGAAAGATTGCTGTCCCCCCTTATCACCTTCCCCCGGTATGCAGCGCGCGGCGAAGGAGAAGTGTTATGAAGAGAATCATGTTGGTCGCCTGTGCAGCAACGGTGGCAATGTCCGCCTATGCACAGAAGACCTACACAGTGAATTACGCCGCGACGGCTCCGACCATCGACGGTGTTGCAGCAGCTGCTGAGTGGTCAATCGCTCCGCAGGCCGGTGGTGACTTTGTGGCTCATGATACGGGTGTGGTTTCGACTGAGCAAACCGTGTTCCGTGCGTCTTGGGATGCGACCAATCTGTACGTGTTGATGCAAGCTGTCGACAACAACATTGGTTACGATCCCAACTTTGCAGGCAACAACGCCACGTTCACCTTCACGAAAGACGATCTGGAGCTGTTCCTCAGCCCCAAAGCGACCAACACGGCGGGCGACGAGAACAAGTATCAGATGGTCTTCTATCCGAAGACCGACGCCAGTGGCCAGCCCATTGACGGCCCCACCGCCTTCATCTGGGGCGCAGCCAGTGCCACAGCTGCTTTCCCCGGCGTCGGCTCCTGGCCCGCTGTCACGAATGCTACCGTGAAGCAGTGGATCACAGTGATTCCGATCGGCCCCGCAACCAGCATCGTGACGATGGAAGCTCAGATTCCCTGGGCCTCCTTCAATCTCGCCGCTGTTAACGGCACCGCAGCCACTCCCCCGAACAACGGCGACCAGTGGTTGGCTCAGCCGGCTCGCGCCCACAACGCTGCCAGCGCCAACAACACCGGTGCCAGCAAGTGGAATCCCTCGGGCGCCGGCTTTAAAACCAAGCCTTGGGGCGTGTGGACCTTCACGGGTGCACCCATCCTTACCTCAGCCCAGGATTGGCAGCACATGCAGTAATTCATGCCGGGCGTAAGCCCTCAGCATGAACCCGCATAAAAAGAAAATCTCCACCCCGGTTGCCTGCAAAGGTAGCCGGGGCTTTTTTTGTGTATTTGACCCACGGAATGGTTCATCGGGAAAACCGTTTGGTTTGATCCAAACGCCCAGCGGCGACCGGCGAGGGCGCCGGTCCCACATCTGGTTGTGTTGCCTGGCTCAACCGGTGGAGGGAACGTGCAATCTATCCCGGGCGATTCTTGGTTTCATGCCCCCCGAGGGGGCGCGGCGAGTAGCCGGGCGGTGAAGGTCGCGCAGCAACCGGAATCCCCGGAACCGTCCCACCTGACATCCCGCCCAACGGGCCAGCGGCAACCGATTGCGCGTGATCCTCATAAAAAAGCAGAATGCTCGCCCATCCATCCGGCGAACATTCCGCATTCTTAAATCCAAACTTCCCCACTTTTACTTCAGCACGGCACCCTTGGCGGCGTTGGTTACCAGGCGCTGATAACGGCCCAGCCAGCCGTGGGTCATGCGGGGTTCGGGACGCTTCCATTCTTTCCGACGGCGCTCCAGTTCGGCGTCGTCCACCAGAACCTCCAGTACGTGGGCCGGGATGTCGATGCGGATGCGGTCGCCATTGCGCACGAGGGCAATCGGGCCACCCTCGGCGGCTTCGGGCGATATGTGCCCGATGCACGCGCCCCGGGTTCCGCCGGAGAAGCGGCCGTCGGTAATGAGCGCGACCTGGTCGCCCAGCCCCTGTCCCATGATGTAACTCGTCGGCGCCAGCATCTCCTGCATGCCGGGCCCGCCGCGGGGGCCTTCGTAACGGATTACTACCACATGGCCCGCCTTCACCCTGCCCGCCAGAATGCCGTCGCAGGCTTCCTCCTGGCTTTCAAAGATGATGGCCTCGCCCTCATACTTCAGCATTTTCGGGTCCACACCGGCGCTCTTCACCACGCTGCCCTCCGGCGCGAGGTTGCCCGACAGCACCACCAGCCCGCCGGTTTCGGTGTACGGTTTGTCGCTGCGGCGGATCACGTCGAAAGCGTCCCAATCATCCGTGGCCACGGCGGTGGTACCCGCTTCGTCGCTCATGCGGAAAGTGCCCGCACCTTTCAGCCGTGCGCCGCGTTCCACAATGCGATGGGCTTCTTCGGTGGCCGCGGGGGTGCGGATGTCGAAGTCCTCAATGTTCTGCCCGAGGGTCTTGCCCGTCACCGTGGGGCGGTCGAGATCCAACAGTCCGGGACGTGCCCGCACCACTTCGCCGAGAATCGTGTGGATGCCACCGGCGGCGTGCACGTCTTCCACGTGGTACTTGCTGCTGGGCGAAACCTTGCAGACGTTGGGTGTGCGGTCGGAGAGCATGTTGACTCGCTCCATGGGATACTCAACGCCGGCCTCGTGGGCCACAGCCAGCGCATGCAGCAGCGTGTTGGTGCTGCCGCCCATGGCCATGTCGAGAATCATGGCGTTGTCGAAGGTTTCCAGCGTGCAGATTTCGCGCGGCAGCAGACCGTGACCCTCGCCCTTTTCATAAAACTCGCGGGCCAGTTCCACGATACGGTGAGCCGCACGACTGTAAAGCGGACGCCGCTCGGGGCTGGTGGCCAGAATGGTGCCGTTGCCCGGCAGAGCCATGCCCAGCACTTCGCACAGGCAGTTCATGCTGTTGGCGGTGAACATGCCCGAGCATGACCCGCAGGTGGGGCAGCCGTAATCCTCGCGCAGTTTCAATTCTGCCTCGTCGATGGCGCCCACCTTCATCGCCCCCACGCCCTCGAACACGGTGATGAGGTCCATGGTGCGGCCATCGGGGGTGCGGCCCGCTTCCATGGGGCCGCCGCTTACGAACAACGCCGGGATGTTACAGCGCATGGCGGCCATCAGCATGCCCGGCACGATCTTGTCGCAGTTGGGGATGCAGATCATGGCATCGAAACGGTGCGCCTCGATCACAGTTTCCACCGAGTCGGCGATGATCTCGCGGCTGGGCAGCGAGTACTTCATGCCGTCGTGACCCATGGCAATGCCGTCGTCCACGCCGATGGTGTGAAAGATGAACGGCACGCCGCCTGCCTTGCGCACTTCTTCTTTTACGTACTGGCCAATCTCAGCCAGGTGGGTGTGGCCGGGGATAATGTCGATGTGGGAATTGACGATGGCGATAAAGGGTTTGTTCTGATCGTCATCGGTAAAATTGCCTGTGGCTTTAAGAAGGGAGCGGTGGGGTGCCCGCTCGAAACCTTTGGTAACGGTATCGGAACGCATGAAAAAAAGAGTGCCTCGCTTTTGGAGATTTACTTGGACGGAACTATGCACGGCAAAATGGTGATGCCACACAAAAAATGACCGGATAACCGGGATAATTAATCACGGCGACATTTTCGCTTTGCAAAGGGGCGGGGGTATTCCTGCCCCCGAGTCGCCGGGTCGCTCATGCAACACGTATCACCCCCCCATGCCCCGGTACGATCCAACGCGGTTCCAGCGCCAGCAACGCGCGTCGGCTTGCGGCCAACGCGGCGGGGTCGGTGGCGATCGTGTCGGGCAGACCGATCAGTGCTTCGGGAGCCAATTCGATGTGGGATGATAATGCAGTAGAACCCGCCCCACCCGCCTGCGGAGGTGCGTCATCCTCCCACCAAAACAAATCCCCCGCCACGGCCACCCGCCCGATTTGCGTTTCAGCCACAAGCGCGTAATGTTCGGCGCAGTGGCCCGGGGTCTCCAGCAGGCGCATCGTTGTGCCGGGCAGCAAACCGTTGCAGGGGATCAACCGGTCCCCCCGTGCCGTCACGAACCCGTCGCACACCACCGCGCTTGGAAACAGCGACAAGTTTACGATGTGATCAATATGCCCATGCGTGAGAAAAACCGTGGTCACATCCTCGGGCATCACCTGTTGCAAAGCCAACGCAGCCAGCAGCGTGTCGGCGTTGCCGCCGGGGTCGGTCACCACCACCTGCTGGCCCTCGCGTAGCAACACACTGGCGCTGGCCGCCACCCAACCGCCGTCGTTATCCGTGCGACGGGCGTAGCCCGTGGTCAGCATATGAAACTGCGCGGGCGCGTGACCCGGCCTTACCGCACACCCGCCCGCCGTCATGCGGCTGCTTCCTCGGCGCTCACTTGCAGACCGCCGAGAATGCGCAACGTGTCTGCTGGAACATCGCGCTTCTCGGCGTCCGTGAACTCGAACTCCAGCGCGTTGGTTTTATCGGTATAAATGCGCAGCCCCTTCTCGCGGGCGAAGTTGGATGCGCTGCGACCCAGCCGCGCCACGGCATCGTCGCGATGCACGATGAACCCCTTGGGCGTCATTGTGAGGCGTCGCAGCCCCAGCTTGCGCCCAAGCATGCGCATACGCGCCACACGCAACAGGTTCTCCACCTCGGCCGGCAAATCCTCGCGACGCGAGGGAGCCTCGCCGGCCTTGGTGGCCGTGGATGTTCGCTCCACCTCGCCGTAACGGTCGCGGAATTCCGCCGCCACTTCATCAAGTTCCTCGGGCGTCGTGGACTCCGCCACGCGCTTGTATAGCATGAGCCGCTGGCTTTCCACGGGCACGTACCATCCGGGAATGTGCACGCTCACCTTCCACTGGATTTCCACGTCGGGCTGTTCTTCGGTGTCGCGGGCCTGGCCGCGCAGCACCTGCACGGCGTCCTCCAGCAAGCGGCAGTAAAGCTCGAACCCGATGTTGTTCATGGTGCCGTGTTGCTCCTTGCCCAGCAGGTTGCCCACGCCGCGGATTTCCATGTCGCGCATCGCGATGTTAAAGCCCATGCCCAGTTCGGTGAATTCCTCGATGGCGGACAGACGCGCCACGGCGTGCTCGGTGATGGCCTCGCCCTGCGGCACGATGAGGTACGCATACGCGCGCCGGTTCTCGCGCCCGACACGACCGCGGATCTGATACAGCTGCGCCAGACCAAACGTGTCGGCGCGGTTGATGATGATCGTGTTCACGTTTGGGATGTCGAGGCCACTCTCGATGATGGTGGTCGACACGAGGATGTCATGCTTGCGGTCGATGAAATCAAGCATCACCTGTTCCAGATCGGCGTCGGGCATCTGGCCGTGGCCCACCACGATGCGCGCGCTGGGGACGATCTCCTGCAACCGCCGCGCGATGTCGTGGATATTGTGTACGCGGTTGTGCACGAAGTACACCTGCCCGCCGCGGTTCAGCTCACGCAGCACGGCCTCCTCAATCTGCTCGCGCTCCCAATGCATGATGCGCGTTTTGATGGGGTGGCGGTCGGCCGGGGGCGTGTTGATGATCGACATGTCGCGCAGGCCCGACAGCGCCATGTACAGCGTGCGCGGTATGGGCGTGGCGGTCAGCGTGAGGAAGTCCACGCTGGCGCGCAGTTCTTTCAGCCGCTCCTTCTGGCGCACGCCGAAGCGTTGCTCCTCGTCCACCACCACCAGACCAAGGTCCTTGAACTCGATGGACTTGCTCAACAACGCATGGGTGCCCACCACGAGACCGATCTTCCCGGCCTTCAGGTCGGCGGAGATTTCGCGAATCTGCTTGGCCGTCTGGAAGCGCGACACCATCTCCACGCGGATGGGGTAATCGGCAAAGCGCTCGCGGAAGGTGTTGTAATGCTGCTGCGCCAGAATGGTCGTGGGAGCCAGCAGAGCCACCTGCTTGCCCTCCTGAATGGTCTTGAAACCAGCGCGGATCGCCACCTCGGTTTTGCCGTAACCCACGTCGCCACACACGAGGCGGTCCATCGGTTTGTCGGCCATCATGTCGTTCTTCACTTCATCGATGGCGCGCAACTGGTCAGGCGTTTCTGTGAACAGGAACGACGATTCGAACTCGCGCTGCCACAGCGTATCCTCGTGGGACGAATAGCCCACGCCCACGCTGCGCGACGCGTACAGACGCAGCAGCTCCTGCGCCATCTTCTCGATGTCTTCCTGGCTCTTGCGGCGGCGCGCCTCCCACTTTTTCCCGCCGAGACGATCCAGCGTGGGTGCCACTCCGTCGGCCCCGGAGAACTTGTGCACGTAGGCGATTTTATCCGTGGGCACCAGCAGGCGGTCGTCGTCGGCATAAACGATTTCCATCAGGTCGGCCACGCGCCCGTCGAGGTTCTGCGTGCGCATCCCCTCGTAGCGGCCCACGCCGTGGTGGATGTGCACCACCAGATCGCCCTTGCGAATCTCGCGGGCGTCCGCGATGGGCGTTCCCTTGTAAACCTTGCGGTACACATGCCGCCGTTTGTAGCGCCCGAAAATTTCACGATCGGTTACGATATAAAGATTTGCCTCTGGAAACGAGAAGCCCGAATGCAGACGTCCGGTTGCGAGAATAACATCGCGCGCCACCGTGCCCCGGGCAGATTTCTCCGCCTCCGCCACACTGCGCACCACGGCAATTTCGTGCTCGCGCAGCATCTCGTCCATGCGCTGCACCTGGCCGTCGTTGTCGCACACCACCGACATGACATAGCCGTTGGCCGCACCGTTGCGAAGCTGCGTGATGTAATGCTCCAGGCTGGGCTTCACCATCTCGAAGGATTGCGTGGTGAACGCCACCGAGGGCACGCCCTTCACCACAGTCTCCACGAGAAGCGAGTGGTGCAACTGCGTGAAGCGGCCCACGGCCTGTTCCACATCAGCCAGCGTGGCGTAAAGCATCGCGGGGTCGAGGGGTGCGGCGGGCGGCGGGGCATCGTCGGAATCGCCAGACAACGGATTCACCCGCACGCTGCCGGCGTTGTGCTGCGCGAGGCGCTCGGTGTACTGGCGCGCCGTGAGCTGGCGGAACCGTTCGTCCAGCATGAGGAAGTTTTCGGTGTTATCGAGCAGCACCAGCGTCTCGGCCGGCAGCAGATCAAGCAGCGTGGGCAGGGGCTTGTCGGGTGCCTCCGTCACAGCGCGTTCGATCAGCAGCCGCTCGGCGGCCGGCAGGAGCACCACGCGCTCCACGTCGCCCTTGCCACGCACGGAGCGCTGGGTGTGGGTGTCGAAGTAGCGCATGCTCTCGATCTCGTCGCCGAAGAGATCGATGCGAATGGGGTTTTCTGCGTCGGGCGGATAGACGTCAATGATACCCCCGCGCACGGAAAACTCGCCGCGCGCCTCCACCGTGGGCACGCGCTCGTAGCCGAGTTGGGTGGCGCTTTGGGCGAAATCGTCAATCACCAGTGGCGTGCCCCATTCAACGGTCAGCGTCATGGCACGCATCACGTCCAGCGGAGCCACGCGTGTGAACAGCGCCTCGATGGATGCGGCGCAAACCACAGGCCCGGTGGCAGCGGGGCCGTCCTGCGTGGCGGCCTCTCCGGCGTGGCCGGTGGCCAGCTCGTGCAGCAGTTCGAGGTGCTTCACCTGCTCATCCAGCAGCGGAGCCTCGGCGTCGTACGGCAGCACCTGATATTTGGGATAATGGAACGTGCGCTCGAGTCCGAAGAAGTTGAGGTCTTCGTAAATCTCGGACGAATGCTCGTCGTTGGCCGTGACCACGAGAATCATGGACGGTTGAAAACCGGGGCTGGCGGATTTTTTCGCCGTTGCGGCATCCGCCAACACGGCCACCAGACCCCCGAGGGCCGAGGCGCGCAGGCCCTTGAGCGACATGCGCCGTGCCTTCGCACCGGCATCGCCGCTGCCTGCAACGAAATCCACCACGCGCCGCACACTGGGCGCACCGCTCAACTGTTCAATCAAAAGTCTCTGATAATCGTTCACAAAAGGTCCGCAAAACATGATAAGCCCCACACGACCATCAACGCGGGGAAGGTTATTGAACCCGCCCGCGGGATAGTCGTCCGGGGTGACGCACTATGTGAAAATGGTTACCGCGCGGATGCGCTCCCTCTTCGAAGCAGGTGTCATTGGCCTGAAAGAATGGCGTGATCCCTTCCGCCCCCGGTGTCCATCCACCAAAGAGAAAGCGGGGCAGACCCCATCGTCTGCCCCGCAAAAACGCCGCCATTACTGCATCGCGACCGCCGCGAATTACTCGGCCAGGCTGCGCAGTTCGTCGCTCTTGGAGTAAAACTCCTCCAGCGACATATCGCGCAGGAACACCATGGCCGTGGCTGCACGCACACCGTGGTCGGTGTGGTTCAGGAAATAATCCTCGCCGAGGAACGTGCGGATGTAATCCATCTGTTTCACCTGAACCTTGCGGGCCACCTTCGAGAACGGGCCGTCCAGCTCGGGGCTGGGGAAGCTGGCCGTGCGCTGCGTTGTGAAGCAGACATCGAAACACGCCGCCATGTCGTTCAGATGGCGCAGCGTGGTGGGCACATACAGATTCGCCTCGCTGGGGTGGAACCGGAACCAGACGTTGCGATAACCCAGTACGCGGATATCGCTGTTGCCGGTCTTCTGTTCGTACACCTTCAACGCCGCGCTCACGGCCTGCAGCACCTTGTAGTGCGTGTCGGGGCCACTGCCTTCGGGGTCGAAGGCCACGGTCACATAATCGGGCTTCGTCTCCATCAGCAAGTTCACGATGGGCGGCACGTCGCGGTCCAGCGTGGGTGCCTCGGTGAAGATGTCGCCCTTGTAAAAGCCCAGACGCAGGTGGCGCACTTCCTTGCCACGGAAACCGTAATACGCCCACTTGCGGTCGCTCTCAAACTCGCGCATGCGGCCCTTGAGCATCTGCACCGTGTGGATATCCTTCTTGCCCGGATACTGGGTTTCGAAGTAATTCTGCAGCTCCGCCAGACGCGGCATCAGGTTGGTGATGTCCTCGTCTTCGTAAAGCTCGATGAGGTTGCGCAACATGCGCCGCGCCACCGCCTCGTCCATTTGCTCCGACCGCTCGCGGGCCGATCCCTGAAGGAAGTGCGTCGTGTCGAGATCGCGGCCGCGTTCGTTGTTGGGATCGAAATAATCCGTCTTCAACAGGTCGTCGAACTGCCCCCGCTCGATGCGGTTGCGCAGGTCCCTCACCGCGCCCAACATGTAATCGTTGGTGACGGCGTTGAAGCCCGACGTGAGATAAGTGAAGAAATGCTTCGTACTGGCCCGCCGCACGAGGTTGGTGAAGTATGGCAGGTAGGCGAGGATGATGTCATCGTGGTGGGGCGCGGTGTGGAGGTACGTCTTGTCCTCCACCGTGGCGATTCCCCGGTCGATGTAGCTGAGAATGTTCTCGCCCACTTCGCGGCGCAGGTCGTCGGGCTTGCGGCCCGTTTTGCGCAGCAGTTCCACGCCCCAGCGGTCGCCCTGAAAGTCTGCATTGGTCAGCGATGCCACCGGTTTTTGTTTGTCCATCGAGATGTCCATCACCACCCGGTTCACGTCTTCCATGTCGGCCTCGGCCTTGCGCTGGAAGTCGACGAACATGCGGTTGGACAGCTTTTTCATCGCGCCGTGGGTGATGTAGAAACGGCCGTTTGGCACGGTGGAAAGAATCGATCCGGGATAAATGTTCGACGGCTCGCTCTGGATGGTGTCGGCCACGATGCCGGCCTTCGCCTCACCCGCCGCGATCACGATCGCCGCCACATTGGGGTTGTAAACAATGGTGTTGAGGCCAATCGTGATGACGTGGCGCGCGCGCGAAACCTCGATGCCGCCCAGGTCGCCGGCCGCCGCCGCCTGCGTTTCGTAGTTCGGCTCGGTCAGGCGCGTGGTGCTGTAGAGGTCCGTGCCGCGCACGTTAAAAGCGATGTGACCGTCGGGACCAATACCCCCGAGGAAGAAGCCGATGCCGCCCATCTCGCGCAGCCGCGCTTCGTAGTCTGTGCAGAACTGGTCCACCGCCTTCAGCACTTCCTGCTGGCGCTTCTCCTGCAGGCTCCTGGCACGACGCACCCGCAGCGACAGATCAAGCGTCATCTCAGGGAAGACGTCCTCGATGGTGCGACCCGCCGGGATGCCGATCTTGCTGGGGTTGATGAGCAGCGCGCGATCAGGGTCGAGGCCGAACCCGCGCAGGTAGAACTTGTTAACATAATAAAAAAAGCTGTTGTGCTGTTTCGTGTCGATGGGATAAAACTCGTCAATCTGCACGAACCGAAGCCCCGACAGCACCGGTTTCGTCTCGGTGTCGAGACCCATATCCGCCAGCGTCTTGCGGGTTTCCTTCTTGTCCCAGTTCTTCACGAAGTGCTGCACAAACTTGATGAAGTGCTCGGGGGTTTTGCCCGTCGGCAGGCTCACCACACCCTCGGGATGTTGCAGCACCCACTCCAGAAACCGCACCGCCGCCAGCTTGCCCAGCAGGGGGAAGTTGGGCACCACGATGGTGGGCACCTTCTCCTGCGGTGGATAAAGAAGATCATAGCCGCTGCGCTCGAGCGCCACGCGCTCCACGTTGCTCAGGGTCGATTTCCCACCCGAACGGGGGGCCTTGTCAGACTTCTCCGCTTTTACCGGAGTCACTTCAGAATTCTCTTTTTTGGACTGGGCCTTGGCCATGATGATGCCTTTCGCTCTCTTTCTCGCAGACCTGATTTCTATGATCGGGATATTTCTAATGGGGTGCAATCCCTAAAGGCGGGTTTTGCACCCCCCCAACCAAGACCATGTTTGTCCTGATTACCCAAACCACGCCTCAACATTTGACCGGCGCGCCAAGTTACCGCTCAAATGTTAGCCTGGCACGGGTTCAGAATTGGGGTGAGAATGCGCCCCCTCCCTGCGGCGTAGTTGGTCCCATGCCTATAGACTTCCCGGTTTTTCCCTTATCCACACCGTGCCTGCGTCCCGTTGAATTGATCCCCGTACGCTCGCGCGATGGCCAACCCGCCATCATGGTGCGCGACCCCCTCGGCGTCATCGAAGGCACCGCCGTTCTCTCCGCTAATCCGCTGCTGATGGTGTTCCTCGAGCTGGCCAACGGCGAAAACACCATCGAGCAAATCGTCAGCGCAGTAACCCGCGCCACCGGCGAAATCGTGCCGGCGCAGATTTTCGAGAGCATGACCCAACAACTTGATCAGGTCCTTCTGCTGCAAACCGAACGCTTCCGCGAAGCCTTCGAGGCAAAGAAAGCCGCCTTCGCAGCGTCTGACGTGCGCGCCCCGCTGGTGTTTGCGTCCGATGAAAAAACCGACCGCCTCGCCGTAATCAAGGAACTGTCCGACGAACTGCGCCGCCATGGCGCTGGAACCCAAGGGCCGCCTTCGGACCTCGGTCTGCCCCGCGCATCGGTGCGCGCGATTCTGTCGCCCCACATTGATTACGCCCGCGGCGGCCATGGTTATGCCTGGGCCTACCGCGCGCTGAAGGAGGCCGGCACTCCGGCCAAAACGTACATTGTGCTGGGCACCCACCACCACGGCGCGGAACACCCGTTCATCGCCACGCGCAAACATTACGAAACCCCGCTGGGCCGCGTGGAGACGAACATCGCGTTGCTTGACGAGTTCGCCACCGAATTTCAGGGCGAGCTCTTCGCCGACGAATATGCCCATGCAAGCGAACACACCATCGAGTTGCAGGCCGTGTACCTTCGCCACATTTTCGGCGCGCAGGCACCCTCCATCGTGCCCATCCTTGTGGGAAGTTTTGAACATCTGCTGCACGACGGGCGCACCCCCAAGGACGACCCGGAGATCGTGGCCTTTTGCGCCGCGCTACGCACGGTGCTGGACCGCCACCCCGAGGTGGGCCTGATCGGTGGCGTGGATTTCAGCCACTGCGGCCCGCAGTTTGGCGACGTGGAACCCGTGGACGCCAATCGTAAGAAAGAAATCGAAGCGTGCGACCGCCGCGTGTTGGATGCGCTGGAGTCGGGCGACCCCGAGGCGTTCTTCGAGGCATTCCGCGAAGATCTGAACGCGCAAAACGTCTGTAGCATCGCGCCGATTTATTGCGTGATGGAAGCCATGCGCGACCGCGCAAAACCCCGCGTGTTGCACTACGACGCCCACAATTCGACGGATGGCTCGTGCCTGGTAAGCTTCGCCGCCGCCGCCTTCGTGCAAGCCCCCAGCCTGATCATCTGATCAGGCTGTAGCTTCCAGCCGCGTTGCTGCCCTCTCAGCGCTTCACCGCAGTCTGTCCGAGCTGGTCTGGTCCATAGTGTCCATTTCGTCCATACAGTCCATATCGTCCATCCCCTACCAGCCACCCCCGCCGCATCGCCTCACTCCCACTCAATCGTCCCCGGCGGTTTGCTGCTGATGTCGTACACCACGCGATTCACGCCGGCTACTTCGTTGATGATCCGCGACGATACCCGGCCCAACAGATCCCACGGCAGATGCACGAAATCCGCCGTCATGCCGTCCACGCTGTTCACGGCGCGCAGCGCAATGACGTCAGCATAGGTGCGCAAATCGCCCATCACGCCCACAGCCTTCACCGGCAGCAACACGGCGAAACTCTGCCAGATTTTCTGGTACAGCCCCGCCGCCTTGATCTCATCCAACACGATCTTGTCGGCCTTTTTCAAAATCTCCAGACGCGCCGCCGTCACCTCGCCCAGGATGCGCACCCCAAGGCCCGGACCGGGAAAAGGCTGCCGCCACAGAAGATCGCGCGAAATGCCCAGCTTCAACCCCAACTCGCGCACTTCGTCCTTGAACAACTCTCGCAGAGGCTCGATCACGCGATCCTCTTTCATCAACTGCAGAATCTCCGGCACCCGGTTGTGGTGCGTCTTGATGGTGGCGCTGGGCCCCTTCACGTTCACGCTCTCAATCACGTCGGGGTAAAGCGTCCCCTGCGCGAGGAAATCGTTTTTGCGCAAATCGCGGAAGAAAATGTTCACGAACTCGCGCCCGATAATCCGGCGCTTTTCCTCGGGCTCCGTCACGCCCTTCAGCTTGCGCACGAAATGCTTCGCCGCGTCGATCTTCTTGATGTTCATGCCCAGCCCATCGCGGAAATTCGCCACCACCGCGTCCGGCTCGTCGGCGCGCAACAAGCCGTTATCCACGAACACCGGCATGAACCGGTCGCCCGCCGCGCGATGCAACAACACCGCCATGACGGTGCTGTCCACGCCGCCGCTCACCGCGCTTACGATACGCGCGCCGCGGGGCGCCGCGTCGAGCCGCGTACGGATATCGTCCACCGCCTGCTCGATGTAGTCGGTCATCTTCCAATCGCGCTTCGCGCCGCACACCCCCACCACAAAATTCTGCAGCAACCGCTGCCCCTGCGCGGTATGGTGCACCTCGGGGTGAAACTGAAACCCGATGAGTGGCAGCTTGCGATGGCGCACCAACGCCTGCGGACACGACCCCGTGGAAGCCAGCGTGCGCCAGTCGCGTGGCAACCTCACCGCCGCATCGTTGTGGCTCATCCAGACCGTGGTGGCATCGGGTAGCTTCGCGACGATCGGATCATCCTCGGCACCCTTGGCCACCGACAGGGTGGCGCGGCCGTACTCGCTGTGAGCCTGCGGAGCCACGTCGCCCCCCAGCAGATGCACCAGAAGCTGCATCCCGTAGCAAATGCCAAGGATCGGCACGCCAAGCTCCAGTAACCCAGACTCCACCCGCGGCGCTCCCTTCTCACCAACCGAAGCCGGCCCGCCGGAAAGCACGATCCCAAGGGGCGCCAAAGCCCGGATCTCATCCAGCGACGTGTTAAAAGGAACAATCTGAGAGTAAACCCCAAACCCGCGAATTTTACGAGCAATAAGCTGGGAATACTGAGATCCAAAATCAAGAATGAGAATCACTGGGAGGTCCTGTTTCTGTTATAAAGAATTTTGACGCAAAGACGCAAAGGCGCAAAGAAAAACCAAGAAATAATATTAGAGCCTTCACTCAGGGAGATTGTTAACGACTCTATGAATTCCATTTTTCAAACATGTTTCACCAAAATTAATCAACAAACCTAAACGTAAGTTGGTTAATTTAAAATAAGTCAGAAGCTGTGATTTGAATGCGTCAAGCGTTTTGGGTGAAATCTGGATCGAAGATTTACATTCAACAACGATCAATTCATTCACCATCAAATCAACGCGCAAGGGCGTGGCCAGAGACTTGCCTTTATACAATATTGGCACGCAGGTTTGCCTTTGAACCATATGGCCTTTTAAATCAAGCTCCCAGGCCAGGGCTTCCTCATAAACACTCTCAAGAAGACCGGAACCTCCAAGCTCTTTATGAGCCTCGATTGCGCAACCAATAATAGAATGACTTAAGAGGTCTTCGGGATTAACCATCATCTTTTCTTCATCCCTTAAATAACTTTACCATTTCTTGGGCCCATGGCCTATTCTTGACCATGCTTTTCTTTGCGCCTTTGCGCCTTTGCGCCTTTGCGTCTTTGCGTCAAGGTTTTGAGCCTTGGATTACCTTACTACTTGCCCATTCCAATCCTCTGGGCCTTTTGGAACAATTTGCCTTCTGTTTTAATAGCGGGCGCTATGCAGACTTCTACTCTTTGTAGCTCTCTGATTGTCTGTGCGCCTACGCTGCCCATGCAGGTTCTCAGGGCGCCTATCAGGTTTTGCGAACCATCGTCCAGATGCGCCGGGCCGTATAGAATCTCCTCCAGCGTGCCGCTGGTCCCGACCCGGATCCGCGTGCCGCGGGGCAGGTTCGCGTGGGGCGTGGCCATGCCCCAGTGGAAACCGCCACCGGGCGCTTCCTCGGCCTTCGCAAACGCGCTGCCCACGATGACCGCATCGGCCCCCGAGGCAAACGCCTTGCAGATGTCGCCGCCCACGTTCATGCCGCCGTCGGTGATAATGGGCACATAAACACCCGTCCGCGTGTAAAACTTGTCGCGCGCCGCTGCGCCGTCCACCGTGGCCGTCACCTGCGGCACACCGATGCCCAACACGCCGCGACTGGTGCACGCCGCACCCGGGCCGATGCCGATGATCACCGCCGCCGGCTTGCATTCCATCAGCTCCAGCGCCGTCTCGTAAGACACGCAGTTACCAATCATGACTTTCATCTTCGTGCCTTTGATGAGGTGTTCCAGGTCGAGGGTCTTGTAGGCACTCGCAATGTGACGCACCGTGCTCACCGTGCTCTGCACCACGAACACCTCGCAGCCGGCTTCCTCGGCGATGGCCGCGCAACGCTCGGCCTTTTGCGGTATGGCCGACACGATGGGCGACACGCCCGCAGCGCGGATTTCCGAAATGCGCCGCGCGATCAGATCCTCGCGCACCGGCGGCAGATACAGCATCTGCACCAGTTCCGTGGCCCGCTCCGGTGTGGCCTGCGCAATTTCTTTCAGAATGTCCGTCGGGTCATCATAGCGCATCCAGACCCCTTCGAGGTTCAGGATCGCCAGACCACCCAGCTTGCCCATCAGAATCGCGAAATTCGGATCCACCACGCCGTCCATGGCCGCGGCGATAATCGGGATCTCGTAACGCTTCCCGCCCAACTCCCACGAGGAGTCCACCTCATCGGGGTTAATGGTCAACGCCCCCGGAACTATTGCAATTTCGTCAAACCCGTATGCCCGGCGCGCCTTGCGCCCACGGCCAATCCATTCGCCCATCGTAAAGAAGCACTCCTCAAAGTTTAGGAAGCCGAGCGCCGGCGTTCTCTGCGTAAAATCCGCGCGAAAAGCGTAAACGCACTGCATCTTGTTGATGGACATTGTAACGAACGGTTGCACCCGCCCCTTGTCAAGGGGTGCATGCGAATTTTCCCTGTCCCCGCGAGAAAAGCTGTTTCAGGTTTTTATTGACCACTTCCCCTGGTGGCAAATCCGCCGCAATTTCTCTCAAACCATAATTTTTGCTTCTCTTGTTTTTCTTCGTCTCTTTGTGTCATTGTGTCCCTGCATTTCCTTAAACGGAATCCTTATCATTTCCAAGCCACCCCCCCATAACCTCCCCACCCCCGACACCGAACCCACCTCAATCTGGGACCTCGTGAAGGTTTTCAGTTGGATCGGCCTCACCGGCTTTGGCGGACCCGCCGCCCATCTGGCCATGATGGAGGAGGAATTCGTTCAGCGCCGCCGCTGGATCTCGCCCGAGGAATTTATCGATTTCGTCGGCGCCACCAACCTCATCCCCGGCCCCAACGCCCCCGAAGTGGCCGCCCACATTGGCGAGCGTCGCGCCGGATGGCGTGGCATGCTGGCCTGCGGCATCAGTTTCATCACCCCCGGCATCATCCTGACCCTCATCCTCGCGTGGGCCTACGTGCGCTACGGCACCATGCCCCAGGCCGAGGCGCTGTTGGGTGGCATCAAACCCGTGGTGCTGGCTGTCGTGGCCATGGCGACCTATCGGCTGGGCCGCGTGGCCGTGCGTGGGCTGCCCTGCTTCGTCCTCGCTGGTGTCTCCCTCGCGCTGGGCATGTTTGGCGTGGATGAAATCCCACTGCTGTTCGGCATGGGGATCGCCGGTATGCTGCTCCTGCGCCTGTTGGACGCCTCCTCTCCCCCCGACGACAAGACCCCGCCCATCCTCAAAGTCATCTCCGAGCCCGGCACCGACTGCGTCTCGCCGGAGGCAACCCTCTCATCGCGCAACGACGACTCGTCCAACAAGCTGTCGATCTGGTTCACCGCCGCCGCTGCGTGGGCCGGCCTCTCCCGCTCTGCCCTTGCCGCCACCGCCACCGCTGCCGCCGTGGGTGCCGCCGGAGTGGTGGCCGCGCAGCATACCATGCCCACGCTTCTCACCCTCGGGTTGTTCTTCGCCAAGATCGGTTCCGTGCTTTACGGCAGCGGATACGTGCTCATCGCCTTCATCGAAGGCGGCCTCGTGAATGACCTCCACTGGCTCACGCGCCGCGAACTGCTCGATTCCATTGCCGTGGGCCAGCTCACTCCCGGCCCCCTCACCACATCCGCCACGTTTATCGGCTATTATTTGCTCGGTTGGAAGGGTGCGGCGGTTGCCACAATCGGTATGTTCGCTCCGGCGTTTGCCTTTGTGGCGGTGCTCAGTCGCGTGCTGCCGCGGCTGCGCAAGTCGGTTTGGGCCGGAGCCTTCCTCGATGCCGTGAACGCGGTCTCCATCGCCCTCATGGCCGAGGTGGTTTTGAGTCTCGGTTTCGAGATGCTCAATTCGCCCTTCACATGGCTACTCGCCATAGCCGCCCTCGTGGCGGGCCTGCGTTGGAAAGTCGCCACCCCCTGGCTGATGCTGGCCGGCGCTCTGGCCGGCGCGGGGCAGTACCTGGTGTTGCGCTGACCCCCGCAGACCTTACCCCCAGACGGCCGTATAACCCACCGTCATGATGGCCACGTCGATCAGCATGTGTGACAACCACACCGCCACCAGCGAATTGTGGCGCGTGTAATGCCACGCCCAGAACATGCCTCCCGCCAGTACCGGCAGGCTGAAGGCCGCCGTGAGAAGCCACGACCCCGGCGGCAGAAAACACGCCACCACGATAACATGGTGCGCCGTGAAGGCCACCGATGACATCATGATCGCCCACCAACGGCTGGCGTGCCACTTCACATGGGCACAAAAAAACCACCGCCAGTAATACTCCTCCAGAAACGCATGGATGACGCTCAGGAACAACGCCATGCCGATGTATCGCGCCGGCGTGGCCAATCCCAGCGCCGTCAGCCGGGCATAGATCAACTCGGGGAAATCACCCAGTGCCGCCACATTGCGCAGCCACGCCGCATACGCCACAATGATGGCCAGTCCCGCCGCGAGGCCAAACGCCAGTGCCGATCCCACGCCCGAAACTCGCGGACGCCGCACCCAGTATTCCGTCTGGTGCATGATCAACAACCACGCCACCGGGATGGCAAACTGCACCACCTTGCTGCCACTATACAACGTGCGCACAAACGGCGCCTCGGCCCAATGCACAAAATACAACCAGGCCGCCACCGTGGGCAGCAACGCCGCCAGAAGCAGCGTGGGTAGTCCTGCAGCGCGCGGACGTAAAAGCTGGGCTGTAATGCTCGACGGCGTCATCCCGGTATCGCCACCCCTCCGTCCACGGGAAGAAACGCCCCCGTGATAAAATCGCCATGCTCGGCGAGATACAAAACCATCCGCGCGATGTCTTCCGACGAGCCGATGTGCCCCAGCGGAATCGCGTCGAGAATTGCCTGACGCAACGCCGGCGATTGATCGTCGTTGAAGATCACCGTGCCGGGCCCCACGCAGTTCACCTGAACCTTCGGCGCAAGCTCCAGCGCCAGCAACCGCGTCATCGCTTCCAGCGCCGACTTGCTCACCAAATACGGCAGGTGGTGCTTGTACGGGCGTTGGATAGCCGCGTCCGCAATGTTGATAATCTTGCCGCCGTCGCCCGCCGCCATGGCCAGTCCGAGCGTGCGCGCCAACTGAAATGGTGCCCGCAGATTAAGCGCCAGCATCGCGTCCCAATCCGCCGCCACATCAATATCGCCCAATTTCACACGACGAAAATCTGACGCGCAATTCACCAGCACCGCAGGCACCTCGCCATGGGCCGTCAGCGCCCGCGCCGCGATCGCATCCACGTCTGCCACGTCACACAAGTTGGCGCGCAGCAGCGTGCACTTGCGTCCCATCGCGCGAATCTCGTTCGCCGTATCTTCCGCGGCCTGCTCCGACCTGTGGTAATGCAGCAGAATATCCGCGCCCGCCCGCGCGAGAAACAGCGCGCACTCGCGCCCCACGCGTTTGGCCGCTCCCGTCACGAGCGCGGTTTTTCCGGCGAGGTTCATCGCCCCGCCGCCTTTGCACTCACGCGCATATTCCGCCCCGGACCCATCATCAGCCTCTGAGTTCAACCCCCAGCTTGGCCTTCAAATCCGCGAGAATTTTCTCGATGGTCTTATTAACTTCCACATCCGTAAGCGTGCGATCGGCTGCGCCGAACGTCAGCGTATACGCCAGGCTCCGGCGCCCCTCGGGCAGTCGGTCGCCTTCGTACACGTCGAACAGGCTCAGGTCCGTCAACATCGTCTTCGCCCGCGCAGCGATCACCGCCGCCACATCCGCCGCCGGGATGTCGCGGTCAGCCACCAGCGCCAGGTCGCGGCTCACGCCCGGGTACACCGCCACGCTGCGCACCTTGAACGCCACCGCTTGCGCGTGGGCCGCCGTCAGATTGTCGAGCACCCCCGTCAGCAATACGCATGGACGCTTCAACCCGAAGCCTTCCTTCAGCCGCGGATGCAACTCACCAACGTACAGCAGCGTTTCCTTGCCGCCCAACCGCGTGAGCGCCGCGCTTTTGCCCGGATGAAAGACCGACGCCGTCCACTCCGGATCGCCCGCCGCCGCATCCAAACGCCGCGCGGCCACCGCATCAATTTTCAACCGCGCCAACACTCGCTCCGCCGCGCCCCGCGCCGTGGCGTAATCCGCCACCGATGCCGCATCGCGCCAGTTGCCGCCGTTGCCGCTGCCCGCCATCACCGCCGCGAAATGCGTTGTCTCGCGCACCCCCGTGCGGTCCCGCGCGTCCTCCACAGCCGCCGCCGGTTCATACACGCGACCCACCTCGAACAACGCCACATCGGGGTTGCCGTGGTTCTGGTTGTGAAGCACGCTCTCCAGCAGGCCGGGAATCAAACTCGGACGCATTTGCGCGTATTCCGCCGACAGCGGATTCGTGAGCGCCAGCCCCTCGGGCGTTGCAAAACCGCAACGCGCGAGAACCTCCGCCGAGAGGAAACTGTAATTGTACGCCTCGAAGAAACCCGCCGCCGCCAGTTCGCGACGCACCATATCGGCCATGGTTGCCTCGCTCGATGGAACACTGCCCACCGACGTGAGGCGCGGCAATTGCGAGGGAATGCGATCGTAGCCGACGATGCGCCCGATCTCCTCCACCAGGTCCGCCTCGCCTTCCACGTCGGGCCGCCACGAAGGCGGTGTCACGCGCCAGGCCGCATCGCCCGCGGGTTCCAGCGCAAAGCCCAGGCGCTCCAACGCGCCCGTCGCCTGCTCCGGGCTCAACTCCGTGCCCAGCATGGAGCGCACCCGTGCGAGGGTCAGATCGATGGCCGCAAAATCCGGCACGCCCGGACCCGCCGCCAGACGCCCCGGTGCCACCGTGCCGCCACTCACTTCGGCCGTCAGCCGCGCCGCGAAATCCACCACGGCGTCAAGATTGTGCGCATCAATCCCGCGTTCAAAACGATACGATGAATCCGTCGATTTGCCCAGCCGCTTCGAGGTTGCGCGGATCACCGCCGGATCGAAATAGGCGCACTCGAGGAACACGTTTGTGGTTCCGTCGTGAATCTCCGTGTTGCCGCAACCCATGATGCCCGCCAGCGCGATGGGCTTCTCCGGGTCCGCAATCAGCAGGTCCGTCGCCTTCAGCGTCACCTCCTGCCCGTCCAGCGTGGTCACGCGCTCACCATCCTGCGCCCGCCGCACGCGCACGTCGCCCCCCGCCACCAGATCCAGATCGAACGAATGGAGCGGATGCCCCACTTCCTGCAAAACGAAATTCGTCACATCGACGATGTTGTTGATGGAGCGCATGCCGCCCATCTCCACGGCCCGCGCCAGCCACCGCGGACTGGGCCCCACCTTCACGCCACGCACCACGCGACCCGCGTAACGCGGACACGCCTCCGGTGCTTCGACCGTCACCTTCGCAGACTCCGACGCCGGCGCGCCGCTCTCCGAAACCTCGGTCGACGGGAACGCCGGCGGGTCCAGTTCGAACGCCGCCGCGATGTCTCGCGCCAGTCCCATCAGGCTCAGCGCATCGGGCCGGTTGGGCGTAATTTTAATATCGATCAGCGCATCGAAGGGCGCACCGATGGGATACAGCTCGTCGTCGTCGGGCAGCAGGATCAGCCCCGAGTGATCATCCGTGATCCCCAGTTCGTCGCCGCTGCACATCATCCCCTCGCTGGCAATCCCGCGAATCTTGCTCCGCTTCAGCGTGATCCCGTTGGGCAGTGTGGCCCCCTCCAGCGCCAGCGGCACCCGGTCGCCCGGGCCCATGTTCTTGGCCCCGCACACGATGTTGTAAGGCTGCTCGCGGTTGGCCTGAACCTGTGCCACCACCAGCGAATCCGCGTTGGGATGCGGTTCCATCTCCAGAATACGCGCAATCACCACCCGGCCCGACTTCAGCCCGAGGTCCGTAAACGACTCCACCTCGAGTCCGATCATGATCAGGCGATCGAGCAATTCATCGAGCGGAATCTCACGCCCAAGCGTGTGAAGAAGACGGCGATAACTGACCTGCATGGAGAGGCAACCCTTGTAAAAAAAGTGATAAAACCAAAATCCAATCCGCAATCCCACCCCCAAACACCCAACACCGCAACCCGAGTTTTACTTTCCCCCTTCTTTGATCAAAGGTTTTCTTCATCCCCCACACGTTAAAACCCGGCGTCGATTTCTGCCTTTCCCCCTTCTTCCACGAACGCCGCCATTCCGTCGTGTTCCTCAGCAAAGTGGTCGACGCCGACGGCGCCGACATACTTCCGCAACCCCGGCACTGAGGACGAGACGCTGACAGTGAGCTATAGACCATCAAACAAGCCGCGCTACGCACCGACCTCCGCTGGAACCCCACCCGAGGCTGGTTCGCCACCGCCGCCCACAGCGTCCCCGATACCTTTGCCGCCCTCCTCGCCCAACAAGGCGGGCGGGTAGAGCATGTAAGCGATGGGCCGATTACGGGGCTGGAAAAAGGCTGAGGCGAGGACGCGCTCAGTCGCTCTCCCTCGCCACTACCGTGTCGTATAGCCCGTAGTGGGTCAGGCCCGGATGGCTTTCTATGCCGGTGTAGCTTAGCGATGCGTCTTCGTAGCGCCGGAATGCGAAGACGGCCTGATTCATCTGCTCGGTGTTGAACACCTTCAGCGTTACAAGCAAATGGAAGTCCTTCACCGTCAGGCCCGTGACGGCCAGAAACAGGTCCGGCTCCAGCTTGGTGATCACGTCCTGCAACGTATTCTCGCGGAAGTCGGTCAGGTACAGGAACACCGGAATGCGCGTTGCAAACTTGATCAGCTTTTCCTGCACGAGCTTTCGCTTGGACTTATATTCCTTCTCTTCCTCCGTCAGTTGCTTCTTTTGCTTCGCCGTCAGTTCTTTGACCTTCGCCTTGTTCTTTAGCTCCTTCACCTTCTCGCTCTTGTTGATGATCGTCTCGATGATGTTGTTGCCCAAGGCCCGCCAGCCCTCGATGCGCTCCACCGCGGCCATCGCCGCGGGATTGTTCATGATTTTTCTCAGGGTGTGGTTGTCCACGTTCACCAGCAGCGCGCTCTCCCATTTGCGGGCCAGCAGCGTGGCCGACGTGCCCGCCATCGCAATGTCCAGAATTCCGCCCGCGTCAATCTGCGTCATGTTCGCGCCGTCGTAGGCCAGCACGGGCAGGAACGACACGAGGTCCTTCACCGCGTTCTCCGGGTTCGACTCGTTGGGCGACAGCCCGATCCCGTACTCGGACAGTTGCCGCAATGCGCGCGTCGGCGCGAAATCGAACACGAAACAGACCGGCTTGAGAACCTCCTCCTCGTTGGGGTTGTCGCCGTTGGGGTTCTTGATGGACCACGGCGACTGCACGCGAAACGCCGCCTGAAAGTATGTCTCCGGCGATTTCAGATTGCGCAGCATCAGGATCGACGACCACTGCGGCACGGTGATTCCGGTGGTCAGCTTGCCACACGAGAGCGTGATGGTCTTGGTGTTGAAACCGCTGCCGATGGCCTCGCGCACGGGCGGCAGCGCCGCCAGACCAATCCCCGCCGAGGTCCCCGCCGCCACCGTCACTTGATAGTCGTTCCAGAAGACATTGTGCTTTGCCGTCAGCAGGTTCGCCATCGCATGGCAGGCCGCGACATTGGGCATAAACCAGAATGCGTGTTGGAGGTACGGCAGCAGGCGCACGTCCGAATACGGAAACGGTGCCCGGCTTCCGGTCTTGAGATGCTCCACCGACTTGGGCGCGTAGCTGCCCCGGATGATGTCCAGCCACTTCTGCACATCGCTCTTGTGCTTGAACTGCGCCTTCTTCCCCTCGCCCGAGGCCTCGAAGAAGACGTTCAGGTCGAATTCGTCAAACTCCCCGTCGTTCGCTATCGACACCAGTTCATCCGGCATCTGATACGTCAGCAGCCGCATCTGCGGCAGCGCGCCGTAGGGGTTCCACTTGCCCGGTTTCTTCCTCTCGAACTCTTCCTTGGCGCGTTGTTCGTCGGTGTAGGTCCAGTTGAAAATCTGCTCCTCGATAAACTCGCCCGTGGCCAGCGCCTTGAACGGCGTGCCGGAGAGGTAGAGGTAGGCCTTGGTTGTGATGGGCAGGAACTCGGTCTCCCGCGTCGAAAGTACGCCGAGGTCATCGTTCACGCCCTCCAGACCGGCCGCGTATTCCAGCTTGGTTTCCTTCTTGGCGACCGCATCCTCCTCGCCCTCAAACAGTTCCTTGGCCGTGTCGCGCCATGCGCCGAAATGGTACTCGTCAAAGATCACGAGATCCCAGTTCACCACGTGCAGCCATTCGTTCTTGGCCTTGATGTTTCCCACCGCATCGCGCCCCAGCAGGTCTTGAAAGGAGCCAAAATAAACGAGCGGTTTTTTGGCGGAGACCTGGGTCGGATCACTGGCGGAATGGCGGGAGAGGTATTGCCAGCCGTCGAAATCCGCGTGGGATTCGAGGTCCGTCTGCCACGCATCTTCCACGGCAGGTTTGAAAGTCACCACCAGCACGCGCTTGGCCCCGAGGGATTTGGCAAGCTGGTAGGCGGTGAAGGTCTTGCCGAACCGCATCTTCGCGTTCCACAGGAAGCGCGGGACGGCGTGCATATCCTCCTCCCAGATGGAGTGGAAATAGGCGTGGGTTTTTTCCACCGCGGCGCGCTGCTCGGCGCGTACGGCAAACGTCTCGCAGTGGGTGCCGGTAAATTTCTGGCCGGTGTTCAACTCCGTGAGGACGGTCTTCACGTCCTTGGCTGTGCAGCGCACCCACTCAAGTTCGCTCTTTTTGAAACCCTTCCTCGCGAGGGCCGCGCGCACCTCGTGGTCGCTGAAAATCGTGCCGTCGGCGCGCTCGGCAAATTCGTCCAGTTCGATCCTGAAGTTCTTGATGGCGGCGGTCTTGAGTTGTTCCGCCACCCGCTTCTTCACGTCGCGCGTGGTCTGCCCCACCTTCAGCAGCCCCGCGTGCGCCTTGTCCGCAATGGAGTAGGCGTAGATGCGAGGCCGGGCCTCCGGCTTGGGCACGAGGATTTCTTCGATGGCCTTACTCACTGGCGTGGTCCTCCATCGCAGACTCGATGAGGACTCTTGGGCGGAGCCAATTTCCTCCCCGCTGGGGAGGAAATTGCCCTATCAATGAATTCCACGCCCAAGGTGTGGAGAATTTGTTCGATGGTCTTATTCATCATCGGCTTCATCGAGGTTCATCGCCCTGACCTGAGACTCGATGAATGCCTGCTCTTTTTGTGTAATGCCGTACTTTGCGTAAAGGGCTTCGTCCGTCCATGTGCGGTCCCATGTCTGCATTGGCACCCAAACGTATGTGGAGTGGGCCGCGTCCTGAGTGATCTTCCGCAGAGAAGCTATAAAACGAAAAAATCTCGTCGTGTAATATGACTGGAGACTCATAGCAGCCTTGCGTGAACCAACGTAAAAGAACAGGAACGACTGGGTGCAGACTGACGGCGACGGAGCAATGAGTGGTTTCCCTAATATTTGATGAGGCACTGCGTCGCCGCCGTTAAAAGCCTTGGGGACAAGGATCTTCCAAGTATCAATCAGATGGGAACTCTTGGTGACCGCCTTTCTCCCGATGTAGCCCACGTCGCGCTTCATCTTGCGGATATAGTAAAGCGGCACATCTCCTGAACGCTCTGTTTCGTGAAAGCCATCGAAGTTTGATGTCCAACCGAACTCCTTATCGCGGGCAAGGATCGTGTTAATGGAGGCTTCACCACGGCCGATAACTTATTGTAGGATTGCTACGGCCCGCGCATCCCGGACAAAGACATCATATTCCCCAAGGTTACGTTGAATTGGTCCTTCGACCTCGTCCCCTCGAATTGTTGTGACTTTGCAGTCGCCGTCATGAGTTGCGTCCCATAGGAAGTAACAGACTCCGGCTTTTACTTCGACACCCGGGAACACATCGTTGGCCGCAGGATAATCTACCAATTCGCGGATACGCGTGTCACCGAGCATGGTCTGACGGAACTCGCTGAGGCCGAGGCCAGAAGCCATCCAGCGTGAGGGGATAACCATGGTGAGGAATCGTGGCTGAAGCATCTTTGCCTGCTCGATGAAGTGCTGATAGATCGGACCGTCTCGTGTACCGCCGTCGCTTGCTAACTGATACGGCGGGTTCCCAATGATTACGTCGAATTGCATATTACCTCCAAATATCTTGGCCAGCCGAGTCTTGATGTTGTCGGTGTGGATGAACGTGTAGGCGTGGGTTTCCAGACCTTTCGCTCGATCAAAAACAGATTTTCCGGCGCCGCAGAATTTGCACCGTTCCCCGTCCCACGTGTGCTTGATGCGCTTGAACCAGATGTTGCCATCGTCGCCGGTGAAGGTCTTGGCGATGGAGTGCTTGCCCGTGGCGTGTTTCGAGCAATAGACACTGCGGCGCGCCAGCATGCTGGTGATTTGCGTGATGCCGATGCCGAACACCTGGTTCGTGAGGATGTGATCGACGCGCTTCTCCAGATCGGGAATCTGCTTCTCCAGCCCCTTGGTGAGGCGGCTGGTGATCTCGCGCAGGAAGACGCCGGATTTCGTGCAGGGGTCGAGGAACTTCACCGTCTTGTCGGCCCAGAGGTTTGCGCCCTTGTGGTTGGCGGCCCACGCCTCGGCCAGCGTGTCGAGCATCCGGTTGGCGAACTCGGGCGGGGTGAACACCTCGTCGTTGGAGAGGTTCGCGATGCACGTCAGCACGTCCGGGTTGCGACCGCGCAGGGAAAAAGCGGCTTGGTCGGTCATGGCTTGGCCTCTCCGGATGGGTCTGGCATTGGGGGCTTTTCGGGGTTGCACGGCCTCGTGCCCCGGCACGCCGGATAGCTGGTGCAGCCCCAGAACGATTGTCCGGCATGGGGGCCGCGCCGGGCCGTGCACCGGCGCATGGGCTTGTGGCAATTTGGGCAGGGGGGTGGGGTTGTTTTGTCGGACGGGTCGGACATGTCAGACTTGTCTGACTGGTCCGACTTGTCCGACGCATTTTTTGTTGCTCGGGCTTTTACTCGCTCGCTGTAAAGTCTTTCGGTGAAGCCGCCCTCTTCCAGAAACGCGCGGCCCTGCTGCTCCATCAGGCGGCGCAGCAGATAGGCCGCCTGGTTTACCGCGCAAAGCATGGCA
>PHCB01000033.1 GCA_002842095.1 candidate division BRC1 bacterium HGW-BRC1-1
CCCCCCCCCGCTCCTCACTCATCAGCTTTTCATCCTTCCCATCCCTCCCATTCCCCCCATCCTTCCCATTGCTTTGGTCCTTTGCCTTTTGCCTCCCGTCCATTTCGTCCATAGTGTCCATCTCGTCCATATCGTCCATCCCGTCCATCCCCCCCGCTTTCCTTTGCGTCCTTTGCGCCTTTGCGTCAGAGCTTTTCCCCCCCGCCTAAAACTTCCCCAGCCCCCCATTAGCACAAATTCCATCCCCATCCACCGTACTCATCACACCCTCCACCACGCTCGCCCCAACGGCTTCCTGCTCCGCCAGCGCCACACTCTCCAGCCGCTTCAAATTCCCATCCCGCTGCTTCGCCCACACCTCCACAAACTCGCTCTTCCGCGCCGACAAATGAAACAACGCCCCCTGCGCCGCCATCCGCTTAATCTCCCCACTCGGCGAAGCCAGCGGCACCGCAACCCTTCTTCCCAACACCCCGTCAATCTCATCCTCAGCGCTCGCAATCGCCGCCTCCGCCACCGCCAACTCCGCCACCCCCAACGTAGCCAACCCCACCCCAAACGGAGCGTCCAACAACTCCAAAACCCGCCCCTCCGGAGCATAAACCACCAACCCCGCAACTTCAACATAACGCCCCATCAGCCCCTCCCGCCCTTGCTCTTAGCCTTCACACCCTTGCCCTTTACGCTTTTGCTTTTCCCCAGGCTTGTGCTTGTGCTTTTGCTCTTCCCCTGGTCTTCGCCTTTGCTCTTAGGCTTTTCGCTTTCGCTTTTCCCAAGGTCTTCGCTTTCGCTTTTCTTTGCGTCCCTTTGCGCCCTTTGCGCCTTTGCGTCTAAGCTTTTCCCTTCGCTTTTCTCTTCGCTATTATCTGCGGCCATCTGCGAAATCTGCGGATCCACCTCAATCCACGGCTTCTCGAAATCCTCCGCCGGAACATCCCCAACCCCCACCTCCATCCACTCCCTCCCCAGCAAAGTCGGCACCCCCAAAACGCGAACAAACGTCGCACCCGTCGGATGCGACGCCACAACCCTCAACTTCATCGTCTTCTCGCTCATAGCATTTTCACCTCGCGCAAATCTCAGAAAAAAAGTGGAAGGCGCGCCAGGCGAACCGGGCGGACAACCTGCCCCCAGGTCATCCGCCCTTGCAGGAATTCTTAGTTCTTCACCTTCACGGCGTGCTGCCACAGGCCGTAGCCCGCGTTACCCCGCCATTTCACGCGGTAGACCACGCGGTCGTGCAGCACGTACTGGTCGCTGTCCATGCCCGTGTTCGTGATATCCACCGCCTCACGCTCCTGGACGATGAAGCCCTTCACGTAAGGATCACGATCCTCCAGGTACCACGAGTTCCCCGTGATGTACGGATCCACTTCCAGACCCGCCACCAGACCCGAAAGCATGTTCACGCCACCCGTGCTCACCGTGGCCGCCAGCAGCACACGACGCAGCTTCTGCTCCATCGCCACGCCGCAAACAGCCGTCAGCTTCATGTTCGTGCGGTCAAATACCTGGCCCTTGTCGGTCTTGGTAAGACGGATCAAAACCAGCGCCGACTCAAAATCAGCCGCGATCTGCGCGTCCGAAGTGCCCGTACCTGTCACCAGGTTCGAACCTTCCGCTCGAGCCGCCGAGAAAAACGCCGTGCCGTCATACGCCAGGCCCGTCTCGCCACCCGTGCGAAGCGCCGAAACCAGCGTGCCCGGAAAACCAGCAGCCGAGGGCGCCATGCTTGCGATCTTCAACTTCGCCTGGCCGTACTGGTCATCCGCCAGGTCGTCGTTGTACACCTTCATCGCAGCCGCAAAACGTTTGTTCTTCAGCGTGTATCCGTACTCCTTGATTCCCTCGGGAATCAATTCGTCCTTCCACTCCGCCATCTGCGGAACATCCCCCAGCCATCCGTAATCCTCCACCGATTTGCCACTCGGTGCCTTCGTCACAGCATCTTCCCACGGAGGCTTGATCCCCTTTATAGCGTCGAAAAACGCCGTATTCAAACCCGCCAACTTCATTTTCGCCATCAGTAAGTGCATCGCCAATCTCCCTTTTCTCTAACTTCAATTTTTTACAGGAGGGGGGGCATTCCTGCCCCCCACCTAACCATCCCTACTCGCGCGCGTTATCCACGCACCCCGGACTCCGTCACCATCAGCGCGCGATATCCACCCACAGTTTCGAACCACTAACCGCCGCCACAATTCCGCACGGAATGTCGTTGGTCGTCGTGGCCGCCGCCGCCACCGTCACGTTGTCGGAAATACATGCAGCCGCGCCGATCACCGGAGCCGTACCCGTTACGGCAAGCTCCCACAGACCAGTTCGCTCCACCTGCACCTCCAACGCATCAGCCGCGCCGGCACTGTTATCCACCGTCTCAAGCGCCACCCCCACAAAAACCAACCCCGACGTGTCGGAACCGTTCACCGCCTTGCCCGACGCATTTACGCAAACCAGCACACCCGCCGGAATCTTCGTAGACGCCGCCACCGGGTAAGTATGCCGCTCGCCATCCTTACGTTTTGAATCCACCGCTACCGTACTCGCAGTCATTGTCCCTCTCCTTTTCTCACTCCGTTTTTCATTCCATCACTCCATGCCCGACTCTTCAGCCACCACTGCTCTTCCGGGTAGCCGCCAGACCGGCCCAACTGTTCAGCATCCCTCCCATTCCCCCCATGCCTCCCATCCTTCCCATTGCCTTTGCTTTAGCTTTTAGCTTTTCCCCCAGCCTTTTGCTTTAGCTTTTCTTTGCGTCCTTCGCGTCTTTGCGTCAGAGCTTTTCGCTTAGCTTTTCGCTTAGCCTTTAGCTCTGCCCGGACTTCTTCATCTGCGCCCGCAGCGTGTCCACGCTCAGCCCGTGCTTCTTGGCGAACTCGCCCGTCGTGCTCGTGTCCTCAGTATCGGCGTCCTCTGCCGGTGCCGACTCCGTATCCAGCTCCGCCAGCGCCGTTCCCGCCGTGTCCAGAATCGAATTCAGAAGGTCCTTCACCGTCACACGCTGCTCCTCGGTTAACCCCTCCATGAACTGCGCCAGACCCACACGCTTCGACCCGTCACCGTTAACCACCGCCGGAGTCACACGCTTCGACTTCACCAGCTCCGCGCAATAACTCGCCACACGCTCGTGGACAAACTTCTTCTCCAAATCCGCCTGCAACTGGGCCGTCTTTTCAGCCGACTCCTTCAACGCCAGATTCTCCGCCTGCAATGCCGCAAACTGCTCTGCTGTAAATGCCATGCCACCACCTCCGTCTGAATTACCCTGCATAATTGTACTCGTGCCCTGCACTCCTTGGACTGCGGCAGCCATGCTGCCGCCTTCGCTTGTGCCTTCCCCCTGGCCCTGGCTCATGCCTTTCCCCCGGCCATCACTCCCATTCTTCCCATTCCCCCCATCACTCCCATGCTCTTCGCTTTCGCTTTTGCTTCTACCCGCGCCCCCCGACTCCACCGCCGGAACATCATTGTCCAACGCAAAAAACCGCAGCCCGTTAGCCGCCGAAAACTGAAAGTCCGCCATCCCCGCAACCGCCGGCTGACTCCCCCCCAGGAACGCCACCGCACTCAGCGTCACGCCCTTGCCGTCCAGGTTGTCATAAATCTCCACCGACCGCTTTGGGTAAGTCCTCGAATTCACAGCTTCCTTCAGCTCTTCCTTCAGGTCCTTGGCACGCGCCAACAGCCGGTCACCCGACCGCATCAGCTCACTCACCCAACCCAGCGCCGGCTTCTCGTCGCCACCCCAGCAATTATGCCCGATAACCAGCGGAACCTCACGCTCACCACGGCCAAAATTTTCAACCATTTTGTCCAGGTCCATCTCGGAGTACGGAACGTACATCCCCGACATCTCATCCCACCGCCCCCCGTTCCAGCTTCCCGTCCGAAAAATCTCAAACCAGCTCATCGCGCACCCTCCACCAAACAAACCCCACCCACACACCCGTTAGTAGCATCATACCCCACACCCACGCCCTGGCTCATGCCCAGGCTTGTGCTTTTGCTTTTCCCCAAGCTCTTGCTTTGGCTTGTGCTTTGGCTTTGGCTTTTCCCCAGGCTTTGGCTTTTCCCAAGCTCTTCGCCCTGGCTTTTCTTTGCGTCACTTTGCGCCTTTGCGTCGAAGCTCTTCTCTTCGCTTTTATCTGCGCTCTTCTGCGCAATCTGCGGATCAAACCCAAAGACCCGCCCCATGCTCGTCCGTCTCTCAGCCGACCGCAGCGCCGTCTCCGGACCCCACACACACCCCGCCACACCAGCGCCAATAACCGCCGACAGCGCCACACCAACAACCACCCCAAACCAGTAAGCTCTCATGTCCCTAACCTCGCGCATTTGTAAATTTGTGGAAGGCGCGCCAGGCGAAACTTTCACCACCATACTACAACTCAACCACCCCCAAACAAATAAATCTTTCTGCTCTTACAGGAGGGGGGGCATTCCTGCCCCCCTGCTTTTAGCTTTTCCCCCAGCTTTAGCTTTTAGCTTTTCTTTGCGTCCTTTGCGTCTTTGCGTCAAAGTTTTCCCCTTAGCTTCCCTTTGTGTCTTCGTGTCTTTGTGTCAAAGCTTCTCCCCCCCTAAAACCCCACCCCCCGAAACCCGCTACTCGCCCCCGGAAACGACGACACACTAACCACAGTCCCATCCTCCAGCGTCACATCCCCCGTCACCTCAACCCCCCCCTTCTCTATCTCCCGCCGACTCACCGGCACCACATCACACCGGCATTGATAATCCCACGGCGGCGTATGCGTATACCAAAACGGATCATCAGCCGGCAACACCACACCATGCAACGCCGCGTGCTCCGGACGCGCCCTGTCATCCAGCACCGCCATATATTCCCAAAGCGGAAACGCCTCCTGCGCCGCGTCCGACCGCAGCGCCATCGACCGGCCCGCACCATAAGCCCGCATCGTTTCACTTCGGAACAAATTCTCCACCTCATGCGGCCGCTTACCCTCAAGCCCCATATCCGCCCACAACCCGGCGAAGTCCGACTGAAACTCCGCCAGCGTCTTCCCTGTTTTTATATAGTCCCCAATCAAATCTTTAACCCGCGAAACCTGTGCATCCGTCTCCGCCCCCGAGATAACAATCGCCCGATTCCGAGCCTCACGCCCCAACCCCTCAAGCTCGTCCATCGTCCACGGCACGAGCCCCTCAAACCAATCCAACCCATCTGAATCCGGCAAAAATTCATCCACCGAAACATCCACCACCGAGAACTTCACACCACCCCCTCTTTGGACTGCGGCAGCCATGCTGCCGCCTTCGCTTTTCTCTGCGTCCCTTTGCGCCCTCTGCGTCTTTGCGTCTAAGTTTTTCTCCCTCTGCCCCCCCCGTCCATTTCGTCCATCTCGTCCATAAAGTCCATATC
>PHCB01000034.1 GCA_002842095.1 candidate division BRC1 bacterium HGW-BRC1-1
AGCCGCCACCGCCACACTCTTCACCGGCACCCCCCCCTTCACAATCTCGATCCATGCCTTCGTCGTCGTCTCTTTGTTATACTGCGCCTGCACCACAACGCGCGCCGTTTTGAACCGACCCGCCACAACCCGAGGCTCCAGCCCCGCGTCCCAACCCGCATCAAATTCCAACCCCATCACATTCTGCCCGGCCATCGCTTTCAGAAACGCCGCCTGGCTGCCCGACGTCGGATCCAGCACCAGCGGAGCTTGCAGCTTCAACGCCGCGCTCGTCACGCTCGTCACTGTCCAACGCTTAAACCCGTCCGGCAACGCAAACCCCGTCACCGCGTCCACCCGGCCGTCCGTCTCCTTCACCCACTCCTGCGGAACCGTGCTCACGCTCTGGGCAAACTTCGTCAGCGTCACCCTCTCGCTCAGATCCACCACGCTCCACACCTTCCCCTTCGGCGTGGTAAACGTGCCCAGCTCCACAACCCCAATCTCCACCGGCACTTCGTTGTTGTTCTCGTCGAGCCCGCGGATGTTCGAAATCCCGCTCACCGGAGCCGCCGCCACCAGATACCGGTACCTCTGCAACCCGTCCCGCGTCGGCACTTCCCGCACAATCGCCCCAGCGTTGTGCGTCGCCGCAAACGTCGGAATCGGCCGCCCCCTCACGCACCCCGCCAAACTACCCACCCCCTTCGTCGCATAGCTGATCGCTTCCGTCCCGATAATCACCGTACCGCTCGCCGGAAACCCCGCCACTTCCTCGATCGTGCAAGTCGTCGCCACTGCATCCAGCGCCACCTTCAGCTTGCTCACAAACCCCGTCCGAGCCTCACGCACCCGCGCCCCCGCTTCATGCGCCACCGGCGTCGTGTCCGGCCAGCCCACGCCCCGCTGCACCATCGTCAGACGCTTGCCCGCCCGGTCCATACCGGCGTAATAAATCATCTCGCCATCCACCCAGGCCCAACCCACCGACGGCCACCCCTCCAGTGAGCAGCTCACTTCAAACTCATCCTCCGCCTCGTCCACTTCCCCCGCCAGAGCCGCCCCCCGCCCCACGTCTATCGGTATCAACGGCAACCCCTCAACCTTGCCCCAAACCGCGCCCCGCACCTGTCCCAAACTTTCCTCCGGAGCCTCGTCAAACTCCGACCCGCTTATCGGCCACGCCGCCGGACCCTCGCCCGGTTGCAGCAAAATATCCGTGGCGTAGATCTCCACCACCTGGGCGCTACGCTCCACGTGATCGACCTTGTAGCAGTTGTCCCATTTCACCTGGCCCACACCCAGCGCCGCGTCCCTCGGGTCAACTATCCCCACCCACACCAGCGCCCCCTCCAACGGGGCCTGCGCCACCAGGTCCATCAACCGCGCCGCATCCTCCGCGCCGTCCCACGTCTCCGGCGTGTTCAACAGCTTTATCGTCACACTCTCATTCAACGCTTCCGGCACCAGCACCGTCGGCACCCCAGCCTTCACAATCGCCGGCCACTCCATCAGCTTCGGCTCGCAAACCACCCCGCCACCCAGCGTCATCCTCCGCGTCGAAAACCACCGGTCACCCACGGGCAAGGGCCACTCGATCTTCACCACGGCCGCAACGTCGCACCCGTCATCCACCGCCGCCGCCAGCCTCGCCGCCAGTTCCGCACTCATCGAAAGCATCAGAAGAAAACCCCCTCTTCCAAAATCTCCCACGCCAACTCAAACTTCCTCCGACCATGACCCACCGTCACAGCTCCCAGCTCGTTCGTCGGTACTTCCAGCCGAACCTTGGCCAGTCTTATCCCGCCCGCGTCCTTGTCCGCCCAAACCCCCGTAAAACAACCCATCCCCCCGCTCGCCCGATTCACCACGAACGATTTCCAACCGGTCCAGTCACTCACCGCCACGTTCCCCAACATCACCCTCACCGCTTCCCGCGCGTTCCTCGAGCGCGTATAAACAGCCCCCCCAGTCGTGTCTAACTTCTCAATCCCCTGGTCGCTCCCCGCATCCCAGTCGCTCCCGGCCGGAACACTCAACGCCCGCCACAAATATGCCGCACGCCAAACGCGCCCACCAATCCCCGGCACCGCCGTGCCCCAACTCCGAACCACAATCGAACCCACCCCAACCGTCACCACCTGACCCACCGCCGTAGCAATACCGCCGTCCGTCGCACTCCCGAAAACAATATCCCCCGGCGCAAAAATCGCCGGGTCGCTCAGCGTGAACGTCGTCAGCCCCGCCAGAGTGGTCGCCCCCCAAACCGCCTGCTTCCCAACCTCACCCTTCGCCGCAATCGGTGTCATAATAGCCATCGTCGTTATCCCCCAAGCCGTTCAGTCTGCTTCGTCAACTTGATCACTTCCCGCGCCGCCGCCGAAGGATCAGCCGTATAAACATTGATCGTCTGGCTCTTCGTCGCGGCCGCCCCGCGCGGATCCCAACCATTCCCCAGGAAGCCACCATTCGCCGGAGTGAACCCACCCGTAGCCGGCACCGGCGGACCCGAGCTAAACAACCCGCCACCGCCACCACCACCCCCACCCACACCATTCTGCCAGTCCGTCAGCGGTGAGAAGATCCCGGACAGCCACCCGTTAAAGTCACTGTTGAAATACGAACTCTTCAGCCCGTCGAACAAACCCGTCCACAGCGATTCACCCATGGTCTTCATCACCGGCACCAGCTCCTCCTTCAGCAACGCCAGCGCCGCCACCAGCCACTCCCTGATCTGCGGCCAAACCACCGTCTTGATCTTCTCCCAGGCCTGCGTCACCCACGCACTCAACACTTCCCCCAGCGTCTTCTCCCCACTGATAATGTCCATCACGCCAATTGCCAGTTCCTCCCCCAAAGACCCGCCCCACTCCGCAAACGCCACTGCCCACTCGGAAGCCTTCTCATTAATCAGCGTCATGAATTCCTCGCCGAAAATAGCCGACATCCCAAGACTGAAAGCATCCCGGAAGTCTGACAACGGCTTCGCCAGCACCGTAGACAAGTTGTCCCATAGCGCCTTCAGCTTTTCCCAGGCACCATAACCAGCCGCCTGCATCTCCTGCCACAAACCTTTTTGTTTCTCGGCCGCTCCATCAATGGACGTCACTGCTCCCGTCGAGCTCTCGGTCATGCTCGTAAGAAGCACCTTTACCTCCGACGTCATGGTTTTCAGAACGTCTTCATTCTCCCCAACCTTCGTCATGAAGCCCCCCAGGCCACTGGCCCCAATAGCCGTCTGGATTGCCGACGGCATCTCCGTCTGCATTGCCAGACTCAACGCACTTACCAGCTTGGTCTGGGCATCAAGTTCAGTGTTCACCTCGGATTGCTCCACTGCAAGTCGGCTCTGATCCTCGGACAGGTCGCCCTGCACAATCTTTAGGTTTTCCACCCGCGTCTTGAGCTGGCCAAGCACATCTAACCGCTTGAAATCACGGTTCTCCACGAACCTTGCTGCCGTATCGTACTTGCTAAGTTCCTGATTGTAATCCTTCAGCTCCGTCTTCAACTCTCGCATTTCGGACCGCTCAAGTTTGTTCAGGCGTGTCCCCGCAGTCTGCTTCGCCTGAAGCACCTCGTACCGGCTAATTCGCCGGGACGCCTCATCACCTGTCATTTGAATTTCAGTCTGAGCTTTAACCAGGTTGTTCATTTCAGTCGTCAAAAGGATAACCTCAGTGCGGAGAGCGGCAGCGGCCGTCGATTGTTTCCCCAGCGCAACCCCACTCGCCGTGCTCACAATCCCAGAATTTTGCAGCGCTGTGGCCATTTCCTCAGTGGGTTCCGCCAGGTTACGCATCCCCTCCACCATCGCCGTCACCACCTGCCGCATCGGCAAGAGCCCCTTCTTCGCCACATTCTCAGTTGTAATCAGTAGGTCTTTCCAGCTCGCGTTCAGCTTCGGCAGGTACGCCATCGAGCGAGTCATCAAACTGTAGAGTTCCGACTGACTCACGTTCGCCCGCAGGCTCGCCTCACCCACTGCTGCAATCATGTCCGCCTGGTCCTTCATCGTCAGATTCAACGCCTTCCGCACCCGCGTCGAACCCTCGATCGCAGCCATCGCCGAGTACCCCTCCATCTCCTCGTTGCGCATCGCCGCCGCAATCACCTCCATGCTCCCCGCCCCCTTCACACCCAGCTTCATCGCCTCCTCCACCAGCTCCGCCGTCTGCACCAGGTCACTGCGCATCGCCGTCGCCAGGCTAACCACCGCCACCTCGATCGCCCCCACATCCTCAACGCCCCGCGCCGACATCCTCTGAAAAACATCCCCGAACGCATTCGCCTGGTCGATCTGCGAAACGATGCTCCGACCAATCGACACCAGCCCCGACACCAACCCCGTGAACAACTTCTGCCCAACCCCCTGCCAGATCCCCGTCCAGATCGAGCCCAGCTTCCCGCTGCTCTCCGTCACCTTAACGACCTGCGTATCAGCCGCCTTGATCGTCGTGCCCGCCTCAACCCACTGCTCGCGGAACAGCTTCAACTCCGCAAGAATCCCCTTCAATTCCCCCGCCGCGTTCCCCCCGACATTCACCTCGCCAACTAATTTGACTTTGTCTTCTCCGCTCACCGCCAGCCACCCTTCCGCAACATTGCGTCAATCTCTGCCTGCGCCGCAGCCTGCGCCTCGCCAACCTCTTCCGCCGGACCGTCCAGCCGATCCAACAACTCCTGCAACCCATCCTCCGACGGCTGCAACCACCGCGCCGCCATGCCCAAACGCAAACTCAGCCGAGCCTCCCCCCGCTCCAACACCCCCTGTCGCTCCAACAACTCCAACCACAACACCGTACCCATCGCCAAAACCGCCACCGGCGACATCCCATAAAACCTCGAAAACGAAGCCACCACCAACAACCAATCAGGCGATTCTCCCACACCGCCCCCCCCCCGTCCATCCCCCCCGCCATCCTTCCCATTCTTCCCATCCCCCCCATTCTTCCCATCTTCACCGCCACCAGCCCCAGCCCCCCCGTCCCCCCGCCCATTCAGTCCATAGCGTCCATCTCGTCCATAGTGTCCATCTCGTCCATCTCGTCCATCACCC
>PHCB01000021.1 GCA_002842095.1 candidate division BRC1 bacterium HGW-BRC1-1
ATGAGGTGGTGGGTGCAATGCAAGGGCAACGATGGGGGCGGAGTGGATGTGGGCGGAAGGCGACCCGGACCTTACTCTCCCAGTATGATGGGCAGGGCGTCGAGCAGTCCCCGGGTTTCGGCCATCAGCAGTGGACGGGTGCCACCGGAGGCGATGTTGCCGCCGGCCACGCCGATGCAGGCGAATCCGGCGAGGCGCACCGAGACGACCCCGGCGGAGGAGTCTTCCATGCCGATAACGCGATGGCGTTGGGCGGGGGCGATGTCGAGCCCCACGCGGGCGGTTTCTGCGTAAAGCCATGGGTGGGGTTTGGGCGAAAGCTCGCCGAGGGTTCCGGCCTGCCCTTTGCGCAGCGCGAATCCCGCGCTGATGATGGCGTCATAAAAGTCGAGAGGATCGCCCATGTCGAGGTCGCGGAAGGCTGAGACGATTTCGGGCCAGGCTTTTTCGTGGAGGCCGGAGGTGACGAGGCCGATGCGCACGCCGCGGCCTTTGAGCGTGAGGAGAAACTCGCGCAGGTCGGGGCTGGGGCGAAATGCGCCGGGGCGACCGCGTCCCGCCATGATCTCGGCCATTTCGTAGTGGACGATGTCGAAGTAATGCGTGCGGGCGGCTTCGAGGGAGGCACCGGGGGCGTATTTGTCGATGCAATGCTGGAGGTGTTCGCTCACGGAATGGCCGGAGACGAAGGGCGCGTCGGCCTGTTCGAGTTCGAAGCGCGGTTTCTTCAGCAGGCGGGCTGTGCTTTGCTCGATGGCCCACACCCAGAACTCCTCGCTGTGGACGCTGGTGCCGTCGAGGTCCATGAGCACGGCGTCGGCGGGGGCCTCGAAGGATGCCGGGGGGAGCGGGTAAAGGGCGGGGTGCCCCATGGCGGATGCCACGTAGGTGAGGGTGTGGTTGGCAAAGACGATGAACTCGACCTTGCGATCGAGGGGCGTGAGGATGCGCTGCACGCCGTTTTCGCCGGCGTGAAACAGGCCGCCAGCGCCGGTTTGCAGGTCGATGAAATCGCGCATGGCTTCGGCGGAAACTTCGCCCATGCCGGGGATAAACTGGGAAGAGGTGTCGGGGGTCATGGCTGTCTCGTTGCCGTGGTTGAGGCCCGTGTGGCAAGGGAATTCCTGACAGAACCACCGGCGATTGAGGGTGGTTGATTTTTTCTGCTGGATATGGCGGCGTGGTCGGGTTTTGTTTCGTGGGAAACGAAGATTGTTCCGAGGATTGGTTTGAAAAAATGTCAAAGCCCATGATCAGCGTTGCGGGCATCCGTGGTATCGTTGGTGGCTCACTGGTGGTGGAGGAATTTCTCAAGTATGTTCTGGCCTTCGCCACCATCATGGAGGGCGGTCCGGTGGTGCTTGGTTGCGATTCGCGGGTGTCGCGCCACATGATGCGGCATCTGGCGTTCGCGGGTCTGGAGAGCGCCGGTTGCACGATTTACGACATCGGTCTGGCGCCGACGCCCACGGTGGGGATGATGATCACGCGCCTGGGTGCGCGGGGGGGCATTGCCGTCACGGCCAGCCACAATCCGGCGGAGTGGAACGCTTACAAATTTTTCGATCGCCACGGGTCATTCCTCAATCACGAGCAAAACAAAACATTGTTGGAGATTGCCGAAAACAGTGCGTTTCGCCGTGAGGAATTCAATGCGCTGGGCCACGTGAAAAAGGTCGATGATGCCATCGCCTATCACGTGGAGCTGGTGACGACCAACATCGATACATCGATGGTTGCCGCGAAGGGTTATCGCGCGGTGGTGGATTGCGTGAACGGTGTGGGCGGGATTATCATGAAGCCGCTGCTGGATCGCATGGGGGTGGCGGCGGAGTTTCTGCATGTGGATGTCGACTCGCCTTTCCCGCGCAACCCGGAGCCGCTGCCGGAGAATCTGACGGAACTGGGAGCGAAGGTGCGGGCGTCGGGTGCGGACATTGGTTTCGCGCTGGATCCCGATGCGGACCGCCTGGCCATCGTGGACGAAACGGGCCGCCCCATTGGCGAGGAGCGCACGATGGTGCTGGCGGCAACGGCGGCGCTGGAGACGCGGCGCGGCCCGATCGTGGCGAACCTGAGCACGACGCGCGCGCTGGACGACGTGGCGGCGAAGTTCGACGTGCCGCTATATCGCACGCCCATCGGCGAGGCGAACGTTGTGGCGCGCATCCGCGAGGCAGAGGCGCTCATTGGCGGCGAGGGCAACGGCGGTGTGATTTATCCGGCGGTGCACACGGGCCGCGATGCCGCCACGGGAGTTGCACTGGTGCTCTCGGCCATGGCGGCCAAGGGGATGAAGCTTTCGGAACTGAACGCGGAGACGCCTGACTATGCCATGGTGAAAACGAAGTTCCCGCTCGGCAAAGTCAAATTTGCCGATGCGGCCAAGCGGGTGCAGAAGGCGCTGTCGGATGCCGTGAAGATCAATCTGGAGGACGGCGTGAAGGCATCGTTCCCCAACAGTTGGGTGCATGTGCGGCCATCGGGCACCGAGCCGGTGGTGCGCATTTTTGCAGAGGCTGCAACCGAAGCCGAGGCTCGCGCCTTGGTGGAACGGGTGAACTCGGCTATCTGAGGTCGGTGGCGGTGGCGGGCGCTCAGCCCAGCTTTTTCGCCAGTATTTCGTTCACCATGCGGGGGTTGGCTTTGCCGCGGCTCTTCTTCATCACCTGACCCACGAGGGCCTGCATGGCTTTGGTTTGCCCTGCTTGAATTTTGGCAACGGCGTCGGCATTTTCGGCCAGGGTTTCATCAACCCACTTTTCCACTTCGCTGGAATCGTCAATCTGCACGAGGCCTTCCTGCTCGACGATTTGCGTGGGGGCGGCACCGGTTTCCAGAGTGCGGGCGAAGACGTGTTTGGCGGTCTTGCTGTTGATCTTGCCGGAGTCGATGAGGCCGACCAACTCGGCCAGTCCGGCGGGCTTCAGCGGGAATTCTGACGCGGTCATTTCGCGTTCGTTCAGTTCGCGCAAAACTTCCGTCATCATCCAATTGCTCACGGCCTTGGGGGCACCGCCGGCGGCCACGGCGCTTTCAAAATATTTGGCAACGCCCTGCGAGTTCGTGAGCTGCTTGGCGTCGTATTCGGGCAATGCGTATTGCTCCACGAAGCGCCGACGCTTGGCCTCCTGCAACTCGGGCAGGGAGGCGCGCACTTCCTCGCGCCATTCGGCGGGGATGTGGATGTCCACCAGATCGGGATCGGGGAAGTAGCGGTAGTCGTGGGCGACTTCCTTGCTGCGCATGGCGCGGGTCATGGCGGCGGCTTCGTCCCACAGGCGTGTTTCCTGCAACACGCGTCCGCCCGCGTTGAGCAGTTCGCTCTGGCGGCGGGTCTCGTGGTCGAGGCACTTGAGCACGGTTTTCATGGAGTTGAGATTTTTAATCTCGACCTTCGTGCCCAGCTTTTCGGTGCCCACCTCGCGCACGCTGATGTTCAGTTCGAAACGCAGGCGTCCCTCGTGCATGTTGCAATCGCTCACGTCGATGTACTCGAGGATGTTCTTCAGCGTGTTCATGTAGGCCACGGCGTCGTCTGCGGTGCCCATGTCGGGCTCGCTCACGATTTCGATGAGGGGGGTGCCGGCGCGATTGAGGTCCACGAGGGAACTCTCATCGCCGGGGATGTTGGAGTGGACCAGCTTGCCGGCGTCCTCTTCGAGGTGCACGTTGTTGATGCGCACGCGTTTGGTTTCGCCCGCGACTTCGATGTCGAGCCAGCCGGCGAGGCCGGTGATGGCGTAGTTCTGCGACACCTGATAGCTCTTGGGGAGGTCGGGATAGTAGTAGTTTTTACGATCGAAATTAGAGTGCTCGGGGATGGTGCAGTTGAGCGCGATGGCAGTGCGGATGGTGTGCTCAATGGCCTGTCGGTTCACGACCGGCAGGGTGCCGGGCATGCCGAGGCAGATGGGGCAGACCTGGGTGTTGGGCGGTGCACCGAAGCGCGTGGAGCAGCCGCAGAAAATTTTCGTTTGTGTATTCAGCTCGACGTGAACTTCGAAGCCGATGACGGATTCATACTGGGTCATGGTGATTGCCACGATGGCGTGCGCTGCGCGCTTCGCAAAAGAAAAATCGCAGGGGCGCAGCTATTAACGGTCCGTCGAGCGGTGTGGCTTTCAGGTTTCCGGTGTGGGGTCGATCATGGTTTCCCATTGGGTTATGCGGCCGGTGCGGTCATGTACGAGGAGGTCGGTGCCCTGGTTGCGGGCAATTCTGCGGGCGGCGGCCACGGCTTCGCGTTGCAGGCCGTGGATGCTGGTCAGGCGGTTGTTGCCGTCTCCCATGACAGCCCATCCCCGTTCGTGTGGAACAACATGCTGGTTCTTGCCCATAGCAGTCCCCTTTCTCGCATTCGTGTTCCTGCTGCCACCACTGTACAAGTGACACGGGCGAAGGGGGGAAAGTTCCCGGGGAGGAAACTTAGACGCAAAGACGCAAAGGGCGCAAAGAAAGACAGGATGAAATCTTTGACACACAGATGGGGTCACCCAAGGAGGATGAGATTAAATCAAGCAACTTAATTATTAGTAATCTTATTAGCAACTAGATGCGTGACATTGTTTGGTTGGGGAACACCAGTCTTTTAAAGAAGGGTGCTTTTCTTTGCGCCCTTTGCGCCTTTGCGTCAAAGTTTCCAATCAGGATGTTTTGTCCCGGTTGTCGATGACCCGCTTGGCTTTGCCGATGGAGCGTTCGAGGGTTTGGGGTTCGATCAGTTCGACGTTTATACTGATGCCCGTGGCCGAGTGGAGGACCGTGGCGATGCGGTCGCGCAGGGCCTGCATCTGGCTCATTTTGTCGCTGAAATCCTGCGGCCGGATCTCCACGCGGACGGTCATTTCGTCCAGTGCGCCGGGGCGGTTCACCTCGATGACGTATTGCGGGGCGGTGCCTTCGATGCGCAGGAGAGCTTCCTCGATTTGTGAGGGGAAGATGTTCGCTCCACGCACGATGAGCATGTCGTCGGTGCGTCCCACCACGCGGCTCATGCGGGCGCCGGTGCGGCCGCAGGGGCAGGGCGAGTGGTCGACGGTGGCAAGGTCGCGCGTGCGGTAACGCAGGATGGGCATCGCTTCCTTGGTGAGGGATGTCAGCACCAGTTCGCCGCGTTCGCCATCCGGCATGGGCTCCAGCGTGTCGGGGTCGATGCATTCCACGATGAAGTGATCTTCCTGAAAGTGCATGCCGTTGTGATACATACATTCGCCACTCACGCCGGGGCCGATGATTTCGCTGAGGCCGTAGTTGTTAAAGGCGTGGATGTCGAGATCGCGCTCGATGGCCTGCCGCATGTCCTCGGTCCAGGGCTCGCCGCCGAAATGGCCGTACTTGAGCGAGAGGTCTTCGGGCATGTAACCTTCGGCGCGGGCCACCTCAGCTATGTTAAGGGCATAGCTGGGGGTGCAGATAATGACGTCTGGTTTAAGATCATTGATGAGCATGATCTGTCGCAGGGTGCCGCCCGCGGCTGCGGGGATGATGGCCGCTCCAACTTTTTCGATGCCGTAGTGAAGCCCGAAGCCGCCGGTGAAAAGGCCGTAGCCGAAAGCGACTTGAACCATGTGATCCGGGCGCAGGCCACCGGCCACGAGGAAGCGCGCGCAGAGACCGGCCCAGGTGTCGAGATCCTTGTGAGTGTAGCCGACAAAGGTGGGTTTGCCGGTGGTGCCCGACGAGCCATGGATGCGTGCCATCTCGGAGCGCGGAACGGCGGCGAGACCCAGCGGGTAGTTGTGGCGCATGTCATCTTTGGTGGTGAAGGGGAGGCGGCGAACGTCGTCGAGGGACTTGATGTCGTCGGGCGTTATGCGGCCGCGGGTGAAGGCGTATTTGTAGAAGGGAACCTCGGCGAGGCGACCCATGGTGTCGCGCAGGCGTTCGAGCTGCAGCGCGGTCAGTTCTTCGCGCGGCATGAGTTCCGCGGGGTCAAATACGTTGTTTACCAGTTCCACCAAGGCCATGGCTTTCGTCTCCGTTGCGTGGGAAGGTCGTCGTTCAGGGCACCTTTGGAAAGCAGCCTTGTGAATGTGTTGGTTGCAAGCAGAGTTGAGTGGGGTGGGAACGATTATGTGGGGGGGAGGGGGATGGACTTTATGGACGATATGGACACTATGGACACTATGGACGAGATGGACGTTGTGTTGCGAAAAAGAAAGTTGCTCCCTCTAGGGAAAACGCTTGGTGGGAGCGCTGCGGCTGGTGGAGACCGGCCGCCCGTTAGTCCATAGTGTCCATATCGTCCATTCCGTCCATCTCGTCCATCAAAGCACGCTAAACGTCCACCCCACCGGATGCCCGTTTTCGTAGGGCATCACGCCGTGAAATTGCCCCACGCTGTTGTCGAACACGAGGGGCAGGAAATGGCGGTCACCTTCCCACATGGGCAGGTCCATGATCTGGTCGACTTCGACCCACGACAACGTTCCCTCGGGATTGGAAGTGAGGGGCGTCCCGACGAAGGAGTCGATGCGGAAGATGAAACCGAGCCAGTCTTCGCCATCGGGTCCGAAGCCGGGCCAACTGATGGTGCCACGCAGGTGAAGGCTGATGGCCTCAATGTCAGCCTCCTCGCGCAGTTCACGCCTCATGCAGGCGATCACGTCTTCGCCGGGTTCCATCTTGCCGCCGAGGCCGTTGTATTTGCCGAGGTGCTGGTCATCGGGGCGTGCGTTGCGGTGGATGAGGAGCGTGCGTTTGCCGTCGGGTGACATGACGTAGCCGAGGGTACCGACGATGGGTGTGTAGGGGATGGTCATGGGCGGATTCAGTCGTTCTCGTTTTCGGGTTCTTTGTCGTCGTTGCCAACAGCGTTTTGAAAAATGGCGGCATATTCGTAGATGGTGAGAGGCGAACGCAGGGCCAGCTCGAGGTTCTGTCTTACATGGGTGGGCTTGCTCATGCCCACCAGAGTGACGGCGAGGCCGGGGGCGGAGCGGGCGAACTGAATGGCTCGGGCGGCGTCGGTTTTCAAGCCGGGAATGGAAGATTTGATGCGACCAGGGATGCCGGTGGTCAGATGGCCTTGCATCAATGGTGCGCTGCCAACTGTCGTGATGCCCAGTTCGAGCGCCGCCTGCATCAGGGGCACCGGGTGCCCGTTCAGCATTTGGGTGGCCAATACGGATGCTTCGGGCATGGCGAGATTGAGGGGCGCCTGCACGAAACGGAAATGATGGTTGTCGCCCCCCACTTCCGCGGCCAGAGCAGCAATCTCCTGCAGGGGAAGGTGGCTGGGGGTGTCGGGAGGCGTGCGCAGGCCCGACCAGGTGGCGATGCCGTAGTGGCGCAACTGGCCTTCGGCCACGGCGGCTTCGAGGGCTTCGAAGGCGCTGCGAAGGCGAGCCATGAACTCGGGGCGGGGCAGGGGCTCGCCCGACTCAAGCTGCGACTCGGGGTTGTGAATGTAGAGCACGTCGATGCAATCGAGACCAAGATTGGCGCGGCTCAGGTTCAACATATGACGCAGGCAGCGGGGAGCCATGCAGTGCTGGCCAGCGACAATGTCTTCGGGCGCGGCCAGGCCCGGGGCGATGATCTCGCGCTGCAGCCATTGGTCGGGGGAGGTGAGATATTCGGGGTCGAGGGTCAGGAAACCAGCCTTGGTGCAGACGACTATTTCCTCGCGGGAAACTCCATTTGCAAACGCCTCGCGCAGGGCCGCAGCGATGTTGCGCTCGCTGTGCTGGAGCCGATAACTGATGGCCGTGTCGACCACGTTCACGCCTTGCTTGACGGCGAGGGCCACGCTTTCGCGATAACCCGCGTCACGCTCTTCCGAGAGATCGCCGAGGTAAGTCCCCAACCCGATGCTGCCGAGGGTGAGCCCCTGGGTGACACCGAAATGTCGCTCCGCGGCGGGATGCCGGGCGGCGTAGGCGGCGGTGCCATCGGCGGTGGCAAAGCCGGGCGTGAGTTTGGAATTGTCAGTCATGGCGGGGATGTCTCCTTGGCCGGGGTTATTTTGTAAGTATCATGGTGTCGATGGTCGCGGGGTGCAATGGTCGAATTGGGATCAGGCATGGGGAAAAAAGAAAAGCGCCAATCCGGAGACTGGCGCTTTCAGAGATGCGAGATTTGGGAGTGAAGGAAGTTCTACTCTTCGTCTTCCTTCTTCTTGCCGATAACTTCCGGCTGGGCTGCTTCGGCGCCTTCCTCGACTACGGCCGCAACGGCTTCGGTCTTGGGCGGTGCGACGGTGAAGAGCACGGTGTCGGGGTCGTCCATCAGGCGTACGCCTTCGGGCAACTGGAGCTCGTGGGCGTAAATGGCGTGGTTGATTTTGAGGGCGGAGATGTCGATGGTGATCGTTCCCGGGAAGGCTGTGGGCAGGCAGCGCACGGTGATGTTGTGGCGCTGGGTTTCGAGAATGCCGCCTTCTTTGACGCCATCGGGCAGGCCGCTGTGGTGAATCGTAACTTCGAATTCAGCCTCGGTGTCCATGCGAATGGAGTTCAGGTCGACGTGGAGAATGCGGCGGGACAAGGGATCGCGCTGGATTTCGCGGACGACGGCCACGACTTCATCGGAGCCTTTGGCGCCGGCGGCGCGGGTGAGGTTGATGAGGGCGTTGCCAACGCGGCCGGTTTCCACGAGACGGGTGAAGGTATGGGCGTCGAGGGAAACTTTGGCGGGGTTAAGGTCGTTGCCATAAACCACGGCGGGGATGCGGCCTTGCATACGCAGGCGGCGGTTGGGGCCTTTGCCGGTTTCGGTGCGTGGCGTTACTTCAAGCTGGATGCGTTCCATGTGGTTTGCTGCCTTTCAATATTCGAGAGTTGCCTGGAACGCCACCGGCCGGCCCGATAAACGGGCTGCCCAAGTGGAATACAGGCACAAAGAAAAGAAAACAAGGGTGCGCGGGTGATATTCGCGCGCCCATTCAGGGGTGTCTGTCCCGGAGACCAGACACTTTGCGTCTATATTTTTAATCAGAACCCGAGGAATGTGGCTTCGAAGTTCTGCAGCACATCGGCCAGGCGGACGATGAAGCGGGCTCCGTCGGCGCCGTCAATGACGCGGTGATCGTAACCGATGGTGATGGGGAGCATATCGCGGGGGGTGAACCCTTCGCCATTCCAGACGGGCTTTTTGGTGGCGCGCCCCACGCCCAGGATGGCGACCTCGGGGGTGTTGATGATGGGGTTGAAGTGGCCGCCACCGATGCCGCCCAGGTTGCTGAGGGTGAACGTGCCGCCGCGCAGTTCGTCGAGGCCAACCTTGCGATCGCGGGTGCGGTCGGCGAGTTCGTTCAGTTCCACGGCGAGTTGCACGATGGGCTTTTTATCCACGTCGCGCAGCACGGGGACGATGAGCCCGCCGGGGGTATCCACCGCCACGCCGAGGTGGTAATACTCTTTGAAGATGATCTGGCCGTTGCGCGAGTCGAAGGATGCGTTGAAGTTGGGGAACTCGCGCAGGCAGATGACCAGCGCCTTGAGGATGAAGGGTGTGATGGTGAGTGCTCCGCCCAACTCCTTCACGCGCGCCTTGTGGCGTTTTTGCAGCGCGAGGAGGTCGGTGATGTCGACTTCGTGGTTGTGGTGCACGTGGGGCACGAGGCTCCAGGCCTGGGTCATCTTTTCGGAAATCTTGCGGCGGATGCCGTCGATTTTCTCGGTGCGGATCGATCCCCATTTTGAGAAGTCGGGCAGGTCGATGGGTGCCACGCCTCCGGCGGCGGAAACGCCACCGCGCTTGGCAATGTAGCCTTCGATGTACGGATCGAGGTCTTCGACCGCGATCCGGCCATTCTTGCCCGAGCCGCGCACGTTGCGCAGATCCACTCCCAACTCGCGGGCCATGCGGCGCACGGTGGGTCCGGCCGGCAGCACCTCATCGTAGTCGGGCGAAGGGGGAGCGATCAACTGGCCGGGCTTCGCGGGGGGCTGGTGGTCGTCCAGTTCGTAATCATCCGAGGGGGTATTCTGGGGTTTGGTTTCGGGCGTGTCTGCCGGTTTGATTTCCTTTTTCGATCCGCCCTTTTTGGCAGCAGGTTTTTCTGCGGGTTGGGGATCAGCGGTCTTTTTCTCGGTGGTGGGTTCCTCGGCCTCGTCGCCTTCCAGTTCCATGAACACCTGCCCGACCTTTACGGTCTGGCCTGCTTCCACGAGAATCTTCGCGACCTTCCCCTTGGCGGGGGAGGGAACGGCCAGCGTGGCCTTTTCCGATTCGAGCTCGATGAGCGGGCTTTCCACATCCACCATATCGCCCACCTTGACGACCACGTTCAGCACGTCGCCCTTTTCCACACCATCTGCCAGCTTGGGCAGTTTAACCTCGATAGCCATTTGTCTTTGTTCCCGTAGTTTCCGTCGTCTTAAATTACTTGTTGAGATGCAGGGTTGTGGCGCACGGAGCGCCGCGGTTTAACTCAGCGATGCAGTGAGAATTCCTGTTCGGCATCCACGCCGAGTTTTTCCATGGCCTTCTTCACCACGGCATGTTTCACCTCGCCGGCCTCGCAGAGGCGCGAGAGCACGGCCACCACCACGTGGGCGGCATCGGTCTCGAAGAACCGGCGCAGGGCTTCGCGGCTTTCGCTGCGTCCGTAACCGTCGGTTCCAAGTGTCGTCAGGCCGCCGGGCACCCATTTGGTTATCTGGTCGGGAACCGAGCGCATCCAGTCGCTTACAGCGATGAATGGGCCGCTCTCGCCTTCCAGAAGGGTTTCGAGGTAGCTCTGGCGTTTCTTCTTGGCACCGGGGTGGAGCAGGTTCCAGCGGTCGGCTTCCATGGCTCCATAGCGCAGGCGCTTGTAGCTGGTGGCACTCCACAGGTCGACGCTTACGCCGTAATCGCGCTCGAGAATTTCCTGAGCTTCCATGCCGGCGCGAATGGCGCAGAAGTCGCCGATGATGTGGGCCTTGGGCTTCTTTCCTTCGGCACCCGGGCGAAGCTTGTACATGCCTTCCAGCACACCCTCTTCCACGCCCTCGGGCATAGGTGGTTGCTCGTAGTTCTCGTTGCCGAGGGTCATGTAGTAGAAGATGTCTTCCTGCTTCTCGTACATGCGCTTCATGCCGTCCTGCACGATGAGCGCAATTTCGTATGCGAAGGCGGGGTGGTAGACTTCGAGGTTGGGGATGGTGGATGCAAGCAGGGGGCTGTGGCCGTCCTGATGTTGCAGTCCCTCGCCGTTCAGGGCGGTGCGACCGGCAGTGGCACCCAGAAGGAAACCGCGGGCACGCATGTCGCCGGCCAGCCACATGAGGTCGCCCACGCGCTGGAAGCCGAACATCGAGTAGTAGATGAAGAATGGCATCATGGTGGTGCCGTGGGTGGCATAGGAGGTGCCGGCGGCGATGAAGCTGGCCATGCTGCCCGCCTCGGTGATGCCTTCTTCGAGAATCTGTCCGCTCTTCATCTCCTTATAGTAGAGAAGTTGCTCGCGGTCGACGGGCTCGTAGAGTTGACCCACGTGGCTGTAGATGCCCACTTCGCGGAAGAGCGCTTCGAGGCCGAAGGTGCGGGCTTCGTCGGGGATGATGGGGACGATGAACTTGCCGAAGGTTTTATCTTTGAGCAACTTCGCAAACATGGAGACAAAGCCCATGGTGGTGGAAAGCTCGCGGCCGGAACTGCCTTCGTAGTAATTGGCGTAGTAATCCCGCTCGGGCATGCGCAGCGCCCGCGCTTTGACGATGCGGGCGGGCACGTTGCCGCCCAGCTTCTCGCGGTGGGCGGCGATGTATTTCGCCTCGGGACTGTCTTGCGGTGGGCGATAGAAGGGCAGGTCGTCAATCTTGGCGTCGTCGACGGGAATGTCGAAACGGTCGCGGAAGATGCGCAGTTGGTCCTCGGTGATTTTTTTCTGCTGGTGCGAGACATTTTTGCCCTCGCCGGCTTCGCCCAGTCCGTAACCTTTCACGGTTTTGGCAAGGATGACGGTCGGCTGGCCGGGGTGGTTCACGGCCGAATGGAAGGCCGCATACATTTTCTGGGGATCCAGGCCACCGCGGCGCAGGTTGGCGATTTCTTCATCGCTCATGTGCTCCACCATTTTCAGCAGTTGCGGATACTTGCCGAAGAAGTGGGCGCGATTGTAAGCACCGCTCTCCACCGAGAACTTCTGGTATTCGCCGTCGACGGCTTCCATCATGCGGCGTTTCAGCCAGCCTTCGTGGTCGCGGGCGAGGAGATCGTCCCAGTTGCAACCCCAGACAACCTTGATCACATTCCATCCGGCACCCCGGAACATGGCTTCCAGTTCCTGGATGATCTTGCCGTTGCCGCGCACGGGTCCATCGAGGCGCTGGAGGTTGCAGTTTACGAGCCAGGTAAGATTGTCGAGCTGCTCGCGGGCACCGAGGGTAATGGCGCCGAGGGTCTCGGGCTCGTCAATCTCGCCGTCGCCGAGGAAGGCCCACACGCGGCTGTTGCTCGTGTCGACGATGCTGCGGTCGTGAAGGTAGCGATTGAACCGCGCCTGATAGATGGAGTTGATGGGGCCGAGGCCCATGCTGACCGTGGGGAACTGCCAGAAGTTGGGCATGAGCCACGGGTGGGGATAACTGGACAGGCCGCCGCCCTCGGCCAGTTCGCGGCGGAAGTTGTGGAGTTGGCGCTCGGTGAGACGCCCTTCGAGGAAGGCGCGGGCATACATGCCGGGAGCCGCATGACCTTGGAAGAAAATCTGGTCGCCCATTTGTGTGTCGGTGCGCCCCTTGAAGAAGTGGTTGTAGGCTACTTCATAAAAGGTGGCGGCGCTGGCGTAGGTGGCGATGTGGCCGCCGGGGGCGGCCTTGCTGCGGTTGGCTTTAACCACCATGGCCATGGCGTTCCAGCGCACGATACTTTTGATGCGGCGTTCAATTTCGCGGTCGCCGGGGTATTCCGGTTCGGCTTCCACGGGGATCGTATTGATGTACGGCGTGTTGGCCGTATACGGCATGCGGATGCCGGCCTTCTGGGCGGCGTCGGTGAGGGTTTGCAGGAGTTGCTTGACGCGGCCGGGGCCTTGTTCATCCAGAACGTAGTCGAGGGCTTCGAGCCATTCGCGGGTTTCGTGGATGAGAGCTTCCTGTTCGGATGTTTCAACGGAGATGCCGGTGTACTTCTCGTTAGCGATATTGGTTGTGGTTAATGTCATAATTGGGTGCCTTCAGAATTGCTTAACCTTCTGACCCGCAAATCTTTTGAGGGCAATGCAATTATTTCGCCTTGGGGTGGGGTCGCGGGGCGTGAATTGATTGGGTTTAGGAAATCCAGACCACGCTTTGGTCCTGTTTTAGTATATCGTTGACCACGCCCCTTCCGCTCCTTTGACATGGTTCGCAATGAGATAAGAGATCGGGGAAAACCGCTTTTCTCGCCTGGTTTGAATGGCTTGTGGCTTGCCACGACAAACCTTGTCGACCTCGTGGTCTTCTTACTCAGGATGGCACGACGTACCCCATGTCATTTCTGCGCGGCTTTCTGTGACGGATGGCTCTGATTTCGGAGCGCATTGCGGTAACATGGAAAGGGGCAACCGGGCGGGAGGGGCGTGGATATCAGGAAAGGGGTCTCCATGCAGACCGAAGCAAACAAACCCGCGGGTGCTCCACCGAACGATCCCCGTTGGAAACTTCTCGATGCGGCCATGCGCCGCAACGGGCGCAAGCAAAACGCCCTGATTGAATCCCTCCACGCGGCTCAGGAGGCGTTTGGTTTCCTCGATGAGGATTCCATGCGTTATGTAGCGGCAAACTTGCGGGTGCCGCTGAGCAAGGTTTACGGCGTGGCCACGTTTTATCATTTTTTTACATTGAAGCCCCAGGGCGAGCATTCGTGCGTGGTTTGCACGGGCACGGCCTGTTATATTAAGGGCGCCCCGAATCTTCTGGCTTCGCTGGAAGAGCATTTCGGAGTGACAGCCGGCGAGACTTCGAAGGATGGCAAGCTGTCGGTTCTCACGGCGCGCTGCTTTGGCTGCTGCGGCCTGGCGCCGGCGGTGGTCATCGATGGCGATGTGTCGGGCAAGCTTACGTCGGCCGGTCTGGTGGAGAAAATCCATGAGTGCATGAAGGGCGAGGTGGCTGTACCATGAACCCCGAAGAACTAAGAAAAATAGCGATAACCCAGAAAGAATCCAACGCGCAATATAAGCATCAGATTTGCGTGTGTACCGCTGCCGGTTGTGTGTCGTCTGGCGCGGACAAGGTGAAGGACGCCCTGAACGCCGGCGTGAAGAAGCTGGGACTTGAGAGCACCGTGCAGGTGAAGGGTGTGGGCTGTATGGGCCCCTGCTCGGCAGGGCCTCTGGTGCGTGTGAAGGTCCGCGTGGAAAGCGAAGGAGAGATTCTTTACAAAGAAGTCACTCCGGAGAACGCGACTGAAATCCTCGCCAGCCTCGATACGGGCAAAAAGATAGACAAGCTGGAGTATAACACTGACGTCCCATTTTTCACGCGCCAGAAGAAGGTCGTGTTGGAGAATGCGGGTTACGTGGACCCCGACAGCTTCGTGGATTACATTGGTCACGATGGCTATGAGGCCATGATCAAGGCGTACACAGAAATGGCGCCCCAGGATGTGATCGAAGAGGTTATCAAGAGCGGGCTTCGTGGTCGTGGTGGTGGTGGATACCCCACCGGCCTGAAGTGGAGCACGGTGGCCAAGGCCCGTGGCACGCGCAAATTTGTCATCTGTAACGCTGATGAAGGCGATCCGGGTGCGTTCATGGATCGCGCTGTGGCGGAGAGTGATCCGTATCGTCTGCTTGAGGGCATGGCCATTGCGGCGTATGCCATCGGCGCAGACACAGGTTACATCTATCTGCGGGCTGAGTATCCGCTGGCCGTCAAGCGGCTGCGGGCGGCAATTCGCCAGGCAGAGCGTCACCAAACGCTGGGCAACGGCATCTGCGGCACGACGTTTAATTTCCGCGTGGAGATTCGTCTGGGTGCAGGCGCGTTCGTGTGCGGTGAAGAAACCGCGCTGATCGCCAGCATCGAGGGTAACCGTGGTCAGCCGCGTCCGCGTCCGCCTTATCCGGCCGCGTCGGGCCTGTGGGGTTTCCCCACGCTGATCAACAATGTGGAAACGTTGGCGAACATCCCTTACATCGTTCGCGAAGGTGGTGACGCGTATGGGTCCATCGGCACCGAGAAGAGCAAAGGGACGAAGGTCTTCGCGCTGGCGGGCAAGGTGGAAAACACCGGCCTGATCGAGGTTCCCATGGGAACGCTTCTCAAAGAGATCATCTTTGACATCGGTGGCGGCATCCCGGACGGCGGCAAGTTCAAAGCCGTGCAAACGGGTGGCCCCAGCGGCGGATGTATTCCCGACCAGTTCCTTGACATGCCTGTCGATTATGAATCGCTGGCGAAGGCCGGATCGATCATGGGCTCAGGCGGCATGATCGTCATGGATGACACGTCGTCCATGGTCGATATTGCCAAGTTCTTCATGGAGTTCTGCATGACGGAATCTTGCGGCAAGTGCGTGCCCTGTCGTGTGGGAACGGTGCAGATGCATAATCTGCTGGAAAAAATCGCCAATAATGAAGCGACCGAGGACGATCTCGCGCTGCTTCAGGAACTGTGTGATATGGTGAAGAACACCAGCCTTTGCGGCCTGGGGCAAACCGCTCCGAACCCGGTGGTGAGCACGTTGCGTTATTTCCGGGATGAATACGAGTCGCGACTGGTTCGCAAGGGTGACAATGGCAGCAAACCGCAACCCGAGGAGGTGAAGGCATGAGCCCGATGACGGCGCAGGTTGTAACGCTGAAAATCGATGGGCAGGATGTTAGTGCTCATGAGAATGATTCTATCCTCACGGCTGCTCGTGAGCACGGAGTGTTTATTCCTACACTCTGTAATCTCGATGGATTGACAACCCTGGGCGCCTGCCGTTTGTGTCTGGTTGAGATGGCGGGTTCGCCCAAGTTATTACCGGCGTGCACCACCAAGGTGTCCGAGGGTATGGAGGTTGTTACCTCCAGCGAGCGGATCGCCAAGTACCGTCGCATGGTCATCGAATTGCTCTTCGCGGAGGGCAATCACATCTGTGCGGTTTGTGTGAGCAACGGCCACTGTGAACTGCAGAGCATGGCGCAGACTGTGGGCATGACCCACGTCAGCGTGCCTTATCTGTATCCCAAGCGCACGGTGGATGCGAGTCATGAGCGGTTCACTGTGGATCACAACCGATGCATTCTGTGCATGCGATGCGTTCGTGTGTGCGATGAGATTGAAGGCGCGCATACATGGGACGTGATGGGGCGTGGCACGGCGGCAAAGGTGATTACCGACATGAACCAGCCCTGGGGCACGAGCGATACCTGCACCAGTTGCGGGAAGTGCGTGCATGTCTGCCCGACTGGATCGTTGTTTGAAAAGACGGCTTCGGTGAGTGAAATGCTCAAGCGACGGCACTTCCTGCCGTATCTGACCATGATGAGGGAGGAAGTTGAATGAGTAAGGTTAAAGTAGCCACCGTGTGGCTGGATGGTTGCTCGGGTTGTCATATGTCGTTTCTGGACATGGACGAGCGACTCGTGGAACTGGCCACCAAGGTGGACATCGTTTACAGCCCGTTGGTTGACCCCAAGAACTTCCCCGATATGGTGGATGTGACGCTGGTTGAGGGAGCAGTGAGCAGCACGGATGATTTTAACAAGATTCTGAAAATCCGTGAGCACACGAAGATTCTGGTGTCGCTGGGCGACTGCGCGGTAACGAGCAACGTGCCGTGTATGCGCAACGTTTACTCGGTGGAAGAAGTGCTGGACAGAGCCTATGTTCAGAACGCCGCCGTGGGAAAAAAACCTCCGACGAAGATCGTTCCGAAGCTGTTCGACAAAGTCCGGCCGGTGCATGAAGTGGTTAAGGTGGATGTATTTGTTCCCGGGTGTCCACCCTCGGCTGATACCATCCATTTTGTATTAACGGAACTCATTGCAGGCCGCATTCCGGACACGAACGCCATCACCCGGTTCGGGGCATAGGAGCTTTATCTCATGGCAAAAACAATCACCATCGATCCCGTGACCCGCATCGAGGGTCACGCTAAAATTACCATCCATGTGGATGACAAGGGCGAAGTTGAAGATGCCCGGTTCCACATCACACAATTCCGTGGCTTTGAAAAACTGAGCGAGGGTCGCCCCTTTGCCGAGATGCCCAGCCTTATGGCGCGCATCTGCGGTATTTGTCCGGTGAGCCACCTGGTTGCCTCAGCCAAGGCTTGTGATGATCTGCTGGCCGTCGACATTCCGCAAACGGGTGCAAACCTGCGCGCGATTATGAACCTTGCCCAGCTCGTTCAGAGCCACGCGCTCAGCTTTTTTCACCTCTCCTCGCCCGATCTTCTGATGGGCATGGATGCCGCTCCGGCCAGCCGCAACATTCTCGGCGTGGCGGAGCAGAATCCCCAACTGGCGCTGGACGGTGTTCGTCTGCGTAAGTTCGGACAGGAGATCATCGCAACACTGGGCGGCAAGCGCATTCACCCTGCGTGGATCGTGCCCGGTGGCGTGAATGCGCCTCTGACCGAAGCGCATCGTACGGAGATTCTCTCGGGGATTCCCGCGGCCCTGGAAATGGCTCAGCGTGCCATCGATTGGTACAAATCCATCGCCGATCGCTACCGCGAGGAGCAGACGACGTTTGGCAATTTCCCGTCGCTGTTCATGGGCATGGTATCGCCCGACGGCGGGTTGGACCATTACGACGGCAAGCTGCGTATCGTGGATGCGGCCGGCAATATCATCGCCGATCAGTTGGACCCGAAGAAGTATGCGGACTACATGGCCGAGGCCACGGAAGACGATACGTACCTGAAGAGCGTGTACTACAAGCCCATTGGATATCCCGAGGGAAGCTACCGCGTGGGACCGTTGGCGCGGTTGAACGTGGCATCATACGCCGGCACGCCGAGGGCCGATGCAGAAATGCGTCTGTTCAAGAAAATCCAGCGGGGCGCAGTGCTCAGCTCGTTCTTCTATCACTATGCACGGCTCATCGAGATCATGTACGGCATTGAGAGGATCGAGGAACTGCTCAACGATCCCGACATTCTCAGCACCCATGTTCGCGCCCATGCATCACCCAACCGGCTGGAGGGCATCGGCATGGCCGAGGCTCCCCGCGGCATGTTGATGCACCATTACAAGATCGACGAAAACGGCATTATGGAATGGGCCAATCTCATCATCGCAACGGGCCACAACAACATGGCCATGAACCGCAGCGTGCTGCAGGTCGCGAAGCATTTCGTGGACGGAAACAAGCTGGAGGAGGGGATGCTGAATCGCGTGGAGGCTGTTATCCGCACGTACGATCCCTGCCTGAGCTGTTCAACCCACGCCGCCGGCAAGATGCCGCTGCATGTTCGTCTGGTTGGACCGGACGGCGCATTGCTTGACGAGAAACGCCGCGACTGACGCGTCTCGTGGAGCGTGTGCTTGTAATTGGTTACGGAAATACCCTGCGCGGCGACGACGGCCTTGGGCCCCGGGCCGCGGAGGAACTGGAATCGAGGTGGGCGGGCCGAGGGCTTGCCCACCTCTTCTGTTTGCAGCTCACGCCGGAACTGGCGATGGACCTGGCCGAGGTGGATGCCGTGTTGTTTCTCGACGCATCGTGCGATTTGCCTCCGGGAGAAGTGGATTGTCGCGAGGTGACGCCACCGGTGGCGGATGGAATGGCGCGCTCTTTTACCCATCACATGAAACCCGATACGCTGCTGGGTTTGTGTCGCGATCTTTTCGGGCATTCGCCACAGGCTTGGCTGGTGACGGCGGGGGCGGCTGATTTTGATGGGGGAGAAAAGTTGACGCCCACGGCCGAGGCGGCGTTGCCACGGATGGTGGAACGGGCGGAGGAAATCCTTCGGACGCTTCTGCCCGCGCAGGAGTAGTTTGTTTCACCTTATGTCCCCGTCCCCCCCTTTCGATCCGCCAGAGCCTGCGCCGCACAGTGATGCCCGTCGCGATGAGGTGCGCCTGCGTCTGTTGGTGCGGGGCGTGGTTCAGGGGGTCGGGTTTCGCCCGGCGATGTATCGGCTGGCCCGTGAGCTGGAATTGTGCGGATGGGTGCGTAACACCGGAGATGGCGTGACGATCGAGGTGGAGGGGCGGCGGGCGGCGGCGGAGGCGATGAGTCTGCGTCTGGCCGGTGAGTTGCCGCCGCGAGCGGTGTTACACGGGTTGGAGTCAACCTGGTTGGAACCGGTGGGACTGGGAGAATTCGAAATTCTGCCCAGTGATGGAACAGGGGGAGCGCAGTCTGCAGTAGTGCCGCCGGACATGGCGACGTGCGCGGATTGTCTGAACGAAATTTTTTCTGAGACGGACCGTCGGCACGGTTACGCTTTCACGAACTGTACGAATTGCGGCCCGCGCTTCAGCATCATCAGCGGGCTGCCGTATGATCGTCCCGCGACGACGATGCGGGATTTTATAATGTGCGCCGATTGCGCGGCGGAATACGCCGACCCGACCAACCGTCGGTTTCACGCACAACCGAATGCGTGTCCGGTGTGTGGACCCCGGTTGTGGGCGCAGGGCAGCGGAAGCGGTCCGGAGATTCATGGAGACCCCGTGGAGGCGGCAGCGGATGTGCTGGAGGCCGGCGGCATTGTGGCTCTGCGGGGCGTGGGCGGTTTTCATCTGATGTGCGATGCGCGCAACGCGAAGGCGGTGGCGCGGTTGAGGGCGCGCAAGCATCGCGAAGAGAAGCCCTTTGCGGTGATGTTTCCCGATTTGGATGCCGTGATGAAGGATTGTGAATTGTCGCCGGTGGAGGCGCGGGCGTTGCAATCGCCGGAGGCGCCCATCGTGTTGCTCATGCGGCGCACGGATGCGGCGCGGGTCGTAAAAAAGGGAGACGCCCTGGCGGAGGGAATTGCGCCCGGCAATCCGCAGGTGGGCGCATTGTTGCCCTATTCACCCCTGCACCACTTGCTTATGCGGCGGTTGGGTTTTCCGCTGGTGGCGACCAGTGGCAACTTGAGCGATGAACCCATCTGCACCGACAACGACGAAGCGCTGGAGCGTCTGGCTGGAATCGTCGATCTGTTTTTGCTGCACGACCGCCCCATCGAACGGCCCGTGGATGACAGTGTGGTTCGCGTGGCTGCGGGGCGCGAGGTGGTGTTTCGCCGCGCCCGGGGACTGGCGCCGCTTCCGCTGCCGTTGGAGCGCGAGATGCCCACGGTGCTGGCACTCGGCGCGCACATGAAAAACACGATTGCCCTCACGCGTGGTGCCGCGATTTTCACCAGTCAGCATTTGGGCGATCTCGATTCGCCACCATCGCGCGCGGCCTTTCTTGCGGCGGTGGATGACATGCCACGATTGCTGGCGGCCCCCCCGCCACCCGGTGGCGGTGGCGTGCGACATGCACCCCGACTATGCGTCCACCCAACACGCTGCCGAGATGGGTTTGCTGGTCATTGCCGTGCAGCATCACCATGCGCACGTGGTCTCGTGCATGGCGGATAATGAACTGCATGGCGAGGTGCTGGGCGTGGCGTGGGACGGCACGGGGCTGGGGCTCGATCGCACCATCTGGGGCGGAGAATTTCTGCTGGCCACCACCACGGGATTTCGTCGCGTGGCGGCGTTGCGGAGCTTCCGTTTGCCGGGCGGTGAGGCGGCGGCGCGCACACCCTGGCGCTCGGCGTTGGGCGCTTTTCACGAGGTGTTTGGCGATGCGGTTTTCGAACAACCAGATCTGGCCTGCATCCGTGATCGCAGTGCGCAGGAAATCGGTTTGCTGCGTCGGCAATTTGAGGCGGGATTGAATGTGCCGGTGACGACGAGCGCGGGCCGACTGTTCGATGCGGCTGCGTCGCTGTCCGGGTTGCGCCAGACCACGGCCTTTGAGGGGCAAAGCGCCATGGCGTTTGAGTTCGCTTTTGGGTCACCCAATTCTCCGTTGCCCCGCCCGTATCCGTTTGATCTGCGGGAGACCCAACTATCCGCTGACGCGGTCCTTTGGAACACGCAGGGTGCAGACACCGTTCCTTTTATCGAGATTGATTGGCGTCCGGCCCTCAATGCCCTCGTGATTGATGCACGGCGGGGCGAGGATGTGCGCACTATTTCGGGGCGCTTCCATGCGGGACTTGCCGAGGCCATCGTTGGCGTGGCGCGAAAATGTCAGGTGGAGCGGGTTGTACTTTCCGGAGGATGTTTCCAGAATCGCCTGCTGCTTGAATCTACAGTAGACCGATTGACGGCGGCCGGTTATGCTCCCTTTCAGCATCAACGGGTCCCGCCCAATGATGGCGGCATCGCAACCGGACAGGCGCTTGTGGCGGCTGCCACTCTCTTGGAGGTATGAAATTATGTGTCTCGCAATTCCCGGACAACTCATGAGCATTTCGGAAAGCGACGATCCAATGGCGCGCACAGGCCGGGTCAGCTTCGGCGGCATTATCCGCGAGACGAATCTGAGCTTCGTGCCCGAGGCGAAGATTGGCGATTACCTCATCGTCCATGTGGGGCTGGCCATCAGCATCCTCGATGAAGAGGAAGCGGCGAAGACGCTCGATTATCTGCGCCAGATCGGCGAACTGGACGAAGCAAAGCGCGAGGCGGGAGACGCATGAAGCATCTCGACGAGTATCGCGACGCCGAGGGTGCGCAGAAACTGGCGGCAATGATTGCGGAAGTTGTCACGCGGCCATGGACGATCATGGAAGTTTGTGGCGGCCAGACCCATGGTATTGTGCGCCACGGGGTGGATGAATTGCTGCCGGATCTCATCACGCTGGTGCACGGACCGGGGTGTCCGGTGTGCGTTACGCCGCTGGAGATGATCGAAAAAGCCCTCGTCATCGCGGCGCGCCCCGAGGTGATTTTCTGTTCGTTTGGCGACATGCTTCGCGTGCCCGGCAACGATCTCGATTTGCTTGGCGTGAAGGCGCTGGGGGGCGATGTGCGCATCGTTTTCTCGCCGCTGGATGCGGTGAAGATCGCGCGGGAAAATCCCGATCGGGAAGTGGTCTTTTTTGCGGTCGGTTTCGAAACCACGGCGCCGGCCAACGCCATGGCGGTGCATCAGGCCGCGACCGCTGGTTTGAAAAATTTCTCGTTGTTAGTGTCCCACGTGCTGGTGCCGCCCGCCATGGAGGCAATTCTTTCGTCGCCCGATAATCGTGTGAACGGATTCCTGGCGGCGGGTCACGTCTGCACCGTCATGGGCATGGCTCAGTATGGGCCCATCGCCGAGAAGTACCATACGCCCATCGTGGTGACTGGTTTCGAACCCTTCGACATTCTGCACGGCATTCATCGTTGCGTGGTGCAGTTGGAGGAGGGGCGCGCCGAGGTGGAGAACGCCTACGCCCGGGCGGTGCCGGATGACGGTAACGCGCTGGCGCGGCAACTGCTCCAGCGCGTGTTCCGCGTGGTGGACCGCAAGTGGCGCGGCATCGGGGAAATTCCTGTGAGCGGCTGGGCACTCACGCCGGAGTACGAAAAGTTCGATGCGGAGACGCGTTTCGGTGTGGCCGGCATGCATGCCGAGGAAAGTGGCGAGTGCATCAGCGGGTTGATCCTGCAGGGCATCCGCAAACCAAAGGAATGTCCCGCGTTCGGCACGCGTTGCACACCGGAGCATCCCCTGGGGGCCACGATGGTTTCCCATGAAGGCGCCTGCGCGGCGTATCATCAATATCGGCGCTTTTCATCTGCCGAGGAGAAATCATGAGCAAACCCGACGAGCGCCCCGCAAGTATCGCCCTGTCCTGCCCCACGCCCATCAGTCGATACGACCATGTGTTGCTGGCCCACGGTGGCGGGGGGCGCATGACGCAGCAGTTGATCGACTCGATGTTCGGGCCGGCCTTCGCGAACCCGGCGCTGGATGCACGCCACGATGGCGCCGTGTTGGAGGCCGGGGGAACGCGGTTCGCTTTCACCACGGATGGTTATGTGGTGAAGCCGATATTTTTCCCCGGCGGCGACATCGGCACGCTGGCGGTGAACGGCACGGTGAACGATCTGGCCATGTGCGGCGCGCGTCCGTTGGTTATCAGCGCGGGGTTTATTATTGAGGAAGGTTTCCCCATGGAGTCCCTCGCGCGGGTGGTGGAGTCGATGGCGGGGGCGGTGCGCGAAGCGGGCGTACAACTCGTGACCGGCGACACGAAGGTGGTGGAGCGCGGCGGGGCGGATAAGCTTTTTATTACCACGGCGGGAGTCGGAATTGTTGAGCGCCAGGGCCCGAACATTGGTCCGGCGGCGTTGCGGGCGGGCGACGTGCTGCTACTGAGCGGTGACGTGGGTCGGCACGGCATGACCATCATGGCACAGCGCGAGGGACTGGCGTTTGAAAGCCCCATCACCAGCGATTGCGCACCGGTGGCGGCTCCGGTGTTGGCGATGTTGGACGAGGGGATCGAAGTGCATTGTCTGCGCGATCTGACTCGAGGGGGGCTGGCCACGGCGCTGTGCGAGTTGGCGTCGTCGTCGCGGTTGTCCATCGAGCTGGATGAAGTCAGCGTGGCCGTGGATGAGGCCGTAAAGGGCGCCTGCGAGCTTCTGGGGTTCGATCCGCTGTACGTGGCCAATGAGGGGCGCTTCATCGCGTTCGTGCCCGAGAGCGACGCTGAGAGGGCGTTGGAGATCATGAAGCGGTTTGACGTTGCGGCGGGTGCCACACGGGCCGGACGCGTGAAGGCAGATGGCCTGCCGGGCGCGGCCGTATTGCGCAGCCGGATCGGCGCGGGGCGCGTGCTGGATTTGCTCAGTGGTGAGCAGTTGCCCCGAATTTGCTGAGAGAGATTACCAGGTTTGTACCGCAGAAATAACGGTAACCGCCAGTGTGGCGCGGACCCATTCAAAGCGCTCGGCGACGATTTTAAAATCGGGGCCGGAGGTAACAAACTTCGCGGTGCCCTTGATCAGGAACCCGGCGCCGGGTCCGTGGTTTCCCTCCACACTGCCGCTGTTGATGGTCAGTAAAACCTGATTGTTGAAGGTGACGTTGGCCTCGGTTTGGTGCATGGTCCCGACGGGAATAAGCAGGCGGTTTCCTTCAGCAATGGTTACGTATTTGTTCCATGAATTAACGAGATGAGGGCCATCCGGCCCCAACGTGGCGATGGCCACCACGCCTTCGTTGGCCAAAACTTCTTTCAGTTTTTCAGGGATCATGGTGTTCTCCTTTAACTGCATACTGGTTGATCAGTCCGGATTGTACAAGAGCTCAATTCAAGGTACAGTGCTGTTTATGTAATTTGCTCGAGGGCTGTGAAGTACACCCCGGAGCAACAATTGCAGGGTCAGCATGATGTTCACCTCAATGAGGCCGCCGTCGCTTTCGCGCTGTTCGATCAGGCGGGGTTCTTCGGGCTTTGTGGGATCGATCTCAAGGATGGCAGCGGGGCAGTTGAAGGAGAGGGTGGGTTGAGCGCCATTGGTCCGGATGCGCAGCGTGTAGTCTTTGCCCTGAATGCGGCCGCAAATCATTTCGGTTTGAGGTTCGACCCCGCCGGCCCAGAAACCATCGCGGGGGGCGGCTTCACGCCATTGCTCCTCGGTGGCGTAGAAGGTCGGTTTCTCGATGAACGGGCCACCGTACTCCGGGCAGAAGGTGTCGCAGTTTCCGCACTCGTTGCAGAAGGGCGCGAAGTTGGCAATCTGGTGGAGACGCGTGATGCGCAGGACGCCTCCATCGGTGGGTACGAGGGTTCCGTCCTTCAGGCTTAAGTTGTGATATGGAATATCACCGCGCGGAACTTCGAAGGTGAAGTTGGCGTGGTTGGGACAGACCGGGATGCATTTGTCGCAGGTGATGCAATCGAACAGCCACAGGTGGGAGTCGATGCGGGGAGGCACCACGGCGTTGCGGGCGCGGGAGTAGCGGGAATCGGCGATGGCCTCGGCGGCAGTTTGAGCGAGATTGATTGCAGCGGCGTTGGGTTGGCCGTCTGCGCGGTGGGCGATGAACTCGTTGATGGTTTGCGCGCCAGTGCCGATCATGGCGGTTTCCAACGACGCGAGATAATCCAGCGCGCGACCGTAGCCGCCGGGCTTCAACAGGTCGGTGCAGACCGTTACGGGCACGAACCCGCAAGCGACGCAATCGGTGAAGTTGTGTTTGTCGATGCCTGCGGAGAAACTCAGGGTGGGTGGGGCCTGATCAGCGCCGGTGCCGAGTTGATGCTTGGCGAACGCTTCGTTGAAACGCCATGCGAGTTCCATCGCGATGGGATGGAGCGGCGCGCCGCTGAGATACATGACCTGTTCGGTCGCCGGGAAAAAGCTGCGGTGGTTAACAACTTCCAGCGTGTTGGTGAACTTCGCGCCGGTGTGCAGTCCGAGTTCGTGTCCGGCGGCGGTCACACGCGCCATCATCGAAACGGCGTCATCGAATTGCAGGCCCGCATCGAATGCCTCGTCGTGCACGGTGACATCTGTGTAGCCGAGGTTTTCGCGAAGCAGTTCGTTGAGCCGTCCGCGACCCAGCATCGTGGGATTCATCTTCACGACCACATGCAGGCCATGCTCGCGCATGAGGTGCAGCGCCATGCCCTCGATCTCTGAGGGCGGACAGTTGTGGAAAGTCGAGAGAGTGACCGAGCGCGAAACGCAGGGGTCGAAATCGAGATCGCGCAGCGCGCCAAATTCGTCGGGAAGTTCGCTGCGCAACTTCTCGATGACGGGCGTGGCGTCCAGAAGGCCGCCGATGAAATCTCGCATGACCGGCGTTTGCAAACCGGCCAGATCGTAGCCGCAGGAGAGGTCGAAAACTACGTCGTGGAAGTGCGGCGCACGCAGGCCATCGTCGGTACGCTGGTCGGCGGAGCGTGCGGGCACGCTGAGAATTTCCGCGTGTTCCAACATGCGCAGCAGCATCCACGCTTTCACGTATTCTTCCAGCGATTGCTGCACGCGCAGTTCCTGCGAGAACTCGACATTGTAGCCGACATTCGTCATGTCGATGCACGGGCGGGGGATGACGAGGCGGTCATTCACCTGCACGGTTTTCAGTTCGAAAATGCGGCATCCGCCCAGCCAGCCAAGCACGATGTTCTGCGCCATTTGTGTGTGGGGGCCGGCGGCGGGGCCGAGGGGGGATCCGGCGGGGTGGCTGCAACAGCGCACACCGAGATTGCGCGACGGGTCGGCGGCACCGCGCCAAAATCGCGCGGTGGGCAGGTCCAGCACGGGGCCACCCGCGGCTGCATCACGCAGGATGCGTCGCAACAAAGTGGCGATAGGAAGTGGGATCAGTTCGCGCATGGGAGGGGAACTTGTGATCAAGTTGCCTCCCACTGTCAATGGGCGCTGTTCAGAACCGGGTGTGCCAATCGGGCAGGGTGTAGCGGGTGGCCATCAGGTTCGACGTAATTGCGCGAGGCCAGTCGATGGTGGCAGGTTGCGCGTCCCATTCCCGCGCGATGGCGTGGCGCGCCTGCTCGGGATCGAGGGCGAGGTTGCGCACGAAGGCGGCATGGGCGCGGCGGTCGCGGTAGTCGGGTTGCCGGGGAGGCTCGCGAAGGTATCGGGTGATGGTGTCCTGGGCAAAATTATGCAGGATGGTGCCGTGGAACAGGATGTGGGTTTTCTTGCGGCGTTGCGCGTTGCCGGAGAATTTGAAATCTCCCGCAGTGAGGTCGCTTGTGCCGCGCATTTCCACCTCGTGGCCGAGGGTGCGCAGCGCGGCGGCGATGCGACCGAGGACGGCGGTGTTGGTCGATTCGATCCCGTGCATTTCCGGGCGGGCGTCCTTGTCCAGCACGAGCGTAAAGTTGAGACATCCGGGGCCCTGCATCACGGTGCCGCCACCGCTGCATCGGCGTAACACGGGGATTGAGTCGTCGGCGCAGCGGTCAGTGTGAACTTCCTCGTCGATGCGCCCGCCAGCCCCCAGCACCACGAACGGGACGCTGCTCTCCCAGAATCGCAGCGCCTCACCGCCGGGTTGCGGTTCCAGCCATTCCAGCAGGGCTTCGTCCAGGGCGAGGTTCTCTTCCGGGCGGGGTAGCGTCATATCGAACAGATTCACGGGACGCGTCAGAATTCGTCTTCGTCGAGGGGGGCAAGGTCCACAGCGCGGGAAGTTGGATTGACCGGCGAAACGAGAATCTTGTCGACGCGGTTGCCATCCATATCCACCACCTCGAAGAGGAATGAGGCGAACGTGAACTTCTCGCCGGTGGCCGGCAGGTGACCAAGCTGCACCATGACGAATCCGGCCAGGGTGCGGTAGTGGCCATCGGTTTCTCCGGGCAGGGTGTCGAGGTGCAGCAGGTCGCGGGTTTCATCGATGGGCATGGAGCCGCAGATGAGCCACGACCCGTCGTCGCGCTGCACGTAATTGGGTTGGGCGGAGCGTGCATCGGTCCCGTGGCCGGTGTCGCCGACGATGCTCTGAAGCACATCGTCGGAAGTGACGGCCCCGAGAATCGCGCCAAATTCATCGGCCACCAGAGCGAAGGCGTTCGCGTGGGTGCGAAACTCGGCGAGGAGGTTGAGGGCGGGCATGCTTTCGGGCACGACGAGGGGTTTGCTCAGGAGTGATTCGATGTCCAGGGGTTCTTGATCACCAAGGGGACGCACCATATTTTTTGCTTCCAACACGCCGATGAGGTTGTCGATGTTTCCGCGTCCCACGGGGAATCGCGTGAAGGCGCTCTCACGCACACGGGTGTGGAGTTCCTCGGCGGGGTGGTTGAGATCAAGCCAGAGTATTTCGGTGCGGGGCGTCATCACGTCGCCCACGGTGCGATTGCCCAGCCGCATGACGTTGCGCATCATGTCGGTTTCCTGTTTTTCGAACACGCCGGAACGGCGGCTTTCCTCAATCAGGCCGACGAATTCCTCCTCGGTGAGGGCGTGCTCGGTGGAGGTGCTCAGGCGCAGAAGCCGGAGAACACTGTCGGTGGAGAAAGAGAGCAGGTGCACAAACGGGGCGGCTACCACGCTGAGAGCCTGCATGGGAAGGGCCAGAAAAGTGGCGGTGCGTTCGGGGCTGACGAGGGCGATGCGCTTCGGGATCAACTCGCCCAGCACGAGCGTCAGGTAGCCGATTACAATGACCATGATGAAGAAAGAAATTGGTTCTGCCCAGTGGGCCAGCAAGGGGAAATGCTCGAGCCAACGCTGAACAGAGCGTGCGATGGTTGCTTCACCAAAAGCGCCCGCGATAATGCCCACGAGGGTGATGCCGATTTGCACGGTGGAGAGAAACCTCGTGGGTGAGGCGGATAGGGCCAGCGCCGCTTTCGCACCGGTGCTGCCTTTGCGCGCGAGGGATTTCAGCCGCAGCTTGCGCGAGGACAGGATCGCAAGCTCCGACATGGCGAAAAATCCGTTGATCAGGATGAGGGCAAATATGATGGCGAAAGCGGTCATGGAGATTTCGCTGGGTGTTTGGCGTTGGGCCGGGCGTCAGGATTCAGGAATGAATGACCCTTCCATCAACTGCCAGGGCGGCTTCTTTCAAGGCTTCGCTGAGGGTCGGGTGCGCATGGCAGGTGCGTGCGATGTCCTCGGCGGTGCCACCGTATTCGAGCACGATGGTCGCCTCGGCAATCATGTCGGAAGCGCGGGGGCCAAAGATGTGAACGCCGAGGAGAATGTCGCGGGGACCGGCGATAACCTTCACGAAACCATCGCGTTCGCCCATGGCTTTGGCGCGTCCGTTGGCGACGAAGGTGAACTTGCCCACGCGCACGTCGTCGCCGTGCTTCTCGCGGGCTTCGGACTCAGTCAGGCCCACGCTGCTCGCCTCGGGCCAGGTGTACACCACGCTGGGGATGGCGTCGTAGTTCACGTGGCCCGCTTTACCGGCCAGTAGCTCGGCCCAGGCCACGCCTTCTTCCTCGGCCTTGTGGGCGAGCATCGGGCCGCGGATGATGTCGCCGATGGCGCTGATGCCGGGGGCGGTGGTGTTGAAATGTTCGTCGACCTTCACGCGGCGGCGCTCGTCCAGTTCCACGCCGGCGGTTTCGAGACCCAAGCCGTCGGTGAAGGGGCTGCGTCCGATGCTGATCAGCACCTTGTCGCAGTCGATGGTCTGCTCGGTGTTGTCCGGCAGGATAATTTTCACATGCGCTTTTTCGGCGGACACGTCGATGCCCGCCACCTTGGTGTTCATGTGGAAGGTCATGCCCTGCTTCTTCAGGTTGCGGAAGAGGGCCTCGGCGATGTCATCGTCCATGAAGGGGACGATGCGCGGCAGCATTTCCACGAAGATCACTTCGCTGCCCAGCCGGTTCCAGACGCTGCCCAGTTCGAGGCCGATGTACCCCGCGCCGACGATCACGAGGCGTTCGGGCACGGCTTCCAGGTCCAGCGCTTCGGTGCTGCTGATGATTTTGTCGCCATCAACCTTGGCGAAGGGTAACTGCGTTGAAACGCTGCCGGTGGCCAGCAGGATGTTTCGCTTGGCGGTGAGCTGCTGGGTTTCGCCGCCCTCAAGTTCGACGGTCACGTTCATGCCGCCCGCCAGTTTGCCGGTGCCCTGAAAGGTTTGTACTTTGTTCTTCTTCATCAGCCCGGCGATGCCGCGCGTCAGTTCATCCACGATTTTGTTTTTGCGGCCGACCATGGTTGGCACGTCGATGGTGAGATCTTTCAGGCCGATGCCGTGGGCGGAAAAAGAGTGGGCTGCGAGGGAGTAATGTTCGCTGGAGTCGAGCAGCGCCTTGCTGGGGATGCACCCCACGTTAAGGCAGGTGCCGCCGAGACGGGCGCGCTTATCTATGATAGCGGTGGAAAAGCCCAGCTGCGCCGCGCGTATTGCCGCCACATAGCCGCCGGGGCCGCCGCCGATGATGATCACGTCGAATTGATGGGTTTCTGTCATGGTCGATTTTCCCGAAGTTGATGTTCTGCTGCTGATGAAGTACTCCCGTGAGGGAATTGTGAAGGATGAAACGTCATCACGCCACCATCCGCCGGGGAGCGGTGGGAGGTCAACTGTACCAGTTGAGTATCCGCGAGAAAAGATCGGTGACCTTGTGGAAGACGTTTCCATTGGTGTTGATGTGGGTCGTGCCGAGATCGTTTTCGTAACCGCTGAGCACAAGTCCGATGCCCGTGGAATAGATCGGCGAACTGACGCCACTGCTCATGCCTTTGAGGTTCTGGGGAACGCCGACCTTCACCGGCAACTCGAAGACGCGCTCGGCCAGGTGGACGATGTCTTCCATGAGGGCGGTGCCGCCGGTGAGAACCACGCCGGCGCAGGAGGTGTATTTGACGGGCGAGCCTTCGATCATCTGGCGCGCCATCAAGAAAATTTCTTCCAGCCGCGACTCGACGATCTCGCAGAGCATCCGGCGGCTGGCGGTTTCGGGTGTGCTTTTCAGCAGCGAGGTGAGCTCGATTTCTTCGTCCGCATCCACGCGGGTGCTTTCGGCATTGGCGTACTTCTTCTTAACGTTTTCGGCGTCGTAGCGCGAGATTTTCATGCACTTGGCGATGTCGTTCGTAATGGTGTCGCCGCCGTAGGGGATGACGCCGCTGAAGCGCACCGAGCCATCGGTGAACACGGCCACGTCGCTGGTGCCACCGCCCACATCAATGAGAATCACGCCCACTTCTTTTTCGTGGTCGCTGAGCAGCGCCAGGGAAGAGGCGAGGGATTCAAGCATGAGGTCGCGGGGGCGAAGGCCGGCCATGGTAACGCACCGCAGGATGTTGGATGCGCTGGTGACGGCAGCGTAAATGAGATGAACCCGCGCCTCAAGACGCGAGCAACTCATGCCCACCGGATTGGTAATCCCTCCGTGGCCGTCGAGCAGAAATTCCTGCGGGATGCTGTGGATCAGTTCCAGATGCTCGCCCGCCCGGATGGATTCCTGTGCCCGTTTCAAAACGCGCTGGCGGTCGCCCTCGGTCACGCCGCGGCTGGGGTTTTGCACTTCGATGTAGCCGCGGGCGTTGTCGCTTTCGATGTGCCCGCCGGCGATGCCGACATAGGCCTCGCGCACGTCGATCTTGGACATCTCCTCGGACTTGTTCACGGCCTTGCGGATGGAATCGACGGTGGCATCGATGTCAACCACCATGCCCTTTTTCAATCCCAGCGAGGGGGTGCTGCCGACACCGAGAATGGTGAGAGCCTGATCGGGATCGTCGGGAGCCATCTGGGCCGTGATCGCCACGATTTTGGTCGTGCCGATGTCGAGACCGGTTACGATTTTTGAGCGTTTGCGCCTCATGTGTTGGATTCCCCCATAGCCCTAACGCTCTTTATCGCGACGAAAAATATTTGCGGCGCGTCCCAGAAGCCCCCGGCGCGGTTGCTCCTGGATCGTGGCGGTGTTGGTTGCGGCAGGAACGTAAGAGGGCGGTTGTGCGATCTCCCGGGGGGTGGCCGGATTGGAGCCTGTCTCGGCAGCACGGGAGGGGCGCCTGGTCTCATCGTACGCTGAAGCAGTCGATGCGCCCGACGAGCGGGGGCTATCGCTGGTGTCGTCCGATGAAGCGCTGTCACTCGAGCCGCTGCTTTTCGACGCGCTGTCTTTGCGTCCCGAAGTGGCCGGAGGTGCCGTCAGTTGATCCAGAATGCCGGCTTCCTTGGCCAGACCATGGTTATAGTCCATGAAGACGATCTGGTTTTTGAACCGCAGATCCACGTAGGTCATGGAGAACGGATCAATCTCTTTTTCGCGCTGCATGCGGATGAACAATTCCAACGCGGGCAATTTCTCCACGGGGTTGGTGTCGCCGAAGCGCACTTCCATGCCGCCGTCTTTCATGTTCACCACAAGATTATCCATCTTCGACACGGAGTCCTTGCTCACGTTCACTTCGGAGATGCGTTCGTATAGCTCGGGGTTGCGGTCTTTCACGACAAGCAGCAACTCCAGGGCGCGTTCGATGACCTTGCCCTTGATCTTGTTGTTTGGCTCGGCCTCCTGCGTGGGGACGCCCGAGATATAGGGAAGATTGTAGGCGCGCAATTGGGAGCCTTTGACCTCCTCCATCACGTAGCCGGCGGGGTCGAGCAGATAAAATTTCCCGGCCATGAGCACGGCGCAAGGGGTGCGCTCATTGGCGCGAATGACAAGTTTGTCGGGCCACACTTTTTGAAGGTGCACGTTTTTCACGCGGGGATGGGCGCTCACGGTGCGCTGGAGAGTGGGGAGGTTCAGGCTGAAAAGACTCGGGTGGGTGGCGGCGTAGTCGGCCACCAGGGCGCGCAACTCTTTCGAGACCGGTTCCGACAGGCCCGTCACCTCGACCTTGCTGATGCGTAAATGAGGCGAGGTGAGCAGATAACCATAGGCGGCCTGGCCGATGGTGGCGAGCACGAAGAAGAGCCCCACGGTGTAGAAAAACCGCAGGAACACCGTTCCGCCGCTGGTGCGACGGTACGGACGGGCGTGCGCGCCGGAGCGTAGCTGTCTCCGCGGTCGGCGTCCTGCTCCGGACAGTTGCCGTCCGCCCTTCTTGTAGTCGTGCATGACCTTGCCGTCTATAGTGCCGCTGTGCGTCTTTGAATGATTCTGCCAAAGCAGAGTGGCGAGTTGTGATGCCCTCCCCGTATGCCTTGAAACACGCGGAAGAGGGAGGAAAAGGCAGGGTTTTCAATTCGCCCTGCAACCACTTCGCTTTACCAGAGCTTTCATCTCCAATTCGTTGCAATTTCCGCTTGGAGCTTTCAATCTGATTCGAGAGCATTTTTTCAAGCTTGGTACGAATTTGGTCTGGCCGGAACCTTCAATAATTCCCGCCAAGACAAGCACTGTGAATTGACGATGAAAGGCGAGCCCGTGGCACTCAAGGATAGTTTTTTGAAGCATGTAGCCCAAACGTCGCCGTTCTCGCATGCTTTTCCGGTGGCCCGTGCCGAGGGATGCCGGCTGTGGGATACGGATGGGAAGCAATATCTCGATTTCGTGGCGGGCATTGCCGTGACCAATGTGGGGCATTGTCATCCCGAGGTGGTCGAGGCTGTGTGCAGGCAGGCGCATCTGTATGCCCACACGATGGTGTATGGCGAACACGTGCAGGAGCCCCAGGTGCAACTGGCCGAGGCGATTGCGCGGGTGGCTCCGGAGGGGATGGACTGCACGTATTTCCTCACCACGGGGGCCGAGGCTAACGATGCGGCGTTGAAACTGGCCGTGAAGTTGACGGGTCGAAGCTGGATTGTGGCATTTCACAAAGCCTATCACGGAGACACCCTCGGGGCGTTGGCGTGCTTTGGCGAGGAACGGTTTCGCCATTCTTTCGAGGCATTGTTGAAGCCCGTGGATTTTCTGCCGTTTGGCGATTTCGACGCACTGGAGCGCATCACCGCCGAACACGCGGCGGTCCTCGTGGAACCGGTGCAGGGCGAGGCGGGCATCCGGTTGCCTCCGCCGAACTGGCTGGTGGCGTTGCGCGAGCGATGCGACCAGACCGGTGCGATGCTTATTTTTGATGAGGTGCAGACGGGCTTTGGCCGGTTGGGCGAGTGGTTTGCTGCGGGCGAGTGGGCCGGGGCAACCCCCGATGTGATGACGGTGGCCAAGGGGATGGGCGCGGGGATGCCGCTGGCGGGAGTCATCGCCCCGCGCGATATGTTGTGGCGTTTTGCGGCGGATCCGCCCTTCTCGCACATCACCACTTTCGGCGGACATCCCGTGAGCTGCGCCGCCGGTCTGGCGGCCATGAAGGTTATTGAACGCGAGGGACTTCTGGCGCGGGCGCGGGAGTGTGGCGATTACCTGCGGGACCACCTGCGGGATATCGCGGCAGCGGATGACCAGCTTGTCGATGTGCGTGGCGCGGGGCAGATGACGGGGGTTGAGTTTGCCTCGGAGAAAAGGGCCCGTGAAGTCGTAACCGCAGCCATGGCAGAGGGATTGTTGTTGGAAACGAACCTCATGGCGGAGGACGTGGTAAGGTTCAGTCCGCCGCTGACAGCCACGCGGGCGGAGTGCGATGAAGCGATTGAGAAATTTGCGAAAGCATTGAAGTCATGACGGACAGGAAGAACGATATGGGCGATCAGACGAAGGCAAAAGCAGACACAGGGGCCAGTCCTCTGGTTGGAATTATCATGGGTTCGCGCAGTGATTGGGAAACGATGAAGGGTGCTTCCGACACTCTCGCGCAATTGGGCGTGCCGCATGAGGTGCGCGTGGTATCAGCTCATCGCACGCCGGACGCCATGATGGTATACGCTGCGGAAGCCGAGGGACGCGGGCTGCAGGTGATCATCGCCGGGGCCGGCGGGGCGGCTCATCTGCCGGGGATGACGGCGTCGAAAACCGTGCTTCCGGTGTTGGGAGTGCCGGTCCAGAGTCGCGCCCTCAATGGTCTCGATTCGCTGCTTTCCATCGTGCAGATGCCCGCTGGAATTCCGGTGGGAACAATGGCCATCGGGCGGGCCGGGGCTGTGAATGCCGCGCTGTTGGCGGCGGCCATGCTCGGTTGCCAACACCCGCAAATCCGCGAGGCGCTGCGAAAATATCGCAAGGATCAGACAAAGACCGTGGCCGACCACGACGATCCGCGCGAGGAGTTGCCGCGTTGATTATTGGCGTGCTTGGCGCAGGCCAGCTCGGGCGAATGTTGGCACTGGCGGGTTACCCGCTGGGGTTGCGGCTGCGATTTTTTGATCCGACGCCGGATGCAGCAGCGGGCGAAATTGCGCCTCTCATGACGGGAAGTTACAACGACCACGCGGCCCTTCAGGAATTTGCCAAAGGGCTCGATGCGGTGACGTATGAATTCGAAAATGTTCCCGTGGAAGCTGCGCGTGCGCTGGGCCAATGGGTGCCGGTGTTGCCGGGTCCCCGTGCGCTGGAGGTGGCGCAGGATCGCCTGGTGGAAAAGGATTTTTTTCGAAGCGTTGGCGTCGAACCCGCCCCCTACAGGCAGGTGGATTCCCCCTCCGATGCGCAAGCAGCGGTCGAGGAACTGGGGCTGCCCTGTATCCTGAAAACGCGTCGCGGTGGTTATGATGGTAAAGGTCAGGTTGTTTTGCGCGCGGACTTTTACGCTGCGGACGCCTGGCAAGAAATCGGCGGGGTGCCGGCGGTGATGGAGGGCTTCGTTCCTTTCCGCCGCGAGTTGTCGTTGTTGTCGGTGCGTTCGGCAACCGGCGAGGTGCGCTGCTGGCCGCTGGTGGAGAACGAGCATCGCGATGGAATCCTGCATCTGTCGCGCTGCCCTGCGCGGGAGAGCACGGACGGACTTCAAGAGCAGGCAAACGCCCATGCCCGCGCAGTGCTCGAGGGGCTGGATTATGTGGGCGTGCTGGCTCTGGAATTTTTCGAACTGGAGGGTCGCCTGCTTGTCAACGAAATGGCTCCTCGCGTTCACAACTCGGGCCACTGGACCATCGAAGGGGCGCAGTGCAGTCAGTTTGAAAACCACCTGCGGGCGGTGGCGGGTCTGCCGTTGGGAAGCACCGAACTGCGCGGCTACTCTGCCATGCTGAACCTGGTGGGCGACACACCTCCCACGGCGGAATTGGCTGCGTGCGAGGGGCTTCACGTGCACCTGTATGGCAAAGAGCCGCGGCCCGGCCGCAAGTTGGGCCATATGGGAATCTGCTCGTCCACAGCGGCAGAGCGTGAGGCCGTCATCGAGCGGGCTGAATCGCTGTTAAGAAAATCATCTGCGAGTGTTTCTGGCTGAATGGAAATGCTAATTGGCGATTGCGTTTTGCAGGGCATCTGCCCACGAGGTTGAACCCATTATGAGCGACTTGAAAAAACGCATCTGGACCGCGCTGCGCAAAGAAGTTCAGGAGGACGCTGATTCCGAGCCCATCCTGGCGAGCTTTCTTTATGCAGCGGTGTTGAATCATCGCACCTTCGAAGAGGCGCTGAGTTTTCATCTGGCCGCGAAACTGGCCAGTTCCACAATCCATCCCATCACGCTGCGTGATGTGATGGTGCAGGCCCACGCGGAGGACTCCTGGTTAGCGGAAGCCGCCATTGCCGATCTGAAAGCGGTGCGGGAGCGCGATGCGGCCTGCACGCGCTACTCGCTGCCGTTCTTGTATTTCAAGGGCTACCAAAGTTTGCAGGTCCATCGCATCGCACATCATTTGTGGCAGCGGGGGCGGCGGGCTCTGGCGCTGGAATTGCAGAGCCGCACCAGCGAGGTGTATGCCGTGGACATCCATCCGGCGGCGCGGATGGGCAAGGGGATCATGCTCGACCACGCCACGGGCATCGTCATCGGAGAGACGGCGCTGGTCGAGGACGATGTGTCGATCCTGCACGAAGTGACGTTGGGTGGCACGGGCAAGGAGCATGGCGATCGTCATCCGAAGGTGCGACGCGGTGTGCTCATCAGCGCGGGCGCGAAGATTTTCGGAAACATCGAAATCGGCGAGGGCGCCAAGGTTGGCGGTGGCAGCGTGGTGGTGCATTCGGTGGCGCCTCACACCACGGTGGCCGGCGTGCCCGCGCATCCGGTGGGGCGAAACAGCGGCATGGCGCCCAGCAAAATTATGGATCAAACCCTCGACGACGAGGAGTAACCGGGCGGGTTACTGCCAGGGAGCGTCGCTTTGCAGGAATGGGTTGGTGCGGGCTTCATCGCCCACGGTGGTGGCATCGCCGTGTCCCGCATGTATGCGATAATTTTCGGGCAGGGTCAGCAGTTGATCATGGAGTGATTTTTGCAGAGTGGAACCATCGCCCCCGGGGAGATCCCAGCGGCCCACGGCACCCTTGAAAATCAGGTCGCCCGAAAAAATGTTCGCACCTTCATGATCAACGAAAATACACGAACCGGGGGAATGACCGGGCGTGTGGCGAACTTCCAGTTCAATGGCACCGAACGAAACCGACTTGCCATGCTCCAGCATGAAATCGGGTTCCATGGGTTCAAAATCCATTTCCAACCATTGGGCTCCGCACAACAGAGCGCTGGCCATCATGGGGGCATCGTCGGGGTGGATGGCGACTTGCGCGCCGGTGGCTTTTTTCACCGCCTTGGCGGCGCAGATGTGGTCGGCGTGGCCGTGGGTGTTGAGGATCAGGCCGACCTTCAGCCGGTTCTGTTCGATGAACTGAATGATGCGGTCGACTTCGCCGCCCGGATCCACCACAATGGCGTCGTTGTTGGGGTCGAAAAGAATGTAGCAGTTCTCACTCAAATCCGTCACGATCAGGCGGGTGATTTCAAAGGTCATGATTATAGCTCATCCACAAACCGCCTGCTGAGGCGGCGAAATATGATCCAACCCGTCACTGTGAGAAACAGCGACACGGCCCCTGCCGCGCCGAGATAGAGAAACAGATCGTTTCGTCCCACTTCTCCAACTCCACGCCCGAACAAAACCACCTTTCGCACCGCCACCACGATGGGGGCGGCAGGATTCAGCATGTAGAGGTGAAAAACGAAAGCGCCCCTTTCCGGCCCGAAGATTTCCTGAATCCGTTGCCACGTTAGTTCGGCCGGATAGATGACCGGCGTGATGTAAAACCATGCCAGGGAGGCCAGTTCCAGCGCGCTTCCCACGTCTCTGTAAAATACATTCAGCGCTGACAGATAAAATGCAAGCCCCAGAATGAAGAGGGTTTCCAGCGCCACGATGACAGGCAGGAAAATTACGAGCTTCGAAACCCCCACACCGGACAGAACCAGCAGCACCAGCACGACCGCCAGGGCGAGCAGGAAGTGCACGGCATTGGCCAGAATGGCTGCAATGGGAAAGACTTCCGCATCGAGCTTTACCTTTTTCAAAAGCGAGGCGTTGGCGATGACAGAGTGGCTGGCGTCCATGAGCGACCCGATGAGAAAATTCCACGCGAGGAGCGAGACCAGCACGTAAGTCCAGTAGGGCAAAACCCCGTGGGGAAATTCCAACTGGAGGATTTTTGAGAAAACGACCCAGATGATGACGGTGAGAAAGGCGGGCCGAAGCAGTGACCAGAAGAAACCTAAAATGGAATCTTTATAGCGAGCCTTGAGGTCACGCTTGGCCAGACTTACGACCAACTCAAATTGCTGGCGCAGGGAACGGGTCATGGGGCGGGTCCGTCTTCCTGCAGGTAGGCTGGAGGCACAGGGTCAATGTGGGCCTCAGCTGGTGGTACCTCCGTGTTCGTTGCACCGAGGGCCCGGTAGAGTTTCATAATAGTCTCCACGCTGCGGGCCGACGTGTAGTGTTTCATAATGTGTCGGCGCGAAGCCCGACCGATTCGTCGCGCGAGGGGAGCGTCGTCGAGCACGCTTTCAATGGCGCGCACCATGTCGGCGGCGTTGCCTCGCTCGAAGAGCACGCCGGTTTGTTCAGATGTCCCAAAGACTTCCTCAACGGCCGGCGAGCGAGCTGCCACCACAGGTTTTTGCATGGCGGCGAATTCGAAAAATTTGGTGGGACTGCTCCAGTCCTGGGTGTCGGGAATGAGACAGACGTCAACCGCGGCCAGCAGCGCGGGCACTTGCGAATGGGGGATGCTGCCCAGGAAAAGGAGGTGGGAGTCCACGCCCTCCTCGCGGGCACGTATGCGCAGGCGGGCGACCCGATCGTCCTCGCCGCCCACGGCCATGATGACGGTGGGGCGGTCGGAATCGCGCAGGATGCGCGCGGCCTCAAAGAAAAGATCCACGCCGTGCCAGGCTGTCATCGTGCCGATGTATGCGACCACCTCGCGGTTTTCTGCACCCAGCATGTTCAAGTCGGCCGGTGCTGTGGCGGGGCTGAAGCAAGCCGGATTGACTGCCACGGGACAGATAACGAATCCCGTCATGGAGCCTGTGTCGAGCCCCGCAGAGTCGACCATGAGACGCTTGAGCATGGTGCTTACGGCGATGATGGCTTTTTCGCGACGCCAGAGGCGACGTTCAACCCACAATGCCAGACGTGGGAAGCGCAACCGGTCGCTTTGCTCGTGCGCCAGAAGGGTGTTCACTTCGAGGATGCGGGGAAGGCCCCGGCGGCGACAGGCCGCCTCACCAGCGGTTTGGTACAGCGAGTAGCGCTCGTACACCGCATCGGGTTGGAAGTCGATGATGGCGTCTTCCAGCACCTTTTTCATGAGGTGATTGAGCAGAAGGTAGCGCCCGTCTGCCCCCAGCATTTTGCTGCGGGGGGTCTTAACTCCCAGAACCGGAAAATTGATTTCTGAGGTGTCACCCACGTTGGGCGTTACCAATAGCACCTCATGTCCGAAAGCGGTGAGGGCATCGCAAGTGGCACGGATGTGGGTGGCGGCGCCTTTGCGGCCCCCGGCTTCGACACCGAGGTCGCCACTGATGTATAAGATTCTCATAATGTCCCGCCTTTTCGTGAGGCGGTTGATGGATAAACGCAACCCCGAAGGCGATGCGAAAGTACCAAAGGCATATTCAGAGCGAGGACGTTATGAGAGAACGATGGCTACGGCGGCCAGGCCCGCAGGAACCGCCACGCCACTGCCGAAAAATCCCATCAGCCACATCAGGGCGAGGGCGATGAGTAATATCCCCAGTGCTACGGCGGCAATGCCGGCCCGCAGCAAGGGCGAATCGGTTGCGTGGATGCTGTCGCGCAAAGTGCGGTAGCGCTCGCGCCATGAACGATTGTCGAGCGGGCGGATCATCTCGGATTTCAACGCCTCATCGAGGGAGTGCCAGCGCGGGGCAGGAAGGGGAGGGGTGGACTCGGCGAGGTCAATGAAGACGTCGTGAATCTGCGCCAGTTCCATTTCACTTGCGCGATAGTTCGATGCGTCGAGTTTGACCCGTTGGGTTTCCCCTTCGGTGTCCTGACGCTGGATATGATCATTACGGGTTTCGTGGTTCATCAGGGTCGCAGATCCTTCAATATATCCTTTAGACGCTCATGGGCACGAAAAAGATGACGTTTAATTGTGCCTTGCGTGGATCGCATCACCTCAGCTACTTCGAGGAGGCTGAGATCATGGTAATAACGCAATATAAAAACCTGCCGTTGCTTGGATGATAATTTGCGCAAAGCCTCGCGGACGCACTGCTGGAGCTGCTGCGCATCGGCCGCCTTGCGTTGGGGCGGAGGGGTGGAGGCGGACACCCGGTGGATCATTCCAGGCGGGTCGGTGGCCTCGTTGCTGTCGTCGTCCATCTCCAATTTGCCGGACCGATGGCGCTTCTCGTGGCGCAAATGATCCATTGCACAGTTGAGAACAACCCGGTGCATCCAGGTTGCGAAGCGGGCCTTTCCTTTGAACGAGGGCAATGCGCGAAACAGTCGTATAAAAACGTCCTGAGTCACATCCATGGCGTCGTCGGCGTTACGCGTCATCTGATAGGCTATCGCGTATACCTGGTCCCGATGAAGAAAAACGAGCTGTTCGAAGGCGGTGGTGTCGCCCTTCTGGGCATCGGCCACAAGACGCAGCATGGCCTGTTCGCTGGCATCAGTTGAATGTGGAGGGGGTGGATCAGTGGGGTGTACTCCGAACATGAGGAAGCTTCTGCCTTGTTCCGCCGGGGAATTCTACAACCGTTTTGCAGACTGCAGAAACCACGACCGGGCGGGATAGGCAAGGGTCAGCATGAGATAGGAGGCGATTCCTCCCAGTAGAAGAAAATCCATGTTTGCCGTGAGCAGGAAAAGAACCAAACCGGAACATGCAACGAGGTCTGCCAATGCCATCATGGCGAAAACCCGGCGCCGAAAAAATGGGAGAAGGGCGGCGGAAGACTTTTGGTCCGATGGGAGGTTGGTTACCCGGAAAGGTTTTGCGCGCCAATAGACCAGCCACAGCCCCAGTGCCAGAGCGACGGTGGCAAAGATTTTCAGCATGATGCCCCCGTGGATGGCTGACAGGGTGCTGAACCCGCCGGAGTAACCGGGGCGGTCGAACCAGACGACCTGCACCCCATGGGCAATGAGCAGATAAATGAGGGGTGTTGTGCATCCGAAATACCAGAGCAGTTTCAGACGCAGCAGTTCCTCATCAGGGGAGCGCATGGGGGTGTTTGATTCAGGGGGCATGGAGGGGGTCACCGGAAAGACATGAAATAGAAAAAGCCGGAGTTCGCCTCAAAGGCGGCGTCCGGCTTTTTCAAAAAAGTTGCTGTCGGTTGTCGACTGCGGGGATTACTCCGCGCTTTGGATGATGATGTTGACCAGCTTGCGTCCGCGGCGCTGGGCGAATTCCACCACGCCATCCACCTTCGCAAACAGGGTGTCGTCTTTGCCGATGCCGACGTTATTGCCGGGATGAAATTTGGTGCCGCGCTGGCGCACGATGATGCTGCCGCCCGTGACGAACTGGCCACCGTATGCTTTGGTGCCAAGCCGTTGCGAGTTGCTGTCGCGACCGTTTCTGGAGCTACCTACGCCTTTTTTATGTGCCATCTGACCGGAATCCTTTTAGTATTCGAGGAGGTTTTGGAAGTTTGCCTGCGGACATGGTCCACAGTCAGCGGAAAATCAGCCTTCGATTTTCTCGATGCGAACTTCGGTGAAATCCTGGCGGTGTCCACGACGCTTCTCATAGCCCTTGCGGCGCTTGAACGTGTAGACGAGAATTTTCTTTTCCTTGCCGTGGCGAAGGATCTTTGCCGTGACCTTGGCTCCTGCGATGAGAGGAGTTCCCAGCTTCGGGCCGTTGTCGTCGGTGAGTTGCAGCACGTCGTTCATCTCGACTTCGCTGCCTACCTCGGCATCCATCAGCGGCATCCGAACTACATCGCCGTTATTTACGCGGAACTGTCGTCCGCCCGCACGAAAAATTGCATACATGAGTCTATGGGACCCCTAAACGAATGGTTTTTGGGCGCAAAAACAGCAGCAAGGCCCAAAGCAAGGACTTCCTACCCCGCACCTGTCGTGCTATTCGCATTTGCGTTTGGTTTTCGCGGCGGGGGTGGTAATGATAATCAGAAACGCGGGGGAGCGTTGTTACAGATAGCGTTCGATCTCGGCATGGGTCTTCAGGTCGGTCTTATATTTCTCCAATGCCTGATCACGCTTCACCTGCTGGGTACGGGTGTGGAGGCGTCCCTGATGCTGCGGGCCGCCCTGAATGATGTGGAAACCCACAGGGGTGCGGACAACGGAACTGATCTCGCCATCGGCCAGGGCAAAGGCCGCGTCGTCAAAGGCCGGGTAATTCGTACCCTTGGTGAACCACCCGAGGTTGCCCCCGTTGGCAGCGGTTTTACCGTCCTGAGAATACAGGCGCGCTGCCTTGGAGAAATCGAATCCGGAATTAAGAAGACCGAGGACGGTTTCTGCTTTCTCTCGGGCTTGTTTCTCGGCGGAGGACGTGGCACCATCCAGACAGCGTAATACAATGTGCGCCGCGCGCATTTCCTGCACATATTGATCCTCGGTGAGGATGCGGGCCAGTTGGGCCGAGGTGACCTGATCGCGGGAGACGGTCGCAGTGGGGTTCAACTCGTCGGCGGACAAGCCCGCCGTGGTGGGGATATCTTCTTCAAGCACGACGACTGTCGACGTGGCAATGTCCCGCACTTTATCCAGCAGGAGAGAGACGCGGGTTTGCTGATGCATTTCGGCGATGGTCATGCCGGCGGCCAACGCCATATCCTGCATCTTTCGGCCGGCGGGCATGTTCGCATTGTTGGCGGCAATGGTGCGGGTGACTTCTGAATCATCCACCCGGATGCCCGCTTGACGGGCTGCCTGCTCCATCAGGCGGGTTGTTATCATGGTGTCGAGCACGTGGGTGGAGAGAACGTTCGCCACGGCGAGCTTTTGTTGGTTATCGGCGTTGCGGGGCTGCGGCGTGGTCAGGCGGAGCTGGGTTGTGAACTCATCCAGCAATATCGCTTCGCCATTCACTTTGGCCACGATGGGGCGGCCGGCGGAATCGCGGGGCAGTTTGGAATAATCCGGAGCGGGGATGTCGGAAACATTAACATTGGGCAAGCCGCCCACGATGGGGGCCGTCGTGTTGCGGGCGGCGTTGGACAAGGGGATGCGCGATGGCGTGGGCACAGGGGTTCCTGTGACGGCGGATAGCGGTCGGGGTGAAATGCACAGGGTGCATAGAGTCAGGGCGACCATGGCTATAAGGGGACTGATGGTTGGGATCGGTTTCACAAAAGAACCAATACCCCCCCGGTGAACAAACGAATCAACTTGGGTTGTGAGCCATAACAACAGAGATCAAGTTAAACCGATGACACCCGACTTTCGCCCTGCGCTAAAAGCGCAGCAAAATATCTCATGAGCCCCGAAGCATTCCACGAAGAAGATCGCGTGGCTCATGCCGGAGATATGCGCCACGCGGCGCGATTACTGAAATATATCCGACCCCGCTGGAAGCTGGTGGTTTTGTCCAGTGTGGTCAGCAGCCTCATTGCCGCGCTCTCGCTGGCCGGTCCGTACATCGTGAAGGTGACGATCGACAACCACATCGCCAAGGGCGACTACGCCGGTGTAGCGAGGCTGAGCGGACTTTTTATTGGTACCATCGCGGGGTTGTTCGTTCTGGAATATGTGCAGGCTTTTTTGATCGCGTGGGTGGGGCAGCAGGGGATGTTCGATCTGCGGCGCGAGCTGTTTGCCCATGTGCAAAAAATGTCTCTGGCGTTTTTCGACCGCAACCCCGTGGGGCGGCTCATGACCCGCGTAACCAGCGACGTGGCCACGCTCAACGAGTTGTTCGCGCAGGGCGTGATGACCCTCGCGGGAGACATTTTCCTGCTGGCGGGCATTACGATCCTGATGCTGAAGACCGACGTGCGCCTGACGCTGCTCGTCTTCATCACGGTCCCTATCATGCTGGTGGCCGGCAAATGGTTCCGCACGGCGGTGCGCGAAAGCAGCCGCGACGCCCGCACGCGGCTGTCGCGCATGAACGCGTACATCCAGGAGAACCTGGGCGGCATCCGAACCGTGCAGGCGTATAACCGCGAACGGCGCAACCGGCGTAGGTTTGTGGAACTGAACTCGGATTTCCGTGAAGCCAACATGCGCACCGTGGCCGCGTATGCGTTCTTCGTGCCAGCCATCGAGGTGATCGGCGCGTTGGCGCTGGCCCTTATCATCTGGTACGGTGGCGTGCGGGCCCTTTCGGGCGGCCTGACGGTGGGCGTCATCTATCTCTTCATTCAATACATCCAGCGCTTCTTCCAGCCGATCAAAGACCTCAGCGACAAGTTCAACATTTTCCAGACGGCCCTCGCCTCGGCCGAGCGCATCTTCAACCTTCTGGATACTCCGGCAGAGATCAGCTCGCCGGAGAAACCGGAGCCATTCACAGGGCTTAAAGACGAGATCCGCTTCGAGAACGTCAGCTTCGCATACAAGGACGAGGACTGGGTTCTGCGGGACGTGAGCTTCACCGTGCGGCGGGGTGAATCCGTGGCGCTGGTGGGCAGCACGGGGAGTGGCAAGACAACGGTTACCAGCCTGCTCACGCGGTTTTACGATGTGCAGAAGGGCGCCATCAAGGTGGACGGGACGGACATCCGTCGCCTCGACCTGAGCGATTGGCGTCGTCAGTTCGCCGTGGTGTTGCAGGATGTGTTCCTGTTCTCGGGCGACATCGCATCGAACATCCGCCTGGGCAACGAGGCCGTGACGGATGAGGTGGTGGAACGGGCCGGTCGCAACGTGAATGCCAACGAGTTCATCGCAGCATTACCGGGTGGTTACAAACAGGAAGTGCTGGAGCGCGGCGCCACGTTGAGCGTGGGTCAGAAGCAATTGCTGGCCTTCGCGCGGGCGCTGGCGTTTGATCCGGCCATCCTCATTCTCGATGAAGCAACGGCCAGCATCGACACGGAAACCGAGCACCTCATTCAGGATGCGTTGCAGAAGCTGCTGAAGGGGCGCACGAGCATTGTGATCGCGCACCGCCTGTCGACCATCCAAAATGCCGACCGGATCATCGTCATGCACCACGGCAAAATTCGCGAGGTGGGCACGCACCAGGAACTTCTGCGGCGCGACGGGATTTATCGCAAGTTGTACGAGTTGCAATATCGCGACGTGCGGGTGGGGAAATATGATGAGGGGAAAGACGCGCCCCCTGCGGAGGATGATGAGATTGTGCAACAATCTCCACTGGAAGCGGTGGAGGGCGGGGAACCCACCGATCCGGCGATGCGCACGTTGCAGTCGGATTAGCGGGCGTTGAGTCCTGCCCATGCTTTCTGTTGACTCCCAGCGGGTTTCGTCCGCCAAGATGCTCGGGAATCGTTTGTGTCCGCCGGGCACGGGCGTGATTGATCTGGGAGAGTTTTTCTGCATGAAGTTGAGAATCGCACGAGTGATCTTCGCAGCGGCAGCAACCGTGGCTCTGGGTGTTTTCGCGCCCATGGAAGCCGTCGCCGCCGACGCCGTTACCACAACGTCCGTCATCAAAATGGTTGAGTGCATCGCCCTTCCCACGGGCGAGGTCAGCGACGAAGAACTGGCGCGTCTGGTGCCGGACGACCTGCCCGGGCGTGTGTTCATTCGCTGGCGGACCGAGACCCAGGAAGACAATTACGGGTTCAACATTTATCGCGCGGACAAAGAGAATGGCGACTACGTGCGTGCGAACGATAAGATTATCGCGGGCGAGGGATCGACCAATGTGCCCCACGAATATTGTTTCATGGATACCGGCCTTGAGCGCGGGTCGGTTTGGTTTTATTACATCGAATCGGTGAGTTTGCAGGGCAAGCGCGAGGTGTTGGAAAACACCATGAACACGAAGGTGAAGGTGAAATCCGTGGCTGAGGAACGCGCCTGGATTCGCCGCAAGGCGATGCCGCCCCCGGACGCCGAAGCACCCGCCACCACAGCACCGGCCTCCGCCGTGGCTCCCGCACCCGAGGCGACACCAGCGCCGGTGGGTCCGCCATCTGCCGTTGTGAAGGAGACTCCGGGCAGGCCCGCCAATCCGCTGATGTAACGCGAAGGTGCAGCGCGGCCACTTCGGTCATGCGACGCGCCTCCGGCGACCCACCCCGAACCCACAAGTATGCATACCCCAACCACACTCATCACCGGCGGTGCCGGTTTTATCGGTTCTCATTTGTGCGAGCGCATGCTTGCCGAGGGACACCGCGTCATCTGCATGGATAATCTGCTCACGGGTTCCGTGGACAACATCGACCACATCCGCGACCCGAAGTTTCATTTCGTACATCACGATGTGACCGAGTTCATTTACGTGAAGGGACGGGTGGACTACATCCTCCATTTCGCCTCGCCCGCGAGCCCCATCGATTATTTGCGCATGCCCATCCAGACCATGAAGGTCGGGTCGCTGGGAACACACAAGGCACTGGGGCTGGCGCGTGAGAAAAGCTCGCGTTTCCTGCTGGCCTCCACCAGCGAGGTGTATGGCGATCCGCTGGTACATCCACAGCCCGAGACCTATTGGGGCAACGTAAACCCGGTGGGGCCGCGCGGCGTGTACGACGAAGCGAAGCGCTTCGCCGAGGCGCTCACGGGGGCATATCACCGGTTCCACGGCGTCGACACACGCACGGTGCGCATCTTCAACACGTATGGTCCGCGGATGCGGCTCGACGACGGACGCGTGGTGCCGAGCTTCATCGGCAGCGTGCTGCGTAATGAGCCACTGACGGTGTTTGGCACGGGCGATCAGACCCGCAGCTTCTGCTACGTGACGGACCTGGTGGAGGGAATTTTCCGGCTGCTGATGTCGGACGAAACCACGCCGGTGAATCTGGGCACGGAGTTCGAACTGAGCATTTCGGATTTCGCCAAATTGATCCTGAAACTGGCGGGGAGCGAACTGCCGATTGAACATCGCGAGCTTCCCGTGGACGACCCGACCATGCGCCGCCCCGACCTGACGAAGGCCCGCGCCTTGCTGGGTTACGAGCCGATCGTGCCGTTGGAAACGGGTTTGCGCAACACCATCGATTATTTTCGCTCGCGTCACATCGCGGCGGAGTCTAACGCATAGGTCGCGGTCAGATCCGGCGACGCCATTCAACCATCGCAAGGACGAGGAGAGAACATCATGACGAAGCAAGCAGAGAAGAATCCGGCGGAAAACCTTCAACTTCTGGAAGAAGTGGCGGGCCTCGTGGGCACTCCCTATTGGCTTGTGGATGCGGCCACGCTGCGCGGACGCATTGCCGACATCAAGCGCGTCGCCGAGGCGGCGGACGTGAAGGTGCGGTTCGCGGTGAAGAGCTGCCCCGCCACCATGGTGCTGGCCGAGATGCACCGCAATGGCATCTGGATTGATGCGGTTTCGGGAAACGAAGTTTTGCGCGCCATGCATGCCGGTTATCCCGGCGGCCATAACCCGCCCAAGATCATGTTCACCGCGGACGTGTTCCGCGACAATGCCATGCACGTTGTGATGGAAAACAATGTGCTGCCCAACATCGGCAGCCCTGGTCAGGTTCAGGATCTGGCGCAGGCCGGCTACGCCGACGAAATCGCCGTGCGCATTAATCCCGGTTTCGGACACGGTCACGTGAACGCCTGCGACACCGGCGGGCCGAGTTCCAAGCATGGCGTGTGGATGAGCCAGGCGGCCGAGGTCGGGAAGGCGGCTGCTCAGGCGGGGATGAGGATTACCATGCTTCACGCCCACATCGGTAGCGGTCCTCGCATGGAAGAGTTGCTGGCGAACCTTGAGCGGCTGGCGAAGGAATTCGCATTGCTGGCGCCCCATTTCCCGAGCGTGAACGCCGTGAGTTTGGGCGGCGGTATTCCGCACACCTATCGTGAAGATCTTCCGGCGGTCGACATCGCTCCGCTGGCCGGTTTGTTTGTGGAAGCGCGGCGCATTTTGCAGGAAGCCATGGGGCGCGAAATTCGTCTTGAGATCGAGCCCGGCCGCCACTTCGTCGCGCCTGCGGCCACGCTGGTTGGGCGCGTTTCAGATGTGAAAAAAACCGAGAAGAACGAAAAGGGCGAGGGACGCACCTTCGTGATGGTGGACGCCGGCTTCGTGGATCTGGCCCGCCCCGCCATGTACGGTTCTTATCACCGCATCAGCGTGCCGGGACGCGCAGGCGAGGCTACCGAGTCCGTGGTGGTGGCTGGACCGTTGTGCGAGTCGGGCGACGTGTTCACCCGCGACGCCGGCGAATTGCTCACCCCCCGGGATTTGCCCATGCCCCAGCGCGGCGACCTGCTCTGCCTGCACGATGGTGGCGCATACGGCTACGCGATGGCTTCCAACTACAACAGCATCGGACGCGCGCCGCAGGTGTGGCTGGAGGAAGACGGCTCGAAGCGATTGATGAGCCGCCGCGAAACGGTTGAGGAAATTCTCAGCCTCGAAGAAGGCCCCGAAGGCAGCGCCTTGTAAGCGGCGCAGGAACTATAAGGGATAACCGTATGTCTGGTTGCCGGATGAGGCTCGATGAAATAATGGTGAATTGCCAATGATGAGCAAGTACCCGCAGCCTCGCAAGCGGCCCAGACACAGACACAAGTACCACCGTTATGGGTCCAGCCGACTGGAGACCACCCTGCGCTCACGTTCGGATGCGCACGAAACTTCTGTGCGCATGATGGGTTACAACGAGGTTGGCGTGGAGGAGCGCGAGGATCCCTCGATAGAAGACATTCGCGAGTTTCTTGGCAAGTATACTGTCACCTGGATCGACGTGGCCGGTCTCGCCGACGTGGACCGCTTGCAGAAATTTGTCGACTTGTTCAAACTGCACCGTCTGGCCATGGAAGACGTGCTCTGGTCACAGCAGTACGCCAAGACGGAGGAGTTTGACGATCATCTTTTCGTGGTGATGCGCATGCCACCTGACGTTGAGAACGATAACATGGATACAGACCAACTGAGTCTGTTCTGCGGCGACAAGTGGGTGCTGTCGTTTCAGGAAATCCAGGGTGATTGTCTCGACGATCTGCGCCTGCAAATCCGCGGAGGGCGAGGGCGCATGCGCCATCTGGGGCCGGATTTTCTCATGTACTCGCTGTTGGATTCCACCCTCGATGCGTACTTCCCGCTGTTGGAAAGTTACGGCGAACAGATGGAAGTGCTGGAGGACCGGGCGTTGCTGTATCCCACGCCTCAGCTTGTGACGCAGTTATATGATCAGCGCCACAAATTGCTGGCCGTGCGGCGAGCGCTGTGGCCCGTGCGCGATGCGGTGAACCGACTCGTGCGCCTGCCCGATGATCGGATTTCGCGCGAGACTTCCTTTTTTCTGCGCGATCTTTACGACCACGCGGTGCAGATAATCGACCTTGTTGAGTCGTACCGGGACCTCGCGGGAAACCTGACCGATGCGTACCTGTCCAGTGTAAGCAATCGCATGAATTCCATCATGAAAGTCCTCACGATCATCTCGACGATTTTCATGCCGCTGGCCTTTATCACGGGACTGTATGGGATGAATTTTAACACCAGTGTGTCGAGCTGGAACATGCCCGAACTGAACTGGCGCTATGGCTATTTGGCCGTGCTGGCCCTGATGGTTGGCATCACCGCTTTGCAATTATATATGTTCTGGCGTCGGGGTTGGATCGGCAGACAATCCAATCTTTTCGAAGGGGTAACGCCCGTTGCGGACAAGGATTTGGGGAAGGTGATGGAAGCGGCAAAAGAGAAAGGTGTGGCGCTACCGGCGGTGCCCACGATTCATGATGCCCTGCCGCCGCCACCGCAGGGGATGCACAAGGAAGTGCTGGCAGCATCGGGCGGGAAAACAGACGCGGAGAAAGCCGTCAAGAAGTAGCTGGAAGGCTCACTTCGTGGGCGGGTGCGGCTGGCGTCAGGCTGCTTTGCGAGCTGCCATAAAGCTGCGAATGCACAGGGCGAGGAAAATGATCGATAGCACCGCCATGATGCACTGCGCTGCAACAGCGGCGGGGCGATCCATGGGTGCGCCCTGGAGCAGGGCGGGCAGTTTTGTGAGAGCCTTGGCCGTGCCGAGCAATCCCAGAAGTGCAATGGTCGCGGCCGCATGCATGGCATGTTTGCGAGCTGCCGGTTTAACATAGGCCACGAGGCCCAGCCCCTCGAGGGGAATTCCAAACAGCAGAGGAATCAGGGCCGTGGGGCTCTCGGCCCCCGAACCAAAATAACCAGCCAGGCCCAGCAGGACGAGCAGTGATCCGTATACAATCGTGATAATAGGCATGGCGCGACAATACGCGGACAGCGGCGGTTCGCAATGAGAAAAGAGCTTCTAAATCCCGGGCACCATCTTCGTTGCGCAACTTTTCCGCGCTTGCGTGCGAGGGATGTGAGGGGCACCATCCTCGCCCATGACCTCTGAATCTTTTTCCGACTCTTCATCCTCTGGCGCGGTGCATGTGGCGCTGGGGGATCGCAGTTACGACATCCAATTTTTCAATGACGACCTTGACGGCGTGGCCCGGGCCATTCGCCCCCACGCTCCCGAGCGGGCCTTCGTCGTGTCGAACGATACCATCTGGAAGCTACACGGAGAACGCTTCGCTGCGGCCCTGCGTGCGGCCGACATCGATTTCGAACTGGGCATGATGCCCGATGGTGAACGCTACAAAACCCTCGCCACCACTTCGACCATGCTTGACCGTATGGTGGAGAGTCGCTTCGCCCGCAAGAGCTGCGTTATCGCGTTTGGTGGCGGCGTGGTGGGAGATCTCGCCGGCTTCACCGCCGCCACATTTCTGCGCGGCGTATCCTTCGTTCAGGTGCCCACCACCGTGGTGGCCATGGTAGACAGTTCCGTGGGTGGCAAAACCGGTGTGGATCATCCGCTGGGCAAAAATCTCATCGGCGCGTTTTACCAGCCAAAGCTGGTCGCCGTCGATTCATCGCTGCTGCATACGCTGGATCTTCACAACGTGCAGGGCGGGTTCGCCGAGGTTATCAAGTACGGTGTTATCCGCGACGCCGATTTCTTCGCCTATCTGGAGGAGAACCTTGAGCGGGCGATGGCCCTCGAAACCGAACCTCTTCACCATGTGATTCGTCGGTCCTGCGAGTTAAAGGCCGAGGTGGTGAGCGAGGACGAGTTGGAGGGGGGCGTGCGCGCCATTCTGAATTATGGTCACACGTTCGGCCACGCCATCGAAAATGTGGGCGAGTACGGCGAAAAACAATTTCACGGACAGGCCGTGGCCATCGGCATGATCGCCGCCGCGCGCGTAGGCGAAGAATTGGGATTGTTTCCCGCAGAAGCGACCCTGCGCATTCGCAAGTTGACCGAGCGCGCCGGACTGCCCTCGCGGATTCCAGCGGGCATGAAGGCCGAGACGCTTATGGATCGCATGGCGGGAGATAAAAAGGTGGCAGCGGGCCGTGTGCGTTTCGTAATCCCTGAGGCCATCGGGCGTGTGCGCGTGACGCCGGATGTTCCCCGCGAGGTGATCGCGAGCGTGTTGAAGGAATTGGGCGCAGAATAACCCGAGAAAGCGTTGTCAAAAGCCATGCATTTCCCTGTCATAGTCGCAACTTGGGCTTGACACGCATTGGTTCTCATGAAGAAAGTGGGGTTCTTCATGGGATGAGGAACGCTTTTACTACTCGTGCCCATTGAGACATTATTGAGGATGGAGGAATCACCATGAAGCTTATGCCCGTCGTTATGGCGGCCGTTGCGGCTATGGCCCTGTCGGCCTGCTGCTATCGTCCCTGCCCGCGTCCGTGCGCGCCTGCTCCGAGCTATTGCGCTCCCTGCGGCGTTGCCCCCGTTGCCCCTGTTGCCGTTAAAGGCCAGATGGTTAAGGGATATTATGCTGAGCCCGCAATCGAGAAGTAACTCTCTCGAAGCTGCGGTATCCGCTTAAAAAAACAATCCCCGGACGGGCGCAAGCCCACCGGGGTATTTTTTCGCATGGTACGTGCAGATTTCTGTTGCGTAGCGCTTCGACAACAAGCCTGCTCGTATTGTTCCAGAAGGAATAAAGTTTTACCTAAATAGGTTAGGAGGATTTTTCAATGAAGGCTCTGTATATCGGTATCGCCGTTCTGGCGAGCTTTGCATTTGTAGGCTGCTGCAATCTCAAGGCGCGTACGTCGCCGGCGATTCCCTGCATGGTGAATCCCTGCCCCACGTCTTGCAAGCCCTGCCCCCCGGTGAAGGGCAAGGTCGCTGTTGCTCGTCCTGCCATGGAGCAGATCGAGAAGTAATTCAAATCTCGTGAAAACGAGCCGACCCTCCGCGCTTTTGCGGGGGGTCATTTTTTTTTGCCCGGAAGGTTTCTTCGCTGAACCTCATCCCCTTGAATTTTTTCCGGTCCACGGCATGAACCCATGCATGACCACGCCTCCTGATGATTCCCTCGAACCCGAGCAATCGGTTGGCGGGTCTGTGGCTGCGCGCACGTCTGCATTGGGACGCGCACTCACCGCGTTGACAAAGACGCGCGTGAGCCTTCGCATCAACCACAACACGCATACACTGGCCACGGTGTCGCCCCCCAAACGCGCGGGTGAGCCGTGGAAGTTCAACCTCCATGCGATGTTTCTCGATGCCGACGAAATCGTTCTGCAGGCGTTGGTGGCGTGGGGGAAAAACGACGACGCTGCGGGCCGGGCCGTGCGCAAATATATCGACGCCCACATGCACGCTGTGCGCCCCAAGAAGTCCCGCATGGCGGGTGTGGTGTTGAGTCCGCGCGGAAACACCCATGACTTGCACGCTCTCATGCAGAGCGTGAATGAGGAATTCTTTGGTGGTGGCCGCAGCGTGTACATCACCTGGGGGCAGGACGGTCGCCGCGCCACGCCCGCCCGTCGCAGCCGCACCCGCCAAATTCGTTTCGGCAGTTATGACGAGCACGCGAAGGTCATCCGCATCCACCCCGCTCTCGATCGCCCCGAGGTACCCGAGTTCTTCATCCGGTTCGTGATCTACCACGAGATGCTGCACGATCTGCTCGACCTGGAGACAAACGAAGCCACCGGACGCCGCCGCATTCACCCTCCCGAGTTTCGCGAGATGGAACGCCTTTTCCCGCAGTATCACGAGGCCATCGCGTTCGAGCATCGCTTCCTGAAGGAATTTATGTAGTCCGTTGCGGGCCTTTCGTGATTGGTGGGTTTGGTCCCATTTCCAAAAAAGTGTTGCGCATACAGGGGCTCTCCCGTTGAGAATTTTGACATGGCCAAAATCCTTGTTAAAGAAACGCTGGCACCCAACACGCATTACTTCCGCATCGACGCGCCGCTGGTTGCGCGTCACGCCAAAGCAGGACAATTTGTGATCCTGCGCGTGGATGAATTGGGCGAGCGCGTGCCCTTCACCATTGCAGACATCGACCCCGTCGAGGGCAGCATCACGCTTGTCATTCAGGAGGTCGGTGAAACCACCCGCCAAATGGGCGCGATGAAATCCGGCGATGACATTCGCGACCTTCTCGGGCCGCTGGGCATGCCGTCGGAGATTGAGAATTTCGGCACCGTGGTGCTGCTGGGCGGAGGCTTCGGCATTGCCGCCATCCACGTGCTGGCGAAGGCACTGCACGAGGCGGGCAACAGGGTGGTGTCCATCATCGGTTCGCGCAACAAGGACCTCCTCATCATGGAGAAGGAAATGCGCGCCGTGAGCGATGAGGTGATCGTGATGAGCGACGACGGCTCCATCGGCCGTCAGGGCCTTGTGACGGAACCCCTCAAGGAGATGCTGGACGCGGGCACGGTGGACCGCGTTTGCGCCGTGGGGCCCATCCCCATGATGCGGGCCGTGGGCGAGGTAACGCGCCCCTATGGCGTGAAAACCATCGTGAGCCTGAACCCCGTGATGGTGGATGGCACGGGCATGTGCGGTGGTTGTCGCGTGGAGGTGGGCGGCAAAACGCTCTTCGCCTGCGTGGACGGACCGGAGTTCGACGCCCACGAAACGAATTTCAAAGAATTGATCCATCGCACACGCATGTTCCGCCCCATGGAACAGCGCGATCCGGATTCGTGTCGGATGTTGCAACAGGCCGATGTGGTGAGTCAAAAGCCCGCAGCGGGCGCGGACCACGAGTCGAGGGAGTCGTAAATATTACCATGAACGTATCCGAACGCTTGAAGATTCAGCGCCATGAGGTGCCGGCGCTGGACGCCCATCACCGCGCCCAGTGTTTTGAAGAAGTGGCCGTCGGGTTCGACGAGAAGACGGCCCGGGCCGAGGCGGACCGCTGCATTCAATGCAAGCGCCCGCTGTGCATGGAAGGCTGCCCTGTTTCCATCGACATCCCCGGGTTCATCCGCAAGATTTCCGAGGGCGATTTCCCCGGCGCCATCGAGCGCATCCGCACGACGAACAGCCTGCCCAGCATTTGCGGGCGTGTTTGTCCGCAGGAGAACCAGTGCGAACGCGTGTGCGTGGTGGGCAAGAAGGGCGAGCCGGTGGCGATCGGCGCGCTGGAGCGGTTCGTGGCGGATTTCGAGCGGCGCTATTCGCTGCCCGTTGAAGGCGTGAAGGTGAAGCCGTCCGGACGCAAGGTGGCGGTTGTCGGGTCGGGGCCGGCGGGTCTCACGGCGGCGGGTCATCTCGCGCAGTTGGGGCATGCGGTTACAGTTTTTGAAGCGTTCCACGAGGCGGGCGGCGTGTTGATTTACGGCATCCCCGAGTTCCGCCTGCCGAAGGCCATCGTGCAGGAAGAAGTCACGAAACTGCGCACCATGGGCGTGGAGTTTGCCCTGAACACGCTGGTGGGCCGTACCATCACCATCGACGAACTTTTGGCCGATAATTACAGCGCCGTCTTCCTGGCACCCGGTGCGGGCACGCCCATGTTCATGAATATCCCCGGTGAGAACCTCAACGGCGTGTGCAGCGCAAACGAGTTTCTCACCCGCGTAAATCTGATGAAGGCTTTCGACTTCCCGCGCCAGCAAACCCCCGTGTATTTGGGACAACGCATTGCCGTGGTGGGTGGCGGCAACACGGCCATGGACGCGGCCCGCACGGCGCGGCGCATGGGGCCCGACAAGGTGTACATCGTGTACCGCCGCAGTGAAAACGAAATGCCGGCGCGTCGCGAGGAAGTGCACCATGCGCAGGAGGAGGGTGTTGAGTTCCTCACGCTCACTGCTCCCACTCAATACATCGGCACCGAGGACGGGTGGGTCACCGCCATGGAATGCCAGCGCATGGAATTGAGCGAGCCCGATGCATCCGGACGCAGGCGTCCGGTGCCCGTCGTGGGGAGTGAGTTCACGCTGGAAGTGGACACGGTGATCGTGGCCATTGGCGCGAAAACCAACGATCTGCTACTGCACACAACCCCCGGTCTGGAAGCCGAGCGTAAGGGCTACCTGACGCTGGATAAGGCGACCGGCATGACCAGCCGTCCGGGCGTGTTTGCGGGTGGCGACATCGCCGGTGGCGAAGCCACGGTAATCGCCGCCATGGGCGACGGTCGCCGGGCGGCAATCTCCATCGATGAGTACGTGAAAGAAAAATAAAAAAAAACTGAGACGCAAAGGCGCAAAGGCGCAAAGAAAAGCAAATAGAAATAAAGTATTTAAGACAATTATTATCTTGTTAGCTATTGTTTGTTATTTCTCCCTTCGTGTTAAAGCATTTATATTTCGGCTTTTCTTTGCGCCCTTTGCGTCTTTGCGTCTAAAGCTTTTATAAGGAACCCACCCCATGGCGTTTGTTGATATTCCGGTTGATCAGCTGCCCACTTACCCGGGCAAGACTCCCCGGCCGGAGGGATTTGATGCATTTTGGGATGCGGGCATTTCCGAGATGGCGGCCCTCGATCCTCAACTGGAATTGATCCCGGCTTCGTTCCAGACCCCGTTTGCGGAATGTTTCGACATGTGGTGGACGGGTATGCAGGGCGCTCGCATTCATGCGAAGTTGTTGCGTCCGCGCAAGCAGGGTACAGAGATTGCCGCTCCATCTCCCGCGGTTTTAATGTTTCATGGGTATTATGGCAGTTCCGGCGACTGGCAGGACAAGCTGGGTTATGTCGCCGCCGGGTTCACGGTGGCCGCCATGGATGTGCGCGGACAGGGTGGCTTGAGCGAAGACCCCGGTGTCATCACCGGCCCCACCATTCGCGGTCATATGCTACGAGGGATCGAAGGTCCGCCGGAGGGTTTGTTGTTTCGCAACGTGTTTCTGGACACCGCCCAGATGGCGCGCATCGTAATGGCCATGCCGGGAGTGGATGAGACCCGTGTGGGTGCGCTGGGCGGAAGCCAGGGGGGCGGTCTCAGTGTAGCCTGCGCGGCCCTCGAACCCCGTGTGTGCCGTGTCGCGCCTGCGGTTCCGTTTCTTTCCGACTATCAGCAGTCGTGGGAACTGGATCTGTCGAGCGCGGGTGATGGCTATGGCGAGATCAAACAATACTTCCGCAACTTTGATCCGTTGCACCAGCGCGAAACCGAGATTTTCACGAAGCTCGGACATATCGACACGCAGCATCTGGCCCAGCGCATTCGTGCCGAGGTTTTGATGTCTGTCGGTCTGCGCGATGTGACCTGTCCGCCCTCAACGATCTACGCAGTGTTTAACAAGATCACTTCGAAGAAGGAAATAGTCGTCTATCCCGACTTTGGCCACGAGCCCCAGCCGGGCTTCCTGGATCGCACTTTCCAGTTCATGATGGGGCTGTAATAGAAACTCGTAGGGCCGGGTGGGAAGATAAGATCAGATGGATCAGGCTTGAAAGTGCTCCCTCCTCCCTCCACTTTCCGGGACATTGATTGAAAGGATGGAAATCAATGAACCTCATGAAAGCAGCAATGATGGTCGCTGTGTCGGCGCTTGTGGCGACGACGGCGTTGGGGAAGGAAACTTCTGCAACGGCAGCGGGGAACGGGGAGTTTCGCGGGGTATGGTTAACACGCGAGCAACTCATGGAGAGCCGCGAGGCTTTGGGAACACGTCTGGATAAACTGCGCGATGCGGGTTTCCAGCGCGTGGCAATCGCAACGCAGGTGCGCGGGTACACCGCGTTGCCCGACAGCAAGATCCTGCCCCAGTGGCCGGATCTGAAGGCCCACGATGAAAAGATTGTGAGTTGGTTGGTGGATGAAACCCAAAAGCGTGGGATGAAAGCAGACTCCTGGACCGAGTATGGGTTCTACGCCTACTGGACCCCCGACAAGGAGAAGGACCCGAGCCGCGGTGTGATCCTGGATAAGAATCCTGAAATGACGGCGATGACGGCGGATGGGAAACCCTATCACCATGACCCCAAGCTGGGGTACTTCTACGCATTCTGCCCGTCGAATCCCAAGACCCACGAAGTGCTGATCTCGCTCTACGACGAGATGATGAATCAGGCGCCCTTCGATGGCTTGAATCTCGACCGGATCCGTTTCACAAGCGACAGTTTCTGCTATTGCGACCACTGCAAAGAAGCGTTCAAAAAGGAGACGGGCTATGAACTGAAGGCTCAATTCCCCAAAGGTTCCGGCGAAGCAAAGGCCATGAGTAAATGGCGCAGCGCGCAAACCGGAGAATTCGTACGTAAGTTGAGCGAAAAATTCCGCAAGGATCATCCGGGTAAAATGCTCTCATCGGCAGTGGTGTCGCCGGACTTGATCGAAGAGAAGGGTCAGGATTGGCCCACGTGGATTGAGAAGGGTTACGTGGACGCCGTAATGCCCATGCTCTATGGCAACACCATAGATACCTGGGTGGCCTGGATTATCAAACGGCTGGGCAACGATGACAAAGTTTTCTATGGTATCGATGCCGGCCAGGGAATGCCCACGTTTGCCAGGCAGGTCGATAAATTGCGATCGGTGGGTGCGCCGGGCTTCATGGTTTGGGAGGGCGGCAGCCTTGGCAAGATTCTCGACCAGTGGACTACTTACGAAAAAGAAAAGAGCGGTAAATGACGCCTGAAGCCACGCCGAACTTCATTGCGCCGCAGGTGGTTGAATGTGTGCGCAACGAGGAGAACCGCGTGACGCCGGGCGATTATGCCCAGGTGTGCGCCGAGGCGGGGCTGATGGCTTGGTTGAGTGCGGCACCGCGTCCCGGGGTTGAGCCTCCGGGGCGCGGCACGCATCCGATGTCGGGGTTGCCGCTGGGGATTGCGGTGGAGGCGGCCATTGCAGCGGTGGGGGGCAAAGCGAACGGCTTGTGCATCCTGCGCGCCATGGACTGCTCCTACGAATCGCCGGCCCCCCTGGATGCGCCCATGTGGTCGCGGGCCACGGTCAAGGAAGTGGGATTGCGTCATGTGAAGGTCGACGTGGAAGTTCACTGCGGGGCAACATCCGGGGACGAGAAAACGCCCGCTTATGCGCCCCCATTAAACAAGCGCACGGTGCTGCGCGGGACATTGGTTTTGGTGCGCGTGGGCGATGGGGGAAATGCCACATCGCTGGCCGACCTGACCACGGAGACTCTGGATTTCATCGAAGCGGCGCGGGCAACGGCAGCGGCCGCCGCAGATGAAGTGGAAGATGAGTTTGCCGGGCTGAACACGGATTTGGTGCAGGCGGCGTTCGATCTGGACACGGTGGAAATGTCAGGCGGACAGTTACACGAGATGCTCGCGGCGCGTATTCGTGAGATGCTGACGGACAGTTTTGATCAGTTGCTGGGTATATTGTACCGCGTGGACGTGAGCGAAGAGCGCGCCCGGGAGGCGATGCAGCACGGCGATCTGGATGGCGTGGCCGAGGAACTGGCTCACCTTGTGCTGGAGCGCCACGTGGAAAAACTAAGGGCGCGCCGTGGAGGCGCACCGCCGCCGTCGGCGTCGGAAAGCTAGTATTCTCTTGCATTCTTGGCCGTAAGTAACATTTGTTATGGGGCATGAGCCGAATAGCCCCCTCCATCACGCTACTCCCCGAGGAGCGCGCGGTCGTGCGCGACATCTTCCGCGCGCGCATCGTGCTGATGTCCGCCGACGGGCTTCGCAGCGACACGATTGCTGAAAAACTCTCTACGCGAGAGGCCACCGTCTCCCAGTGGCGATCCCGGTTTGCGCGCGAGGGAATGGCGGGCCTTCTCGACCGTCCCCGCGCTGGCCACAAGCCCCGCTACACCGAGCAGACGCACCGGCGCATTCTCGCCTTGCTCGACAAGCCGCCTCCCGACGGCTATGCCAAGTGGAACGGGCGTCTGATGGCCGAGGCGCTGGGCGATGTTTCCGACGACCAGGTCTGGCGCACGCTGCGCAGGCACGGCATCTCGCTCGAGAAACGCCGCTCGTGGTGCATCTCGACCGATCCCGAATTCGCCAAGAAAGCCGCCGACATCGTCGGACTCTACATGGATCCGCCCGACAACGCCCTGGTGTTGTGCGTGGACGAGAAGCCCAGCATTCAGGCGCTCGAGCGCGCGCAAGGATACCTGAAACTACCCAACGGCAGGGCCCTGCGCGGCTTCTCGCACGACTACACGCGTCACGGCACGACAACACTCTTTGCAGCCCTGGAGGTGGCGACCGGCTTGGTGCAGACGGGTCATTACTCGCGCCGACGCCGGCGCGAGTTCCTCGACTTCATGAACGAAGTTGTGGCCGCCCACCCCCAGCAGGAAATCCATGTCGTGCTCGACAACCTCAACACGCACAAGCCCAAGAACGATCGCTGGCTGGCGCGCCACAAGAATGTGCACCTGCACTACACGCCCACCCACGCCAGTTGGATGAACATGGTCGAGGTGTGGTTTTCGATCCTCACACGCGGCGCCCTGCAGGGAGCCAGCTTCACCTCTCCCCGCCAAGTACGAAACACCATCGACGCCTTTGCCGCCGCCTACAACAAGAGCGCCGCTCCCTTTGAATGGACAAAGAAAGAGGTCGGACCTAAAATGCTTAAGGATACTTACGGCTGAAAGCGCAAGGGAGTAC
>PHCB01000004.1 GCA_002842095.1 candidate division BRC1 bacterium HGW-BRC1-1
CCGCCGCTGGTATTCTGGCGGGACTGGGTGCCTATCGCCGAGGCGAAACCGGCCCGGCACGCAACGGTTGACTATCCGCCCCCGCCGCAAGTCATCTCTGAACGCCGTGGCTAAACAAAACAAACGTCATTCGATCCCCTCTCGGGCTAAAGAATTGCATCCCGTGGGTGAAATCACTGCACCCCGCGATCTTCCCAGCCCTTGGGCAATCGGACTTTGTCTCGTCTGGGGGTGGCTGCTCTTCCTGCCATCCCTCTCACATCTCGGCAGCGAATACATCGGCAGTACCTCCACCGATATGGCGCGGCAATATCGCCACTATTTTGCTTTCTTCCTTCGTTCTATTGACCAGGGAATCTGGCCCTCATGGAATCCTTTTAATTTCTGCGGCACCCCTTTTCTCCCCGGCACGGGCTGCGCAGCTTACGATCCCTTCTCTTTCCTTCTGTATCTTTTCGGTGCCCCCCTCGGCGTGAATCTCTCCCTGCTTTTTCACGGGATGGTTTTGTCAGCCGGAATGTTTTTCTGGTCACGACTGCGCGGATGTTCGAATATCGCGAGCCTTCTGGCTTCCATCGCCGCAACCGGCAGCACGGTTTTTCTCTCCAGATTTTATGCCGGACACTACACCATTGCCACCACCTTGGCGTGGGCTCCCCTCGTTTTTGCTGCGCAGGAGATTGTCTTTCGCCGCGGACTCTCTGCCGCCCCGATCCTGGGCCTTGCCGGTGCGCTCATGTTCTCCGGCGGTCATTCACAATACGTTTATTATGCCGCCCTCCTGCTCAGTCTTGGTGTCGCTGTCCGCTTCATCCTCTTACCATCAACACAACGCGGTGGATGGATCATCCGGACGTTGGGTGCCCATGCCCTTGCGGCCATCATCGCAGCCGGGCTATCCGCCGTCGAACTTCTGCCTCTGCTCGACACAGTCAGATTCTCAGCGCGACGCGCCATTGAAACGCCGGGCTGGATGCGGTTCTTCTCTCTCCCTCCCGAAAATCTCCTTACGCTTTTTGCGCCCAATCTTTTCGGCAATCCCGAGAACTACTGGGGACGTTGGTTCTGGTGGGAGACTTCCCTCTATATCGGCTTGATCCCACTCCTGCTTGCAATCGCCGGACTTCGCTCGCGCTTCCGGCGTCCGGCCCTCGACCCAATTCCCGTGCTCGTTATCGGCGCACTCTTCCTCGCCATCGCCGGCTATATTCCCATAATCAGCCAACTCATTGCCTGGATTCCCGGATGGGCTCTCTTTCGCGGACATGCAAAGATCGCTGCCTTTGCGTTGCTGATGCTCAGCGTTCTCGCCGCCCACGGACTTGACGAGGTTCGGAAAAATCCATCCGCTTCACCGGCACGAACCGCGCTCAAGTCAGCTCTCACATTGATGGTCGTGCTGTTTTTGGGCAACGTTCTTGTGAACATCGACAGATTCGCATTTTCCAGTCACGCCATGGCCGCATGGTTATCTTTGCCCACACAGGCTGCTGAACGCTTAAACCTGCTACCCCTCGACACCACCGCCAAAATTGTCCGTCAGGCCACGCTGGAATCCGACAGGGTATCCGTGGCACTGGGAATTGCCCTGTTGCTCTCAGGCCTGGCTGCAGGCCTGTTTCACCTCTCGGCTTCGACCTCCCTCGCTCGAAAAACACAATTCGCAATTCCCTGCCTGGCCGCCCTTGAATTGATCTTTCTTTCCTGGTCCTCTCTCAATGTCAGTTTCGCGCCCGACCACGCAATGCCTCCCGCCGGGGTGCAGGCGAGATTCCGCGAACTCAGCCAAAAGGGCCGCATGGAGTTTGTGCCCGGAGGCTTCATCAACGCAGGCATGTCAATGGCCGTCCCGATGGTCGGCGGCAATGATGTCAACGTCCCCCGGTTCTATAATACTTATGTGAACGCCCTTTTTGGCACCCCCGATGGGACACCGAACCTCGATGTCTCCGTGCGAGACAACACTCCTTTGCTGGATGCCGCTGCCCTGAAATTTATCGTCATGCCAAACAGAGCCCAGGCCGCGGCCATTCCCGACATGACTCTCTTTGAGACCACCCCGGAAATAAACATCTACGAACGCACCTCGGCCCTCCCCCCGGCCAGCGTGGTGTCTCGCGCGCGAAACATTGGGAACACAGAAAAGGAAATTCTGGCAGCCCTCAAGCAACCCGTGAACTTCCAGCATGAGGTTCTTCTGAGCGGCGCTCCACCCCAGCCCATCGAATCCACCGCACCAGCAGAAAGCGCAACGCCAGCCCCCATTGAACACCCTGGCACCAACGAGATTCAAGTAACCGCGCCCCGCCCCGGTTGGTTGGTTCTGGCCAACTCCTACTATCCCCACTGGAAGGCGACCAGCGACAACCAGGCCGTTCCGCTATATCGAGCCAACGGCGCATTCATGGCCGTGAAAGCAGATCGTGCCAACCAACAATTTGTCTTTCGCTATCACAACCCGTTTGTCACCGCCGGGCGCTGGATAAGCCTGGTTTCCGCTCTGACCTTAATAGTGGCCGGTTTGTGGTATTGGTTCCTGCGCCGTCGGAAAGCACAATTAACACCCACACCCCCCCACGCCCCCAACTAATGCTTGCCCTCAACCCTCAGGGCATGAACAGGCTTGACTCGACGAGACTGGCATTTCCAGATACGGCGGTCTTTGCGAACAAAATCAATCTCCCAGCGGCAGGAAAACAGCTATGGCACGTATGACACGGCAGGAACTGAAGCACGACGAAATGGAAGACCTCGGCCACAAGATGAACGAGTGGTTCGAGCGCAATTCCAACTGGCTCTCGATCCTGATCATTGTCACAGCCTTGGGATTTGTCGGCTACAAGGGATATGGGTGGTGGCAGCAAAAGGAACATTCGGAAGCAGCCGCTGACCTTCGCTCAGTTTATACGAACATGAGCGGTGCCCTGAATGCGAAAGAGGAAAAGGATCGCACCGAAGCTTTCACTAAAGCCGTCAGCGAAGCCGAACGCGTTGCTGCAACCCGCTCAAGCTCCCCGGTGGGACGCGCCGCCCAACTCGCCCTTGGCAACATTCATTACCAACGCGCAACCAGCTTCGGCATCGCCTCCGCCGATGATTTCCGCAAGGAACTGAAGAGCGCCGAGGATGCCTTCCAACGTTACATCAGCATGGCCCAAACCGCAGAGGAAAAAGCCGTCGGTCAACTCGCCCTGGGCAACGTTCTCGAAAACCAACTGCTCGTGGCCGATGATCCCAAGTCGCTCTCATCCGACGCTGAAAAGGCCTACAAGGAAGCCGCCGACCTTTCACCCGGAACCTACGTGGGCAGCGAAGCCGTCCTCGCGCGCGCACGCCTGATTGCCAATCAAGCCGGACGCACCGAGGAAGCCCGCCAGCTTCTCGACGGCATCGCCAAAGCCCGCAAGCTGCCCGAGGTGAAGCCTGACGACATGCCCCGCCCGGTGAAGACTGCCCAAGGCGGCGAGATTTCCTCCGAAGAGCTGAACAACATCCGCACCTTCGCAGATTTCAGCATCGCCCACGAAGCCGAGCGCCTGTCCAAAATGCTCAACGCCCTCCCCGGAATTCCACAGAAGTAGTTTTTTTAGCCGGGGCCACATAGGCCTAATCCAAACCGCCGCACCGGTATGGACGATCCGACAGCGCCGCTTTGAATGTGGGACCAGCGCCCCCGCCCGTCGCCGCAATACGCCTGCGCCCACCACCCGGTTTTTCAGGCAGATGCTTACCGCCGAGAGCGTCAATCTCCCGGTGAACCCTTTTAACAGTCCAGGCAGCATCTGCTATTTGGACTCGCACCGGCGTGCAACCGGTGTGCAACCGGTGTGCAAGCACCCAAAACCCACCATCGGACCCCACCTTGATACTGAATTCCCCGACAATTACCGGGGCTGGGTCTTATGCGGAAACGATATAAAACACCGTTTTTCGATTCGTTTTTCCATGGACCTCTGATTTAAAAAAGGTTCTATTTTTGAATCGTTCGGCTTGTTATGCTGACGCAAGATCAAGTTTCCGGATTTATTGGGAAACGATCTAAACAAGTGTTAGCTCGAAATGAAGTCAAGGAAACCCAAGGAAGCCAATTGCGTCATGGCAAGAAAATCGCTGAACCAAGGCCTCGGTGCCGCTAAGGCAGCCAAACAGGATGAGTTCTACACCCAATACATCGACATCCAGAAAGAGGTTGAGGCCTACCTCGAGTTCGACCCCGACACCTTCCGCGGCAAGATCGTCTACTGCAACTGCGACGACCCCTTCGAAAGCAATTTCTTCAAGTACTTCGCCGCCAACTTCAACAAGCTCAGCCTCAAAAGGCTCATCACCACCAGCTACGACGGCTCCCCCATCGCCGGCCAGGGCACCTTGTTCCCCGAATACAACGAGGGGAATGGAAAGCGCCAGCAGCCCAAGGCGCTCGCTGTCATCGTCGACCATGTAAAAGACGAGGACGGAGATGGTGCTGTGAACATAGATGACGTGAAACTCTTCCTCAAGCGCAACAAGGCAGCACGGATCGCCTTGAAAGGAGACGGCGAGTACCCCGGGGGCGACTTCCGCAGCGCCGAGTGCATCGCACTCCTGAAAGATGCGGACATCGTCGTAACCAACCCGCCCTTCTCCCTCTTCCGAGAATACGTAGCCCAGCTCGTGGAGTGCAAGACCAAGTTCCTGATCATCGGGAACCAGAACGCGATCACCTATAAGGAGATCTTCCCACTCATCAAGGACAACAAGCTGTGGCTCGGGGTTCACAACGGTGGAACGAAATGGTTCCAAGTGCAGGAGGACTACGACATCAAGACTGAGTCCCGCAAGAAGATCGTGGACGGCACAAAGTATTTCAGCATGGGAAGCATCATGTGGTTCACGAACCTGGACCATGGCCGCCGCCACCAGCAGCTGCCCCTCATGACCATGGCCGAGAATTTGAAGTTCAGCAAGAACCTGAATGGCAAGACCGCTTACGACCGGTACGACAACTACGACGCGATCGAGGTGGGCACCTACAAGGAAATCCCCAGCGACTACGACGGAATGATGGGTGTGCCCATCACCTTTCTCGACAAGTACAACCCCGACCAGTTCGAGATAATCGGAATCACGAAGACATGGCACGGCGGTGCTAGCAAAACGTACCCAAAGCAAATACAAATAGGAAAGGACGGAACGAAATCCGAGGTAACAAAGCTAAACGACGGCCCCGTGCTAAAAGTCTTAAAACCACCGGTCCGTCTAACGTACTACACGGTGGGCGGCATCTTTTACATTCAACTATACGCTAGGGTCCTTATCCGCCGCCGTCATGCCCAGCTTGGAAAAGGAACGAAAAAGTGAAAACCACGCTTAGAACTGACATCACTGTCGCTGGTATTTGCGACGGATTTGTTTTCAACCAATCGGAGTGGAAGGGGCTTTTCGGGCTGGGCGGAAAGCTCACCATCCAGCCGGAGTATCAGCGGGCCTATATTTACGAGGGCAATAGGGAATCGGCGGTCATCGAGTCTCTACTGAAGGGTTATCCACTTGGGCTGATCTACTTCAATACGGTCGGCGAAGACAAGTTCGAGGTATTGGACGGACAGCAACGGATCACCAGTATCGGACGGTTCGTTACGAACAAGTTCGCGATCATGGATAAGGACAATCCGCAATACTTTGATAGCCTGCCCGCCGATCAACAATCCAAGATTCGGGGCTCGAAATTGCTGATCTACGAGTGCGAGGGCACGGAAACCGAGATCAAGCAGTGGTTCGAAACCATCAACATAGCAGGTGTGCCTCTCAGACCCCAGGAGCTTTTGAACGCCATCTACTCCGGGCCGTTCGTGACGCTTGCGAAGGCTGAGTTCAGCAACACCCAAAACGCGAACATCCAGAAGTGGAAGGCATACATCAAGGGCAGCGCCAACCGGCAGGAGTATCTGGAACGGGCGCTGGACTGGGTGAGCAAGGGCGACATCGGCAGCTACATGAGCGCTCATCGCAACGACAGCAGCATCAAGGAGTTGAAAACCTACTTCAATAGCGTAATCGACTGGGTTTCTACCGTGTTTGTTGAAACTCCGACAGAAATGAAGGGATTGGAGTGGGGCAGGCTGTACGAGGAGCATCACGGCAAGTCCTACGATCCGAAGAAGATGTCGGTCGATGTGAGAAAACTCTCCGCCGATGACTACGTGAAGAGCCGAAAGGGAGTTTTCGAGTATCTATTAGGCGGCTCGGTCGATACGAAGTTGCTGGACGTTCGGGTGTTCGAGGCTGCGGTAAAGCGGGCCACATACGCTAAGCAGACACAAACGGCCGAGGGCAAGGGCGAGTCCAACTGTCCCCATTGTGTGATCGGGCACAGCGCGAACAAGAACAGAATCTATAATTTCGACGAAATGGAGGCCGACCACGTTTCCGCATGGAGCAAGGGCGGCGAAAGCTCGGCCAAGAACTGCCAGATGCTCTGCACTTCCCACAATCGGTCCAAAGGCAATCGATAAATTCGCCGTACCAATGCCCGGCGCGGAAGCCGAGTGAATCGAGTGTCAGGCTACGCGTTAGCCAACTCAACCCAGAACCCCGGAAGGATTTATCGTGGAACCCTATGTGACGGCCGATAACATCGAGGCCAAATCCCTGGAGTGGTTGAAGCAGATCCGTCCCTACAATCAGCACAAAATGCAGCTCAACGCCAAGGCGAGCGCCCTGCTGGTGGTTGACATGCAGCGGTTCTTTCTCGATGCGGAATCTCCCACGTTCACGTGTGGTGGGATGGCGATCATCCCCACGGTGAAGCGCCTCATCGATGCCTTTCGCCGGGCGAACCGTCCTGTGATTTTCACCCGGCACGTTCACCATCCCAACGATCTCGACAGCGGCATCATGGGATGGTGGTGGGAAGGCAAGTGCATCGAAGGCAGCCCGGAGAGCGAGATCCATCCCGAGCTGACTCCGTTGCCGGGCGATAAAGTCATCTTCAAGCACCGCTACTCTGCCTTCTATAACACGGACCTCGAGACCGTGCTGCGCTGCCTGAAGGTGGAGGACATCGTTGTTTCGGGCATCATGACCAACATGTGCTGCGAGTCGACGGCGCGGGACGCATATCACCGCGACTACCGGGTGTTCCTGCCGGCAGACGGAACGGGATCGGTCAAAGAGGAGATGCACCTCGCGAGCCTGCTGAACCTCGCGTTCGGTTTTGCTTACGTGACAACCGGCGACGCAATTGCGGCTCAGTTAACCAGCGAGTTAGCCTCTGACATAGGCACTCAGTTGGATGCATCCGCGCCACCATCACCGCCATCCTTCACACGTTAAAAACGATTCGTCTTCTCTCTGATTCACACTCTGCAAAATATCACATCCGCAGCGACTATATCCCCGTGGTGCCTGACGCCTCTGCGGTTGTGGATGTTTCTCCCGCCGCTTTCACCGGCGTGGCCTTAGTGCCCCGTGTTATTTCTCGCGGCCGGGCCTTTTGTTGGGCCACTATCAACTGGCGGCGGATAAACCACACCTGCTTATCCACGCCCGCAGTCCGGCCCTCGTGGGCCAGATACCAATTCGCCACTTCCAGACCATTGTCCCAGTTCTTTGACTCTCTGGCCGACTCCATCATAGGAACAACCGCGGGTCGCGCGGTTTCCTGGTCTATGGTAAAGGCCTTCCAGAGCGCAGGAAATGCCCGGGCATGCTCGCCCTTTGCATGATGAAGCAACCCTTCGTTCATCCACGCTTGAATGTTATTGGGCGAAAGGCGCTGCGCGTTTTGAAACTGCGTGACCGCCTCTTCATACACACCCTTTTGGGCCAGCACGCTCCCCAGCATATTATACGCAGAAGATAAACTCGGGTCAAACTGCAACCATCGCCGGATTATCGCCTCCGCTTCCTGCGTGCGATTCACCGACACGAGAAATGTGGAAAGCATCTCCAGCACGTCGCGATCATTCGGGAATGCCACCGCCGCTCGGCTCAGGAATTCGAACTCGCGGGCAGGGTCGCGCAACTGTTTCGCTTCCCACGCTTGTCTGAGCAACGCCTTCGAAACCAGATTCTTCTGCCAGAGGAAAGACGTTGCCGTGGTGGCGGCCAGCGCTGTGAGAACCGCCAGGGCCATCCCCATATTTCGAATGAACCGCCCCGCTGGTTGCGCAACCCAACCCATGGCACCCAACGGTGGCGCCCCTCCCGAGGTGGCGATTGCCAAACCCGCAAGGCTCCATATCAAGGGGGCCGTGGCCGGAGTATGCAGCGGAAAATCGACAAACGTCATCACACCGCCAGAAATGAGAGCCCCCGCAATCCCCCTTTCCAAGGCGCTCCCATAAATCAGTTTTCCGCAGCTCCACAAAACAACTCCGCTCACCATAAGCAGAAGTACCAATCCCACCACACCCGTCTCGGCGGCCGTATCCAGCCACTCATTGTGGGCACGGTTGACCCGTTCATTGCCCTCAATATTCTGCTGCGCAACGAGCAGCCCGCGGCCCTGGGTGAGAGGGATCGCAATGTCAAAATTCCCGTAGCCGAAACCCGTCACCGGCCTCTGGAGCACCAGTTTGGCGGAATCACGATAGATGTTTTTGCGATATGTCGTGCTGACCCACTGGGCTGATCCCGGACGCAAAACGAATCGATCCATCAAACCGGACTGATAGGCTCCCGCCGCGAGAATGCCCGCAAGAATTACCGAGGCCAGAGCCCAACGGCCGATCTGCTTCCAATCACGCCTCGGACTCCTGATCAGATGGCGCGCGGCCACCGCCACGCCCACAATCAAAAGCGCCGCCACAAACCCGAGGGCACCGGCGCGTCCCTGCGTGGCGATCAGGCAGGCCACGCCCACAGATGCGCTGACCAAAATAAAAACGCGCCGCATCCCCTGCCACGCAAACGCGCCAAACAATAACAGAGGGGCTGCCACAGCCATATATTGCGCGGTGAAAACACCGTTACCAAAGGTCGAAACCACAAACTTTCCCTGATACTTCGTCGCCTCACTGCTCAGTCCGACCAACGACAACAGTTGAAAACCCATCCGCTGCACCAGACCGTAGGTTCCCGCCAAAGCCGTTACCACCGCTACCACCACGACCACTTTGCGGGTGAAAACCAACGCATCCATTTTGAGTCGCAACAAACCGATACAAAATAAACCCGCGCACCCGGCCAGAAACGCCACCCACTTCAGCCCCAGCTCACGGTTATAAGCCCACGTTTGGGAAAATAAAGCCCAGACCGCAAATAACAGGAGGGCCCAAAGCGCCAGCGACCCTCGACGGTGAAATAGCGCCGAGGGCCTCGCCAACGCAATAGCCACCGCCGGCACCATCCCCAGTCCCGCCGCTCCCAAAGCGACCACCGGAAACTTCACGTCGCCGAAAGCGTTCAAGACCTTCACCGAAAACAGCAGAGGGGCCACACCCAGAACCAGAAGCACCAACGTGTCGGCAAAGCGCCCAAACGTTCCGCGTCCCCAGCCATTATGAAGCTCCTGCTCCGGGGTCACTCTTGAGTTTGCGGAAGTTCTGTGGTAAAATTTCATATCAACCCACGTTGTGCGTTCGCATGAATCTCGCAATGATAAAGGTTCACAACACTGCCCTGAAACAGGGCACCGCCAAGGTCCCCAGCGTTTCTTCCCAAGCCAAAGACTGCTGAAGTTGCCAACCTTGCGGCCTTTTGAAACAGGACCAAAATTCTCAATCTCTCCAAAGACAAATTTTCCTCTTGTCATTACTGTTAGTGAATAGCGGAACCTATGTTCCAGCCGGTCAACGCCGTTTCTAATTTATTTTTGGCGGTGTGATATCGGAACGAATTCTACTGCGACAGCCGCGGCGGAGGTGACCAACATGGCTGATAAAACCCAGAAGTACCCGGATAATGCCGAGGGCAAGTTCTACGTCGATAATACCTGCATCGACTGCGACGCTTGCCGCCAGATCGCTCCGGATAACTTTCAACGAAACGAAGACGCTGGTTACACATTCGTCTCAAAGCAACCTGAGAACGAGCAAGAGGCAGAACTTTGCCAGGAAGCTCTTGAGGGATGCCCCGTCGAATCCATTGGTAACGACGGCGACGAATAATCGCAACTCTCGTTTGACGCATCTATGATGGGCGCCTAACCACGCCCCTCATAATGAAAGAATGACGCCCTGCCCTTTTACCCGGCGGGGCGTCTTGCTTTCCCCCTCTTCTCCCCCATCAAAAACGACTGGGGAACTTCCTGCATGGAAAGTGGTACTAACAGGACATGAAGACTTCCCCGAACCTCCCGCTTTTTTTGATGCTCGCCTGGGCCTTTGCGTTTTTCACACCGCTCACCGCTTCCAGCGCACCCGGAGGTGAGTCGAGTAAGCCGACAACCACCGCGACAGAATCAACTTCAGCGGAACCCTATAATCCGGAAATGCAACCGACACCGAAATCCGGACCCATTCAACCCATTGAAAAGGGAACAAAGCTGGCGGACGTTCAGGCGGATATGAATGCGAAGCTGGCGGGAGTCACCACCTTCCAGGCCGACGTCCAGATGTTAAAAAAGCGCGACAAGAAATCTCCCGGTGGGGCCATCTGGAGAATATGGGAAGGGCCACTGGCACTGACCCGCAACGTGGGTGGTCATGTCACTCTCACACGCAAGGGCGAGACCGAGGAGTACACCGCCAACCGTCAGGTGATCTGGAGCTACGATGCCCCCCACAAAGAGGCCCGCTTCATCCCCACCTCAACGCCCGTCATCGGCACTTTCGTGGAAGAAGCCATGCGCCTGAACGTCTTCTTTTCAGCCGATCCGGAAACCATTAAACTGCGAGCTTCGCAAGAAACCGAGGGGGAGGATTGCTGGGTGCTGGAAGGCAAAAGCCCCGCCCGCCTCAAGATGGTGGGCGTGCCGGAAAATCGCATCCGTGTGTGGGTCGCCAAACGCGACGGTCTGCCGCGCAAAATCCAACTGCCCGACAATGACAATTTCACCATCATCATGCGCAACATCCGCGTGAACGAAAACATCCCCGCATCACGCTATCAGTTCACTCCACCGGAAGGGGTAAAGACCAAAAACATTTTTGGTTTATGACTCGAACCTCGATGATCATCGAAATCCTGACCCTCTTCCCGGAGATGTTTCCCGGCGTGCTGGAGTCCAGCATCATTGGGCGCGCACAAACATCCGAGTTGCTGCATATCCGAGTTCGCAACATTCGGGACTACACAACCGACAAACATCACGTAGCCGATGACGCACCCTACGGTGGCGGCCCCGGCATGGTCATGAAACCCGAACCTCTGGCCGCTGCCCTCGACGCCGTTGCCCTCGACCATCCCCAAACTGCGCTCACACGAGTTTATCTCACACCCGAGGGAGAAGTCTGGAACCAGACCCTCGCCGAGGAATTTGCCCGATTGCCCGGCATCGTTCTTGTCTGTGGCCATTACGAAGGAATCGACGAACGCATCCGGACCACCTGCATCGATCGCGAAGTAAGCGCGGGCGACTACGTCCTGACCGGCGGTGAATTGCCCGCCATGATGATTGCCGATTCAGTGGCCAGACTTATTCCCGGTGTGGTGGGCAACGAGCAGAGTATCGTTCAGGAATCCTTCGGACACCACGGGCTGCTTGATCATCCCCACTACACACGCCCCGAAAAATTTCGGGGCATGGGCCTCCCTGAAATGTTGCTGAGTGGTCACCACAAAAACATCGACGCCTGGAGGCGCGAGCAAAGTCTTCGCCGCACCTTCGAACGTCGTCCCGATCTCGTGATCGCCGCGTGGGAAACGCTCTCGCGCAAGGAGCAGGCACTGGTTCAATCATGGCGAGACAGCGAAGAGGAAGGCTCCGAGGACACTTGTCCAACAGGGCAAAAAAAAGTCAGCGATCCCGACACTTTAACTTGACATTAGGAATCTCAATTCCATGATGCCTCTCGGAGGCTGAAAGTTGGTTCACTCCGAAGTAAAGGGGTAAAACCACCAACTCTTTGTCGACTGTAGGTAATACCGCCCGATTCTCGCGTCGGCCCGGTTCTGGGGGTTGCGACGCCAAAGGAAATGGAAGGGACACAAGTCGCGGGAAAGCGAAGCCCCGACCCCTTCTCTTGTGTGGTGGCATTCTGACGCGGGGGCGCGCAAGTGCTCTCCTTGGTTTGGATCGGCCAGAATCCAGAAAGAACGTTTAATCGGTCGGTCCGGGGGATTCATTTGGTGCCCTCGTGTCTTGCTTCTGTTGAGCTTATACGAATCCAGTTTACCGCATGTTGGCCACCCTCGACTGACATGCGTCCCGGGGTCAGATGCTCGTTAGTTTGTCGCTGCGGCTTATGTCGGACTCCCCCCCGAAATCCGATATACTCTCTGCGCGCAAGAGCATCTGGCCCCTTTTTTTCTGCGCATCGGTCGCCAACCAACAATTTCTCTTCCCGTTGATGCATTCGACGGGCAACGGGTATCCATTGTCATGACACAGACTGTCCCCACGCGCTGTTATACGCATTTAACCACCGGCTTGCACGAGCGCTTTGGAGAGGATCCGGGCAACCTTCTTATCGATGCCGGCTTCACCTGCCCCAACCGCGATGGAAAAAAAGCCCGGGGAGGATGCACATTCTGCGATCTGGATCCTGCCCGAACCCAGCGACAGGCTGAACCCGAAAACGCGATTCGTGAACAAGTGCGGCGTCAGATTGAAGCCTCCGATCTGCAACCCAACGCCCCCCGCAACTTTATCGCCAGCTTTCAGCCCTTCAGCAACACCTACGCCCCCCTCGAAATCCTTCGCCAAAGCTACGAAGCGGTGCTCGATGAGCCTCGCATTGCCGCCCTTATGGTGTCCACACGCAGCGATTGCGTGACCCGGTCCGTCTGCAATCTCCTCGCGTCCTACCGCTCCCGCGTACCCGTCTGGTTGGAGCTCGGCCTGCACACTACCAATCAGGCAACCCTCGACCGCATGAACCGCCACGAGCGGGTTGAAGACTTTGCCGAGGCCTGCGGAGATGCCCGCGAAGTCGGCCTGAACGTCACCGCTCACATTCTCTTCGGGTTACCCGAAGACGACCGCGAAACCAACTTGCGCACGGTGGCATATGCGGTGGTTTGCGGAGCAACCGATCTGAAGATTCATAACCGGTTGCTCGACCGTAGCGCGTCGGACGCTCCGTTACCCCGCGAGATCGAGATGGCATCGCCCGATTACAAACAGTGCATTTCGCGGATATGCGATGCCCTTGAAATCATTCCGGCGGAAATCACCATCCATCCCTTTTCCGAACATTCATCCTCCAACGACGACGCTGTCATGGTGGAGCATCATGTTGTGGCTGAGATGCAGCGCCGGGGAAGTGTTCAGGGGTGCAAGGCGATGATCGAATGCGGTTAAGGCGCTCCATCCCGCCTCCTCATTGAAAACAGGTTGCAATCCACTCCTGCCCCGTTGAACCAACAAACAATTCTAAACACCCCTACCACGACAGGCCTTTTCATGAAACTGAAACGCTCCATCACTGAACTTTCCAACGATCTCACCGCCAACATCGACATCGCCTCTTCCGAGGGAATGGTTCGCTATTTTCGACAGGCAGACTCACAGATTTTTAACGGATTCCTCGATTTTCCCGGATTGTACGACACATCCACACTGGAAACGCTGCATTTCCTCGCAAAGCGCGCCGCTCAAACCCTTGACTCCCCCACAGGCGTAGTGGTGCTTGCAGGCGCCGGCACCAGCGGACGACTGGCCATGCTTGCGGTCCGCACTTTAAACACCGTCTTTGCCCCTATTACGGGCCGCGCACCCTTCAAATATCTCATGGCCGGTGGCGACGCCGCCCTCGTTCAACCACAGGAAGACGCCGAGGACGACTCCATACAGTCCGTTCGCAACCTAAAGAACGCCATCGCCGGTGCAGAGGATGTCTTTTATGTCGGCATCACCTGCGGCATGAGCGCTCCTTACATTGCAGGTCAACTCGAAGCACTCAAAGACAATCCCGAAGCCCACTCCGTCCTTATGGGCTTCAACCCCCTCGAGCTTTCCCGCGACGTGCCAATCGAAGGCTACCACACGACTTTTAAACAGATTGCCATCGCAACCGATGCCTCCCCCAACGGCACTTTACTTAATCCGATCGTTGGCCCCGAGCCAATCACCGGCTCCACTCGCATGAAGAGCGGTAGTGCCACAAAGATCCTTCTTGAAGTCCTCTTTCATGCCGCTCGCCTCGTCCTCGAAGAAAATTATGATATCCCAACTGCCATCGTGATCATGTTGCGTGCCTATGAGGATGCAGTGCGCGACACTTATCTACAGATCGATTCCATCGCTGAGTTAGTGGAAGCAGGCGGAAACGCCCTTCGCAAAAAGGGGCACATCTATTATATCGGCGCGGTCGGAGAGAATCCCGAGGGATGTTTCCAACTCCCCCCCGACGTTGGCGTTCTCGGCCTCATCGACGCATCCGAATGCCCACCGACCTACGGGGCAAGCTTTGAAGACGTGCGTGGCTTCGTAAACGAAGGATGGACCTCTCTCGTTGGATATATGCCCGACTTCGTATCCCGGGGCACCCATTATCAATTCTCCTTCGATGATTTCCGCGCCCAGAAACTGGACTCGCTTTCCTCCCATGATCTGGTTGTCTTCCTCGGCGACTTCGAGAAACGTGCCGGTTTAATGAAAGAGGTCGCTGCCAAAGGGGCTCAAACTGCCTCGATCATGTGGCATGAGCCGGATCAGTCCCCCCCCACCTGCGACTCTCTGGCAATCTCCCTGCCGATCCCCCATGATGATCTCCTCGGCTGGGGGCCGACCCAGCTTGGTGTCAAACTCGTCATCAATGCCCTTACCACCGGTGCCCACATTATTGCGGGCAAGGTTTACAGCAACCGCATGGTGGACCTGGGTATTTCCAACAACAAACTCTTCTTCCGCACGGTCGGCATAATCTCTGATCTGATTGGCGTGAACGAAGAACAGGCCACCGATGCCTTGCTGAAATCGATTTTTGAAACAGATACTTTGACCGATAGTCATCGCGAGGCGGCCATTAGTGCCTGCATTGAGCGAGCAAGGTCCGTAAACAAAGTCGTCCCAAAGGCACTCCTCCTTGCCACCGGTCGCGTCACCCTGGCCGAAGCCACCGCAGCTTTGCAGCGCGACCCCATCGTGCGCACAGCCCTTGGACATTACGTTCAAAACCAATAACGGTTCGGTGAAGGGTTTCATAAACCCGCTGTAGGTTTCATTAACTATAGTCTACAAAATAAGTAGGGGTTCTTATGGCGCCGCGCATAGATATCGAAAGTGTGAAGAAACGCAAAGACGGACTCGCTGTCATTCGCGACATCGAACGTTATGCGGCGTCACCCGACTTGCCGCAGGACCCGGAGGACATCGCCCTTTATCGCTGGTATGGCATTTACCAGCAGCGGCCCAAAGATGGTTACCACATGCTGCGCATCAAGGTGCCCAATGGTCAGTTGAACGGCAATCAACTGCGAGCCATCGGCGGTATCGCCAATGATTTCGGACGCGGTCTGGCCGACATCACCACTCGCCAGAATTTCCAGTATCACTGGATAGAATTGCGCCACGTGCCCGAAATTCTCAGCCGTCTGGCGGGCGTTGGCATTTCCACCGTGGGAGCCTGCGGCGACATCACCCGAAATGTGGTGGGTTGCCCGGTTGCCGGAATCGACGCCGATGAGTTCATCGATGGCTCTATACTGGCCCACGAACTGGCAAACTATTACTCGGGAAACCCCCACTTTTCCAACCTACCCCGTAAGTACAAGATCTCCGTTTGCGGATGCCGCCTCCATTGCGCCCAGCCTGATATCAACGACGTGGGCCTGTACGGTGCGGAATTCGAACTGGACGGAAAACTGCAACGCGGATACGGCCTGATGGTGGGCGGAGGGCTTTCGACCAAGCCATTATTCGCGGTGGACATGAACACCTTCCTGCTGCCCCACGAGGTGTTTGAAGTGGTGAAGGCGGTTACGGAAATCTTTCGCGACTCAGAAATTCTCCGTGCCGACCGCAGCAAGGCCCGACTCAAGTTTCTGCTGAGCGATCCGAAAATCGGCGTGGGAGGCGACCGCTTCCGCGCCATGATCGAGGAGCGCATCGGACATCCTCTGCGCCATGCGACACCTTTCCGTCGCCCTCTGGACACGGAAACAGACCATCTGGGCATTCACCCCCAGAAGCAACCCGGTCTGTATTACGTGGGCGTCGGAGTGACCGTGGGACGTCTCAGCGGCGATGATCTCATTCGTCTCGCCGACATCGCCGACGAGTTCAGCACGCAGTCCAGCATCCGCAACACGAACAAGCAGAACTTCATCATCAGCCACATCCCCGAGGAGAAACTTTCCCAACTGCGGGGTGCCCTTAAAGCCGCGGGATTTGATGACATGCCCTCTGTGTTTAAGCGTTCGGTTGTCTCCTGCACCGGCATCGAGTTCTGCAACCTTGCCATCACGGAGACGAAGGAACTGGGCCGCCGCGTGGCCGACGAACTGGAAGAGCGCTTCCCCGAAGCATCCAAACAACTCCGCATTCACTTCAGCGGATGCCCCAACAATTGCGGTCAAAACGCCATCGGCGACGTTGGCCTGCGGGGCGGCTTGACCAAGGTGAACGGCGAAATGGTGCAGGCCTTCGACATTCTGCTGGGCGGTACTACCGGCGAAAATCGCGCCTTTGCCGAAACGGTGAGCAAGAAGATTCCCGCCACGTTTATCACGGACGCCATCGCGAATCTCTACCGCACCTACCTCGGCTGGTGCTCAAACGGTGAGACGTTCAACGCCTTCGTAAAGGCCCACACGGCGGAGCAGCTCGACGCAGTGGTTCGCGAGGGAATGCCACCGAAAGAGTAACTGCGGCGTGCGCGATCAGGCGGCCGAATCGTAAACCCGCAGGTGCTGGTACAGTGTATCGCGCTCAACTGGCGTGCGACCGGCCTCGCGAAGCATCCGCACGATCGACTCAACAGTCATACCCGTGGGCGTGACGGCCCCGGCCTCGTGAAACACCGTCTCCTCAAGCGTGGTGCCGTCCACGTCGTCAGCGCCATAGGCCAGGGCAATCTGGCTGATGGGCGCCGACATCATGATCCAATACGCTTTCACGTGATCAAAGTTATCGAGCATCAACCGCCCCACAGCGATGTTGCGCAAATCATCAAACGCCGATGGCGCAGGAAGATGACTCAACTCCGTGTTGGCCGGATGGAAAGCGAGAGGAATGAAAGTCTGAAAACCGCCGGTTTCATCCTGCAGAGCACGCAGTTTTTCGATGTGCTCGATGCGCTCTGCCGCCGTTTCGATGTGACCATAAAGCATGGTGGCAGTGCTGCGCAGGCCGCATTGATGCACCATCTTCTGAAGCTCAAGCCACTGGGCCGGCCCGATTTTTATGCGGAACAGTTCGCGATGAACGCGCTCGTTGAGCACCTCCGCCCCACCGCCCGGGCATGACTGCAAGCCCGCATCCATCAGTGCCCGCACCGTCCCCTCGGGCCCCAGTCCGCTGATCTTGATCATCTGCGCAATCTCGACCATCGTGAAAGCCTTGATGTGGATATCCGGCCTCACCTCGCGGACCCATCCCAAAAGATCGATGTAATAACTGAACGGCAGCCTCGGGTGGATGCCGCCAATGATGTGCACTTCCGTCACATGAACATCGTCATACTGATGCAAGCGGGCGTGGATATCCTCGCGCTGCAGCACGTAGCCACCCGGTTCGCCGGGCAGGCGGTCGAAGGCGCAAAACAGACACTGCTTGTTACAGACGTTCGTGTAGTCGATGCGAAGGTTGCGGTTGAAGTAAGCGAAGTTGCCACTTTTGCGCTCGCGCACGATGTTCGCCAGCGCCCCCACCGCTTGCAGATCGGGGGTCTCATATAACCGCAAGCCGTCGGCGCCGCTGAGTCGCTCGCCCGCCTGAACTTTGTCAAAGATATCCGCTAATCCTGCCCGGGTATAGCGAGCCTGCAATGAAACTTGAGAGACAGCGGTGGACTGAGGGGCTACCGACACAGTGGCAAGACTCCTTGGTTCAGTGAAGTGACGCAGATGCGGCCGTTGAAAAAGATACTTCCCGAGGGGTTTAATCCTTCACCCCAACGGCGGGAGCTGAAGGTGGCTCGCCAGAAAGGACGACCCGCCCAAAGCCCGCCCGGGAGCAGGCCTCCAGCACCTCATTAAGTTGCGCGGGGGCAAGGCCCGCTGTGTAGCTCAGCGTCAACTCAGAGTCGGCCGGCGATTTCCCACTGAGGCGAAATTGAAGATCGGACACCGTGCTGACCGGCTCTCCATCCACGCGGAAATCTTGCGTGCCACGAACCTCGACCAACACCTGCCGGGTACCAACCGTGGCCGAGGTGCCCAGTAGCAGCGATGGCTTGTCGGAATGAGTTTGGAGCAACACGATGACAAGCACCAGAACCGCGATGGTCAACGCCACCACGGGCATTCCCAGCCCGGGCTGTTGCCACAAAGGATGCCGCCGGCCCAGCGTCAAGGCGCGTCTCCCACGGCCCATTCGTCCGCTGCACTCTTACGCGGGGCGCGGCGGAGATCGGCAGCGAGAGAGCCCACCAGGTCGCGGGTCGCCGCCTCCACTGCGGGTCTGAGTTCATCGGCCTCCACCGCCCACATCCGTGCGCGAAAAACCGCATACCCGAGAAAAGCGAACACTCCGACACCCAGTCCCCATCCGATGGAAACCAACGCAGAATGAACCACGCCGGCCAGTGCCGCCCCGTCTTTCATGGAGCCAACGGCCGACGGTACAGGCAATAAGGCGATGACTGCCCCGATGAGACCAACCATCGGTGCTGCGATAAAGATGAAATAAAGAGGTTGGAGAAGCGCCGCAAACTCCAACATTTCGCGGTCGACCTCCTCGCGAATGTCCTGCGCGGTCACAGTGCTGTGCGCCTCTTTCAACGACCGGAGCCGCGCCACAACTTCAGCAGCCGCGCCGTCGGTCAGGTTCGTCACGGCGGATGACCGCAGCATCACCGCAGCGCGCAACATGGCCGCCAAAGCCACCACCGATGCAGGCACCAACAGCACCATCACCCAACCGGCGGAGATCACATAGGTTTGCAAAAAAGTGTTCATGGACGATGAACATCATCAACGATGGGGCAAACTGAATGCAAGGCTCACATCATGCGAAATCGCTCCGGACGCAATCGCCTCTTGAGAAAACCCAACGTTTGTTGATCCCTTTAGCCATGAATCTGCTTCTGACAAATGCGACCCTCGTGGATCTCGACCCAATTCGTGTGCGGGAGGGTTGGTTACGAGTGGAAGGTGACACGATCGCCGAAACCGGCGAAGGGCCCGCGCCTGAAGATTTTTCCGGGGATCGACTCGATTGTCAGGGTCGCCTGCTGATGCCCGGACTCGTACTCGGTCACACTCACCTGTACTCGGCCCTGGCCGCCGGAATGCCGCCCCCGGCCCGCACACCGGAAAATTTCCGAGAAATACTTGAACTGATCTGGTGGAAACTCGACGAAGTTCTGGATGCCGAATCCGTGCGACTCAGCGCGGTGGCCGCCGGTTGCCGTGCGGCCCTTTGCGGCGTGACGACCATCATCGACCATCATGCCTCTCCCAATGCAATCGCCGGGAGCCTCGATGAAGTTCGCGCCGGACTCGACGCAGTGGGCCAACGAGGCGTGCTTTGCTATGAGGTTACCGACCGCCACGGCTCCGCCGGGCGCGATGCCGGTCTGGCGGAATCCCGCCGATTCCTGCAATCGTGTTCAACCGTCATAGACAACAGTGTAGCCGCTCTCGTGGGGGGCCACGCCTCCTTCACGCTTTCGGATGAAGCGCTCTCCTCCATGGCCCGCCTTTGCGACGAATTCTCCTGCGGCGCTCACATTCATTGCGCCGAGGCTCCGGCGGATGACGAGGAAAGCCTTCGCCTGTTCGGGCACACCGCGCTCGACCGCCTCCAACGCCACGGCTTGGTACGCTCCGGCACGATCCTGGCCCATTGCACGCATCTGTCCGCAGAAAGCATCCGTCAGGTGCAGGAAGCCGGAGCCGTCATCGCCCACAACCCTCGATCCAACATGAACAATCAGGTCGGCTATGCAAACACCTCGGTTATGCGCAAAGGACCGGTCGTATTGGGCACCGATGGAATCGACGGCGATCTCTTCGCCGAATCTGCCACCGCGTTCTTCCAAGCCCGCGACCACCAGTCCTCAGCCAACATGGCCGATGTGCTGACGTGGATTACGGAATCCGCCCGCTTCGCCTCGCGCAGCCTCGGGGTCACCCTCGGCCGCCTCACCCCGGGTGCCGCTGCCGACATCGTGCTTCTCGACTACACACCGGCCCAGCCCGTCGAAACCGGTAATCTTCTCGGCCACTGGTTTTTCGGAGTCGGAAGCCGCCATGTGGAATCCGTCATGGCTCGCGGACGCTGGATTGTTCGCGACCGCGAGATCGTTTCTTCCGAAGCGCATCGCCAATTGGAAATGCTCCCAACAGTTTCCCGCCAGGTCTGGAGCAAGTTCAGCCGGCGTTAAGCCCTCCCTCCATAAATGAAAAATGCCTTTGCGTTGAGGCGCAAGGTCTCGTAGGTCATTACACCACATGAATCAGGACGGATTTTCAACCTGCCCCCAATGCGGGCACGAAACAACCAACCTTGTCTTTTGCGACAAGTGCGGGTCTGTGCTTACCCAAGCCCCGGAACCGCCGCCACCTCCGACTCCGCCCATCCCGGCCATGGAGGAGGGCGACGCTTCTCCCACTTCTCCCACTCCACCGCCACCTGCCCCACCAGTTCCACCAGCGCCCCGTGGTTGGGATGAGGAAGCGCGCCCCACTCACTCCCCGCTGCGAACCTCCCCGAAGACTCAACCGACCAGCCCGGTCACCCGAATCCTTTTTCTCATTCTTGCAGTTATAGGTCTCGCCGGTGCCATCTGGTATTGGATCGATTCCGGACGCACTCCAGAGCCGGTCGTCAGACGCCAGACTGCCCCGCGGGACGCCGACGGCGTTCCCATCGATCCAGACGAAACTTCCCCCGGCACCACCCAGGCTGCTGCCGGGTTGACCTCGGGCAGCAAAGATGGCGACACTTCCACTTCTGTCGAGGAATCTCCCATTGTAGCCGCTGCTCGCAAGCAGGCTGAAATCCTCCAGATGCGCACCTCCCTCGCCGAGGGCAACGCTGTGGAATTAACAGTGGACGTGTACGAAGAAGAAATCGAGACCACCGATGAGTTGTGGGTTTTGGATTTCTACGCCAACTGGAACCCCGCAAGCCGGGAGTTCTCCAGACGCATGAAAGACCTTCCGGGCCGCTACAAGGGGAAAGTGTTTTTCGGTCGGGTGGACGTTGACAAAGAAAGCCCTCTGGCTGCCCGTTACGGAGTTTCCACCACACCGATGGTGACTCTGGTGCGACGTGGAGAAGCACTCAGCCGACTGCCCCGCCCCACGATTGAATCCCTCGAGGAGTTGCTGGCTTCTCCTCCTCCCTCGAAAAACTGAGGTCGGCTCAGGAAGGGCTCCATCAAACCATGCGATTTGAGCATCTTGTAGCCCACGGACTTTCCCGCCGCCTCATTGCCGCCTGGGAGAAGGCCCATGGAGAAACTCTCCTTCCCCTGCAAGAGCGCGCCGTGGTGGAAACATCGCTTCTCCGCGGCGGGAATCTGGTCGTCTTCGCGCCCACGTCCTCGGGAAAAACTCTTCTGGCCGAACTGGCTGCGATGGCTCGCGTGGAGAAAGGGCAGAAGGCCGTTTTCCTGACACCAACCAAGGCCCTGGCCGAGGAACAATACGCCCAGTTGCGCCATAAATATCTCCCCCTTGGAACGCGAGTCGTCATCGCAACCCGCGAGCGCACCCGATTCGACGGAGACATCCTCGAAGGACGCTTCGACATCGCCGTCATGGTGTACGAGAAATTTAAGGCTCTCCTCACGGTGGCGCCCCAGATGTTATCGCACACCGGCGTTGTGGTGGTGGACGAGCTTCAGCTTCTGGGCGATCCCGAGCGCGGGGCGCTGGTCGACCTGCTGATGGCCAAACTCATTTCGAGCCCGCATCCGGTGCAGATCGTGGCGCTCTCGGCCGTACTGGGCGAGAGCGCACGGATCGCATCGTGGTTGGGTGGAGATTTCCTGCTCTCGCGTGACCGCCCGGTGGAGTTGCGCGAGGGAGTGCTGCGTCTCACCGACGGCATCTTTCAATTTCGCGAAGCCACCAGCGGGGATGAAGGCGAGGAACAACTGCTGCCGGCGGAACCCCACCCGCAGCACGACGGGTCGGATTTCCATCTGGAAGCGATTCACAAGCTCGCCCGCGCCCTGGTTGCGACTGGCGAGCAATTGCTGATCTTCGTACCCACGCGCCATCTCAGTCGCCAGTGGGCATGGCAGTTCTCCCATGACGACGACTTCCCCACTCTGCCGAGCACCGCCACAGCGCGCCAGGAGTTGATGGACAGCCTCGCGCTCCATGAAGAAAGTCACTCGCGCGAAATCCTCTCACAATGCTGCGCGAAGGGCGTCGGAATTCACAATGCCGATGTACCTGCCGAGCTCCGCCGGTTGGTGGAGGATGCCTTCCGTTCCGGCGGCTTGCGGGTGCTTGTGGCCACATCCACCCTGGCGCAGGGCGTGAACCTCCTGTGCCGCAACGTCATTAATGTTCCGGTCATGGTAGGCGCCGATGTCTGGACCGGTGCCCCGGCTTTCGTTCCGCTCACCCGTCGCCGGTTTCGAAACCAGGGCGGACGCGCCGGCAGATTTTCGGGTGGCGATGTATTCGGACGCTCCATCGTCATTGCCGAAGACGACAGCGAGGCAGAACAGTTCATGCGCGATCTCGTGCGGGGCGATCCGGAGCCTCTGGATGAACCAATCCGCGCGGGCGACATGGACAAACTGGTGCTGGATCTGCTTGCCTGCGGAATGGCAGCCACGCGCGACGATCTGGTTAAAATCCTTATGCGGACCTACACCGCGCATGTTGCGTGGCCCGCCCAGGCTCCGGAGCCCGCACGCATGATCGAGGACGCACTCGCTCGCCTCTCTGAGGCTGGCCTCGTGCACATGCAGGCCGACAACAATCCGGCCCCCAGCGCGTTGGGCGAAGCGGCTGCAGCGTTTGGCATCGAACCAGCCACCGCGCAATTTTTAGCCCAGTGGATTGCCGCGCGACTGACCGAGGACGACGCCTTTCCGCCGCCGTCCGCCTTCGAGATTCTGGTACTATGCGCATTTTCTCGCGATGGAGAAATGTTCCCGATGCCCCTCACGGGCACGGAAAAACGAGAACATCATTATGCCCACGAATTAGCAGCGCGCGGCGACATCCGACTCGATGAACTTCCGCCCCCGCTTCATGACCTGCTGACGGTTTATGGCGGCATCGGTGAGAAGGGGCAGATGGCTTTGAAGAAAGCCTTCATCGCCGAGTTGTGGATTTCTGCCGCACCCACCGCCGACGTCGAAGAAGGCCACCGGACCTTTGCCGGCACCATTTCCAATCTGGCTGCCCATATGTCTTGGCTGGCACAATCTCTGGCGGCGTGTGCCGCCGCCATGGGCATGGCAACCGACTCCACACAAGATATCAGCCAACTGGCTGCCCGTCTGCCCGATGGTGTTTTGCCCCAGGGGCTTCCCCTTGCGCGTCTTGAGGTTTCCGGTCTTACGCGGTCCTTCATTGCAGACCTCATTCGAGCTGGATTCGAAAACCCTGCCGACGTGGCACATTCCACCGTGGAGGAGCTCTCGAAAATCACACCCCCGTCCCTCGCCCGCCGACTTCATTCGCTCGCAACTGACGAACAAAAGCGGCTCGCCGAGCGCCGAAAAGATCGCGGCATGTGGGCGTGGTACACACACCATAAGGAGCAGTCTGAGGTTGCCACAAAAAGCGGAAAAGATCCTTCGCTGAACGTCCTTTCTCTGTCGCCCCGATCGCCGGGGCAGGTCACCTTCCACGGGTTTGCAGTGCTACTGCCGCCCAAGACATTCGCATTATTATCGCTGCTCGCTCTCACGCCCGGTCGCGTGGTGAGCTATGCAAAAATCGACGAAACCCTCTGGCCCGATGAGAAAGTTGAACCTCAACAGGTTCTGGCCCATAAACGCTCTCTGATCCGCGCCCTCGAAAATGCATCGGGCGTTTCAACCACCGACCTCATTCACGTAGTGAAGGGGCACGGGTTGCTGCTCGACCTCTCCCCCACCAGTGTTACTCTCGAAACCGACTAATTTTTCTTCCGGCTTCATCCCCTGCTTGAACCCGGCATCTGATTGTGCGACCAACAATTTCAAATGCCGCCCAGCCTGGTGGTTTCCCGAAGGAGCAACGCCGTGCGCGAAGAGAAATATGCCCGACACTGGAAAATCCTGACCTTCATCCTCGACCACCAACGGGGAAAGCGAATCGATGAGATTGCCGATCAGGCCGAATGCAGCCAGCGCACCGTCCGCCGCGATCTATCCATGCTTCAGGAAGCCGGGTTTCCCATATTTAGTGAACAGGAAGCGCGCGGCACCGTCTGGAAACTCCTCGATTCATTTAAGAATATTCCCCCCGTGCCCTTCACCGCCATGGATGCACTCACCCTCCTCCTTGCGCGAAATTTCATGGGCGATGCCCACCATCCCCTGCACCAGCGTCTGACCGATATCCTTGAACGGCTCAAAGCAAAACGCTCGCCGGAGTTCTGCAAGTCCCTCGACCAACTTGAGAGGAGCGTCCATTTCGTTCCGGCCAAAAAAACCAACGGGAAAGTGATCAGCGCCCCCAACAAGGGCATCCCCGGTGGCTATGATGACATCATTCAAGCAGTGACTGAGCACAAGGTTCTCGTCGTCGATTACCGCAACGCCAAGGGTGAGGTAACCCTTGGTCGCCGCCTCGCCCCCCATCAACTTCAGAGAATCCAGAACGCGGTCTATCTCCACGCTTATTGTTTCCAACGGGAAAAAGTTCGCTGCTTTGCTCTGGACCGCTTCGAGCGAATCGAATGCACAGATGAGGAGTTCAAGCAGGATTGGGAGTATTCCCCCGACACCGACAGCACGGCCATGGGCGTTTTCGCCGTCAAGGAAGTCGAGGAGGTCGAACTGGAATTTGATCCCATCCTGAGGAACTATTTCAAACTACACCCACTTCACCCCAGCCAGCAGATTTTCCAGGACGGCGATCAACTGGTGATTCGACTTATGGTTGGCATTAACGAGACACTACTCCACCAACTAACAGGCTTCGGAAAACGTGTCCGCGTGACATCACCAGATCATCTCGCAGCCATGGTATCGTCGCGTCATGCTGAAGCCTTGCAGATTGTGGTTCCAGAAGCGCCCTGCACGCACTGAAATCTGGATGCCGGGAAGACAATTGTCAAAATAAGCATGTCTCCCCGCCCCGGATTCTGCCCGCCATTTCTCTTGCGACTGAAGCATTCGCAATGCTGTTGATGCTTTCACCATGTCCGTCCTACGCAAGGATCCCCTGAGTTACGGTTGGGTCATTTACCCTGAGAAACCGTTTGTACCTCCCCAACCTAGACAGGCTAAAGAGGCCCCCGATGGGGATGAACCCTGCCCCTTTTGTCCGGGGCATGAATTCATGACACCACAGGAGATCTCCGCATATCGCCCCCCCAACAACTCAACTCTCGCCGCATGGACGGTACGGACCGTGCCCAACCTTAAGGCCGTTCTGCACATAGAGGGCAAGGCAAACCGGCGTGGCGAGGGGCTCTATGACATGATGAACGGCATCGGCGCCCATGAGGTGATCATCGAAACGCCCGAGCATGATGCGCGGTTCTTTGATTACAACCAGCAGAAGATCGAAGAGGTTGCCACCATGTGGCGCGAGCGGGCCGCTGACCTCAGCAAGGATTCGCGTTTTCGCTACATCCAGATTTTTCGGAATTATGGCGAGAGCGCCGGCGGCCACCTGACCCATCCACACTCGCAAATTATAGCTCTGCCGGTGGTTCCCCGCGTTGTGCGCGAGGAAATTGTTCACGCCCACGAGTATTGGATGAACAAGGAAAGATGCATTCTGTGCGACATGCTGTCGCAGGATAAAAAATCGCAACGGGTGATGTACGAGAACGATTATTTCGTCGTCTTCCAACCTTACGCTTCCCGCTCCCCCTTCGAAACTTGGATCGCGCCCCGCGAACACGCCTCGTCGTTTGCAACGGACTCCGTCGACCTCGAATCTTTCGCCCACGCTCTGAGAGTAACTTTGAAGGCTATTGCCAGGGCTCTTGGAAACCCCGCCTACAATCTCATCGTCCATTCGGCCCCCACGGAAGTCGAGCGCCTGTTCAAAACTCCCCGGGTTAAAATCAGCGACCTCTATCACTGGCACCTTGAAATTGTGCCACGCATCAAACGCATCGCGGGTTTTGAGTACGGTACCGGCATCTTTGTGAACCCCGTCCGGCCCGAGGATGCGGCGAAATATCTGCGAGAAATTCTGGAGACGCAAAACGCCGACGAAAGCGTTTTATAAGCACACTCCCGTTTTGCGCAATCTGATCCGAACAATAGCACCCCCCACGATTCGCCGCTCCTGTTCTTGAGTGAGTTGAACCACCGCTATTTTCACTTCAGGTGTGGCAATGGCCCGAACGGATACAATCCTCGTTTCAGAACGACTTTCCAGCATGTGCGTGGACAGCATTCTGTTGGAACTGCGAACTTGGGGTTGGAAGGCTTGGATTCGTGTCATAGTGCATGAGGTAGAGCAAGGCCTGTGCCTCCAACACCGGTATGACCTTGAAGCAGGAATCAGCCTGCCGTCGATGGCTGATATGGTTTGGGTTAATGGGCCGTTTCTTCGCACACCTTCGTTGACTCGCCGTTACCAGAGGTCATTCCTTCAGGCATATTTACGTGCAATTGTGCGCCCTACGGCTCATGTTGAGACACATATGCAAAGCCCCCCAAGGCTTTGGGCTGTCACTGCGAACAAACACCACCGACCCTCTCGCAATGCTTGACCTGCAGCCGTCCATATCTTTCGATAAGGCCAAGCTTCAGAACGCCATCGACCAGGAACAAACAGAGTTAATCCATGATCTCGAAAATTGTCGCCGCCGCGTGCCTTTTACTTTTTGTGACACCCGTCTTTGCTGCCATAGATCAAAAGCCCATCGACGAAGCCATCGCCTCCCGCGATCGCGGCGAGTTCGAAAAAGCCACACTGATGCTTCAGGATGTGTTGGAACAGTCGAGCGCCACAGCCACTGCCGACGAGCGACGACAAGTCGAATTTGAGATCGAGAAAATCCGCCGTATCCGGCAGGACTACACCGTATCACGCGAAGATCTGCTGAAAGCGTTACAAGAAAGAGTCCCGGATTTTACACCAGAAGAACTCGACGCCTACGAGCGTGACGGCAAGCTGGACGTGCTCAACATCGATGGCCGTAAATTGTATGTAAAATCCAGCCGCTCCAACCTGTTCAAACGCGAACAAGCTCTCTGGAAACGGTGGGCTGGCGCACCCAGCGACACGTCCCTTCAAATGCTTTATGCCCACATGGAGGACGTGAAAAAGGCCGCTACGCAGACCAAGGATTATCTCGTTCTCCCCCAGGATTTCCGCGTCTCGTATTCTCTCGTGGTGAATGCCAACGCCGTGGCCGAGGGCCAAGTTGTTCGCGCCTGGCTCCCCTTCATGCGGGCAATTCCTTCCCAAAGCGACCTGAAGATTATTTCCGCCGAACCACCGGTCAAGCATCTCGCCCAACCCCAGGCATCCCATCGCACCGCGTACTTTGAGCAAGCAGCGGTGAAGGACCAACCCACAACATTTCAGCTTTCATTCATTTACCGCTGTTGGGCGCGCGCGTACCCGCTTGATCCCGCAGCAGTGAAACCCTATCGCAAGGACGACCCGGATTATGCGCTGTTTACCGCGGAGCGAAAACCACACATCGATTTTTCCAACGATGAGTTGAAAAAGATATCCGCCTCGTTGAAAGCCGATGGACAGGACAACCCCCTCATCATCGCCCGCCGCATCTACGATTGGGTTGCCGATAACTGCATCTATCAATATGCCCGCGAATACTCGACCATCGACAATTTGTCGGCCTACACCGCGGTGCGCCGCGCAGGCGACTGTGGTCAGCACGGCATGTTGTTCATAGCACTGTGCCGCATGAACGGCATCCCTGCGCGCTGGACAACGGGGTGGGAAAGCTTCGAGGCCAATAACGGAAACAACATGCACGACTGGTCCGAGTTCTTCGTAGAACCCTACGGCTGGATACCAGCTGATGCCGACATGGCTGTGATTCTCAAACAGCATGGCCATGGCGAACTCGACACCACGCAAACAGCCGAACTTGCGGGCTGGTTGTTCGGAAACATGGACCACTTCCGCCTGACGGTGAATGGCGATTTCGGTCGTGACCTTGATCCGCCGAAGAATGACTTCCGTAGTGAAACGGTGGATTTCCAACGTGGTGAAGTTGAAGCCGGAGGGCAAAATCTGTACTTCGACAAATGGTCCTACGACATGAGCATTAAACCCATTGCCCGCACCGAAGCGGAAAAGATTCTGGCCATCCCGCTTCCCGCACCCGTGGCGGCAGCAGTTGCCCAGGAAACACCAACCACCGCCACAACCACGAATGCGGTGCAGACATCCGCCCCAACGCAGTAATTGACCAGGTCGGCTCTTGCCGGCTTTGGCTCTGTCCCGCCAGATCGCGGGCGCAAAAGTATCTCAGGAGTTACACGTGAACCGAATCATTCGTATCATGCTGGTCGCCGCAACTTTCGCGACGCAGGCGCATCTGCTGTCCGCCCAGGAAACATCTGCAACCACTACCATGCCCGACTTGCGCAGTTCCTCCCCCGTGGTGCTTGCAACATGGAACAACGGCTCGTTCACAAATATCGATCTTTCCTCCACGCTGCATTTCCGCAAGCCGGCTTCCATGCAGAATCTCGACGAAGACAGCATCTACACCATGCCCGTTGAGGATGTGAGAGAGGTGGTGCGCGATCTGGCTTACGAGCAACTGCTCTACCGGAAAGCACTGGCTGATGGCGTCACCAGTTCTCTGCCCGACATAAAGGCGAGACTAAGAAACTTCGACGACCTGACCCTCGCCAAGATCTACTACGACGCGGTGTTCATGCCCCGCATCAACAAGCTTCAGGAGGCCGACCTTCTGGCCATTTACGAAGCTGACAAAGCGACGCGCTACACCATTCCCGAGATTTTGAAAGTTCAGGAAATCTGGTTTTCAAACTACAAACCTCACACCGTGGCTGAGGGCGAAACCCTTGAATCCATCGCAAAGGAAATAAGCGGAAATGCCGAGGCCTCGAAACGCATTCTGCGCGATGACGTGTTGCACTATTACCGTCAGGCGCCAACGGCAGAGTCTGGAAAATCGCGCACGTTCCCGCTGAAAGCAGGCGAGGAATTGCTCGTACCCGTTAGCAAGGATGAAGAGACCAGTCAGAAAATCAAAGCAGACGAAACCCTGAAGAAGGTCCGGTCCGGTGAAGATTTCCTCGCCCTGGCGGGGAAGGTCTCGGATGCACCCGAAAAACGACGGGAAGAATCCTTCATGCCCGACATCGCCACCGTTGAAGCTCCATTGTCGGAATTCTTAAAGGCTGGGAAAAAAGGCGATGTATCCGAGGTTCTCGTCGGCACGCACGGACGCCACATCCTGAAGATTGCCGACAAGCTATCCACCACTGTTTTGCCCTTCGACGAGGTGAAAGGCAAAATTCTTATTCCCAGCGATAACCAGGAAAAACACGCCGCAACTATTCGCATACAGGTCATGAAGGAACTGAGCGAGAAGTACAAACTGGTGATTAACTCCGATAATCTTAAGCGCAAATTCATACCCGGTGACAGGAGCCTCACCACCGGATCGGTCATAGCCAGCGCCCCGGATTTCAAATATACTCTGGCCGAGTTTATGCGCGACATCGAACCGACCATGAAATCTTACGACGAACTCTCTTTTGATGAGAGGTTGGAATGGGTGCAGAACGCTCCGGCAGTTGTGCGCTTCCTCATTCAGAAGGACGCCGAAGCTCGAAATCTCGACCAATCGCCCGAGTACCGCGACGCTGTGGCGAGCAAAGAACTGATGGAAATCGTGGGCGAGTACATGAGACAGCAGCAAGCCAAAATCACCCCGGTTTCTGACGCAGAATTACGCGACTTCTATCAGAAAAACATCGACCGGTACACCCAATCGGGCAAGGTTACCGTGCGCGAAATTACCAAACGGGTGAACCAGTCTCAGACTCCCGCTGCCCGCGCCAAAGCCACTGAGAAGGCCAAGGAAGAACTGATGGCTCTTCGCAAAAATATCAAAACCGCTGAAGACTTCGAGCAGGTTGCCCGCCGCGAAAGTCAGTCCATTGCAACGCGATCGCGAGGCGGGCTGATCGGCGAGGTTGCCCCGGATTTCCGTGGCCCCAGTGTGCGCAATGTTATCGACCAATTGAAACCGGGTGAAATCAGCGCACCGTTTCTCTATGGAACCGAAGTCCAGATGTTGAAGATGGACGCCCGGACTCCTTCCGTTGCGAAGCCTTTCGAAGAGGTCGCAAAACAAGTGCGCAACGATTACAACAAAAGCATTCCCGGACAGACAGAGGCCGCCAAGCGCGAAGCCATGTTGAAGGAAGAAGGGTTCACGCTGAAGTTCTGACCGAGGGCTAACCGATGAATTCCCCCAAGGTTTATACGAGGCTTCTGGTCGCGATGCGACCCCTCACAGTTACCTGATCCGACATGCCTTCGGTCCACTGCGAGGTCTCCACTTTCTACGTCCATCTGCGCAATCTGTGGATGATTAACAGTCCCCCAATAAAAAAGCCCGCGACCCTGATTATCTCAAAGTCGCGGGCGCATTTCAATTTATCGGGTTATGGGCAGGGATCGAAAAAACCGATACTTCCACCGGATTTCACGCCGGCCCTTTTGTCGCTCTTGCTGTAGCCGGGCTTGATTGGTGTTTGTTTCAGGAAGACGTCCATCTGCTTGGTTTCATTACCACCCACGTAAGCGGTAACCTCGTAGGGGGTATAGCCTTCCTTGGTCAGAAGCACCGTGTGTTCGCCGATGGCGAGGCGGCGGATCGTCTGCGGAGTGCGCCCATAGTACTGACCATCGATGTAAATGCGTGCGTTGTTTGGCACGGTATCCACGTCGAGGTTTCCGTAGCGCGCCACTTTATAGTCGCGCGATTCACCCGTGCTCGTTCCCATCACCGTATACCGGGTACTGTCGCTGGCCCACCAATTCTCCCGCAACGCGGGACGGAGTGGCTCCATGCTGAGCGCAGACGGCTCCTTCCGGAAACTTTCAACCCGGCGCACCAAACCTGCCGCTCCATCACGCGAAGCGGGATAAGGATCGTTCAGGGAGTAACGGTGAAACTGATCCAGGAAGGGGAAGTTCTCGCTGACCGCCACCATGGTAATCGTCTCATTACCCACCGGTGCGGTGATTTCCAGATCATAACCCCGGTCCGGAATAAAGTATGATTTGCCCGCCCGCAGGAAATTGGACTGGTCGTAATAATTGGGCAACACCTGGTGCGAAATACCAGCCGCATCGGTAACGAAGATGAATACATAGGAGTCGCGATTCACTCCAAAGGTCAGCTTGAGCTTATCGCCGATATGGTAACGCGGTTTGTCGGTACGGATACTCGCGAGTAAATTTCCACCCGTGGGGGGAGGAATGATGCGCACATTGCGCGTGATATCCGCCGGGGCGCTCTCGCCATTATAAGTCTGGTAGGTCCCCGCGTTCTCGACGCCGATGGTCCAAGCCGCAGAAACCTGCATCAGGCAGGCAACTGCCAGAGCCATCCACTTTCTCATGATCCCGCAATCCTTCCCCTGCTCCCATTGCGCATACGCATGAGTAGCATGGTGTTAGCCTTTAAAAATGTGCCGAGACACCGGTAGAGAAATCTGATCCACGGCTTACGGATATTTTCCGTATCGCAAAACAGACTCTTCCGAACCGGTTCAAGGTTTGGTTGAGCACATTAAGAGTTCTCCACCCGCGTAATTTACAAGCAAAATGCTCGTGCTCCTTTTCAAGTTGCTTCCTCGTCTGAAAACCACGTTACTACTCCTTGAAATCAGATTGAAACAGTTTCGCAGCTCTCAAAGGCCACAAAGCTTTTTCATCTGGATTTCACCCAACATCGATTCCGGAAAATGCGTCCATTCCCCACAGGCAGTCGGGGTCGGAATCACCGCTGACCAACGCGGACGCACGCTCGCAATTTCACGAGGTTAAACTGCCATGAAGTTTCATCAATGTTTCATGAAACACTTTACGATCTATTCGCTGCTTCCAATCGCCCTGATGCTTTCAGGCTGTGTCAGCCTCAAGCTCGACAAGCAGTCGTCGCTCCCGGCGGCCCGGTCCCAATCGGTCCTTCACCGCGTGCGAGCCGGCGACACTTTGGAAAAAATTGCGGCCACTTACAACATTCCTCCCGCGGAACTCTCCTCCTATAATCGTCTTTCCAAGCCGGGGAGCCTTGTGCCGGGAAGCGTGTTACGTATTCCGTCGCACGTTGTGGCGGGGGCTCCCCCAAAGGAAACAAACCCATGGACGACATTACCCGGCGGCATCGGCACGGGCTTTGCCGCAGCGGCTAAAGTTATCGGCAAACGTGGCGACCAGATCCGCACCGTTGCAGCATCGCCGGGGTGGTTAAGTTCACTGAAGCACGAAGCCTGCCCCCGTGATCCCTCCTCCAAGGAATATCAAGTTGATGCCCGCTCCAACAAAACAAGCAGTCAGGGCTTCAGTTGGCCGGTATCGGGGAATGTTTCACGCGGGTACAGCAGCAGCGCCAACCATCGAGGATTGGACATCTGCACCGCCGAGGGAACCCCGCTTCGGGCCGCTGCTCCCGGCATGGTTATTTATACGGGAAACAAATTCAGCGGCTACGGCAACATCGTCATCATAGACCACGGCAACGACGTGGCCACCGTATATGGCCACAACAAAAACAATCTCGTGCAAATGGGCCAATCGGTAAATCGAGGCGAGGTCATTGCCACCGTGGGTCAAACGGGCAATGCGACAACTCCCCATGTTCACTTCGAAATCCGCCAGGCTTCCCAGGCAATCGACCCGCGTCCGTATCTTCCCTGATCTGTCCATGATTCCCGCCCGCCGTTAAATTGTTGACACACGGGTCCTCTTGCAAGCGCTGTATTAAAAGCACGGTGGGATCTTCACGTTATTTCAGGAGAATGGGACTTCATGCTACCGCTTAATCAAACGGCCGGCTACGCCGTGCTTGCTCTCGGGCTTATGCCCGATCCCGGCAACCAGCCGGTTCTTGTAAGAGACATCGCGGAAGCAGCCGAAATCCCCAAACCCTATTTGAGCAAATTGGTCCACCAGCTTGCGGCCCGGGGTCTCATCTATACACGACGTGGCTACAAGGGCGGAGTCACCCTGGCGCGTCCCGCAGCGGAAATCACATTAGTGGAAATAGTCGAAGCAGTGGGCGGCCACCCCATCAAGTACCCCTGCGTGTTGGGTCTGTCCGAATGCAGCGAGGAACGCGCCTGCCCCCTCCATGATTTTTGGAGCCAGACAATCGAACGTGTTCATAAAAAACTCGCCGAGACAACACTGGCAGACACTGCGAAATTTCATTGTGAGCAACGCGCACTCGAACAGATGTTATTGCGGCCCAGCGATTGGAAGCCTTCATCCTCGGGGCGTCAGTGCGCCGGACCATCTGTGCCGGTAAAGACTGAGACCGCGCATATTTCCAGCTCTATGAACACGGCCCCCCAGAAGAGCAAAGTTAAATAGAACAGCTGTGTATTTCGCCGCCCATGCTGGTACCTGATCTCAAAATGGAGGGAGAATTTTCATGCATGAATACTCATTAATGGACAGCGTGCTTGAGCACGTAACGGAGAAATTGGGCGACAGCATCACCGCTCCGATCCGAACGCTTCGGATGCGGATCGGCGCTCTGGAAATCCACTCACGCCCCTCGTTTGAGCAAGCCTTCGAGGCACGCAGTAAAGGGACAGTTCTGGAAGGAGCGACGCTGGAACTGGAGATCATTCCTGCGAAGATTGTTTGTGGCTCCTGTGGGCATCAAAGTCCCATCGGCGCCGGCGAGGCTGATGTCCACGATCCCGAACCCATGGTTGAGTGCCCCAAATGCGGCAAGGCCTGCCCGGTGGAAGGTGGCTACGGGGTTGGTCCCATCGAGGTGGATGTAGACGACTGATCAGGCTTCCATTGGTCCCGCAGGATCAAGCTGAACCTTCTCATCAAATTCAAGTCGGCAGGGAACCCTGATCCTGAAAGCGGGTTGTTTCCAAAAGCGCGGCAGCCTGGGAAATCGGCGTGAGGGCCACAATCACCTCACGGGCAGCCGCGACTCGTTCCTCTTTGTCCTTAACCAGGCATCGCATTACAAGCTCGGCATATTCGCCGGGGGCATCGGATCTGACATCCCGTAAATCCGGAATAGTCCCATGCAAATGTTGCCCCAGGACGTTCTCGCCCGTGTAGGCCATGCTTCCGGCCATCATCTCATATAGAATGAGACCAAGCGCGTAAATGTCCGCCCGACCATCAACCGATTCGGCACGAATCTGCTCGGGCGACATGTACGCAAGAGTACCCGCTATAACACCCTCGCGGGTAAGATTCTGATCGTCCCCAAGATGAGCGAGTCCAAAGTCCACCATCTTCACGACAGACTCCTTGGCCGCGATCATGATGTTTTCAGGCTTAACATCTCGATGCACAATGCCCGCATCGTGGGCCACGGCCAGCGCTTCGGCAATCTGTATGCCGATGCGACAGGACTCTGCGGTTGATAACCGGCCCGTGCTCTTCAACTTCTGACGAAGCGTTTCGCCCTCAATGTACTCCATGGTAATATAGCACTCGGAGGGGTCCGTAACGATGTCGTAAATGGCAACGATATGGGGATTGAACAACTGCGCCACCGCTCGTGCCTCCCGCAAAAGTCGCTGCTGGAACTCCGCGTCTCCAGAGAGGTGGCTGGGCAGAACTTTCCATGCCACCTGGCGATGAAGGCGTTCATCCATGGCCAGATACACCACCCCCATGCCTCCCTGTCCCAGCTTGCGAAGAATGCGATAACGCTCAAATCCCTCAGATTTATCGGCAGACTTGGGCTGCCCGCGAGAAACGGTCGTCGGTAAATCGATGTCGTCGAAAACATCTGGTTTGGCTATCAACGCCGACATCTCTTTTGATTGATTCAAACGCTCCTGAATGTCGCGGAAGTAATAGTCGATGGCCATAACCCGCCCGAAAACTTCCGCCGCCGCATCAAAGCGTTCGGCGGCTTCGTGAGCCAATCCGATGTCGTAAAACAAATCGATGTTCTCTCGCGCGGGCTTGTTACCCTCACCGATTGCTTCCTCGAAGCGGTTAATGGCCACGTCAGGCAAACCCTTTTGGAGGAAGCACTCACCCGTCAGACGCAACGCCTCGCGCTTGTACTGCTCGTTGTCCGTCAGCCGCTGCAACATGCGAATGGCGTCATCATTACGCCTCTCGGATGCGTAGAGATCCCCCAACTCAAAAATGGTTTCCATGTCATCGGGATGCAAAGCCAGCCATGCTTCAAAATTTCCGACAGCATTATCGACCTGGAGAGTGCGTTTAAAAAGGCTGGCGGCTTGCTTGAAATCGCCATGTTGCTCATGGAAATCTGCCGCCAGAATCAGATCGCCCAGCTTCTCATAAATCTCTGCGGCCTTCCTGGTATCGCCGGCGCGGCCATAGCATCGCGCTGCCAGCGAATCCTCTCCGGCTCCTTCATACAAGCGTGCCGCCTGTTCGTGACGACCGACCATTTCATAATGGCGCGCAGCCCGCACAACGTCGCCCGTTGCATACATGACCCGGGCCGCGTTTTCGAACTCACCCAACTGACGGAACAAATCATAAGCTTTATCGAACGCCTCGATCTGTTCATAAATTGCGGCAGCTTCCTTCAGCTTGCCCGCCCGGGTGTAGTAATCGGCTGCCTGCTCTTGGAAGGATTGGGGCTGCAACGCAACCAGATGCTTGTCGTCAAGGGCAGCCAGCATTTGCAGCCTGACCGGATCGCTGAACAAGGCCACGACCACACCAGACATCTCGATCTGGGAGAGTTGTTCCCCCGTCCAATCGAACACACCAATATTCTTTCCATAGGAAAGTGCCAGATATGCGTTGCCCGGCAGACCCTCGAGATTGCGAACGGTGAAGGGGAAGCGTGCATCGTGGAGGACCTTCAGATCGCTGTCGAAAATAATGAAACGATTATCGCCCACAAGGGCCGCGATGCGCTTGCCCGAAAGATCGAACCGGACAGCCTGCACCCGATCTCCGAGATCCTTTGTAGCCTCAACCTTCCCCGAGGAGTTAAGCAGATATAATTTGCCTCCCAGGGTGCCCACGGCAGCGAGGTCTCCCGCTGGAGAAAGGTCCAGTGCCCTGGCCATAAAATCCACGGGGAAGCGCCACACCTCTTCACCTTCAAGAGAAACACAGACACACTCCCCTCCGGCCACGAAAACCAATGAGGTTTCATCGGGGGAAAAAAGAATCCGTCGAGGCACTTCGCTGCACGGCATTTGAAAAACGGCACGTTTGTTCTCGTCGAGGAGCATCAACAGGGAACCGGCAGTTTCGCGCGAACCATCCGCCCCAATCGCCACCAGCTTGCCATCGGGCGACAGCGCCACAGCAGCGGCTGTCATGTCGCCACTGAGGCGGTATTCGAAACGCAGCTTAAAACTGCGCGTCATTATCCGAACGATACGCGACGCCAACCCCACAACAAGCGCATCGGCGGCTTGAGCAACAGCGCCGCACAAAGCAACCGAACCAAGGTCGTGAGTCTCACCGGATTCCAACACCACGAGTCGTGCAAACAAGTCTGCCGTTTCAGCCTCGTGTCCTCGAAGGTCCGCATAGGCCGCCGTGGCCAGATCGAGCCGCCCCATGGACTTCCGCACGTTACCAAGGCGCTCCAACTCTCCGGCACGCTCGTACATCTGAGCGGCCTGCTCGAGCACCTCGGCTTTTTCATAAGCCCTTGCAGCTTTGGCAAATTTCTCAGCGGTTTCAAACAAAACGCCAGCGGCGAGCCACTCCTCATGTTGCAGACATTCCTCGGCACCGACTTCCGGGTCTTCGCGGGCCAGATAAGCCGAGACCATTCGATCGACGTCGCCGGCCTTGCGGAAGAGTTCAATGGCCTGGTTAAACTCCTTCGCTTCGAAGAAGAGTTTCGCCGCCTCGCCCCGCTGCCCCCTCTCTGCGTAAATTACTGCGGCTTCAATCTTCATCCCGTGCTCGATGCAAAACTTCACTGCACCCGGTTCGTCCCCCGCCTTCAAAAGACAATCCATTGCCCCGGCGTTATCGCCCTGCACTTCGAGCAATTTGGCGGCTCGTGCAAAATCTCCTGCTTCGCGCGCCGCTTCCACAGCCTTGGGCAGGTTGCCGCATTTCTCATAAAACCGCAGCGCCAGACCAGGCAGCCCCGCGTGCATGTACATGTCGGCCGCTCGAGACTCTTCGTTGGCCTTGATGAACAGATTCGCGGCACCCTCAAAGTCACCCTTACGCGCGGCAGCCTCGGCCCGCATGGTCTGGATACTTTTTATCATGGCAGCGCTTTCGAAGAGATCATCATTGGGTTCTTACTGTTTACGCTTCTCTTCCATCTGTTCGGGAAGGGTATTCCAAGCCTGAATGATTGCCGGCGACAGATTCATTTCTGAAGTCCCCTGCCGGTCACTGAAAGACAGAATTCCAATGACCTCTTCCAGAGTGGCTGAACCATTGAGGGCCATCATGAAAGCGGCCTCCCGGAGGGGCAGGAACTTATCCGCCTCCTCAGCCACCCGGCGGACGCCCAGCGCATTGCAGTTTTCCAGGAAGGCCGCCCCCACGGCATCATCCACAGCCAGCATTTCAAACAAGCCAAGCCGTCCGATGAAGCCCAATTGGTTGCATCGTTCACAACCCCGCCCACGAAAGAATTCCAGCGAATCCGCGTCCATATCTTTCATCCGGAAGTAACGGAACAAACGCCGCGACGGAGTGTGGGGCGTGCGGCAATGGGGGCAAATCTGCCGGATCAACCGCTGAGAGAACGCCATGAGACCCGTGCTCGAAAGCAGATAAGTGCGCAGGCCCATATCAAGCAACCGCATGACCGCACCGAACGAATCGTCCGCGTGAATCGTCGTCATAACCTTGTGACCGCTGAGGGCAGCATCCACCGCAGCCACCGCCGACGATTCATTGTTAACCTCGCCAAGTACAATCACGTCGGGATCCTGCCGCATCATGGCGCGCACGCGCTCGCTCATCACGTTGTCTTCGCCACCACGAACCTGACATTGCGTGATACCCTCGATGCTGAACTCCACGGGACTTTCCAGCGTGCAGATCTTCACTTCCCCCGTGTTGAGGTAATTCAGGCAGGCATACATGGAAGTGGTTTTCCCCGCGCCCGTTGGGCCGGAAAAGATTAACATGCCCGAAGGCGCATCGAGCGATTCGTGCACCATGCCCTGCACTCGTGGCAGCATGCCGATCTCGTGCAAATCCTTCAGACCCACCTCCCGTGTCAGCGCGCGGATGGTGATCGAGGTGCCAAGCACCGTCGGAAAAAAAGAAACCCGCATGTCGATCTGCTGGTTATCCAGAGAGACGTAAATATTGCCATCGAAGGAATCCGCATTGTCGGTCACGTCCAACCCGGCCAGCACCTTGATTCGGCGCACAATGTTGTTCGACAAATGCGACGGCAGATCGGTCTCGAAAAGCAGCTTGCCATCGATGCGATGCCGCACCCGAAGGCGGTTATACATGCTCTCAATATGAATGTCACTGGCGCGTTGTTGGATCGCATTGCTCAGAAGATAATCGACGATGTTAACCACCTGATTGTCGGCGCCCACATCGGGCCGCACCTTCTGAAGCTCATACCGCTGAAAGGACGATGTGGCCTTTGTGTCAGTTTCGCCCTTTGTGCCGGTGCCCATGAGCACTTGCTCATCAAAGAGTTCCTTGATGGCCTTCTCAATGTGCGAGCGCGGAGCAACGGCAATTTCATAACGCCCCCCCAGTTGCTGATCCAGCATCGCGATGGCCTGATCATCGAGGGGGTTGTGCATCAGGATCGTTATAATTTCCCCATCCTTCGAAAGCGGCAGCACGATATGCTGACGCAGAAACGGTTGGGGCAGCAACCGCAGAAGGCCGCGGTCGATGAAGCGCTTGTTCGGAATGATGCACGGATAATCCAGCTGACGACTGAGGGCGTTAGCCACCTGCTCTTCAGTGATAACCTTCGCATCGATCAGAACCTCGCATAACTGCCGCGAAGTTTCCTTGTTTACCTTAAGCGCAGCGTCGAGTTGCTCACGCGTAATGATCCCCGAATCAAAGAGGATGGACCCGATCGGCACACGGTGACTATACTTGCGGGCAACGTCGCGCAATTGGCGCCGGGTTACGTAATCAAGGTCCAGAAGGACATCGCCCAGGCGACGACGGTCGAGGTTGTCTTGCTGCACCTGCAAGGCGTGGCGCAACTGATTCTGGGTAATGGCGCCCTCAAGAACCAATGCCTTGCCAAGCCGCATATTAGCGATTCTGCCGGATGCAGTGGACATGAAACGAATCTCCTCCTCGTCGGCAATTGCGCCGACCCAAGTCCTTAAACCAAACCGATGTCAAAAACAAAGCCTTGCAAAAATTCCTGTCAAGTCACCATGTTTTATTAACGAATCAATCAGAGCGATCTTTTCAAACAGCTGTTTGTCAGGTCTGTCGTATCGCTTCCAACACTCTCGCGGTGATGTCCTCAATCAGCGACTCCATCTGGTCGGTGTCGGTCCGTTGATTCACCACCGACTGCGAGGGGGGCACGCCCGTGGAACAGAGACACTCCCCCGCCTCCAAACGACGATCCACCACACCAAGCTTTTCGCGGAGTTGCAAAAGTTCCAACGCCTGCACTTCACTGATCTGCTGCCATCCTCCAAGGTTTGCCGCCAGTAGCAGAATGCGACAATATTGCTCCAGGGTCTCCATGCGATAGTAGCATTCGAAGGGATCGCTTCCCACCGTCAGAGCCCCATGGTTCGTCAAAACGAACGCATTGTGATTCGCCAGAAACGGACGCAACGTGGCGGCAAACTCATCGGTGCCGGGGGTGGCATACGACGTCAGCGGAATTTCTCCCAGGAACAATTCAATCTCGGGCAGAATGCACTTCGGCAGCGGTTTGCGAGCCACCGCGAAGGCCGTGGCATGGGGCGGGTGAACATGGACCACAGCCCGAACATCCGGACGCACACGGTAAATTTCCAGATGCGCTTTCACTTCACTCGTCACGCGCAGCGGCCCTGACAATTGTTGTCCGTCCAGCGTAACCACGGGCAGCTCTTCGGGTTTCATGAAGCCTTTGCTGACCATGGTGGGTGTGGCCAGAATACGGTCGCCATCCAATCGCACGGAAAAATTGCCGTCGTTGCTGGCAATGTACTCGCGCTTCCAGACGCGTCGCCCCACCTCGCAGAGAGCTTCGCGCATCTCCGCCTCATACCTCATCGGGTCAGTTTGCCCATGCGAGATGCTCATGATGCTCGCCCCCGTCCGAGGTACGTCGTCAATTTTTGCGTCAGCATTTCCGGTGTCTTATCCCGCCTCTGCTCCACCGGCAATTCCTCACAACACGCGATCACTTCAACCCCTTGGTCCGCCGCCGCAGCCACGGCCTCGGCGGACGCACTTCCACATGCAATAATCGCCCGCTTGCCACATCGGAGCGCCGCCTGCGCGGCCGCCCACGGAGCTTTACCATGGAGACTTGTCATATCGAAACGCCCCTCACTGGTTATCACACCATCGGCCTGTTCGAGCAGGGCCGGCAGCTTGATTTGATCAAGAAGCATCTCTGCCCCACTTTGAATCTCACCACCGAGGGCAGACAACATGAAACCCAATCCGCCTGCGGCCCCGGCTCCCGGCAACGTTCTTAACTGAGCATCAGCGTTGCGTCCGCTCTCCGCCAGCGCCTCCACTTCATCGGCAAACCTGCTCATTGCACCGTCCAAAGCCACCGCCTGTTCGGCTGTAGCCCCCTTCTGCGGAGAGAAAACCATGGCCGCCCCCTGCGGACCCAAAAGCGGATTCCGCACATCCGTGCAAATCTTCGTTGTTGCGGGAAGCACGCTGGGAAGCGTCGCCAGCGAATACTTTTGGTCGACCAAATCCTGCGCGGTCCATCCGGCTTTCGGCGGAGCCTCACTCGCGCCGCTCAGGATTGATAATTGTCCCAACATCCCGAGCCCCCCTTCACACGTTGCCGATCCTCCCAGGCCAATCAGCAATGTTTCAGTTCCCATCTGATACGCAGCGAAAATCATGTCTCCCAGTCCTGCCGTGCCGGATGCCATGATGTCGCGTTTCGCGGGTTCAACGAGGGCCAAACCACAAGTTAACGCCGCCTCAATAACACAGAGCCTCTTGGTCTCATCAAAGAGCATATCCGCAACCACGGGGTTTCCCAGAGGATCGCAGCACTCGACCCGCACCCGTCGAAGTTCACCCCCGAACGCATCCTCGCACGCCTCAAGAAACCCGTCACCACCGTCGCTCAGACAAAAGCCACGGAGAACTTCCGCACCGGCCTGAGCAACAGCATTTTCCAAGCACTGCCGTGCTGTGCGCACAGGCAGTGACTCCTTCATGGCGTGACCCAGGCAAAGATATCTCATGGCCCGTTTAATGCCCGCGCGCTAACTCAGCCGCAAGAAAAAGCGGTTATACATAGTGACGCTACCTTGCCGCTGCTAATTATCCCGCCCCTCCGTCAGTTCATATTCCGCCGAAACCGCCTTGCCTCCCCGATCGATGCTGAACGGCACCTTCGTCCCCACCGGTTGGGTCCACAAAAACAACTCCAGATCGCGAGCATCGCGCACGGATCTGATGCCTGCGTTCGTGATGATGTCGCCCACCCGCAGCCCCGCTTTTTCTCCGGGACCGCTCTTCACCAATTCTGAGATGAGTGCGCCGTTGGTGGCTTTCGAACCCAGCATACCCGCGATGCGGGGCGTCACATTCTGCACCGCAAAATCGACCATCCGCGAACGGATACGCTTGTACTTCACAACCTCGTCCACCGCCGCCTTTACACGGTTCACCGGGATGGCAAACCCGATCCCCTCCGACCCGCCGCTGCGCGACATGATGAACGTATTGATTCCCACCAGCTCGCCGTCGGAGTTGATCAGCGCACCGCCGCTGTTACCCGGGTTGATGGCCGCGTCGGTTTGAATCATATCATTGTAAACCTTCCCCGAACCGGCAGCACTGCGGAAGGTCCGCTGCGTCGCGCTCACCACACCCAGCGTCACCGAAGGCTTTGGATCGCCTATCAGATTGCCAAACGGATTGCCCATGGCCAGCACCCATTCGCCCACCAGAATGTCGTTGCTGTCGCCCAACTTCACCGGCTGCAGGTCCTTCGCCTCCACCCGCAACACGGCCACATCCACCAGCGGATCCGCGTCCACCAGTTTCGCTGGCAGTTCCCGCCCGTCCATCAATGTCACAAAAATGTCGTCAACTTTATCCACCACGTGATAATTTGTCACAATGAGCCCATCGCCCGAAACCACCACACCCGATCCCAAATAAGGAATTCGCTCCTGATAGGGATAAATGAGATATCGCTGGAAGAAATCGGTGTTGGGATTGATGAACAGCGTCGTGCGGGAAGCGCCCACGCTGACGATCGACGGCGAAACGCGCTCCGCCGCCTCAACGATTTCGGTCCGGCGGTTCTGGGTGCGCGGCGCTGCGCGCTCTGTGGCCGAGGTCGCAAAGTCAGCCTGCGCAAAGGCGCTCCCCTCCACCACCCCAAGCGGGGAAACACCTCCCCGGCGATCCACAACCAGGGCCACAAGCAGCAACACGTTCAGCGCAACCAACACAAACATCGCGTTTTTCAGTTTCATAAAAGGCAATCCTTTCAAACCAGGGCGAAAATCGGGCTATCGCTTCATAAGCTATTACCGTGCCAAAACGCTGGTTTTTTTGTTGCGCCCGCGCCCCCGACAAGGCCAGCCTGCTCCTGTTTACAACCACCATCAAAGGAAGCATCCATGAGCATCTCCCTGCGCGTCGCGGTTCGCCGCGCCTCTTTTGCGCTCACTGCGGCCATCTGCTGCGTCATCATTGCCGGTTGCTGCAATGGCAAAATGCCCAACAACTGGAAGCACAGTTTCGACCCGCCCATGAACCACGAAGGGCGCGAAGAGATCTGCCTCTACAACCTCGAACGCATTCTGGACGCCAAGCAGGAATGGGCCCGCGACACCGGAGCCGGCGTCGGCCAGCTGTCCCCCTCCACCGAGGTTCTCGCCCACAAATACTTCCGCAAGTATGAGTACGGCCGCCGCGCCGACATGGACGACGACACCCAGAACCTCCCGATCTTTCAACCCATCTGCCCCCGCGGCGGAGAATACATCATCGGCACCGTGGGCCAGCGCCCCAAATGCTCCGTGTGCGGCGATCTCCTTCGCGATTACGACACCAAAATCCGGATGACCCACACTCACTGATTCAACCGCAGGAAAACGATGACTAACGCAGTTCAGCCCGACGCCACCTCTTCCCCGGTGCGCGTCGGGATTCTATTGTCGGGTCGTGGCTCGAACCTCGAAGCACTGCTACGCCATGCCCGCGCCGGCACCTTTGCCCGAGCGCAATTCGCCGCCGCTCTCAGCGACATTCCCACCGCCCCCGGCCTCGCCGCCGCCGCCCGCGCCGGGCTTCCCGCCTCCGCGCTGGAGCCGTCCGCTTTTCCCTCGCGCGTTGCCTACGAGACCGAAATCGTCCGTCGTTTCGATGAACTCGGCATCGAATGGCTTTGCCTCGCCGGCTACATGCGGATCGTCGGCAAGACCCTCCTCGCCCGCTACCCCTCGCGCATCCTCAACATACACCCCTCCCTGCTGCCCGCCTTCCCCGGCCTTCACGCCCAGCAACAGGCGCTCGACCACGGCGTTCGCGTGGCCGGATGCACGGTCCATCTCGTTGATTCCGGCATGGACACCGGGCCCATCATTGCCCAGGCCACCGTGCCCGTCCTCGACAACGACACCGAGGAAACCCTCTCGGCGCGCATCCTCGTGCAGGAACACAAGCTGTACGCCGACGGCCTCAAGCGCATCACCGAACAGCCCTGGGAACTGCAAGGCCGCCGCCTCATATTTCTCCCAACCACCAACAGCTCCAGCCCCTCCCCGAAAGGAAACCCCATCCCATGATCGAACGTTACAGCACCCCCGAGATGCGCGAACTCTGGAGCGAGCAGGCGAAATTTCAAGCCTGGCTCGACGTGGAACTCGCCGCCTGCGACGTGTGGGCCGAGCACGACCGCATCCCGCCCGATGAACTGAACACCATCCACGAGCGCGCCCGGTTCGACATCGCCCGCATCGACGAAATCGAAGCAACTGTCCACCACGATGTCATCGCCTTCACCACAAGCCTCGCCGAGAACATCGGCCCCGCCTCGCGCTTCGTTCACATGGGCCTCACCAGCAACGATGTCGTCGATACTGCCAACGGCCTCCGCCTTAAACAAGCCGGCGCCCTCATCCTCGCCGAGCTTGAACGCCTCATCGAAGTCCTGCGCGCCTTCGCCGACACCCACAAGCGTCAGGTGATGGTCGGACGCACCCACGGCATCCACGCCGAGCCCATCACCCTCGGCCTCAAGTTCCTCGTCTATCATCAGGAAATGCTGCGCAACCGACGCCGTCTGGTGGAGGCCTTCGCGGGTGTTTCGGTCGGAAAGATTTCCGGCGCCGTGGGCACCTTCGCCCACACCGGCCCCGATTTCGAAACCGCCGTTTGCGACAAACTGCAACTCGACCACGCCCCCGTTTCCACCCAGGTGCTCCAACGCGATCGCCACGCCGCGCTCATCTGTGCCATCGCCGTGTGCGGCGGCGGCATCGAGAAAATCGCCACCGAGATTCGTCACCTCCAGCGCACCGAAGTTCGCGAATTGGAAGAGCCCTTTTCCAAGGGGCAAAAGGGTTCCAGCGCCATGCCCCACAAGCGCAACCCCGTGAAGTGCGAACAGCTCACCGGCCTCGCCCGCCTGCTTCGCGGCCACGTCGTCCCGGCGCTGGAGAACATCGCCCTCTGGCACGAACGCGACATCAGCCATTCCAGCACCGAGCGCGTGATTCTGCCCGACGCCACCACGCTGCTGCACTACATGCTGCGCATGACCACACGCATCGTGGACACCCTCCATATTTATCCCGACGCCATGCAGCGCAACCTCGACCACACCCGCGGCCTCATCTTTTCCCAGCGCGTGCTGCTCGCTCTCATCGACTCCGGCATGGTGCGCGAAGACGCCTACGATGTCGTCCAGTCCGCCGCCATGAAAACCTGGGGCGACCCCGCCTCAACCCTGCGCGCCAACCTCCAGGCCGACGACCGTTTCACCGCGGTCATGTCTCCCGAAGCCCTCGATGCCGCAATGGATTCCAACGCTTTCCTTAATTACCTCGACGCCATATACGATCGCGCCAGTCGCGCGGAGAACCCATGACCCCCTTAACACCCGAAACTCAAACGCGCATTCTGGAGTTTGTCGACTCCCTGCGCGACGAAATCCTCGCCTGCAGCCGCCACCTTCACGCGAACCCGGAACTGAGCGGTCAGGAGTTCAAAAGCGCCGCGCATCTGGCGGACATCGCCCGCCGCCACGGCTTCGACGTGGAGATGGGTGTGGGCGGCCTCGCCACCGCCTTTGCCGCACACCACCCCGCCACCGCCACGCCCGGCCCGCGCTTCGCCTACCTCGCGGAATACGACGCTCTGCCCGTGGTCGGTCACGGCTGCGGACACAACCTCATCGGCACCGCCGGCACCTACGCCGCCATCGCGCTAGCCCACGCCGCCGCCTCGCTCCCCGGCGAAGTGCTTCTCTTCGGAACCCCCGAGGAGGAAACCATCGGTGGAAAAATTGTCATGCTCGATGCCGGCCTCTTCGATGAAGTCGACGCCGCCATGATGGTGCATCCCGGCAACGACACCGAGATCGCATACACCACCTCCGCGTGCCTCTGCCCGGTCATCGAGTTCCACGGCAAGTCCGCCCACGTCGCATCGGGCGCGTGGAAAGGGATCAACGCCCTCGATGCCATGGTGCAGCTTTTCGTCTCCCTCGACATCACCCGCAAACAGATGCCCCCCACCGTCCGCATCCCCGGCATCATCACCCACGGCGGTGCCATGGCCAACATGGTGCCCGACTATACCCGCGCAGAATTCTCACTGCGCGCGAAGGACAAAGAGGAAGCCGAGTGGGCCATGGAGCGCCTGCTCGATTGCGCCCGCGCCGCCGCCCTCGCCACCGGAGCCCGCATGGAGTGGCACCCCACCGGGAACCCCTACCACGACATGCGCCCCGATCCCCGCCTTGCCGCCTTCTTCGAGCGCCACTGGCTGGCCTTGGGCGGCAGCCAGCCGCTGGATTACGTTAAACCCCACGGCTCCATCGACATCGCCAACCTCAGCCACCGCTTCCCCTGCCTCCACGCCGCCTTCTCCATCACCGACGCCACCCACTTTGGCGTCCACACCCACGAATTCGCCGCCGCCGCCAATTCCCCCCGCGCCGAGGATGAGTTGATCCGCGTGATCAAAACCATGGCCCTCACCGGCGCGGAAGTGCTGAACAACGGACTGGATGCAGCGGGAGACCACTCCACCCACGCATGATGCGAGCCAATCACAAGCCCTGAAGGTGCGACCAAATGTGCGTCCGGCCACATCGTTTGCAGTTGTCAGGCGACATGAATGAACTGTTTCCCCGTTTTCTTCTAAAATGTCGCCGAAGGTGCGGGAATGTGGAAAGGTCGGGGACGGTTTACCGCACTTTGCAAGAGCGGTGTGCAACCGGTGTGCAACCGGTGTGCAAGCTGCTTGCTCTAGCGCGCGTCAAGCCATCCGACCTGTCCGATCCGCTCAGACATGTCATCCACCAACGAAGTCCCACAGGGACACCCGACCCGCAGCGAACCACCGTCGGGTTAGTAGAGTTCGAGGTGCGAGAGGTTCACCGGAACAGAGTCGAAGTTGATGGTCACATTGTCCAGCCAGGTTCCCTCGTTGGTGGCTGGTGCGCCGCTGTGGTTCTCGCGGAACCCGACTTGGAAAGACCCGCTTGTCGGTCCGCCAGCGGGGATCGGGCCGGAATACACCGTGACCCCGTTGATCTTCGCGAGGAGCCGGTCACCCGCAGCGGAGGGGTTGACCGAGAGACGGAAGTTGGTCCAGGTGCCGTTGGTCACGCCGACTTCCGCGAGGGTCTTGCTGGCGAGCAGGGTAACCGGGGTGGCATCCATGTTGTCGTTTGACGCATGGACGAACTCGAACACGCCCGGATGATCGGGGCGTCCGTCGTTGAGGCCGACACCCGCCGCGTTCTCGAAGATCAGCCAGTAACCGGACTCGTAACCGGAAGCCGCCGGCGTAGGGCTGAAGAAGGTGCTCCCCTGGCTGCCGCAGATCCCAACCCCGATTGCTTGAAGCGGATGGGCCGACGAGGTGGCGAAAATCTCGCCGGTGACATTATATCCGAAGCTGGCCGCCCCGAGCGACGGGCCGCCGAAGAACGCCTGAATCCCGCCGCCGCTTGTGTCAACGCAGCGGTAGACATTTCCGCCGCTTGGCGACGCGCCCACCTGCGACGCTGTAACGCCCAGGGTCTGGTAAGTCTGAACCGCGTCCGTTGGCGCGGATGTGAAATTCCATGTCACGGGAAAGGACGAGACCGCTCCGTTTGCCGTTCCGGGCGAGGCCACCTGCGCCGAGAAATCGGCGGCATTCACCCATGTGTTAGCGCCGTCGGGGTAGCGGCCCAGCGCGTAGCCGTTGCCGCTGCTGTCGGTGCCGTTGCCCGCCCCGCCGACCCATGGATAACCGTTCTGGGTAACCAGCGGATCGTTGTTGCCGTCGAGCAAACCGGGCCCGCCGAACATCTTGTAAGCGACGGCATCGTAGATGGCACCCGCACCGGTGTCGTAGAGCTGGATCGCGTCTGGATCTCCGGCTTGCATCGTGCCGGAGGCAAAGGTCAGATCAACATTGGGGACGCCGCTCACTCCGACGACAAAGTGTCCGAAACCGCCGCCGTCATTGGGGATCAACTGGCCGCCCAGATTCGTCGTCGAGTATGCCGCCCCGTTGCTTCCATCCACAAGCCGCAGTTGCATACCAGCGGGGAACGCGCCGGCCGGACCGTAGATCTCGACAAACTGGGTCGCGCCGGTCGCATAGCGCAGTTCGTTAATCACATAGTTCTTCGCCTGCGGGTTTACCTTCGTGAAGCGCAGCTCGTCGAGGTAGATATTGCCCGATCCCGCGGTACCGCCGCCCTCGATGAGGAAGCCGACACAGGCGATATCGCGTGCGCCGCCGCCGGCCGTGTTGAGGACGCCGTTGCCATCGGTGAACTCGTTGAAGTTCGTGTTGTAGGCCGACACCCCCACGCTGGTGAGGTCCAGTTCGAATGTGCGCCAGCCCGCTGCGTTCAGCGAGTTCTGCGGCCCCATCTCCACCTGGCCGTTGCCGTCCATGATCATGAAACGCAGCGTGCGCCCTGCATACGCAGAGGCCGTGTAAACATCGACCGAGACCTTCGAGTTGATATCGAACAGCGCCTTCGCCGCAAGGCGGTCAGCTACGCTGGTCAGGTTAAAGTCGCCGAGGATTTCGTGGCGGAAAAAGATCTTGCTGCCGGCAGTCGAGGTGAAGTTGAAGGCGAGGTTTGCGCTGTTGTCGCTGTTGGCAGGCTTGCCAGCGCCGGCCGGGGTTGCCGCGATAACCACCGAGGAACCGTTGTTGCCCACATCGTCCGTCCCCTCGTCCGGGTCGCGCCAGCGCGGCTCGAGGATCTCGAACTTGTCTATGTCGTAAGTGCGCGTTCCGGGCGGGGAGAAAATGTCCTGCACGGCCTGATAGATCTGCGGGTAGGTGCGGTGGCGCGACACCACGGCACCTGCCTCCATGTCGTATGCCTTGAAACCATCGAAGTAGTCGTCGCACATCCACATGAGCGACCAGAACGCCACACCGCGTAACTTGCGCCCGGTCTGCTCCGCACCCATCCAGCTGCGAATCGGCCGCATCTTCACCGCCAGCGAGAACTCGTCGTCATAATTATAGGTGTCATAGTCAACGCCGTTGGAATACGAGTACCAGAGCGAGTTGGACGCATCGTGATACTGACGGCTGCGCAGCGGCGAGCCGAGCGTGGTGTCGAATCGGGCCGTGGTGAATCCGACCGAGCCGATGTTTGCATTCTTCGTTGCGCCATAGGCGGATGTTGCCGTTTCCATGGAGTAACCGTAGGTGGGCAGCGTCAGCACCATCTTCTCCGGCGGGCAGCCGGCCGCGAGGAAGTTATCCACCTGTCCGTCATAGCTGGCGTCGGGTGCGATGGCTGTGGCTGTCGAACTCCAGGACCCGGACCACGGGTAGCAACTGAAGTTCATAAAATCGAGATTCGCCGCCCAGGCACCGGGTGCGTCGTTTGATGCGTTATAGGTGGGGCCGACATACAAGGACAGCTCTTTGGGGGCGATGGCTGCCTTGAGCTCGGCGAGAAAGAGCGTGATACCGTCGCGGGTATCAGTGCCATAGGGCTGAGGTTCAAAGTCGAGATTCACGCCCGCGCAATTGCCGCCCCCCGCGGCGATCAGGTCGGTAATGGAGGTAACCAGCGCGGCGCGCAGGCTGGGGCTTTGAATAACGGTGCTGAGCGTGGATGCGGAGAATCCTCCGTTTCGAACGCACATGAGCACCTTCACGCCGTGCAGGTCGGCGGCACCGCCGGGTTTGAACTCGGGAGCGCGGTTGGTCCAGGTCGAGGGGTTCGTAATTGCGGCGCTCGCGTCGAAGTCGACAAACGGGCAGGCGACATGCGTGAGGGCGTGCCACGGGTAGCTGTCCGCGGGTACGGAGCTTTGCACATAACCCATCACGACAAACTCGTCGGACTTGACGGCGGGAGTGACCGCTCGTGTGCTCGGCCCGGGCGCAGTCAGAGTGGCCAGCTTCACTCCGGTCAGGCCAGTGACTGCTTCGGTGCCGAGTTCACGCATCTGGTCAGTATTGGGACCCGAAGCCGTTTGAGCGCCACCAATCGAAACAAGCGCCGCAAGAATGAGGATAGGTAATGTGAGCAAATGTTTTGGCATCTGAACCTCCGAGTTTGGTTTATTGCATTTTCGATGGATTGGGCTGGTTGCAAATGATGCCCGCCCGTTTTTCCTCGGAGCAAAGCTTCAGTTCAGGCATGGTCAGTTAATCGGACCATGGTTTTCCAGATGAAAATGGATCGTGCCAGTGGGCGCGAACACATAGGTTGGCCCCTACGATAGGTGCGGGGCCGAGCATGTGCCATGCAATACGTCTGTGGAGGCGGAACCGAAAGTCTCCAAAACCGGGTTTTACCCCTTGACACCTTTGGGCGATTGGGCATTGCTGATAAGAGCATGTAATACAAATCATACGGGAGACATAAATCATGAAGAAACTTTTGCTTTGCGTAGCAGCTATGGGCATCGCCAGTGGCGCGCTTGCCCAGGTGACGCTGACCAACACCGCAGTGGATTTTGCGACTGACAACGTGGGCAGCGTTTACGCCGCGACCTATTCGATCAGCGCCAACAAGTTCTTGGCGTCTAATGCGGGAACCACGATCCGAATTTACAACGGTGACACGGGTGCGTATGAAGGCGATATGAATATCACCGGCGTCAACCCCACCGGCAATGGCATTTTTGCGCTGACGGCCGGCACTGACGGCTCCATCTTTGGCATGGAATCGGGTGCTTCTACATTGTGGCAGTGGAGCAGCACCGCGAGCGCACCAGTGAATGCCATCGCATCCGGCGTACCCTTCAGCCGTGCGGGCGCGGTCATCGGAACGGGCAACACCACCAAGGTAGCACTGACCGGTTCCGCCAACAACGGCCCGATCACGGTTTTCTCCACGACGGACGATGTGACCTATACGCTTTTGGAGACAATCGCGGCCAATGCAAAGAGCACCCTGGCAATCAACAGCGCCATCACCAAGACTTGGGGGATGCCTGACAGTAGTCAGCCGATCGCGAAGACCGTTAACACCGGCTCATGGGCTGCCGATGCCGGTTTCGTTCCGGACGTTCTGACCAACTCCTCCACGTCGATGGTTTTCGACGAGATTAACAACGTTCTGTTCTCCGTCCAGGCCAGTACCGTTTACGCTCTTAATGCCGACACGGGCGCGCTGCTCGGCTCAACTGCAATAACCAACGGATTCAGCACGACCCCCGGCTACGCTGGTGGCATTTGCAGCCCCACCGCTGGCGCGGGAACCGTTTGGTTCGCCGGTCGCGGTGCCACCGCCACCAACGCTTCGCTGCACAAACTGACCTACACGGTCACGGCGGCGGTTTCGGACTGGTCCATTTACTGATCAACGCACCACAACTGAAATGTATTCGGGCGGGCGCCGACAAGGTGCCCGCCCTTTTTCTTTGGGGGAAGAGCCTGCGACAGATCAAGCTTTCCGCCCCCATTACAACCGCCCAACTCCTCCACCCCCATCCACACCCTCACGACTGGCCATCTCGTCCATATCGTCCATTTAGTCCAGAACGTCCATAACGTCCATCTCGTTCATCCCAACGTCAGGCCTCCCACCGCCGCCAATCCCCGCGCCAAAACCCCGCCCCTATTCCGTATTTGCCCTCAGCGCGGGCGCGGCATGGTGCCGGGCGGTGGAGGGACCGCAGCGACCGGACCCCCCGGAACCAGCCCAACAAGAATTCCCGCCCCAGCGGGACGGCGGGTCCGGCTCTCCATGTTTGCCATAACCAAACAATTCCATCCCTATCCGTGGTCTCAGGTTTGCCTCCTGATCACGCACCCGCTGTCTCCAACCTCATCCAACCGGTATGCCGTCCGGCCCGTGCTCAAAGCCTCACCAAATGAAAAAGCGGGGACAGGCCACAAGGCCCATCCCCGCCATAAAACGCGGTCTTTGCAGACCAGATTGCTTAGTAGATGCTCCAGTCGGCAACCGAGGAGGCGCCGAGGCTGTAAACGTGCACCTGGTTCGGGGCACCCGCGTCAGGCGAAGCCGAGTTAGCAACGAACAGGTAGTCTGTGCCACCGATGTTTGCCGTCACGACGCCACGGATGTTGCCGTTAAAGTTCGTCGTGTCTTCGAAGGAGAGATCGCTCACGCCCGTGGCCGTGTTAACGAATTTAATGCTGGGGTTGTTCGCTGCCGGGGTCGGGCCTACACTGCCTGTATTCACGAACAGCATCCAGCTCTCGGCACCGCGACTGAAAGGTGCAATGCCGATCGTGGCGGGTGAACCCTCGCTGAAATCGGGGCCATACCACTCAACAAAGGTGTACTGGGTCAGGTTGCCAGGCGTCGCTCCCGGTGTTACCTTTCCAAGCTTGTGACCAGCCGGGGCAGCCGTGGTGTTCGTGTTAGCATAATAGATGATCCCGGTGCTGTCTACCTGGATCTTACGGATTGGAGCACGCCAACCAACAGAGGGCAGTACGGAATCCGACGCTTCATTTGTCAGGTCCGACTTCTTGATGGTAATGAGCGTGCTCGAGTTCGACTTGCCTGCAACAAGGCTGTCGGAGTCGAGGGACGCGACGCAGACCAGACGCGTGGCAGCCAGATTGGTCTTCCGCAGTTCAGCACCAGCCGCGTTGTACACGCCAATGAAACCGTCTGTGCCGTTGTCGCCACTGACGTAGAATTCATTGTTGTCAAACATGATGCCCTGCGGACCACGTCCCGAGCCCCAAACGGTGGCGGCGGAAACGTCGGTGAACAGCGAAACGGCCTCGGTACCGGCTGGCGTGGTAACCTTGGCGACCTTTTTGTCGTTGAAGCCAAGCACGTACAGGTCGCCAGCGACGGCAATGACATCGACCGGGGCCTGACAAACCGTGCCCACATTGATATTCTTAACAAACGTAGGTGTCGGCGGAGCAGCAACAGCAACAGCTGCCAAAGCCGAAACTGCTAAAGTTGAAACTAATAGCTTCTTCATGGAGAAGAAAGCCTCCCGTAAAATAAAATGATGAAACTTCGACTCAGAATCCCAATCGCCTCTGAGAGTTGACCTCGGAAGGCTGCATGACCCGAATCGATTGGATATTTATAGAGACAGCTTTGGGGGTTATGCAAGCAAAAAACACATTGAGATCGGACTCCCACAGTGTAAAAATGGGTTCACTTAAGAACAGGATCGCAGCCAATCAGACCCGCTCTCCCCGAGAATTAGCTTTGGTGCTGGCTTGGCGCATTAATAGTGCGCAAAATGTCGACTGTATTATTTTGTAGCAGGATAAAACCTTTTCAACCCACAACATTTTTTCACTCAAGGAATCTCATCTCATGCTTATTTCCCGGCTCCTCCAACACCTGCCTCCCCTATCCCTCGCACTCCTTCTCGTTGCATGTGACTCATCCAAGAATGAAGTCGCAGACGTTCCGGTTGCCCCAGGCAAGCCCTCCGTGGAACAGTCTGTTTTTTTCACAGAAGGTACTCCCCTCAGCGTTAATGGGATCGCAGCCCAAGCCAGTCTGGCTTCAACCGATGAAATTCGCATCCGCGTGGCCGACCAGCAGGGACGCTCCATGCTACCCTATGTTCGCGCGGCAGCATTTGTGAACGGCCTCGAAGACGCCCCCCTCAGCGCCACGCGCAGTGCGAACGACAGATACCTCTCCATCCCCCTGCCGAAGTCCGTCGAAACTCCGTACTCCACGACCATCGAGTTGGTGGACGCTCGTGTGCTTATATCTAATAAAATCCCCGTGACATTCGCCAGCATACAGCCCTCTGCCGACGATCTGAAGATGGAAGGTCTTGAGGTCACCACCACCACGGCGGGCCTGAAAACCGCCATGGACGCCTATCTGAAGCGGATGACCAACGCCGTCAACGGTGGCGATTACGAGTTGGCCGTCACCCTCTCACCCGACTTCGTGGAGAGCGTTCGTGCTTACGCTGCAACCGCGTCCGTGGAAACAACCGCCATCAAGATGCTTCTCACAAAGATTTCGGAATCCCCCGAAATCCTGCAAAAAGCCGCCAAAGCCATGGATGACGGGACAATGGGCACCACGATAGAATCCCTTCAATACGACCTGCTGCCCGCTCTGGAAAGCAACGTCATGCAGGCGATGCAATCATCCCCCCACAAGACTCCCGAGAATTTCACCACTCCCCGGGCGACGGTTTATATCGACCTGAACAAGAAGTCCGGCGAAGGCTTCTCCCCCACTGCGCTGGAAGTTCCCATGAACGTGCCCTTCATGCTCATCGTGCGCATGCCCGAGCCCGCCGACCACGCCTTTCGCCTGGCGCGGGTGGGAGATTTTGAAACGCCCGATTTCACATCCGACGCATCTTCCACTTCCACCCTCGCAACAGGCATTTACACACTTCCCCAAGGGAAGCACACGCTGGCCTGCATGAAACACCCCGGCGAGAAGTTGGAGATTTACGCTGGCATTGCGATACCCCCGCCCGCCGCTAAAACACCCGCCACCGCTGCCACCCTTGCGGCAACTTCGGAAACCACCGACTCGCAATAACGCGCCCGCATGCCGAATGTTTTGCTCTCCCCACCGGTTTGATTTGAAAACGCCTCAACCGGCAAGCCTTGTGGACTCTACCCTATGAACATTCTCGGCCTCAGCGCTTTTTATCATGACTCCGCCGCTGCCCTCGTGCAGGACGGACGCCTGATCGCGGCCGCCCAGGAGGAGCGTTTCTCGCGCAAGAAACACGACGAAGGCTTCCCCAAGCTGGCCGTGGAATATTGTCTGCGCGAGGCCGGCATCAGCTTGAGCGAGGTGGACCACGTCGTCTTTTACGACAAGCCCTTCACCAAGTTCGAGCGCCTGCTGCTCACCTACCTCGACCAGTTCCCGCGCGGGTTCCGGTCGTTCATGCAGGCCATCCCCATCTGGATGAAGGACAAGCTCTGGATGCGATCCATCATCCGCCACGAGCTGAATTTCACCGGGCCGATCCTCTTCAACGATCACCACCTCTCCCACGCCGCCAGCGCGTTTCTGGTGTCGCCCTACGACGAAGCCGCACTGCTGACCGTGGACGGCGTGGGCGAATGGAGCACGTCGACCTGGGGCGTGGGGCGCGGCATCGACATCGAACTGCGCGAGGAGACGCGCTTCCCCCATTCGCTGGGCCTCTTCTACAGCGCCTACACTTATTACCTCGGCTTCAAAGTGAACAGCGCCGAGTACAAAGTAATGGGCCTCGCGCCCTACGGGAAGCCCACCTTCGTGGATCAGGTGAAGCAGACCATCGACTGGAAACCCGACGGCAGCTTCCGCCTGAACACCGATTATTTTGATTTCATGACCGGCCAGCGCATGACCAACGCGCGGTTCGATGCACTCTTTGGCGCACCGCCCCGGCAGGGCGAGACGCGACTGACGCAACGCGAGTTCGACATAGCCGCAAGCGTGCAGAAGGTGACCGACGAGATCATGCTGGCGCTGGCCAGCCACATCCACCGCGAGACGGGCATGCGCCACCTCTGCCTGGCGGGGGGCGTGGCGCTGAACTGCGTGGCCAATGGGCGCATCCTGCGCGACGCCGGGTTCGACGACATCTGGATCCAGCCCGCAGCGGGCGACGCCGGCGGTGCGCTGGGCGCGGCGTTCTATCTGTGGAACAGCGTGCTGCGCAACCCGCGCACCTGGCGCATGGACCACGCCCAACACGGCCCCGGGTTCGACGAGGCCGAATGCCGCCGCCAGCTTGAAGCGGTTGGCGCGAAATTCACCCGCCTAGTCAATGCCGACCTGCCCCGCGAAACCGCGCGCCTCATCGCCGACAACCACGTGGTCGGCTGGTTCCAGGGGCGCATGGAGTTCGGCCCCCGGGCCCTGGGTGGGCGCAGCATCCTCGGCGACGCCCGCGACCCGAAGATGAAAGACACGATCAACATGAAGATCAAATTTCGCGAGGGTTTCCGTCCGTTCGCGCCCAGCGTAACCCGCGAGGCCGCTGCCGAATATTTCGATCTCGACGCGCCCCGCGAAAGCCCCTTCATGCTTCTCACCGCCGAGGTGCGGCCCGACAGGCGCGTCATCCCCAGCGTGACCCACGTCGACGCCAGCGCCCGCCTGCAAACCGTCGATAAGGAAATCAACCCGCTGTACCACGCGGTCATCGAGGAGTTTGGGCGGCAGACCGGCGTTCCGGTGATTATCAACACGAGTTTCAACGTGCGCGGCGAGCCCATCGTCTGCACCCCGGCGGACGCATACCGCTGTTTCATGCGCACCAACATGGACGACCTCGTGGTTGGACCGTTCCTTATGGCGAAGAAAGATCAACCCGCCTGGAACGAAACCGGTGACTGGCGCGAAGAGTTTGCCCTCGATTGAGGCCACCGAGACGACATTTTTACTTGTAACCACGCTCGGCACGATGAAGAACTCCAACACGCTTTGGTAGCAATCAATGGCTCCGCATAATCCGCCGGGCCATGCACCACCATCTGACGACGGAAGGAGGGATGACAAAGATAATGGGAATGGTAACCGTTGAAGAGAACGAACCCATCGACAAGGTACTCAAGCGATTCAAAAAAGAGTGCCAGAAATCGGGAATTTTAGCCGAACTTCGTCGTCGCGAACACTTTGAAAAACCGAGCGTTCGCCGCCGCCGTAAGGTGGAAGCAGCCCGCCGCAAGGCCCGCCGCCGTGAGATGAAACTCCGCAGGAAGCTCGATTCGTACTGAGCCCCCTCGGGTTAATCCGAACTAAAAAGCAATATGGCCGGAACCGCCTCGCGCGGCTCCGGCCTTCTCAATTTCAGGGAGGTGAAGTCATGCGTATCGCCATCATCGGAGCTTCAAGCAACCGGGCCAAATACGGCAACAAAGCCGTCCGTTCCTACGTCAGCCAGGGCAACGAGGTATTCCCGATCAACCCCACCGAAACCGAAATCGAGGGGCTCAAGGCCTACTCCTCGATTCTCGATGTGCCGGGGTCCATCGACCGCGTGGCGCTCTACGTCCCGCCGAAAGTGGGCGTGACCTTGTTGGAAGATATCGCCGCCAAGGGCGTGAAAGAAGTATTCGTAAACCCCGGAGCCGAGAGCGACGAACTCTTCGCCAAGGGCACCGAGTTGAACCTGGTCTTGGTTTATGCCTGCGCCATCGTAGAAATCGGCGACTCCCCTTCTCAGTACTAATCAGCCGCTTTGGCCTCTTTGGTTTCTTCGCTGGGGGCGTTCGTGCCGGGCATCCAGCGCAGTGCCCACACCGCAAACTTCCGGACATTTCGAAATACTGACGGGCTTCCGCGCCAATGTTCCATGGCGATCTCTTCGTCGGGTCCGCCCACGAGTAATGTGGTCAGAAGCAGCAGCGCCAGTGAGTCGTCAATCTGGCCGAAGCCCACGACGAAATCCGGTACGATGTCGAAGGGGACCACGATATAAGCGGCAACCGCCAGCAGGCGCAGCTTGAACATTTTGGGCACCCGCGAATCGTTCAACGTGCGCCAGAAAAGACCCGCCAGATGGGGAAAGAACATCAGTAATTCATGCATGGAAAAAACCTCCGCCTACAGGATGAAAAGAGAGTCCGCCGGCATCCCTCCCCAATCGGAGAAGTCAGCCATATATCCTGTAAAGCGAATGATGTGCCGTGATAAAAAGGACGGAAACAGGCACACTCAGCGGTTTTTCGACCTCATCAACCCCACGCAGAATGGGTCAAAGCAACACAACGTTTGAAAACCGAACAGTGCCGCAAGCGTGTCAGATGCGCTCCACGACACCCCGCACCAGACGCGTCAGGCGCGGTTCCGCATCGCCGGCGGCCTGCACGACGTCTTCAATGCTCACGGGATGCAGATTGTCCGGCAGGCATTCGTCCGTTACGGCGCTGATGCCCAGCACCCGCATCCCCCCATGAACCGCCACGAGCACCTCCGGTACCGTGGACATGGTAACAATGTCCGCGCCGAAGCGCTGAAACATGCGATACTCGGCAGCCGTTTCGAGGTTCGGTCCCGTGACGCTGATCATGATTCCCGGATGCACATTGGGGATTTTTTCTTCGAGGGCAACGTTGCGAGCCAACGCAATCAGGTCGCGATCGTAGGGCTGGCTCATGTCCGGAAAGCGCGGCCCAAGCTCGTCGTCGTTCGGCCCGATGAGCGGGTTGTCGCCCATCAGGTTGATGTGGTCGCGCACCAGAACCAGCGATCCCTTCGGGATCAGTGAGTTCATGCTGCCCACGGCGTTCATCACGATGAGCGTGTTGCAACCCATCGCCCGCATCACACGCACCGGAAACGTGACCTGCTGCATGGAGTAACCTTCATAATAATGGAAGCGACCCTGCATCATGAAAACCGGCTTCCCCGCAAACGTGCCCAGGTGCAGCTTGCCCGCGTGGCTCTCCACGGTGCTGACCGGGAAGTGGGGTATTTCGCTGTAGTCGATGACAGCGTCGCCTTTCACCTCTTTCGCCAGGGCGCCCATACCCGTGCCGAGAATGATGCCGATCTCGGGTTTGATTTGAGTGCGAGAGCGGATAAATTCCGTTGCCTGACTAATTTGTTCGCGAAGTTCCATGGGTAAATCCTTCAAAGGTGTTATTGGGGGTGATGCCGGGCCGTCCCATTAAAGCGACGGTTTACGTCGATGCCACTCGGTGCTTTGTTCGTAAGCGTGGGCGGCGGTGAAGAGGCGACCTTCTTCAAACGCCGGAGCGATCATTTGCAAACCCACCGGCAACTTGCCGGAAGTGAACCCACAAGGCAGGCTGATGCCCGCGATGCCTGCCAGGTTGGTTGTAATGGTATAAATATCGTTCAGATACATGGCCAGCGGGTTGTCGGTTTTTTCACCGAAACGGAACGCCGGCGTGGGCATCGTGGGCCCCATCAGCAGGTCGCACTTCTCGAAGGCCTGGTCGAAGTCGCGCTTGATCAATGTGCGCACCCGCAGCGCCTTCATGTAGTAGGCGTCGTAGTAACCCGCGCTCAGCGCATACGCCCCCAGCATGATGCGCCGTTTCACCTCGGGCCCGAAACATTGCGACCGGGTGCGGGTGTACATGTCGATGATGTTGTCGGCCTCGACCCGCGCACCGTAGCCCATGCCGATGTAGCGCGCCAGATTGGAACTGGCCTCGGCGGTGGCGCAGAGATAGTAAGTCGCGATCCCATAGGGCAGCGTGGGAAGCTCAACCTCCACCGCAACTGCACCTGATTTTTCGAGTTGCGCGATGGCACCGCGCACGAGGCCCGCAACTTCTTCGTCCAGACCCTCACCGAAGAATTCCTTCGGGATACCTATGCGCAAGCCCTTCACATCTTTGTTTAGGAAGGATGTATAATCCGGCGGCGCACCCGGCGAGCTGGTCGAATCCAGAGGGTCGTGACCCGCCAGCGCGTTCATCATGATGGCGGCATCCTCCACGTCTTTCGTGAGAGGGCCGACCTGATCAAGCGACGAAGCAAACGCCATAACCCCATAGCGGGACACGGCGCCATACGTCGGCTTCATACCGACCACACCGCAACAGGCTGCAGGCTGGCGGATGGATCCACCTGTATCGGTTCCCACGGCGGCAATGCACATGTCGGCCGACACCGCAGCCGCGCTGCCACCGCTTGACCCACCGGGAATACGGCCCAAATCCCAGGGGTTGGCTGTCTTTTTGAACCCGGAATTTTCCGTGGAGGAACCCATGGCAAACTCGTCCATGTTGGTCTTACCAACAAAAACGCTTCCCGCCTCGCGAAGCTTTTTCGCCACAGTGGCATCATACGGAGGAACAAAATTGGCCAGAATCTTGGAAGCGCAGGTGGTCAACGTGCCCCGCGTGCAGACGTTGTCCTTCAAAGCCAGAGGAATGCCCATGAGTGGAGACTGCGGTTCACCGGAAGCCAGCGCCTTGTCTGCGGCTTCTGCCGCGGCCAGAGCGTCATCACCCATGACCGTAATATAAGCCTCAACCTGCGGCTCCACGGCGGCAATGCGCGCCAGCACGTCGCGCGTAATTTCCACGCTCGAAACCTCTCGGCTGCGAAGCATGGCCGACAACTCATGAACTGTTTTTCCCGAAAGCTCCATACTACCTCACGCCGTCAAAAATGGACAAGATATTCGCGGGTGTCAGCCCATCCAAAAGGGATGGCACTGGCTGGTCACTCGCGTTCACTCACAGGCGATTTGTCCGGTGGGACCCGCACATTGCAACGCGGAAATGGTGCCCATGCCCCAAATGAAGGTTGCCAAGGGCCACACACAAAGCCATGCATCGGCATGGATTGAAAATCAGGCACGCCGACGACCCCTCGGTGGAGCCGGAGAGGGACGACCCCATGCGACGAATTCTGGTGACCGGTGGCTGCGGTTTTATTGGTTCGGTTTTTGTGCGCCGCCACCTGAACCAACACCCCACGGACGAAGTGTGGAATCTGGACGCTCTCACCTATGCGGGCAATCTGAGCAGCCTTGCCGACGTGGCCGACAACCCACGGTACAGCTTCATCCACGGCAGCATCTGCGATGGACCGCTTGTGGAGGAACTAATATCGAGCGCCCCGGTGGACGCCGTCGTGAACTTCGCCGCAGAGAGCCATGTGGATCGTTCCATCGAGGCCCCCGACCTTTTCCTGCAAACAAACGTACTTGGAACCCAGACCCTCCTCGAAGCAGCCCGACGCAACGGCGTGCGGCGTTTCCTCCAAGTTTCCACCGATGAAGTTTATGGCTCTCTCGGCGCCGAGGGGAAGTTCTCCGAGACCACGGCACTTGCCCCTCGCAGCCCTTATTCTGCCAGCAAGGCATCGGCCGACCTGCTCTGCAGCGCGTACCACCACACCTTCGGCATGGACGTTGTTATCACCCGCTGCTGCAACAACTACGGGCCTTATCAGTTTCCTGAAAAGCTGATTCCTCTCATGATCCTGAACGCCATGGGAGACCGCCCCCTGCCGGTTTACGGCGACGGACTTCAGGTGCGCGAGTGGCTCCATGTGGAGGATCACTGCGCGGGCATCGAGGCCGTGCTGGAGCGCGGCAAGGCCGGCGAAGTTTACAACCTTGGCTCAGGCGAGGAGATGACGAACCTCTCCCTGGTGCAACGTTTGCTCAAGCTGACGGGCAAGGATGAGTCGCTGATCAGCCACGTGACCGACCGTCTCGGCCACGACCGACGCTACGCCATCGACAGCTCCCGCGCGCAAAACCAACTCGGTTGGTCGGCGCAGGTTTCCTTCGAGAATGGCCTCGCGGCCACCGTGCAATGGTACCGCGACAACACCGACTGGTGGCAACCGATCCTGTCGGGCGAGTACCGCAACTACTACCGCAAGATGTACGACGGCCGCTGACCGGCGGCGACCGCGCCGTCAATCCGCCTGGGGCGGATCGACGACGCGCACTACCAGTTCGCTGCTGTTCGCCCGCAACGAAGGCGAATACATGGCGTAACCCTTCGTGGGCATGGTGTGGAACACACCGGGAGTTTCGGCCCGGCAGTTATACGTGATCGTGTGCTCACCCTGCGGCATGTGGGTGACGAAGAACGACACCATCTGGTCGCGCAGTTCCATGTTCGAGCAGAACCCGGCATAGACCGAGCCGCTCTGCAACGCCACCGGCTCCATGCCCGCGGGCTTCGCATCTTCGAACACCAGGTACTCGTAGTCGTTAAGCGATTTGATCTTCAAGGTCACGCGCAGTTCATCGCCAGAAACCACCGTGTCACCGTCGGCGACGGGCACATACGAATCCTCGGCCACAACACCCGTGGTCGCAGAGTCCTTGCGCACGAGTTTCTCGTATTTGCGTTCCACGAAAATCTCGTTGCCCGCAGACTTGATCCCCTCTTCCAGCGTGAAATACTCCGCGAAGATCGAGTGGAAGAACGTGCCGGTGCCCGTCCGCGTTATGCGCACCTTCACATCGCCTTCCGGAACCGCGTCGCCTTCCAGCGTGAAGGTGCCGTCGAAGTTCCAGAAGTTGTCTGCATCGAGGTGGAACTTGAGCGGAAGCAGATCCCCCACCACCACCTCGAAATCGGCGTCAGCCGCTCGTTCGTTTTTGACCAGCATGTACTGGGTCAGCGCCAGCACCGATTGCGCGGTGTCCTTGGTCGACTTCCACCGGGGCACGGCCCGATCCACCGACCACGAGCTTTCGCGATTGAGCGCCAGCCACTTCATGGCGCGCGGTGTCATGGGGTCGTCGGGTGCGACTTCGAGATATGCCATCAAGCCCTGGGCCGTCGCCTCCACGGCGTCGTCCCACCAGTACCAACCGCGGCGCTCGTCGCCCCAATGAACCGTGTCATTCTCGGGAACGACAACCGCGAAGTTGTGCAGGTTACGCATCACCACGGCAGCATCGTCGTCGCGTCCGGCGCGCTTCAACGAGCGCGCAAGCATGGCCAACGATTGCGGCGACAGCTTGTCGCGGTGCGTCCAAAGCTCCTCAGCGGCCTCGGCGTTCGGCATGTCATTCAGTGCCAGCACCAACTGTTGCAGAGCCAGCGTGTTCAGCGCATTCTGGCGCCAATACCAGGCGGGATCTGGTTTTTCTTTATAGTCGCGCACCTGCTTGCGCAGCGCCTCCAGGCCCTGCTGGAACATGGTATTATCCACCTCAAGACCCGCTTCGCGCGCGAGGGTCAGGCCGTGCATGGTCAGTGCGGTCATGTATGTATTGGCCGGTTCACCCTTCCACCAGCCCCAGCTACCATCGCCGTTCTGGAAGTCGGACAAGCGCGCGAGACCCGCCTTCGTTACCTCATCTATGCGCGCATCAAGCGAAGCATCTGCGGGCATGCCCAGCTTGCGGAATGCCGAGGCCGCCACCACTGCCGGCACAAACCGGTTCAGCGTTTGCTCCACGCAACCGTAAGGGTAATCAATCATGTAAGGCAGCGCCTGACGCACAATCGACGCCAGCGAGGGGTTGATGATGACCGTGAGTTTCGATGTCGCCTCGACGCGCTCGAGCGGGACGGTGATCATCTGCTCGATCTCGACCCGGTCATTACTGCGCGTGACTTTGACCTGACTCGTGCCCTTGTCATCGCTGCTGCCCGTCCAGGCGACGAACTTATCGATGCCATGGGGCAGCACCGGGAAGCTCATCTCCATGGCGTCGCTTTCCTCGTCGGTCAGGGCCGTGAGCTTGAGCATCGCCTCGCCCGGTGTGGTAACCTTCATGCGCCAATCGACGCGCTTCTCGCCACCCGCAGCTATCTCGACGACTGACTTCAACGAGGCGCTGGTCTCGGCCATTTCGAGACCCGAAACGTCGAGGGCCACCCGCACCGACTTTGTCGAATCGAGGTAATTGTGGATCACGCCCGAGACAACAACCTCGTCGCGCTCGCGGAAGAATCGGGGGGCTTGCAACCGCGCAAGCAGCTTCTTCGTCACGGTGCGCCGGAGCTTGGTCTGACCCATAACCGAACCATTGCCCACACCGACCGCATCGGCCTGCCAGGTCGTGAGCGAATCCGGGAAAGTAACAGTAACAGAAGCCTTTCCATCCTCGCCGGTCATAATGGTTGGAGACCAGAACATGCTGTCCCGGAAATCCTTGCGCACGGTTACCGGCGCGTCCGGTGCAGGAAGGACCACCTCGTCAGACATAAAGGCTTTATCCTCACTCGAAGCTTCTGCAAAGCTCCAAGCAAGATTCTCCGCGCTCGCTGCAGCAGGCGCGGCCATTCCCAAGGATCGTACAGCCATCGCACCGGATGCCCGTTCCGACTTTAGGCGATAGACGTCTCCCTGTGAAACGGTCCCATCCGTGGAATACCACATCGACACCGGGGACTCACTGAAGCTCCAGAAGAGTCCGGGTGTCGAACGCTGGGGGTTATATTGGGCTGGAGCGTTCAGGCTCGTGAGCAACTGGGAGAACCCCTGACGCCGCTGCCCATAGAAGCTGCGCCGGATGTCCTCGCGGGTGTCCGCCGCGATGTAGAGCAACGAACTGTCGAACATGCTCAGGCTGAACTCACCCCTCAGCGGCTTGCCCTCCCAGTCGAACGCCGTCAGCGCAACCGCCGCGGTTTCTCCCGGACGGTATTCCGCCTTGTCCATTTCCAGCGATACCGTGGCCACCTGCCGCGTGGGCGGGACGACCATGGATTTCTCATCACTATGGATTTTTTTGTCCCGCACGACCACGACATGGACCTGCACATTGGGCACTAGGGCCGCCGTAATGGGTATGTCGAGAAACGTGGACCGACTGTTTAGTTTTACAACCTGCTTCTCGGCACTGACCGGCCCGGCATCGATCCAGAACCACGCATCGGCACCTGGGAATTCGCTGAGGATCAGCACCCGCGCCGTGTCGCCCACGCGGTAAACCTCGCGATCGAGAATCAACTCCACGCCCTGATAACGGTAGAACAACTCGGGCGTGTTTTCATCGGCCACGGTGAAAGGCGCATAGGCGAAAGATTTCCCACCGAAGGGATCCTCGACTTCCATGAGGAAGCGCATCATACCCAACTCACCGGTGGGCGCTTTCCACGCAAACTCCAGGCTGCCGCTTGCGGGGATGTCCACCCGTGTGGTGGTGAGCGTGGTCACCTGCTCGCCAAGTTTCTCACCCAGCCACTTCACTTTTTCCACGTAGACCGTTGCCGATGTCGCCGCAGGTTCATCATTGTAATTCATGCTGCGGAAGTCGGCCTTCACGGCATCGCCCGGCGAGTACAACGAATGCTTCGCGGAGGCTGAAATCTTAAGCGCCCGCTCGCTGACGATGATCACCTTCGACCCATCGATATTGCGGCGGCTCTTATCCGTAACAGTCGCTTCAACCTGAAAGTCGTAGGCCTTGACGGGCTGCGGCAAAAACCGGAACGAACGAAACCCACCCATGCTCATCGGCCAGTATGGAGTATTGGCCGGCTCATCAGCCTTTGCCTCGGCCTTGAAGGAGAATTCAAACTCTCCGTCTGCATTCGTGCGTCCCGTTCCCTCGGAGACGATATCGCCCGCCGAACCATGTCGCATTCCGGGGTCCTGTTCCGGCTGGTCGAACCAACCGAGATCCAATTCCGCCAGTGGGTTCATCATCCGCCACCAGGGGAAATAGTGAGCCCGGCGCCGCACCGTGTACTTCACTTCCGCGTCGGCCACGGGAGCGCCGAAGTAATACTTCGCAGCTATGCTCGCCTGCATCTCCGAGCCCAGCTTGGCCAGCGCCTTATCGCTCGAAACCGTAACCTCGTATTCCGGTTTTTTGTACTCTTCCACTCGGAACGAAGCACCACTCTGCCAGTTTCGTCCCGGCGCCATCAGCGTGATAGTATAGGGACCCAGAGGCGGTTGCGCGCCAAGGGTCAACTCACCGGAGAGGGATCCGAATTCCGACAACGTCATCCCGCTACTGGTGAAAAGTTCCTGGTTGCGGCTGTCGCGAATCTGGACCTCGTAAGTTTCTTTCGGTATGATCAGGCCCGATTCGTTTCCAGAGCGAACAATCGCCCGCCAGTAAACCTTTTGTTCCGGACGATAGACCGGGCGATCTGTATATATATAAGCTTTTTTGAATTCATCTTTCCCCGACGGCCACCAATGGCCTGCGTCCGAAAAAGCTACGTTGTCCCCCGAACGGGCAACGGCCAGATACATCCCGTTGGTTGGCTTTTCGAAATCCGCAAAACCCGATTCATTGCTGCGGATTTCAGAGAAGACGGTAAAACGTGAAATCGGCTTGCGCACGTTTTGATCGATGTTTTTGTAATCGTGCGCGATGATGATCTTCGCATCGTTACGGGGCGCACCGGTTTTCGAGTCCACTGCCCAAAACTCAAGCTGCTGGCCCGCCGGGTGGGTCACCAGGGCGAGGTCGCTAACCAACAATAAGGCGTCCTGTTTGAGGCTCTTCCCCTCAGCCCGCAGCACATACGCGCCCGCACTTTTCACGCGCAGCGTAACGCTCACACTTGTCGCGAGGTAATCCTTTCGCGGCTCGAAATCGACGGACTTCGTTTGGAGCGATGTTCCCTTAACTTCTGTCAAATCCAGCCTTCGGTCAGCCTGTTTGCGCATCAATTTTTCGAGATCGAAGGGAATGATGCTTAACTTCACCTGATCGAGATTGCGCGCCTCGAGCTGAAAGGTGATGGGTTCGTCAGGCAGATAAGAGCCGTTAAGAGCGTAGACCACTTCCGCCTTCACAATCTGATCGATGAATCCCTGGGCCTGCTTAGCCTCCTCGGATTTGGGGAAATCGTCCGTAACGCGTCGATAATATTTCAGCGCGTCGACCAGTTTCGAATCGTTCTTTTTCCAATTGCCGAGTAGCATGAGTGCCCGACCAGCCGCATTGGTCTTGGGGAACTCCGCGACAACTTCCTCAATCTTGCGCCACATTTCATCCGTATTGCCTGTGGCCTCCACATAGTCCGCCCGCTGCGCGCGCATGAGCGCCAGATCAGCTATGTTTTGCGGATGGATCGGAAGTGTGGCGATGCGGTCGAAGAACCCATAAAGATAGGCCCGGTCATCACGATGAGCCTTGTCGGCTGGTATGGCATTTAAGGCTCGTTGAAGCACCTCGTTGTAGAAATTAAAAAGATCCTTCGACTTGGCTTCCGTAAGAATGCGGTCGGCCGCTCGGAGATGCTCCAGAGGCGCCGAGGTAGGTGGTTGGTAATAGCCCATCGCCAGGCTCGGCTCCAGTTGCCAATGGGCGCGCCCCGCCCAGACATCCTCGGTGCCGGTCGTGAGAGCCTCAAACTGTTCCCGGGCTTCTCTCATCTGGTGGTTACTCGCGAAGGAAAGTCCGAGTTGATAGCGCAACTCGCGCTTTGTTGCACCCTCGGGCGCGTCCTTCATCAGCGCGGCATATTGCTCCGCTGCCAGCGCATAGGACTTCTCCGCAAACAGGCGGTCCGCCTCCTCCCGCGTAGGCTGGGCCGCAATGGCCAGCCAGGCTGAAAGGCAAAGTGTGATGATCAACAAAGAGATGGAACGGGCAGACCGATTGCGCATGATGATTCCTCCGCGGAGTTTATGCTTTTGCCGCAGAAGACTCTCTGGCAAACCAGAAGGTTTGATGCAAGGAGAGAGAAAAGCGAAAAAGATACGGGAAAGGTCGGTTAAACCTTCCCGAGGATCTTTCGGTTGATCCCTTCCTCGAAGGAAATGGGATCAAAACCCAGATCACGGCGCGCATCGGAGATGTCGAAAACCTTGTCCTCGCGCAGGCGGTCAATCTGGTCTGAGGTCAGCAACGGCCGTTTGGAAACCAGCGCCATCAGCCCCATGGCTCCACGCACGAAGCTCAGCGGGATGGGCACCAGCAACCGCCGAACCTTCATCTCGCGCATCATGGTTCGCACCATTTCCGCATAGGTTATGGGTTCAGGACCGGCGATCGTGTAATCGCGCCGCACTGCATCGGCAGAATCCAGCGCCGCCAGCAAAGCCGCCACCACATCCCAGGTAAAAACCGGCTGCCACTTCATGCGACCACCATCCGGCAAAGGATGGATCGGCCACTTCTTCAAAGCCCGCTGCAAATGGACGAGGTTATTATCGTCGCGGCTGCCATAGATCATGCTCGGTCGGATGATGGTCCAGTCCAACCCGCTGGCCCGCACAGCCTCCTCGCCCGCGATCACCTGCCGGGCGGTGTCCTCCGGGAACTGCGTGAAGCGCCGCGTGGACGACATGAAAATAGCGCGCTTAACTCCGGCCGCTTTGCTTGCAGCAATCACGTGACCGGCTAGGCGGATATGCGTAAGAGCGATCACAGCCATCGCCCCCTTAAACGCTTCAGCAGCACTCTCCGGGTCGGTCAAATCACCGCGAACAACCTCAACTTGGCGGCGCAGGTTCAGATGCATCTTCGCGGGCTCACGTGTCAAAATGCGCACCTGCTCCCCCCTGTCCACCAATGCTCGCACCAATCTGTGCCCGGTATGGCCTGTTCCGCCAGTTACAATAATCATGGTAGGCTAATGAGCTTGCTCATGGGAGGGAGCGCAACCGAATTTAAGTCACCGACTCGAGAATCCAATAAATCTCAGCCACCATTCAGAGTTGCCCGTGCGCTTTCCAGTTGAGTGAGTTGTGCTATCAGGCAAGATAATCGCAACAAGGAGTCTTTACCATGGCGCGCACTCTGATTGGCTTTCTTCTGTTATACTGGTTTTGCCCCGTTCTGAGCTTTGGTCAGGAAACCACCACCACGAGCCCCATCGAGTTCCGTGCCGACGGCGTTCTGGTGTTGCGGCTCGAAGACGAAAGCGTGAACCCGGTCACCGCGCGCTTCATTGTCGCGGCCATCGACCGCGCCGAGGCAGAAAACGCCATGCTGGTGCTGATGCTCGACACGCCCGGCGGGCTGGTGCAATCCACCCGCGAAATCGTTAAACGATTCCTCTCCAGTAAAGTTCCTGTGGTAACATACGTCGCTCCCGGCGGAGCGCGCGCCGCCAGCGCCGGAATGTTTATTACCATCGCCTCCCACGTGGCGGCCATGGCGCCCGGCACCAACATTGGCGCTGCCCACGTGGTGGACATCACCGGTTCGTGGCCCGGCGGCGGTGGTGGCGACGACCAGACCACCGGCCCCAATCGCCCCACGAATCCCTTCGCGAAGCCTCCGGCGTCCAGCGGCTCCATCATGGAGGAGAAGGTCATCAACGACATCAGCGCCTGGGCCCGCGGCATCGCTCAGCTTCGCGGACGCAACGTGGAATGGGCCGAGAAAGCCGTGCGCGAGAGCAACTCCATCAGCGCCGAAGAGGCCGTGCAGCTCAACGTGGTGGACTTCATCGCTAATGACCTCGACGACCTGATGACAAAGTTGGACGGACGCGAAGTTGATCTGGCCGGGCACACGACGATTCTCCGCACGAGCGATCTTCCGCGAACGGAAATCCAAATGTCCCAGCGTCAGCGCATCCTGAACATGCTGGCCAGCCCCAATGTGGCGCTCATGCTGCTCTTCATCGCCTTCGCCGGCCTGGCCTACGAGGTGACCCACCCCGGTCTCATCATGCCGGGCACCATCGGGCTGATCTCACTGCTCCTCGCCGCCCTCGCGCTGAACATGCTCCCCACAAACTGGGCCGCTGTTCTGCTCATCATCGCGGGCATCGCCCTCATTATCGCCGAAATAAAATTCGTGAGTTATGGCCTGTTGACCGTCGCGGGCGCAGTGTGCCTGTTCTTCGGAGCGATTGCATTGTTCGATCAACCATTTCCCTTCATGGGGGTTCCGGTAATGACTGCCCTTGGTATGGTTATCGGCGTCACGTCCATCATGGCGTTGTTGGTATTTCTCATCCTTCGCACGCACCGGCTTCCACCCGCCATTGGCGTGTCTTCTCTCGTGGGGGGTCTGGCCGAAGTTAAACGCGAACTGTGCCCCGAGGGAAAGGTGTTTATGAACGGCACCCACTGGGATGCTGTTGCTTCCGAAACGATTCCCGTGGGCACCCACGTTCGCGTGGTTCAGGTGCGCGAAGGCATGCTGCTGGTTGTCGAAAGAACCAAGCTCGAACCCGCTACAATCGCAGGGCCATCCGGTGGCGTCCCAACCAGCCGCTCAACAACGTAACAGCCAACGCCACGGCAGCCCACACCGCCAATGCCCCGTAACCGCTGGTGGCATGGTTCCACAAGGGGTTCGATGGCCACAGCGCCAGGACGTAATACAACATGGTGGACAACAAATAAGCCAGCAGCGGATTTTCTCCCGCCGGCTGCACTATGGCCGCCCAGCGTCGAACTCCCCACACATCCATTAACAGATATAACCCCGCGTAAATCCAGCAACTCCATGCCACGCTGTAAAGGCACCACGCGGGAGAGGCGGTGGTTTTGTTGATGCCGTGCAACGGTTCGAACATGACCGCCGCCGCGAAAGCCATCGCACCCATAATAACAATCCAACGCAGACGCGCCCAATGAGCCGTCGGAAATCCCGTCCCGCCGAGGAGCATCTGCCCCACAAGAACCCCCGCCAACGTGATGGCCCCATGGGAACCGAGTTGCGAGCCGTACCCGAGACGGTCCTGCAACGGAAAGCCAGTGAACAGTCCGCGAGCGTCGGCCAGATAAACGAGATAGAGCATCGCCATGGCACCCACGAGGGCTGCCATCTGACGGCGCGCGAGAATGTTAATGACACTCGCCACGAGATAAGCCCAACCGATCAACCCGATAATGCCCCACCAGCTGGTGTCCATCCAGCGCAGCCCGTCAGGCGATTTTGCCCTGTAGATATACGCCAACAACGCCAGCGCGACGAAACCGATTGCGCGCACGACGATATGAATGCGACGACCCCGTGCAGTCGTAACCGCAGCGTTATTGAACGCCGCCATCAACGCCAGAAAAGCCAGGATCGCCCAGACATTCCCGTTCAGTCCGGTGGCCACCGAATCCGGCGGCATGTTCACCATGAAAAAGCCTACGAAGAGCAGAGACGCCGTGCGAATGAGCACATGCCCCATTACCCTCAACGGATGTACACCCTTATCCAGCCACCGCCCGAGGGCGAACGGAATCGCCATCCCCACGATGAACAGGAAGGCGGGAAAGACCACGTCCACGAAGGTCATGCCATTGGCGTCGGGCGCCATGTGTTTGAACCACGCGGGGATATTCTTAACGCCCGGGATGTTGTTGACGAAAATCATCACCAGAATGGTGAGACCACGGAAGGCGTCGATGGAAGCGATGCGGGGTGCCTGAGACTTGCTGGGCGATAAGTCATTCGAAGCGACAGTGGCCATGAAAAGATCCTGAAAAAGGGATAAGGCCGACAGTTGGTTAACGAAAACGAATCCAGTGCAAGAGAGGATTTCTGGAGAAATTTTACCTCAGGGTGTCAAAAATCTCCCCGCCCTTTGGTTTAAGGTTGCGCCTACCGCTTTTCCATTCTCTCAAGATATGTGGACCAATTGATACCTCTCAAATAAAAGACCAAAGCCTTGAGGAAACAAGAACATGATGAAGGCTCATCAACTCGTTACGAAATCCACCGTGTGTGTTCTTATGATGCTTGCCGCAGGAGTTGTGGCGCAACCTTCCAAATCCCTTCAAGCCGATCTGGCCGGTGACAGTAAGCTCGAAAAAATAGAAGTGCGTTACTCGGGCAAGGGCGAGTCAGGCGATTTTTATCACATCGTCGTGCTCGATACCGAGGGTAATTCCATTTGGTCGGGACCCAAGGTGATGGACGAAAAAAATCCTCTCGTCTTTGGGTCATGGCATCATGGGGCCAGTCTGCCCCAAGCCATCGGCGACATCGACGGCGACGGCATGGCGGAACTGATTGCTCCCGCTCCACAAAGTGATGTTTCCCCCACGACCTTCCGCATTATCAGTTGGACCCCCAACGGGTTCGTGCCCGTGAAGACAGCAACTTATCTGGCGGTAGACGACAATCTCGATCGTTTCTCCAATACCAAATCGGAAAAATATGAAGGGCGTTGGATCAGCGCCTTCGAGTCCGTTGAAGCAGGTGGCAAAGCCAAAGTGGATATCACAGAGTATCGCGGTGGTAGCGAAGTGAAAACCGGCAGGGCCGTTGTGACCTTCGACAAAGAAGGTGCGATGGTAAGCAGTTGGATCAAACAGCTTGATGGGGATTTCAAGGTCCCAACGGTTTCCGAAAAAACCTCTGAACCATCTGAAACGGTCGAAGAAAACTATGGCGGTGATGATGGTCCCCTCGCCGTCTATGTCTGCCAGATCGGCATGGAAGACCTGAAGAATTCACAGGGCGGACAACTTATAGAGATGCAAGCGGTCCTCGCTCAGGACCGCGCCAATTACCACCGATTCAAGCTGCGCCACCGGGAAGACCGGCCTGATGAGCAATACTTCAAGTCCCCCGACAACCGGCTGCTTTTCGCGCGTGTTCCCATCAAGGCCACCGCAAAAGCACAGCAAATCTTTACCAGCGGCAGCGCCATCCTTCATGTCACAGTCTACTCGGATCGCGTAGAAGTAAAACTCAGTTCAGAATAGCCCTCAGCTTCCCAACATGAACTTCAGCTTCTTAGCTTGGACAGGAAGGATTCCTCATGATCTCCCGATCAAAAAGCAGTTTTCAAAAAAACCTCGGATGCATCACCGTGCTTCTTCTGCTGGCCCCGCCGACCCAAGCCTTGTCACTGAGTGACACGCCGCGCGACCCGCTCAAACCGTTTGTGGGCGAATGGGTGGTCGACAACGCCAACCCCTCTGGAACGAACCTTGTACTTCGTCAAGAAGGGACACGTCTCATCGGCAGTTCTCCTTCCGGCGAGGAAAGTTTGGAATTCAAATCGACCGGTGAATTCGGTTTTCTGGAAGGAACTCTAATCGAAGAGGATGGCAAAGTTTCTGCGACAATCGAGCTTTCCCGTCGTGAAAACAGAATCATCATCGAACTGGCTCCGCCCCAGAGCGAGTATGTAATTATGACCGCTCGCAAGGTTCAGGGTTCACCATCCGTTGAGGCCTCTGATGCCATTGAAAAAGCCAACGTTCGCGTCGAGAATGCCAAACAGAACCTGACAAAAGCCCTCGCCAGCAAGGACGACGGTGCTCTTCAGAACGCGACAAACGAATTGCAGGATGCCCGTCTGGCGCTGGCCAAGCTGACTGAATCCGACACCAAGCAGAAGGTCGCCTCCAAGCAACCCGCCACCGACAAACAGGAAAAACCGTCCTTCGAAATTCGAACGGAAGAGGCAGCCATCAAACAGGTTTCCTCCATGCCTGATATACGCGAATGGGTGAAAGACGTCGAGGCGGCCAATAAGAAAGGTGACCAGCCACGATCCGCCCGCTTTGAAGCAACTGAAGAGGGAAAACGGTTTGTGGTTCACGTCTTCGAATACGTGGGCACTGACGAAGAAGGCCACACGGCTACGCTGGGTTGGTACAACGTGGATAAAGCCACGGGCGGGGTGACCGAGGAAAAAATGTTTTAGCCCCCGACCTCAATCTCGATGCAGGTCTCCAATCCCGCCAAACAAACCCGTATTTTTTCTTGTACCCCTCCGCCGACTCCTTGATGACCAAGGCTCACCTAACGACCACGATGGAAGGAATCGGCCTGTACCACTGCGATCTTCGGAGTTGCAGAGCCGACAGCTAACACATGAAAGCCCAGGATATCCGCCGCAGTTACACTCAATTTTTCACCGAACGCGGCCACCGCCACGTTCCCTCATCACCCATTGTTCCCCCGGACGACCCGACCCTTCTGTTCACAACGGCCGGCATGGTGCAGTTTAAGCCCCTCTACACGGGCAATCAGGCTCTACCCTACACCCGCGCAACCAGCGTGCAAAAGTGCCTCCGGGCCGGCGGCAAGGGTAGCGACCTCGAGAACGTGGGCAAGACCCTTCGCCATCACACCTTTTTCGAAATGCTGGGCAACTTCTCCTTCGGCGATTATTTCAAACGCGAAGCCCTCGAATGGGCATGGGAATTCAGCACGCAAATCGTAAAGCTCGACCCCAAGCGGATCTACGCCAGCGTGTATGAAACCGACGACGAGGCCTACGAAATCTGGACGCGCGAGCTCGGCGTGCCCGAATCGAATATGGTGCGCCTCGGAACGAAGGATAACTTCTGGGGACCCGCCGGAGACACGGGCGCATGCGGCCCCTGCAGCGAGTTGTATTACGACCGCGGCGAACAATATGGTTCGGGGCTTTCGTTCCAGGACGCCACCATCAATGATGACGACCCCGCCACCCGCTACATTGAATACTGGAACTGCGTGTTCCCCCAGTTTGATCAGCAAAAGGACGGCAGCCGCCCGCCCCTGAAAAACCGCGGTGTGGACACCGGTATGGGCCTCGAACGCCTCTGCTGCATTGTGCAGAACGCCGCCTCGCCTTTCGAGACGGACCTGTTTCTTCCCATCGTGAGACACGTTTGCCAACTGATCGGACTGGCCGATTACGCCACCCTGCCCATCGAAACCCGCCAGACGGTAAACGTGGTGGCCGATCACGTGCGAGCCCTCACCTTTGCCCTCACGGAAGGCCTGCTGCCCGGCAACGAGGGGCGCGCCTACGTGCTCCGCCGCCTGCTGCGCCGTGCCGCGCGATACGCTCGCCACGCAGGGATGGAAAACCCGTTCATGTTCAACGTGGTGGACAGCGTGGTTGAAGTGATGGGCGAAACATATCCAGAAATACGCGAGTCGGTTCCCCACATTAAGAAAGTCATTCGCACCGAGGAAGAAGCCTATTCGCAAACTCTCGGCGCGGGGCTTCAACGCCTCGAAGCACTGCTGGAGCGCGCCGACGGCAAGCTGCTAAGCGGTGCCGATGTCTTCATGCTGAGCAGCACCTATGGCATGCCCTTCGATGACGTGCAGGAGATAGCCGCCGAGCGCGGATTGCAAATCGACACGGCGGAATATGAAGTACATGTGGCCGGCCACCGCGAGGAATCGCGCCGGGGAGTGAAGGGTTCCCAATTCGCCGGCTTGAAAGAAGCTCTGGCGTCTGTCCGCGAGGCAAACGGTCCCACCAAATTCCTCGGTCTGGACCATGAAGCCGACGGCACAAGCCCGGTCTTTGAAACCGACGCCACGATCCTTGCCATGTTCATCGGTGAAGAGCGAACCCCGAGCGCAAAGGTGGGCGACGAGATTATCGTGGCCCTCGACCAGACCCCGTTTTACGCCGAGGGCGGCGGGCAGGTGGGCGACTCAGGTCTGCTCACCACCAACCAGGGTGCGACGCTGCGCGTAACTGACACCCGCAAGACACCCGAGGATGTTTTCCTCCACCATGCCATTGTCGAGCACGGCACCGTCAGCGAGGGGGATGCCGTCAAGGCCGGTATCGACTGCGAGCGTCGCCTCGCAATCATGCGCAACCACACCGCCACGCACCTGCTGCAGGGAGCGTTGAAAACGGTGCTTGGCAAACATGTCGCGCAGCAGGGCTCGTATGTCGGCCCCGACCGCCTGCGATTCGACTTCACCACGCCGGAAGCACTCTCGCCCGATCAAATAGCGGAAGTGGAACGCCTGGTGAATCTCCAGATCATGCGAAACGCCACCATCACCCGGCAGGTGATGGGACTTGAGGAAGCGCGGGCGACGGGTGCCATCGCCCCGTTTGGGGAAAAATATGGCAGCAGCGTGCGCGTGGTGGATGTGCCCGGTTGGGACACCGAGTTCTGTGGCGGCACCCACATGGATGCCACGGGTGGCATCGGCCCATTTCTTCTGGTCGATCAAAGCGCCGTTTCTGCCGGTGTGAGACGCCTTGAAGCAGTGACCGGTGAAAATGCGGTGCTGCTCATGCGGGCACTGATGCGCACACTTAAAGAAATGAGCGAGGAACTTTCCGTCCCTCAAGACAAGGTCAAGGATCGCATCGTGGAACTGGCGATGGAATTGAAAGCCACACGGCGCCAGATGAACGATCTTCGCGTGCAAAGCAGTACCGGAGACGCCGGTTCGTTGCTCGACAAGGCGTCCGAAGTCGAAGGAATCAAAATCGTCATAGCCCGCCTCGACGAATTGGACGCCCAGCAACTGCGCCAGGTATTCGACAACCTCAAGTCACGTTGTCAGGAAAACCTGTTCGTCACGCTGGCGTCAGCCCTCGATGGGAAAGTCACCCTCATTGCCGGCGCCACGCCCGACGTGGTAAACCGCGGGGTCTCCGCCGGAGATGTCGTGAAGGCGATCGCCCCCATTCTGGGTGGCTCCGGTGGCGGACGCAAAGAAATGGCTCAAGCCGGTGGCAAAGACCCGTCGCGCCTCGACGAAGCATTAAACGCCGTAATCCCCGCAGTAACAAAGGCGCTCTCCAAATAACGGTGTAGTTTCTAAATCCGGGACTGATGAAGACGCCTGTATCTTTCATCTCATGCTTGACGCCACTACTGTGTTTCCTGTTTCCTTCTAATCCGGCACTGGATTGTGAAGTCTTCAGATGCCATCATGTTGTTCGGAGGTTGTTCCTTTGCGTAGTCTCTTCCCGTTGCGTTTCATTGTTGCTGCCGCCCTCGCCATCGCTTTGGCGGGATGTTCTTCCCGCACTTCAAGCGTTTCGTCCTTTGGTCGCCCCGTCGACAAAGGATTCAAATCCGCTTCCGAGGTCGCGCCCCACTGCCGTGCCATGGTTGAGGGAAAGATGTCGCTGGATCAGTGCATGGCGCTTCCCGAAAGCCGCCTCGACGGCGGACGCGCTTGCATCCAGGCGATAAACGACATGCCTGCCCGCGGCGTGCGGTGACACCGTGGGTGCCTTTGCCAGAGCCTTTTCCGCCATTTGGCTGGCTACGCTGGTGATAACGCCCGTATCTTCGTCAGCCGCTGATGACGGATGTTGCGTGAGTTCGGCACCCATCCGCGTCGCGTTATTCAGCGATCCGGCCTCCACGGACGAACGAAGTCGCGAAGGTGCCTGGCGGGTCATTAATGCCGAGCCGACATTTCGCGCGGAACGCGCCACAACGGCCTCCCTCGCCTCCGGCCAACTTGGCCAAATCGACAGCCTCATCATCCCCGGTGGAACCGGGAGCGGCATCGGACGCGCCCTCGGTGTTGATGGCTGCACCTCGGTCACCGAATTTGTGAAAGCAGGAGGCGGACTTGTGGGCATTTGTGCTGGTGGTTACCTGATCGTCGAAGGGTGGTCCCCCACCACCAGGGCGCTCGAAGCCATCAATGCCCAAAGCTGGGATGACGACCATTGGGCCCGTGGTGAGGGCTTCATTTCGGTGGCTCTCGCTGGCGGCGGAGCAAACGATCCGGCCACATCGCGCACCATGTGGTTCGAGAACGGACCGATTTTCGTCCCCGGAAAACTTGATCTTCCGGCTTACACGCCACTGGTCCGCTACGTGAGTGACCTCGCCGCAGCCGACGCCCCCAAGGGCATGATGACCGGCCGCGACGCCGTGATCGCCGCACCGCTTGGAAACGGTCGGGTGGTAGCCTTCGGTCCCCATCCCGAACTGTCACCGGGCTTGAACCACTGGCTCGTCAACGCAGTGGCATGGAGCAGTGGCAGGCTCGGCGATGGCGAAACCACGGCCACGCTTCAATCGGTGCTCGGTGAGGAAGAGTCCGGGAAATGATGAACCACCAACACGTTTCCATTTTCACAACCGGATAACGCCTTGCTAAATCGTCCCCAGAAAGCTTTCGACACGGCGCTACGACGAGCCCACGCCGGAGACCAACGCGCTGCTTTGCGTATTCTGGATGAGCTCCTCGACAACAATCCCTACTATCTGGAGGCCCGCGCCCAACGGGCTTTGCTGCGCTATTTCCAGGGTTTGTACGCCGAAGCCGCCGCCGATGTCGCGGTGGTTTTGCAAGTGCACCCCAATGACGATGACGCTCTTGCCCTCTCCGGCGACTGCCACCTTCAACTCGGCAATTCCACCGAGGCATCACGGTTTTATCTGGATGCCATCCAACGCAACCCGCGCAACAGACGCGCCATCGGCGGACTGGCCATGCTGGCCGAAAACGGCACGGCCACCCCATCCACCGGTCGGGCGGCGGAGTTTCCTGATCGCCTGACGGGGAATCTTATTAATGTCATTGCGCGTCTGGCTGCTTCGATCACTCCCGCCGGAGACGCACTACCGTCGCTTCTGCCGGGAGTAATCGCCTATTCTTTGGTACGATCAAGTCGTCCCGACTCTGTTCTGGATTTGGGTGTCCTCCACGGCTTCCTCGCTCTCGTAGCCGCCCAGGCCCTCGAACATGAAGCACACGGAAAAGCCCAATGCGTGAGCGATGGAACAACCGAATTTTTCGGCATCAATCCCGACGCTAATCTCCCCGGTGTTTTCGCCATTCGACAGGCAGTCCGTACCGCCGGGCTCGAGCATCGCGTTTCCATTCATCAGCGTCAGCAAGCCGAATCTGTTCTCATGGATTTTGTCCGGAAAAGTGACGAGCGACGCATCGTCTTCGCTCACACGGATTCCCAATCCGGCGGGGCCTGGAACGATTTCATCACACTTCTGGAAGCGTCTCAGCCCGGCGTGACCTTTGTTATATGGGAAGAACTCGCTGTCGGTCCCAAAGAGGCGCACCCGTCGCCCATCGAGCGACTGCGAACCGGACCCATGGCCAGTCGGATTGCCTTTGTTTGCGTGGCGGATTTGCCCGGCTGTCGCATGTGGGTCGGCGACAAATGTGAGCGCGACATTCGTACGTCAATCCCCGCACCTCTCGATGACTCCGGGGTATGGCAGCGCTGGTTTCCGCGCACCCTTGCCCACCCGCGCTGATCGGATTTTTCATGGTGCGGCGGGCAGGCGCACCTCGAACGCCGTGCCATCCGCATCTGAACTCATCGTGATTTCACCACCGAGATCCCGCACAATATCCCGGGTAATATAAAGCCCGAGCCCCGTTCCCTTGTCGGCCGTTTTTGTGGTGAAAAATGGATCAAATATCTTCTCACGCATCTCCGGCGAAATGCCGGGACCAGAATCTCCGATGGTTGCCACCACCCACTGCTCCTCCACTCGTGTGCGAATGGACAGCCGACCCCGCCCTTCCATGGCCTGATAGGCGTTCAGGATCAGGTTGGAAAAAACCTGCACCAAACGCACCGGCACAACCAACACCGGAGGAAGAGCCGACTCCAGACTCACTGTCTGCTCAACCCCACCCCGTTCATAACGCACGAGAGACAGTGCCCGTTCGAGCATCTCGTTAACGTCAACGTACTCGCGCTCCCCCTCGGCCCGCACAAATCGCTCGAGGCTCGCGTCGCGCAGAATCGCGAAGAAGGTGTCCACCTGCCCCCGCATGTCGCTGTTCGTCGCGGAGTCGTTGGCCTCCTCCAATTCATTCTTTATGTTCAGCACCGGCTTCTTCAGATCGTGAAGAATGCCCGCCGACAACTGCCCCGCAAGGGCCAGACGCTCAAGACGCACCAGTTCGCGCCGCTTCTGTTCCAGTTCCACCGTGGTTGCGCTGATGACCTGTTCCTGTCGGCGGAACTGAAAGCCGAGCAATCCCACCGATCCCACCAGCAACGCGCTGAGAAAACCGGTGGCCAGCCTCACGCGTGCGAGGTTGGCACCGTTGAGAAGCACAAACAACCGGCCCGCCGGCTCACCCTGCGCGCTCGTCAGTGGCAGTTCGCGCACGCCATCGCGTGCTTGCGGAAGAGGATGCCCGCGAAAACGACCCTGCTGAACATCCGCCGCCATTCCCTGACGCGGCCTGACCGAGGGCAAGTCTTCAAAAAAAGCCGAGTAATAAAAAGGATACAGCACCCGTTCGCCGTCGGCAAAAAACTTCGTCACGGTGATGGCGTCCACGTAACCATTGCCACCGAAGCGTATATTTTCGTATTTCGCGGCGAGATCTTCGATCGTCGAGAAACGAACGGATGGATCACCCGGTGTTCGCAAAACGCTTTCGTCGGAGAACACCCTTTGCAATGCCTGCAAATTGCCTTCCATCTCCCGCGCAAAGTCTCGCTGCAGCAGCACCATCACCGCCAGCGCCGCCCCCAGCAACACGCTGGTGACCCCGTAAAACCACGTGGCCGAAGCCACCCGTGGTGCGCGGCGATTCAAAAATCACCGGCCAGGGTTAACAACGCCGAGGCGGCCACCAAAGGCGCCGTTTCAGCACGCAGGATCCGGGGCCCGAGGGTGACTAACGTCGCCGCCCCCCGCAGGGAATTTAACTCTTCTTCGTCAAACCCGCCCTCAGGGCCGGTGATCAGAGTCCACGGCAGGGACGAAATTTCGTTTCCAGCGATCCGAATGGCTCCGGAGAGAGTCAGGGTGACGTCCCCCTCGAACAGGATCAAACTTCTGCCAACGGACGCCGCCCCTTCCCCGACCGCATCAGTAACCGAATCAGCTCCGAGAACCACCGGTACATCTGCCCGACCACACTGCTTGCACGCTTCCAATGCCACGCGGTTCAGCTTGGTCACGCGGGCAGAGCTACCATGGGCAACTTCGCGACGAGATCTGAAAACGATGATACGCGCTGCCCCCAACTCACAGAGTTTCTCCACCAGGAAGTCTGTATTGCCTCCCTTCAAAAAAGGAATGGCCGCTGTGAAACAGACCGAGGGGGGAGGTGGCGGCAGCAGTTCCGTTACCAATTCCAAAACCGCGCCCGAGGGAGAAGCCTCGCGCAGGACCGCTGAGAACTCGCGTCCCTGACCAAAGACGAATGCCTGATCGCCGGGCCGACTCCGCATCACTCGAACCAAATGATGGCTTTCCGCCGCATCCAATACCACGGTTTGTCCCACCGCAGGGTTATTGAGGTTCGCAAAGAATCGATCACTCACAGCCGAAGATTCCCTTCCGGCCTGATAAGGATTCTTGTGAATGGTTAGACATCTGACAAGCGGTAGAGCCATGCGCTCCCTGATTGCAAATGGGATTCGACGCCCCTCTTGTTGCTTCCATGCTGATCGCCCCGGAAAATACCGATAAAAAAGCCGTCCCCTCGCCCCGTCGACTGCATCAAATCCTGCTGCTGTTAATCGTGCTCGCCGCCATTTATCAGGTTGTCGACAAATGGCTCATCGTCGCCTTTGGCATGCATGGGGTGGATTACTCGGTCCTGTGGGCAGCGGGTCGCAATGTCATCGAAGGCCACGGCGTTTACGCCGAGCGCGCAACGGCCCTCGGCAACGACCATTGGGAAGTTTTTAAATATCCCCAAGCCACCGCCCTGCTTTTTTTCTGGCTCGGTGCCTTGCCGGGAGAGATGGGCGAGGTCATCTGGAAGTCGCTCATGCTGGTGGCCCTGTTCGCATCCATCGCCGTGCTGGGAACCATCCGTCCACGCGCATCAAACGTCGATACCGACCAAATGCAAACTGCCCGTCTCTGGGTTGCCGACCATTGGTTGCTCGTGGTTTTTTTCCTTCTGGCCGCATGTTCTCCCGCAGCCATGGCGTTACGGTTGGGGCAAATAGGGCCATTGCTATTGTTGGTCATGAGCGCAGTCACTGCCTTGCTCTGGCAAAAACGCAACTCCGCCGCCGGAGTCATCTGGACCTGCGCCATCCTCATCAAGGTCTCTCCCGTTCTGTTGGCAGTACCCCTCCTCCTGTGGCATCGCTGGCGTGCGATCGCCACCGCTACGTTGGTCGGCTTGGGCTACCTCGCCATCCTGGCCGTGACGGGCCGCTTGTCTGACGAATGGTATTACTTCACCAAGGTTCTCCCCCAGATCCCCTTCCTCGCCCGTTACGTTTCCCACTCCCCGTTTTCGGCGGTCATTGAACCCACCATCGGTGCGGGCTTGAGCGAGCTTGCTTACAATCGCCTTCAATCCACCTACGGGCTCGCCATGATCGTCGTATATGTTGTGGCGTTGTGGGCCATGCGCCGCCGTGGTGCAGATTTTGCCCGCGTTCTTCCGTTTGCGTTAATTGGAATCACGGCCGCGTCGCCCTTGGTGGAACACCACCACTTTGTGGCCTCGTACCCCGCGCTTCTGGTCCAACTCGCACTGTGGTGTGAAGGCCGCCATTCCACGCGCATGCTGGCACTTGCTATGGTCGGGTGGATTCCCATCATGCTCAGCGGTTCGGCCGCCCCCGAGCACCTCGGCCAGTGGGGATTATACATCGCGGGATGGGCGAACCTGTGGGTGTGGGGCGTTGCCGCCGCAGAAGGACTTCGCAGCCCGAGCACATTGTCCTCGGCTCAATCAGAATAACATCACATCCGAAAACAATCAGGGGCGAGCCAGGTGGCACCTTCCGCCTGGCCCACCACCCTTGAATCGTTTAGTTGTTACTCTTCTTGTCGTAGATGTTAACCTTCACAGCGTTCAGGAACCCACCGTTGGTGCTCGCCATAATCGTCAGCACGTTGAAGTTTCTCTTGTACTGAAAATCCGTCCCACCACTGCCAGCCGGCTGGGCTAAAGGCCCCGCAGCACTTTCCGCCGCAATTGCGGTTTCCACATCCGCAAAGCGGAAGGTATAAATCGTGGCTTCACCCTCTTGTCCCATGGCGGTGTTTTTGATCGTTTCTTCCCGGAACTGGATGGATTTATCCAGCGCAGCCTGCAAGCCGGGCGCACGACGAGCGAGGCCGTTGATCGCGCTCGCTTTGTCAGCACCACGTTTCTCTTCGAAGGGCTGCGTCGAGCCGGGCCAGGACCCTGCACTGGATGCCAGACGGTCGTCATCGGTGGCAATAATGGAGCCCCATGGGGTGTCCTTGGCAAACATGCGCACGGCAAACATACCCATGCGGTAAGGGGTAACCAAGGCCGGAGTCGTAGAGAAGCTCTGCCAGGGAACAAAAATGCCCGCAAGGGTGAGGACCACGAGCACCGCAGCAACCTTTGTATAGGTGCTGAAAATGATGTTGTTAAAATGCTGACGGCCCGCCCCGGCCCATTTGCCGGCGCGCACCTGTGAGGCGCTCATCCCTGCCAACTCGGTGCGCCTCTCATCAAGCAAACCAATGGTGTCGTTCAGCAGGAGATAACTCTCGTGCCACTCGATTTCCATCTTCTTAATATCAGCCACACTTTGACGGTTCAGGTGCTTGAGCGTGATGGAACGCGAGACGATGCCCAGCACCTCCTGACCAATATTCTGGTCCTTGGTAAGGGCGTCCATGAAGCTGTCGTGCAGCATGGCAATCTGGCTTTTGAGTTCCAGAAACTCCGCCTCTTTGTCGTGGGTAATCCCCTCGCCCTTTACGGCCATGGAGAAAAAATCATGAAATTCCCGCCACAATACGAGCAATTCCTGACAATCCGCAAACTGGCGTTCAACTTCGGGATCAATCATGTAATACTACCCCTTACTTAGCTGGTTTGCCCACGGCCTCAAGCATCGTGAAGAGGGGCATGAACATGGCGATAACGATGCCGCCAATGGTGACACCGAGGAACATGATCAGCAGTGGCTCAATCAGTGAGGTCAAGCCCGCAACTGCGGAATCGACCTGATCTTCGTAATATTCTGCAATCTTGTGAAGCATACTTTCCAGGGCACCGGTTCGCTCGCCCACTTCGATCATGCGGGTGACCATGGGGGGGAAAACGCCCGAGTCAACGAGGGGTTTTGTAATGCTGTCACCGCCCTGAATACTGACTTTTGTCTTTAATATGGCGTCTTCGATGACCACGTTTCCGGCCGTTTTTGCCACGATTTCCAGAGCACCGAGAATGTTAACGCCCGCCCGCATGAGGGTACCCAGGGAACGCGAAAACTTCGCCACCGAAACCTTCAGCAGCAGCGGGCCAAAAACGGGAAGTTTCAACTTCATGGCATCAATCCGCATGCGACCCACCTTCGTTTTGCCCCACTGAGTGAAGAGTACCACGATCCCAACTCCACCCGCCAGGACGATGTACCAACGGTCACGAATGAAATTACTGATAGCGATAACGACCTGAGTGAGCAAGGGCAGCTCTTCGTCCAGTTGATCGAAGATCTCTTCGAAAACCGGCACCACTTTCCACATGATGACAACCATGATGAGAGCCGCGAAAATCGACACAGCGGCCGGATACATAATGGCGGATTTTACTTTGCGGCGAATGGACGCTGATTTTTCCAGGTAGATGGCCACCTGATCCAGAATCGTATCGAGCATGCCCGCCGCTTCACCGGCTTTCACCATGCTGAGAAAGAACTGGTTAAAAACTTTCGGATGGCGGGCCAGGGCCTCGTAAAAAGACGAACCGCTTTGCACGTCGCGCTCAATCTGGCGGATGGTGTTGCGCAAAACCAACTTCTCCACCTGCTCGCTCAGAATGTTCAGCACCTCGGTCAGCGGCAGGCCGGCGCGAATCATGGTCGCCAACTGCCGCGCAATAAGCACGAGATCTTCAATATTAGTGCGTCCGCGTTTCAGCTTCTGCTTGCGTGCTTTGCTTTTCGTTTCCGCCCCCGTGGAGGCGGTTTGGATAGAGGTGGGAACCAGACCCTGATCTTTCAAGGTCTTCAAAGCTATTGCCTGAGTGGCCGCCTCTGTACGCCCTTGAACTAATTTCCCCTGAGGGTTGCGCGCTACATACGTAAATGAAGCCATACTGAGAAATCCTTAAAAGACATTGAGAGTTGTGCGATCCAGACCTCTGTAACGACTGAACCGGCGCAATCTTACACGTTCCTATTACAAGAAAGGTTTTATGCCAAGCAATAACTTCCTCATCTGAATCCGTGGACCTGCGGATACTTTCGGTTTCCCTGGGCGCAGTGCCGGGCTTTTTTTGTCCGGAACCGCCAAAGTCCGCTTCACGGCCATAAAACGATCTGCGCTATCCGTGGATGAGTCGATTTCAGAAAAACAATATTTTGCCGCCTTTGCCCGTAATAGCAGTTTGCGCGACGGCAAACCGGCTCACCTCCCAATTCTTTCCCTTGCACACTCTATCTCACCGCCCATGTTTGCAGTCGACGCTTCACGAATCCCTTTTTCTGAAAGTTCCTGCATGAATTTCGACGCATTACTAATGGGCGCGAAGAAAGTGAAAGCCTCCGACATCCACATGATGGAGGAGAGCGCCCCCTACTTCCGCATCCACGGCGACCTCAAAAAGGTCGAGCTTCCCCCCATTCAGAAAAAAGAACTAAACGACATTCTGATGAAGATCATGCCGCACCATCTCATGCGTGAGTTGGAAAGTCAGCGCGGCTGCGACTTCAGTTATCAGCTCGGCAACGAAATCCGTTTCCGTTGTGTGGCCTTCTACGCCGAAGGGAAATTGGGCATCGTCATGCGTCTCATACCCATGACCATCCCCACCATCGATGAACTCGAACTGCCCGACGTTGTTCGTGTCATCGCGGGAAACCAACGCGGCATGGTGCTCCTTACGGGCATGACCGGCTCGGGCAAAACCACCACCCTCGCCACCATGATCCATTACATCAACTCCATCGAGAGCAACCGCATCATCACCATCGAGGATCCCATAGAGTATGTCTACGAGAACCTCAAAAGCATTATCAGCCAACGCGAGGTGGGCAAGGACGTCCCCGACTTTAACGTAGCCCTGCGCCAGGCCATGCGTATGGATCCCGACGTTATCCTCGTGGGCGAAATGCGCGACGTGGAAACCATCCGCGTCGGCATCAAGGCCGCAGAAACCGGCCACTTGGTCCTTTCAACCCTCCACACAACCAGCGCCGTCCATACCGTGCAGCGTATGATCGGGTACTTCCCCGAAAACGAACACGATCTGCTGCGCGAGCAACTTTCGCTGAACCTGAAGGCATCCATCACCCAGCGTCTGCTGAAGCGCGCCGATGGAAAGGGCCGCCTGGCTGCTCTGGAGATCATGGTCGTCAACGCAACCATCTCCAAGCTGATCAAGGATAACCGCATCCCCGACATCTTCGGCCTCCTCAAAGGTCGTGAAGACGGCATGATGACCTTCGACCAAAGCCTCGCCGATCTCGTGCGCGCCAACAAAATCACCTTCGAGGAAGGCACCCTTTACTGCGAAGACTTCTACGCTTACAAACGATTCATCGCCGGCATCGCCTCCACGGGCGACCGCGGCGCGATTATCGCATGACCCCCTGTTTTTCACGATTTTGATTTACTGAGGTTGTGTCGCCCACCTCGTTCTGATGTGCGACGTGACTTTTTGTTGACTTGCCCCGGAAACGCCAAGGACTATCGGCGCGCTTTGAAAATCGGGGTATTGCGGCCGATTGGTCTCTCAACGCTCAGGCGTTTAGTTGCCAGCGGCCCGGCATCGCGATATGTTCACGCATTCCGCGGGCCAAAACCCTCGTCATCCCTGGAGCCAGATTACCGCCATGTTGAGACAACTTCGCTCGGAGAAGTTTAAGAAAGTCCTGCTCATCGGACTGCTGTTTATCGTCGTACCATCCTTCGTTGTGTTTTACGGCTGGCAAGGAGGCGGGGGTGCAGAAGCTTCGGAAGCCGTCTCTAAACCTGCTAAAATCAAATTCGGCCCCATGGACAAAGTGGAGATCACCGCCACCGATTTATCCAACGCGCGCCGGATGCTCCGCATGAAATATAACAACTACGAGCGCATGACCGGCAATCAGGTCGATCCCGCCGCCATCGAGAAAATCATGGAACCGCTGGACTTGATCAACGCCGCCATCGATCAGAAGATTTGGGAAAATCTCGCCCATGAAAAAGGAATTTACGTCTCTCTGGATGACGCCATGCGCGACATCACCGCCCAATTCCCCGACCCACGCCAGCGTGGCTTCCTGGTGCAGAACCTTATGGAACAGGGCCTGAACTTCGACCAGTTTGTTTTCCTGACACGCATGAGCATGCAGGAAGACCTTGCACGCCAAACCATCGCCTCCTCCGCCCGCGCCTCTTTCTTCGAAGCCTGGCTCGAATATGCGCGCCGCAATGAAAAGCTCGTGGCGGAATTCGTACGGTTTAACGTCTCCGACTTCGCCCCCAAGGTGGAAGTGACCGACGAAAAGCTTGCCGCTTACTTCAAAGAAAACGCCGAGGAGTTCACCATTCCCGATCAGGTGAAATTCCGCTACATCCTTGCGAACAAAGGCGATTTGCGCACCAGCGTCACGGTGACCGACGACGACGTTACCTCCTATTACAACGGCAACCAGGATGCCTACCGCGTTCCGCCCGCCGTGGAAGTTCGCCAGATTCTCATTAACATTGCTGCTCCCCGCCCCGACGAGAGTGAAGATGCTCAGACCAGTGCTGTTCAGGTCGCCCAAGTTCAGGCACGCGAGATCTACAATCGGGTCGCCAAGGGCGAAGATTTCGCCACCGTGGCGACCTCTGCCACGCAGGAAACATTTTTCCCACCCCGTCAGACCGCGAAGCAAGACCCCGCCACCAGCCTGACGGCAGAAGACCCCAACACCACTGCGGGCGGCTATCTCGGCTTCATCGCCGAAAACGACGCGAAAACCTTCTATGGCGACGACTGGACTTCAGCCGTCTTCAACGCCCAGGAAGGCGACATCATCGCGCCCCTCAACATCGGCCGGGCCTTCGCCATCGTCAGAGTGATGGGTCGCAAGGAAAGCGTCGTTCAGCCCCTCGACACAGTTCGCAACATGGTTGTGGAACGCGTAAAAGATGAAAAGACACAGCCCCTCTTCGAGGCTCTGAAGGATGAGATGGAAGAAAAATCCACTTCCATTCCCGACCTTGCCAAGCTTGCGGAAGCGACCTCGCAGACAGTTAAAACGACCGAGAAGGTCAACAAGAACTCGGAATTCATTCCGGGCATCGGCCTCATCGGAAACTTTCAGGATGCCCTCAGTATTCTCGAACGCGGTGGGCGCAGCGATATGCTGGCCGATGACAACCGCGTGTTGATCGTGGAACTACAGGAAGACTTCCCCAGCCACATTCCTCCCATGGATGAAGTGCGGGCAGAGGTTGAAAGATCCTACCGCGAAAAAATGGGCCGTGAAGATGCTCGCAAGGCCGCCGAAGCAGTAAAGGCGAAGGCGACAACCCCCGATACTTTACGCACCGCAGTGGCCGATGCCAATCTCACCACAACCGTTTCATCGGATTTTGTGCGCGATGGATATGCCTCGGCGCTCGGCCCCGTGGTCGATTTCTCGAGCACCATTGATGGCCTGAAAGACAATCAGATCGAAATGTCATCGCTCGGCGACAAAGAAAACCCCACGGGTTTTGTGGTCTGGTTCATCGCAAGCCGCACAGCCCCCTCGCGGGCCGACTACGCCAAGGCGCTCGACAAAATCGTACCCGAGCTATCAATGCGCAAAGCAAACGTACTCATGCAGGAGTACCTGCGTGACCGCCGCAAGGAACTGGGCGACCGCATCGAGATCCACAAGGCGTATCGCAAATAAAGCAAGATCGCACCAACTTAACCAAAGAACCAAATCGGCGGTCTCCTTTCGAGATCGCCGATTTTTTTATTCAGGGAACGCCGATATGTCGCCGGGCAAACCAGAACACTTCACCCTCATCCCGCTTACATTTTCTGTTGCATCCCCGCCCTGTGGTGCTTACCCATCTCTTGAGGCTGAAGTGTATCATCGCGTAAACTGCGACTTGTGCGCTTCTGTTCTCAATTCAACAGAGGCACGGGACCAGAACGCTGCTGAGCGTTTCCAAATCGTGACCCTGAGGAGCCGGCTGAACTTGTTTACTTGCAGAAACCTGGTCCCACTATTGGCGTGCGTTGCGCTTCTGAGCGTAACGGGGACGCCCACTCTTGTCCACGCCCAACCCGCTTCTATTCCCACATCGGGGCAGGCAATGCCCGAAGCAGTTTCCTTCGTCAGCGAAAGCACCGCCCCCGCCGACGACATTGAAAACGTTGAAGATCACCCGAACCATCCGCTGACGCGCCCGCGCACCCTTGAGGATGACCAGAACATCGCCCGAAAGAGCCAGGCTTCTGTTGGCAACATGCCCGATGTCCCTGTCGTCAGGGAAGTAGAAATCGTGGGAGCGTGGGGCGACGACCTGCAGAAGGCCAAGCGCGTCGTGCAAAGCCGCCCCGACGAACCTCTTGATCCGACCCGCCAGCGCGAAGATATCCGTCGCCTCTATGAACTCGGAATCTTCTCACCCAACATTCAGGTTCAGGCAGAGCCGGTAGACGGCGGCGTTAAACTGCAATATCTCGTCGAGTCCAATCCGCGTGTGAGCGACATCCGCATCACGGGCAACCAGCGCATCGACTCCAATCGTCTTCTCGGCCAGGTGCCCGTGAAGAAGGGCGAGATTTACTCGATCCAGGCCCAGAACAAAATCAGTGACTCCATCACCCGCTATTACGAGGAAAACGGCTTTACCGACGCCGTGGTTCGTGTGAGCGAACAACAGGCCGGACCCAATGGCGTGACCGTGGATATATCCGTGGACGAGGGAACGAAGATCAAAATCAAGGATCTCGTCATTCGCGGGAACGACAACTACCGCGATATCGCCTTGAAGTTGCGCGTGACCAATCGCGGCTCCTGGGGCCCCTTCAAGCGCTACTATAACGAATCCCGCTTCGGTCATGACCTCGACGTCATTCGCGTCCAGTACATGGCTCGCGGCTATCTCGACGTTATCGTCAACCGGGGCGAGTTCATCTACGCCGAAGACCAGAGCTGGGTCAGCCCCGTAATCGAAGTAACCGAAGGCCCCCGCTATCGTGTGGGGAACCTCGAAGCTCGCGGTTTCTCCCTCTACGGTCGCGAGGAAATCCTCCAACCCTTCCGTAGCCTTCAGGGCGATTATTACGACGCCAAGGCGTTTAACACCGCCTCTGTTCAGGTCACCAACATGTATGGTGATGAGGGTTTCCTTCAGGCCAACGTAGAACCCGATTTCCACAAAGACCCCGCCCGGGGACTGGTGGACGTTGACGTGGCGGTGAGCGAAGGCCCCCGCATTTATGTCGGCGATGTTCGCATTCTTTCCCAGGCCTACCCCGAAGATATGGAATCAGGCTGGCTGCGCCGCTTCTACAGCCGCTTCTCTCCCCCGGTGCAGGATGAGGTTGTTCAGCGCGAAGTGCGTCTGCGCCCCGGACAAGTTTACCGCCGGTTCGACGAAGTCCGCACTCGCGAACGTCTCAAAGCCCTCAGCATTTTTGAAGACGTGAAGGTTCATGATCAACTTTCAGCCGACGCCAACGTGCGTGATTGCGTTGTGGAAGTAACCCAGGGCGACACCGCGAACCTGATCTTCGGCGTCGGCTTCGGCGACGTTCAGGGCGGCTTCGTTTATGGCAACTACGTTGAGCGCAACCTCTTCGGAATGGCCCGCGACCTGCGCGTTTCTGCACTCCTGGGTACCAAAGCCCTTAACTTCGAGGTCAGCTATCTCGACCGCTACTTCCTGGGCAATGATCTGGCTGCTCGTTTCAGCGCCTATCATAACACCTACAGTCGCCCCGGTGGTCTTCAGGCCACGACTACGGGCGGCAGCGCCGAGTTTACGCGTCCGCTGAACGAGTATCTGAAAGATTCTCTACGGGTGCGTTTGGATTCTAATAGCTTTGATTTCGATAAAAAGAGCGACAGACCTGCCGCCAAGATTGACGACTACGTAGCTGCAACGCTGCGCTATCGCCTCTCCCACGATACGCGGGACGATTTGTTCTTCCCCACCGAAGGTCACATCCTCGCGGGCGGAGTCGAGACCGGCATGGCCGATGGATTCCTCCTGAAGCTCGAAGGACAGTACGCGCAATACACCGCACTGGGCGACCATTGGGTGTGGGCCTCTAACAACGTCGTTGGCCTGATGCCCTTTAACGCGGATGATATTGGCTACAACGATCGCTTCTTCATGGGTGGCGCACAAGACATGCGCGGCTTCCGTCTCGCCGGCGCCGGCCCCCACGACCGTCGCAACGAAGATTTGGCCTTGGGCGGCTCAACCAAAATCCTGCTGCAGAATGAACTGCGCTATCCCTTCACCGACACCATTTCCGGTGTAGCTTTCGCCGACGTGGGTACCCTCGGTGCAGATGCATTCGACATCGGCAAACCCCGCGCATCGCTGGGTGTGGGTGTCCGCATGCGTCTGCCCATAGCACAGGTTGCTCTCGACCTGGCCGTGCCGGTGGTGAAGAAGAAAGACGACCAAACCCAGATATTCCACTTCACCCTCAGTTCCGCATTCTGATTCCACAGGCCACCTGCGGTTCCCGGTGCCACGCGTCTGTGAATGCTGCGCGCTTGGTAATCGCACGAAGATGGGGCGACGTGACTTGATGTGCAATTCCCTGCATGGGCCTCAAAAACGAAAGGATTTACCCGCATGATGAATCTGCGCTTTTCCCTGTTTGCCGTCTGTCTGTTGTGCCTGACGACCCTCGCCCCGGCTCAGTCAAAGGTTGGTTTCGTTGACATCGACCGGGTGACTGCCAAATCGAAATCCGTCAATTCGCTTATGAGCGGAATGCAGGGAGATTTTGAAAAGGTGCAGCAGGAACTCGATTCGCGGCGCCAGAAAATCGCCGACATCGAAGCCGACGTTAAACGCACCGATGGTGTGTTGTCGAAGGATCAACAGGACAAAAAAAGGGGCGAGATCGCCAAGCTTCAGACCGAAGCAGATGACATCGAATTCAAAGCGCAGAAACAAGTGCGCGACGTACAACAAAAAGTCCTCGAACCTCTCCGACGCAAAATCGTGACGGCCATCGAGGAAGTCGCCCGCGAACAACGCTACGATTTAATTCTTACCAAAGAAGCAGTCGTCTTCTTTCTGCCCACCAGCGACATCACCGACGACGTAATTAAAAAGCTCAACACAACCATCGGCGATGAGGGGAGCGACGCCCGGGCAACCAGCGAACCGGCCGCATCAACCAAACCCGCTGCCGCTGCAAAAACACCCGCAGAAGAAGTTAAAGCGGCCGTCAAAGCGGCCACCCCCGCACCCAAGGAAGAAGACACCACCACACGCCGACGCGCCGTCGATCGCCAGCCGGAATAGCGGTCTCTCCAACTTGCCCAACCGTTTCCAACAGACCATCACCGAACCTGCTGAAATCAGCGGCAAGGGACTGCACTCTGGTCTTGCAGCGACACTGCGTTTCCTACCAGCCCCCGCTGGGCAGGGCGTCGTATTTCGTCGGATCGACCTGCCCGGCGCGCCCGAGATTCCGGCACGCTCAGAAAACCTCGTTCACACAGACCTCATGCGCCACACCACCCTGGCCGCCGGCGAAGCACGGGTCTTCACCATCGAGCACCTCATGGCAGCAACCGCGGCCCTGGGCATCGACAATCTAATCGTGGAGATCGACACGGAAGAACCGCCCTTCCTCGATGGCAGTTCCCTGCCCTTCGTGGAGCTTCTCACACGGGCCGGAATCAAAGTCCTCGAAGCACCCACCACACCTCTTGTTGTTTCCCGCCCTCTCGCTTTTCGCGACGGCGACGCCGAAATTACAGCTCTTCCCAGCGACGATTTTCGGGTCACCTTTTTCTACTCTTCCGACGAACCGCTCCTGCCCAATCAGCAGGGTGACTTTGTTATAACACCCGAAACCTTTACTCGCGAAATTGCCCCGGCCCGCACCTTCTGTTTCTTCCACGAAATCGAGCAACTGCGCGCCAGGGGCCTCATACGCGGAGGCAACCTTTCCTCCTCCGTGGTCATCGGACGCAAAGCGATCATCAACTTATCTCTGCGATTTGAGGACGAACCCGTCCGCCACAAAATTCTCGATTTCATCGGCGACATTGCCCTTCTTGGTCGCCCCCTTCAGGGTCATTTCATGGCCTCAAAATCAGGCCACCGCGTACATGCGGCATTCTGCAACTTCCTCCGAAAGGAACTTGAATCATGAGCGAACCGAAAATCTACACTCCCCCCTTTGGAGTCGCCGAAATCTGCGAAATCCTTCCCCATCGCTGGCCCTTCATGCTCGTCGATCGCATCGTTGAAGTCGGCGAAAAATCGATCGTCGGCATCAAGGCCGTCACCAACACCGAGTGGTTTTTTCCCGGCCACTTCCCGGGAAACCCCGTCATGCCGGGTGTGCTTCAGCTTGAAGCAATGGCCCAGACCGGTGCCGTGCGCACCCTGATGAAACCGGAATCACGAGGCATGATCGCTGTGCTGGCCGGTGTTGATGATGCGCGTTTCCGCCGCATGGTCCGCCCCGGAGATCTGCTCCGCATCGAAATCGAGGAGATCTCCATCCGTCGCACCATCGGTAAGGTTCGCGGACGCTGCCTGGTCGACGGTCAGTTGACCAGCGAAGCCACCATTACCTACATGGTCGTTTCTCCCGACAAGCAAAACGGCTAAAAATTATCTCTCCGCAACAATCGAGAGATACAATGTCGCGACGCCAAATGTGAGTGGGTGACGGGTGACTTCCCCCCCCGTCGCCTGGCTCAACAAACGCGAAAATTCCTCACCGTCGGGAAATTTTGCCACGGACTTCGGCAGGTAAGTATACGCCCGACTGCCCGAGATGAGCCGCCCCACCCAAGGTAGCACGCCAAAAAAGTAGCGGTTGTAACACCACGCAATAAGCCGATTGCGAGGCTGCGAAAACTCTAGCACCGCGACCCGGCCACCCACACGACAGACACGCGCCATCTCTGCAAGCCCGGCCCCCACATCCGTCACGTTGCGAATGCCAAAGGCCACCGTGGCGAGATCGAAAGTTCCGGTGGAGAAGGGCAACCGCATCGTGTCGGCCACCATCGCGCGCGGGATTTCATCGCCCCCCTCCATTTGTTCAAACTTGTTTTTTCCCCGCCGCATCATCGACGGCGTGAAATCGCTGGCGGTAACCTTGGTCGCGAAACCACAACGTCGCGCCTCGTTGGTCAGTTCGATTGCCAGATCACCGGTGCCAGCGCAGACGTCCAACACACGGGCGGGATTGCCGGTCATCACGTTCCGGGCAACGAATCGCCGCCAGCGGCGGTCGATGTTCAGACTCAGCAGATGGTTGAGGAAGTCATACGTGGGTGAAATGTCATGGAACATCCCGCGAATGTCGCTCGGTCGTTTTGACCCCACAAAGCGTTCCTCGCCAACACCCTGCTCCGGATTTCCACCTTCCACCGCCATGCTATACCTCATCCTTCTTGGGCGATTCCTCGCACTCCATGCCAAACCACTCGATGGCAGTCGCCGCCGATTGACGTCGACGACGAGGCTTTCCGGATGGTGACCCGCTTCCTGCAGGCGGTGCTCCGTCCACATGCACGTCGATGTTACCGTCGTGCAACAGAACGCGCAAACCCTGCCCCGCAGACGCCTCCGTGGCCGCCCGCAAAGCCCGCCCCGTTGCGGGATCAATCGTTATGGAATAACCTCGCCGCAAAACAGAACGCGGATTAAGCGCAGTAAGCTGCGCTGAAAGTCGCTGCAGTCGGTTTCCCCCTGTTTCAGTGCGACGCTTCACATCGCGCATCAATCTTTGATCCAGATCATCCAGACGTTGCCGACGCTCGTTAACCCGCTGAAGCGGTCGCACCAAACCGAGGTTCGCATCGAAGCTCCGCACAAAGGAGCGCAGCAGTTCCAGTCGGGGCAGAAAGGCGCGTTGCAATCGGGCCGGGGCGTGGCGGGCAATGTCGAACCGTGTCAGCCTCGCGCGCATCGCTGCTTCAGCCCTCGCCCGCAAGTGCGGTGCCCCACTCAGAAACGCCAGACGCCCTTCAAGCGCCGATTTCAAACGCACGACCCGATGCGCCAGTTCGCGCAATTGCTCCTGTCCGTCGGGCACCACGAGTTCCGCAGCCGCCGACGGGGTTGGCGCGCGCAAATCCGCGACAAAATCCGCAATGGTGAAATCCACCTCATGGCCCACTGCTGAAATCACCGGAATCGCCGATTCGAAAATGGCCCGCGCCACAACCTCTTCGTTGAAAGACCAGAGGTCTTCCATCGATCCCCCACCGCGCCCCACAATCAACACGTCGCACAATCCCGCCGCGCTCATGCGACGGATAGCCGCGGCAATCTCCCCCGCCGCGCCCTCACCCTGCACCCGCACGGGCGCTATGAACACCGGAATCTGCGGTGCCCGCCGCGCGAGGATGTTCAGAATATCACGAACCGCAGCCCCCGTGGGTGAAGTCACCACTCCGATCGCATGCGGGATCCGCGGCAATGCCCGCTTGCGCGACGACTCAAAAAGTCCCTCGGCCTCAAGCCTGGTTTTCATTTCCACAAACGCCTGAAACAGCCGACCCACACCTGCCGGTCGCATACTCGAAACAACCAGTTGGTACTGCCCCCGTGGTTCGTACACCGCCATGCGACCGCGAAGTTCAACCATCTCGCCCTCGCGCGGCATCGCTTTCAACCGCGCCGCATCGCTGCTCCACATAACACAACTCAGCGTGGCCCCGGCATCCTTCACCACGAAATACAAATGACGCCCCCCGGCGGGCCGAAAGTTCGACAGTTCCCCCTCCACCAGCACCGTTGCAAAGGATCGCTCGAGGAGATGCTTCAGTCGCCCCGTTAACTCAGAAACCGTGAGGGGCTTCTGCGCTTCCTCCTTCGGGGCGTCGTCTTGTGGCCCGGAACTCCAGGCGAGAAAATCGGGATTGTCAGACAAGCGATCCATGTCCAACAGATACGATCACGAACGGCGGGTCATGCACACAAGAATTCCGCTTCCTGTGGTTTTCGTTTCCTGCTGGTCTTCTGCGGGGATGACATGAGAGTCTTTGCCCTGACCAACGTCATATCTTCGAGGCGCTCTTTTCCATGATCGCATGTCCTGCGCTTTATGTCATCACTGACGACAAACCGTCCCGTTCTTCGGATGATTTGATAGCCAGCGTTTGCGATGCCATCACCGGCGGCGCGACGCTCATCCAGTTTCGCGAGCGGTCCCTCCCGCCCGACGACCTTCCACGCCTCATCTGCTCCCTATCGGCTGCCTGCCGCGCTGCAGGCGTCCCGCTTCTCCTGAACGGGGGCGTATGCGAAAAACTTCGCGAGCCGGTTCAGGCCGACGGCATTCATCTACAGGCACACAATCTGGACCGGGTTGATGAATTGTCCGGAAATATAATCACCACGCCCGGCCATCAGCTCATGCTTGGTTATTCTGCCCACAGTGTGGAGGAACTCGTGGAAGCCCTCCAAAAGGTTCCGCTCGATTTCGCCACCCTCAGCCCTATCTATGCGACACCATCCAAGGAGGGAATCATCGCACCCACAGGGCCGCATATTTTGACCGACTGCCGCAACACATTGCCCGAATTTCCAGTGTTGGCGTTGGGCGGCATTGACCAGAGCCGCGCTTCCGAATGCATTGCCGCCGGTGCGTCGGGCATTGCCGTCATGAGAGCGGTCATGAGCGCGCAGTCGCCTCGTCTTGCAGCGAGAGAGCTGATCGAATCCATGCGGATCACCCATTAAGCAAAATACTCTGAAAACTTTCTGTGTTATCCTGATGAAGGGCTCGAAAAAGGGATTGCACCCCTCACTGCTCCCCTTCACGATTCGCCATTGTTAGGGATCAAACCTTATTCGATTTCTTTGTTTCGCTTCAAAATTCAACCATAGGCAGGTTTCTTCAGCGTGCATTGGCGTGGTCTTATCGATCGTTATCGTGAGTATCTTCCCGTTACTGAAGCGACACCGGTGGTTAGTCTTTGCGAGGGCAACACGCCTCTCATCCCCGTGGATTCATTGTCACGCGAGGTTGGAGACAACGTTGAAGTTTTCGTGAAGTTTGAAGGGTTGAATCCAACCGGGTCGTTCAAGGACCGCGGCATGACGATGGCCGTCAGTAAAGCCCGCGAAGAAGGCTCCACCGCCGTCATGTGTGCCTCCACCGGCAACACGTCTGCCAGCGCAGCCGCCTATGCCGGACGAGCCGGGATGAGTTGCATCGTCATCATCCCCGACGGCAACATTGCCATGGGCAAGCTGGCCCAAGCTCTCATGCACGGTGCCCAAGTGTTTGCGGTGCAGGGAAATTTTGACGACGCCCTGACCATCGTCCGCGATATCACCGACAAGCATCCCATCACCCTCGTAAACTCCGTAAATCCATACCGCATCGAAGGCCAGAAAACCGCTTCCTTCGAAGTGATCGACGCCCTCGGCGACGCACCCGATTACCACTTCATCCCGGTCGGGAACGCGGGCAACATCACCGCCTACTGGAAAGGATACGTCGAGTATCACAACGCGGGCAAATCCACCCGACGCCCCCGCATGATGGGCTTTCAGGCAGCCGGGTCGGCCCCCATCGTTCTGGGCCACGTGGTCGAAAAACCCGAAACCCTCGCCACCGCCATCCGCATCGGCAACCCCGCCAGTTGGAAACAAGCCGAAGCCGCCCGCGACGACAGCGGAGGCATGATCGACATGGTGACGGATGACGAAATCGTTTCAGCCTACCAGCACCTTGCGCGGGTTGAAGGCATCTTCGTGGAACCCGCCAGCGCCGCCAGTGTGGCCGGGTTGATTAAGTTGATTCAGTCGGGCTTTTTCAAACAGGCGAAAAACGCCCCGCCCACCGGGCGTAAAACCCGCATCGTCTGTGTGTGCACGGGCCACGGCCTGAAGGACCCCGACAACGCCCGCAAATGTTCCTCCGTTCCCATCTCAGTTCCGGCGTCCATTGAGGCCATCATGGAACATGTTTGTCTTGATTTAAGTCGATAATCAGTAAAGAATCAAAAGTCCCTCGTTGGCTAAATTGGTGGGGGTATGGGCAAGATTTGATATAGACTTCCCCTTGGAGAAGCGAACTTTTGAGCAAAAAAATTCTGATAGTCGATGATGACCGCGAGATCGTTGAATTCATCAAGGCCATCCTTAAGACGAAGAACTACGACGCGGTTGGTGCCTACGACGGTGAGGAAGCGCTGCGATTGATGGAAACCTTGCAGCCTGATCTGGTTATCACGGACCTGCGTATGCCAAAGATGAGCGGCTTGGAATTTTGTCGTGCCGTTAAAACCAACCCGGCCACCGAGAACACGCCCATACTTGTTGTGACATCTCTCGCGGCAGAAGTCGACAAGCCCGAAGATTTTTGGCGTCAGGGTTTGGGTTGCGACGAATTCCTCGCCAAGCCCTTTGATCCCCTCGCGCTGCTTGGCCGCGTGGAATATCTACTTCGCCGTTCACGGTATGTTTCTCATCAGAATGGCCATACCGAGTCACCGCCCGCTATTCCCGAAAATCCAAGCTCCGATTCTGCCAGCTCAACTGCACAGCCTGATGTTAGTTCTCATGCGAGTTCCCCCACCGCCCCCAGCGAGTCCCAGATAAAAACTCCGGAAGAGGTCGTAAAGGATTTCATCGAGAGTTGGAACAGTCGCGACTTCGCCCGTGAGTATGATGCCATGGGCTCCGAGATGCTTGGCGGATTATCGCGCAACGATTATGTGCAGCGCCGACTGCAGCTATACGCCGATGAACTTGGCGATTTGACCCAATGCCGTGTCATCGATATCGACGGAAAAATTCGAAACCAGATGGCAGACGTCTCCTGCCTGCGCGAGGACACCGTAAAGGGCGTCCCGAGGCGAAAGGACGAACGCTACACGCTGCGCAACACGCCCAATGGATGGAAGATTATAAACGTCCGTTCCCGCCCTCTGACCTTCACCATCGAAAGCTGAGTGTCGGGCGTGATTCGACTCCCCTTCGGGCGAGAATTCATGCTCGCGGTGGTGGCACTCTCGCTGTTGACCGGGTGTCTCCGCGACGATGAGGTTCTCGGCTTGGCGCCGCATCCCGAAAATAAAGATTTGGCGGTTGTGATCACCGCCCGACGTGGTCTTGCGCTGATAGATCTTCCCACCGGCGACCGAACTCCGTTGGCAACGGATCGTCTGGCACCGGAGCCGCCCGTCTGGACAGCTTCCAACCAGGTTGCTGTAACTCTCGCCGGCCCGCCTTACGAAATTCTGTTGGTGGCCCGTGATGGACGGACGACCACATTCCCAAAGACCCTCGAGAAAACATCAAACGCCATCAACCTGCCCGACCAGGGACTGCTGGCTTTACGAACCTCGCACGGCGTCGCTTCCTTCACGGCCCTCACGTCCAACACCGTCACCCCACCAGGCCTTCAAGCTTCGTCATCCATCTTCTCTCCCCGGCTTTCACCGAACGGCAAACTGCTGGCGTGGACCGAATTCGACGGACTGAAACCCGTTGTCATGCTCGCGAATTCAGGCTCCTCCCAGACAATCCTCCGTTCGGTTCTCCGTCTTCAAAGTCCCCTCGACATCAAGCCTTCATCCCTGGCCTGGATGCCCGGCGGAACCTCTCTCGCGTTCCTCTCCGCCTCGGAAACCAAATCCAAACTGATGGAATTTCCCATCGGGGATAACTCCGGAAAGACCACGCTTTCCCCTAAGACAAGAATTGTCGATCTCCCTCTCTCCGCGAAACAAATCACTCCATGGGGCATTGGACGGCAGATCATAATCGAAACCGACGAGACTCTCTTGCTCGGCAATATCGCCACCGGTACCCACTCCCCTCTGCGAGCCGAAACGCTGCGTCTCTCAAACCAAGGACTCTGCGCAGACGGATCTCTTCTGGCCGTTGCCGAGGATCAAATTTTGGTACTTCTGCGCCACCCCTTCAAGACACCCCAATGGATTCTTCCCACGTTTGAATCTTCCCTCGTCCTGGCCGATGATCTTTTTCGCGCCGGCCAGCGCAAGGCCAGTGCCCGCATCTTTGAAAAACTGCATCAGAGTGTGCGCAGTGCTGAAGACCCAAGATTGCTCGAACTGCTTGACGCCGCTAACATGGCGCGCCTCGGCAATCCCCACGAGGCCGCCGTGCGCCTTCAGGAAATGATCGAAGGGCGCAGGACACCCTTGAACGTACCCGAGGCAGACATCTGGAAACTGCTCGGAGTGACGCGCCTCGTTGCGGGTGCACCCGAGGCATCCATCCTTGCGGCACTGGATCGCTATGCAACCCTGCGCAATGCAGCCTACGCAGCCGACGGCTCCGCCCCGCCCATCTCCCCTGACGACATCGCTCTCAACACTTTCGAAATCCTGAAAACGGGCGACGAGACCGCTGTCAATCTCTTCACTTCGGCGCTCCGCGCTCGCCTTCAGGGCGGTCTTGCAGAGACCATCAACGCATACACCCAACTGCTTCAGCGGCGCCCCCACATGGTTTCTGTGCAGACAGAATACTTGCGGGCGCTGGGAAATGTCGAACGTGACATCTTTCGCCTGGGCCCATCGCAGGCCCCCTTCGAGGTGCCTGCCGCTACGCAGATTGCCTACCTCGAATTGTTCAACCGTCTCTGCCCCGACTCACCCCACGGGACGGAGGTCGTTGCGCTCCTTCTGCAGCTCCACTTCGAAAACGCTCGTTTCGCGCCCGCTCGCGCATTGGTTGCACGCGAGCTTTCCAGCGAACGCGCCGAGGATATGGTAACCCAACTAACCGCCCACCTTGAGAGCTTTCTTGAAACACCCGAGTCAATGCCCTGGCTACCATCGGCCGTGAACCAGGTCCTGCTCGATCCGGCCCTTCGTGAATCGGCACAGGGCATTTCACCCGACCCTCATATCCAACTGGTCTGGGCCACTGCCGCCCTTCATACTGCCATCGCCAATGGTAACCTCAAAGCCTCGGAAGCAGAGATGGCTCAAGCACGGGCCGCGATAAATCAACTCCGCGATGACCAGTCCCTCGCACCCGATGAGACCGCTGCCCTCCGTGCGCATGTGTTGACGCTGGAGGCCGCTGTCGGACAACTCCGCGGCGACCGCCCGTCTCTCAATGCCCGTCGCTTACGACGCGCAGCGGCGTTGCTTGCCACCGCCGGTGACTTCGATTTTGAGGTTCTGGCTGAAACAACTTTTCAGGCCGACATGCTCGAACACTTTCACCAGCACGCTCCCAGCCTCCTGTCCGATTTCCATGAGGCTCAACGGCTATCCGGCAACGATCTTTTTTCCCCCACATGGGAGAGGCATCGTTTGCTTCAAGGGTTGGACGCATTTCTCAGGCTCTCTGCCCAAGCCGCCACAACACCTGCAACGGCAGCCACCACGCCCACCCTCACGCTTCTTGCAGGCGTCAATCTCGCAAAACTGAAAAACCACGAAGCGGCCCGTGCCGCCTTTCTTCTTGCGTCAGCCACAAGCTCACCCGCCTTCGTCCGACAAAAAGCGCTCATTGAACGAGCCGCGCTGGATGAACTGGAAAACGATCCATGGAGCGCGGCACAAGCCTATGAAGAAATTTCGACGCTGCCCACGTGCGATGTTAGGTTGATGGAGTGGGTTCGTTTCCAACACGCCCGGCTTCACCTGAGTCTGCATCATGCCACCGCAGAAGCCACCTCCACTCTGGAGGCTCTTACCCGTCGCAATCCGCACTCAACCCTTGCGGTACGCGCACAACAATTACTTGATGAAGCGTCGACCAAAGACGACGAGTAATTGATTGCCATCGTAACCCTTCACTTAGAAAAACGTAACAACATGACACCGGTAAAAACGCGACAGCGCAATAGAACCGCGTAAATAACACTGACAAAGACGGACTCCAACACCATGATGAAACTCCTCGGAGTAAACGGCAGCATGAGCAATAAATCCCGCACCCTGGTGCTTGTAAAACAGGTGCTCGATGTTGCCGGCGAGCAGGGTGCTTCCACCACTTTGCTCAACCTGTCGGATTATCCCCTGCCCATTTTCGCCCCCCAGGCCGATTACAGCGAAAACGAAGTCGTGTTGGAGGTTCAGCGTCTCGTGGAAGAGGCCGACGCTCTTATAGTTGGTACTCCCGAATATCACGCGTGCATGAGCGGTGCCACCAAGAATTTCTTCGACTTTCTTTACCGCCAGATATCGGGCAAACTCTTCGGTCTGGTGGCCGCTTCCGGCGGTGGCAATGGGGCGAGTGCCTTCACAAACCTGCGCGCAACCGTGCTCTGCTGCCATGGCTGGGTGATGCCATACAACGTGGGTGCCACCGGCACGGACTTTGACAAGGAAGGTCAGTTGGTCAATTCTCGCGTGGATGAAAGACTGCGCCGCATGGCCCGCGACCTGATCGTTTATGGTCCGTTACTACATCAACAATTTCAGGACGATCTCGCGCAACCCGCCGACGCCCCTCCCGGTTTTGCACACTGGATTGGTTGATCCCCCTTCCGTGGAAAATCTCCCAACCGCCATCGTCATAGCCGCTTACAATGAGCTGCCCAACTTGCAGCAACTCATCCCGCAATTGCGCGAGCTTCTCCCTCACGCTTATATTGTGGTTGCGGATGATAACTCGCCGGATGGCTCTCCCGCTTTCCTGCACGAAAGCGCTGAAAAAGATCCCCTGATTATTCCACTCATCCGCCCGCAAAAAGCAGGCTATGGGCTGGCGGTCCTGGCGGGGTTTCGTCGCGCTCTGGAACTCGGGGCTCAACGGATCGTCAGCCTCGACGCCGATTTCAGTCACGATCCCAGGGACGTGCCGCACCTTCTCGCAGCTTTGGATCAAGCCGATGTCGCCATTGGATCAAGATACTATCAGGGTGTCCGCGTCCTTAACTGGCATCCCACGCGACTGCTCCTCAGCCTATTTGCGAACCGCTACGTCGGGATCATCCTCCGCATACCCGTGCTTGATGCGACGAGCGGGTTTCGCGCCTATCGACGCAATGCGGCGGAGATTATTATCCAAACGCCCATTCAATCGCGTGGGTATTCGTTTCTCGTCGAACTCCTCTTTCGTGTTCACAGCCACGGCATGCGCATTGTGGAGGTCCCCATTATTTACAGCGAACGGCGCGAGGGGCAAAGCAAGATGAGCAAGGGCGTGATAGCTGAAGCCATGATCCGTCCGTGGCTCCTTCGGTTCGGCAAAAAGCGCTAAGCTCCCGCTCATGCCGAATTCCATCCCAAAGAAATTGTTTGTCCGAACTGTCCCCGTCCATCCCATTCCCTTACCCGGAGCACGTCGACATTGGTAACCATCTCACAGGCAATTGCTCTCGGTATTGCCCAGGGCGCCACAGAATTCTTGCCCATCAGCAGCTCTGCCCATCTGGTGCTGATCCCCTGGCTTCTCAAATGGGAAACGCCGGACAACATAATGTCGTTCGACGTGGCCCTCCACCTTGGCACCTTATTTGCCGTGCTCATCTACTTCTTCTTCGACTGGCTGATGATCGTCGCATCCTACATCGGCGATCTGCGCATGAAAAAATGGAAGGGTGGTGCCCGCGGCTCCCTCCTTCCGAAAATCATCCTTGGTTGCATCCCCGGAGCGGTCGTCGGCTGGCTGCTGGAGGAGCGAGTCGAGGCCCTTTTTTATAATGATCCGCGCAGTATCTGGATGCTGGCCGTCACCCTGTCGGTGTTCGGTTTGGCGCTGCTTATATCGGAACGCGTCGGCAAACAGAAATACGAAGAAACCCAGATGTCCTACAAACACGCTCTCCTCATCGGGTGCGCTCAGGCCTTCGCAATAGTTCCCGGTGTATCGCGCAGTGGTGTCACCATTTTTGCCGGACTCATGCTCAGTCTTACCCGTCCTGCGGCCGCGCGGTTTTCATTCCTTCTCGGAACACCAATCATTGCCGGTGCAGCCATCCTGAAAATCGGAGAACTTCACGCATCGGACTTCAACGCATCTCTGTTTCTTGGCGTTCTCTCCGCAGCCATCACGGGCATCCTCGCCATAAAACTTCTTCTGACCTGGGTGCAGAATCGCTCCTATGGCATTTTCGTCTATTACCGGTGGCTTCTTGCTGTCGTGGTGTTGGTCGTCTATTACCTCCGCGCCACGGCCATTGCTTAATTCCCCTCGGAATAAACCAACACCTGCGCCGGACGCAGTAGCAGATCGTCCATCGCGAACCCAATCTGCACAAGGTGTGCAACCATTCCCGCATCTTCATCGCTAATCGCCGGCACCACTCCCGCCGCTTCATGCATGTTCGGGTCGAATTCCTCACCTATAGCAGGACAGATTGCCAGTGCCCCCTGCTCGCTGAAAAACCGTTCGAAATGCTCACGGATCATTTCCAGACCCTGCATATATGGCACCACTTCTTCATGGGTCTCAGCACTGTCGAGGGCTCGCACAAAATTATCATATACGGGAAGAAGCGCCTTCAGAACAGAGGCCTTCTCCTCCCGACGAGCGTCTGCCGAAGCCGTCGCATTACGCCGTCGGTAGTTCTCAAAATCCGCACGCATACGCAGGAGCTGTCCCTGCATTTCTGCCAGTGCCGGACCTCCAACTGATTCTTCTCGATCGACAGTCAATGGCTCCCCGTTACCTTCTGCCTCGGAATCATCTTCCCAATCTTCACGTTCGTTCATCAGTTCACCAACTCCGCTTTATTAAATTTTCCGTTACAATCGTGCAGTTGCTTCAGGTTCGCACCCCGCTGCGGGCATATTCCATCAAGCGGGCAACACGTTCTTCCGTGGGCGGATGCGTCGAGAAGAGCTTCGCGATTCCGCCTCCCGAAATGCCCGACAATGGGTTCACGATAAACATGTGCGAGGTCGCCGGGTTCACCTTCATGTCGGGAGGATTTCCCCGCGCGTAACCTTCCAGCTTCCGCAGCGCACTTGCCAGCGCCGCAGGGTTGCCCGTATATTCTGCTGCTGCGCGATCGGCCCCGAACTCCCTCGTGCGCGAAATACTCATCTGCACAATAGTCGCCGCCAGCGGGGCCAGAAACATCATCAGGAGCATGACCATCATGCCGCCGGGGCCACTGTCCTCGCTGTTGCTGTCGCGACGCCCTCCGCCGAACAGCATGCTCATCTGGGCACCCTGGGCCAGCATCGCGATGGCTCCCGCCATGGTCGCCGCCACAGTCTGGATAAGCGTATCGCGCCGCTTCACATGACCGATCTCATGCGCCATCACGGCCTCCACCTCGTCGCGGCTAAGAAGATTCAACAACCCCTCGTTGGCAGCCACCACTGCATGCTCGGGGTTGCGACCGGTCGCGAACGCATTGGGAAGCTCCGAAGGGACGATATAGACCTTCGGCTTCGGAATACCGGCGCGTCGCGACACATTTTCCACGATCGTGTGGAGTTCCGGTGCCTCACTTTCGCTCACTTCCCGCGCGTGGTACATTTTCAGAACAATCTTGTCCGAGTAAAAAAAACTAACCCAGTTCATGACCAATCCAAAACCCAGGGCAATTATCATGTAGGTGCCGCCGGTTCCCATAACCCGGTCCAACGCAAAGCCAAACGCGCCGAACAAGGCCAACATGCCCATCAAAAGCAGAAAAGTCTTGCCGCCGTTCATCGGTCATTTCCTCCGGAAATAATCAGGATTCAGTTCAATCCTGATAGACGCTGTTTAACTACAATTTAACTATCAGCATCTTGCGTGCCATGACGGCGATTCCGGCCGATTTTCCGGCGAAATTCTTACTCCGCAGGGTCATCTAAACCGGGCAGGACCAACGGCTCCTTCGAGGGGAAAATCAGCGACGCCAAAATGGAAGCTGCCATCACCCCGGCTATCACCCCCAACGACCATCCCACCGGGATATGATAGAAATTGGAAATGAGCATCTTTCCACCCACAAATAAGAGCACAATGGACAAGCCCACACTGAGGAAACGGAACAATACCATGATCCCGGCCAGTGCGAAGTATAAGGCCCGCAGCCCGAGGATCGCGAACACGTTGGACGTGTACACAATAAAGGGGTCCTTCGAGATGGACAGAACCGCCGGGATCGAATCCACAGCGAAAATGAGATCGCTCACTTCCACAAAAATCAGAACGATGAAAAGGGGCGTAACCAGCCACGCGCCATTTCGCTTCACGAAGAACTTCGATCCCACAAATTCGTCCGTGCAGGGTAACCAACGCCGAGCCAACTTCATAATCGGATTTTTTTCGGGTTCAAGCTGCTGTCCGTGCTGGAAGAGCATCTTGATGCCCGTATAAACCAGCATGATGCCAAATACATAAATGATCCAATGAAAGCGCGTGATGAGCGTGATACCCGCAGCAATAAAGATCGCGCGCATCACCAGAGCCCCGAGAATCCCCCAGAAAAGAACCTTGTGCTGCAACGCCACGGGAACGTGGAAGTAGCTGAAAATCATCAGAAAGACGAACAGGTTGTCGAAGCTGAGGCTCTTCTCCACGATGTAAGCGGTGAGGAATTCCAGCGCGGGCTCGCTACCATGCCACCAATAAACCAGCACATTGAAAGCCAGAGCCAGCGAGATCCAAACGCCGCTCCAGATGAGCGCCTCGCGCAAACCCACCTGATGGGTTTTCCGGTGGAAAACACCCAGATCGAGAAACAGCATCCCCAACACAACAACGTTGAAGGCAATCCACATAAGCACTTGGGATGATTCCACGACACCACCGGATAATTACAGAATGAGGGACTCACAATGGAGACCCCTGGAAGGGACCTACATTCCTTCGCATCGGTTCCATCGAATGTTCCGCCAGAAACCTCTCAACATCCCTCCGTTTCTGCGGTATGATGCTGCGGCGCGAGTCGACCAAACATGAAAATCCTCGGCATAGAAACTTCCTGTGATGAAACCTCGGTGGCCCTCGTGGAAGATGGCCACGTCGTTCTATCCAACCTCATCGCGTCGCAGGTGCGCATTCATGCGCGCTTTGGTGGGGTTGTGCCGGAGGTCGCCTCGCGCGCCCATTTGCAGCAGTTGCTGCCCATGGTGGACGAATGCCTCTCACGCCACGACATGTCCCTCGCCGAGGTCGACGCACTTGCCGTAACTCGTGGACCGGGTCTTGTGGGGGCACTTCTGGTTGGGGTCGAAACGGCGAAGGCATTAGCCTGGGCCACCAGAAAGCCCCTCATCCCGGTGCACCACATTGCCGCCCATTTGTATGCGCCATTTCTCAAGGGCGATCCCTCCGCCAGCCAAACGACGATGATGGGAAACTCCCCAACAGACCAATCAGTTCATGCCGCGCACGCGGCGGCGGATATCCCCGCTCCCCACACGTCCGGCCCCACACCTGACCCTCTGACATATCCCTACATGGGTCTGGTCGTCTCGGGCGGGCACACAAGCCTCATCCACGTTCACTCTCCCCTGCGCCACACGGTGCTGGCTGAAACGGTCGACGACGCCGCCGGTGAGGCGTTCGATAAAACCGCCAAGTTACTTGAACTGGGTTATCCCGGAGGACCCCTCGTGTCAGCCCGGGCAAGAGGTGGCGACCGCGCCCGCTTCAAGTTGCCACGCCCCATGCTTGCCGGGTCTGGCATTCAGTTCAGTTTCAGCGGATTGAAAACCGCCGTTGGAAAAATTATCCGCGAGGTGGGTCTGGAAACCATCCGCGCCGATGAAGAGATGCTACGCGACCTCTGCGCCTCCTTTGAGGAGGCCGTCGTGGAAACGCTGCTGCGCAAAGCGCACCGCGCGCTGCGCCAGACCGGTGTGCGCCAATTGGCGGTCGTCGGCGGGGTGGCTTCCAACCAACGGCTTCGTGAGGCTGCCACCGAATATCTGCCCGGTCATCAGGCCATCTTTCCCCCGCCGATCTTCTGCACCGACAACGCCGCCATGATCGCCGGGCTTGCATACCACCACCACGAAACCTCTGCAGACACCGCCGATTTAACCATGAACGCCCGCGCGGATCTCCCCATCACCTGAAACCCTTTAGCCCGCCCGCAAAATACGCACCGACCCATTTGTGTAGGGGACATTAGCTGCTTCATAAGGGAAACTAATGCTCGGCAAACACCAAATTTGCATGCAATGTCAGCTGAACCAGGCCGCCGTCAAATTGACCAAGCTCGTCAAGGGTACGGTTGAGGAGCTGTGGCTATGTCCTGACTGCGCTGCGCGCCACAGTCCCTTTCAGAAAAAGAATCCCACGATTAACCTCAACGCCCTCCTCAGCGGCATTCTCTCGCAGGCAGGCGAGGAGGCGGAAGCCGCCATCGAACAGCCCGACCTGACCTGTCCCACCTGCGGCATGCCCTATGCATCCTATCGCACGACGCTCCTGCTGGGTTGCAGCGATTGTTACGAGGCATTCGAAACGCATCTCGTCAATGACTTGCGAAAGTTCCACGGCGAGACCGTGCATCTCGGCCGTTCCCCCCGCGACCCGGCCATGCCCGTCACCCCGCAACGCAACGCCGCAGAACTACGCCGTCGTCTGGACAACGCCATCGCAGCAGAAAATTTTGAATTGGCCGCGAAACTTCGCGATGAAATTCGTCTCATCACCGATTCTGAAGTTCCCAACCAATCATGACCACCGACAAGCGTTTCGCTCTGAGTGACCAGTGGATGGATCGCGAAGGCCCCGAGCAACACGTTGTCGTCTCGAGCCGGGCGCGATACGCCCGCAATTTGCCCCGCATCCCCTTCCCCGCCCGGGCCAGTGCCGAGGAACTACAGACCGTCGTCAAGCAGGTCACCAATGCGGTCGACACCATCCCCATTCTAAAAGACGGAATGCATTTCAGCATCAATGACCTGGTCAGCCTGGAGAGAAATTATCTCAAGGAAAACCACCTTATCTCGACCGAGATGGAAAAAGGTGGGCAGGGCCGTGCGATGTTTTTGTCGTCGGATATCACCGTCGGCATGATGGTAAACGAAGAGGATCATCTTCGTATTTTCTCGCTGCTGAGCGGCTTCCAACCGTTCGACGCCTTGAACGCCCTCATCGAACTGGAAGCCCAATTGAGTGAGGCCATCGATTTCGCCTACTCGACCCACTACGGCTACCTGACCGCCTGCCCCACGAACACCGGCACCGGCTTGCGTGCCAGCGTGATGCTCCACTTGCCGGGCCTGAGTGCCACCAAGCAACTGCACTCCATCCTCAAAGCCATGCCACGCCACGGGCTGACCATGCGCGGCTTTTACGGCGAAAACTCCGACAACATGGGCGACTTCTATCAGCTTTCCAACGAAGTCACTCTGGGCATTACCGAACAGCAAATTGTCCAGCGCATCCATGAAGTGATCGAAGACCTCGTGAAGAAGGAGGAAGCTGTTCGCTCCAAGCTTTACGGCGTTCGCATGGGCGCGGTGGAAGATGAAATGTGGCGGGCCTTTGGCCTGCTGACCAATGCCCGCGCCATGAGTTCACAGGAGGCGGTAATCCTTCTGGGCAAACTGCGCTACGGTATCGACCAGGGCACCTTTGCCTCGCTTACGCATCAGGCGCTCAATCGGCTGATCATAGAAGTCCAGCCCGGGCATCTCCAATATAGCCGTGGCGGCGAAGTGGGAGAGCAGGCCCGCGACTGGCTGCGCGCAGACTATCTGCGCCGCACCCTCACCGACCTGATCACACCGTCCGAATAATTTTAAGCAGGGAGTCCGTCGCGCCGCTTATTTGCCAAGCCAGCCGGCGACGGTTTTCAGCCCCTTCTCCACATTGCTGCCCAGGTGGATCAAGACTGCCCGCCGTCCATGCTGGTTCAGGCTGCGGAAATCGCCGAGGGCCTGTGCATGGAACAACGTCGCGAAGTCGAACTCCTCGCCGGGAATGGCCACATCGGCTGATGTGTCGGCCATGAACATGATGAACACGCCATTATCCGCGCCGCCTTTGTGAAGTTGGCCGGTGCTGTGGAGATATCTGGGCCCAATGCCAGCCGTGGTGGCGCACTCACTGATACGACCCGCCGAGGCCCTGATGGTTGCCATGGCACTCATCACGCGCGAAGTGGGCGCGAGGAACCCGAGCAGTGCCACATAGTCGTTCGCCTGCGTCTCCTGTAATATGCTCTGCAGCAGCCGTGCCGCTTTGGCTTTGGAATTTTTTCCGGGCTTCACAGCATCCGAAAAAGTTATCTTGATGCCGGCCTCTTCCAGATCCGACTTCGGCATAGGCAACCGGCCCGAAGCCTTTTTTGCCTCCGCCAGAATGTCGCCGGTGTTCTGCTTGCTCTCAGAGACGTTCGGCTCGTCGAACGGATTGATATCCATCACCATGCCCGCGGCCGCCGTTGCCGTTTCCCAACGGAGGAACTCACGCCCGAGGTCATACGCGTCGCGCAGGTGAATGCGGATCACCGGGAAGTCGGCCTTTTCCAACGCCGCCAGAGTCGGTTCAATCTCGCGATCGCCTTCCAGTTGCATGCCCACGAAGACACGGTCGCCGATATAGTCACTCGGGCGCCGCACCCGCTCCCCTTCCACGGGCACAATGCCCATGCCCTGCTTGCCGGTGCTCTCCGCTATCAACTGCTCGACCCAGAAACCAAAGGCCGATACACCCGGCGAAATAATAAACGTCAGCTTGTCGCGCCCTTCGCGCTCCATGGCGCCCAGCGCCACACCCAGACGCACTGCTTCATGGGCCTGAAGAGATGCAACCTTCGCGCCAGCTTGTGAAATTTCCCGCGCACGATTCAGAACCTTGCGCACGTCCAACCCCATGAGCGCCATGGGTAGCAGACCGAACAGTGACAACGCGCTGTAACGGCCACCAATATCCGGCGGGTTCAGGAAGACGCGACGGAAACCATGTTCCTCGGCCACTTCGATAAACGGTGAACCGGGGTCGGTGATTGCCACGAAATGCTGGCCGGGATTTGAAACCCCCACGGCATCAAGGCGCTCATAAAAATACTGAAAGAAGCAGTTGGTCTCGATGGTCGAACCCGACTTGCTGGCGGGCACAAAAAGGCTCCGTCGCAGATCGATCTTGCGCTCCAGCGCAGCCACGGCGTCGGGCGACGTACTGTCCAGCACCAGCAGCACGGGCCAGCCTTCCTGCTGCCCAAAGGTGGTGGCGCATACCTCCGGACAGAGGCTGCTGCCGCCCATTCCCAGCAACACAACATGCTTAAAGCCAGCCTTGCGAATCTCACGCGCAAAGCTTGTAATCTCAGGCACACACTCCAGCATCTGATCTGCCACGTCGAGCCAGCCAAGACGGTTTGAAATCGACTTGAAGACGGAACCATCGGCCTTTTCATTGGTCCAAAGAGTCGAGTCTTTGGACCACAACCGCTGCACCAGGCGCGCCGTTTGAGCAGACTTTTGCATCTCCTCGACCACATCTTCCGCAGTCCCCCAGGCCTCGCTCTGGCTGGAACCAACGCCCGTGGTCTCTGCGCGTTTTTCCGCGATGGCGGCCAGTAACTTATCGAAAGGCTTCTGAAACTTTGCGACCCCTTGTTCCTGCAACTGGGTCACGGCGGCGTTCAGATCGATGCCAACCTTCTTGAGGGTTTTCAACACAAGACGAGCGTCCTCAACGTCCTGCGCAATGGAGGAGTTCGCCCCGGGCATAATATCGCGAGCAAGAAAAGCCGCAACGGTTTCCGGCGGCATCGTGTTCACCGTGTCCGGGCCCACGAGGGGCTCAACATACTTCCACGCCGGATAAAGGGCGTTCTTCGTGCTGGTGCTGGCCCACAGCGGGCGCTGCATGCGTGCCCCGGCCTTGCTCAACTTTTTGAAACGGTCGCTGTTTTTAACCGTCAGGAAATTCTGGTAAGCGACCTTCGCCGAGGCAATTGCCACGCGCCCCATTAATCGCTGGGCGTCTCCCGAGCCAACACCCACTCGCGCCGCGAGCTGACCATCCACCAGTTTATCAATGCGACTGAGGAAAAAACTGGCCACCGAGGCGATGTGGTTCAGCTTGCCTCCCTTTGCCTGACGCGCTTCCAGCCCTTTCAGGTATGCCGACATTACGTCTTCGTGAACTTCGAGGGAGAAGATCAGCGTCACGTTCACATTGATGCCCTCCGCCGTGAGGGTTGTGATGGCTCCCAATCCTGCACGGGTGGCGGGGACCTTGATCATCAGGTTTGGCCGCCCCACCGCCGCCCATAACCGCCGGGCCTCCTCCACCGTGCCCGCCGTGTCGTGCGCCAGCGCCGGGCTTACTTCCAGCGAAACGTAACCATCCTCGCCCTTTGAACTCTTGTAAACGCCCGCCAGCACATCGGCCGCCTTGCGAATGTCCTCAACCACCAAAGCCTCATAAATCTCAAAGACCGACTTGCCTGCCTTGGCCGCTTTGACGATCTGCGCGTCATAGGCCGAGCCACCCGAAATGGCCTTCTGAAAAATGGCGGGGTTCGACGTGACCCCACGCAACCCATACAGATTAACCAACCGCTTAAGGTCGCCGCCGGAAATCATTTCGCGACTGATTGAATCCAGCCAAAAGCTCTGGCCCACGTCATGAAGTGCTTTCATAGGGTTTGTGGAAGTCATGATATTTGAGGTCTCTTTCTTGGGGTGTTTGGATTAAAGATGCTCACTTCGGACGGCGCGATTCCCATGTCGGGAATCAGACGAGATCTTTAACCCGCTTCACGATGGCCTTTGCATCAATGCCGTAATGCGCGAGCAACTCGTCGGGGGCACCCGACCGTGGAACCTGCGTAACGGCAATGCGGCTGACCTTGATATCTGTTTCCGAAAGAGCTGCCGCGACGGCCTCGCCGATGCCTCCCTCGGAGTAATGGTCTTCCACCGTAAGAATCAGATTGTTGGTCTGCTTTGCGTTCTCTTTCAGCCCGGCAGCATCGATGGGCTTTACGCAGAAGATGTCGACGACGCGGACAACAACGCCCTCGCCCTCCAGTTCCTTCGCGGCCTTGAGGGCCTCCCAAAGGGTCACGCCGCCAGCCACGATGGTCAGACGATCCTCATCGCTCTTGCGAACCACTTTCAGCTTCCCGATGGAGAAGGTCTCATCGTTGCCATACACCAGCCCGGTCTTGGGCCGCGACGTGCGGATGTATGCCATGCCCTTGTGATCGGCTGCCAGTGCAACGGCCCGCTCGGCGGAGACGCCATCGCTGGGATAGAACACGGCGCAATTGGGGATCGAGCGGAAAATGCCGAGATCCTCCAGACCCATCTGCGACGGGCCGTCTTCGCCAATGCTCACACCCACGTGGGAGCCGCACAGCTTGATGTTCGACTTGGAAACGCCCGCCATGCGAATTTGGTCCATGCCGCGCGAAAGGAAGACCGAGAAGGTGGAGGCGAACGGAATCTTTCCGCGCCCCGCCAGCCCCGCCGCCACGCTGATCATGTTCTGTTCGGCAATAAAACCCTCGAAGAAGCGGGCGGGATACGCCTTCTTGAACTTCTCGGAGAACGTCGAGTTTTTGGTGTCGGCGTCCAGCGCCACGACCAGCGAGTTGGCCGCACCGAGTTTCACCAGCGCATCGCCATAGGCCTCGCGCGTGGCGATCTCGTCGCCTTCTTTATAGGACGGCGCTTCCATGGGCTTGATCTCAGCGGCGCAGAGTGTGCACTCGGCAACCGCAGGAATGTGAAGGACACCCTCGGGCACGTCCACACCCGCCGCTGTTATCTCATCAATGGCCTTCTGGGCTTCCTCGCCCTTCTTGAAAGGCCTGCCGTGCCAGCCATCTTTGTCCTCGGCAAAACTGACACCCTTGCCCTTGAGCGTTTGCGCCAGAATGACGAAAGGTTTGCCCTTGGTGTTTTCGGCCTTCTCAAACGCCGCCACCACCGCAGCCATGTTGTGACCATCCACAACTTCCGCCGCCCACCCAAAAGCCTCAAAGCGCGCTTTGTAAACGTCCATGTCATGCTGAAGCATGGTAGCCTGACTTTGCCCCAGGCGGTTCACGTCCACGATGGCGCAAAGATTATCGAGCTTGTTGTAAGACGCGATCTCCGCAGCCTCCCAGACCGAACCCTCCGCCGACTCGCCGTCGCCCATGAGCACGTAGGTGCGATAGTTGCTCTTGTCGAGCTTGCAGGAATTCAGCGCGAGCCCGATGCCCACGCCCAGGCCCTGACCCAGCGAGCCGGTGGCCACGTCAACATAAGGCAGCCGCGGCGTGGGGTGACCTTCCAGATCGCTGTCAATGCGGCGCAGGGTCAGCAGATCGGCCTCGGTGTAATAGCCGGCCTCGGTCCACGCGGCGTAAAGGATCGGCGCGGCATGACCCTTCGAAAGAACAAAGCGGTCGGCGCAGGGATTGGATGGGTTCTTCGGGTCATAGTGCATGACGTGGAAGAACAGAGCCGACATAATTTCTGCGGCAGACAAACAAGTTGTGGGGTGTCCCGAACCCGCAGCCGTGGTGGCGCGGATCGAGAGAATGCGGAGACGATTTGCTCTGGCGCTGAGCGCTGAAATTACTTCCGGGGTGGCCGTCATGACACTTTCCTTAAGCGATCGTTATTTAAGCGTTTCGTAAATGCGTACGCATACATTTGTTAAGCCTAACCCTACAGCCGGTCAACGCATGAAATGGCGAAAAATGAAATCCAACGCTGAAAAACCTGTGGTTCGTCGGGAAAACCATTGAATCCTCGCGACGCCGGGCAGATAAAGCCTGTCTCATCCCATCAGCCGAGGCGGCGCTTCCCATGGACGATCGCACCATTTCTCAAATAGTGGACGAAGTAACGCGTCGCTTGCAGTCGGGTGCACCCACACCAGCACCCACCGCCGGCGCTTCCTCGCCGATTACGGCGCTGTCGGGAGTATTTGACACCGTCGACGAGGCCGTGGCCGCTGCCGACGAAGCTTTCGTCGCATGGGGAAGCGCACCCATGGCGGCCCGCAAAGCCGCTTGCGACGCTATCCGCGCGACAGCCCACCAACTGAAAGAGACTATCGCCGCGCGCACGGTGGAGGAAACGAAACTGGGGCGCGTGGATCACAAAATTTTGAAGATCGCCGGGGCAGCCAAGGATACGCCGGGTATCGAAGATCTCGTAACCCGCTGCTGGTCGGGCGACTTCGGCCTGACCATTGAAGAGTACGCGCCATACGGAGTCATCGCGGCGGTTACCCCTGTCACGCACCCCGTCCCGACGCTCATCAATAACGCCATCGCCATGCTGGCCGGTGGCAACACCGTTATGTTCAATCCGCACCCGGCGTCGAAACGCATCTTCGCGTGGACGCTGGACCACTTCAACCGCGCTATTGAAACCGCCACGGGTTACCGCAACCTGCTCACAACCCTCGCCGAACCGACCATCGAAACCACGCGGCAAGCCTTCAATCACCCCAAGGTGCGACTGATCCTCGTCACCGGCGGACCCGGCGTGGTGAAGGAAGCGCTGAAGACTTCGAAGAAATCCATCACCGCCGGACCGGGTAACCCACCCGTGGTGGTAGATGAAACAGCCCTGCTGCCCCAGGCCGCCGAGCACATCATCACGGGCGCATCCTTCGATAACAACATGCTGTGCATTGCCGAGAAGGAAGTTTTTGTGGTGGCCTCCGTGGCCGACGGACTCATGCGCGAGATGATACGCCGGGGCTGCGTCGAGTTGAACGCTGCGCAGATCGACGCGCTCGCCGCGAACATGTTTCAGTGCTCGGGCGCCCACGCCGGCGCGACCGGCAAAAGCTGCGGCGGAACAACCCTCAACCGCGATCTGGTTGGCCGCAGCGCCGCCGTCCTTGCCGCGACCATAGGCCTCACAGTCCCCCACGACACGCCCCTTCTGATTGGCGAAACCCCGTTCGACCACCCCTGGGTTCAGCACGAACAGATGACCTGCTTCCTGCCCTTCGTGCGCGTTGCCGATGTGGACGAGGGAATCGATCTGGCCCGCCGCGCCGAACACGGCTACCGCCACACCGCCATCATGCACTCCATGAACGTCGCCAACATGACCCGCATGGGCAAAGCGATGGATTGCTCCATCTTCGTGAAAAACGGCCCATGCCTTGCGGGCCTCGGGATCAGTGGCGAGGGGCCGGCATCGTACAGCATCGCCAGCCCCACGGGCGAAGGCATTACCACAGCGCGCCACTTCTGCCGCGTGCGGCGCTGCACCATGCGCGACTACCTGCGCGTCGTGTAATTCAGCGCTTCCCCGATCACGGTATGGGCGGTGCTGTCTCCCCATCCCATGGGAGCATGATTACACGATTCAATGCTGCCCCCAATGCGGCCGGCGACGTTTCGGGATAATAAACCCGGCTCACGCGAACCTCCATGGTGTTCAAGCCGGGATGTACCAGCCGCGCCGGCACATGGAAAAACGGGATGTTCCGGAACTCTGTGTCGCCATGAAGAATGACAAGCTGGGCGAACTCCTCACCGTTCCAGAAATAGCGAATTTCGGTGGGATCGAATTGAAAAGCCTGCGTGGTCAATTCCACGCGCAGCTTCAAGTCGACGCTTTCATCCAGATAAACAACCATGCCCGCTTTGGGCGGCATGAGCCACGGCCCCCACGGGGCTTGTATGCTCAGACCATAGCGGAAATATCGAACATCCGGCGGATTCCCTTTGGGGTCGATAATGCCCGTGGTGGGCAGTCGATATTGGCTCGCATCCAACATGGGGCCCCGAGTTGACTCGCCATAAGTCAGGCAATGCATGATCTGGTTCTTCCGCCATGCCCAAGCGTTCTTCTCCACGTTCATCCCCATGATGCCATTCCACGACTCGAAGTCGCGCGCCACGCCCAGATACTGAATGCCCGCCGAAAGCAGCAACAGGCCCACGGGCACCAACATCTTCCACCGGGCACCCGTCAGCAAGAAGTGGATCACCGGCGCAGCGGCCAGCAGAAGAAACAGCGATGAGTCGAGCATGTAGCGCGAGCCGTACGAATGCCCCCCGAACCAGCCCGGAGTAAACCCGCGCATGAGAATTCCGATCAATGCGCACACCGCGAAAATCGCCTCGCGGGGATGAGTCTTCCAACGCGCCAGAACCCATGGAACCGCCGCGAAACCCATCAGAAGCACCGGCGCGAAAATCAACATGCCGCGATTGGGCGAAATGAGACTACCGGCCAGAAAACGCGGGTAATTCGCGAACAGATCCACCGCAAAGGCTTTCGAAGAAACGTAAGTTCCGAGCGGGTTTCCCACGGCGTACAGATTATAGCCCATCCACATCAGGAAACCAACAAGCGCCACGCCCGCCCCCACCAGTGCGGTGCGACGGCTGCGCATGAATTCCGCGAGAAAAATAACCGCGCATGCCGGCCCGACAAACGGTCGGCACCAAACCGCCAGCGCCAACATGCCCGCAGCGCCGGCCAGACGCAGCAAGCGCCCATGTCGATCCTGCAAGAGAACAAGGGCAACCAGCAGGGAAAATTGAGCGCCGGTGTGTTGCCACAGGCAACGGCTGGCCACCGCCCAGCTTGCGGTTCCAAATGCAAACGCAAGGGCGATGAACCAGGCCGTTCGGTCGCCGTAGCGAGGACGTGTCAGCCTAAACATCATCGCCGCGCCAAGTGCGGTGAGTAACGCCGCTGCAAGAGAATCGAGGAACACTACATTTTCCGCAGTGAACTCGGCTCCCAAAATCCGCGCCGCCATAAACACCGGCGCACCCAGAAACGCTGTTCCGATCGGCGTATGCGATCGGATGCTGCCATCGGGCATGGTGCGCAGGGAATAGAACCTCGAAGCATCAATGCCGAGGTACGAGAAATCGAGCGTTCCCTGCGAGGCCAGCAGAGTGGCCCCCCAGCGAATCGGTTGGTTGTCCATGCTGCTCTGAATGTAAGGCCGATAACTGTAGGCCGTGAAACAAAGGAGAAATACCCACCAGAAAGGCGAAATCCGTCGTGTCCAGGCAGCTACACGCCCAGCGCGTTGACGACACGCCCCGAGAAACGAGGAGCGCTCCGGGGTTGCAGCTTTTTCTGCCGGACCCATTACACTGGTCGCATCAGTCTCGGGAGCTTCGTGGATTTTTTGACGTTTCAATTCCTCACCTCTCCTTGCGGGCCTGGCTCATTGAGCCATCACCGGACGAACAACAATCTTACCGACTTTCACCCCAAAGGGCGACGCTGATGCAGACGGATAAAAGACCCGATCCGTGCGAAATTCCAGCACGTTAATTCCTTCCACGAAGTATTCCCCCGGGACTTCCTTCACCATACTCCGTCGGAATTCCCAATTCACATACCTCATGACCTCTGTATGGTAAAGGTGTCCGTTCAAGAGGCATTCGACCCGGACCGGATCGAAGGGATAAACGGGCCCGGCAAGTTGCAACGAAATGTGACCGGCCATGGGCTTGGGTGTAAAGAAAACCATGCGAGCCTCGGGCGGCAAAATCTGCGCGCCATGGGGCGGCTGAAAGGTAACACCCCCGCGCACGTAAGGCGTCGTGAAGTTTCCCGAGACATTTATAACCCCATCGCGCGGCAGGATGTAATTCACCGGATTACCCAGGGGGCCGCGCGTGCTGACACCGTTAGTCAGGCAATGCATGATCTGAGATTTCTCGTAATTCCAGGCGTTCGTGTCCACGTTCATGCCCATCAGCACATTCCACGATTCAAAATCCCGCGTGGCCCCAAGATACTGGATGCCGGCCGACAGCAGCAACAACACAACCGGAATGGGTGCCAGCCATCGGCGAACTTCGAAAGCGTAACGTACAAAGGGAGCGGTCATGATGAGCAGGAAGGGGGCAGAATCGAGCATGGTGCGCGATCCGTATGTGTGCCCGCCGAACCAGCCATGGAACGCACCACGCGGCAGGATGACCGCCAGCGATGCCACGGCAAGCACCGCCATGGCCGGCGACTTCCGCACCCGGATGAGCCACCAGAACAAAGCTGGCACAGCCATTAACAAGACCGGCGAGAAGACGAACATCCCCCGATTCGGCGAGGCCAGCGTTCCCCACAGGTTCACAGCGTAGGTGTCCCAGAATTGGTGTTCCAGCACCCGCGCGGAGAGGTAAGTTCCCAACGGATTGCCCGTGGTCGTCAGGTTGTAAATCCCCCACGCTCCCATCAGCAGCGCAATGGCCGCCCCACCCGCAGCGAAAACTTTCCAGCCGCGCCTCATTTCCCAAAGAACAAGGATTCCCACGGCTGGCAATATATAGGGGCGACACCAGATTGCAAAACCCAGTGCGGCCAAGCCTGCCACCGTGCGACGAAGAGACCGCCGTTCGCCATCGAGCAGACACATGCCGACCAACAGCATGAAGACTTCCCCAGTGTGTTGCCACAATGAGCGACTCGCCACGGCCCAGGCTGCGGTGCCCAGACCAAAGGCCAGCCCTATAAAAAACGCCGTGCGTCGCCCCTCACGCCGCACCAGCCACGACATCATTCCCGCCGAGGCCGCCATGAGCAGCGTCGCCAAAACGCTATCGAGTAAAACAATGTTCTCGTCAATAAACGGCGCGCCCAAAGCGTGAGCCACCGCAAAAAAAGGCGCCGCAAGCACCGCCGTTCCCACCGGCGTGTGCGATCGAATGGTCCCATCGGGCATGTCGCGGAACGAATAATAGGAGTTCCCCGGCAGACCCAACAGCGCATAGTTCAGCGGTCGCCCCGTGGCCAGCAACGCCGCCCCCCACCGGATCGGTTGATTGTCCAGACTGCTCTGAACGAATGGCTTATAAAGATAGACCCCGAGACAAAACAGCGCCGTTATCATGAACACCGGCATGCGCGCGATCCACCATCCCGGTGCCCGGAAAGCACTCGCGACCGCCTGTTTGAAATCCTTATAGTTGTACAGAACCACGGTCGCAAAAGAAACAAACTGCGCGGCATCGTCCATGAGAAAATCCCACTTCAATTGAAGGGTTGCAATGGGGGCGGGTACATGACCGTGATTATGATCGTAAAGACAGATGCTCCTCTCGGGAACATTGAGTCTCATTCGTGATTGTTCGTCATGAACAAATCACAATAACTGCGATATAAATTGCGGGTTTTTATCACAGAAGGAGAACCACATGTCTGTTCGTATTCGGTTGACGCGGGTTGGTCGCAAGAAGGATCCGTCGTACCGTGTTGTTGTGGCGGACTCACGCAGCGCGCGTGATGGACGCTTCATCGAGATCCTTGGCTACTATCATCCGCTCACCAATCCGGTGGACGTCAAAGTGGATAAGGACCGCGTGCTTAAATGGCTTAAAGACGGTGCCGTTCCTTCGGATACCGTCCGTTCCATCCTGCGCAAAGAAGGAATTCTCAAAGAATTCCACTTGCTGCGCAAGCCGGCACCTAAAGTTGCAAAAAGCGCCTGAATCGGGTAATCGATTCAGCGTTCAGGATTTTCGACGGCGTCTGCTCTTGGGCGGACGCCGTCGCTTTTTTGTTGTTGTTCCCGTTTCCCGTCCTTAGCAAGGGTCACTAATGTTCGAGCGGAGCAATCTGGAATGAGCGATCAGCAGACGAAGACCGAAGGCCAAATCATGAGAGATTTGGTGCAATACATCTCCGAGGCGCTTGTGGACAAGCCCGACGAGGTGAAAGTCCATGTGGTGGAAGGCGAAAACTCAATTATCCTTGAGCTTAAAGTAGCCGCCGACGACGTGGGTAAAGTGATTGGCAAGGGCGGCCAGACGGCAAAAGCCATGCGCAAAATCCTGAGCGCGGCCGCAACCAAGCTCCGGAAAAAGTCACTGCTCCAAATCGTCGAGTAGCGCCACCAAAGCGCAACTCCCCATTTTTTAATTCGAGGCCCTCATGAACAATCCCGACGACCTCGTCGCGATAGGTATTATCACGCGCACCCATGGAAACGCCGGAGCGGTGCGCATGTCTCCCCTGTTCGAACCCATCGAACGTTTCGAGCAACTTCCATCCGATGAAATCATCCTCCGTCTGCCACGCCGGTTGGCGCTGGATTTGGGGATGCAGCCCGCCAGTGTTCCTCCTCCGGAGGGACGCGCTGACTTGATCCATGCGACGGCACACGTTGAGGATTATTTTTTCCATCAACAGCACGTCATACTCACCCTCGCAGAAATCCCCGACATGACCAACGCAGAAAAATTGCGGGCCATAGAAGTACTCCTGACGCCGGCCGACCTCTGGCCTCTGGAACCAGGTGAGTTTTATCACTGGCAATGGATCGGGTGCGCCGTGCTGGACGACAGCACAGGCGAGAAGATCGGTGAAGTGCTGAAGATCGACGCCGGTTCTGCACACGATTTCCTCCGCGTACAGCCGGCCGAGGGCAAAGCGTTTCTGGTGCCGATGGTAAAACAAATGGTCGTGAGCACCGACATGAACGCCCGCACGGTACGGGTGGCCATCCCTCCCGGTCTCACCGATCTGTAACAACGCGGCGGTGGTCCCATCGAATGATGGGGGGTGCGGACCGTAGATCATTGAGACAAGAATCTAATCAGAGACCTCATTAACCCATGAAACCACTCGATCTGGAATCAACCAATCCACAACTCGCGTCGCGCTCGCCCGAGCAGATTTTGCAATGGGCTGTCGACACTTTCGGTGAGCGCCTCGCGGTGCAAAGCTCCATGCAGAAATCCGCCGGGATGATCATGCACTTGATCAGTCGCATTGCTCCGGACACAGAAATCGTTTTTATCGACACCGGCGTCCACTTCCCCGAGACTCTTGCCGTGCGCGATGAGTTCATCCAGCGGTTCGGCGTGAACATCCGAACCTACGCCCCCAGCCTCTCCTTCGAGGAGCAACGGTTGGAGTTCGGTCGCGACCTTTACAAGTTCGATGGCGAGGTGGACGGGCCCGGTTATCAGAAGTGCTGCGAACTCCGTAAAGAGATGCCTTATCTTGCAGCTGTAAAAGGGCGCTTCGATGCCGTCGTGGGCGGCCTGATGCGTGGCGAAGGCGGTGCCCGCGGCGACGTGAAAACCATTTCACCAGACCCGCGCATTGACGCATACAAGATCTACCCCCTCGCCTTTATCACCGAGGAAGAAGTGGATGCGTATAACGCGGAACACAATCTCCCGGCGCATCCGCTATACGCCCGCGGCTTCACCAGCATCGGTTGCAGCACCTGCACAACCCCCGTGGCTCCCGGCGAGTCACGTCGCGCAGGCCGTTGGCGGCACATCCGTGAAGCCAACCCCGAACTGGCCGGGCGAGATCTGTATTGTGGGATCAACTTTGACGACAAGAATCAGACCGATAAGTAGGCCACCCGTTTTCGGGCAAACAATCTGCCACGCTTAGAAAGGCTTGGCCTTAAGTTCCGCCAGACTACCCATCTCGCGCACCACCACCACGCGAAAGCGGATGTGGCGTCGGGCCAGACGCAGTGCTTCCTGAACCGTGCGCCCCCCCACTTCCACGCGCAAGCTGTTGGTGCCAGTAATAGTCCAATTGCCGGGCACACCCATTACCTTGACGAACCTCACCACACCCTTGCGCCCCAAGCCCTCGGCGCGAAAGTAACGAAACGGCTCGGTGGGTGGCGTTGGAGGAGCACTGACAGCTGGTTTCCCGGAAGCACGGGGTGACGCTGCCTGCGGTTGCCTGCGCTCCCGCTCACGACTATTTTCGCGCGAAGATGAATCGTTGGTTCGAGATTCCCTTGATGGTCGCGATTTGATGTTCTTGTCTTCAGTCATGTCCCATGTGCACAGCGGAGCAGGATCGCACTTCTGTTACCAAACATTCGGAGGATATCAGGTGAACTACAAGATAATCGCAACAGCTTTTGCCGCACTCTGGCTCATCACGGGCTGCGGGCAGACCGAGAAAAAATCTGAGATGGTCGCAGAGACGCCCGAACCCATGGCTACGGCGTCGGTCGAAGTCACCACGGCGACCGAGAGCTTCGCTCCCCCTGCAACCGCCCCCGCTGCACTCGAGTCCACCGCCCCCATGGCAACACCCGGCGCAGTAAACATGATGGCACCATCCACGGCGGAAACAACCAATCCCATGGCGCGGCTTGAGGCTCCTTACGAAGCAAACCGCTCTGTGTACACCCAGATCAAAGTGGAAGTAATCCCCGACAAAAAAGGACCCGCGCAGAAAACCACCGCAACCAGTGCAAAGGAACCTTTGATCAAAGTCGATTCCCACCCCATGGGCGACGGCCCGGTGCTGACGGGACTTGACGTTATGAAACGGGAACAGTTTTCCAGCCTTAAGGGCAAAACGGTTGCGCTTCTGACCAATCACTCGGCCATCGACCGCGACGGCAACCACGTTCTGGACCTCATGATGAATCAGCCCAACGTGAACATCGTGAAGCTCTTCTCCCCCGAGCACGGGCTTTATGGCAACGTGGACACGAAAACCCCCGACGTAAAGGACCCCGCCACGGGCCTGATGGTGCACAGCCTTTACAGCACGAAGCCCGATAACCCCAAGAAGCCCCACCACCCCCGTGCAGCAACTCTCGAGGGTGTGGACGCGGTGATCGTGGACCTGCAGGATATCGGTGCCCGTTACTACACCTACTGCTCCTACATGGGCTACATGATGGAAGTCTGCGCCAAACTGGGCATCGAAGTGATCGTGCTGGATCGCCCGAATCCCGTGGGTGGCGTGTATGTGGACGGCCCCATCATGGACGAGGACCTGGAAGGCATGGTGACGGGCTACTTCCGGATGCCCATCGCCCATGGCATGACAATGGGTGAATTGGCGCGCATGTTCAACACGGAGAAAAAGATCGACTGCAAGTTGACGGTAGTCCCCTGCGAGGGGTGGAAACGCGACATGTTCTTCGATGAAACCGGCCTGCGCTGGGTGAACCCGTCGCCGAACATTCAGGACCTCGACGCAGCGCTGGTTTATACGGGCATCGCGATTCCGGAAAGCATCGTCAGCATGGGCCGCGGCACCGATGAACCCTTCCACATCTTTGGGGCTCCCTATTTCGAGGATTCGCAAAAGCTGGTGGACGAATTGACCACGGGCGGACTGCCGGGCATTCGTCTTGAAGCGGCTGATTTCACCCCGACCGGCACCCTCAGCCGCGACCACGTGGGCGAGGGGCGCGTATGCCACGGCGCGCGCATGCACATCACCGACCGCAAAACCATGCGGCCTGTGCTGTTGGGTGTGCGGCTCATGGATTATCTCCAGCGCCACCATGGCACCGAGATGATCGATGAGATGAAATGGAATGCTGCCGCGAAGAAATCTCTCCCCACTGGAAAAAAGGTTCCCCGCATCGACCTGATGAAGCTACGGGGCGCTTCCAGCGCCATCCTTTGCGCCCGCATTCGCGAGGGCAAATCTCTGGATGACACGATGAAATTCATCGACGAGCAGGTCGCTGGCTTCATGCCCATGCGGGCGAAGTATCTGCTGTATCCATCAGAGAAATAAATGAGACGTTTCAATAAGCAGCAAATCATCGAACAACTGGGGCTGTTCTCCGCGCTGTTGGAATTTCACGGGGCGAACAAGTTCAAGGTCCGCGCCTTTGACAACGCCGCAGCGGCCCTGGGGTCTGACCCGGCTTCGATGGAAGAATTAACCGCAGAATCCCGCCGCCTGGAGGAGCTCGAAGGTATCGGCCCCTCCACGGCGGCTCTGATTCGTGAACTGTACGAGACCGGGAAATCTCACGATATCGAGAAGATGCTGGAGGCAGCGCCCCGGGACATTGAGGTTCTGATGACGGTGCCCCAGTTGGGACCGAAAAAAATCCGGGTGCTCTATGACGCCCTTGGCATTGAGAGCATCGCAGACTTGGAAGTGGCTCTGTCCGATGGCAGAGTGGCAGAGGTGCCGGGCTTCGGGGGGAAAACCGTTGAGAAAATACTGAACGCTCTCGAGCTCTTCCGCGAATCCCTGGGACTGCACCTGCTCAGCACCGCCGAAGAGACCGTTGCGCCTGTTATGCTCGCTCTGCGCGATATGGGGGAAGTTATCCGGGTAGAAGTGGCGGGCAGCCTGCGGCGCAAGTGCGAGACTATCGGCGACGTGGATCTGGTGGCCAGCTCCGGTAATCCCGCCCAAGTCATTTCGAATTTCACAGAGTTGCCTCACGTTCTCGAGGTTGTCGAACTTGGCAGGACCCAAGCCACCGTTTTTCTGAACGGTGCGGTGAAGGCCACATTAAGAGTGGTCGGTGACGACGAATTTGCTCCGGCATTGTTTTGGCATACGGGCAATGGCGAGCACGTGGCCGAGTTTATCTCGCGCGCTGGAGAAAAAAATCTGCGTGTGGAAGAATGCGGCATATTTCGAACGGGGCCAGCTGGTTCCGATGACAACAGGCTGGTTATCAAAACAGAGCAGGAAATCTATGCGCTGCTCGAGATGGACACCATCGAGCCGGAATTGCGCGAAGGACGCGGAGAGCTTAATGCCGCCGCGGCCCACGCGTTGCCGACGCTGGTAACCCGGGAAGATTATCGCGGCGTACTCCACGTCCACAGCACCTGGAGCGATGGGCAAAAATCCATACGCGAGATGGCTCGCGCCGCTCTTCAGGAACAAAACTGCAGTTATCTCGGCATTTGCGATCACAGCGAGGTTGCGGTTTATGCGGGGGGTGTTAAACGTGAAGACATTGCCCGGCAGCACAAAGAGATCGACGCAATAAACGAGGAAATGCATGGCGATGCGTTTCGAGTCTTGAAGGGTTGTGAATGCGATATTCTTGCGGATGGGTCACTGGATTATTCTGACGAGATCCTTTCACGCATGGATTTCGTGGTAGCGTCCGTTCACAGCCGTTTCAACATGTCCGCCGAGGAGATGACCGAGCGCCTGCTTGCTGCTGTAGAGAACCCCTATACGACGATTCTGGGGCATCTGACAGGACGCCTGCTTCTTTCAAGATCACCTTATGCTTTTGATATGAATGCTGTTCTGCAACGTTGCGCTGACACAGGTACCATCGTCGAGATCAATGCCGATCCCCACCGTCTCGATCTGGACTGGTCGCACATCCACGCCGCTGCTGAGATGGGCGTGCGCTTCGCGGTAAACCCCGACGCTCACAGCACTGAGGGGCTGGACAATATCCACTACGGTATTTCCATCGCACGCAAAGGTTGGCTCGCCGCTGACCAGGTGATCAACACCCTGTCAGCAGAGGAGTTTCTTAAACTGGCGGCCGAAATACGTGCGGAAAAGATGAAGTCTAAGAAGTAAAAGCGAGCTGGAGAGAGGTGGATCCCAGGCACGTCCACGAGGCAACCATCTCAGCCTTTGCCTCCAAACGGATTAATCCTTCCCGGCAAATCTCGATATACAAAAAAACAACCCCCGGCACTACCGCGTGAGCGGCGGTGCCGGGGATCGGCATTTCTGATGGGTTGCCCCTGAACGTCAGGGCTTGATGATGTTACAAGTCAGGAAAATCAGTAGTGACGACTTCTCCATCGTGTCGCTCGTGCGGTTGAAGAGCAATTTGCCGATGTATGGCAACTTGCGGAGGATCGGCACACCGCTCTCGCTCTCACGGGAACGTTCACCAGTCCAACCACCGAGAACGATGGTTCCACCATCACTGCAGCGAGCAACAGTGTTCAACGAACGACGACGGGTTTCGAAGACCAATGAGCGTGCGATAGCGGTCGGTTCGAAATTGTCGCTGGCGTTGTTACCATTGATATCCACGGTAGCAATTCCGCCACCCTCATTGCCGTAATCCTGCAATTCGAGGTCCTGAATATCGAGCCGGATTTCGCCCGTCTGTGTAATCTGGGGCGATACCGACAGCGACACCTGACGGATACTTCGGCCACCGTTGTTGTTGTTGGTGGTGGTATTGTTGTTATTATTGTTATTATTATTGTTGTTATTGTTAAGGACACTGCTCGAGAAATTGCGTTCGATTTCGAAATCAGCAGTTTCGCCGTTCTCAACCAGAATGTGAGGTCCGTTCACCACGTTAACGACGCCTTCACTTTCCAGCGTGCGCAATGTGAAATTCACGGGCGACTCTCCCAAGGAGTTGAAGTTGAGCACTGTCGTCCCCTTCAGCAATCCAGCATTCTCCAGAGTCTCCGGGAATGGATCGAAGGGATCGCGGAATTCGTCCGTGTAACGACCGAAGCGGCCATCCAAAGTGCCATTGCTAAGTGTCGGGCCGCCTTGGGTCAGGTTAGCCAGATCGAACTCCGGCAGCCATTCCTTCGCCCGGTTTTCGAGCACTTCCACCATCTTCGTCTCGATGTTAACTTGCAGCACCGGGATGTCGAGGGCGTCGATGTAGCTCTTGATCTCGGCCAAATCGCCTGGATCGTCGTAACGGATGAGTAATGCGTTCAGGTTTTCGAAAGGCTCAACCTGCACACCCTTCTCCGCAGCGGCGACGGCCCGAGCAGCAGCAATGGCCTGTTCCGCAGCACCACCAACACCAGTTCCAGTTCCAGTTCCAACACCACCGACTCCGAAACCACCAACTCCAGGTTGAGCTACGCCTGTTGCCAGAGGTTGGTAGATCACTTCGATACGAGCGCTGCCCTCACCGTTGGTACCCGACGGACGCACTTCGATAACGTTGATTTCATAGTTATCAATGCGCTCCGAGCGGAACTCTTCAATGGTGCGGTCCTCGCTTGTGGTTGGGGTACGAACGACCATCTCAACACTGTCATCGTTGTCGTCGTTTACGTCGTTTTGTTCAATGCGGGTAACGCGGATTCGCAGATCGCGGAAGGTAAGTTCCTGCTCAACACGAAGCGTTTTCGTAACGCTGTCGGCACCTGAACCAGAAGAAGAAGAAGCCTCAAGACCGAGCACGCGGTTGATCAGATCAAGCATTTCCGACGAGGTCTGGTGTTTGAGGAATACGATTTCGCTCTTCTGCTTGCGGTTGATCTGTGGCAGCGAGCGAATGTAATTGCTCACCTCGCGCAGATTTTCGGGGAAGTCCACAATTGTAAGTTGCAGGGTGTTCGGATCGTACCAATAACGACGCCCCTCACTGGAGGCCTGGCTTTCCGTGCTCTGCGCATACAGAATGGTCTTAACAACCGTAACCACGTTAGAAGCGTAGTCACGAACCTGCTCGAGGTTTTCCGTTATGGGATCGCTCGGGGTCAGGTTGAACGTGGCAACAGCCAGTTTCTGGCTTTCGAGCTGGCGGATAAAGCTCTTGTCGAGCAGCAGTTGCTCAACCTTGGAGATGTTCTCGGCCGTATCGTTAACGATCAGGTCGTTACCATCCACGAGAACCTTACGTTGCAGATCGTAGGGGGCGTCGCTCTCAACTTTGAGCAGGCCTTCCACGATGGCCTTGATCTTCTGGCCTTCCTCGGGACGAATCTTCCAGCTTTTATAAATGAGTCCTGGAGGGCTGGCCATCTCAAGGTCTTTAAGGAATGCCTCAACCTTGTAGATGTTCTCCTGTGAATCGGTCACCAGAAGCGTGTTGTTGCGGTCATCCAGGGCCAGTTCCATGTTCTTCATGGGAGGCGTGCCCTCGGGACCGTATAGGTAGCTTTGGAGAGTCTTGTTCTCCAGCAACGACTTCAGGCGGATGACCTGAGCCGGCGAGAGGTTGAAGAACTTGGTGTGCAGATCAGGCGTGATGGAAATCACGTCGGACTGGCGCGACCACTTGAGACCCAGCGGAAGCAGAACGATGTCCAGTGTATCGTGAAGCGGTGTCTCCTCGAACTTGGCGGTGATCCGTACATCGGGGTCAACGCCCGCGCTCAGGTAGAAGCTGACGTCAGCGATTAACGAGAGAGCATTCAGGAATTCCACAACCGACTTCTGGCCGGCGGTGTCATACGTGATAGCCGTATCGAGCTTACCGTTTGAGACAGCTTCTTTTTGCAGTTCAACTGCGTTATATTGATGTTGTTGCACCCACGCTTCGTATTCGCCGCGAGTCTGTTGAAGATATTCGATGGCCCTTGGGTGGTTTGCGCGAATGGAAAGCGAGTGATTCCACCATTGAACGGCTACGTCCAGACGACCGGCCTCATACGCGACCAAGCCCTTCTGAAATGCGGCCTCGGCTTCATCAGACACAACGGCTGCGCCGGGAGCGCCTGCGCGGACAGCACCCTTGGCCTCAACCTGCATTGCAGGCCGCGGAGGTGCAGTTTCGTTAACCACAGAAACCGTGTTCGCCTTGGTCTGCACGGAAGAATGAACCTGCGGAGCCAACGATGTTACACGTTTGGACTCCACTTGCACTTCGGCCTTTGCGGCAACGGGAGCTGGCGCGGGGGCAGAAGCCTTGGCGTCCGTACCACCATTGAGCTTGGGAAGCGAGGGCAGTTCGGCCTTAACCTCAGCCGAAACCACGGGTTTTACTTCTGCCTTAACTTCGGCAACAGGCACCTGAGCAACCTGGCTTTTTTTGCCACGAGCTTCGATATCGCCCAGCAGAGCTTTGGCTTCGATGTTGTCGGGATCCAACTCGAGCGAACGCCCGGCTGACTTACGTGCTTCGTCTACCTTGCCGTCGGCGAGATCGCGTTGGGCCTGACGAAGCATCTTGTCGGCTTCCAAGCGTGGATCTGCCGACACGGGTTCAGAAACCTTCTTCTCTTCCGGCTTTGCCGCAGGCTTTGTCGCCTCAGCCTTGGCTATGGGAGCGACAGCAGCAACGACCTTTTTGTCGTTCAGGCCAGGCAGCAATTCAGCAGCCTTCTTAGCCTCGTCCACTTTGACGACTTCTTTCGCCACATCGGACTTTTTGACCTCGGCCTTGGCAACTTCTGCCTTCACTTCGGGTTTGGGAGTTTCCGCTTTTTTAGTTTCCGCTTTAGGAGCTTCAGCTTTAGTCGCTTCCGCCTTGGGAGCCTCCGCCTTGGGAGCCTCGGCTTTTGGAGCTTCCGCTTTGACCTCAGCCTTGGGAGCTTCGGCCTTCTTCTCCTCTGCCTTCACAGCAGGAGCTTCGGACTTTTTCTTGTCCGACGAGAAGAATTGCTGAACGGATGCGATTACGCGAGGGGTCGCTTTAGCTTCCGTGGCGGCGAGCGCCATTTCGGCATTGACGGCACTGCTGGCAATCGACGGGGCGCTGACGTTTTGCGCAACGGGGCCTGGAGGAGCGGGAACCGCCACAACCGTAACAGCCTCGTTCTTCTTGCGCGCGGGCAATTTACCCTTGGGCAAATCACCATCGTTAGCTTGCGGTGCCAGACTGGCGCTGCCCATGGCACGTTCAATCTCGCCGAGGTACTTGCGCGCCTCGGGATTGGACGAATCGATAGACAGAGCCGTCTCAAAGCGCGTTCGCGCCTGCGAGAAGTCTCCATCCTGATAGGCACGACGGCCATCAATGAGCAAACGAGAGATACGCTCCGCAGACGACAAACCGCCTGCTGCGGGCTGAGGGTTGGCCTGCCCCCCTGCTTCGGGGGAGGCGTGGACGGAAGTTCCGACCACAGCGGGGAGGTTTCCCCGATCGACTTCATGACGCAGGCTGCTCGTTTCACCCTGGACCGATGTACCGGCCAAGCTGAGCGACAGCAGACAAAGTAGTATTTCCCGACGAGTTTTATACAGCATCGAAACTCGGATTTCTCTCCTTCTTGGCGCTGCGAACCTCATGTAGATCAACCAACCATTCATCAAAAGTAGCAGCTTGACCTAACCCGGCAATGTTCACCGGGCCGAAGCCGTCAACGGGCAGCAAAACCAGCAGGTTGCATGTTCGGCAAAAACGAGGTCATCCCTGACCAACGCCCCTTCAAAAGCAACCAAAAACTACCCGCATATCTGCATTTGTGACAAAACTCTATATTTTTAAAGCACCGGCGGCGCAACAGGCGCACCCCCCGCATCAGATGCGGGAGTAGCAGGCCCTGAAGTGGCCGAGTCAAGCTTGTTCATCAATTCACGTGCTTCGGGGTTACCCGGATAAATCTGACGTACTTCGTCCAGCAAACGTCGGGCTTCATCACTGCGTCCCGCCGTCACGGCCGTTCTGGCTAAATCGATTTTCTGCCGAGCATCGGCTTCAATCTTTTCTTTATCCTTCACCGTCTTCGGATCGAACATGTTGAAGGTCAACAATTGGTTGATGCGCGGCACATCGGCGATGGTGCCCGTCGTTGCTTTCGCTTGTTCCAGAACGGCAAAATTCGGATTGTTTTTCACCGTATCCGACACGTCTTTTATTGCCGGCTGGGGAGCGGCCACCTCCACGGTTTGCTCGGTGAACACCATGTACATCATCACCGCCGCCAGGGCCACAACAACCCCCAACGCGATGTAGTGGGCGTTCTGCTTGGCCAGGGCCATGTATTCTTGAACTTTTGGGTTTGTAGCCATTGCTCTCTCCGGCAGTATCCTTTTCCCTTAAATCATCGGCATGCCGCCCGGCCCCATGGCAGGACCGAACATGCCCGGTCCTCCCGCAGGAGTGCCGACCGGTGTTGGTGTGGGGGCCGTAAGACCAGGTGACAACGTGGCCCGGGCAGGAATGAGTCGCGTATCTTTCCAAAGTGCATTCATCCGGATCGTAAAGCTCTTCACCATTGTTCCCGGCTGAAGCACCGATGCGGCTGAATCGCGCACTTCGCTCAACCGAACGCTGTCAGAATCAATCCATTCCCTCGCCATGGGGTCTTCTTTCAATTTCTCGTTAAAGAAACCCGCCCCTTGAAAAGACGTATCTGCCTCGCAGGCCAAAATCACTTCGCCATCGGGCATCAGGCTGACCTTGGCCACAACCACCTGCGGCGGCTTCAACTCCTCAAGCACTCCCAGGAACTCCAGCCAGTAGGCCCGGTCGCCAACCGAATCACCGATCACGTTCAACTTTTCGGCAACTACGGCGCGGGCTTGATCTGCCGCTTTTAACTTCGCGTCGCTGGCCATGTATTGAGAGATTTGCTGTTCATTGGCGCGCAGCCAGTTGCGCATCTCTCCGATGCGCCCCTCGCCCACTCGCATTCCAAGCACGAGCATCCCAACAATGGCCGCTGCCATGATGCCCACGGGGATATTCTTCTTTTTGAATTCCCGCAAAGTTTTCAGTTCGTTGGGCAGGAAGTCCACCGAGACCCGACCCATGCCTACGCCCGTAAGCGCCAGCCCCATGGCAATCAGATACTCGGTGATGCCGGCCTCGCCCTCCACAATCGGGGTGCGCAGGTTGGTGCCTTCCAACTCGGTGTAAACGTTCACCGGAATGCCCAGTTTATCGTCGATATACATGGGCAGATTAGGCACAAGAGCCTGGGCGCCGCTCAGCGTGATGGAATCCACCGCCATGCCGTCGGGCAGCGAGATATAATAGTCGAAGGATTTGCGAAGGTCGAGAATCAGTCGATCGGCCCACGTGGTTACGAATTCAGCCACATCGGGATCATAGCCATCGGCGACAATCTGATCTTCCATGCCGGGGATGATGACTGCTGCTCTGGAGCGCTTGATCTCTTCCACCTGACCCATGCCGGTCAGGCCCATCTTGTCCTGCAGCATCCTGCTCAGTTCATTGCCGGCCCACGCAACAGTTCGCGTAAAGCCCAACAAACGGCGTTCGCCCAGTCGACCAATGGCCAGATCAAAGGTGGAGGCTCCGATGTTAACGTAGGCCTTAACCTCTTCGTAGGTGTCAGGAATCGAAGCGTCGTATTCGGGCAGCACGTCAGCCTCGGTGGCAATCTCCACCGGTTCGGGAGCGCCTTTCTTGCCCTTCCCCTTCAGGAAATCCAGACTGAATCCCTTTTTCTTCGCGGGTGCCGGTGCTTCTTCCGAGTCCTCAGACCCGGAGGATACGACCGGTTTCTTTTTCCGCTTCGGCGACAAATCGTCCAACAGCGCTTCGAGATTCGCCGAATTAAAAATGTGATAGTTGAACAGAGCGAGTGAGCTGACCGAGATCATCAAGGGCTTCAGACCGGTCTTATCCACAAGCTTCATGTACTCGGTCACGAGGTCGCGTTTCACCGCCACCAGAAGCACTTCCACTTCGCCGCTGTCGCCCACCTCAATCACTTGATATTCCATCAGGGCGCTGTCGAGGGCGAAGGGAATCTGCTGCTTGGCCTCGTAGGAAACGATGAGATGCAGCCGCTCGTCCGTGGTGCGCGGGACGCGGATACGGCGAATGAAAACGTTCTGTCCGGGGATGCAGAAAACTGCCTGCTTGCTGGTGAACTTGTTGGTTTTCAGCAAATCGCGAATCGTGGCCGACACGGCTGCGGCACGTTCGGCAAAAGGCGCGTTAGCGGGAAGACCAATGTCCCCCTTCACTAACCGCGTAATGCGAACCCCAGCCTTGTCAGATACGATCTCGGCTATCTTGACAGACGTTGCCCCAATATCAACACCGAGGCATTTATTCTGTTGGGCCATCCGAGTCAGTCCGTCCTCCGCGTGATCATAAAACGTGAGTCATTGCTGCAACACGATGCGGCCATCCGCAAGCGCAAAACCACACAACGGGGCATAAGCCCAAAAGCCGCAATGAAAATTGCACCCAACTCCCGAAAAAAAATTATGCGATGAAATCCTCAATTAACTTGTGGCGCAAGCGCCCTGCTTATGAGCCATCCGTCGGGTTCCCAGACCATGGTCCCAACCTCGCAAACTAAAACCATGTTGCGAATGACCAAATCCTCCGACGAATAGTTACCACGACACTTCAAAAAATCGATCCCGAAAATCAGGCGAACACTCACCCTTATGGAACTCTCAACCCGCTACGAACCCCAGGCAACCGAAGCCAAATGGTACCCGCTGTGGAACGACGCCGGATGCTTCGGCGCCGACGCCAACTCAAGCCGGCCTCCCTACTGCATCGTCATCCCGCCGCCCAACATCACCGGAATCCTGCACATGGGGCACGCCCTCAACAACACGCTGCAAGACGCCCTCATCCGCTGGCGGCGCATGGCCGGAGACAACGCCCTCTGGGTGCCCGGCACCGACCACGCCGGCATCGCCACGCAGAACGTGGTGGAGCGTTCGCTCCTGGCCCAGGGCTCGTCACGCCACTCCCTCGGACGCGAAGCTTTCCTCGAACAAGTCTGGCAATGGCGCGACAAACACGGCGACATTATCGTCAATCAACTCAAGCGCATGGGCTGCTCGTGCGACTGGACCCGGGAGCGTTTCACGCTGGACGAAGGCCTGACCCGGGCCGTGCGCACCACCTTCAGCCGCCTCTATCGCGACGGCCTGATTTACCGCGGCAACTACCTCGTAAACTGGTGCGTGCGGTGCGGGACAACCCTTGCCGATGACGAGGTGGAGTACACCGACAAGCAGGGCAAGCTGTGGCACATGCGCTACCCCATCGAGGGCCTGCCGGGAGAGTTCGCCGTGGTGGCCACCACGCGACCCGAGACCATGCTGGGCGACACCGCCGTGGCCGTGAACCCCGCCGACGACCGCTACAAGCACCTCATCGGACGCCACGTTCTGCTACCGTTGGTCAACCGCCGCATCCCCATTATCGCCGATGATTTCGTCGACCGCGAATTCGGAACCGGCATGGTGAAGATCACGCCCGCCCACGACCCCAACGACTATCAGGCAGGAAAACGTCACGGGCTGGAGGAGATAAACGTCCTCACGCCCGACGGCCACATCAACGAAAACGGCGCGGCCTTCGAAGGCCTCGAGCGCTACGCGGCCCGCAAAGCTGTGGTGGCCGAACTTGAGAAACTTGGCCTGATGGAAAAGATCGAATCTCATCCCCAACGTGTCGGCGAATGTTACCGCTGCCACACGGCGGTGGAGCCTTACATCAGCCTCCAGTGGTTTGTAAAAATGGCGCCTCTGGCTGCCCCCGCGCGCAAAGCTGTGGAGGACGGTCGCGTCCATTTCCACCCCGAGGGCCGCGTGAACGATTACTACCGCTGGCTCGACGGACTGCGCGACTGGGCCATCAGCCGCCAGTTGTGGTGGGGGCACCAGATACCCGCGTTCTATGACGACGAGGGCAACGTCCACGTGCCCGACACCGACGAGGAATACGAGCAGATGCGTGCCGACGCCCGCGACGGGAAACTGCGTCAGGACCCCGACGTGCTCGACACCTGGTTCTCCAGCGCCCTGTGGCCCTTCTCCACCCTTGGCTGGCCCGACGAACAGAGCGCCGATCTGAAAGCGTTCTACCCCACCTCGGTGCTGATCACGGCCAAGGACATTATCTTCTTCTGGGTCGCCCGCATGATCATGATGGGCCTCCACCTGCGCGACGAGGTGCCGTTCCACGACGTCTACTTCAACCCCATCGTTGCCGACGAACACGGCAAGAAGATGAGCAAGAGCAAGGGCAACGCCATCGACCCGCTCACCCTCATGGAGGAATACGGCACCGACGCCCTGCGGTTCACGCTGTGCGCCTACGCAAGCCGCGATCAGCACATCGCCTTCAACGTGAAGGAGTGCGAGGGTTACCGCAACTTCATGAACAAGCTGTGGAACGCTTCGCGGTTCATCTTTTCAAACCTCGAAGGGCTGACGGCCGAAGACCTCGCCGCCGCCGCCCCCGCCGACCCGGCCGCCCGTGCCGCCATGCCGCTGGAAGACCGCTGGATTCTCAGCCGCTATGCCCACACCGTTCAAGCCGTGAACGAAGCCCTCACCGGTTTCGATTTCGACATCGCGGTGAAGGCGATTTACGACTTTTTCTGGAAGGACTTCTGCGACTACCACATCGAGCTGACGAAGTCGCGTCTGTACGGCGCAACCAACGATCCCTCCCCCGAGGCCACGGCCCGCAGCAAGTCGGCTCAGGCGATGCTCGTCGTCATTCTCGAAGGCACGCTGCGGTTGCTGCACCCCGTCTGTCCGTTCATCACCGAAGAAATCTGGAACGCCCTGCGTGACACCCTCCCGCAAGGCTTTGCGCAGGAAGCACCCACGGGCCAGACGCTGGGCGCTGAGTCGGCCAAAGCCTTCTCTTCGACCTTCCTCATGACCGCCCCGTGGCCGACCTTCGATCCCCAATCGTACATTGATGAAGCCGCAGAGACTCAGCTCGAACTTCTGCAGGAAGTCATTTATACGATCCGCAACATCCGCGGTGAAATGAAAATGGGTCCCGGCATCGCGGCCACCATCCGCATGGCGGCACCCGACCAGCCCACGCTGGAAGCCCTCCGGCGCGACACCGCATTCTTCCACGCCCTTACCAATCTCAAGACGCTGGAGATGGATATGGAAGGGGCTGTTTCTTCCCCCGCCTTTGCCGCCACGGGCATGGCCCGCGGGGTGATGATCTACGTCGAACTCCCCGAGGAAATGAAGCAGCAGGAATGCCAGCGCCTCGAAAAAGAAGTGGCTCGCCTGGCCGGTGAAGTGACGCGCCTGGGCGCGAAACTGTCCAACGAATCCTTCACCGCCAAAGCCCCCGCCGCCGTGGTGGAAAAGGAACGGGAAAAGCTGTTCACTCTGCAGGAAGAGCACGACACGATAACCAAGAAACTGGCCCTGCTGGGCAACGATTAGATGTCCGGAAAAGATTAGCAGTCATATAAAAAACAATCTGGACATCTCCCCTGCAAGCCTTCGAGCTTATGCGGTCAGACGGAAAAACCTCCGTCTGGCCGCATTTTTTTACGGACACGTCTCTTGAATCTAATTCGTCAGTCCTTCCTGGTCGCCAGCCTTTCCATGGCATGCATAGCCTCGGTCCAATCCGCTCGACCGACATCTACCATAACATCCACCTCCGAAACGAAAACCGCTGTGCCCCATGTCCTCGCCCCGATATCATGGGGGGAGGACAACGAATGGTCGCTCCAAATCGGGGGAATGCAACGGGTTCGCTATGAACGCCGTGACGATTACGACATGGACAAGGGCATCGGCGACAACGACAATTTCGGCCTCGTGCGCTCGCAGATCAACGCCGATCTGGTCTATCGCAATGTGGCCCGTGCGTTCATCGAGGTTCTGGATGCGCGGACCATCGGCACGCGCGTCGATTATCAGCAAGAAGCGTACGCCCATGTTCAACAGGCGTGGCTGGAGCTACGCGAAGACCGCCCCAACCCATGGTCCATTCGCGTGGGGCGGCAGGAGTTGAGCCTCGGCGAGCACCTGCTTGTGGATTCATCCCCAACCTGGGGGAACCTCCCCCACGTCCACGAGGGTGTGCGCATCATGCGCGAAACGCCCGATTGGGATATGTCGATGTTTCTCGTCCAGCCCACAAGTTCTAAAAAAGCCTACGAGGGTGGTACGACCAGCGACGCCAATCATCGGGTTGATGGGCAATGGTTCTATGGCATCTACCCCACGTTCAAGTTTCTGCGTCCGCACGAATTTGACGTCTATTTTCTGGGCTTGTCGGATGATGGCACCCACCGCAATGTGCCGGCCCCGCCCAAAAGTGAAGACGGCACGGTGGGCACGTCGGACCGCTACACAGTGGGCACCCGCTGGCGTGGACCCATCTCAAAAACTGATCGAGGCACCCTCGCATACGGGGTGGAAGGCGGCTATCAGTTCGGGCACCAATCGAGCGACAAGGTGCAGGCGTACTTCCTGCACACCGATCTCAGCTATCAATGGAACGCGCCGTGGAAACCGAAAGTTTCGCTTGTGGGCAATCTCGCCTCCGGCGACCGACGCATGGGTGATGGCGAGACCAACACGTTCCAGCCTCCCTTTGGCACGGTTCACACGCCTTATGGCATTGTCGATTTCGCGCGGTTGCAAAATCTCCGCCACATCGGCATCGAGACATCCTTCCAACCCAACGAGAAGCTCACCATCGAACCCGGCATTCACCAGTTCTGGCTCGATTCACGCACCGATTCCTGGTATAATAGTGGAGGGTCTTCCCTCGCACGCGATAAGACAGGCCAAAGCGGACGCGACCTGGGGTACGAAATCGATATCGTGGCAAAGTACAAGATGAACAAATTCACCACCCTTGAAGCGGGGGGAGCCCATTTTCTGGCGGGGCGCTACGCCGATAAAAACGGACGGAGCGACGCGGCCAGCTACCTGTATTTGCAGTACGTCCTCAAGTTCTGAGACCCTGTCGCCTACCACTGACGCTTGAGATAAGCCATGGTGGGCTCGATCTTTTCGCGGGGCAGGAAGTAGGTTTTCTCGTCTCCTGTGAAGCGCGGCAGAAAATGGCGCCCGCTCAATTTAAGGACCAGAGCCAGAGGCGCGAAAAGTAGTACGTACAGGAGCGCGAAAATCAGCATACCCATCGCGTGGGCCATCCACTGACCAAACTGTTTCCACGCCGCGAAAAATTTTCTCATGCCGGGCTCATTCCTCTCAGAACAACGTGTAGATAAACCCGCTGACGGGCAGCGTGAAGACAATGAAAAGCCCGGCCAGCGCGAAGACCACAACCAGCGGGATAATCCACCACAACTTCCGTTCCCTCAGAAACTCAACAAACTCGCCCAGAATCACAAATCGATCGCGATATTTGACCGCTCCCCAAAAAAACGCGCCCAGTAAAACCAAAATTCCAATGAGGGGTATATATTTTAACATGCGCCGGTCTCCGTATCGATTCGATAAAGCGAATCTTGTGGTTGGCCTTGCTTCTTGCAATCGGCAACCGCGATTAGCTTCTATTATCTTAACCATGCTCTCATTCGCAGAGCAGGGCCGGTAAAGCCTCGGGCACACCGGCCGGCGCATGAGGACATGGCAGCATCAGACCGCACAACGAACCCCTCGCTCCGGCGAGGATGAATGAGGGTGGAGCCAACGACGATGGCAGTCAATAAACCGACACCGGAACAGCGTAAGATCATTGAAGGTCAGGCCGCCGCGCGTCGTGGCGGAGGCAATCAGGGCGGGTCCTCCAGCAGCACCCTGGGATCCATCCTTGAGGAAGCCGGTCTTATCAGCCATGACATGATCAAAGACCTCATCCCCGACAACGAAAGCGCGGCCACCCTTAAACATGCCCTCGTGTCGCAAGGCATCGTGCGTCCCGACGACATCCTCGACGCCCTGGCCGCCAACCTCGGCTATGAAAAAATCAACCTGCGCGAACTGGCCGTCACCCCCGATCTGGTTCAACAGATTGAAGCACGGCACGCGCTGAAGTATAAAGTTTTCCCCGTCGCCTACGACGACCAAACCCTCTCAGTTGCCTTGAGCGACCCCCTCAACATTCAGACGACGGACGATCTCGAGCGCATTTATCACAAGCGCATCATCCCGGTCATTTCCTCCGAAGATGACATCGTCCGCTACCTGCGCAGCTATTACGAGAGCAGCGACATCTCCTCCATGTATCAGGACGCCGCCGACGAGGCCGTGTCTGAAGAAGCCCGCAAAGACGAAGAGGATTATTTCTCTGCAGTCGACGCCTCCGTTGGTGGCACGGAGGAAATGCCGGCGATCGTTCGCTTCGTGGACCTGATGTTCAAGCAGGCCGTCCACGACCGCGCTTCTGATATCCACGTTGAGCCGAACAAGTCCGGCGTGACCATCCGGTTCCGTATCGACGGTGTGCTCCACGAAGTTCCCGCCCCGCCCAAGCGCTGGCAGAACATGATTATTTCGCGCCTCAAGGTGCTCTCGGGCATGGACCTCGCAGAAAAGCGCATCCCCCTTGACGGTCGTATCAAGCTCAATGTTCCGGACAAGAAACTCGACGTCCGCGTATCGTCCATCCCCACCGTCTTCGGCGAATCCATCGTCATGCGTATTCTCGACCAGGCCAGCGTGCTCATGGGTCTGGAAGACGTGGGCTTCCTCCCCGACTCCGTGCGCGTTTTTAAGGAACTGATCAGGACCCCAAACGGCGTTATTCTGCTCACGGGCCCCACCGGATCGGGCAAAACGACCACGCTTTACTCTGCCCTGGCGACCATCAACAACGCGGAAACCAAGATCGTCACCATCGAGGACCCTGTCGAATATATGCTCGACGGCATCAATCAGGTGCAGATCAACAAAGAGATCGGTCTCGACTTCTCCATGGGACTGCGCTCCATCCTGCGCCAGTCGCCCGACGTGATCATGGTCGGTGAGATGCGCGACTTGGAACCTGCCGAGATTGGCATTCGTGCCGCCCTCACAGGCCACCTGGTCTTCAGCACGTTGCACACGAACGACGCCCCCAGCGCCGTCATCCGCCTTATCGACATGGGCATCAAGCCGTTCCTCGTGGCCAGTTCCATCCAGGCCGTTATTGCCCAGCGTCTCGTTCGAAAAATCTGCAACAACTGCAAAATCAAATACAAGGCCACCACCGAGGAAATCCAGGCGGCGGGGTACGATCCCCTCGAATACGCCGATCACGAATTCTCCAAGGGTGCCGGTTGCGACCGCTGCGGCGACAGTGGATACCGCGGACGTACCGCCATTCACGAAATCTTCGTCAACGATCCCGAATTGCGCCAGCTCATCATGCGCGTCGAGCCGACCAGCAAGGTGAAGCGCCTCGCCGTGAAAAAAGGCATGAGAACCCTGCGCATGGACGGCTGGGAGAAAGCACTACTCGGTCAGACAACCATGCAGGAGATCATGCGCATCACCGTCGATTTGTAAGCAGTTACACAGCGCGGGAGGCTGGAGCTTCGGCTCCGGCTATCTCTTCCACATGCAAACCCGCGGCCTGCAAAGAGCCGCTGATCCAGTTCTGTCCGGCTTCCCTTTTGATGGCGGGATAGCGCAGGAAAGTGCGGAAGGGGATCCAGGCGAACAAATGCAATCTCGCCTTGAGAGGGAGATTGCTCCACCCGTAAATCTCCCGGCGCAATCGACGACCCTCCGGACTGCAAAAGAAGATCACCTCGCGGAGATAGTGTAACGGGCCCCTCTGTTGAATCGTGTGGCGGCCGATTGATCGCTCGATGTAAGCGAGATGCGTGAAGCTGTCATAGACCCGCACCCGCCCATCGCCGCTGCAGTGGTGCTGGGCTGACAGATTGTCGAGAACCCCCAACCTCCAGTTCTTACCCCGCACGCGAATGGACAGATCGATGTCCTCGAAACAAAACGGATAGGCCGGATCAAACCCACCGACCGCTTCCAAAACATCCCTGCGCCACAACGAGCAGCATGTTGAAAGTGTGTCGGGGTTCTCGGTTTCCTGAACACTTCGAAAGATATGGTGATATCCTCCGCGTTGCAGATACCCCCCCAATAGCCAGAGCTTTTGTTTGTCCGCATCGAGATAAATTGCAGGGGCAATAGCGCCCAGTTGTTTGTTCTCGCGCAGGCCCTGGGTCAATCCCGACAGCACATCGGCATCCATCAGTTCCGCATCGCTGTCCATGAAACCGATGAACTCGCCCGAAGATGCCGCAATACCCAGATTGCGACCCCGGGCAGCTCCAAGGTTTTCGCTGCTCACGATCAGTTTTACCGGACCGCATTCACCACCTCGCAGCATTTCCACCGTTCCGTCAGTGGAGCCGTTATCCATGACCACGGATTCAACGCGCGCCGCGCAATTCTGCGCGCGAACCGAGGCCAGTGCCCGCCGGAGGTCCTCGCGGCGGTTCCACGATACGATAACCATCGAAATGATCGGGAGCGATTCCTTGTCCGGCGTCACAACCGCTGCCACATGGCTTTCATTCCTGTCGCCGAGTACTCGATATTCTTGCTCAAATAACACCCGTGCGTGCACCAACACTTCTTGGTTGCGGCGCGCATGGCATCTGCGGCGGGTGATCTCCAGGCGCTTTCAAAATCCAAATCGAAATCCTTCACGTTGCCAAAAGCCTTGCTGAATTCGCACACGGCAAGCTCCCCCGTTGAGTACAGAACGCCCACGTTCTCCCCGGCCGACACACAATCCACCATCTTCCGCCCCGTGCGCAGCATCTCCAGCGTGAACTCCGTGGTCAGATGAAACGCGTGGTTCGCAATTCCATCGCGACGGTTGATGCGTCTCAGCGTTGCCAGAATCTCATCCCATTTCTCCTCAGGGGGAAGGCCGACTCCGAGGGGATTATAATCCGTGGCAAAATCGCGCCCCAAACCCCACAGGCTGAAGTTAGTCCCCCGCACAAACTCGAACCCCTGCCGCACATCGGGGAAGGAGCGGAGATGATCATTCAGAATTTCAATCTGGTCGTAGTTTCGATCCGTGATAATGGTGATCACGCCCACATCAAGACGCCCGGGATGGCGATCGCGCACCTCGCATAAAGCTTTCAACGACTCCTGGGCCCGATCCCACGCCCGGGGATTACCACGAGTCTCGTTGTGAATCTCCTCCATGCCATCCAGCGATATGAGCATATCCAACACGCCGGGCACATGGTCCTTCTCAATCCACTTCTCGCAGAAGTCGCGCAGACGGTCGGGCATGAAGCCATTGGAAATAATGGTGATGCGCTCGGCTTGCGTAGCCCTGGCAAGGACCGGCACAATCTCAGCGCACTCGGGATGAAGGATCGCCTCCCCGCCCGTAAAGATTATCCGTTCCAGAGTGGGCAGCGTGGGTGCCAGACGCTTGTAATCGGCCAGCGTCAATTCCCCCGGCACGTGCCCCAGTTCCTCGATATAAAAGCAATGCTTGCAACGCGCGTTGCATACGTTTGTCAGAAATATAAAAAGGTCTTCCAAGTGTCCCGGCAAACCATCCCGCACCTCGGCACGGCGCTTGAGGTAGCGAGGCAGGTAGTACCCGAGCCAGTCCCGAAGCAGAAAACGCATTTTATTACGGCGGGTCGAAGCGACCGTCGCACGCACCAGACGCCGGATGGAAGAGGCCGAACGTGATCCTTCGTCAGAAGGTGATGGAAGATGGTCTGACATGATTGGTACCTTGTTACTGTCGGCAGGGCGACCTATGCGACGTCAGCAATGCCCGAAATCGCAGTGACAATAAATTGCTTTATTTCTGATTAACAAGTCGAGCACACTGGATAGACAACTATGCCTATGGATCAACTGAAGTCTCATCTTGTTCATCTGACCGGCCCGGACGCGGGAAAATCGAGCAGCTTTGAAGCTGCCCGAATCACGCTCGGACGCGGTACGAATTGCGACGTGGTATTCGACCCCTACCGGGATCTGGCCGTGGCAACCCACCACGCCGAAATCCTTTTCGACGACAACACGTTCAACATCCACGACCTCGGCACGCGCAGCGGCACTTACGTCAATGGCGTGCGCATCGCCACGCTGTTCCCCCTGCGTCATGAGGACTACATCCAACTGGGAACCAACGGCCCGGAAATGATTTTCCGCCACGGCCTGGCAGGGCCCGACCCTCAACCTCTGCCTCCCCCCGTGCCTGAAACCGGCGAACTGGAAATGATGAGCGGCTCCGACGCAGGGAAGATCTTCCCCGTGCTCGGCCACCTTCCCACACGCATAGGCCGTCGCTCCGAGGTGGAAGTGCCTCTGGATCCAAAGGGCGACATGGTCGTTTCGGGGCATCACTGCACCGTCGAATGGCAGGACGACTCGTTCGTCCTCATCGACAACAGTCGCAATGGCACCTACCTCAACGGCAGCCTCATCAGTGGGTCCTGTTATCTGCGTGATGGCGACATTATAACTCTTGGCGAAGGCGGCCCCCGTGCCCGCTTCCGCATTCACCCCCCGCGGCGGATTTATCCCAATCGTTCGGGCGAAAAAGCGCGTGCCGCCTTGGCCCGGAATGACGTTTTGGTCGAAGCCCCGAAGAGCCCCGCCATCGAACAAGAAATTACTGCAGCGCCACCACCCGCTCCCATTCCCCCGGCTCCGCTGTCAGAGTCGCCGGACGAAGTTTCCGATTTGGATATCGTGACCGACAATCCGTTCGAGGAAATTGCCCAATCGGTCCAACGCTCCATGCAGGAAGGCCCCCCCTCACCCCCCTTCGCGCTGCCCGATGAACGCACCCCCGCCGGCGACGAGGCGCCACCGGAGCGGATAGCGGCAGTAAAGCGTCCGCCAACGACCATCCGGCAACGCCTCGAATCCATTATGAAAATGCGCGCCTGGATCGCTCTGGCTGCGGCATTATTTATCGTCGTCGTTCTCAGCATGGTAATACTCATGATGGGGTCGGATGAAAAAGCCGACCAGACCGCCGAGGTTGTTGTTCCCTCGACGCCCACACCGGTGCCCTCCGCCTCCACTTATCAGAAAGACCTCGCCGCTGCACAGCCACGCAAAGTGGTTGCGGGGCGTTATACCGTGAACGTTCCGGAAGGCTGGAGCGTCCGCGAGAACGCCTCTGAATTAAGCATGGAATCTCCCGACCGTCTCATCAACATCGACTACTCCCGAGCCCCCGGTTTGACTGACGAGGCAGCGCTCGCTCTTCTGTCGCAGAATGGGGCGAAAGCTACCAGGGGAGAAAAAATTACGCGCTCCGGAATTCCCGTCACATATTTTTACGCCACCCGCCCGGGTCATGCAGCCATAGCTGCATTTCACAGACCTCCCCATGACACGGGTGCTCTGGCAGTGATCGAAGCCCCGGCCTCCCTGCTGGAAAAAATTTCTGATCAAACGATCAGTGCAGTGCTCACTGAAAACTTTAAGCTTCAAATCAGCGAAGTTGCGCCCACCCCGTCCCCCGCACCCGTCGAGGCGGCTTCCGCGTCACCTTCTCCGGTAACCGCCACGCCCACGGCACCAGCCACGGCGGAGGCGACTCCCCCGGCAACACAACCCACACCTGCTGCGGACACACTGAAAACTGTAAGCAACAACAACCTCGGGTTGAGCCTCGACATCGCCCCCGATTGGAATTCCACCAGTAATGAGGAAGCAGGGATTCTAATGGTGACGACTCCCACGGGCCTCGACATTCGCATTGCCCGCGATCCGCAGGTTATGGACGCCGCAAAGGTTTTCGGCGCCATGGAAAAAGAGGGATGGACGTTGGAGCAAAAATCCGATGAGCCCTTCCCCGTGGGTGAAACCAATCGTACATGTTACGTCGGACTTTTCAAGCAGGACGATGCTCACCTACTGCTGGTTCTGCTGAACCAACCGAACCCCAGCACCGTGGTGGTTTATGCCACGTCGAAGAATCCCCTGAGCGAGGCCGACAAAACCGAGGTCACGCTGATCCTAAGGCAACTGGCCGAGCAGGCACCCTGAAAAATTCAGGGCCGGGAAACTTAATCAACCCGGTTTTACCGCGCCATCGCTTTCGGGTGCGTGTTGAGTTCGAAGGATTTTCTTTAAAGACTCAAAATCACCCACCACCTCGGTGGCGCAACCGGCCGCCCAACTGCTCAGGTTTTCCGGCGGCACCGCGCAGACAAGATACACCGGAATCCCATGGTGGTAAGCCAGGGTGATCTCTCCGGCCGTGCCGGCTCCGCGCGATACGTACTCATCCCACAGGCACACGATGAACTTCGTGTGCTCCAGCAACTGACCAATATCGTAATCAATGATGCGCCTGATTACCGGCAGGAAGCGTGTGCGGTCGTTTTGTTTCCAATGCCGAAAATGAGCGTTTTCTTCCTCGCTGAGCAGCGAGACTTCGTTCACGCAGGGGTCGAAAACGGCCAGACCCAATTCATCCCGCAGAAACGCGCCGATTTCCCGTCGCCATCCACGCCCGTTGTCAGGGGCGTACTCAATGGCTCCGGCCAGATAAACATGTTTCTCGCTCAGATCACCGTCCGGTTCGCCGGTCAACCCAGCCATTCCTTCTTCTTCTGTTCCTGAGCCAACGGCCGCTTCAGCTTGAAACCACCAGACTCACCACTCTGTTGGTGGGCCTCACCCGCCGCCAGATCGGTTGCGCCGGTGGGCAGATTACTGAGGTGGAGCTGCAAGCGGAGGTTCACATCGCGCATCGAAAGGGATTTGCGACGCGGATGAGAGAACCCCACCTCGCCCAGCATGGTGGCCACATTTTTGACCAGTCGCTCGGGCTGGAAGGGCTTCGTGAGATAAATGCTCGCGCCCAGTTTATAACCATACTTCTGATCGCGGGCGCTGTCTTTGGCCGACAAAATAATCACCGGCATAAAACTTGTGCGCGGATCCTTCCGCAGAGTTTCCAGAATGTGATAGCCCGTCACCTTCGGCATCATGATGTCCAGAATCAGCAAATCCGGTTCCGACATCTCGATGGTTTCCAATGCATAAGTGGCATCATCGAGTACCACCACATCATACTGACGACCCAACGTGATGTTGATCAGTTCGAGAATGTCTTTGTCATCGTCGATGGCCAACACTCGGTGCTTTTCAGAGATCATCGCGTCACCTCGCAGTTTCCCCCACGGGCATTTTTTTCAGGGTGCAATCCGGAAGAAACGCCCATAAGGATTGCGTGCCCGATTCGATTGGATTATCGCTGATTTCATTCTTCAAGAAGGTGCCACCATGTCAAGTCCAAAGCCCAGCAATCGTTCGCAGTCCCTTCCGGGAGAAGCTTGTCATCATGCTCCCTCCCTGAAAGAGCTGGTCTCCATGACCCTCGCTGAGGATATTGGTTCGGGCGATGTGACCGCCGCTCTTATCCCCGCGAAAACCATGGGGGAGGGAATCTTTGTTGCCAAAAGCGAGGGGCGGCTCAGCGGACTAAAAACTGCCCGCGAGGTATTTCGCCAACTGGCTCCGCGTGCAACCTTTACCGCTATGATGCGTGACGGCGACCCGTTTTCTCCCGGCGACCAGCTCGCCAGCGTTCGGGCCTCTGTCCGCGTATTGCTCACGGGCGAACGCACCGCACTCAACTTCCTCCAACAGTTAAGCGGCGTCGCCACCATGACCTCCCGTTTCATCGAGGCTCTGGGGTCCGACTCCCCCATCCACGTTTTCGACACGCGGAAGACGGTGCCTCTGCTACGCGCCCTGCAAAAAGAAGCAGTGCTTCACGGAGGCGGGCGCAATCACCGCATGGGCCTCTTCGACATGGCGCTCATAAAAAACAATCACGTGGATGCCTGCGGCAGTGTGACTGCGGCAGTGGCGCGACTCGCTGAGGATGGTTTCTTCAAGCGCAAACCCCGCCTGAAACTCTGCGTGGAAGCCCGCGATAATAACGAGGCCAGGGAAGCCGCAGCCTGCGGAGCCGACATCATCATGCTCGACAATATGAGCGCATCCGAGATCCGGCGCGCCGTCGAGGTCATCGAAAATGAGACCCGCTCCAGTGGAAATCCTCCGCCGGAAATTGAGATCAGCGGCGGCATAACGCCCACGGCCCTGCGCCGCATGCGCAACCTGCCCATACAGCGAGTCTCGGCCGGGGCCCTGACCCACTCGGCACCGGCTGCGGATATTTCATTCCGCATCCGCCCGCTATGAGAGCCGGCTAAAGTTCCGGTTCAGGGACCAGCGAGTAATGGCGCCACTGCGCCTCACGACTGCGCACCGGTGAAACTTCCGCGGCCAGATCCAGAGGGATCTTGTGGATGTTACGCGCATAAAACCGCTCGCGCATATCCATGCGCTGGTAACCGGGTTTTTCCAGACGAATGTCGTAATACCAATTCCAATTGTAAGGGATTTCGATGGGAGTTTCCCCACGATAAACATTGTTCACCCAAACCTTGGCGTGGGGCGGATCACTCGTAATTGTCGCCGTGCGACGGATACATCCAGTCGTCAAAATTAGCCCCATGGCCAACAACGCCAATCCCAGTAACCCAACGGTTCTCTTCAGCATTCTTCCAGTCTCCATAACCTGCGTTCCATGAAGATGAAAACTACCCTCTTGGTCAATGGAGATTTTCAAGCACTCCCTCGGGACCGCGAGACTCCGCACTCAGCTAAAAAACAACCAAACCAAAACGAACAGAGCCAACCCACCATAGGACAGCAAATTGACATTGCGGACACTTCGCCTCACAAGACTCCGTTCCACGCCGGTCAAGAACCGGGCTATATCCGGCGGACACTTGAAGAGTGGAAGTGCCCACCTTTCTGGAGCCGTTTTCCCCAAGCATCCGATCAGGCAATTCTTCTCTTGCGCAACGCAGATTCCTGCCCACGGTCACGGTCCTATGACAAACGAACTTCTTATTGGCGTAATCGGCGCAGGTGGCCGGGGCGCGGTGGCGCACTATGCCCACAATCCGCAGGATGGCGTTCGCCTTGTGGCGGGCGCGGACACTGACCCGGCGGCGCTGGAGCGCTTTCGCGGGGTGCTGGGCGCGGACACCTTCGTAACAGCCGACTACCGTGAACTTCTCGCCCGCCCCGAGATCGGCGCCGTGTTCGTCGCCACGCCAGACCATCTGCACGAGGAACACGCAGTGGCAGCGCTCAAAGCGGGCAAGCATGTTTATCTGGAAAAACCGATGGCAATTACGGTGACCGGATGCGACCGCATCCTGCGCACCGCCATGGAATGCGGCCGCAGGCTCTACGTTGGCCACAACATGCGCCACATGACCGTGATCCAGAAGATGAAGGAGATCATCGACTCCGGGCGCATCGGCGAGGTGAAAGCGGGTTGGTGCCGCCATTTCATCGCCTACGGCGGGGACGCCTACTTCAAGGACTGGCATGCGGATCGCGCGCGCAGCACCAGCCTGCTGCTACAGAAGGGGGCGCACGACATCGATATACTGCATTGGCTGTGCGGTGGATTCAGCCGCCGGGTGACGGCCGTGGGCGGGCTAACGGTGTATGACAGGATCACCGACAGACACGATCCGTCGGAACGCGGGTTCGCGGGATGGTCCGACGCTAACTGGCCACCTCTGTCGCAGACGGGGCTCAACCCGGTGATGGATGTGGAGGACATCAGCATGATGCTGATGGAACTGGATAACGGAGTCTTCGCCTCGTACCAGCAGTGCCACTACACGCCCGACGCATGGCGCAACTACACGGTCATCGGCACAGAGGGGCGCATCGAGAACCTTGGCGACAACCCCGGCGAGTGCATGGTAGCGCTATGGAACAAGCGCGGGGCGTACAAGCCGCAGGGGGATGAGCAATTTCCCATCGCTGCGGTGGGCGGAAGCCATGGCGGTGCGGACCCGGCAATTGTGGCGGAATTTGTGCGCTTCGCACGCGAAGGTGGCGCCACCACCACATCGCCCATCGCCGCACGAAACAGCGTGGCGGCCGGTTACTGCGCGGCGCACTCGCTGCGCAACGGCAGCGTGCCCGTGGACGTGCCGCCGGTGGACGCGAAGGTGGCAGAGTATTTTGCAGGGTGAGGGTGATGCTTTCGGGTGAGCATTGGGAAATACCCAATACGAGCTCGAACGCGCACCCTTGAGAGACCTTGCAAACCCTGCGGCGGGAAATCTTAGTTGTCGTCCATGAGCACCAGCAAACCAACACCGCGACCCGTTCGCGTGCTGCAAATGTGCGCGGTGGACTTCACCGTGCGCCAGTTCCTGGTTCCTCTCGTCGAGAGACTCCAGCGCGATGGTTACCAGGTCAGCGTGGCGTGCAGCCGGGGGCCCCATTTCGAGGAGCTCATCGCCCGCGGCATCGACATGCGCGAAAATCCCGTGGCGCGGTCGGGCAATGTATTCCGTCACGCGCGGTCGCTTTGGAACACTTACCGCCTTCTTCGCCGCGAGCGGTTCGATGTTATCCACGTTCACACCCCGGTGGCTGCGCTCATCGGACGCCTCGCCGCCCGGCTCGGTGGTGTTCCCGTCAAAATCTATACGGCCCACGGATTTTATTTCCACGATCAAATGTCGGGGCTCGCCCGAAATGCGCACATTTGGTTGGAGAAATTTGGGGCGGTCTGTGGCGACTATATTCTCACCGTGAGCGACGAGGATCGCTCCACTGCGATCAAGCTGGGCATTGCCAAGCCCGACCGCATCGAGACGATTCTGAATGGGATTGATACCCGACATTTTGATCCCGACCGATTTTCCTCTGATGAACAGCCGAAGGTCCGCACGCAATGGGGTATTCCTCCCCACGCCCCCGTGGCGGGGATGGTGGGACGTCTGGTGCGCGAAAAGGGTTTCTTCGAGTTCTTTGAAGCCGCCGCTCGGGTAATCCAGAAGTTTCCCGAGGCGCGGTTTCTGGTGGTGGGCGATGTGCTGCCCAGCGACTACGACGCCAACCGCGATGCCATGCGCGCGCGCATTGAGGGGCTTGGGCTGAAAGAGCGCATTATTTTCACAGGTCTCATTCAGGATACCGCGCCGGCGCTTTCCATCATGGACGTCTTCTGCCTTCCCAGCTACCGCGAAGGAATGCCCGTGTCTCTGCTTGAAGCCATGGCTATGGGAAGCGCCTGTGTGGCCACCGACATCCGCGGCTGCCGCGAGGAAATCGTTGATGGCGAAAGCGGCTATCTCATTCCCACAAAAGAATCGCAGCCTCTCGCGGATCGGATCTGCGATTTCTTTGGCTCCCCCGATCTCGCCCGGCGCATGGGGTACGCCGCCCGGCAACGGGTGCTCGACCATTTCGATATCGACAAGATCCTCGACCACCAATCGGCCATCTATGAACGACTCACCCGCGACCTCCGCACCGGCCGCTGACGGCCCGGTCATCATCTCCTCCCGGGAGTGGTGGTCCCTCGCTGCTCTCACCGTCACAGCCTTCGTCCTCATGATGTGGGTTTCGCTCACCATGTGGCTCAACGGAGCGTGGGGACTGAACGATGTGGGTAACGTCGCCAACATGCTTTTCAACACGCTGCATGGTCGCTTCATGTGGTCCCCCGACCATGAAGCCTGTCACTTCGCTTATCACTTCACCCCGCTCCTTGTAGGCCTGTCGCCCATCTCGCTCCTTTCGGATTATCCGGTCCCCCTCGTGGCCGCTTATGTCGGCTCTCTGGCCGCTTGCTCCTTCCCCATATATGCCCTGGCCCGACACCGGTTCGCGCTCGCTCCCCGCCTTGCCGGTGCCGTTGCGCTGCTCTTCCTCTGCAACCACTTCACCGCCTCTGTGCACCTTGCGAACCACTTCGAGTCGTTCTTCCTTCTCGGCGCGCTAACTACAATGGCTCTAGCCACCAAGAAGCGACCATGGCCGTTCTGGATCGCAGCCGCGCTTACTCTTTCGGTGAAAGAAGACGCACCCGTTTGGCTGGGGCTTTGGGCTGCTTTCGAGGCGTTCCGCCCCGCCTCTGGTTTCGTCCAGCGGCGTTGTTTCAAGCTCATCGCGGTGTGCATCTTTTACGCTGCGGTCGCGGTGTTGACCATCCTCCTCGTATCCCGCCACGAAGGCAGCGGAGCAGAATCCTATGCCACACGTCTTGCGGGGTTTGGCCCGTCCATGGCGGCATTCTGGGCGTTGTTCGCCCTGATAGCGTCGTTCGCATTTCTGCCCCTCGCGGGTGGACGCTGGCTCTTGCTGATGCTCACACCCATCCCCTTAATGCTTGGTTCCTTTGAGTTTACACGATCTCTCTTGTACTATTACTCGTACCCCTTCCTGCCCTACGCGGTGCTGGCTACACTTGCAGGGCTTCATCGCCTCACGACTTTGCCGCTGCTCCCGTCACGGGCTACCATCACCAAGCAAACAATTGCTGCCATTGGGCTTACCATCATCGCCTTCACCCAACTTCTTCTTCCCACCCGAACCGATTCCATCCGTCGTTTCCCGTGGGAGGTTAATGCCGACGATATGCGGCGGCTGGAAGTTATGCGCAACTCCCCACCGCCCGATGCACCCACCGTCGTGCAGTTCGGTCTTTGGTCGCTGCTCCCCACGCGCCCGCAGATGCGCACCCTGCGCGAGGCGAACCTGGATCATCCGGGTTACGTCGTCATCGACACCCGTCTCTTCCCCGGCATCCCGGCAGCAGAATCGTCACGCATCTTCGCCCGCCTTGAGGCCGATGTTGCAGCCCGACGCCGCACCTTGGATAACCCCGCCGGAACGTTGTATATCTTTTCGCCCCTCGCAAGCCCCGCCGACCAGGAGACCACCTTTGCCCGCTGAAGCCATGGCAGTAGTGCGCGTCAAACGCCGCCTGTTGCAGAACATCCTTCACCAGATACGCAGCCACGTCTGGATTCACGTCATCGCCGGTTTCTTCACCCTGTTTATGGTGGTCGGGCTTGGGGGTGGTTTCTTCTGGTTCCTCTTTCGGTTCCTTGTCCGCCAGGAGCCCTTCGGTCCCCCGCTCATGGAGCGCCTGCTGGCCATCGTGCTGCTGGCGTTTTTCTCCATGCTCATCTTTTCCAATCTCATCATCACGCTCACCACCACCTACATTTCCAAAGAGACAGAGTACCTGCTCACCCTCCCGTTGGCGTTCAGGAAACTGTTCGCGGTAAAGTTCACGGAGTCGGTGGTCTACAGTTCCTGGGCCTTCGTGCTACTCAGCATGCCGCTGTTCATTGCCTATGGCGCCGCGCGCCACGCCCACCCCGCGTTTTACCCGGCCTCGGTCATCATGGGGCTGCCCTTCCTTGTGATCCCGGCAGCAATCGGGGCGATGGTTACGATGCTTGTCAGCGCATATCTTCCGGCGCGAAAAGCGCGCAGCTACACCGTCATGTTACTTGCAGCCGCCATGATCATCTCCGGTGGCATGGTGAAACTGATGGGGCTGCGCAACATGGTATCCAGCGCTAACTTCGAGGATTTCTCGCGCATTATGAACCTCCTCAATGCGGGTAGCACCCCCCTCCTGCCTAATTATTGGTTGAGCCGCGGCATGGCCGCCGTGGCCGAAGGGAAGTTCCGCGAGGGAACCTACTGGTTTCTGATGCTCACATCCACTGCCCTCATGGCCGTACAGATATGCCTGTGGATGGTCCCCCGGCTCTATTATCGCGGATGGGTTCTGGCCCGGGAGAGTGGCAGCCTGGTATCCAGCGGTGGCGAGAAATCCCCTCTCCGGGTAATCGACCGCCTCTTCACTCCCTTCTCATCTCCGGTGCGGGCATTGCTCTCGAAGGACATGCGAACGTTCCTACGCGACCCCGCCCAGTGGTCCCAGCTCATCATTCTTTTTGGCCTGCTCGTCTTCTACATCGCCAACATTCGGGGCATGTCGAAACAGCTTCAGGGCATCGACGTTTTCGTCAAACAATGGCCCACGATACTTTCGTTCTTCAACATGGGAGCCACCTGTTTCGTCATCTCCATCCTCACCACACGCTTCGTTTATCCGATGCTCAGCCTGGAGGGAAAGCAGTACTGGGTCATCGGACTGGCGCCCTTCCCGAAGGAAAAGCTGGTATGGGAGAAGTTTTGGCTGTGCGCTGTGACAACTGGACTTATGGCACTGGTCTTAATCCTCTATTCGAACCAGGTGCTGAGCGTTCACCCCTACATTCGCGTCCTCAGCCTGATCACGGTGATGACGCTTACCATCGGGTTAACGAGTCTCTCGGTTGGGTTCGGCGCCATCTTCCCCAACTTCCAGCAGGACAATCCGGCCCGCATCGCCAACGGTCTTGGCGGAACCCTCAACATCGTTCTCAGCCTCTTTTACATCACGGCAGTGATCGCTTTCAATTTCCCCATCGCGCTGGCCATGGGCAACCTTGCCGTGGGCGACTGGCCCGCTCTCGGGCGACTTCTCATCGGCCCGGCACTTCCCTTTCTTGCCGGGGTCGTCATCCTCAATGCCATGGTAATCGTGATGCCCATGGTCATCGGTTTGCGCCGCTGGAAAGCGATGGAATTTCACCTTTAAGTAGTCGATAACGCTTTGCCGGAAAACGCCTTGTTGGTTGACAGCATCACCTGAAACTATCCCACAATCCAAGTGTATTAAGTAACAGCATGGGCTTCTGTTCAGCTTCTGCAAATCGCGCCGCTGGGCGCGTCGGTTGCCACAAGAATGGGAGGCATGATATGATGCTTACTCTGATTGGTGGTTTAACGATCTCTCTCCTCGGAGCGATCATGTTGGGTTCTACCCGCCCCATCGTTCGCATGGCTGTGCGTAACCATACGGTTGTGGAACAGATTGGCGGTAACGTCACCACGTGGCTCGCCCGTGGCGTGGGAACTGTTCTCATCATCCTCGGCCTGGTGACCATGATCGTTCGCTGAGCCATGGACCTTGCGTTCCGGGGTTTGGCGCTCCAAACCAAACGCGATGATTTCTGTTATCACTCCAACGTATAACCGCGCCCACTTACTTCCCCGGGCGATGGAATCTCTCATCCGGCAAACCTGCGAACAGTGGGAATGCATCGTTGTGGACGATGGCTCCACGGATAACACCGCTGACATCGTCGCTATTCTGTCTGCACGGGATGCGCGCTTTCGCGTGGTCCGCCAGGCCAACACCGGCCTCGCCTTCGCCCGCAATGCAGGAATCGAGGTGGCCGCAGGGCGCTACCTTACCTTCCTCGATTCCGATGACGAATACGAACCCACCCATCTCGAACAGCGCCGGGCCGTGCTGGAGGCATCGCCGGACGTTGACCTGCTCCACGGCGGACTGCGCATCGTGGGAGGCAGCGAGTTCGTCCCCGACCGCGAGCAACCGGGCAAACAAATCGCCATCGCCGATTGTTATGTGGGAGGCACCTTCTTCATGCGCACTGAGGTAGCCCGCGTTCTGGGCGGTTTTCGTCGTCCGGATTTTGGCGACGATTTCGATTTCATGACCCGTGCTCTCACACGCTTCAAGGTGCAGCGGGTCGATTTTCCCACCTATATCTATCACCGTGAAACCCCCGATGGCATGTGCAATGTGGAAGCGGCCCGACAAAAACCGATCTGAGCTACCTTCAGCGACAACACGAGGTTGTTGTTATCTCAACGCTTGAGAGTTGCAATTCCCGTATGCAGGAATCGGAATCATTCCAAAATTCACCTCGCGGCGGAGCCCCATGACTTTGGCACCCAGCAAATTTCGCAACGGGATTTTCCTTTTATTTCTCCTGATCACCTTCGCGTCTAACATCGCGGGGGGATACCTGAATTATGTCATCTGGAGTGAGGGCGAACTTGGCAGGGACCTCTATCGCACCCTCGCCCAGTCCTCCATGGGACTATACTTCGCTGCCGGTGGCGTGGCGATTCTGTGTATCCTGCTCACGGCTTTCACGTACATCCTCAGCTTTGATCACCATAGACCCGCCCGCCCCCGGCTTTGTATTTATCTGCTGTTGTTCTCCTTTTGTTTTTTCATCACAGCTTATCTGCTGGGCACGAACGGCGTGCCCGCCGATAATATCCCCGCCTTCGTCGGTGGTGTTCTGGCCTCCCTTGTTCTTCCCCTGGTGGTTTTTCCCATCGAGAGCCAACTGGGCAAGATTTCCCTGCGCTCCGCCCAGGCCCTTTTCCGCGGAGGTTCCATAGCTAAGGCATTGCGTGTGGTTCAATGGTCGCTTGCCCTCAGGCCGGCCAACAAAACGGCCGAGGATCTCTACGGTCGTTGTTTGGCCGAAGCGGGGAACATGGAAGCGGCCCTGCCCATCCTCGAACGATCCCTCGGTGAAAACCCCGACAACCCTGATTTGCTGCGGTTGTTCTACGAACACTACGCCGGCAAACAGGACGCCAAACGGGAACTGGAGTTTTTGGAGCATCTCCAGAAGGTCCAACCAAAGCCGCGTCGATTCGAACGACTCGTGGAACTCTGGCGGGCCGACGGCCAGACCGAACGGGTGTTGACGGAACTGCAAAAGCTCCAGGGAGACGAACGCAAAGCCTGGCATCCGCTTATGGTCGAACTGTTATTCGAACTTGAGAAATACGACGAGGTCCCCGATCTGGCGCGAGAGCTCGAATTGTATGGGCCGCCCTTTACCGCCTCCATGGACTGCTGGGAAAAACTGGCCACCGCCCAGCCCCTCTCCCCCCTTCCGCTGGAAGCTCTTACCGGGCTTTACGACCGCTTGGGAAACCGCGCCATGGCCATCCAATATCTGGAACAATTAACCAAACTTCATCCGGACGACCCATCCTTCCGGCGCAAACTCATCGCCCACTGTCGCGAAACCCACCAGACCGATGCCGTCCGCCTCCATCAGGAAGAACTGGTCCGGCGTGGTCAGGCAAATACCCGCGAGAAGCTGGATGTGGCCAACGCCCTGTTCACCATGGCCGAACATACCAAACTTGAAAAAATGCTTCGGGGCGATCCCGACATGCTGGAAGATCCCATGGGAGCGTATCTGCTGGCGGCCATGCTTTTCGAAACGCGCCGATGGAGCGCGGCGCTGGATCAGGTACGCCGCGCCCGCCTGCTCGATCCCGAGAACGACGTGCGCTCACTGCTGCTCTCGCTGGAAAACCGCACCAAAGCGCGCATCCTTGAGGACGAGCTTCAACAGTTTGGCGATCAGGTTCATTCCGCCCCGGACAACGAGGAACTCCAATTTTCCTACATTGATCGCCTGGTTGCCAGCCACTCCTATGAGAAAGCCGTGTTGGAACTCGATCAGGTGCTTGAGCGGATGCCCGGCAAGCGCGACAAGATAACCGCCTCCATTGAACAGCTGCTCGAAAAGCACGGGAACAACTTCCGCCTCATGGCCTATCTGGCCGACATACGTCTACGCGAAGGCAAGGCAGAGGCGGTGTTCGAACTTTATCGATCCATGGCAAGCGAGTCCATGACCCCCGACGACGTGCTGCGCGAGGGGGCCCAGAAGGTCCTCGATATCGAGCCGGGATACCTCCCCGCTCTCTTTACCATGGCCGAGGTCTCGGCGCACAGCGGAGATCACGAACAGGTTCTGACTCGACTTGGTGCCTTTCATGCTGCGGGCGGAGATATCTCTGACGCCACGGCTCGCCTGGAATTCGAGGCTTGTCGAAAATTAGGCCGCACCGAGGAAGCCATCGCAACCGGTGAAACACTGCTGCAGATGCACACCGATGACTTCGACCTGCTCCGGGAGATGGCGCAACTTCTGGAAAAAGCAGAGAAGCTGGATGGGGCTTTGCGTTGCTATCACAAGCTGCACGACCACGCTCCCAATGACATCGAAATCAGTCGATCCATCGCCCGCGTTGAGCAGGTCATAAAGCGCAAGCGGTTGGATCTGCTGCTGAAACGGCTGACCACCGACACCAACCCCGGACCGATCCACGAAGAAATCGGCGACATCTATCACGACTTCGGTCAGATGAACGATGCCATCGTCGCGTACCAAAAGGCCGCTCTGCGCCCCGAACTGCACGATGTGGCGACAACCAAGCTGGCATACGTGCTGGCTCGCAAAGGCATGTATACCGAGGCTCAGGAAGCTCTTACCGAGGCTGAACTTCGTTTCGACCAAACCCCCGAGTTGCAGAAAAAAATGAAAACCCTGATGTTCAAAACGGCCGAACTAATGGAAAACGATCGCCAGTTAGACATGGCGCTGGCAGTTTACAAACGCATCTTCCGGGTTGATGCAGGCTACCGCGATGTCGTGGAACGCATCGAGCGACTGCAACGACTCCATAAACCCGGGCGATAATCTTCCGACGAGACATTCGGTCAAAGTGCTTGCAACAACTGTGAAATTCTTCAGAGATTCCATCACCCTTAATTTTTGCTCATTCTCAGCAGGACGGCTAACATCGTGAACTCTTTTATGCTTCCCAATGCCCACCCAGCGAAGATTCGCTCTTTGCAGTATCTGCTCATGGCGGGCATCATTTCCTTCGTTGCATATTGCCCCGCTTCAGCCGGTGCTCAAACTCTTCAGATTGCCACGCCGGCACCAGTGGCCATAAGTCCACCGGCGGCAACAGCCCGTGGTGGCTCCGATGCGGCCGTTCAGGAAATGCGCCAGGCCGCCGGAAATGACGATATTGAAGCGCTGGCTCAAGCCATCCAAAAATTGGAAGCTCTCAATCCCTCGTACCCCAGCCTCAGTGTCTATCGCAGCATCCTTGAAAACAAGCGCAACAGTCTGAATACATCGGGCACCGTAGCCGGAGCGACTGCCTCCCGCGTGGTTACACCGCGTCCCACTCCCCGCCGCACCCCGGAGCCGACTCCCGTCGTCACTGCCGAAACGAAACCGGCCCCACCGCCTCCCTCTTCTTACAGGAGCACCGATAGCGCATGGACCAGGTATCTGATCCCCGCCGCTATTGCCGTGGCCGTTCTGATGCTCCTTGCCATGGCAGTGAAAATGTTTCGACGCAAAAAGACCACTGCCACCGCGACGGCGACCGCTGCCATGGCGCCACCGGCTCCTCTGCCTCCCCCGATAGATTTGCTTTTTGACCCCAGCAAGAACGACGCTCTGGAGCAAACAGTCATCCCACCCACCGTGGACGAAAAACCCCTCGTTGAGGATGTAGCCCAGCAATTCGCGTTCAACGTGTTGCCTTCGTCGGGCGCGATTACACCACCGCCGGCTTTCGACATCCCCGACGATGTTCCCTCCGAAACCAGCCGCACGCCCTCGTCCTTCGACGACCTGCCCACGGTCATTGAAACGCCGGGAATGATTGATGAACAGAAACCCCAGGGGGGTCAGCAATCTGCTCCACTTTCATCAGTTCCACAGGCGGATGATAACGATTTTGTTTCCTTTCAGGCCCTCGGACTTCACCCCCATGGAACAGAGCACGAGGACGTTTCATCGAGCCAGCCACCGCGTCTCAATTCCATCGATCTACCTTCCGAACCTGAAGACTTTTCCAGTGCTCGCGACGAGACGATCGCCATCTCTCCCGACAATATGATGGGCTCCATTACCCTCGATGACATCTTCGAAACCCAGAACGAAACGAGTGATAAGCCTCCCCAGCCCGTGCCCTCTGACCGGGATCAGTCGGCGTCGGGGATCCCCACGATGAATCTGGGCGATGACGAGATGTCGGAAACTATCCCTTTCAACGCATCAACACCGCCACCGACTACAACTCCGCTGGCTCCGCTGGACGAAGAAACGCTTCACGGCATGGACACGCTGATGATCAATCCGCCGGAAACGCCCGACTCCTCGCCTGCTCTCGATGAAACGATTCCCTTCGATATGCCTGCTGCCGTGGAGCCGCCACCCATGCCTGCCGGCGACAATTTCTATCACTCGGGCGGAGCACCGGGGACCCCAGATGAGCGCAGCGAAAAAATGTTCCGCGAACAACTGGACAAGGGTCTCAAGGCCGTCGGTGATCGCGACTGGCGCCAGGCTGTGCATTATCTTTCCATCGCTGCCGCCATCCACCCGGAGGACGAAGCAGTTCGCAACCATCTGCGAAACGCTCGCGACGAAAAGAAACGCAGCGAAGGCGCCGGGTGACATCTGCTCCTCCCCCACCCGATGAAAACCCGCGCCCACCCCGATGGTTTATTCCTTCGATGATTCTGGCCCTGTTGGCCGCTCTGGCCATTGTGGGAGTCATTGTAGGGCGTTTGCTGCTCTATTGGTAACCCCGGCGCTGAGCCTTGACAGGTCAACCCGGTAAAGCCCAGTGTTGATCCATTGTGACTGAACGAATGCGCGTCCTGGTCGTGGATGATGAGCCGGACATGCTCTATATCATTACGGAATTGCTGCGCGGTGCCTATGAGGTGGACACGGCCCCCAGCAGCTACGAGGCACTTGAGCGAATCGGACAAGTTCTGCCCGACGCCGTGGTGATGGATATCAGTCTGACCGGGATGGATGGCATCGACGCAGCCCGGGCTATCCGCAAAGACTCCCGCTTCCTCGACACCCCCATTTTGTTTCTGACCGCCCGCAACCATTCTGAAAAAATGATTCAGGAACTGAAAGATGCCGGCGAGCGCGTGCTGCGAAAACCATTTGTGGCCTCGGAATTTCTGCAACAGATCGATGCCATGTTGCGTGACCGCGTCCCTGCATCGCGTCCCGCCGCTTTCGGTGCCATTCGAGCCGGGAATGCTCTGCCGAGGGATGCATCGTCGAAGCCGTTCAATGTAGGCGCCGAGCGCCCCCGCACCCTCAGCGAGCAACTTGCAGATGCGGCCGCCGAGCCCCGCGTCAGAATTCTCGCCGTGGACGACGATGCCGACACCGTGGAATTTATCGGTTCCCTGCTGCGTCCGGACTACGAGTTTATCGGAACGATCGACTCTACCTCGGCCCCCGACAAGATCATTGCCTACCAGCCCGATGTCCTCCTGCTCGACATCAACATGCCCCACCTGAATGGCTTTCACCTTTCCCATCTCATACGCCTGAACAAGCGCCTCAAGGGCGCAAAAGTTATTTTTGTTTCGTCCCGTTCTGACAGAGAAAGCGTGGAGCAAGCCTTCCGGCTGGGTGCTTGTGAATTCATCGAAAAGCCTTTCACGCCCGATCAACTCCGGCGGAAGATTCTCGAAGTCATCCAACGGCCGGACTTCCAGCGGAACAAGAAGCGGGTCGACTACAGGGAATTACAACGTCGCGAGGGTGAAATCACATGACGTCCAATCGCTCCCTCCCATCCGCCTCACTGTCTATTTTGCCCCATGCATGATGATGTTGCAGCACGCCTCGTAAATCTGAACATATCCCCTACAACTTGAAAAAGGCTCGAGGAGCAGAAGACCAACTCATGAAATCCGCCGATTCGAACGCAACGCGCACCACGCTGGAGTCCAACGGCAAAAGTTACGAAATCTTTTCGCTGCTAAAATTATCTCCGGCGGATTTCCCTTCCGCTGCAAAACTCCCGTTTTCGCTTCGAGTGTTGCTGGAAAACCTACTGCGCCTCGACGACGGAAGCGACTACAGCACCCAGTGCATCCGCGCGCTGGCGACCTGGAACCCCAAAGCCAAGCCCGATCAGGAAATAGGTTTCACAGTGGCGCGCGTCCTGTTGCAGGATTTCACCGGTGTTCCCTGTGTGGTGGATCTGGCCGCCATGCGCGATGCCATGGCCGAGATGGGCGGCGATCCCTCCCGCATCAATCCCTTGCAGGGCGTTGATCTCGTGATCGACCACTCAGTACAGATCGACTATTTCGGCTCGCCCGATGCGCAGGCCCTCAATGCCCGCCTCGAATATGAGCGGAACAGCGAACGCTACCAGTTTTTGCGCTGGGGGTCGAACTCCTTCGACAACTTCCGCGTGGTTCCACCCGACACCGGCATCGTCCATCAGGTTAACCTCGAGTACCTCGCCTCCGTTGTCTATTCCAAGGAGGTCGATGGCACCCTCCAGGCCTACCCTGACACGCTGGTGGGGACCGACTCCCACACGCCGATGGTGAATGGCATGGGCGTGCTGGGCTGGGGTGTCGGCGGCATTGAAGCAGAGGCCGCCATGTTGGGTCAGCCCATCTCCATGCTCATCCCCGAAGTGGTGGGTGTGCGCCTCACGGGCCGATTGCAGCCGGGCTCCACCGCCACCGACATGGTGCTGACCATCACGGAAGTCCTACGCAAAAAGGGTGTGGTGGGCAAAATCGTCGAGTACTTCGGCGACGCCCTCGCCCACATGAGCGTAGCCGACCGCGCGACCATTGCCAATATGTCCCCCGAATACGGGGCCACCGCCGGGTTCTTTCCCGTGGATAACCGAACGCTGGAGTATCTGCGACTGACCGGCCGCACCAGCGAACAGGTTACTCTGGTGGAGGATTACTGCCGTGCGCAGGGTCTTTTCCGCACCGAGGAAACCGAAGAGCCTATTTTCTCCGAGGTGGTGGAAATCGACCTGTCGAGTGTTCGCCCCAGCCTGGCAGGCCCGCGACGTCCTCAGGATCGCATTCTTCTCGACGAAACCAAGCCGTCTTACCGCAAAGCCCTCGTGGAACTTCTGGAAGCGAAAGAGAAGCTGCCCGAAACTCAGAAGACCGCCTGGTTGGCGGGAGAAGAACTTCCCGAAGATTCCACTTTGGCGAAGTCCATACATGTTTCCGCAGGCGGTCAATCCTTCGACATGACCCATGGGGCGGTTGTCATAGCATCGATCACGAGCTGTACCAACACGAGCAACCCCACCGTGCTGATAGCAGCCGGCTTGCTTGCCCGCAAAGCGGTGGCTCGCGGCATGAAGGTGAAGCCCTGGGTAAAAACCAGTCTGGCTCCGGGGTCGCAGGTGGTGACGGAATATCTCAACGAATCCGGACTCATGGGAGACTTGGAGAAACTGGGCTTCCACGTGGTGGGCTACGGTTGCGCCACCTGCATTGGAAACAGCGGTCCGCTTCCCCAGCCAATCGCCGATGCCGTGACTGAAGGCGATCTGGTTGCTGCTGCGGTGCTGAGTGGCAACCGCAACTTCGAGGGTCGCATCAACCCCCTCGTGCGGGCCAATTACCTCGCCTCCCCTCCTCTGGTGGTGGCCTATGCTTTGGCCGGAAGCATGGATCTGGACATGGCCAATGGGGTTATCGGGTTGGACTCCGAAGGTCGCGATGTGCGCCTGTCGGAAATCTGGCCGTCGGAGGAAGAGGTGGCGAATCTCGTGCAGAGCAGCGTCTCCTCTGCCATGTTCCGCAAGGTTTATGGAAACGTCTTCCAAGGCGACGAAGCATGGTCGAACCTCCCCGTTCCCACCGGCGAAATTTATACATGGAACGAATCCTCAACCTATATCAAACGCCCGCCGTTCTTTGAAAATCTGTCACCCAAGCCCACCGACCCACAGGATATCGAGAGTGGCAAGGTGTTGGCCATGCTGGGCGATTCGGTGACAACCGACCATATCTCGCCCGCCGGCAGCATCGGCAAGAACAGCCCCGCCGCGCGCTACTTGATGGAACATGACGTGCAGCCGCACGAGTTTAACAGCTATGGCAGCCGACGCGGAAACCACGAGGTGATGATGCGGGGCACCTTCGCGAACATTCGGTTACGCAACCAACTGGCGCCGGGCACCGAGGGCGGCGTGACGGTTTATCAACTGACCGGCGAGCAGATGTCGATCTACGATGCGGCGATGAAGTATCGCGCGCTGGGCACACCGCTGCTCATTCTGGCCGGACAGGAATATGGCAGCGGATCATCGCGCGATTGGGCCGCGAAGGGAACCTCCCTTCTTGGTGTGCATGCGGTGCTGGCGCAAAGCTATGAACGCATTCACCGCAGCAACCTTATCGGCATGGGTGTTCTGCCCCTGCAGTTCGAATCCGGCGCGAGCCGCGAAACCCTCGGACTCACGGGCTTTGAGACGTTCGCGATCCGGGGCATCAGTGAGGGCATTACTCCCGGCAAAAAGCTGCAGGTCTTCGCAACGGCGCAGGATGGATCGCGCACAACTGAATTCTCGGTTCTCTGCCGGATCGACACCCCCAACGAAATCGAATACTACCGTCACGGAGGCATTCTGCAATACGTGCTCCGGCAGATGGTGAAGTCGGCAGAGTAACAGTCAGACTGCAATGTTTCAGGTAACAATTCAACTTATCACCCCAAGGACCTTATCGAAATGACCGACAGCATCGACCTGCGCAAACTGCCCATTGAACGCCTCATCGAGCGCGCCCAAATCCTCGTGGAAGCCCTGCCTTACATCCGTCAATTCCACGACTCCACCATCGTCATCAAGTTCGGTGGCGCTGCGCAGGTGCAACCGGAACTGAAAAACAAAATCATTCAGGACATCGCGCTCATGGCCATCGTCGGCATGAAGCCGGTGGTCGTCCACGGTGGGGGGCCCGAGGTCAGCCGCTTGATGAAAAAAATGGGGCACGAGCCCCGTTTCATAGCGGGCCAACGGGTGACCGACGCCGATGCTCTGGACATGGCAGAAATGGTGCTGGCAGGCAAGGTGAACAGCGAAATAACTCTGGCCCTCAACCGCGCCGGGGTGAACGCCGTGGGGCTCAGCGGCAAAGACATGAACCTCATTCGCGCGGTCAAACTGTTCCATCAGGAAAGCGCCGACGGAGAGAAAACCGACATCGGATTTGTTGGCGACGTGCTCAACATCGACACGTCCATCATCAACATCCTCGACAAGAATGGAATCGTTCCCGTCATTTCACCAATTGGTGTCGATGAGGATGGCCAGCGCTACAACATCAACGCCGACACCGTAGCCTGCGACATTGCCGCCTCGCTGAAGGCCGATAAGCTGATCCTACTGACTGATGTGAAAGGGATTCTCCGCGACCGCAACGACGAGGGAAGCCTCATCAATTCCATCAAGGCCGATGAGATCGAAAAACTGATCAGCGAAGGCATCATTCAGGGCGGCATGATCCCCAAAACCCGCGCGGCTGTGGATGCTCTGAAGTCAGGCGTGAAAAAAACCCACATCCTGGACGGACGCCTGCCCCACTCGCTGCTGCTTGAAATCTTCACCGACCGCGGCATCGGTACGCAGATTATCCCCTGAAGCAATCTCCGCAAAAACATCGATTCCAAAAAGCAATCTCCCCCGAATCCGGTTGGACTCGGGGGAGATTTTTATCCTGCATGCCCCGGAATCGAACTCACCGGGCGATGCGTGTTAACTGGCTCAGGGTTGGAATGGATTGGGCGGTGCACCAGCGCCCGGTCCCTGTCCTGCACCCGGTCCACGACCGCCGCCCGGACGATTCGCTTTCCGATCCTCGCGGTTCTTCTCGCGGTCGGTACGAACGCCATCCTTGGCTCCGAGACCTTCACCGCGGGCAACCGGAACGTTCTTCAGTTCCTCGTACTTTGCGTCGTACTTGATTTTCTGATCGTCGGTCAGCAACGCTTTTACTTCATCCTGAGCGGCCTTATGGATTTTTTCTATTTCAGGTTTCAGGTCGGTCTGTGCGGTAGCGCGCATCTTTTCCTGGGTGCTCTTTTGAAGCTCGCGAACCTTGGTCTTCTGCTCGGCGGTCAGGTCAACGGCGAGAGCGGCACGCCACACTGCCGAGTATTGCGCCATCTCCTGACGACGGCCGGCCATGCGATCCTGCATTTCCTCGCGACGCTCAGCCATGTCACCCTGGTTGTCCTGCATCTTCTCGCGCATTTCAGCGCCGCGAGCCTGCAGCTTTTCAACCTTTTCGCGCTGCTCGGGGGTCAGCACCGCCAGTGCATCCTCGCGAGCCTTGTCCACTATCGCACTGATGCGCGTGGCCTGGTCTGTGGTGATGTCAGCGTTGGCCCGCAACATCCGGAGAATGCCCGAGGTCTGCATTTCACCGCCGAGGCCTCGCGCTCCGGCCCATCCATTTTGTCCGGCCATCATGCCCGGAGCCGCTGCCCCGCGCTTAGCGCCAGCGCGGCCTGGCTTGCCGTTTGGTCCACCGGGGCCCGGTTGGGCAAAAAGTAGCGAGCAACTCGCCATTATGCAAACTGCCATTAAACTGCGTTTCATGATCATATCTCCTTCGTATGGTACTTCTGATGCCTTGGTTAAGGCATAAGCCATACCAGCCCGAAGCAGAACACGGCAGAATTCATTATCCTCATTAATATCAATGGTTTGTGATTTTTTATAGAACCATGGTCTTCATACGATCTGTACGCATACGTACGCAAGCGGACAAATACGAACCATCTGGAAGGAAACTATTTCATTCCAGATCGGGAAGAGATTCTGACGAGGGAATGCGCACATTCAGGCGGCCTTGCCCGTCGTTCTTCACTTCAAGGCGCTCCAGGTGGGCACCGTAACAGGGGCCGTCCACACATTCTCCTGTGGCCGGTTCGAACAATGCTCCGTGGTTACGGCAGAGAAGAAGGCGATTTTCCCCGTCGAGGAAATCACCGTCTCCATAATCGAGAGTGAGCGGTTGATGGGGGCAGCGATTTACAAAGGCCACAAGCGTACCCTCCCACCTCAACACGAAACCATCGGTGAGCAAACCACATGGATCCCGAAAGGTGAACGGTCGGGTGCATCCCTCGGGCAGGTCATTCTCGCCAACGTCGAGCCATTGATCCTCTTCTGGGGTCACGCGCTTTTCTCCGCATCTGTTTGCTCGCAGGCACGACGAGTAGCCTTGCGCCGTTCGCGCCCACCGAAACGGCGGTTGCGGTAGATGAGCTCAACCTCTGTGCGCCGATCCTGATTAGATTGACGACGCTCCGCACCGCTACGGCGCTCCCTTCCGGTATAAACGCCGGGAGGCAAATCAACCGGAAGCGGTGTTGCGGCGGGGGTTTCCCGGGGTTGAGGAG
>PHCB01000022.1 GCA_002842095.1 candidate division BRC1 bacterium HGW-BRC1-1
GGCCGGCGCGGGCGCGGTGGTGCCGAGCGGGGCCGCGACCTGAAGGTGGCTGTGACCGTGGAACTGGAGGACGCCTTCCACGGCAAGGAATTGGAAATCGCGCTTACGCGATTGGAAACCTGTGATGATTGCACGGGAAGCGGTGCCAAGCCTGGCAGCAAGCCGCGCACCTGTCCGCGCTGCAATGGTGCCGGATCGGTCCGGTTTTCCCAAGGTTTCTTCAGCATCAATACCGCCTGTGATTCGTGCCGCGGTCAGGGAACCGTCATTGAAAATCCATGCGACGCATGCTCGGGCCGGGGCCGTGTGAACCGTCGGAGCAAGGTGAAGATCAACCTGCCCGTGGGCGTGGACAACGGCATGCAACTGCGCGTGAGCAGCGAGGGCGAGGTTGGCCCCAATAACGGCCCCCGTGGTGATCTCTATGTGGAGATCAACGTGAAGGCCCACAAATTTCTCCATCGCGAGGGGACTGATCTCGTCTGCGAGTTGCCCATCACTTATGCTCAAGCAGCACTGGGCGACGAGACCACGATTGAGACCTTCGATGGTGATGAAATTGTCCAGATCGCATCAGGGACCCAGAGCCATTCGAGCCAGAAGATTCGCGGGAAGGGAATGCCCCACACCGGAGATGCGCGCCGCCGAGGCGACCTTTATGTGCGGTATGTGGTGAAAACCCCCACGCGCCTGACAGACCGGGAGAAAGAACTGCTCTCCGAGTTGGCCGAGATCAATAAGGAGAAGGTGGCCGGTGGTAAGGGATTTTTCTCCAAGGTCAAAGAGGGCGTGAAACGCGCCGTTTCGGGGGATTGATCGGAAGAACATGACGTCGCAATCCAACCGGGGGAGCGGGCGCGGTACAAATAATTCATCGCCGGGCGGGCGGGTTGTGTACTCCACCGACGATGGCGGAGACTTACGCAGGGCGTTGAAGGATATTAAGTTGGACAGTGAGAATGTTGGCGCTCCTGAACCGACGCAACCGTCTTCTTCCAAACCCAAGGGTCCGCGGATTCGCGTGTGGTTGGACACCAAGAAGCGTCGCGGAAAAGCGGTGACCATTGCCGGCGAGTTTGCCCACAATCCGCAAACCATCGCAGAGATTGCCCGTCGTCTGAAGACGCTGTGTGGTGCCGGGGGAACCGTGGAAGGGCGAGAGGTGGTCATTCAGGGCGATCACCGCGACAAAATCACGGAGCACTTGACTCGCGAGGGTTACCGTGTGGACGTAAAAAAATGACTGCATCCAACGCTGAGGCCAATGGCTCGTGGGAGAGTTTTGTTCGCGCCGATCTGGATGCAATGCGCGTCAAGCCTCTCAAAATGTCTCTGTCTATAGTGGGACCCGATGTCTGGTTGCTTGCCCGCGACGGTTGCCAATATGTGTTGAAAGATTTCCGCGGGCGGTCATTCTTGCTACGGCAAACCTGGGGACGTATCTCTATTGGGCGGGAAACGCGGGCCCTGAGCAGGTTAGCCGGAATTGTCGGTGTTCCTCGTATGATGGTGCAAATTGATCCGTATGCCTTCATCATGGAGTTCATGGAGGGTGAAACTCTGCCCCGCAGCTCGCAGCGCGGACTGCTTGGTCCAGATTTTTTCCCTGCCTTGGAATCATTAATCGATCAATTGCATGCTCGCGGCGTGGCCCATGGAGATCTGCGTCGGCGGAACATCCTCGTCACGACAGATAAAAGACCGGCGCTGCTCGATTTCGAGACAGCTGTTCTGAAAAAGGACTGTTGGTTTGGTTGTCGTTTTTTCAAAATGATGACGCGCGTTGATAAACTGAAGGTGCTCAAAATGAAGCATAAATATTTTTCGCTACAAACCAGTGCGGAAGATCGGGCGCTTCTGGAAAATCCCCCGTGGAACTTAAAGGCTGGGCATTTCCTGCGTCACAGCGTATATGGGAAATGGAAGCGTTGGATGCGCGGGGGAAGCAAATCGCAATAAAGAAGGCGTTATTACTCAGTTCCGATTCGGTTGCAATTTGTCATCGTGTGGTGATTTAAATTATCGGCTGGTATACTTATTGCCTATAATCTGGTTGGATTTCATTTAGTGAACACTGTGGAGGTTGGGAGCATGTTGAAGAACGTTGCAATACTGGCAATGGCTGCGGGACTTACGGGTTGTGCGGGTGTTAATAATAATTGCTTGATAGGTACGACTTTGGTTGGTGCGGGAACTGGTGCCGCCATTGCGGCAGTTGGTTGTGGAGCCGTTGCTTCTGGCGCTGCCATCGGTGCCGGCGCTGGATTATTGGCTGGTTCGCTTTTCTGTAAGGAAAAAAGCGTGGCGGCAGCTCCGGTTTATCAGACCGAGATGCCCTATGTTGCACCCCCCATGCGCGCTCAGCTCGAGAAATAATCAGAATCTCGTAACAGGATTCTCATTCGACCGGAGATCGGGTCGTCCTTCATAGGGTCGATGCCGCCTCTGGTCGTTTTTTTTATACAGCTATCTTGCGGAAGGCTTGCAACGCACCACGCTCCCCGGTGTATAACCAGTCCGGGAATGAATTTTTATGCCCGTCGTTCTTACCCCCTGTGGGGGCTTTAAGGCCGAAAATTCTGGACGAAGGTGACGTTCTCATGCGCTTGCGATGTTCATTCTGCGGGAAAGATCAGCACTCCGTAAAAACGCTTTTTCGCGGGCTTCCGAACAAGGAAACCATGACCAGCGTTTACATTTGCGACGACTGCATTGGCCAGTGCGGCGAACGTCTGCGCCAGGAAGCAACGGTTCTTCCCGACGGTGTATTGGCCGAAGAAGAGAAGCGGCTGCCGACCCCCCATGAGATCAAGGAAGCCCTGGACCAGTACGTCATTTCGCAGGATCGCAGCAAAAAAATCCTCAGCGTGGCTGTTCACAATCATTACAAACGGCTGAAAGCTAATCTGGTGCCCGATGGCGTGGAGCTGGAAAAGTCCAATATCCTGCTGATCGGCCCCACGGGCAGCGGCAAAACGCTGTTGGCGCAAACTCTGGCGCGGGTGCTGGATGTGCCCTTCGCCATTGCCGATGCGACCACGCTAACCCAGGCGGGTTACGTGGGCGAGGACGTGGAGAACATCCTCCTCAAGTTGTGGCAGAACGCGGGCAATGACCGCGACAAGGCGCAGCGGGGTATCGTTTATATCGATGAGATCGACAAGATCGCCCGCACCACCCAGAACATTTCCATCACACGCGACGTGAGTGGCGAGGGCGTGCAGCAGGCGCTGTTGAAGATTCTCGAAGGGACCGTGGCGAACGTACCTCCCGGCGGTGGGCGTAAGCATCCCCATCAGGAATACATCACCATCGACACAACGAACATCTTGTTCATCTGCGGCGGAGCTTTTAACGGCCTCGACAAATTGATCGAGCAGCGCACCTACAACAAAACCATGGGTTTTGGTGCCGATGTGATTTCGCGCAAAGACCGCGATGTGGGCAAGTTGTTCGCCCAGGTCAGTTACCAGGATCTTCTGAAGTTCGGTTTCATCCCCGAATTCATCGGGCGCATGCCCGTGATCAGCACACTGGACAAGCTGGGCGAAGTGCAGTTGAAACAAATTCTGCAGGAGCCGCGCAACGCCATCGTGAAGCAGTACAAGAAATTCTTCGAGATGGAAGGCGTCGAACTGACCTTTACCGACGAGGCGTTGTCGTCGGTTGCGCGCAAAGCGATCGAACTGGAGACCGGCGCGCGCGGGTTGCGGGCCATCCTCGAATCGGTGATGCTGGACATCATGTATGACCTGCCAACCAAGGCGTTGGAAGTCAGCGAGGTGCGCATTACCGAAGGCACGATCCAGGGCACCGAAGAGCCAGAGTATGTGGCCCGGGAAACGAAGGAAAGCGCATAGGCGTTTTTCCCTTGCGCGCGGTCGGGTAAAGGGTGTTCAAGCGCCAACTGGATTGTTGCAGGTCGCAGAGTCTGGTCCGGAGCGTATCTAATTAATTCACGAGGTGATGCCGTCATGACGCAGCCCAATCGATTCCCCTCGAATCAAACGCTGCCGCTTGTCGGGCGGGTGCAGCACTTCAATCTGCCCGTTGCGCAACTCGTGGAGACGGCGCTTAATCGCGGCGAGGGAAGACTTTCCGCTTCGGGAGCTTTCAACACTGTCACAACTCCGCGAACGGGACGCTCTCCCAAGGACAAATTTGTCATACGAGCAGGGGAGTCCGCCGATAAAATCTGGTGGGGCGGTAATGCGGAAATATCCCCGGAGAAATTTGACGCGTTGCTCGAACGAGTGCTTCGTTATGCGGCGGAGCGCGAGGTTTTTGTCTTTGATGGTTTTTCCGGAGCGGACCCCGATCACCGTCTGAAGGTGCGTATCCAAACCGAGTTTGCCTGGCACAGCTTGTTTGTCCGGCAACTTTTTCTGCGCCCGGAAAAGCAAGAGTTGGTGGGTTTCACGCCCGACTTTACGGTCATTGACATGCCCGGCTTTGAGGCCGACCCCGAGCGCGACGGCACCGCTTCCACCGCCTTCATTCTGCTCAACTTCGAGAAGCGCATCGTGTTAATCGGAGGGACGAAATACGCGGGCGAGATAAAGAAGAGCGTGTTCACCGTGATGAACTATCTCATGCCGCAGGAGGGCGTGTTGTCCATGCACTGCTCGGCCAACATCGGGGATGCGGGTGACACGGCGCTTTTTTTTGGCCTGAGCGGCACCGGCAAAACAACCCTGAGCGCGGACCCGGAGCGACGCCTGATCGGAGATGACGAACATGGCTGGAGCGATAACGGGGTCTTCAATTTTGAGGGCGGATGCTACGCCAAATGTATCGATCTGAGTCGTGAGAAAGAGCCTCAAATCTGGGATGCCATCCGGTTTGGTAGCGTGCAGGAAAACGTGGTGCTGGGCGAAAACCGGCTGGCCAATTATTCCGACTCATCGCTGACCGAGAACACCCGTGTGGGTTATCCGGTGGATTTTATTGAGAATGCGGTGGAGGAGGGGATGGGCGGCCATCCCGATCACGTCATATTTCTCACGGCGGATGCGACGGGCGTTCTGCCCCCGGTGGCGCGGCTGACCGAGCATCAGGCGATGTACCACTTCCTGAGTGGATACACCTCGCGGCTGGCAGGCACGGAGGCCGGTGTCACTGTTCCGACCACGGTGTTCTCGGCTTGTTTCGGCGCGCCCTTTCTGCCACTTCCCCCCGCGGTGTACGCGAAAATGCTGGGAGAAAAACTACTCCGCCACGGTGCCCAGTGCTGGCTGATAAACACCGGCTGGGTGGGGGGCGGTGCCCACAGCGATGGAAAACGCATCAGCCTGCCCCACACGCGGTCCATCGTTCATGCGGTGCTTGATGGAAAACTGGACGAGACTCCGACCCGCACCGATCCGGTTTTCGGTCTCCACGTACCGCTGGCAGTGCCCGGGGTTCCGGCAGAAATTCTGCTACCACGTGAGCGCTGGGCCGATGGTGCTGCCTATGATGAAGCGGCGCATGCCCTCGCCGTGGCATTCCGTGAGAACTTCAAACAGTTCATCGGCGTAGCTCCGGAAGTGGTGGAGGCAGCTCCGGCAGGATGAGGTTCCCTATTTAACCACACTGCGGACGGGAACCTGGGTGCCGGCGGTCACGGTGGCCTTGTCCCCAATGCGGGCGGCTTTTCCCACCAGCACAAGGTGCTCCGATTCCGGCATTCCTTCACGGTCCTCACCCACGCGACTGTTCATGCCAAAGTGAACATCGCGATCAGAAACCACGTGCGAGAGTTGTGCTCCGGTTTCCACCACGCAGTCGTGCATGATGATGCTGTCGCGCACCACGGCGCCTTTTTTCACGATCACGCCAGGGGAGAGAATGCTGCGCTCCACGGTGCCTTCTATGTGGCAGCTGGGGCTGATGAGGGACGAAGTGACTGTTGCGCCATCGCAGATTTTTGACGCGGCGGCAAAACCCACTCCGCGGAAATCCAGATTGGTGAGGACCTCCCAACGCTGAAGCCGCTCGAAACCTTCGTTGGTCAGGCAGAACATCTGGGTGCTGAAGAAATCGGCGATGGTTTCCATGTAGCCCCACTCACCGGGCATGCGATAGGCGTAACATTTCATGGACGGGGCGAGCTTTTCGAGGATGTCCTTCGCGAGGTTCTGGTCGGGGCCGCCGGCTTGTTGTTGGAGCAGCTTGCGCAGCACCGCGGCTTTGAAAATGTAAATGCCCGTGGAAACAAGCTGGCTGGGGATGGTGGCGGGCTTTTCAACAAACCGCTCGATGCGGTCCGCATCGTCGGTTGTCACGTAACCAAAGCGTGAGGAACAGCGATCGGCAGGCATTTCCTTAACGATGAAGGTGACGTCGGCCTTTTGGTCGTGATGGGCGTGGAGGGCATCCTGAAAATCGACATCCACCACATGCTCGCCACTCATAACAATGACGTCTTCCGGGTTGGAGTCGTCGAGGAAGTTCAGGTTCTGATAAAGAGCGTCGGCGGTGCCCTTGTACCATTCGGTTTTCTCAACACCCACGAAGGGTGGCATGATCTTCAGTGATCGACCGTAGCCGTTCAGATCCCAGGGGATGCCAACGCCAACGTGTTCGATGAGGGAGGAAGGCAGATACTGGATGATGATGCCGATCTGCTCGATTTGAGCGCGGCGCAGGCAGGAAAGGGCGAAGTCGATGACGCGGAAATGACCGGCAAAGGTGAGCGCACCCTTTGCGCGGTTTTGGGTTAAGACTCCGTATTGTCCGATGCGGCCGCCGGCCAGCACCAGTGCAACTGTGTTGTTCATGGGGCTGCTTTCCTCCTGATGCGGGCGCGTTCAATGTGAAGCGCCGTGATTATTACTACTCTGCGGGTGGGGCGGCGTGATGGCAACGCTTTTGTGGAGCGATCCGGTGAGGTTTGGCCGCGAGCAGGCAAAGGGCGTAGAGGCCGAGGGTGGGGAGGAGCTTCATGGACATGAGGAGTATGCGCGCGCCGCTGGTGTTTTCGGGGGCGGCGAATGGCCACGGAATCGCCGTGGCGGCGAACAGCAACAGAATGATTGTTGCTCGAAGGTGGCAATGTTGCCTCAGGGAATCCACGAACAACCACGCCACCGGGAGAAGAACCAGCAGCATGTAGTGGTCCCACATGAGCGACGGGATCAACAGCGCAAGGAGAAGCACTGTATGAAAGAGAGCGGCTTCACGGCGGCTGTCTGGTTGGGGCGTGATATCGGCGCGGCGGCACGGCCATACTGCTGCAATGTAGGCCGCGATAAGGGCGAAAGTGATCACTTTGGTTACCGCATTGGCGTGGCGCTGCTCCAGCTCGAGCCATGGATTCGTGAAGCCATTTCCGGAGACCAGCAGGTGGGTCGCCAACGCGTTGATCGATTGGTTCGCGGGTTCTTTCCAGAAGACCGCGTTGTGCTCCTCCCAGGTGGAATGGCCGTAGCTCATCTGTTTCAGCATGGGGAGAAAATCGAGATGAATGCTCCATCCCACGGCAGCGATGGAGATGACGCCGAGGGTGGCGCAGGTTGCGAACATCGAAACCAGGGCGCGCCAGCGGCGGCGCAGGGCGAGGTGGAGGAGGTACAGCCCGGGGGCGAGTTTGTACATGGCGGCAAAACCGAGAATCGCCCCGGCGGTGAGGTCGCGTTGCCGCATAAATGTGTTAAAGGCCGCTGCGAGACAGAGCAACAACACGCAGTTTAACTGTCCGGCGGTGAGCGTTCGGAAGAGCGGGAAGTTTAATGCGAGCACCAGCACCAGTGCGCCAAAGAGCAGGGAGCGCCATCGCTGCTTTTCATCCGGCGAAACAAAAAGTCCGGTAGCCATGAACCATGCAGCCGCGAGGGTGAAGATGTGGTTGAGGGCAAACCAGACAAGCGAGGCGACGGGGAATGTGAACGGTTTGAGAAACGCCATCGCTAATCCGGTGAAGGGGAGATAGACGTAAGGATTGAAGTTATCGCCGGGGCGAAAACCGTGCAGACTTGCTTGCAGTAAAATGGCCTGCGGCGAGTATGGTTCGCTGGCTTCGGTGAGGGCCTGCATCCCGAGATAGATGTGTTTGAAGTCGTTGCCGTGGAGGCCTCGCAGCGGCAGAATGATTTGCAGCGGGATGTAGAATGCGAAGGCCACCACGATGAGCAGCAGCGCCCAGCGATTGCGGGAGCGGGGGAGGGGCTCGTTTGTGGTCGGTGACTCACTCAAGGATTCGGCTCGATCTTGTAAACGGTAACGCCGGGCGGCAGCTTGGTCGCTTTGAGTCGCGGGGAGGCGAGGACATCCTGAAGGAGTTGCCACTCCTCGGCGGAGAAGCGTGAACGCCAGAATTTTTCCTGCGGTGCAAGCTCGGCGTTGTTCATGAAGATGTAAGCGATACCATTTTGGCCGGCGAAGTCAAAGAAGTCGTCGGGTGTTTTCCATGCGTGTTGTCGTGCGAGGTTGGCGAAGACGGGTGCATCGAACCAGTCGCTCCACAGCGCTTTGAACCGGGCCCCATAGATGCGGTGCTCTCCCACGAAAAGCACGCGCTCGTCGGGTTTCACTTTTTCGTTCAGCCATTGGAATCCCCGCTGATAGCTGAGGGCGCGGGCGAGGTATTCTTCGTGGCTCATGGCACCCGCAAGATACGGAGCGGCGGGGGGAACGGCGCGGGCCAGCGTGTATTGCACGGTCCACAGCGCGCCATAGGCCGACGTAAAGAACAGCAGGAGAAGGGCGCATTGACCCGCTCGTTTCGAGGATCGCCACGCGACGTTGACGAAAGCCGCCGTCAGGGGCGCGAGCAACAACGCCACGAGGACGAGCATGCGGTTGCTTTGATAGGTGAAGTACCACATGAAATAAGCCAGCGCAGCAGCAGCAGCGATGAGCCACAATGGACGAGTCCGGCTGCCGTGGACCAGATGGGTCAGCAACACGCCCGCGAAGCCAAAGGCGAGCAGGACGAACCACAACGGACCGGGATTGTGACCTTCATAATCGGGCCATTGAAACGCCACACGCGTGAGAGTCGGGATGATGTTGCCCACCGTGGCCGGTTCGCCTTTGTCGCTCATTCGCTCGGCAAGAAAACGCGCTGACTCCGCCGACCATTCACCGCCGCCAAAAAGAGTGTGAGCGAGCGGATAGACCGGGTTGCCGGTGAAGGCGAGATTCTTGAGGAACCAGGGCGAACTGAGAGCCGCCATCGCGAGAAACGCGAGGAGGAAGTGGCGCGCATTGAAGGATCGCCGTTCGCCGCGCCTGACGGGCGGCGCGAACGCGAAGTAGTTCCAGACGGCAAGCAGGGCCAGTGCGGCAAGCCACACCACGGCGGTGTATTTGCAGCCGAGGGCACCCGCGGCCATCGCCCCAAGGAGAAGGTAGTCCCCCCGCCGGCCGGTGACCATGGCTCGAAGTAGCGCGAAAAGTGTGAGCACAAAAAAGAGCGCCACGGCGTGATCCACAAAGGGCCACGTGGCTGTGATGAAGGACGCAGGCATGCCGAAGACGATCAAGACCGGAACCGCCCGCAAGGCCCATCCCGGGGCGTGGGGTGAGAGCGGCTCGACGTAGCGCATGATCGCGCCGATAAGGGCGACGGCGACGGCGAACATGCACAAGAGGTGCATGAGTTGGGAGGCTTCCGGCGCGCCGACGCCGAGCGCGATGAGGTAATGCATCTCGGGCAGGAACGGGAAATTCGAGAAGGCGTTCGAGGGCAGATAGAGGATGCGCCCGGCTTTGAGAAACTCCTGCGGAGCGCCGAGGTGGTAGCGCATGCCATCGCTTTGGATGGGTGGCGTGAGGGCGATGAGCACCGCAAAGATCGCGAGCAACAGCAAGGCCACGGCGACAATGTTTCTCGCAAGGGGCCGTGAACCAGAGCGCCAGACCGGCGGCAGCGATCGCAAATCCTGCAGAAGTGAACGATGGGACGCGAGCGCCGCAACACCGAGAAGCGCCAGAACGATGCCCATAACCCAGGGTCTTGCGCCTCCGGCGAGGCCGAGTAGGAACACTAATAATCCGACAGCCAGAAATCCGGTTGCGAAGGAGAAGGCCCAGCGCTCAGCAGTGTTCATTGCAGAAGGGCCTACGCGGTCGAGCACAAACCGTCCCACGGTCGTGAGTCCGGCCAACCAAACCAGCGCCGTTCCCAGTGAAAGAAGCGGCAGGTTGAACCACTGGAAAATGGCGCGACCCTCGAAAGCATTTTGAAGGAGCAGAAATGTGCGCCCTGCTTCGAGGCTGGAAAGCAGGGCCAGATCCGAACCAGCCCGTTGTGCCCAACCCACAAAAATGAGGGCGCCCAGGGCAGCGAGGCCGATGAAGATCCACGCAAGAATCAGCGTTAACGGGCGCGCAGAGCTCATGACATCGGTTCGCCGGTTGAAGGAATCTGTGCCTCGCGGGCGGCGCGAGCTTCGCGCGACCATGCCATATACCGGAGCATAAATGGGATGCCCGCCAGCGCCGGCAGGATGTATCGAAGGTTAACGTACATCGCCACGGCCAGCATGACTTCCGGCGGATACTGCGGGAAGAACGCCTGCAACGCGCCGTCGCGGGTGCCGAAACCGGCAATGGTCAGCGGAATTAATCCAATGAAAATGGCGAGGGGGACCAGCGAGGAAAATTGTCCCGGTCCCACGACCGCGTCGAGGGAGCGAAAGAAGCAGTAAATCTGCAACAGGTGAAAGACCCAGATGGTGAGCGACAGCGCAATGATGCGTCCACGCCGAGCGCCCCGCGATTGCAGCAGGGCCATCACCTCATGGCTTGCGACGAGCATCCGATAAACGCGGGTTGCACGCGGTTTGGTGCCCAGCCACGCCAGGCCGCACTTCATGCCGGGCAGCGCATCGAGTGGAACGAAATACAGCACCGCGACTCCACCCACGGCGGCAAGACCCAGTAATCCGGCCAGCAGGAGAGCCGCGGGACTGACTGCCGCTGAAGTGGGCTGCATCAGCAGAAGGACGACGCCGGCCAGCATGAACAGGGCAAGGGCGGCCACATCGAGCATCTTTTCAAAGACGACCACGTTCATGGCGCGCTTCAGATCGAGCGCTCCCATGCGGTGTAGAAACCACCCCTTGGAGAGGTCGCCCAGCTTGGAGGGTAGCACAAGATTCATGGTGTTGCCGGCGAGGATAAGCCCCACGCTTTCGCCCCACGTGATGGGCGTGAAGAGGTCCACCATTCGTTTCCAGCGCAGGGCAATGATGCCGATCTGCGGCACGAACAGCCCCAGCGCGAGGAGGAACCACGACATGCGGGTGGACGCGAAATTCCGCATCAGGTCGGCGCGGTCGATACCCAAAAAAAGAAACGTCAACAGCGCCACGGTAGCGGCCAGGGCCAGCCAGCGTTTCAACGGTCGGTCACGCGCACGATCATTGTTTCCTCGCCCATGTCGCAGTTGTTCACCTGATCCAGCAGCAGAGGTTGGGCGCTCCAGGGTTTCAGTACGCTCTTTTGAAAGACGTTACTGTTTGCCACATAAATGGAGGTCGCATCGGAGCCGATGTGAATGCGGGCGAGGCGCGGCGCGTTGGGGGCGCGGGTCAACCGGTTGATGATGCGCACGCCGTCCTCGCCGAATTCGAACACGCGCTCGAAGGTGTACTCGGTGCGCGTCTTTCCGGTGATGAGGATTTTCTGTAGCAGACCGCGCAACAGGTTTGGCGCGAAGCGCCCGAGGGTGAGGTTCAGCAGGCGAAATAAAATCTGCGTAAAGGGTGTGGCGGTGTGGGCTTTTCGTCGGCACATGGCACCCGTCACCGCGAAACGGCCGCTGTCGATGTCGGCCGTTATGGCGTAGTCGTCCACGAGGTGCGATACGATGACGCGGTGGTCGTCGGTCTCGGCGATAATGCCGGTGTCGTTGTGGATGGTGCCCTTCTCAGACACGACCTTCAACACGCCGCCCTTCAGCAGGCTCAACACCGCGTGGTAACGCGGCGTGTTGACCACGTACATGCGGGCCTTTTCGAAGTACTTGTGATACGGTTCGCGGGCATTGAGAGGAGTGGCCGCGCGGGTGGGGGAGAAGTCGCGCCAGGCCTCCATCCAGTCGTACAAATAGTGCGCGCACATGCGGTCGTCGTCGTTGAAGTAGCGGGTTGAGTTGGGCAGGCCGCGGGTGAGAAATTGATCGGCGATCTGCGCGGCGCGCGGGTTTCGCGGCGCCATGAGTTCAAAACCGTGGGCGTAAAAGTGATACGTGTTCCTGCTGCCGTATTCGCCTGCGTAGCTGCCATCGGGGTGCATGAAGTGCGAGCAGAAATCGACTGCGGGGTTCAGCATTTGAAGCAGCGATTTGTCGCCGCTTTTGCGGTGTAGCTTGGCGAGAAATGCGACGGTGCAACTCTGGTAGCCGGGGTCGGCGCCCTCGTATTCCCAGAACCAACCCTCGTCGGGATTAAACCAGTCTCGGCAGATTTGCACGAAGTCATCGCTGGCTTTGCGGAAGCGTTCCTCGCCGGTGAGCATGAACGTGTTGTACAGCGCCAGCGCGGCCAGGGCTTGATGGTTGGACAGCCGACCGGTCTCGTTGTGGCGGCGCAGGTAGTCCGCGCGGCGGGCTGCAAAGGCGAGTGTTTCGGGCCGTTTGTCACCAAGCAGAAGCGCGGTTTCGGTGCATGCGTTGAGCGAGAAAACCAACGCACCGAGGGCGCGCTCGTACGGGAAATAATCGTCGCAGGTGCCGTCAGAGTGGGCGCTGATGCGGGCGAAATCGATGCCGGCCAGCGCCAGTTCACGGACGCGATCGGACCCCTGATAAGGGTTGTCGGGGAAATCGAGCGTGGCGGCCAGCGCCAGCGGCAGGGAGAATTCCTGATACATGCCGCTGGGGAAATCCATGGTGCGGTAGTGCCAGTAACTGCGGTCGAAGCACCCATAGGTCGGGCTGTAGCGGTTGCGGTCAACCATCTGGAAAAGCCGCGGCAGGTAGCGCAGCGTTTCATCCGTGTAACGGCGGCGAAGTTCGAGGGGGGAAACAGTCTTCATGTTTATGATTTCGTCTCACGCGGAAGTGATTCGCAAGGAAAGCCAACATTGCATCGGCGAAATGATGGACCAGAGATCATGAGAAGTGGGAAGGGACCGGGAGGGAGGGAAGAAGCGGGGATTTGTACGCTGAGGTCGCGCTTCGGGACTGTTGAACTTTCTCTTCCCGCGTTCGGATGCGACCTGTTGACGGTTTTTTCAAGCGCAAGTCGGGAGTAACGCGCTGCAATTGGAGGTGATGGGATCCATGCAAGGCGTCCCATGCGGATGCTGTGCGGGGCGAAAGTGCCCGTTCGGGGGCTTCTCAGGCCGGTTTCGGCTTGCGCCCATCGCTCAGGCACAATTGCCCATGAGGATAACCAATAATCCATGCAAACATCATGCCCGTGGCGGCGGTGGATTCTTTAGCCGTTCCTTTTCCTCTTCAAGTCGGCGCCTCGCCCCATTTTTTCGTCGAATTCCAACCGGTGTGCAACCGGTGTGCAACCGGTGTGCAAGCCCCCAAAACACCCAACCTGATATTGTATTCCGTTGTGTCTACACGCATCTTTTGTGAGACTCGCTTTTCGTTTTTGCCTCTCCCTGATCCCCGATCCCTGCTTCCTCTTTACCTCGCTCTTGGGCGACGCCGCCAGAAGACTCGTGAAAAAACCGGGGGAGCAAGTGCACGACTTGCGGGCCATTGGGAACCTTTCTTGCCCTGAGGGGATATTCAACAATACAATACAAACATCATGCGGAGGCGGCGGGGATTCTTCAGCAGTTGCGCCTCATATTCACCCACACAATGCCATGGCATTTTCGAACATGGCTATTTTTGCTTGAACCCCGCGAATTGTTCGACCGATCATGAGCAATTCATGCCACGCTTTGCTCGCATAACATTGCCCAACCAGCCTTATCTGGTTTGCCACGCCACGTCAAACTCCGCGGGTCTTTTTCCCCTGGAGGGAGATCATGAGGTGTATCTCAACATGCTTCATGAGGCTTGCGAAGCGTGTGGATTGTCGCTGCTTGCCTATGCGTTGTTGCCCGATCGTGTTTATCATCTCGTTTCAGCGGGTGAGATAGACTGCATGGCCCAGGCCATTGGCCGGGCGCACATGCGCTATTCGCTTCATGTGAAACGAACCACACAACGCAACGGTCCGGCGTTGTGGACGGGGCGGTTTTCCAGCACGATGCTGGAGGGCTCGCTGGTTCCTGACGGAGCAAAGTTTGTGGAACGGGCAGCCATTCACGCGGGGCTTGAGTCAGCACCCGGCGAGTATCGCTGGAGCAGTGCTCATGCGCGCGTGGAGGGAGAGAAGGATCCGTTTGTCGAGTCGCTGGGAATGAAGCCCGGCGTATGGCGCAAATGGATATTGGAACCTCTTGATGCAGCACTGTTGCAGGAATTCAGCAAGAACCTGAAGACCGGTCGCCCCACGGGAAGTACAGCCTGGCTTCAAAAAATGGAAAAGCAGATCGGAAGGTCGCTGGTTGCACGCCCCCGCGGCCGCCGACCGGGTAAGGCAAAGGCGCAGAAGTAGCGCGGTCGGTAAGGCCGGAAGATCGATTCGGGCAGACAGGAATGTCCGCCCCACTCTCACAACCCCAGCAGCAGCCGTTCGGGTGACGCGATGCGGTCCTTTATGTGGACGAGGAACTGCACGGCTTCTTTGCCGTCGATGAGGCGGTGGTCGTAGCTCATGGCCAGATACATCATGGGGCGGATCACGATCTGACCGTCAACCACCACGGCGCGCTCGGTGATGTTGTGCATGCCGAGGATGCCGACCTGTGGCGGGTTCAGCAGCGGCGTCGAAAGCATGGAGCCGAACACGCCGCCGTTGGTGACGGTGAACGTGCCGCCCTTCATCTGGTCGAGGGAGATTTTGCCCTCACGCGCCTGCTTGGCCAGAGCCATCAGTTCGGATTCGATTTCGCCGAAGGTTTTCTTGTCGCAGTCGCGCAAGACGGGCACCACCAGACCGCGGTTGCTGCTCACGGCCACGCCTACATCGTAGTAGTGGTGGTACACGATGTCGTCGTCCTCGATGCTGGCGTTAAGCTCGGGCATGGCTTGTAGCGCATCCACCGCGGCTTTGATGAAGAACGACATGAAGCCCAGCTTCACGCCGTGGATTTTCACAAAATTATCCTGAAAGCGTCGACGCAGTTCCATCACCGCACTCATGTCCACCTCGTTGAAGGTGGTGAGCATGGCGGTTTCGTGGCGGGCTGCCATGAGGTGCTTCGCCAGCGTTTTGCGCAGTCGGCTCATGGGTTTGCGCGTGGTGCGTTCGTCTGAGGGGCTATGGGAAAAATGGGAAGCAGGGGAGGCAGGGGAAGAATGGGAGGTTGGCGCGAAAGCGGGAGCAGGGGCCACGGCGGGCGCGGGGGCGGGCGCAGGGGCGGGTTTTGGTTCTGGCGCAGGAGCAGCCTTGGGAGCGGCAGGTTTTGGCTCAGGCGCAGGTGCCGCCTTTGGTTTCGCGGGGGGCGCTTCGGGCGCGGGCTTGTCGGCCGTCGCCGCTTTGCTCTCGCCGCCAGCGGCGGGCGCGGCGGACTCATCGATTTCACCAATGACCGCACCAATCGCAACATCGGTGCCCGCCTGCGAAAGAATCCGCAGGGTGCCCGAGGTTTCGGCTGTCAGATCAGACGAGGCTTTTTCTGTGTCCAGAGTAACGAGCACGTCGCCTTTGGCGACGGTGTCACCGTCCTTTTTCAGCCATTCGGCGATGGTGCTTTCGTTGATGGATTCGCCGAATGATGGGACTTTGATTTCAAATGCCATAAAACCTCTCCCTGGGTGAATACGACAACGCCTTCTTGCAGACTGGACTCCAACTTACCGGGCTTGAGGGCCAGGTCGAGGAGCATTTTTTGTTGTGCCTTGTGCCGCGTAAGAGACCCGGTGGCGGGCGATGCACTGCGGGCGCGCCCGATGACCCAGGTGTCTCCGTGGTGGTAGGGTGCCATGACGGCTTTCATAAAGCCCCAGGCCCCGAAGTTGGTGGGCTCTTCGCTCATCCAAGCCCATTCGGCCACGTGACCGTACTTGTCGCCGATGGCCTGCCATGCCTCTTCATTGATGGGGTAGAGCTGTTCCACCCGGACCACAGCCACGTCATGGGCGTTCTGCTCGGCCACGGCGGTCATCAACTCATGATAAAGTTTGCCCGCCACAAACAGCACGCGACGGGGCGTCGGGATGTCGCGCGCATCGTCGATCAGTTCGCGGAAACTGCCGTGTTCCAGTTCCGCCGCGGTGGATGTTGCGCGCGGATCGCGCAGCATGCTTTTGGGGGTCATGATGATGAGCGGGCGGCGGAAGTTGCGCAGCACCTGACGGCGCAGCGCGTGGAAGTATTGCGCGGGGGTGCTGGGGTAAATGACCTGGATGTTATCCTCGGCGCACAGCGAAAGGTAGCGCCGCAACCAGCCGTTGGAGTGTTCGGGGCCCTGACCCTCGTAGCCGTGGGGAAGCAGCATCACCAGGCCGCTGTGGCGGTTCCATTTGGAGAGCCCGCTGGCCATGAACTGGTCGATGATGACCTGGGCGCCGTTGGCGAAATCGCCGAATTGCGCCTCCCACATGATGAGGCGATAGGGGTCGGCCATCGAGTAACCGAGGTCGAAAGCCAGTACCGAGGCCTCGGCCAGAGAACTGTCATAAACGCAGAAGTCTCCCTGATCTCGGGTGAGGGTCGTGAGGGGGATAAACATGTCGCCGGTTTTCTGATCGTACACCGCCGCATGGCGTTGACTGAAAGTTCCGCGGCGGCTGTCCTCGCCGCTCAGGCGCACGCCAATTTTGTCCAGCAACAAGCTGCCAAAAGCCAGCGCCTCGGCATTGGCCCAGGTAAGGGCTTCGCCGGCTTCAACCGCCGCGGCAAAATCATTAAACAGTTTCTGGATTTTACGATGGATGTTGAATCCGTCGGGGGTGCCGTGGGCGATGTGATTGGCGATCTGCTTCAACCGCTCCAGGGGCACGCCGGTTTCCACGGGTTCGTGGGAATAATAGCGTTGAAGCCCCTTCCACCGCCCCCGCATGATGGTGACATCCTTCGGCTGGCGGGGACTGGCGGCTTCGGCCTTCGCCTGATTGAGACTTGCCTCAAAGCTCCCTTCCATTTCGGCCAGTTCTGAAGCGCTCATCACGCCGTCATCGGCCAGTTTTTTGCCGTAAAGTTTCGGCACGGAGGGGATTGCGTTTATTTTTTCGTAGAGAAGCGGTTGCGTGAAAGCGGGTTCGTCGGCCTCGTTGTGCCCGTGGCGGCGATAGCACCACATGTCGATGACGACATCTTTTTTGAACCGCTGGCGATAGGCCAGTGCGATGTCCATCACATGCAGAACCGATTCCGGCGCATCTCCGTTCACGTGGAAAATAGGAACGTCGATGATCTTCGCCATGTCGGTGCAATACATTCCCGACTGGTAATCGAGGGGGCCGGTGGTGAAGCCCACCTGGTTGTTGATGATGAAGTGGATGGTGCCGCCGGTGCGATAGCCCTTGAGCTGCGAAAGGTTGAAAGTCTCAGCCACGATGCCCTGCCCGGCAAAGGCGGCGTCGCCGTGCATGATGAAGGGGAGCACCATCACGTGCTCTGCATCCCTGCGCTCGGCTTGTTTAGCACGCACCTTGCCTTGCACCACGGGTCCCACGATTTCGAGATGGCTGGGGTTGGGTGTGAGGGAAAGATGCATCGGGTGGCCTTCGGCCGTCACCACATCATTCGAGAAGCCCTTGTGATATTTGACATCGCCATCGCCGAAATAGGCTTCTTGCAGATAGTTGTCTTCAAATTCTGAGAAGATATTGGTGAAGGATTTCTTGATGATGTTGGCGAGGACGTTCAGGCGGCCACGGTGGGCCATGCCGATTACGATTTCGCGGACGCCCAGTTCCTGCGCGCGCTCCACCAGAAAATCCATGGCGGCGATTGTGGTTTCGGCGCCTTCGAGGCTGAAGCGTTTCTGGCCGCGGTAATTGGAGTGAAGGAAATGCTCGAAGACTTCTGCCTTGGCGACCTGAAACAAGGCGCGGCGGCGTTGATCGCGCGATAGGTCTGGACGGTTGCGCGACGTCTCCATGCGCTCCTGCAACCAACGGCGTTCGGCGGTGGCCTGGATGTGCATGTACTCGACCCCGATGGGGCCGCAGTAGGTCTCGCGCATGTGGGCGATAATCTCGCCCAGCGTGGCCTGGGCCATTCCGGGAATGTGGTTGCTGTCGAAGGTCTCGGTCAGGTTGGACTCGGACAGATTGTAGGCTGCCAAATCCAGCTCGGGGTAGTGGTGGGGATTGCCGCCGAGGGGATTGATCTGCGCAATCCGGTGGCCCACGGACCGGTAGTGATAGACCAGGGAGTTTACCGCGGATTGCAGATGCTTGCGCTGGATGCCGCCGCCGCTCTGGGAGTGGCCCAGCTCAAAACCTTCAAAGAAGTGAGCCAGGTCGGCAGGCACCGAAGCGGGATCGGCCAGCCAGGCTTGATAGAACTGATCGAGATATTCGGCGTTCATGGTGAACGCGGGCGAAGTTTTCATCTTATCCACCATGGGAGCATGAGAAGGGGTTCATTGGCAAGCGCTCAAGTGAGGCTTGGGCTAAGATTCTACTCCCAAGGGTGCGGTTTCTTGCTTGCGTAATGGGATTTTTCCCAACGAGCGCGCTGGGGTTGCAGGCGCTTGATGGAGAGAGAGGGGTGGTGGGAGGTGCAAATGGGAAAGGGCTGCCCCAGAAAGATGGGTAATCTGTTCCCCGTGGGCATGTAATCTCGCGTTAAAGGGATAGGGGCTCAATCTGGGAGGATCGACCTAAACAATTGAAAAGAAACATGTTGGGGGCGAAAGTTGATGTTTTGGTTACTGGCACGGGTTTCGTTATAGAAGGGCCAGCAGTAAAAATTTCCCATCCTTTATGGAGGACTACAATGAAGATTCGTTCAAGCAAAGGCTTCACCCTCGTCGAGATCATGATCGTCGTGGCCATCATCGGTATCATTATCGCCATCGCGGTGCCCGCCTTCCTGCGTGCTCGTGAAAATTCCCGTGGCCAGGCTTGCCAGGAAAACCTGAGCAAGGTTGACGGCGCGAAAGAGCAGTATGCGTTGGAGTTCAAGGTTTCCAACGGCGCAACCGTTGCTTTTTCTGATTTGACCGCGCCCAACAGCGCTGGCTCCGGTGAAGGCTATCTGAAGACCACGCCGACCTGCCCCGCTGGCGGCTCCTACACGATCGCGGTCATCGGAACTGCCCCCACCTGCAGCATCGGTGCCAACGGCGCGTTCATCGACCACATCCTTCCGCAGTAATCTGACTTAATATCACAGGGATCTTATAAGTCCCTAACGGGCCGGGGACAGATGTCAAACATGGCATTCGTCCCCGGCTTCGTTTATTCTGGGGTATTTCCACCATGACAGTATTAAACATTTCAGTGCGCTCAAAGTTCGCAACATCTACTACTCGCGCGTTTACTCTGGTTGAGATTATGGTGGTCATCGCGGTGATCGCTATAGTGGTGGCCATTGCAACGCCGACTTGGCTGCGCCAACGCGAAATTTCTCGTGGAAGAGCGTGTCAGGAAAATCTTTTTAAGATCGACGGGGCCAAAGAGCAATACGCTCTCGAATATCGCGCTTCGAACGGGACCACCGTTGATATGACGCAGCTTCTCACGCCCCCCAACGCTACAGCAGGCGCAGGCGAGGGTTACCTGAAGGCAATACCAACCTGCTTCGCCAATGGCACTTACACCGTGAACGCAATTGGAGCGGTCCCGGTATGCAGTATCGGAGCAACAGCATTTCTTGAACCGCATGTGATGCAAGAGTGAGAGGTTTTGGCCAAGAGAGCTGACTCGAGGGGTTCTGTGATGTTTCAGCCTTCGCTCGCTGTTCTTTGCCCTTGGATTTTTCTTTCGCCTTGAGTTGACGTTGCCCATGGTTGCGCACATGTCTGCTACGCCTCGGCGAGTTACCCTTCATCAGGTTTTGATTTCCCCCTTATTCTTAATCGCGCTCGTTGCGATTATCGCTTTTCTGCCTGCGATAAACGGTGGGGCGGTGTGGGATGACGCGACCCTGTTCCAGCCGGGCTTTTCCACCGGGTGGAATGGGCTCGGGCGCATCTGGTTTCACCCCTCATCCCTGGCCGGCGAGGAGCATTACTGGCCCATCACCTATACAGCCTTCTGGCTGCAACGCGCGATGTGGCTGGACCTCATGGTTGGCTACCATTTGGTGAACGTTGCCCTCCATGTTGTGTGCTGCTTGCTGCTTTATCGGGCGGCACGAGAAATTGCTCCCCAGGCAGCCTTGCCGGGGGCACTCCTGTTTGCCGTTCATCCAGTTCATGTCGAGTCGGTCGCGTGGATCATCGAACTCAAAGATGTTTTGAGCGGTGTATTTTATGTTGCGGCCATGCTGGCTTACCTCCGTCTTCGGCGCGACTCTGGCCGATTATGGCCGGGCCTGCTCTTTGTTGTGGGGCTTTTCATCGCCGCGGTTTGGAGCAAAAGTGTTGCGGTCACTTTTCCGGCGGGTGTGTTGCTGGTCGATTATTACATGTCCGGACGCATCCACCGCAGGGCATGGATTACTGCGGGCATCACAGCGGCCATCGGTCTGGCGCTGATGGCCTTCGACCTTTCTCTGGTTAACGCCCGGGAGGTCCGCGCTCTTGATCTGTCGTGGGGCGACCGAATTGCCATCGCCGGGCATAACCTGTGGTTTTATCCGGCCAAACTTGCATGGCCTCATCCGTTGGTGTTCTTCTATCCGAAATGGGCTCTTGGTGCCAATGCACCCCTGGCGGGTGGCGCGTTGATCGCCTTGGCTGGTCTCACCCTGGTCGCGTTGTGGCTGATGCGCGGTCGCATCGGTCGTGGCCCTGTTGTCGCTCTCTTGTTTTATTGGGTAACACTTTCGCCCACCCTCGGGCTCATTCCCTTCAGCTTTCTCCAGTTTGCCCACGCGGCGGATCGTTACCAGTATCTCGCTTCGGTCGGATTGTTGCTTGGCGTTGGAGGAGCGATGGTTGCAATCTCACGCCGATTATCCCAGAAGGGAATACTCGCTGCCAAGGTTGCTTTTGCGGCGCTGCTGCTCGCTCTCATGACGTTAACCTGGCAACATTCCGCGCGTTTTCACGATACGAATACTCTGTTCCGTCACGTGCTTCTGCATAATCCCGAGTCGGTGACAGCTTTACAACTCACGGCCATTGCCAGTGTTAAGTCGGGCGATTTAGAAGAGGCGGTAGAATTGTTGACCCGGGCAACTGGTCTCGCGCCGGAGGATTCTCAGTTTCGGTATAATCTCGCGCAGATTGAACGAATGCGTGGCAACCGCGGGCAGGCGTTGCGACATGTGCAGGAGGCGATTCGTTTGAAGCCCGATTATGCAACAGCACTCAGATTGCGGGACCAGCTTACTTCGGCGCCTTAATGGCGTACGACCAGCATCTTCAGGGTTTCCCAGATTGTTTTGAACAGGGGCAGTTTGCTTTTGCCGCGCTTTTTGTCGTAGCGCAGCACGAAGGGGACTTCGGTTACGCGGCGGGTTACGGTGCTCAGGTGGACCAACAGTTCGTCGGTGCAGGCGAAGCCTTCGCGGGTGATGAGGCGGTCGCCGTATTTCTCCACGGCGGTTTGCAGGGTCGATGCGCGGTATGCGCGGTAGCCGCATGTGTAGTCGCGCACTTCGGGCAGGCGGAGGAAGATGCGGAAGAGCAGCCGCGCGCCACGGCTGAGCACGCGGCGGCCAAACGGGACCCCCACCTCCTGGCTGCCCTCGCGGAAGCGCGATGCGATGACGATGTCCTGACCCTCCGTCCAGATTTTCGCAACCATGCCCGGGATGTAGGCTGGGTCGTGGGTGTCGTCGGCGTCCATGTTGACGACAATATCGTCGGGATTTCCGGATCGAGCCAGAGACTCATGGATGGATGTGCGGATGGCCGCACCCAGCCCGCGGTTGCGCGGGTGGTCGATGCGTTCCACGGCGATTCCTTCGGCGGCGAGCGCGTCCACCACGGCGGCGGTGTCGTCGGTGGAGCCATCGTTCACCACCAGAATGATGTGATCGAGTTTGGCTTCGGTAAACATCGCTTGGGCGGCGTGCAAAAGCGTCGGCAGGTTTTCCGCCTCATTGTATGCGGGCAGCGCCAGAATGACTCTGGGGTGGGCCGCAGCTGTGGCCACCGGCGCGTTGGCTGAAACCTCTGGGTTATCGCCGGATGATTGACTCACCGCCCCGAAAGCGCCTGTTCCACTTTGCCCCGGTGCAAGGCCGAAACCTCGCTGGCCGCGTTAAGCACGGTGAGGAAGTCTGTCTCAGAGATGCAGTACGAGCCCTGCGGGCCGTTCAGCTTGGATGTCTGGGGCGACTCGGTCAGGCGGTAGTGGATGAGCTGGATGCTCGATGAGCCGTTGTAGAGCGCCTCGGCAAAATGCTGTCCGCGCGTGGCCGAGAAGGCAAAGGCGCGCTCGCCGTAGGCGATGGCTCCCAGATAACCGTTGGGGTCTCCGACCTTCTTGGGCTGGGGCGACACCGATGCATCGATGGCAATAATCACGAGACGCTTCGAGGATTTGGCGTGCTGAAGGCGTGACATGTAAAGCTGCACGATGGAATCGATACCGAAGTTGTCGTTCACGCCGCCGTCGGCCAGGTGCACGTAGGTGTTGTTCTTGTAGTTCAGCAACGAGGCTGGACCCGGAACGATGGGATATGACGAAGAAGCAGAGACCGCACTGGCGAGGCGGAAGCTGGAAATGTCGCTGTCGATGGCGTCGAAACCAAAGGGATTCATGAACGGCTGCGCGGCCAGACCCGCGAGGGTTTTCATGCGGTCCTGATCCGCAGAGGGAACAAAATTGCTCACGGCGGATTTGGCCCGCTGTTCGTCCACGCTGAAGTTGCGGTTCACGTTCAGGTTCGAGAAGATGAACTTTGTGCCGTAGTCCAGCGACGAGGCGTTGATGAGAAGTGCGGGGGAGCGGCCGTCAAGCTCGCGCTTGTGGATGTCGGCAAAGGTCGAGCCACCAAACAGATACTGGTCGAACGTGTTGGCGAGGGTCATGCCGAATTTGTAGCGCGTGTAGTAGCGCATGGCCCCTTCCCAGGGGTGGCTGACGTAGTGCATGAAACCGCGCATGACGAAATCGACCGTCATTTCGCTTTTGAAGGTCTGGAAGAATGCGGCATTTGCCTGGGGATCGGCGAAGGTGTCGGGCTTGCGGAGCGAATAGTAGGCCGCCGCAAGGCTGCCGCCGGAAACTCCGGAAATGATGTCGACGGAGTCGAGCACGCTGCGGCCGGGGCGATTGGGGTCGGGCGTGGCTGCAAGATTTTCCATGATGCCCGCAGCAAAAACCGCCGCACGGGAGCCGCCGCCAGAGATGGCTATGGCCAGATTCACCGGTTCGTCGATGGCGTTTATCTGCGCGGGCTCTACGTAACCGGGGGCGTTGTCAAACACATGGAATGGAAGGCTGCCAAAGCGCACGCGGGCCTGGTCGAACCGATCACCGATAACAACACAACCTGAAAGTATGGCACCAGCAACAAGGGCCGTGATGGCCAAGCGGAGTTTCATCACTGTCTGAATCGTATCCTTCGAGGAACCTGCTTTAGATGCTCAGGTTCGGGTTAGTAAATCAGTTTGGGTGGCAGTTCGGAAGCCATGCAAGCGCAGACTTTTCCGAGGCTGCGAACCAAGCGATTCTTTTGCTGAGGTCAGGTGTCGTTTGCAAACACAATCAACTTGGTCGGGCGTTTCAATAAATAGACACAGTTGCGCGGTTTCAGTGGGGGGCTTGGGGTAACAGACGTTCGTAAAGCGTTTCGTATCTGGCCACCATGGTTGGAAGGTGGAATTCCTGGAGGGCGCGATTCTGCGCGGCGGCGGCGAGTTGGCCGCGCAGCGCTGAGTCCCGCGCGAGACGATCGAGGGCACCCACAAGGCGGGTCGGATCGCCCGGAGGCACCAGCAGCGCGGTGTGTTGATCCTGAAGCATCTCGGGGATACCTCCCACGTTTGTGGCTACGATTGGTCGGGCCGCATGCATCGCTTCGATGATACTCACAGGCAATCCCTCCCAGTGGCTGGGTAGGGTGAAGATGTCGAGGGTGGCGAGGAAGAGCTGCGTGTCTTGCAGAAACCCGGGGAAGAAGACCACGTCGTCCACGCCGGCGGTTTGCGCTGCGGCGGGGACTGCCCCGTTGCTGGTGTCGGTGCCCGCGCAGATGATCCGCATTTTCGGAAAGTCGCGCTTGAGGGTCACCGCGGCGGCGATGAGGTCTCCGTGGCCCTTCATTTCGCGGAGGTTTGCCAACATGCCGATGACCGGAAAAGCGTCGTCGGGAATCCCGAGGCGTTGTCGCATGCCGGCGATTTTATCCGGCGAGAATTCGGGCGGCGATGGAATGCCGATGGGGATAACCTCGTGGCGGCCTTTTCGAACTTCACCCCGTTTGAGAGCCGCATCCAAAGCAGCCTTGCAGACGGCGACGTGGTGGGTGACGAGCGGGAGTGTTGCGCGGTCCATGATGGAATGAACGCGGCGGCGCCATGGGTCGACCGAATGAATGGTGCTTACGACGGCGGCGGCCCCGGCGGCCCGCGCAATGGGGCGACCGACAGTCTCGGCACGCAACCCATGAATCTGCACGAGATCGATCTGGTGGTGTCGGATGAAGCGCGCCAGGCGCATGGCCGCGGCGGGATCCAGCGGACTGTTGAAGCGCAGATGTTCCACGGCGGCACAAACGGGCAGGGCCAGTTCGACCAGCTCACCGGAGCCGACGGTGGAGCAGAGGTAGGGCGTGAAACGCTCGCGATCCAGCCCACCCACCAGATGCAGCACCATGCGTTCTGCGCCGCCGAGGTCGCTGGTGGCGGTCAGTTGCAGGATGCGGTGGGGTCGGGCTGGATCGCGCATTTTTTTAGTAGGAACGGGCGAAGTAGACCTCAAACTTCGCGGGTTTCCCGGTGTAGATGCACACGGTGCCTTCGGGTGCAGGGATCGGGTTGTTCGCATCGTCGAGGGGAATGCAGCGGATCGTTGCCTTGGTTTCCTCTTTGATCTTGGTTTCAACCTCGGAGTCGCCACACCAGCCGGCGAGAATGAACCCGCGGTCGTTTTCCATGACGCGCTTGAATTCGTCATAATCGGCCACGCGGCGGGTGTTGTCGTCGCGGAATTTGCGGGCGCGTTCGAGCATGTCGGACTGGATCGTTTTCAGAAGTTCGGGCAGGGTCGCGGCCAGTTCTTCCAGCGGCACGAACAGTTTCTCGCGGGTGTCGCGGCGAGCCAGCACGCACTGGTTTTTCTCAATGTCCTTCGGCCCGATTTCGAGACGAACAGGGACGCCCTTCATTTCCCAATCGTTGAATTTGAACCCTGGGGTTACGTTGTCGCGGTCGTCGAGTTTCACGCGGGCAATGGGCTTGAGGGCCTTCTCCAGTTCGCGGGCCTTCTCCAACACCGCATCGCGGGTGTCGCCACGGAACACGGGCACGATGACCACCTGAATGGGTGCGATGCGCGGTGGCAGGATGAGTCCGTTTTCGTCGCCGTGGGTCATGATGACGCCGCCCACGAGCCGCGTGCTGACGCCCCACGAGGTCTGCCAGACAAACTTACGCTGCTCGTCTTCGTCGAGGAACTGAATGTCGAACATCTTGCTGAAGTGCTGGCCGAGGTTGTGGCTGGTGCCGGCCTGCAACGCGCGCCCGTCGCCCATCAGACCTTCGATGGTGTAGGTGAAAACGGCGCCGGGGAACTTTTCATTCTCGGTTTTCAGGCCGGGGATGATGGGCATGGCCAGTTCGGTCTCGGCGAATTCCTGATAGACGCGCAGCATCTTCAGTGTTTCTTCCTGCGCCTCCTCCTCGGTGCGGTGGCACGTGTGGCCTTCCTGCCAGAGGAATTCGGTGGTGCGCAGAAACAGGCGCGTCACTTTTTCCCAACGCACGACGTTGGCCCACTGGTTGATGAGCAGCGGAAGGTCGCGGTAGCTCTGCACCCACTTGCTGTAAATGCTGCAGATGATGGCTTCGCTGGTGGGGCGAATAGCCAGGCGCTCTTCAAGTTTCTCGTTGCCGGCGTGGGTGACCCACGCCACTTCGGGGGCGAATCCGGCTATGTGGTCGGCCTCTTTTTGCAGGAGGCTCTCGGGCACGAAAAGCGGGAAGTAGGCGTTCTGGTGGCCGGTCTCTTTGATGCGTTTGTCGAGGGCGTCGCGGATGTTTTCCCACAGGCCGAAGCCATAGGGCTTGATGACCATGCAGCCCTTGATGGTCGTGTAGTCGGCGAGGTCGGCCTTGCGGACCACGTCCAGATACCACTGGGAGTAATCCTCGCTCTTGGGGGTGATTTCCTTGATGAACTTTTTCTCGTCTTTGGGGGCCACTTTGCGTCCTCGATGGTTGTCAGATTTTTCAGGTTGAAGTGCTGTTTTGGGCAGCACGATGCAAAGTAATGATCGGCGGCGGGCGGGTGGTTGTCGTCAAGGGTTAGTTCCCCAAGGGGACCTGCCGGTGAGGCTTGACAGTCGGGGCGTGAATGGTTGCCATCAGGGGCGTAGCGACATACGAAACAGAGGGACGAACCCCCATGACAAAATTGGAAGTGGCCACGACCCTGCGCGAGCGCACGGGTCTTTCTCAAAAACAAGCATTGGAGTGCGTGGAGATCTTTCTGGATTCGGTGAAGGAATCTTTGAAGGCGGGAGAGAAGGTGTCGCTGGTGGGTTTCGGAACTTTCTATCTGAAAGAAAAGAATGAGCGCAAGGGGCGCAACCCCCGCACAGGCGAGCAGATTATGATTCCGGCGAAGTCGATCGTTTCCTTCAAGCCGGGCAAGGAATTCCGCGAGCAGGTGAACGGCGAAGTTTAAGGCGCGGCGCTATTTGCCGAAGAACTGCGTGATGGCGTCGCACACGCGGGCAACATCGTCGGGTGAGAGCTGCGGGTACATGGGCAGCGACAGGGTCGTCTCGGCGTCTGACTCTGCGTTCGGGAAGGCTCCACGGGCATGGCCGAGCGAAGCGTAAGCAGGTTGGCCCGATAGAGCGATGGGGTAGTGGATACCGGTTTCGATCTTTTGTTCGCGCAGTGCAGCCTGCAGGGCATCGCGGCGATCGGTGCGGATGACGAAAAGGTGCAACGCATGCCGGGTGTCCGGTGTCTGTTGCTGAAATTCGACGGGCAGATCCGTTAGCCGTTCGCGATAAATCTCCGCCAGGCGATTGCGTCGGTCGACCTGATTGTCGACGGATGGCAACTTGGCGGCAAGCACCGCGGCTTGCAGCGAGTCGATCCTGTAATTATAACCTTCGATAAGGTGCACATACTTCTCGCTGCGACCATGATTAGCAAGGCGTCGGGCGAGGGCGGCGGTCTCGGGATTGAGGCTGACGACAGCACCGGCATCGCCAAAGGCGCCGAGGTTTTTGGCCGGGAAGAAACTGAAAGCGCCGGCCTGACCAAAGCATCCCACTCGGGTGGGTGTTGCCGTGGGCGCGCTTGAAATCCATGCTCCGTGGGCCTGGGCACAATCTTCGATGAGGAGAAGGTTTTTCCGTGCAGCCAGCGAGGCAATTTCTTTCACGCCGGTGGGGTTGCCGTGCAGATGGACAAACACGATTGCCCGTGTGCGAGGGGTGATTGCTGCTTCAGTGGCGGCCGGGTCAAGGTTCAGCGTGTCTATGTTTACATCGGCAAAAACCAAGCGCGCTCCGGCGTGCATGACCGCTTCGCTGGTGGCGATAAATGTCATGGCCGGGACGATGATCTCATCCTCCGGGCCCAACCCGAGGGCCGCGAAACAAAGGTGCAGCGCGCTGGTTCCGTTGCTGCATCCCACCGCATCGGGTGTGCCGCACCATTCGGCAAAGGCCTTTTCGAAATTGCCCACGGCGCGTCCGTTGATAAAATCACCCTTCGCCAACACGTCGGCTATGGCTGCATCAATGGTTTCGCGTTGTTCGGTATATGAGGCGTAGATGTCGTTGAAGCGGATGGGGCCGGACGTCATGCTCAGCGTTCCACGCTGGGGCGCTTCATCTTCGAACGTTTGGGCGCAACCGACTGTTTACGAAGGTCTACATTTTTGAGCGGAGGGGGAGGATTGTATTCACCGGTCAGCGGCTCGTTAGCAGATTTCGCGTTGATCGGGCCGCCTGAAGTGGCCGGATCGATGGCACCCTCGGGCACCGAGATGGCCAGGCCTCCGCGCACGCTGGGAACAGTCAATTGTCCGCTGATGGTGGTTTCGCCGGCGATGGGCATTAACTCCGTCACAGGGATGGTGACTGCAACCGGTGCGGTGAGGGAAGTCTGAGCGGTGGCCGGAGGAGTTGTCGTTTCTCCGGTGCGCAGGCGGTTAATTTCCGCCATTGAATCGAAGTAGGGTTGGCCGCCGAACTGGGTCCCGGTCTCCACGAAACGCGCGCCCGAGGCGATGGATGCCTCACGCAAGACTCCGATGATGGATGCCCCCAGGTTGGTGCTCGATGGAATGATAAAGACATCGGGGCTGGTGGCACCGACTTTCCGGGCCAGTTCGATGATGGTGTTGCGGAGAACTTTTTCGTCGGTACCCGCGGTTTCGTCGGCCTTCCCCGTGAAAATAAGCACTACGGAGGGCGAAGGAGCGAGGGCCGCCTCGGCGCGAGCCAGGGTGTCCGCGGCCAGTTCCTTGGCGATGGTCGCATCGATCAGCTCAAGGCGCAGAATCCCGGAGGCTGTCGATACAATGTCCTTCGGGTCGGCTTTCCGATTGTCGGTAAACCATTCGACGCCTTCTCCCAGCAGCAGTGCTTTGCTGGTAAAGCGTGGCACGGTGGTTTCTGCATTCAGGGGCGAGGTGGTGGCGGTGCCAGTTGTGGTTTGGCCCACTGCCATCGAGGCTAAGCTCGCGGCGAGGATAATCAAGGCCCGACGGGTCAGGTTAGCGAGTTTCATATGTGTCCGTTTCGGCATGGTGTCAGGTTAAAAATCATCCGTTGGGGGATGACATGCAATCAACTTGTCTTTGTTGGGATGGTAAAAATAACAAATGGTGGCGATAGGTCCAAAAAATGATGTGCTGGCTACGCTTTCGTGGGGAGAAATCCGGTCCCATCATCCCCCACTTTTTCTTCCACCAGTCGGATGCGAATATCCAGAGATTCGTTTCTCATGCGACATTCCAGATATACCATGGTCAGACCAACGTAGAGCCACGGAGCCCGAATGGTCTGAAAGAAAAACATGATCGCCCCGGCCGGGATGGTAAACGAGGGATCGACGGGCGGCTTGGGGTAAGCACCCCCAGGGTAAAAGAAACCGAGAGTTTGTAAGCTGATCTGCTCAACAATAAACAGAACCGCAGGGATGATAAGGATCAGCAACAGCCGCGAGAGCGGTGAATCGGTAAGTTTCTTTCCTCTGAACCGTTGCCGCAGTATTTTCCAACTGCGCGCCATGGCGGTGATAAATGATGTTCTTTCAATGATGACGGCCACTCCCGTGAGAGACCAGTAGATAAGAAGAATCAGAGCCATGACGAGGGCGGGTAGGGCCAACATGCCGGCAATGCCTCCGCCGCCGGTGGTTCCCACGGACAAGACAAAGAGCAGCAAACCCATGATTATGGTCCAGGCGAAGAGGCGCGTGCCAATGAAAGCCAGCAGGATCGAGAGGGAGGTCTGCATCGCGACCCACATTTTCATCGTTCGCTTGGGGAAGACAAATTTTTGGAATCCGGCCAGAATCAATGCGGCCACGGGCCATTCTTTCAAAAACCAGGGGATCATGGTTATGAAGGCATCACTCATGCTTACTTCCTGAGTTCCGGAGGCTCCCGAGAAACCTGGATTGACAAGCATGACTATGAGACCGGGAAGGGCGGAAAGTGCGCCGAGGCCGAAGAACAAGGCCGGCTGATGAAAGATAACAGCCGCTACTCGATCAATCAGTTCTGTCTGGGTGCACGGGTGAAGATGGGCAAAATTGGACAGACGGAAGAAGTCAGAGGGCTCTTCGCCGTGGTCAGACAATGGCTCGGAAATCGTCTCATTGGTCATGGTTGCAAACCATCTGTGGGGGGAATGGTCGACAACGATTATTTCCGCTGACCGATTTCGGTGAGAAATTCCTCGAGGGCGGTGGCCCAGTCGGGCATCGGTTCTGCCATGAGGCCGGATAACCGGTCGCAGGACAGGCGTGAATCGGCCGGGCGCTGTGGTACCGCATCGGGAGACGTGGGTGCCGGGTGGATCAAATCCGGGTCCGTTCCCGCTAGCTCGAAAATCAGTCGGGCTTGTTCATCGCGAGTGCACGAGCCACTGTTGGTGGCGTGAAAAATTCCCGTTTCTTTCGACAGGGCGATGTCTAAAATGGCGCGTGCAAGATGGCGTGTCCATGTGGGTGAACCCATTTGATCATTCACAACCTCGACGGGTCGTTGACCATGGCGTAACGCAAGGATGGAACGCACGAAATTCGGACCGTGTTGGCCATAAAGCCAGGCCGTGCGGATGATAGCGTGGTTCGGCGCGCTGAAAGAAACTCGCCGTTCCCCTTCGAGTTTTGATTTTCCGTAAGTGTTGACCGGGTTCGGGGCATCGGTTTCGAGATAAGGGGCATTTTTGGTGCCATCGAAAACGAAATCCGTGCTGAGATAAATACATCTGCACAGAGCATGGGCGCAGGCCCGCGCCACGTTTCCCGCCCCCTCGGCATTGATGGCGAAGGTTTCCTCGGGGTGATGCTCTGCGGAAGCAACGTTGGTCCAGGCGGCACAGTTGATGACGATTTCGGGTCGTATCGCTTCGAGGGTGCGTTCGCAATCGGCGGGCTTGGTGACGTCGCATTCCGCCACATCCATGGGGGATGTTTCGATGCCCCGCCGTTCTGTTTCCCTTTGCAAATCGCGACCGAGCATTCCCGCCGCGCCAAGAATGAGAATTTGAGCCAAGTTTGCTGTTCCCTCGATTGGTCTATAATGCCATGTTTCCACAGTTGGGGCAGATGGCTGCTCCTCCCGTGGGTGCGCCACACATTCGGCAGTTTGTCTTCATCTCACTTCGCGTGGAGTGCTTCTTTAACACGCGATAAAGTTCCTTGTCGCGCTCGCGGGTGCGCGTGAAGCGGTCGCTCCGCTTCTCGATTCCCTCGGGAGTTTTGGTCGGAGAGATGACTTCTTGTGCCGGGGCGGCGCTCTCACCGGCATCTCCTGCTTCCGAGGTGTTGTAAAGTCGGTGTTCGACGAGGTACATGGCGAGGTCGACAATGTACTGCACGAACTCATCTTCATCGCGAAAGAGGCTCACGTTGCGCTTCAGGATGTCGATTATCTCACCCTTGGTGAACTTTTGCTTGCCTCGTTTGAACGTCATGGATTCGAAGCCTTGTTCATTTCAGAGTTTGCCCTTGGTGGAAAGCACTCCGCGGATGCGCGGATTGTATCCCGTCGCGTGGGAGAGGGCCAGTCCCACGCTCTTGAACACAGCTTCAAGAATGTGATGCAGGTTGCTGCCGTGGAAAACCGTGATGTGCATGGTGATGCCCGCATTGAAGACGAAGGCCCGCAGAAATTCCTCGGCCAGTTCCACGTCGAATTCGCCCACCTTTGCCTTGGGCAATTCAACGTCGAAACGCAGGTAGGGGCGGTTGCACAAATCGAGCACGCAGCGCGCAAGCGCTTCCTCCATGGGCACGTGGGCATCGCCGTACCGGTTGATGCCGGCCTTGTCACCCAGAGCCTGTTTGAAAATCTGCCCCAGGAGAATGCCGCAATCTTCCACGGTATGGTGCGCGTCGATGTGAACGTCGCCGATGCCGGAGAGTTGAATATCCAGCAGCGCGTGGCGCGTGAAGAGGTTGAGCATGTGCTCGAAGAAAGGCACGCCAATGGAGCCCGTGAAAGCGCCACTACCATCAATGTCAATCGACATGGAAAGCTGGGTCTCGGACGTGTTGCGTTCGGCCTTGGCCGTGCGCGAGCGAGTGGGTTGCGAGGCTATGATGTTTTGTTTTTCAGGTTTCGTCATGATCTGCCTGAGATACAGTTGGTGTGGTAGATATTAGATCAGTTCGGTCGAAAAGAATCTCTTCGGCGAGGGGATCCATGCCCGATCCGGGATCGGGCATACGCCGCGATTTATCGGTGGACGGCACCGAGTGAAGCCGTCCACGGCGCAGATCTGTCTTTCGCGATTGATTCATAAAGGGTTTAATTCCATGGAAGTCTGCATTACGCCAACATAAAAACAACAATCGTGAAACGCGAGACAGCCGAACCGGGGTCTTGGGGGGTATGGGTTGATTCCCTGGAACGAAGTTTTCCGCTTGCCGGAACGGAGGGTTGGCGACGCTATAAAGGGATGAATGGATCATATTTTCGCCCTGTGTTGTGGAGCATCTCCATCAGTTTATTGCTGCTGTTGGCGGCCTGTCAGCGCGATAAACAGCGCATGGTTGCTGCGCTTCCGCCCACGCCCACGCCCGTTGTTACCCCGGAACCCACGCCCACTCCGCGCCCTGCCATCAGGATTGTCACCCCTCTGGACTTGAACAAGAATACCTCGCCGACCATCGTTATGAGTGTAACCACCATGACCTTGATGGCCATGCGTCACCAGTTGGATTTGGTGGATGAACACGAAACAACCGCGGTGAAAGCGGGCCAGCGTCTGCTGCTGCTCGACCAGATAGGGACTCTGGTTAATTACGGCCTTTTGCTTCCGACGATGGAGGGTAGCCGCCGCGAACAATTCGTGGAGCTGGGCTATGAATTTCAGCGCAACCTGTTCCGGGCGGCGGAAGAACCATCGCTGGTGGAAATCAAACAGGCTTTGAAGCAGATGCGGTGGGTGATTGGTGAAATGGATCGCATGACGTCCTCATCCATGGCGGCCTATTAGGTGGTCGGGTTGCCCCCGTCCTCCGGCTATTGCATGCGCTTCATGCCCAGTTTCGTGAGCAGCGTTTCGTCGTGGTTGGTTCCCGGGTTGGGGGTGGTCAGCAGTTTGTCGCCGGTGAAGATTGAATTGGCACCTGCGAGGAAACAGAGCGCCTGAGTCTCGTCGCTCATGTCGGTGCGGCCTGCGCTGAGACGTACCCGCGCCGTGGGCATGAGGATGCGGGCGACGGCCACGGCGCGAACCATCTCGATGCCGTCAATGACAGGACGGTCCTCCAGCGGCGTGCCTTCCACCGGCACAAGCGCGTTGATGGGCACCGACTCCGGGTACGGGTTCAGGTTCGCTAGTTCGCAAAGCAGCGCGACCCGGTCGGCGCGGGATTCGCCCATGCCGAGGATGCCGCCACAGCAGACTTCGATCCCGGCTCCGCGCACGTTGGCGATGGTGGACAGCCGGTCCTCATAGGTACGGGTGGTGATGATCTCTTCATAAAACTCGGGGGAGGTATCGAGGTTGTGATTGTACGAGGTGAGTCCCGCCTCGGCCAGCCGCGCGGCCTGCTCGGGGGTTATCATGCCGAGGGTTACGCAGGCTTCCATGCCCAACTCGCGCACCTGGCGCACCATCTCCAGCACGGTGTTGAAGTCGCCACCATCGCGCACCTCGCGCCATGCCGCTCCCATGCAGAAGCGCGTCGAGCCGGCGTCGCGGGCGGCCGCGGCTTGTTGCATCACGCTGTCGATGGTCATCAGCGGTTCGGGTTGCACACCCGTGTGGAAGTGGGCGCTCTGCGGGCAGTAGTGGCAATCCTCGGGGCATCCACCGGATTTGATGTTGGAGAGGGTGCAATGCTGGATGGTGAGGGGATCGTGATGCTGGCGGTGAACTTCCATGGCGCGGAAAACGAGGGTCGGCAGGGGTGTGTGGGGTGGGGAATTGTCGTGGTCATGGGAGGAAAACTCGTTTCGGTAGAAAATCAAAGTGCACGGGACTGACGAAAAAAGACAATGGGAGGGGGCGCGCATTCTTTGGGTTGGGTCAACTGCCTGCTTGACGCCACACCCCGCGCGGCAAAACTGGATGCCCATGGACAACAGGGAAACGATGGATCGGGCAGCCACACTGAAGCGTGGTCGCGAAGTGCTGGAGCAGGAAGCGCGTGCGCTGTTGAAACGCAGCGAGGAACTGGGCGACGGATTTTACAGCGTGGTCGAGGCGATTCTCTCCTGCGAGGGGCGCGTGGTGATGACCGGCATGGGCAAGCATGGTTTGATCGCCCGGAAAATCGCGGCGACTTTCGCAAGCACCGGCACGCCATCGTTTTTTATGCATCCGGCGGAGGGCGCCCACGGCGACCTCGGCATGATCGACCCCCACGATGTGGTCATCGCCGTGAGCAACAGTGGCAACACGGCGGAAGTGTTGGGTTGCCTGCCGTACATCAAGCGCAACGGAAATCTGCTTGTGGCCATGACAGGCGGCCCCCGCAGCGAACTGGCCCGTCATGCCGACATCATATTGGACGTGAGCGTGGAGGCCGAGGCGTGTCCGCTTGGGCTGGCCCCGACGACCAGCACCACCATGGCTCTGGCCATGGGCGACGCTCTGGCGGTGGTGCTGCTGGAGCGACGCGGTTTTCTTACCGACGACTTCGCGCTGCGCCATCCGGCGGGAACGCTGGGGCGGCGTCTGTTGCTTCGCGTGTCAGACTTGATGAACCTCGAAATGAACCCGGTTGTTTCCGTCGACCAGCCCTTTGCCGAGGCTGTGGCGGAAATCACGCGCAAGACCCGCGGAGCGGTGAGCGTGGTGGATGCGTCGGGAGAGCTTGTGGGAATCGTAACCGATGGCGATCTGCGGCGCATCCTCCAGCGGGCGGCCACCGATCCCGGCGAAACCGTGGCGAGCATTCTGGCGCGCCCGGTGGGTGAACTGATGACGCGGGATCCGATGCGGATCGATGCCCAGATGCTTGCGGCGAAGGCCATGAACGTCATGGAGGGGGGAGTCCGGAAGGTTTTCGTGTTGCCGGTTGTTAATGAAAACAACCATCCGGTTGCCATGCTACACCTGCATGATCTGGTTGGGGCCGGTGTTTAGCGGGCCATCCACCAGACAATAACGCCCCCCACGACAAGCACCCCGGTGACGACGGCGAAAGTGACGAGCATTGATGCGCCCCGATTCAGTGAATGGCGCCAGCGCGGAAGCTGGGCCAGTAGCGATAAACGATGACACCCTTCACCAGACTGCGTGAAATGGGACCGGTGTCGATACTGTCGTAACTCTCGTTACGATTATCGCCCATGACGAACAATTCGTCCACCCCGATTTTCCATTTTGTGTCATTCACATTCACGATTTTCCCGCCATTGTGAGCCTCAGGTTTCTCGTTCACATAAACGAAACCATCCTTGAGAACCACTGTGTCGCCCTCCGCCGCCACAACGCGCTTCGTAAGGGCATCCCCCGGTTTGGTGGGATTATCGAAAACAATGATGCTTCCCCGCAGATCACGGATTGATTTGTCGCGGACCATCAAAACGAAATCGCCCACCTCAAGGGTGGGAGACATGGAGCGTGAGATGACTTTGTAAGAGCGCATCTGGCCGGTGAGGAAATACGCCCAGATGAGGCCAAAGACCAGCAGGGCAATGACGCTGAAAATCGCGCGCAGGTGCGACAGGAGACCTTTACGGCGGGTTGTGTCTTTCGGTTCGGCCATGGTGTTCATGCTTGCGGATGGTTTGGGGTAAAACTATGTAGATGGCAAGCATTGGATTCAAGGCAAGGAGCAACCCAGACAGCGTGGCACGCATATCGACAGAGAACCTGGTCAAGGAATACGGCGGTCGCCGGGTGGTGGATCGCGTCAACATTGAGTTGAGCAAGGGCGAAATTGTGGGGCTTCTCGGTGCCAACGGTGCCGGCAAATCCACTACCTTTAACATGGTGGTGGGTCTGATTCGTCCCACCTCCGGGGTCATCCACTACGAGGACCGTGACATTACAGCCATGCCAATGCACATGCGGGCGCGGCTGGGGGTCGGGTATCTGGCGCAGGACATGTCGATCTTTCGGAAGCTCTCGGTGGAGGACAACATTCGTTCCATCCTCCAGACCACGGGGCTGACGCGTGTCGAACAAAAGGCTCGTCTGGAGCGCCTGCTGGCGGAGTTGGGCGTTGAGCATCTCCGAAAAAGTATCGCCTACACACTGTCGGGCGGCGAGCGGCGCCGCGTGGAAATTGCGCGCGCACTGGTCCATGAGCCGGATTTCATCCTGCTCGATGAACCATTCTCGGGCGTTGATCCGAAGGCCGTCGAGGAACTGCAGGATATTATCTTTCAAATGCAGGGACGCGGTTTGGGCGTGCTCATCACCGACCACAACGTGCGCGAAACGCTCAGCGTTACCGACCGCGCCTACATCATTTTCGAGGGGCGCGTGATGCTCAGCGGCACCTGCGAAGAACTGGTTAACAGCCCCGAGGCACGAAAATACTATCTGGGCGAGCGTTTCACCATGGATACCACCGGCGTCGAAGAACGTAAAGTGACGGCCCGGGCCAAGGGCATTCCGGCTCCGGTCTCACAGAACGATCGAGGCGCTGACATCTGATGGGGCGGGGCCCCGCAGCACGGCAGTGGGCGTTGGCGGGAGCGTTCATTCTCGCCCTCGCAGGCGGTTCGCTGGCAGCGGAGACCGGGGCTACCACAAATACAGCGGAAGCCGACCGGCTGGTTGAGCAGATATCCCACAAGGTTTCTGAACTGCGGGGCCTGCCGCTGAAAAAGCCCGTTCAGCATGCCATGATGTCTCGCGTTCAGCTTGAGGCCTACGTGAAGAAAGCCATGGCTGAAAAATTGCCGGGCGACTATGTTGAACAGAGCGAGTTCGTTTTCAAAACCATTGGCGCCATCCCGCAAAAGACCAATCTGCGCCAAATAACACTGGCGCTGCTGGCCGAGCAGGTGGCCGGCCTGTATGACGAAGAGACCGGGAAGCTTTACGTGGTGGAGGATTTTGACCTTCAAACTCCCGCGGCGAAAATGATTCTCGCCCACGAAATATGCCACGCTTTGCAGGACCAGTATTTCGACATCGGTTCAATGCCGATGGCTGTTCTGGATAATGACGACCTCGCCATGGCCACCGGCTCCACGATGGAGGGTGACGCCACCTGGCTGATGATGGAGTATCTGAGAAGCGAGCTTCAGGGGCTCGATTTAATGGCCATGGCATCCATGATGTCCGTGGGACAGGAGACCTTCAATGCCGCGCCCGCTTTTTTGCGCAAAGGTTACATGTTCCCCTACATGACGGGGATGGAATTTATGACGGCGGTGTCGAGGGAGCTTGAGCGCGACACTCCCTTTCATCGCCCTCCCACCTCCACCGAGCAGATCATGCATCCGGAAAAGTACACCGGCCCTTTGCGTGATGAACCAACGTCTGTCACGGTTTTGAAATCAGATTTTTCCCCGGGTGAGGGATGGAAACTTGCCCACAAAAACGTGATGGGGGAGATGCAGACAGCTCTGCTGTTTGAGGTGTGGCGCATGGCTGAAGAAGGGGCGAAGGCGGCAGCGGGATGGGGCGGGGATCAATACGCGATGTTTCGTAAGGGATCGAAATCCTTCGCCTTTTACTGGCGCACCGAGTGGGACACGGAGCGCGACGCTGCGGAATTCTCGGAGGCGTTGAGCGTGTTGTTTCGCGACAAGGTTTTTCGGACATCGTTCAATGGTGAGGATTGGGCGACTTCAGAAACAACCCGTCAGTGGGTTGGAGCGGGTGAGTCCGATGATGACGTAAGGCTTCGCATTGCCCGAAAGAAGTACGAGGTGTTCGTGCAGATCACCAACGATAACGAAGCGTGGCTCACGCAGCCGTGAGGGAACCGGGGGAATCTCGCGATCAGGCACGCCCTGCGCAGCTTGATTTCCTGGGCGTGCCCCTTTTGCGCTGCGACACTCCAACCTTCATCAAGTGGCTGTTGGATGCGGCCGCGTCGCGGCGCGAACCGTTGCCCCCGACTTTCGTCACTTATCTCAACGCATGGTGTTTTCTGATCGCTTCTGAGGATCCCACTTACGCGGTGCTTCTGAGGTCGGCGGATGGTGTTTATGCCGATGGCCAGGGAATTGTCTGGGCCTCGCGGCGGCTGGAGCCTGAGGCCCCGTTGCCTGAGCGGGTGAACGCGGCGGATTTCATCATCGATCTGCTGAAGGCGGCCTCGGCGCGCGGACTCTCGGTGGCACTGTTGGGCAGTGAACCCGGTGTGGCCCGACGCGCCGGCGAGCGTTTTATGTCGGCTGTCCCCGGCTTGAAACTCACCGGTTGTTACGATGGATATTTTTCAAATGAAGGCGGACAGCCCGCGGTTTTGGAGAAGCTCGCGGCGGACCAACCGGATCTCCTGCTGGTGGGCATGGGGGTTCCTCTTCAGGAGAAGTGGGCGTGGGAGCATCGCGCACAACTGCCCGTGGGTGCAATCTGGTGTGTGGGAGCCATGTTCGAATACTTCGGTGAAGCGCGGGCCAGGGCACCGGTCTGGATACGCAAAGCGGGGCTCGAGTGGCTGTTTCGCCTTGTTCTCGAGCCCCGCAGGCTTTGGCGTCGTTACCTTGTCGGCAACGCGCGGTTTATGTGGCGTGTCTTGCGCCTGAGGCGTGTGCCTTAGGAGGTCGGTTCGTTGAGTGAATCGAGCGTGGCGGCCACCTGTTCCATCAGATACGCCTCCACGATATCGCCCTGCTTAATATCGTTGAAACGATCGATGGCCAGACCGCACTCGAGGCCATGGGTGACCTTGCGTACGTCGTCCTTCAAACGCTTCAGGCTGGCGAGATGACCGTCGAATACCACGATGTTGTCGCGTACGACACGCACCTTGTGGTCGCGGGCAATTTCGCCATCGCGCACCACGCTGCCGGCGATGGTGCCGATACGTGAGGCCTTGAAGATTTGCAGCACTTCGGCATGGCCCATGACCTTCTCACGGAACTTCGGATCGAGCATGCCGACCATGGCGTTGCGAATCTCTTCCACGAGGTCGTAGATGATTCGATACAGCTTGATGTCGACACCTTCGTGTTCGGCCAACTCGGAGGCGCGTGATTCGGGCCGCACGTTGAAGCCGATGATGATGGCGTCGGATGCCATGGCAAGGTTCACATCGCTTTCGTTTATGCCGCCCACAGCCGAGTGCAGTACCTTGAGGCGCACTTGAGTTGTGGAAAGCTTCGCGAGGCTTTGTGTGATGGCTTCGATGGAACCCTGAACGTCACCCTTGAGGATGATGTTGAGCTCTTTCGTTTTGCCGTCTTCGAGCATCTCATGAAGACCTTCCAGCGTGACGTGCTTCTGAGCCACGGGGGTGAGTGCTTCGAGACGCCGGCGATAGGACCGCTTCTCAGCAATGTCGCGGGCGATCTGCTCGTCCGGCACGGCCAGGAACGGTTCACCTGCCAGAGGCGCTGCTTCCAGACCCATGATTTCCACGGGGAATGAAGGACCAGCCGACTCGACAGGACGCCCCACATCATTAGCCATGGCGCGAATGTTACCACTCACGTCGCCCATAACGATGGCATCGCCAATGTGCAGCGTGCCTTTCTGGACGAGCAAAGTTGCAACAGCACCACGCAGGGGGTCCATGTGGGACTCGATGACGGTACCCTCGGCCACACGATTGGGGTCGGCCTTGAGGTCGAGGACTTCCGCCTGAAGAGCCACCATTTCCAGAAGCGCGTCGACGTTCGTACCGAACTTGGCACTGATGTCAACGAACATGGTCTCGCCGCCGAATTCCTCGGAGATCAGGTTATGTTGCAAACCTTCCTGACGGGTTTTCGCCGGATCGGCGCTGGGGAGGTCGACCTTGTTGACCGCCACCACGATGGGCACGTTGCCGGCCTGAGCGTGATGGATGGCCTCAATCGTTTGTGGCATGAAACCGTCGTTAGCGGCAACCACCAGAATGACAAGGTCGGTAACGGATGCACCCCTGGCACGCATGGAAGTGAAGGCTTCGTGGCCGGGCGTGTCGAGGAAGACGATGTCTCCGCGCGACGTGTTCACGTGGTAAGCACCGATGTGCTGGGTTATGCCGCCGAACTCGCCAGCCATAACCTTCGATTTACGTATGTAGTCGAGCAGTGATGTCTTGCCGTGATCGACGTGGCCCATGATGGTGACCACCGGAGGACGCCGCACGAGGACCTCTTCGCCCTCTTCCGGCTGGTATTCTTCCCAGTCGAACGCGTCGTCTTCGCGGATGATTTCCAGATCCACGTTGAACTCACCGGCGAGCATCTCCATGAGGTCTCGAGTGATGTTCTGGTTCACGTTCAGCATCTCGCCGACCATCATCATCTTCTTCATGACCTCGGGATAAGGCACACCGATTTTGTCGGCGAACTGTCCAACGGTCATGATGCCCTGCACGGATGCGGAACGCGGCGTATCGTAAGATGCCGGCCCACGGAAACCACCACCACCGCCGCCTCTGCTCTTGCGATACTGACGCCGTCCGGTGCTGCGACCGGGCATGGTGCGCCCACCCGTGGGCTTGCCCGGTCGGGTCGTCTGTGTAATGTCTTCATCCAACTCAAATATTTTGGTTGGACGTGGCTTCTTGCGGTCGCCCTTCTTCACAGGCTTGGCGCCACCACGGGCCGGACCACGGCCCTTGTCGGCCATGACGGTGATCTGGGGCAGCATATCCTGCGTCATTTTCAAAGGAACGTCGCGTCCGCCCTCGGGGCGAGGGCCGCGTCGATCGGGACCGCCGGTCTGGCCGCCACGATAATCCGGGCGTTGACCGCCGGGGCCACCCTGACCGCCGCGATAATCTGGGCGCTGTCCGCCGGGGCCACCCTGTCCACCACGGTAATCCGGGCGCTGGCCACCGGGGGCACCCTGGCCGCCACGGTAATCGGGTCGCTGTCCACCGCGATAGTCGGGCCGCTGGCCGCCGGGAGCACCCTGTCCGCCACGATAGTCGGGGCGCTGCTGCTGGCCCGAGCCACCACCGGTGGTTCCCTGCGGGTGACGCTGCACCAAGCCCGGCGAGGGGCGTGGTTGCGTGCGAGACTGTTGTTGTGGAGGAGCACCGGGTGCAGCCGGAGCACCGGGTGCCGGGGGAGCGGCGGGGGCGGGACGCGCCGGCGCAGCACTGGCCGGAGCCGCCGGAGCCGCCGGGGCGGCGGGTGCGACCGGGGTTGCCGTTATGCCCGCAGC
>PHCB01000005.1 GCA_002842095.1 candidate division BRC1 bacterium HGW-BRC1-1
AGGACCGCGCGCTCCTCGGGGAGTAGCGTGATGGAGGGGGCTATTCGGCTCATGCCCCATAACAAATGTTACTTACGGCCAAGAATGCAAGAGAATACTCGGGTGGGAGGCACTGCATGCGACAATTGCCCGCCTCACCCCAGGCACTTCACCCGCGCCCGTGCCGCCACAGGGTTTCATTCCACGGCCCGCACCTTGGTGGAGCGCGTAAAATATCACGAACGGACGGAATACGTGCCGATCCTTGGCGAATTGATGGCACGGGTTTTTGAGCGGGAATTCCTCCGTGTGCCGCCGGACCTCCTCGTGCCGGTTCCCCTTCACCGGGTCCGGATGCGCGAGCGGGGCTTTAACCAGGCCGAGCGTCTGGCGCGCCATCTGGGTGGGCTTTTTAACACGCCTGTGGCACCCCGGGGCGCATTGATGCGTATTCGGGCGACTCCTTCGCAAACGCGCTTAACACGCGAGGACCGGGCCGAAAACATCCGCGGAGCTTTTGAGGTTAAGGCACCCGAAATCTTTGCGGGAAGAAGCGTGCTTCTCGTGGATGACGTCTACACAACGGGAGCGACGCTAAACGAGGTGGCGGGGGCATTGGCGGTTTGTCGGCCCGATGACATCAACTGCATCGCCTTTGCGAGAACTCTGCTGGACGATTGAATCAGTGAGCGATGATCAATCCCCTATACGCGGATAACGTTTAACCCAGATCCACTGCTCAGCACCCAAAATTAAATTTGCTTCTGCTGCATGCCCCCTTCATTTGTTCTGTTCAGATGGTGGACGCCGCCACTTGATGAGGGTAAGTGTTTTTTTATTATATCAATCTTTCTCACTTTCGTAACGGCGACAATGGAGGTTCGATACACTTGCCATGATTCGTAGACAGTGGCCCCCGGACAAATGGCTTTTGATCCCGCAGGTTGAACACTCGCGCGTGTCAGGATTGATCGCCGCCTCATGGAATTTTTCCGGGAGCAAACCCCACCGGGACCTCCTTCACGCAATCTCTCATCACGATGACGGTTGGCGCGCCTTCGATGAAGAGCCGTCAACCAACGCCGCCGGCGCCCCCGTCTCGTTTATGGAAATGGCCCCGGAGGTCTCAACCATGCTTTGGTCCGGGAGCATCCGCAGTCTTGAGAAAGACAAGAAATTTTATGGCGCTCGCGTAGTCGGGCAACACTTTTGCGAGTTATGTAAGCTGAACCATGACATTAAGCGGACTTCCGCGCGAGGGGCGGCTGCGCTTGGGGGCTTCATTGGCGCTCAAAATTTCGCCCTGAGGCGTTACCGCGCCACCGCCTCCCAGGAATTGCACGATTCTGCCACGGTCTTTGAGGACAGTGTTGACATGCCTGCCATAGAACCGGATCCCCTCGAAGCCTTCGATACCGATGTACGTTTTTTGCAGGTTGTCGACATGATCTCACTTCTCCTCTGCACCGAGTTCACGGGTGAAACCGTCATCGAGAACGTTCCCTATCTAGAGGGTACCGACTCCCTCACAGTCTCGCGAAATGGCGATGGGAAGTTGGCGCTGAAAATTGACCCGCTCCCCTTCCGGCGCAATCTCAGGGACCACGTGACTGGTCTCGTTGTGCCACGAAAGCACTACGCGGTGGACGATGAATTGCGCGAAGCCTGCGCGGCAGCCAAACCTCTTGTAGTGGAGTGGCATATCGGAGCGATTTCGGGATAATTTTTTCCCGCAAATCCACCTCCAACGTCGAATAAACCCAACGCTCCAAACATAATACCAAGCGCGCGCGCATGCTTGCGCGGTCCGAGAGCGGGAATAGCTCAGTTGGTAGAGCGCCACCTTGCCAAGGTGGAGGTCGCGAGTTCGAGCCTCGTTTCCCGCTCCATTTTTCCCTCCCGCTCCCCCGTTAAATTTCCGGATTGCCTTCCATTTGGCTTTGAGTTCCTCTCGGCGCCATTAACTGGGTCGGCCTAATTCTAAGTCCACCCCCCAATCGAGAGGAATTTACTTATGATCCGGACCGGCCTTCTTGCCGCCATTTCTGCCGCCACCATCGCTGTCGCTTCGGGTGTCGCCTCAGCGCATTCTGACGCAGCCACTACCGGAAGTGAAGTTCTCCCTCATTTTCAAACCGATGCAGATGGCGAAAAGAAACCCTTCACGGATGTGGACTTCAAAAACGAGGCGAAGGACTTTCAGTTCATTGTCATGTCAGACCGCAACGGGGCCAATCGTGCCGGCGTGTTTGAAGACGCAATCAAGAAGATCAACTGGCTCCAACCCGAATTTGTGATCAGCGTCGGCGACCTGATCGGTGGTTACAAGACCGACATGAAAGAAATCGAAGGCCAGCGGGAAGAATTCGACGGCATCATCAAGCAGCTAAACATGCGCTATTTCTACGTTCCCGGAAATCATGATCTCTCGAACCCCGGACAGGAGCGCACCTGGGAAGAGCGTTACGGCCACCGCTACTACCACTTCCTTTATCACGATGTTCTTTTCCTCGTCCTCAGCACCGACGACCCATTCCCCGTTCAGATGGGTGACGAACAGGTGGCTTACTTCGAGAAGGTGTTGAAAGACAACCCCTCCCCCCGCTGGACCATGGTCTTCATGCACAACCCCACCTGGCGGCTCGACCCGACCAAGCATCAAGCATCCAAGAAAAAGGCTTACGAGAACCGTTTCAGCGATTTCGATCGCATGCTGAAGGATCGCAAGTACACCGTGTTTGCCGGTCACACGCACAACTACACCCACGCCCGCCGCAACGGGGGGCATGAGCACATCGTCATGGCCACCACGGGTGGCGGAAGCAAGATGCGCGGGGCCCGTAACTACGGAGAATTTGATCACATGGCATGGGTCACAATGACCGATAATGGTCCCATCATCGCCAATCTCGATCTGGACGGAATCCTGCCCCCCGACGTTCGCACTTCGGAAACCGCGGCGCAGGTTTCGCAAATGGAAAGAGCCCGACCCACCAGCGAAATGGTGAAAGTTGAACGGGACATATTCACCACCGGCGAGGCGAAAATCAGCGTAAAAAATCCTCTGCAAATCCCCATCGAAGTCAGCTTTGATTTCGAAGTTCCCACACCGCTCACTGTTGATCCAAAATCCGTAACCCGCGAATTGGAACCAGGGGCCAAGACGGATATCAAAGTCAGTCTCAGGGCTCCGGCCGGCACCCGAACCGATAGCCTGAACGAGCCGGTCACCGTAAAATACAAGGGTGAATGGAATCAGGGAGATGCCGAGGCTTCGCCGTTTGCGGTCACCTCGGAATTCACAATTGGCGTCGACCGTCAGCGCGCCATCAAGCGCGCAAAGGGCACGGTTACGATCGATGGAAACCTGAGGGAATGGGGTGAACTTCCATTAAAGGTCGCGGGCACGGAACCTCCCGACCCGAAATGGAAGAGCCCGAAGGACGCCTCTTACAAGATGGGGCTCTCTTACGACGACCAGTTCCTCTATATCGCCGTCGAGACCCGCGACAACAAGCTGTTCCTGGATGCCAGCCGCGCTCCGCACGAGCAGGATGGCATTGAAATTCGTATAGACGCACGCCCCGATCCCGAGCGCAGCAAAGGCCGCGCGTTGTGGAACTATACGGACCACGGCATTGTGATGGTGGCCCCCATTGTGAAGGACGACCAGCAGACGACCTATGTCAGACCAGCGTCACTGGACGAAGTCGCTCAGGTTAAATCCATTGTAAGCGAGAATGGCATCACCGCCGAAATAGCGATTCCGACAGCCTGGCTGGACGCCCAGCAAAAAGGCCCATGGAAAGCGATCCGCCTGAATGCCGTCATGCACGATTACGACTCGAGCGTTGGTCGCAAGGCCAAGCACCTGTGGTGGCGGCCCGACTGGCGCTTCGATCGGAACATCGAAGGCTCGGGAACTTTCACCAAAGAATAGGCGGAAGGGGGCGCTAAACCACGCCCCCGGCCCCCCACCATAATTTGGTTTGTCATACGGCGAATGCCGTGATGGAGTGGCGTTTGGTTTGAAAAAGCCAAACTGACCGAGAGTGACCATGCCCGAAGCCAACGAAAACATTGAAGGTTTTGACCGTCCCGACCAGACGCAACTGGTAGATGTGCCCAAGCAACTGGGCATCTACCGGCTATCGCGACTTCTTGGCCGTGGTGGCATGGGCGAGGTTTGGCTTGCCCATGACACTAAACTCGAACGCGACGTAGCCGTGAAACTCATGCGCCGCGAATTGCTGGCCAACGAGGAAGCGGTTAAACGCTTTTATCGCGAGGCGCGTGCCGTCGCGCGGTTGAATCACCCAAACATCGTGCAGGCTTACAGCATCGGTGAAGAGCATGGCTTAATTTATTATGTGATGGAAATGGTGGAGGGTGAAACCGTTACCGAGCGCCTGCGGCGGGTGGGTCCATTCCCCCTTGCTGACGCCATCAACGTCGTGTTGCAGACCATCAACGGCCTCGATTACGCCTTTGTGCGGGGCGTGGTCCATCGCGACATCAAGCCCAGCAACCTGATGCTGACCGAAGATTTCCGCATTAAAATTGCCGACTTCGGCCTGGCCAAATTGTTGGAGACGGACACCCACATGACCGCCACCGGCGTGGCCATGGGCAGTCCGAATTACATGTCACCCGAACAGGCCCGCGGCGAAGAGGCCGACCACCGCAGCGACATCTATGCGCTGGGCATCACGCTCTTTCAGGTGCTGACAAACGAGTTACCCTTTACGGCATCAACCCCCATTTCGGTTTTGCTGAGACAGATTCAGGACCAACTCCCCGAGCCTGAGATACTGCGGGAGATGTCGGGGGGCGCGGTGCTGGAAGCGATCAAAAAGATGACGGCCAAGTCGGCTGATGATCGTTTCCAAACCTACGGTGGTCTGGCCGCTGCGCTGAACGTGTTGGCCCCGGATATCCACGTGCCCATGTCGGGCCATTCGATCACGACCACCCTGTCTGCATCTCAAGAAGGTCAGAGCCGCTCCCCCGCCAGCGATGCTTCTGCCGCCAGCGAAAGCCTGGCCGGCGAAACCGTGGCACAGGGCCCGACCCAAATCGGAGGGACGAGCGAGCAACTCGCAAAAAAGTCAAATTTGTCCCTGATAGCCATTCTTGGTTCGGTGGGATTGGTTGCTCTGATTCTGGTGGCTGCCATTACTTATTTGCTGACCCGAGGGAATGGCACTGGCGAAGTTCCGCCGCTTCTTCCGCCTGAGATAGAAGTGTCTCAGGGGCCGGCGACGGTGGCACAACCACCTCAAGTTGCTCCCACGGTCGTTGCGCAACCGGTCGCGACGCAAACTCCTGCGATCTCCGTAACGCCTGCGACCTCTGTTCCCACCCCTCAGACTGCTGCACCCGCGACACCAGCCCCCACCGTTGTGCCGACCATGTCTTTCACACCTGTGCCCACACCAGAACCTGTTAAAGAGGTTCTGGTGGGACCAAACCTGCCTCGCGGCGCGAAGGTGAATTTGCTGGACGAAAATAACACGCCCATCGCTTCGGTGGAAGCAGGCTCTTTCCTGACTGTGGTTCGTCTCGATAAGGGACCCAACGGTAATACCCGCTTCGTCGTGCGCAACGGCGAACAATTGGCCTACCTTCCCTTCAGCGATGGTTCTCCTCAATATGGCACCGCAGCCGTCAGCGCCTCTGCCCTTCCGACGGTTGAGACCCTGAAGGTGGTTCTCGGCACGGGAGACGGGAAGGCCATCACCATTTACACCGACAAAAATCTGCGACGTAAAATCAAGGAACTGCCGTCGGGAACCAAGCTCACGGCAACCGAAGAGCCACCCATCGGATTCAGAGTGGTACTGCCCGACAATCGCGAAGGTTTCGTGATTAAGGGCGACGCCAAACCCGTGCAGTAATCGGGCGGTTTTATCGGTCGCAAGGCCATGAATAATCGCCCCCGCGCCCCCTATAAGCATCCGTGTGTCGGGGCGTAGCGCAGCCTGGTAGCGTACCTGAATGGGGTTCAGGTGGTCGCTGGTTCGAATCCAGTCGCCCCGACCATTTTTCTGCCTACGTCCGTCCGCGTATAAAGGCCACTCGCTGGCTTGGAAGCTGGATTGTTGCGGTCTTCTTGGACACGATCTGCTTAAAGCTGCATTATATAAGCATGCAAAGCACGTTTCATAGGCAAGTGACCATTGTGTTGCACGTGCAAATTCCTTTAAAATGTAGATTTTTTACTCTTGACAGCCGTTGCTCGACGCAATAATGCAAGTACATCCTGCGTATATAATCGCAATATTGTCACTAATCAGTTTATCATAGAGGGGGATCAGAAAAATGAACCGAACCCTATTATTATTAGGCGGCGGATTCCTCATCACCGCGGTCGTATTGTATCTTATACACACTACAAATAGCAGATACTACCTAGAGACCACCCCTAAAGGTATAGCATATCGAATTGATAAGAAAACAGGACAAACTTGGCTGCTCGCGGGCGAGAGCATGACCGAGATCAAACAACCTGGACTGGGACACAGTTTTCCAGAAGAAGAAAAGAAGAAAGTCACAGGGACTGCTAACCTTTCCTACGGTACTCTTTTCACGGGTACCATCTACAACGGCAGTACATGGTATGCCAGTAAGTTGGTCTTGTCAATAACAACAGAAGAACCTGATGGTACAATTCGATGGACGCGACAGTTTGTTGATGATATCTCTATCGCTTCATTTACCACAGGTACATTTAGCATACCCGTGTCTGAAATCAAGGATGCCACGTTCCGATGGGCTATCGTTGATGTGCAAGGATACCTCGAGAAACCGACTGGAAAAGAATAGCCAGACTTTCCTTTTCAAAGAAGCGGACAATTGGCTGCTCGAACACCAAGTCCTGGCTCTCAAGCAAGATTGAAGTTCCCTCAAGCGCTCTGGCCAGCAACGAAAAATTGGGAAAGCCGTCTGCCTTACGAATTCAGTCACTCCGATCGTTTTCTGCTGACCTCCATTGACCCGATCGAAACTCGTGCGATCAAGATTACTGCACTATGTATCGACCGGGGCAATGGACCGCGAAGATCAAGCCGATAAAGCGGTCTACCCCTCCTAGTTGATTGGAAGGGGGATTGGACTTTTTGAGCATTCGTCGGTCGTGACATACTTCCATCCTTCAAATGGAAGTATGTATTTTTTTAGTAACTCTATATGACGCAGATGAGGATAGAACATGCCATTGAAAGGTGAGCGCAGGTAATCTATTCGACCATCCACCACAAGAACTCCCGCGATTCGCGAGTTCGCTTTGGGCTTAAAGATTCCTCTGTCTCCCCTAATTCTGCATGGTACACGTCTTCCCGTTTCCTTCTCTAGGAAATTCTTAATGGACTCTGTCCCATAAAAGATGTCAAGCATGTCACAATGTTTCAGAAACAAGTCTGACACCGGCTGCAACACCACCATCGAACAACTGTCCGGAGCCAGATTTTTCAGTGTCTTGCTTGCGTCCTTCAATTTTGCTGCAATGGATTTCCGTGCAGGCTTGTGTCGCGCATCATCGATCACACCCGAGTTATCATAGAATACCATCCCCAACGCAAATCTTTCTTCAGGGTTTCTCTCCATGAACGAGTATTTTACAAGTGGGACACCGTCTTTTTTCCACACGTAATCTCCAGCCAATTGGATTTCGCTCTGGCGTCGTGGCTGAAAGGTATTGGCGTTCGCCTTTAGATACTCTCTGAACTCCTTAAAGTATTTTCTATGGAAGCAAGGCGAGAGTGTAATATTAATGACCCATGGTTTCGCTAAAGGCGGCTCTTCATCAATAGTTCGAATAAAATTCCTCTTATCAGCTTCTGCCACAATATTCAAGACCCGCTTCACCTGCAGGTTGAACTCCACCCCCTGAAAACTAAATCGGAAGTCCGGTTGCTCTGGTTTAGGCTCGTACTCCAAATCGCAAATGCCGTCCTGTTGCAGTAGGCCACCTCCAAACCACATCTCAAACAGGTGATCAGCGGCACGATCGCATTCAGCCTGATCGAAGAAACACTTCACCAGGTTCCTCATGCCAGATACCGACAACTTTTCTGCAAGCTGCTCCAACAGCGCAACGTTCTCTGGCAGGCTGAAGTAATCGTCATTCAACAGCCACTTTTTCACCTTGTATCCAGCAATCTCCGGTTTCATAATGCGCTAGTCTTTCGAATTGTTCAATGCTTCTAAACCAAGGAGCCAATCATTTCGGATCCTTTGTATAGTCCAAGGGTCAACTGACCACAGCCTGAACAACTTTTTTAATGCCCCCCGACGAACACTCCCGGTCCGAATGGGGGGGGGCGAACCTCGATTGTTGAGACCGACACTCTGCGATGGGCATAGAAGAGGGTTATTAGCGATTTCAGGGAGCCTCCTTGAAATCACTGAATAAAAAGCCACAATAGTTGTATGTTTATCGTCGTTGGTTTTGCTCGGTTTCCGAGTCTCGATTCAGCGCAAGAACTACCGAGTATGTCTGTAGGCTTTCCACGAGAAGTCAAATGCTACTTCATGACAATATTAAGGAGATTCCTATGGCAAAAAACAACAATATAGTTCGTTTTATTGTTTCAAGCATCAAGAGGCGCGAACGAGTTTTCGTTCTTGCAATGTCTTTGTTTCACGTCTTCTTGGTCTACACTCATACTCGGGAATCGAGCAAAACCAACCATTTTTCTGCTCATCTGAACAGGTAGAATTTTCTCCGTCTTGGGCCGGCACATGCTTTTTCCGTTCGTAGTAAATGGGACGTGATCTTGGCCCCCGAAACCTACTCGGTCCGCACCGGACTCTTGCCGGTCTTCTCGCCATAAATTTCGTCCATCGTGACATCTTCGATTTCACCCACAAGATTCGAACCGATGCAGATTTTTATCACCCCATTGTAGAGCCCTGTTGAACGGGTTGCTTGGCAAGGAGTTGATATGATCGAGTCTGAAGAACGTCTCAATGTCCTCACCCACGGGGTGGGAGCGGTGCTATCCCTTGCGGGTCTGGTGGCGCTGACAGTGGCCGCCGCGAGAAGCGGTTCTGCCTGGCATGTGGTGAGTTTCAGCATATTCGGCGCAACGCTTCTGCTGCTCTATCTTGCGTCCACCTTTTACCACGCCACACGCCACCCCAGAGCAAAGCGTTGGCTGCAACGGCTGGATCACTCCTCCATCTACCTCCTGATCGCAGGCACCTACACGCCGTTCGCCCTCGTGGCGTTGCATGGCACGCTGGGTTGGGTGACTTTCGGTATCATCTGGGGGCTGGCTTTCACCGGAATCATTCTGGAAACGCTGGCCAAGAAGCGCCACGAACTTCTGGTCACGTCGTGCTACCTGGCCATGGGGTGGCTGTCCATCTTCACGGTGAAGCCGTTGTTCGAAGCCCTCTCCACCGGAGGCATCGCGTGGCTGGTGATAGGCGGCCTGTTCTACTCCGTTGGAGCTGTAATCTATCTGCTGGAACGCATGCCTTACAACCACGCCGTGTGGCACCTTTTCGTCATGGGCGGCAGCATCGCCCATTTCATAGCCATCTTTGCCTACGTGCTACCGGTTGTGGTGGGGTGACTAAGCGAACCTCGCGCGAAGCTCGCTGAACTCCACCTCTGTAACCGGGCCTATCTTTTCGCCAGACCGGCGAGGCTTTCGATGGCTCGCGCCAATTTCTCGCGGTGGATCTCCAACAGTTCAGGATTTTTCGTATAGTCCTTGAGGCTCTGACTAATGTTGTCTGGAACCTTCAGAAGTTCAATCGCCTGCTGAAGACGCAACGACCCGGGCTCGGTTTTCTCGAGCTTGCGAATCAGCTTGTCCAGCATATGGAAATACTCCCAATCCTGCACGCCGATCGATAGCAGTTCCCAGCGCAGCGAGTCCACCGGCCCGCCCAAATATTCCTGCCCCCGGCTTGCGGGGTCCCTCCAGTTCGCGGGGTAGAAGAATCTTCCGTCTCCATTCCCCCATAAGTTTCCGGCTTGGCTGGCGTAGCTCATGGGATCTTCGTAGGGATTCTGCACGGCCTGTTCTGCCGGGCGCGCCGTGCTGTTCCACCAGCACGTTTCCCAAATCAGAATGCCATCCACCCCATACTTCCACGTTTGCCAAAGCCACATCCGGGGTTCGATGGCCGGGTGATCGATGAACTCGCCGACGAACGGTTCATGCGGCACACAGCAGATGTACCACCACACTTCTTCGCCCTTTGCCTGGCGCGCTTTTGCCGCCTCCTCCGAATAATTGGAGATCAACGGACACCATAGCTCCACACTGTCCAGCAGCGAGGTCTGAATCTCCTCAGTCAGCATGCGTTTGAACTTCGGGAAATAGGTCTTGAGCCGCGCCATCCCCTCATTGACGAACTCATAATCCTCCGTTGTTGGCTCGTCGAACCAGTAAACGTACCCCTTCTTGAGCCAGCCACGCTCCTCCAGGTGTTGCTGGTACTGCTGGCCATACTGGCGCATCAGCGTGTCATAGTCTGGCGTGCCGGCTGATTTTCCCAGGAACTGGCCCTGGCTGTAACCCGAATAAGAGCACGAACCCAGTCCTTCCACCGGGATGGTGAATGCGATAAATCCAAGTCCGTCGAGATACCTGACAGCGGCTGCGTCGAAGGCATCGAAGTTCATGTTTACCGTCAGGGATGTTCGGGATGAATCTAAGTTCGTGGTGACCGGGGCCAACTTCATTGGATTGTATGGGTTCAGCCTGTGCTCTGCAAAATTTTTCATATACGCGTCCCAGACCTTCGCCATGGCTCCGGGGCTTGTAAGGTTCTGGTAACGGCGGATTTGATTCGCCGAACAGCCCAATCCAGAACGCAATTCTGTGGTTGCGGACAGTTGGAAATCCCATACATGCACGACCAGCGGCACCTCGACGTTCCATGCAGACCCTGAAAGCGTGATCTTGCCCGAGTAATCGCCCGCCTTTGCATCTGGCGGGATTGCGACGGTTATCCAGACCGGGTTGTTACGGCCCGCCTGCGGCTTCCAGAATCCGTCGATGGACAGAAGCGGATCGGGCCACTCGCCGGCAAATCCAATGGAGTCGGTGGGAGTCTCAACGGGAACATACGCCACCTCGCGTAGCCGCACAGAGCCGGCCTCTACCTTGTCCCCGGTTGGCGACTGTAAATCGGATGCCACAATCTTGACGTCACCCGGATTCGTGCTGAAATTCAGAACCAACTGTGCATGCACTCTTTCCCGTCCCGCCCCGCTCATCCTGATCGCCGAATCTTCGAGGTCCGGAGAAGCTCTGTGAGGCGATACCTTGTACGTGCTTCCACACCACCACACCTCGCCAAAACCCTTGATGGACCCGAGGCGCGCCCCAAAACTCGCCGCGTAATAATCGGGCAACCGTGCCTTTCCACGCGCTTCATACTGCGAAACCGACTGACCTTGCTCACGAATGCTGAACTTGAACGAGAGCTTACCGGACTGTGTCCACTTGTAGGGCAAGACGACTGAAGCCGAACTCCCCTTCAGAACGTTTACAGGAACTCTGAATGATTGCGTCGTGCCGCCCTCGTGAGACAAAACGAGTTCTGCAATGAAGCGCTCTCCTGAGCCGGGTTTCGGAGTAAACTGCAGCTGCAGGCTGTCGGAATTTCTCCGTCCGAAAGAGCCGAGGCTCCGCCATGTTGCCACGGTACCGTCGTCCTGCTTTGTCACAGCCACGTAATTCGTCATGCCTTCTGCAACAGGGAAGCTCTTGTCTAAAACGCTCTCATACCGATATTTACTGACGTGGAATCCGGACTTTTCCGGCTCCGCCCCCCTGCTCGTGGTCTCAACACGCAGACGGACATATACACGCGGCGAAGGGAATGCGCCCGAAGGCAACTCGAAAGCGTGAGGCCCGTTTGTGGAAAGACGCGCGACCTCATTCCACTCCTGCCCGTCGCCGCTTACAGAAACCACGCAAACCCCGCCCTCATAATTGCTCAGCAAAAGAGACACAGTACCGGACGTTTGACTGGTTCCTCCTAACTCGTGGCAATAGACCACCTCGTTGCCGGCTTGGAAAGTCCAACGGTCGCTATTGAAACTGGCTGTGTGCGACGCAAGCGTGCGCGCGCAGTTGCCATGCTCCCCGCCTTTCATCCCCTCGTAGATGTAACGGTGTCCTGAAACGGTTTCACCCTCGCCGAGAACAAGACTGCCGGAAGTCAGATAAACTGGCGTTACGGGCGTCAACCGATAGGAGGCAAATTGAACGGCTGTCGGAACCTGCCACCGACCCAATCTCAGTCGAGCTTGGGAGATGTCGTCTCCGGTCGTGAAAGCAAACCACTTGTCTGCCCAAGAATCATCCGCCCCGAAATCCATTGTGTGCGACTGCAGACCTGCGAAGACGACTCCCTTCGAGGGCTTGGCCGCACATCGGACGCGAAACGCCATTGCGTACGTGGCCCGTGGTTTCAGATCCGGAACTGCCCGTGTCCAGCTCGCAATGTCATTGGAATCAGGGTCCAGCTCAAGGTGAGCAGGGTTCGGGCCTGAGGCCGGGCGCCAACTGCCAGTTCCCGACAGCTTCCATTCCGGCGGCACGGCGGAGTTTCGAGCGAAATCCTCCGACAGAAGATCCCCGCAAAACCCGAGGGATGAGACGAGGAGAAAGGACAAGGAAATGCAGGCAACACGGACGAAGCGGTTCATTGACGACTCCACGAGAACTGATATTACGTAACGGTGATGCGCCTGTTGTGCTCGAGTTCTCAGGTTAGTTTTAATCCGTCAGAACAGTCGTGAGAAGGTCGGCTTCAGGTCGTATCTCGGCATGTAGGGTTTTCCGTTCGCCGGAAGCCAGAGAATCCAGAAAACACTGCGGCTTCCTGTATACTCGACTGTGTGTTCACCTTCATCGAGCGTGAAAATCGGCTTCTCCACCACCTTCCCGTCAATGCGCAGTTGCCCCTGAACGAACCCCTCGGCAGGCGCGAAGAAGTACTCGTCGTCGCGGATGGCGCGGAACGCAAGCGGCGCCGTACTCGTCGCATCGGAGAGAAACTGTCTGCCATAAAGATGGATGTCTCCATCATACGGTTGGTAGTTCGCGGACAGGTAGTCGCGCAACGGTTGGGGCAGGTCATCATGACGACTATCGATGAAATGCATCACGCACTTGTTGCGAGCCAGTTCCTTTGGAACTTCCTCGCTAAGGATACGGTCCATCTGGCGGCGCATGAGAGCATCGGTGTGAAAGTACCAGAAACTGTGCGGTCTGCTGACGTAACTTCCTGAGTTATCGTACGCTGCGTCGCCCGGCGCAGTGAGTTCCTGGATCCGGTCAAACGTGGCATGCTGGTGTTCGTTACTGAAAAGCGGGCTGGAAAGCTCGGCGAGGGCAAAGGCAGCCATGATTGCCAGTCCCCCCGCTGCGGCGGCTGACAGAATAAGGCGTAGTTTCGGTCTGCTGAAACTCGTTGGCAGTAGCCACGTCACCGCGCCCATCGCGCGTACGACGAAAATCACGCCAATAACGAAGAACGGCACGAAACTGTATGGATAGGCCCCCTTCTGAATCACACAGGAGATGAAGGTCGTGCCCAATGCGAGCAGCACAAGAATGTCGTTCCGCGCTTCCCGGCACGTCAGCCATTTCCCGCGGTTCCGAACAAAGGTGGCCAAGATGCCAAGTCCGGCAAGTCCCGGCATCCACCACCAAATGACGGCAATAGGCATCAGGTACTTTGACCAGTGGAAGCCAGGGTATTGGCTTTGATGATCGATAGCCCACACGACCGTGTGCTGCCACCAGCCATTCCATGAACCGGTGACGGTCAAGTAGGCGGCTGGTGGTAGCAAACCCGCCGCAAATCCGACAATGAACCAGAGGGGACTTCGGAGACAGCGTGCCCGCGTGCGCCGAAAAAACAGGTCCACGATCAGGCCGCCAAGCAGAGCTAATTCGTGGAAGCCCGCCTTCTGGGAGCCCCATATCGCAAGCGCGGCCAGGGCACCCGCGATGACTGCCGCTGCACGGTCGCCCAGCCACCGCGAACGCAACACGGCAAGGCTCGCGATGAACAGCGCAAACGCTGCTGTATCGGGGCGGATCTCCACCAAGAAAATGGATAACGGAACGAACAGCGCGATAGAAAGTGCTGTTCCGCCTGGCGCAAGCCTACCATGACCAGTATTAATGCGCCAAGCGGCGATACAAATGATGGAGGCAAAGATCATCATTCCCAAACGCATCAGCCGGGCAGTGCCGGGGTGGTCTCCCCCCAGCAAAAAAACGGGTGAGAGAACTTGGTAGACCAGCGGGTGGTGGCACTCAAAGAAGTCACGGTAGGGCACCTGCCCCTTCGCGATCTCCCACGCGGAGTGTAGGTACTGGAACTCGTCCAGCGAGTACGACTTCGTAGCGCACAGCAGTGCGAGAACAAGCAGCGCCACTGCCAGCATGGCGCCATTAATCCAGTTCCACGGATGACCGAGTTGCATCCCCGTGGGCTCCGGTGCGTCGATCTGCCGAGCAGCGGGGAATGTCAACCGACCACGCCTGAGCAGCAGTTCGCTGCCAACCAGAAGACGTCGCGCAATTCCGATAGCCAATAGTCCGAGCAGGCCGCCGGCGATCACGTCGGCAACGTAGTGAATGCCGAGCCACACGGTCGAAAATGTGAGCATGATGTTGAGTGGAATATATGCGATCAGTAGCCATCGGACGTACCGCCGCGCAAAGTAAATTAACAGCACGCTCTGGGCAACATGGAGACTCGGGAACGCCGCGATCCCCTGCCAGGGCGTGGCCTGCCATTGGTCGGGATGATTGACTAATATTCCCCTCTGCTCTTCGAGGAAGATCATGATGGTCTTAGCCAACTGAGTCTCGGGGATATTCTCGTAGAGATCCTTGAATATGAAGATGTCGCCCAAGCTCGGCAGGGCGTAGTACAGGACTTGGCCGATCAACTGCGCGACCACGATCGAAGTGAGAAACAGTCTGAGGCCGTAGCGATGTCTCTGCGCAAAGAGCACGCTGGCGGTGATCAGGATCATATAGAAGAGGGACGTATAGCTGAAACTCATGATGGAGGTCAGCCATGACGGGCGGTAGCCGGCAAACCACGCGTAGAAGTCAAACCCGCCAAACAGCAGCAGATCGAAAGTCCGCAGACTTTTGTCGTACTGTGCCGTGTTGAAAAGCGGGACCATCGGCTTGATGTGGGAGATGGCGACCGTTAGCAGGAGGAAGATCAGGATACACCGCCCCATAAGGGCGACGTTCGAAATGGCCAGGAACGATTCGCGAATCATCCCGCTCAGTTGGGTCCAGGTGAGCTGCTGTTTCAAATCCCGGGTCTTGCTCAGCCGATACATGTGCAGGCCAAGCGCTACCAGACAGACCCACATGAAGCTAAGGTTATTGAAAACCGTGGACACATGGACGAAGCAGTCCTTCAGTATCCAACTGAAATGCAAGCCCTTCATGCGGCACATGGCCATGGCCACAACGAGGCTTGCAGCAACGAGCGCCCCTTCCACGCCGATAATGCGGAACATGAAGAAACGCCAAGGGTGGCGTCGGAATAGGAGGGGCAGCCTCATTCAGTCTTTCCTTGTGTTGCCAACTGCTTCATCACGTTCTCAAGATTGTGATGCAACGATGGGGGTCGTGAAAAGCGAGTCAGCCCCTTGCTCCAGATGGCCATGCCTCTCTTGCCCGCCACCTTTGCAGACTCGATCCAGTCATTGGGTGCGCCGTCCCGCCGCGTCATCCCACCGAACAAAGTCTCACCCGTGCCCCAATCCATGTAAAACCACGCGGAATATCTGCAGAGTGAATAATGCCCCCAAAAACGGATGGTGATTGGGTTAAAGTCCCAAAAAGGGATCATCGGGTGCACAATGAAACCAAAGGAACCGTCGGAGTCCCTCCGGTGGCATCCACCCCGCATTTGGATATGGTTTGCATTCCCCCCATTCATTTAAACCGGCGCGCGCCGTCAAGTCTCATATCCCGGATTGATGCTACAGCGGAGATTCGTCCCTGTCGCGGTTTCGCCTCATCGCCTGTTCCATCAACCCGAAGTCGATGGTTAACGGCCGGGGGATGAACATTCGGGCATAGGCTGCAAGGCTCACTTGCGCGCGGGCACTGACGCGCTCCACACGAACCGGTTGCCAGCCTGCCTCGGCGAAAATGTCCGTTTGTGGTGCAGCGGGGGAAAGTGGAATTAGCGCAAGCGAGAGCATCCAGCAGATAAACGCCCCGGCGACGACCAGCGCCAGAACCGCGTACTCAGGATGGCGCGCGAGGAACGTGCCGCCGGCACCATCGTCATATCGCCCCCACAGTTGAGTTCGAAGGTCCCGGCGATGTTCCGCACGCGAAGTGACCGCAGGGCGCGACGTCTTGAGTAGGTGCTCGATTCGGCTCATCGTTTTTTTACCTCATGGTCTGCTGCGGTGTATCGTTCTTCCAGCATCCGCAGGCCCCGAACGATGCGCTGTCGCACGGCGCTGTTGTTCAGCGTCAGCACCTCCGCGATTGCTGCAACCGTGAGTTCCTCGTCGAAACGCAGAACGAGAACCGTTCGGTACTTCTCCGGGATGGTCTGCAGGCACTCACGCACCCTGACATGCTCTTCCCTGCTTGAAACAGCCGCGTCGGGTCGCACCTGCGTTTGCGCTCTTTGCAGCCAGTGGCGGCCGATTTCTTCGATGCGCTTGCGCAATACTGCAAGACTGCGGAGATGGGAAACGTGGGCGTTTGTGGCAATCCGGTAGAGCCACGGGGCAACCCAAACCGGCCGGTTATGGTGGCGAAGCGCGTCCATCGCCTGCAGGAATGTGCGCGACGTCAGGTCCTCCGCAAGGTCGCGGTCCATGGTGCGCCGGTACAGGTAGTTTAGGATTCGGTCGTAGTAGCGCTCATAGAGAATCTCCATCGCCGAGGGGTCTTGCCGGACCCGTGCGGCGATACGGGTTTCCTCTGCCCGCATATCATCCTGTTCCGCGGTTGCATCCGCCGGGTCGGATTCGATAGATTCAGCGCAAGCTATCCCCCACAAGTTGGGGCGGACATTCCTGTCTGCCAGCGACGCGGACAGGAATGTCTGCGCTCCCATACTCACAAAGCGGTTTGCAGATGTGGTCAGGGTGCTCATGGCTTCGACAGTTTTGCTTTCTTCACTTCTTCCAGACTCGACGGCGGGAAGGCAAACAGATCTGCATACGGCTTGCCCGGTTTGGAGGGGCTGTCGAGCGCGAACTCGTCATCCTTCACGCTATACGTCAGCGGCAGTCCCTTGAAGGGATCGGCGGGCAGCACTCGCAAGTAGTTCGGAACGAGTTCCTCCAACTGGGCCGGATAGCTGCCGTGGTCGGCACGGTAGATTTCCAATGCCGTTGCGACACGCAGCGCCTCATAGTTCAGCCAGACTATGTTTGTGTTCTTCTCTGCCCGAACCCATGGTTGAAGCATGATTTCCGGCATAATAACAACCGGCAGAGTAAAGGGCTCACCGCGTCTCAGCCCCTCCACGCTCAGAGTTGTGCGCATCTGGGGCGATACCTCGTCGAGCAGATGACCGAGCGCACGCATCTCGTCGGGATCGTTTCGATATCTGACATAGTAGCTGTATGCCGCATCGAGTCCGATCCCTCGAACTGCGACGCCAATCATCTGGCCCAGGAGGATCGGATGATCTTTCAGTAATCCACCAAACCGAATATTCGTGCGAATGTCCGCAAGGGCTTCGGTAGTGCGCCCGTCTCGCATGGACAGAAGCGCATGAATTTTCAACGCGCGCGAACAGTCTCGAACGTTTAGAAAGCTCATGAGGCGTTTGGGATCAGGCTCCTCGAAGTAGTCCTTCTCCGCACCGGCCTTGTAGGCAGACGTGAACGGAGCGAACTGGTCGATATCGTCATAAATCTGCTTTGTGTCCAGTTTCGACCAATACTCATCATCACGAATGTCAGCTTCACTTGACGTGATTTCGCGCAACCTGATGGCCGGCTCATTGAAAACTCCGTTTCCCCATTGTGGGGATCTCACCTTCATAAACATGCGCGACAGATCCGAGTACGCATTCAGAGCTGCATGGCTGCGATATGTGGGACGCCGCTCAACGCTCATCATTTTGACCACCTCGCGCTCCGACCAGTTGATCACCGCGGATGCCAGGATCATGGCGCACAGCAGAGCAAGCCCCGCGAGGGAGACGAGCCTATCGAACAGTGTGGCTGCTCTTGGAGAAAATGGTTCATCCGTCGAAGCCGAAAGACGCAACCCACTTAAAGACTCCAATTGGCGTCGCGAATAGGGAAACACGAGAAGTAGCCTCGCCACCAATGCAAATAAAAGTGCCTGGAGCAGCCGGCCTGTCAGTTCCACGCCGGTGAACGGAGAACTCAGATAGTAAACCACGAGGGCCCCAAAGAATGCCCCAAGGAAGTAACGCCATGGTTTCCCTGCCCCACGCGATAAATACAGGCCGCCGAGAACTGCGGCCACGCCCGTGACGTATTCCCGTATTATAGGAAAGAAAAACGACACCATGATGCGGGGCTTGATAACATCCCATAATTCAGAACCATGCTCAGACGCTTGAATCTCACCGAGCACAGGGAAGAACCTCCACCAGAGGATGAAGTAGAGGGGCAGTAATGGAGCAATAACTGCTGCCACAAGAAAGAGCGACCTGTTCCTGATAACATAGAAACAGAGAATCAGGGTGGCCAGCATGAGATAACCAAAAGCCAAATACGGCGCGAGAAGCCCCATCACATCATGCGAATCAAGCGACGCTCGAAGACTTTGAAGGTTGGCTGGATTCACAACCCGCAGTAGGAGCAAAAACATTGGCCAAGCCAGCACTGCTAGCGTGGCAACGAGCATGGCCGTTGCCTCGGCGATCCTTGTTAATCGATCGTGCCTCGCCAGCCACCGCAGGGATGCCTTACCCCGTTGCGAGCGCAAGAGGATAAAACCAACAAGGCCAAGAGCGAGCAACACTGCCGCGAGCAACTGCAACTGATCCGCCATTTTATATGTTACCTCTGCACCGTATAACGCACCTGGGGCGGGAAAGTGACAAACGAAGTTTTGCGGCATAGAGCGATTTTGACGCAAGTGTTGACCAATTTTGCAATTTCGAAATAGTTAGAGCATAGGGTTAGGGGCGAATGTGCATGTCCGGCAAGCTGGAGGCCGCGTGGAGGCCTGAGACAAACCACTGGATGGATAATGGCTTGCCGATTTCGCGCCAATTGCACGGCTTGCACACCGGTTGCACACCGGTTGCACGCCGGTTGCATACCGGAAGGCATGCGCCAGCAAATGGGCAAGTGGGGGGCGGTTGCATCGTGCACCCGGACGAGGCCCTGGTGGCCACCTACGTCAGGATCGACGGTCACAATTCGACATCCCGGGGTCCCGCAAGTCTGTAATCTCTTGAATCAAAAACGGTTTAACTATTGCCCCTATTCGACAGAGAACTCCGACAACCTCACCGGGACGGTCACGGGCCAGGGTTGGCTTGCTTCCCCATAGCCAGCCAGCTCGCGCGCGACCTCGCGCTGCGATTCAAAGTGGCTGGAGAAGGTGCAGATGAAGTTGTTCATGTCAGAGAATTGAAGCATGGATTGGTAGGGGCTGCCAAAGGAGACATAGGTGGGGTTCACTCCGGCGGATCGCAGGGTGTTTACAAATGCAGCCTGACTGCTGTAAATCGTGGGGGCCTTATCCACGCCAGCGACGATAACGTGGTCGTACCCGGCGCACATGTTTTTGTAGTCGTTGATGGTTGTTCCGCTCAACGAGGTGGCAACGGGCTGGATATCAACTCGTCCGGGCATATCCGATGTGAGTTCGTCGGTGAAATACGTTAGCGGGTATCTGTAGAAGATCGAGTTGTTAGTCGCCAGCGTGAACACGAGGGCGTTCTCGGTGGGCCCGATCGGCAGGTGACCCGGTTGAATGTTTCTTTTGGAAACCGCACGCACGCCGATCTCCTTTGCCACTGCCAGATTATCTGGATGCTGGAGGATGCCGGTATACGCCGTGGTGGACACGGTGGTCATCTCGGGGATGCCTGCCCGGCTTTTCAGTTTCAGAATGCGGCGCACGGAATCATCTATCCGCGACATGGGAATCGTGCCTGCGTTCACGGCATCGTGAAGGCCGTTCCAGGCGTCTGCCATGGAGGCCGGCGTGAGAATAATATCCAGGCCAGATAAAACCGCGGAGGTGACACCATCGTAAGTATTCGTAATGGCCATCAGGCCGCCCATCGCGAACGAGTCGGAGATGATGCAACCATCGTAGCCCAGTTGGTTGCGCAGAATGCCTGTGAGCGCGTTGTACGAAATGGTGGCGGGGATGTCCTGCGTCGGATCGATCGCGGGATACAGCACATGCGCGGTCATCACAAGGTCGACCGTGGCGGACTGCAGAAGCAGTTCGTAGGGCTTGAGGTGAATGTTCTGGAGGTCGGCCATGGAAATGTTGACCACCTGAAAACCGATGTGGCTGTCGCCGGTGGTCGGGCCGTGGCCCGGGTAGTGTTTGTAGGTGCAGAGCAGCCCCTCGGCGTTGGCGCCCTGAACGTAGGCCTGGGCCAAGTCGGCCACGCGATACGGGTCATCGCTGTAGGAACGGATGCCGATGATCGGGTTCACCGGTTCCGTGTTCACGTCGAGCACGGGACCGAAGCCGATCTGGATGCCGATGGCGCGGCATTCGCGCGCGGTGGCGCCGCCCTGCTGGTAGGCAAGCGACGGATCGTTCACGGCTCCCGAGGCCATGTTCATGGGGAACTTCGTGGCGTCGGTGAAGCGCGCGCCGAGGCCGGCCTCGCAGTCCACCGAGAACAACAGGGGCACGGAGGTGATCCCTTGCAGATGGTTAACGGCAGCCACGATCGCCGGCGCAGTGTTCGTGTTGCCCTGGATGATGAATCCACCGACGCGATAGGTGTTCACCATCGCGTCCGCTGAACCGCCGTAAGCAGGCATCAACATCTGCCCGATCTTATCGTCGAGGGTCATCTGACCCAGCATGGTTTCCACCCAGGTAGTGTTTACGTCTCGAAGTGCCGGGCCCGAAGGAACTGTGTTACGGCGGACAGGTCTGCGGGCCGCATAACCCATCTCCAGGGCGGCGGCAGGCGCAACAGCGTCGGCCGAAGCACTCAGGTCGCTGCTCTCCTGTGAAAAGCAGCAGTAGGGTGCCAGAAGAAGAAACAACAAAGTCCATACCGCGAGTCTCATCCTTGAAGATTCATAATATGGCAGACGCTTTGGCAACCATTTGTGGTTCAGTTCTGTGGGCAGACCTCCAACGCGAGATGCTCGCCTCAATCCCGAAAACCAACCTCTATGCAAGACACCCTGCGCAAGGTGGTTACGAATAAACAGAACTTGCCTTCAGCCGTTCCGGATGGATGTAAAGGGTGTTCCTTCCGTACATCCGCGCTCTTGCGCAACATCAGAGGTGCATCATGATCCGTAAGCTTCGCTCATTGCTCGTATTGTCTGCTTTGTTTATGGTGCTGACAACAACCGCCCGGGCGGAGGAGAGGATTCTCTGGTATTCCATCGGCGATGGATTGACCAACACGACCAACATTCAATCGGCCATCAACTTTGCGGTGACAAACAACTACAATGCCATCTGCGTGCTGACGCGTTACCGCGCCAACGCCTACTACAAAACGAACCGCGACTACTCAACCTACCCGAATCCAGAGACGCAAGCCTCCGGGGCTGCGGGGGATACATTGCAGTACGTGATCGATCGCGGCCACGAAGCAGGACTGCGGGTCTATTCCGCGTTCTCATGCTTCATTGTCAGCGACGGGAGCATGAGTACATACCCGACCTTCCTCAATGCCGACTGGAAGACTTGGTGTTACAAGGGGGACAACGCGAGCAACACGGTTTACAGCCCTGCCGCCGGCTATCCGCGGGCCATGGTGCTCGGGACCGATCTCTCCGATGGGTACTGGGTCGACCCAGGCATGTCGGCTGTCCGCAATTATACGATCCAGATCCTGAAGGATCTGGTGCAGAACTACGACATCGATGGCATCATGCTCGATCGCGTGCGCTATCCCGGAGATGATTTTCCCCACTACAACGGCGCGTTCGGTTACAATCCCACGGCTCTCAGCGAAATGGGTCTGACCAATCCCGGCCCCGGCAGCACGACGTTCCGCGACGCCCGACGCGGCGCGATTACAACCTTCGTGAAAGACGCCAGCACCGCAGTTGCCGCCCTCAAGCCATGGGTCATCATGGGAGCCACGCCTGTCGTCTACGGCACCGACCTGATAAGCACCGAAGACTACGTGTTCCAGTATTTCCCCGGCTGGAATGCCGCAGTAAACTCCCGCCACACCAGTGGCTACGGAGCACTTGATCTGATCGCACCCCAGTACTATCGATCCACGGCAAGCGTGAATGGTGACCTGATGGACCTCGTGAATGGCAAGATCGACGAGGTGAACCGTATTTTCCACCAAGGAACTTTTGGCTCGGCCTATTCGGCTGCCACTGAGATGGCTGGAAATATTCGCGCGACCCGTGACGTCAGCCGCAACATGAACGGCTGGGGCATTTTTAACTACTCCAGTTGCGATGGAACCTACAACACCGACATGCGGGCCAACTCACCAGACGTGCTCGGTTCGACCAGCGCAAAAACCCAGTTCACAATAAAGACCAACTGGGACAGCACCCCGCCCAATGGCGTGACCAATTTCGCGGGAGTCCAAAGCGGCACCACGATGAACCTCAGTTGGACCGCACCCACGGTTGCCGGTGACGGCGACGGCGCAGCGCACTACCTGATATATCGCGGCACTTCTCCGGCTGTGAAAGAGTACTATGCGAATCTGGTGCTGAAGACACCCACGCTCACCGCAACGACCTATGTGGACATGCCGGGACCGGGAACCTACTACTATCGCGTCGTTCCCGTCGACAACTACAACAACCACGGCACCGCATCGGAAATCGGCCCGTTCGAATTCCTCGCGGAAACTGATCTGAATCCGACCCTGAAAATATCAACGGGATCAGGACTGACCGAGTCGCAGATGGTATCGTGGTTCGCGACGGACGGAACCTGCCGCGGGATCGCCCTCAACAAGGCAACGGGTCACCTGCTCGTCGCCACGCGAAGTGGCGGCAACGCGGTCCGCATCCTTGATACGAATAACTTCACCGAGTTGAACTCGCCCGGCCTCAGCATGACCGGCGTGTCCGGCGGCACCTATGCCATAAACAAGGTTGTCTGCACCGACAACGGGATCATCTATCTCTGCAACTTGTCCACCACCACCGGTTTCAAGATTTACAGGTATGCCAGCGAGGCCGCGGCCCCTGTGGCTTGCACGATCAACTGGCCTTCAGGCACCGAAGCATCGATGCGCAAGGGTGACGACGTGGCCATCATGGGAACAGGTGCGGGCACCAAGATCTTGGTGAGCGGTTCTGGTGCCACATCGGTCTTCTCCTTTGTGGCGACCGATGCTAACGCCAACGTGTTCAACGCCACGCAAATAACCACGGGACTCGCCAACAGCGGCCAGAACGTGGACTGGGATTCCAACGGCACGAACTTCTTTATGAGGTACAATAACAACAACATGTACCGCTATAACCTGAGCGGCACCGTGACCAATACCTGGTCCTCGGTTGGACCCACCGCGACGCCCCAGTACGGCACCGCAGTGATGAATGTGCCGGAGACCCCCGCAAGCTATTACGCCTCGTGGAGCGGTTCGAATGCAGCCGCCACCGACCCCATGGTGTATGTGCGTGTACTGACCCCGCCAAGCACGGTGGGAGACATCAAGTTCCAGCTGTTGCATACAGCCGCAGGAGAACGAACACTGGCGTGTTCTGCGGTCGCGGATACAACGGGTAGCGGGGATGTGATATTCGACCGCAACAAGAATACCGTCTACACGCTCTGGCCCAACAACTCCATCTGCAAGTTCGCGGATCCGGGAATGGTTCCGGTTGCAGTTAGCTCGTTCGGTCTCGAGTAGGATTGCCTTCCGGTTAAACTGAGAACAACCTGGCAGAAGTCCACCGGCCGGTGCGCAACCCGCACCGGTCGGTTCTGTTTGCGCCCCCTCTGCACGAAGTGCACGTCCGCGTGGTATGGTTTCCTGTCATGATTATCCTATCCACGCAGGGCCTTGCTAAAACCCATGGGTTGAAGTTGTTGTTTTCCGATCTTTCGATGGGGATCGAGGACCGCGAGAGGGTGGGGTTGATTGGGGTTAACGGGTGCGGGAAGTCGACGCTGCTCAAGGTGCTGGCGGGGGTGGAGGAAGCAGACGCCGGGACGATCACCACCCGCACGGGGGCTCGCATCGAGTATGTGGATCAGAACCCTGTTTTCGCGCCGGGACAAACGATCCTGGAATTTGTGTTCTCCTCGGCTTCGCGCATCAGCCATGTGGTGCGGGAGTACGAGCGTGCGTGCGCGGCGCTGGGACACGCGCCGCATGACGCGCAGGTTTCGCGCCGCATGGAAGAGGCATCGCGGGCGATGGATGCAGCGGATGCCTGGGACTACGAGCATCAGGCGCGAGCGTTGTTGGGGAAGCTGGGCGTGTTTGATCTCGACCTGCCGGTGGATCAACTTTCCGGCGGCTACCGCAAGCGGGTGGCGTTGGCGCATGCGTTGCTGGCGGAGTCGGATCTGCTGATTCTGGATGAACCGACCAACCATCTCGATGCCGACACCGTGGCGTATCTGGAGGAGCACCTGCGCCGCTACACGGGGGCCGTCATTCTGGTGACCCACGACCGATATTTTCTGGATCGGGTGACCGACAGAATCATTGAGTTGGATGCTGGCCAGTTGCGCGTGTTCCAGGGAAACTTTTCGGATTACATCACCCGCAAAGCCGAGATGGACGCCGCAGAAATGACGGCTGATTCGCGACGCCTGTCGATCTTGCGCAACGAATTGGTGTGGTTGAAGCGGGGCGCGCGTGCACGCACGACGAAACAAAAGGCGCGCATTGATCGAATCCGGGACATGCAGGAAGTGCCCACGTTTCAGCGACAAGAAAACGTTGCCTTCACCATCGAGACGCGACGCCTCGGCGGCACCATTCTCGAGTTGGACAACGTCTCGAAAACCTTCGAGGGCAAGACCATCCTCTCTCGCTTTACCCACACTTTCGCCCGCGGTGAACGGCTTGGGATTATCGGCCCCAATGGCTCGGGAAAAACGACTCTGGCGAATCTGATGAGCGGGAGATTGTCGCCCGATGAGGGCACAGTGGTGCGCGGGAAGACGGTGCTGCTGGGCTACTTCGATCAGGAGAGCAGCGACCTGGACCCCAACGAACGCGCGCTGGATTATGTAAAGCGCGAGGGTGGCGACATGCTGCGCGGCACCGACGGCACGGCCCGCAGCGCGGGTCAGGTGATGGAGCAATTCAACTTCACGCCGCAGATGTTATACACCCCGATCGAACGTCTCTCGGGCGGTGAGCGACGACGACTATATCTGGTTCGGACATTGATGGCGAACCCGAATTTTTTGATCCTCGACGAACCCGCCAACGACCTCGACATCCCGACCCTGCAAGCGCTCGAGGATTTTCTGGACGGTTTTACGGGCTGCCTCGTGGTCATCTCCCACGACCGGTATTTCCTCGACCGTACCATTGATCAGCTACTGGTCTTCGGCTCCGACGCCTCGCTGCGCAGGATACCGGGCAACTTCTCCGTATATGAGCAGATGCGCGAGGACGAGGAGAGCGAGATTTCGGCGGCGAGAAAAACGAAAACCGAGACACCCTCTGACACCAAGGCGACGAGCGAGAAGACTGCAGCAACGAAATCCGGCAAGCTGGGCTTCAACGAAGCCCGGGAACTGACCAAGCTGGAACTCGATATTCCCCGCATGGAGAAGCGACTTGAGGATCTGGTCGAAGAAATGGCTACAGCGGCCACCGACTACATGAAGCTCAATGAACTGGCTCAGGAAAACCAGCACACCAAGGCCGATCTGGAAACAGCTTTGGAACGCTGGATGGAATTGTCGGAACGAAGCTGAACCGGCGGCGCATCAGCCTGCGGACTTAATCAGTCTTCTCTGTAAGCAGAGCGATGCATTCGTCATGCACCAGTCCGTTGCTCGCCAGAACCTGCTTGTCGTAGGGAGAGAACTGACCACCCGCAAAATCCGTTAAGCGTCCACCGGCCTCTTCCACGATGAGCCAGCCTGCGGCGGTATCCCAGGGCAACAAGCCCTCCTGCCAAAAAACTTCAAGGCGGCCGGTGGCCACGGCGCACAGGTCCAGCGCGGCCGCGCCGAGGCGGAGCATGCCATGGGTTTCATCGAGGAACCGACGCCACCATTCCAGCGTGATGTCCAGCCGATCGCGAACAAAATAGGGGAAGCCGCTTATCACGAGGCTCTCGGCCAGCGTGTCGACCTTGCTCACCACGATAGGCTTTCCATTCAGCGTCGCCCCTCCCCCACGGCTGGCGAGGTACATCTCCTCATAAAACGGTGCATACACACCGGCCGCAATCACCTCACCGCGTTGCTCCAGGGCGATGCTCACACAAAATTGCGGGAACGAATGCGCGAAGTTTGTCGTACCGTCCAGCGGGTCAACCACCCAGCGATACTCATCATTTTTCCCGTCGTAATCCGCGCCTGTTTCTTCTCCAAGAATCTGATGCGTTGGGAAGTGCGCATGGATCATTTGCTTGATCAGCGCTTCGCTCTCGCGGTCGGCGACCGTAACCAGATTCACGTCGCCTTTTTTGTCGATGCTTTCGAGCTTGCCATAATGCTTCATCAAAACGCCGCCGGCAGCGCGGCAGATTTCTTCAAGGATCGGGAGGAATTTTATCATGATGGGCTCCACGCAAAGGTGGGGTGGCGACACAATCAAGGTCCATTCGTTGCGTTCAGACCCACGTTGTTGCTTGAATAGACATCTGCATCTGTTCTACTAAACTTTTCAGACGCACGGCATCTTCAATTCGCATCGGAGCTTCTTCCATGGGGTCCTTCAGCATCACCCACATGATCATTCTTTTTCTGATTGTTCTCGTGATTTTTGGGCCCAAGAACCTGCCCAAAATCGGTCAGGCTCTCGGTCGCGGAATTCGTGAATTCAAAGACGCTGCCCGCGGAATGAACGCCGATCTGGACGATGACGATGATGATCGCCCGGCGCGCAAGCGTGAACAAATCGCGCAGAAGCCCGAGCCTCTTCCCGAAACGGTAAGCCGCTCGACCACTGTGGCGCCGGACCCGGCCATTCCCGTAACCGCGCCGGAAAACGATCCCATCGTTTTGCCAACCGACGCAGACGACGAATCCCCTCGCGGCTGACGCCGCCGTGGCGCCGAACCCCAAACCCAATCCCAAGCGCGTCCTCAGCCTTACCGACCATCTGGAGGAGCTGCGCGTTCGCATCATCATTTTACTCGCAGCCCTCATCCCCTGTTTTGTTGTGGGATTTTACTTCTCCCCCTCCCTGCTCGCAATGCTCAGCACCCCGCTGACACACATGGAGCGCACCACGTTGCAAGCCCCACCGCCGGTGTTCGCGCTGCATAGCGATGGAACTCTTCGACTGAAGGAACCGGCACAGCTACTCAACCTTATGGCCGAGCATGATGGCGGATCCACATCCGCGACCGAACAAATGCGCGAGCTGATGGAAAACATGAAAGGGCAAAGCGCACAGATTGAGATGCCCGAGGGAACCCGCATCACGCTCGGATCGGGTCGGTCTTCAACCACTCTCTATTATCTCTCCCCCGTTGAGCCGTTTTTTCTCATCATCAAGGGTGCCCTGCTCATTGCTTCCATTGTCATGGTCCCCCTCACCGTTTACCAACTTTGGCTGTTCATCGCGCCGGGAATGCGCCGTCGTGAGCGCCACATCGTGAAACCAATTTTACTCTCGGCCTTTCTCCTTTTCCCCCTCGGGGCAGGCTTCGCTTACTTCGTTTCACACTTCGCGCTGCGAGCCTTGCTCGCATTCGGCGACAGCATCGAGGGATGGCAGCCGAACATTGTCGCATCCAGCTATCTCGGTTTCATCCTCACGCTGATGCTTGCCTTCGGCCTCATCTTTCAATTCCCCCTGGTGCTCGTTCTCCTCAACCGCATGGGTCTCGTGAGCGTGAAAACACTGACAGAAAAACGGCGCTATGCAATCCTGCTCATCAGCGTCATCGCCGCAATCTTTACTCCCCCGGATCCATTCAGCATGCTGGCAGGAATTATCCCGCTCATCCTGCTCTATGAAATCTCCTTATGGATCATCCGCCTTTTCGAGCGTCGCGATGCTCAGCCCGGGATGATCGTGCGTCCCTGAATCCTTTTGACCAATGCACGACATCTAATCCATTTACTTTATCATCGTGAGCAACAGCACAACCAAACCAAGCGGCAAGCGCATCCTTATTGTGGAACCGGATACGGTTCTCCGCAATGTTCTGCGCAGTTTCCTCGCTCGCGATCATCATGTCGACACCACATCCACCGCGAGCGACGCGATGGAGTTTTTGCATAACAGTGCGCCCTACGATCTGGCTTTGTCTGAAGTAAATCTTGCCTCGGGCACGGGAGCCGGCATCGACTTTCTTGCCGAGGCCGCCGTTCACCAGCCGGACCTGATCCCAGCGTTGATCACCGGGGTTCGTATAGATGATCATTTCGCCCGCCTTGCCCCGGCGGGAATTCGCAATGTTCTGGTGCGAACCATACCCTTCGATTACATCGACTTTTCTCTGGCAGTGGAGAACCTGCTGTTCCCGGAAAAGTGCATGGGCTTGAAGCGATACATGAGCGAGCCTTACGAACTGAAAAGTGGGCGCATACGCAGTCTGGATACCCGGCGCAACGTGGTGGAAGATGCCATGCGTTTCTTTCGCAATTACCGCCGTTACGACACCGACATCAACAGCACCCGTCTGGCTCTGGAAGAAATCATCAACAATGCGGTTTTTCACGCATTTCGCCTGAAAGACGGATCTGAAAAATATCGTGCGGGCGAGTTTACGCATCTCGATCCCGGCGAAGAAGTGCTGGTGGAATTCGGCCGCGACACGCGCCAGTTGGGCTTTTCGGTCACCGACAATCAAGGCACTCTGAATCCCAGCGTGGCCATGCAGAAGGTGGAACGGCAAATTTCCCTCGACGGCCTCTATGACCTGAACGGAAGGGGTATCTATCTGTCGCGTAATCTGAGTGACAGGATGATTCTGAATCTCCACCCCGGAGTTGCATCCCAGATCATTTTACTGTTTCGCCACCGTCCCGTCGCTCACCCGCGGCCACTTCATATAAACGTTGTGCCCCGAAGTGATGCCTGACCTCTGCCTCTATCGCTGACTTACAGACTGATCCTCGCTCCTAGCAGCAGCATCGGCTATTTTTTCCGTATCGGTTTTGACGCGCGGTTTCCGAATTCCCATTCCGTCGATTACAATCGGTTCGGAGAGAAGACGCGCTTTGTTGACGGCGCGTTGCACACCTACCTGCGTTTGGGCGTTTGGTATTCTCGGACCGTTGCTGGCAGGCTCGCGGTTCGTGCGGGAAAAATCATTCCGGGTAATGTTCACCGCTCCGCCTGGATTCGAGTCGTTCACTCGCGAAATGCTGACCCTGGCTCCCTCACGATTTACCGGCATGGGATCGTAACCAGCCTGAGAGAAAGCCGCCTGACGCTGAACATTTAATCCACCGCTCTGGCGTTTTACCACCCTGGCCTGCACTTCGCGGTTCCATGACGGGTCTTGCAACATCGTGCGAAGGCCTCGAGCGCTGTCGTTCACCATCCATTTGTCGGGATATTTCCCGACTAATACGCTCTCGATATTTTCCAACGCCAGACGACGATTTTGTTCCATCAACTCCAGCGTGGGGCTGGCTTCTGTTTTGCGCGTCTGAACCTCGGCGACAAGATAGTGCGCCACTGCCCGGCGCTCTTCGTTCACATTCGGGGTGCGGTAAATGGCTTCCGCCACACGGATGGCCTTGTCATAATCCTCGGCCTGAAGGAGCGCCTTGCACAGCTCTTCCTGACAACGGGCTCTTTCGTCGGCGTCGGAGGTTGCATTGACTCTGGCCACGCAATCATGTATGCCCCGTTGCAATTCGCGCACATGCTGTGGACTCAAAGCCTTGCTTTGATATACGGGTTCTGCCGCCCACGTCAATGTGACCGTAGCGCACAGCAGGGCTGAAACAAAACCCTTACACAACCGCACCATCTTGGCTCCCACTAAATGTTTTACTGCGCAGAACTTTCTCCTATGGGCAGGAAAACCCGGAATGTTGTCAACTCATTTGGGACCGACTCGGCCAACACGCGTCCACCATGGGCTTCCACCACATATCGCAGGACGTAAGAGCCGATGCCACTTCCCTCGATTCCACGATGCGCACGGCTGCGGTGATACTTTTCAAAAATCCGAGGCAAATCTTCCGGGGCGATTCCCGGCCCCGTATTAGAAACTTCGATCAGAACACAGGTACGCTCCAGCGGCGTCTGCGCGGATTCTGCAACGGCGGTCCGAAGGTTAACTGTACCGTCGCGGGGGGTGAATTTCACTGCGTTGGACAGCACGTTGCTGAGCGCACGAAAAAGCAGGTTTTCATCACCCATCACCATGGGAAGGTCTGGAGTCATGTTCGTGTTGAGGTGGAGTTGATTCCGTTCGATGTCCACCTGAAAAACGCACATAAGATCCTCCATGAGATAGTTAATGTTAACTTCCCGCGGAAAGATGCTAAGTCGCCCACTTTCAATCTTGCACGACGTCAGAAAGTTGTCCACGAGCGAGAGGATTTTGACTCCGTTGGAGTTGATAGTCTGAACGAACTCCCGGGCCCGCGGATTGATCTCATTGGTTGTTTTATCAAAGACGAGAGACGAATATCCGATAATCGAGGAAAGGGGGATTTTTATGTCGTGGGTGATCATCGAGATCATGTCATCGCGAAAACGTACCGCTTCAATTTTTTCGAAAGCCCGCTCCACACTGTTTCGAAGCACTTCGAAATCGAAAGGCTTGATAATATAGTCGAAGCACTGATGGCGCAGCGCCCGGATGGCCGACTCCGTGGAGGCGTGACCTGTGATGACAATGAAAGCGATGTTGCGCCGAACTCCGGTAGTGCGAATGACTTCGAACCCATCGAGGTCTTCCATGTGTAAGTCAGTTATTACGACCTGATAGTCCTCATCGGAAAGGCGCCGCAAGCCCTCCCGTCCGCTGTATGCGGTGTCAGCCGCAAACCCCGCCGCGGACAACAGCGATTGTATGCCGTCGGCCATGCGCTGCTCGTCATCAATGACCAACACCCGGCGCGCTTGCGCAGGCTCGCCGAAACCGATATGGCCGCTGTTGGCGGGTGGCTGACTCATCGCGCGGTTACTCGATCCCCCTCGCTTGGATGGGTGGTATGCTCTGGCCGTGCTTTGGTAACGGAGCAGGAAAAGTATTCGCCCCAACTACAGCAAGCCCGGTCAACTTGGTGAACATGGTCACGCATATACACCCTTGGAGCAAGATGCAATTTTGTTTTGAACGCAAGTCATTTAACCGGCGCTAAATCGCGTCGATGCGCCAAAAAATCCAGCGCCGTAATAAACCCGACGAGAAAAACGGCACCGTGTCCTCCTGCAAGAAATTGGAAACAACCTTCTTTTCCATTTGACTCGGGTTTCGCCGCACAAAAAACCCTTTCACTAGTAACAATTAATGTCCGGACGAAAGGCTTTCTTGCGACGCGCAAGTCAACAAGCTTTCCCGCTCGGCAAAAATACAACATGTCCGCTTTGGAGGGACTTTCAACATGGCTGTTAAAATCGGTATCAACGGGTTTGGGCGCATCGGCCGCTCCGTTCTGCGAATCGCGATGAAGAACAAAGACGTCGAAGTGGTCGCGATCAACGATCTATCTGATGCAAAAATGAACGCATATCTTTTGAAGTACGACTCGGTTCACGGCGTTTATCCGGGCACGGTGGAACTGAAGGACGACACTCTGGTCGTCGATGGTAAGGCAATCAAGGTTCTGGCCGAGCGCGATCCGGCGAATTTGCCCTGGGGCAAGCTCGGCGTCGACATCGTCATCGAGTCGACCGGTGTTTTCACCGCCAAAGAAAAGGCGATGGCTCACATCAACGCCGGCGCCAAGAAGGTCATCATTTCCGCCCCGGCGAAAAATGAAGATTTCACCGTGGTTCTGGGCGTTAACTGCGACAAGCTGAACAAAGACCAGCAGATCATCTCCAACGCTTCCTGCACGACGAACTGCTTGGGTCCGGTTGCCAAGGTCATCAACGACAACTTCGGCATCAAGCGTGGCCTCATGACCACGATCCACAGCTACACCAACGATCAGCGCGTTCTGGACATCGTCCACAGCGACCCCCGTCGTGCCCGCGCCGCCGCCATCAACATGATCCCCACCAAGACCGGTGCTGCTGCAGCCATCGGACTGGTGCTCCCGGAGTTGAAGGGCAAGCTGGACGGCATGTCCGTTCGTGTACCGACCCCCAACGTCTCCCTCGTTGACGTGGTTTTCGAGACCGAAAAGTCCGCCACGAAGGAAGAGATCAACGCCGCACTGAAGGCCGCTGCGGATGGCCCCATGAAGGGAATCCTCGGTTTCACGACCGACCCCGTGGTCTCCACCGACTTCAATGGCAACCCCCTCAGCTCCATCGTTGACTCCTCCGAGACCAAGGTCATGGAAGGCACGATGGTCAAGATTCTCAGCTGGTACGACAACGAAACCGGTTACTCCGCCCGCGTGATCGACCTGGCCGTTCGTCTGGCCAAGGATTACATGTAATGGCACGTAAGCCGATCATCGCCGGCAACTGGAAGATGTACAAAACACAGAGCGAAGCGGCCGATCTGGCCAACGGTCTGGCGTCCGCTGTCGGTACGTATGATAAGGTGGATGTTGTGGTGTGCCCCACCTATACATCCCTTGAAGTAGTTGCTCAGGCCATCAAGGGCACCAACATCAAGTTGGGTGCTCAAAACTGCCACTTCGAAGCTGAAGGCGCCTTCACCGGCGAAATCTCTCTGGCCATGCTCAAAGAGATTGGCGTGGAATTCGTTATCGTTGGTCACTCGGAGCGCCGTCAGTATTTCGGCGAGACCGATGCGGCCATCAATAAGAAGGCCGCCGCCATCTACAAAGCGGGACTCACACCCATCATTTGCGTGGGTGAGCGTCTCGAAGAGCGCGAAGGCGGCAAGACCAGTGACGTGGTAACCCAGCAGGTCAAGGGTTGCCTCGCCGATCTGCCCGCGGACAAAGTCGCCGCGAGCGTGATCGCCTATGAGCCCGTATGGGCCATCGGCACCGGCAAAACCGCTTCGAAGGAACAAGCGCAGGAAGTGCATGCCTTGATCCGCAAAGTGGTTGCAGAGATGTTCTCCCAGCAAGTAGCCGACGCCGTGCGTATTCAGTATGGCGGCAGCGTCAAAGCAGAGAACGCTCGCGAACTCATGGCACAGTCCGATGTGGACGGTGCCCTGGTTGGTGGAGCTGCCTTGAAAGCTGACTCCTTCGCTGGTATCATCAAATACGAGTAGTTCATAAATCCGCTGGTTGAAATTTAACCCAGTGGAGAATTGCCCCTCTCAAGCGGGGGTGACGCCCAACCGGCTCGCCCCCGCGTTTTTCCTGCCCTGCCGATGGCAACCGCCCCGGTCCGGCCCATTACCCCCCAATGTTTCGAGGAGATAAGCGCGTCATGTCCCAGGCAATTTCCGCCCTTCAAAAGGCCCGATTGGCATATTCCCCCAAACTGCCCGACGTTTTCAAGGGCGAGTTCGCAATTGAATACGGCGAAACGGTTCTGCCCGTCGCCACGCATCAAGATGAAATCAAGATGCTGTTCCCCGGCAGCTATGGCAAACCCATGGCACGCATCGTGGCAGGCAAATCCAATCTTCCGACCGACGCCATAACAGTTGGTGTGGTACTGAGCGGCGGGCCTGCTCCGGGTGGACACAACGCCATTGCCGGACTTTTTGACGCCTTGAAAAAGGCCAATCCCGAGAACCGCCTGGTTGGGTTCCTCAATGGCCCCAAGGGTGTTTTCACGGGAAAATATATTGAGCTGACAAAGGAAGTTGTCGACAGCTACCGCAACACCGGCGGCTTCGACATGATCGGCTCCGGACGCGACAAGATTGAATCGCCGGAACAACTGAACGGCTGTGAAAAGACACTGAAGGCCCTGAAGGCCGTTGCGCTGGTTATCATCGGCGGCGACGACTCGAACACCAACGCCTCCATTCTTGCCGAGCACTTCATCGCCCGCAAACTGCCGGTTCAGGTTATCGGTCTGCCGAAAACCATCGACGGCGACATGCGCAATGAATTCATCGAGGCCAGCTTCGGCTTCGATACCGCCAGCAAAGTTTATGCGGAACTGGTCGGGAACATCTGCCGCGACTCCATGAGCGGCCGCAAATATTACCACTTCGTAAAACTGATGGGCCGCGCCGCAAGCCACGTGGCGCTGGAAGTTGCCCTGCAAACCCAGCCCAACTACGCCATCATCAGCGAGGAAGTTCAGGAAAAGAAACTGACCCTCTCCAAGGTTGTCGACGAGATCAGTGACATGATCGTGCGTCGCGCCGAGGCTGGGAAAAATTATGGTGTCATCCTCATACCCGAGGGAATCGTGGAATTTCTCAGCGATTTCGGCGCCATGCTTGAGGACATCGGCCACGCCCTCGGCCAGTATGAATCGGATTTCGATGGCATGACCGACGTTGCCGAACGCTCCGATCTGCTCGCTTCAAAACTCCGGGCCGACAACGCTGCAGTCTATAAGGGCCTGCCCTTCAACGTGCAGGTGGTTCTGACGGTGCGTGATCCCCACGGCAACCTCCTCGTCTCCCAGATCGAGAGCGAGCGGGTCATCATCGAAGCAGTGGAACAGCGCCTCGATAAGATGAAAAAAGACGGCAAATACAACGGCAAGTTTGCGGCCCTCGCACACTTCTTCGGTTACGAAGGCCGTTGCGTGCAGCCCAGCAATTTCGATGCGGACTACTGTTATGCCCTCGGCTACACGGGCGCTCAACTGATCCGTGCGGGTCTTACGGGATACACTGTCAGCAGCATGAACCTTGCAGCCCCGGTTAGCCAATGGCAGATGGGCGGAGTGCCCGTCACCAGCATGCTGACTCTTGAAGCACGCAAGGGGAACCTGAAGCCGGTTATCCGCAAAGCTCTCGTCGAGCTGGATGGCGCCCCGTTCGAGGCGTTCCAGAAAGCCCGCGAAACCTGGAAGACGGAAGATGCATACCTCTTCCCCGGCCCCATCCAGTATTTCGGCCCGAGTGATGTTTGCGATGCCATCAGCATGACGCTCGCCCTTGAGAGCACCAAACGGTAGTAACACCCAGGAAAAGTCTCAACGGATCATATTTTGCAATGCCCCCGAGTAAGACCTATCGGGGGCATTTTTTATCCATGACGCCCAAAATGCAGCCCTGAATAGCCACCAATAGCCCTGTATTTAATAGTGATGACCGCGTAAGCCAGACCATTCTGGAAATGGAGAAGGCCGATGAATTCCCCCACTATTAACCAGATAAGATACTCTTTCACCACAACCACGCTGGGGCTTCTGTGTGTGGGCCAAACCTCCCGCGGGGTATGTGCGGTTGTTTTCGGCGACGATCAGAAACTTATGTTGGATGATCTTGCGGGGCGTTTTGCCGGAGCTGAATTGATTCCCGGCGATTGTGACAATCAGGCTGTCGCAGAACAAATCGCCCGCCGGGTCGAGTCGCCCAATGGTCAGTGCCCCTCCATCCCGCTTGATATCAGCGGCACGGCATTTCAGAAAGCTGTCTGGGAAATTTTAAGGCAAATACCCGTGGGGGCTTTAACCAGCTACAGCGAAGTGGCAAACCGCCTTGGAAGGCCCACGGCCGTGCGCGCAGTGGCCCAAGCCTGTGGTGCTAACCCCATCAGTGTACTTATCCCCTGCCACCGGGTTGTGGCCAAGAATGCTGCGTTGACCGGATATCGCTGGGGATTGGAGCGCAAAAGCTCGCTGTTGCAGCGAGAACAGGAAGCCGTCGGGGGCAAAGTCTGAGCGGTGCCTCTCTCAGGCGGTTACGCCTCGGGAGTCTCACCGCCGGGTGATGGAGGCGTCGCTTTCGGATCATCTTTAGCCACCGCAGTGGTTGCGGGTTCAGCAGCAGCGGGCGCAGCCTTGGGAGCGGGGGGCGGTTTAGGCGCCTTCCACCCTTGCACGGCCTTTTCGTCCTCATCGGGCTTGGGATAATAATCGTCGCCGATTTGTCGCACGTTGGAAATGCCGTGATATTCTTCGGGCTGGCGGTAGTTTTTGCGGAGCGGAAAACCCTCCCAGTCCTCCGGGCAAAGTATCCGGCGAAGCTGCGGGTGCCCCCGATATTCAATCCCCATCATATCGTAGGTTTCGCGCTCGTGCCAGTCGGCCGCAGGCCAGATGTCTACCAGACTATCCACCTCGGGAGCTTCGCGTGGAAGTTCGACTTTTACGGCAAGGGTATGCTTATGAGTCAGGCTGGTCAGGTGAGTTACGCTGGCAAAGCACGTCGGGTAATCCACGCCTGAGATCATAAGAAGCATGTCGAATTTCATCGCAGGATCATCGCGCAAGAAACGCATTATTACGACAAGGCTGTCGGGTGCCACGGTAATAAAGGGCGACTTCACGGAAGAATCCACCGAGAGAACAGCATCTCCGAATTTCTGCTTCAAACTATCAAAAATCTGCGCGATTTCCACGAAGTCGTACACCCTTTCTTGAACGAAACTATGACCGGCGCGAGCACCCTGCAATCCGGTGCAGCGTTATTATTTCTTCTTGTCGAGAATCTCGCGCATCCGGGGATCCACCGTGGAACGCCCCAGAGCGTCGGGATATAAACCCACGCGACCAGCAACAACCCGTTCGCTGCGGATCTTCTCCTGAATGCGCATCAGGCCTTCCAACAATGCTTCGGGCCGGGGGGGGCAACCCGGCAGATAAACGTCCACCGGAACAATTTTGTCCACGCCCTTCACCACATGATATCCATGGAGGGAGTAAGGTCCGCCTCCCAGAACACAGGCACCCATGGCGATGACATATTTGGGTTCGGGCATCTGATCATAAAGCCGCTTGAGACGCGGCGCCATCTTATAGGTCACCGTACCGGCCACGATCATCAGATCGGCCTGACGGGGCGACGGGCGGAACACGCCGGCACCGAAACGGTCCATGTCAAATTTCGCAGCTCCGGCTGCCATCATCTCAATGGCGCAGCAGGCGATACCGAAGGTGACGGGCCAGACGGAACTGAGACGCGCCCAATTGATGACGGCATCAATGGGAGCAACAATCAACGCCCGCTCCAAACCCTCACGTTTGATTTCCTCATTGAGATGTTTGCGAATCCGCTCCCGCTCAACATCGGAGTGGTCGGGATCGCCATGAAAATCGGCATCTTTATCGAGAATGTCGCCCATATTATTCTGGTCTCACCTTACCTGGTTCTGAGGCTCATCTAATGCCTCTGCGGTGGTTTCGGTCGACCGAATCCAGTCGAGGTTGCCATAGCGCCAGGCATAAGCCAGCCCAACAACCAGTACGCCCACAAACGTTAATATTTCCAAAAAGGCGACCCAGCCCAACCCTTGCGCCGTGAACCAGCGTAGAACTGTGGCCACGGGAAACAGGAAAACCGTCTCCACGTCGAAGACGAGAAACACCAGCGCGATGGTGTAAAAGCGAATATTGAAACGAACCCAGGAACTGCCGATGGTCGGCTCGCCGCATTCATAAATGCGCATCTTGTCCCTGCCATAAATCGACGGACGCAGAAGCCAGCCGAGAGCAAGGTTGCCGTAACAAAAAGCCACGCCGACAACGACGAATACCAGAACGGCAGTGAAATCGAAAAGGATGGGATTGTTCTGCATGGGGATTGAACCAGGCTCCTCGCCGTGGAATGAACACCAATTCGGGGTCTTGTCGGGCGCAATGCAACATATTTACGACATTTTATCTGTCATCGGATGAGGGCAAAAAATGCAGCCATCAGGGGGTCTCCGGGGGCAAAATGCCCAAATGTAAAAAGATAGCATTTTGATGCATTATTTGTCTTGATTTCCCCCCAGTGGAGCACGAGAACGTTCCCCGAGGTTACAAATTCTGTCTATGGAGGCTGAACTCATGAAGTTTGTGAAGATCACTCTGGCTGCTGCTGCAGCCGCAATGTTGCTCGCAGGTTGCTGCTCGACCATGAATGCGAAGTGCTACCCGTATCCGCTGTATGATTACTCCCCCGCCAAGGTTTGTGGCACGGTTTGCGCGCCTTCTTGCGCAACTCCCTGCGCAGCTCCCTGCCCGGTTAAGTAAATCATGAAAGCCGTTAAAATCACCCTGGTCGTTCTCGCTGCCGTGGCCCTTTCGGGTTGCTGCACGTCAGTCCCCACCTGCAACGGACCACAGGCCATCATCGATGTGTCGCCGGTTCGCATTCAAGGGACCTGTCGTCCAGAGGTGAACAAGAGTTGGGGCTGTGGCAATTCGTACAACTGTGCGGACTGGTCCACAAATCGCAGCTACTTGTAAACGGCTTGATCGTCTGGAGTTTCCAGTCGAACTGCTTCGAAAGGCCGCCTTCGGGCGGCTTTTCTTTTTTTATACCACCCTGCCCGCCTCCCACGCTTGACTTGGGCAAGGTGAAGGGTCACATCTTGGCATCATGACCGAAATCGTTTCCCCCACCCAACCCAGCAATCAGGACAGGTTAGCTGCTGCTGTCGCGCATCTTGCCGGCATTGTGCCGCTCTTCGGCATGTTAATCCCCGCCGGCATCTGGGCCGCTTCGCGCAGTGACAACAAGTTCCTGAAGACAAACGCGACCCGCGCTTTGGCAGCCCAGATTTTTCTGCTCGTTTACCTCCTTCTCATTCCGGGTCTGGGCACCATTCTCGCCCTGATCTTCGCGGCCAACCAGGCGGGGTTCTTTACAGGAATCATTCACACCCTCTCCATTTTCACCCTGCAGGCTGGTCTGGTTCTTTCATGGTTGATGTTCGCATACGCCGCGGTACGAGTTTACCTTGACGGCGACTTTCGCTACCCCGTGCTTACACTCGCCATTGAAGGACCGCCACCGGCACCAACCAGTTGACAACCATCGGGAGAAACCTCGTTGCAAACCCCGCCCTCTGCTCCGCTAAGTTCTGCTCCTAACGTCTTCGCTCGCAAACACCTCCTCGGTCTGGAAGATCTGACCGCAGAAGAAATCACAACCATCCTCGATAATGCCGTCGGCATGAAAGACGTCTTCACCCGCGACGTTAAAAAAGTGCCCACGTTGCGCGGTAAAACTGTCTGCAATCTGTTTTTCGAGAATTCCACCCGCACCCGAACTTCGTTCGAAATTGCCGCCAAGCGCCTCTCGGCAGACGTTGTGAATTTCAACGTTTCCACAAGTAGCGTGACGAAGGGTGAGTCACTTCTCGACACAGCCCGCACCATTCAAGCGATGCACGTCGACATGGTCGTGATGCGTCACAACTGTCCAGGCACCCCCAAGTTGCTTAGCGAGAGGCTCGACATGGCGGTCATCAACGCCGGTGACGGCGCCCACGAGCACCCCACCCAGGGCCTTCTGGATACGTTCACCATTCGGGAAAAGAAGGGACGCATCGAGGGACTGAAAGTTGCCATTGTTGGCGACATTCGACATTCCCGTGTTGCGAGATCCAACATCTGGGCGTTGCGAAAACTGGGAGCGCGCGTTGCCTTGGTTGGGCCATCAACGTTGGTCCAGCGGGAGTTCGAAGGCCTGGGTTGCGAAATCCATCACAACCTGAAGGAAGGCATCGCCGATGCGGATGTGATCAACATTCTCCGCATCCAGCTCGAACGGCAACGGAAGAATCTTTTTCCGAGCATTCGAGAGTATCGTCTTCTTTACGGCATCACGCGCGAGCGGCTGAAGTATGCGAAGCCTGATGTCCTCATCATGCATCCAGGACCGATCAACCGTGGCGTTGAAATTTCTCAGGAAGTCGCCGATGGCCCCCGCTCGGCAATCACGGAACAAGTGACCAACGGCATCGCCGTGCGAATGGCTGTGCTTTATTTGCTCAGCCTCAACACTTAACAAGTGGCCTGAACTGAAGCACAGGTCTCCGTTAATTTTTTATTTCCCAATAAGTTTAAACAAGTTAGCTAATTCCAAAGCTGCCAGGGCGGCTTCCCATCCTTTGTTGTCGGACCGCTCGCCGCTGCGTGCGACTGCCTGTTGGAGGTTTTCAACTGTTAACACGGCATTGCCCATGGCCACTTCGGCCTGGAGGGTGAGTGCTCCGATCCCGCGCATGGCTTCTCCAGCAACAAAGGTGTAGTGATCCGTCTCGCCGCGAATAACGCAACCACAGCAGACGATGCCATCGTACTGTTGGCCGTCCCGCCCGTGGTTCATCGCGCGCGCGGCAACAGCTGGCACTTCCAGCGCACCGGGGCACCAAAAGACATCAATGTCATCGGACGCCACGCCGTTCTCTTCAAGGCACTGGCATGCGCCTTGCACCAATTTCTCCGTGATAAAATCGTTGTAACGGCTCGACACCACCGCAAACCGCAATCCGTGGCCGTTGGTGCTTTCGTTGAAAACGGGCATAGCAAATTGTCCAATCTTGTAGGATGATCCAATTGGGAAAGTACCCCGGACGAGTTCAAAGTTTTTCAGCAACAGTAAGAAAGAGAGAATCATGGCGAACGTGCGTGTGAAAATTTGCGGGATCACCAATCTGGCCGACGCCGAAATGGCATGCCGCGCGGGTGCAGATTTTCTGGGTTACGTTTTTCACGAGCCCAGTCCCCGCAACATCGCCCTTGAGAACGCGGCTTTTATAATTCGCGCCATGATCCACCGCCACCCGTCTGTGCGCCATGTGGGTTTATTTGTCGATAGATCCGTGGAAGAGATTGCTGCGGCCCGCGCTCGCACCTCATTCGACATCGCCCAGCTTCACGGCAACGAATCGGTTGAAACTTGCATCGCTCTCACCACGCTCGGTATCCCGATTATCAAAGTTCTTAAATTTGGCGAAGGCGCTCCAGCCGTCAACTGGAGCGCTTTCGCACCAACCTATTTTCTCTGCGACACATATGATGCCAAACGCGCAGGCGGCACCGGCCGCACTTTCGATCCGGAAGCCTTACCGCCAGATATGCCCATGGATTGTTGCTTCGTTGCGGGCGGGCTTAACGCCCAAAACGTGGGGGCCATCGTCGAACAACTGAAACCTTTCGCAGTCGACGCATCATCCTCTGTCGAGGCCTCACCGGGGCGGAAATCACCAGAACTCGTCGAACAGTTTATCGCCGCCACCCGGGGGGTGAATGGAGAATGACGCCAACGGTTAGCGATAACACCATGAAAGAGACAACTCTAAAGACCAACCTCCCCGACCCCAGCGGCCACTACGGCCAGTTCGGCGGCCGCTACGTACCAGAGACCCTCATGCCTGCCTTGGTGGAGCTTGAAGCGGAATACGAGAAAGCTCGCCTCGATCCCTTGTTTCAGGAAGAGCTGGATTACTATCTGGAGAAGTATGTCGGACGGGCAACTCCCCTGTTTCGCGCCGATCGTCTCTCTGCGACCCTCGGGCGTGGTTGCCGCGTTTATCTGAAACGCGAGGACCTCGCCCACACCGGCGCCCACAAGATCAACAATACGATGGGTCAGGCTCTGCTTGCCAAACGCATCGGCAAGCCGCGCGTAATTGCTGAAACCGGAGCCGGCCAGCACGGTGTGGCAACGGCCACTGCCTGCGCGCTGCTCGGGTTGGAATGCGAAGTTTTTATGGGCGAAGAGGACGTTGAGCGTCAAAAGCTGAACGTCTTCCGCATGGAACTCCTCGGGGCCAAGGTGACCACGGTCATGTGCGGCAGCCGCACCCTGAAGGATGCCACCAGCGAGGCCTTCCGCGACTGGATGGCGCGCTGTGAAGACACCCATTACATCGTTGGTTCGGTGGTTGGCCCGCACCCCTTCCCCATGATCGTCCGTGATTTTCAGGCAGTGATCGGTGTGGAAAGCCGCGCTCAGATTCTTGAAGCGGAGGGTCGCCTGCCCGATGCGGTGGTGGCCTGCGTCGGCGGCGGCAGCAATGCCATGGGAATCTTCCACCCGTTCCGAGACGATGCCTCAGTGAAATTGATTGGCGTGGAAGCCGCCGGCTTCGGGATCAACACCCAGCAACATGCGGCCAGCATCGGTGGCGGACAAATTGGCGTTTTTCACGGCGCGAAGATTTATGTCCTGCAAACCGAGGACGGACAAATCACTCCCGCCCACAGTATTTCGGCGGGACTCGACTACCCCGGCACGGGCCCCGAACATGGTTATCTCTCCGCCAGTGGGCGTGCCTCATACGAATCTGTGACCGACGAAGAATCCCTTGAAGGCGTGAAGCTTCTCTGTCTCACGGAGGGGATCATTCCCGCGCTGGAGACCGCCCATGCCATTGCCCACTTGCACAAGGTTGTGGCAGAACTTCCCGAGGGCGCGCTGATCATTCTGTGTCTATCCGGTCGGGGCGACAAGGACGTCTTTAGCATCGCTAAAGGGATCGGGCGGGAGCTTTAATTTAGCGGGCGGTCACTTACCGCCGAGGTAAGCCTTGCGCAGAGCCTTGCGGATTTCCCCTTCGAAGAAGCCGCTCGCCACGTAGGGATAGAGATATTTGCCCGGGCAGGCCGTGGAGGCATACTCCAGATGTCCGCGCAGCGTGGCGGGGTCGATGTTATACTTATCCGAAATCCACGCCATGAGATCCACCAGAGCTTTCAACTGCGCCTCATTGGCCGTCTGCAATTCGTAGTTCCCCATCACGCAGAACAACACGTGTCCGGAGGGATCGTACTTCGTGTTCGTGTCGCCGACTTTTGTCACGTCGCGGGCTTCGTAAATCTTTCCGTTCACGTCCACCAGATAGTGGTATGGAATGTCTGCCCAGCCCTTTTGCTCCCAACCATATTTCTGCAACCCTTGGAGCGCCTTCGCAAAGTCGTGATCCGCAGCCAGGGCCTTGTTGGTCCCCTCGTGGTGGAAGGTCAGGAAAGTGGGCGTGTGAGTGCGCATGGTACCGCTGCTCTCGCCACCGCCCCACTCAGCTTTGGTGATGATGACAGGCTGTGGCACGCGCGGCGAGGGGTTTACTGTGCCACTGGTCTCGGCACCGAAAGTTCGGCCCATCTCCAATTGCCGCAACGCCATGGGACGGGGTTCATCGGAGGGTTTGAATTCAGACTGAGCCCAGGACGAACCGACGAAGGTCAGGATAGAAGCCGCTAACACCATGCTTATAAATGGATTCATGGTCATTGTCCCTTTCGCACAGGCATGGCCAAATCAAGGGGATCGACGGGGGCGGAAGCCAGCGTGGTGGACGCCTGACTTACGGTCTCGGCGCGCGGCAAATTATTAAGGGGCGTGCCGGGTGACGCGGTGATGCGACTGGGGGAAAGCGTGGATTCGTCAGGTAGTGGTGTCCGCGCTGCAAAAGCGGCCGATGGCGATGGCGACGTTGACGCCGGGCCAGCTGCCGCTGCGAAGATGGGAGGGGTCTCTCCCCGCCGCGGCGATGGCGTAATCGAAGAACATGCGGTTAAGGCCAGTGCGAGACCGCTCAGAGCGATCCCGGCGAGAAGTTTAGACATGGGAAACTCACCTCGTGATATTAGAGCCGTAAGCAGTTGAACCGCCGCCGAAACAGATGTCAAGCGGTGGCGGAATGCGGAGCGTCCTCATTTTCGCGGGCAAACTGGATCCGGTAATAGCGGAAAAACTCTCCGCCTCGTTGGATCAACTCGTCGAATGTACCTGATTCCACGATGCGTCCCTGACGCATCACCATGATGCGATCGGCGTTGCGCACCGTCGACAGTCGATGGGCAATGATGAACGACGTACGGTCCTTGCGCAAACTTTCCATGGCTTCCTGAACCGCTTTTTCGCTTTCGCTGTCCAGCGCGCTTGTGGCTTCGTCGAGAATCAGGATGCGGGGGTTCTTGAGGATCGCGCGGGCAATGGCGATGCGCTGTTTTTGCCCGCCGCTCATGCGCACACCACGATCGCCTATTTCGGTATTGTATCCCTCGGGCAGGGACGAAATGAAATCGTGCGCATTAGCCAACCGCGCCGCTGCTTCAATCTCCGCCTGACCCGCATTCAAGCGTCCGTATCGGATGTTATCGCGGATGGAACCACCCACCAAAACGTTGTCCTGGCTCACCACGCCGATCTGCTCGCGCAGGGTTCGCAGGTTCAGCGCACGCACGTCGATTCCGTCCAGCAGAACGCGCCCTGTTGTCGCACGATAAAAAGCGAGCACCATGTTTACGAGGGTCGTTTTGCCGGCCCCGCTGCCGCCAACCAGTGCGATTTGCTCCCCCGGTTCACACTTAAACGCGATGTCATGCAGGATCCCATTTCCGGGAGAATAAGCGAACGACACATTCTCGAATTCAACAGCCCCATGCAGGTCGGCCTCGGGAAGATGTTCGGTTTCCTCTGTGTCGAACAGATCCGACAAACCATAGACTGACACCAGTCCCGCACGGCCCGCCAGCATGCTGTCCATGGCTCCGATGAGGGAGTTGATGGGGTTAAGGAACAGCGCCATCAGCGAGGAGAAAGCCACCACCTCACCCACGGTCAGGTGGTCGCTGATCACCATCCAGCCGCCCACCGTGAAAATGGCCAGCGTGGCCATGCCACCCACGCACTGGAGCATGATCTGAAATGCTGCCGATTGTGTGAAGACCTTCACGCCGCGATCGGTGACGCGGTGAAAGCGCTCCTCAACACGACCCTGCTCGTAACGTTCCATGGCGAAGCTTTTAACCAGCCGGATGGAATGCAGCACCTCGCTGACGATTGAACTCATCTGCTCCATCTCGCGCCTGAACTGACCATGCCCCTCCTTCAAGCGCGGGCCATACACCCGCTGAATGATGAAGTAAAAAGGCACCATCAAGGCCAGGAGAACAAAAAGTTTGAGATTCATGAGCGCCAGCAGCGTGGCCGCAGACAACGACAGAACGATAGATACCAGCACGTTGACCACAAGGTTGGCGGCCATCACGTCGATCCGTTCTGTGTCGAGCACAACCCGCGCATGCAGGTTCGCGGCCTTCTCGTTGTCGTGGAAGCTGAGGCTCATCTGCTGCAGTTTCATGGTCAGGCGCGCCCGCAGGCGTTCGGTGACCGTCTTGGTGCATTTGAGAGTATGGTGACGACTGCGCACCACCGCCAGCACGTGCATCACCCAGAGCAACATGCCGGCCCCGGTGATATAGAGTATGCCGACGGAATCTTTCTGGGGGATATAAACGTCGATGATCCGCTTGAAAAAAAGCGCGATGGGAATTAGGGAAAGGGCCTGCAAGATGGCGAAGAAGTTCGCCAGAAAGAGGTCGCGCTTAAGCGACCGAAACTCGGACAGATACCTTATAAAAACATTGGACCTCAGCGAAACCAGCACCCTGCGAAAGCGGGGGATTCTGAAACGTTTGTGGCTACGACTGGGTAAGTCTCCGGAATTACTACTACCACCTGCATCACTACCCACGAAATCTATTTCCTCCAACTGCATTTGATGGACTTGAAATGCTTTGTCCTATTTCGCACTATACCACCCCTTGGGAAAAGCCTTTCGTTTCTCACAACAAAGTCATTATTATTTTTCAGACGTGCCCATCAAACTTTTGCGCAACGAGTGAAGGTCTTATGTTAGAGTATGAAACCCACGATGATCAAAGCGGCCACCTCTGAATGCGATTCGACGCGGTGCCCCCCGACCTTTTACGACGCGCAAGCGAACAGGCTCCCGGAGCCTTCGACGAGCTTTGCACTGCCGTTCAGGTCGATTTGTACGCCTTCATCTTCTCGCACCTGCGCAACCACGATGACACCGATGAAGTGCTGCAGGAGTGTCTCTACCGGCTCCACCGCCATCTGGTTAAACTCGATGATCTTTCGCGATTCCCCTGGTGGCTTATGAAAATGGCCGTGAATCAATGCGCCACTTTAAAGGCTCGCTCCCAGAAACACGATACTGTGGAGCTGGAAGATAATCTGGAGCTTCAAGGTGCCAACCATCTGGCTGCGGCAACTCCCCCCGCCTCGCCGCGCGAAAGCGCCCAGCGAAGCGACATGCGCCGTTGCGTGAACGAGGCCGTGGCAACTCTGCCCCCACGGCAACGCTCGGCCATCGTCCTGTTCGAATTGGAGCATCAACCCATCTCTGAAATCGCCCGCATGCTCGAATGCTCGGAAGGCACCGTGAAATTCAACCTGCATGAAGGGCGCAAAAAACTGCGCGTAATCCTGACTGAAACCCTCGCTGACGACGTGACCAGTGCCCCTCGGGAGGTGCGGGAATCATGATGAACTGCGAACAGATTCAGGAATTATTAGACGAGTATCGCATGAAACGCCTCGCCCCCGAGGAAGCCGCAACCGTTGCAGAGCATTTGGCCGGATGTACCGCGTGCGCCGAAGAACTGGCAATGCTCCAAAGGCTGAATGCTACCTTGAATTCCAGTGGTCCCGAAGATCCGGGAACAGAATACTTCGCGGCGATGCGGAAGAAACTCAATCAACGCATTGCCGCAGATGACGTTACCATAAGCCCCGCCTCGGAAACCTCACCGCAAGCCAAGGTTATGGATGTTAAGGAGCGTAACCCGAGACGTTATCGTTGGATGGAAATCGCCGCCGCTTTCCTCATCGGCGCGTCAGCCATGTTGTTGCTTCAATCCATTGAGCAACAACAAGTGGGTCCAGATGAAACCCATCTGTCCTTGAGCCGCAAAAAAGAGCTGGCTTTCGCGGACGATGAAACACGTCTGAATTTCCCCGCAACCGAGGCCCGATCCGAGATCGGAAATACTGACAGAATTCAGCAATCGGCAAGTTCGAAAGCTTTGCCAGCCGCTGCAAGTCTGCCTGCAACCTTTAAGGAATCATCATCCTTGGAGGGTAAAAACGTGGAGCAACAGACCAAAGACTCTGAACTGTTATGGTCCTTTAGTGATGCGCCAAAAGCTGCGCATGTGGCCTCCGCCCCATCAGCAGCACCCGCGCCACCGGCGCCAACCGATAAAAATATGATGGCTATGGCATCTCCAGAAATCACGGTGCAAATTCTTTCGATACCCGTCAAGGACGGGGCCTCCGTTGAAGAAAGATACTCACGCACCACCACAGAAACACGCATTAACCCCATGGCCATCTTGCAGGAGATTAATCGAAATGCTGAAAACGAGAGGTCTGCTCCTGCGCCCACCGTCGACATCGCAGGTGCCATGGCTGCAGCCCAGGCCTCCACGCCGGCACCAGGATCAGTGCATGTCTGGCGGTCGAAGACTATCGACTCAGCAACCACATCGATAACAACGCAGACAGACGCTCTTCCAAACTATCTGGCTGCAGAGGACATCGCCTCGGCGGGAAGCACTTCTGAAGCGATCATCAAGTTTAGTGAGATCGCCACAACCAATCCCAAAAGCCACGTTGCCTTACGGGCTACGTTGCGCATAGCCGAACTGCAAGAAGCCACTGGAGACGCCGCTGGAGCTCTCGAAACCTATCGCAAGTGCCTTCAGCCACCCCTGCTCGTCCATGCGTCTCCCACACTTCGTGACGAAATCGAACGGCGCATTGCGCGTCTGGCTGTCAGGTAACCTCACCACATGATACAACCCGAACGGATCTCGGAGCTAAACCAGAAACCGCTGCGCGAGAACGCGCGTTATGTTCTCTATTGGATGCAACAGGCCCAGCGAGCAGAATGGAATCACGCCCTCGAATTTGCCATCATGCAGGCAAACGATCTGGCTCTTCCTCTTCAGGTAAGTTTCGCGCTTACCGACAACTACCCCGAGGCCTCCGAACGCCATTACGCTTTCATGTTGGAGGGCCTGAGCGAAACCGCATCCCGGTTACGGGACCGAGGCGCAACCTTCCTCCTTGAAACGGGGCAGCCGACCGAGGTCGTTATCCGCCACGCCCGCCAAGCCGCCCTCGTGGTAACTGACCGCGGCGGCACTCGCGTTCAAGCATCCTGGCGCGTCGGCCTTGCGAAGAAACTCGATTGCCGCTTGGTCCAAGTCGAAACTGACGTGGTGGTTCCTGTCGAAACGGCCTATCCCAAAGAGGCCTACACGGCCGCCGTGCTGCGCCCGAAAATCACCCGTTTCTTAGGGCAATTTCTCACGCCCCTCAAGCCCACCGCCCTTCACTGCATGGCGCCTGAATCCTCGTTCGTCCTTGAAACGGAACACATTCTCCAAAGTTTAAATATCGACCGGGCCGTATCTCGGTCGCACCATATCCTCGGCGGCCGTAGTGCAGCAAAGCAGTTGCTGGACAATTTCATCGCCACGAACCTCTCCTGCTACGCAGAGCAACGTAATGATCCATCCACGGATTTCGCCAGCCACATGAGTCCCTATCTGCACTTCGGGCAAATCTCCCCGCTGGAAATTGCGCTGACGGTGAAAGGCTCGGGTGACAATCCGAATGTTTCTTCCTATCTCGAAGAGCTAATCGTCCGCCGCGAGCTATCGTGGAATTTCACTCACTACAATTCAAATTATGACACGTACGAATCCCTGCCCAACTGGGCTCGCGCCACCCTGGAAAAGCACGCCAACGACCCGCGCGAGTTTCTCTACTCGCAAGCAGATCTTGAGGAAGCTTCAACCCACGACCCCTATTGGAATGCAGCCCAGCGCGAGATGATGCTGACCGGCAAGATGCACAACTACATGCGCATGTACTGGGGAAAAAAGATTCTCGAATGGTCTGCTTCTCCCCAAGAGGCTTTTCACACGACCCTCGCGCTCAACAACAAATGGTGTCTGGATGGCCGCGATCCGAATTCCTTCGCGGGAGTTGCCTGGTGCTACGGCAAACACGACCGACCGTGGGGAGAGCGCGAGATTTTCGGAAGCGTACGTTACATGAACGCCGCCGGCTTGCGCCGGAAGTTCGACATGGATGGCTACCTGAAGCGCGTTGCTGATTTAAACCGCTGACCGCCTGGCAATTGCATCGTCACGCAACTCCGCAATGCGTCGCATGATTTCCGCCGCCAGTCGTTCGTAACGATCCTTGCGATCACCCGCCGCAAGAATTTCTGCCGTATCAAATGGCTTGCCATAATACACCCGCACCTTCGTGCGACGAGGCCATGACTTCCCGCGAGGCATCGCTTCAAACGATCCATCCACATAAATAGGCATCACCGGCACCCCCGCTTGCGCGGCTATCATGGCAGCACCGGTTTTTGAGGTTTGCAGATTACCGTCAGTCGTTCGCGTCCCTTCGGGAAAGATAATCAATGCTCCTCCCCCCTTGAGCACGTCCAGATACTCGCGCAAAGTTTTGCGATCTACCCCATCGCGCTTCACGGGATGAGCGTTCAGAGCCCGGATAATGCGACCAAACAGTGGATTCGAAAACAGCTCCGCTTTCGCCATGAAATGCAGTTCCCTCGGCACCTGAACGGCTATCAGCGGCGGGTCAAGATTGCTTGCATGGTTTGAACACACCAACAATCCCCCCGTGATCGGCAGGTTTTCCGGCGTTACCGCTTCCGCACGAAACAGGAGTTTGCAGAGCAGACCAAACGTAAAATGGACTAACCGGTAAAACGGACGCATAAAGCCTTAATCCCCGGCAGACGATGGGGACAATGACCTGTCCTCGGTTTCGATCATGGCGGCGAGGGTTGTCACCACCTCATCCAGATCGATGCCTGTGCTGTCAAAAATCATCGCATCGGGCGAAAGTTTTAATGCCCCCTGTGCACGGTCACGGTCCCGGTTGTCTCGCATAATCACATCCGCGCGAAGGTCCTCGCGGGTTTGAGACATACCACGTCGCACGTTTTCGGCGTAACGCCGTTCAACGCGTTCTTCCAGCGAAGCCACCAGATAAATCTGCCATCGCGCCTCGGGGACCACCACCGTGGAAATGTCCCGTCCCTCCAATACGCTTCTACCGTGCAGAGCGAGTTGCCGTTGCAACCTCACCATCTCTCCGCGCACACCCGGGGTGTCGGCTACCGGACTCGTGTTTCGGCTCACGTCCGTGTCGCGAATGGCCTCGGTCACATCCTCACCATTCAGCATCACCCGCAAGCCACCGGGCTCGGATGCTTTCCCCTGTGGAGCATCGTCCAACTCAGCAGCATCAACGAAGCGAATATCCACGGCATGAGCAAGCGCCGTCAATTCCGCGGCGTCGGTCAGGGAAGTCCCCCGTCGCATCGCCTCCAGAGTGACGCAACGGTACATTGCCCCTGTGTCCACGTGAACGTATTTCAGGCGCTTTGCGAGAGCCTTGGCCAGAGCGCTCTTGCCCGACCCGACAGGACCATCAATGGCAATGATCGTGTCGAAAACGTCCTCATCCTTCAGGCTCTTATCGCCAAGTTCCTGCACGATGCGGTCGACGATTTCCTCGGGGGTGAGTTCCGTCGTGTCCAGATGAACATGAGATGTCTCGGCATAGAACTCGCGGCGGCGCGCCATCAGTTCTGTCAGCTTCTTAAGTGGATCGCCCCCCTGGATCATCGGTCGGTTTTTGTCCTCCCCGATCCGATCATACAATACCGCCGGCGGCGCATCCAGCCAGAACACCGTGCCAAGCTGTTGCATGATAGCCCGATTTTCCGGGCGCACCACTGCCCCGCCCCCCGTGGCGATAACCGCATAGGTTGCGGCCTTCAGTTCGTTGAGACTTTCCGTTTCCAAATCGCGAAAAGCATTCTCTCCACGATCCGCGAAAATCTCTGGAATGGTTAATCCCGTGCGATCACAGATGGCCTGATCCACGTCGATAAACTCACGCCCTGTGCGCTGCGCAACCAGCCGACCCACACTGGTTTTGCCACTACCCATCAAGCCAATTAGTACGATATTTTTTGCCATTACCAGGCCTTCAGATATTCCACGTAGGAGTCGTAGTTACGGCGCATCTCAGCCAGTGAATCTCCACCGAACTTTTCCTGAAATGCTTTCGCCAATATGAAAGCCACGATCGCTTCTCCGACCACACCGGCGGCCGGCACTGCGCAAACATCACTGCGTTCACGCACCGCTTCGAAGGGTTCTTTCGTGTGCAGGTCCACGCTGGCCAGCGGTTTCATCAAAGTCGCAATGGGTTTCATGGCCGCGCGTATGATGATGGGTTCCCCGTTACTCAGGCCGCCCTCAATGCCGCCGGCGTTGTTTGACATGTGATAGAACCCACCGGTTGGTCCGCGTCCTGAAGCAGTTCCACCCACAACCTCGCCTCGCGATGTCGCATCAAAACCGATGGGATCCTGCACGCCGCTGCCCGGTGTGCTTGCCACGTCGAACGCCATTCCAAACCCAACGCCTTTGATGGCCTGACAACTGATGATCCCCTGGGCCAGGCGGGCGTCCAGTTTTTCGTCCCAGTTCATGGTGCCACCCAAACCAATGGGCACGCCCAGCACAACCACTTCGTAGACGCCGCCGACCGTGTCGCCCTCAGACTTGGCATGATCGACCAGGTCCTTCATGCGGCTTTCATCATCGGGACGCGCAACTCGAAAATCGCTGGCCTCGGCGGCCTGCCGAATCTCGTCGTGGGTCATGCCCCGGGCATCCACTGTTATTCCGCCCAGATTGATCACGTGACTGTAGATAGTGACGCCAAATTCTTCCAGCATGCGCTTGCACACTGCGCCAACCGCCACACGGGCCGCCGTCTCGCGCGCGCTTGATCGCTCGAGGATATTGCGCGCATCGTGATGGTTATACTTCAGCGCCCCCGCCAAATCCGTGTGGCCGGGCCGCGGCCTGGTGACGACTTTGCGATCATCAAGCGGGCCGGGTTCCGGCGCCATCTGGTCAATCCAAACCTGATAGTCCCGGTTCTCTACCACCAGAGTTACGGGAGAACCCAGGGTGATCCCCTTCCGGACTCCGGAGCGTATCTGAACCGTATCCTTCTCGATCTTCATCCGTGCACCGCGGCCGTAGCCCCCCTGGCGACGCGCAAGGTCGAGATTAATTTCTTCTGCGGTAAGTGCGAGACCCGAGGGAACCCCACGGATAATCGCGGTCAGTTGTGGTCCGTGGCTTTCGCCTGCGGTAATATAATCGAGTGCCATTTGCTCCCTGAATTATGCGGAACGCCTCAAGGGCGCAACCGGATTCTTTCCTGCGTTCATGAGTGTCGTTGTCTGCGGGTGGAATTACCCAGCCGCTGAATTTAGTTCAACTCCAGAGCCTGCGACACTTTTTCCACAAGCGGCGCAATCAGAGCCTCATCGAATGCAAAACGAATTCCTGCGGTTTCAAACAACTCCGGCAGGGGTCGACTGTTACCCAGGGCCAACGCCTTTCGATAAGCAGCCACTGTTGAAGCTGCATCCATTTGGTAATTCACCCACAGTTGCAGCGCACCCAACTGGGCGATGGCGTACTCAATATAATAAAGTGGCACGCAGAAGAAGTGCAGCTTGGAGACCCATGATGCGCCACGCCACTCGGGGTGAACACTCCAATCCAGATCGTCGCCGAAATCCGCGTCCAGCTTCAACCAATGCTCCTCACGTTGGGCGCGCGTGTGGTCCGGATTGGAATACATCCATTGCTGCATCGCATCCACACGCATAATCCAGGGCAGCAGAATTACCACGTCGGTCAGGTGCATCAATCGCGCCCGGCGAGCATCCACATGATTGTAAAAAGCGTCCAGACGCTCACAGGCCATCATTTCCATGCCCATGCTTGCGACCTCACAAAACTCAATGGGTGCGCCGCGATAAGCTACCAGTGGCTCTTTACGAGTGGCCAGGGCATGGAACGCATGGCCTCCCTCGTGCAGAAGGGTGAACACATCCTGGTTGCGGCTGGTGGCGTTCATAAAGATGAAAGGCAACCGCGCTTCGTCGAGGGTGCTTTGATAACCACCCGGGGCCTTCCCCTTGCGGCTGTCCAGATCCAGCAACGAGTTTTTGCGCAGGACATCAAAATCGCTGGTGAACGAACCATCGACGTTCGCGAAAATCCGACTGGTTCCCTCGATCAACTGCTCCGAGGTTTCAAAGGGCCGCAGAGGTTCGCGTCCCTGCAGGTCCACTTCCAAATCCCAGGGAGCCAACTTCTCCATCCCCAAAGCGGAACGACGCTTCTCGCGAAGCATCCGCTTCAGTGGCATCACAACCTTTTTCACCGTCTCGTGGAAGCGGTGGCAATCGCCCGGTGTGTAATCAAAACGACCCAGGCGGTCGAACTGATATTCGATGAAATTCTCAAAACCGGCGTTGCGCGCCATTTGAGTGCGCAGTCGAACCATCTCATCGAAGATAGTTTCCAGTTTCTCCCGGTCCTGCTTCTGGCGACCGATCGAAGCAGACCACGCCCCCCGTCGCACGTCGCGATTTGTCTCTTCAACGTAGCGCGCCAGCTGAGGCAACGTCTGCTCGCTTCCGTCAAATTCAGCACTCATCTCGCCGCAAATCTTTTGATACTGTTGCGACAGAACCTCGTCCTGGGTTTGTAGCGGAATGTTTTCCTCGCGGAAAATCGCCACCTCTTTTTCCTGCGCACGATCATAAACGAAGAACCGTTTGGAATCCAACCCAGCCCGACCCGGCGAGGCCAGATACTTGCGCGACAACTCGAAATACTCAGGCTCGCACCGGGGCATGATGTTTTCCACGTAATCGAGATACGCCTTCTCGCGTGCGGGGTCATCGGTGTGACAGGTCATCTCGATGTATCGCGCCGAGAACTCCTCGGAAATAGCCGCCTGCAGTTCGGAAAGATCGTCCAGCCACTTTTCCAAATCTGCCGGGGAGGTAAGGTCGCGTGCGCGAAGATCTGTAAAGTAACCTTCCAGTTGATTCCAATCGCCCAGATTGACATCGGCCGAAAGGAAGGTCCGTGCAAATTCGCGCGATTGGCGCTGATCCTGGATGCTGGTCATGAGATGCCTTTCGTGAGGAGGGGAGTTAGGATCGCAGCGACCTGTCAGTCGATGCGTACGGATGCGTTGGTCAAAGCCGTGGCGCGATCATCGGGCCGGCCGACCAGGTTGAACCCGAGAAACGAAACCGTGGTTTTCGCGGAACGCGATCCCTCATCGGCGTCGAAAATAATTTCTGTCACTGTTGCAGGGGCAATTGCCTTGAAGCGAACAGTTGCCAACACTCCCGCGCTCGGCACTGAAACCTTTTGAGAGAAACCCATCTCGTAGGAAATCAGACCCGTATTATTGTAGGCCTTGTTCCTCATGTGGAAATCGAAGGGCAATTCCTCATGATAAGGCCCGTCGAGGATGTTCACTCCATTGGTGATCCAGTTGTCCTCGTCGTAATCCACCACCTGAAGGACGGTGGGATCGAATCGAACGGCAACGCGCATGGAATCAATATCCACCCCCTTGGGATTGGCGTATACGATATCCACGAGGAAATCTTCTCCGGTGGTCACGGCGGAACGGCGGGGCCTTAAAGCCAGAGTGACATCACCCTCGGCAGTTCCCTCGCTGATCTCCCGCGCCAGGGCCATCCCGGTCACCGCCCCATAACCCGCGTCTTCCATTTCGAGCAGCGATTCCCGATTCGGCGTCACGGAAATGGCGGCATCCACCAAACCCGAACTGGACAGATCACCAGAAAAATCCTCACTATCAGAGGACCTCAGTAATACGTTTTCCTCACCATTCATCACGCGACTGGGGAAGTCGTCGGTGTTCAAAAACACCATGGGAGAATGCTCGGACGGTTGCAGAGCTCTCCATTTAAGCTTGAACAGGGCCGTAAGATCACGTTCCTGCGGTTGCGAAAACTCGGCATGGTAGGCAAAAATGCCCCGTCGTGCATCAATCTTGGCGATGGCAGGTTGTTTTAACAACGGAGCAATCTCGCTGTCATCTATGCCCGTCAACCCCACAACAGAGGGCTCGTACCGCAGCGCGACATCCACACTCGTAAAGCGACTTTTTCGCGCATTGCGATAAACGGTCTTGGTGGCAAAACCACCGCCCTGCTCCACCACTATGTTCATGGTAGGGGCAACGCTGACACTTTCCACATACAGCAGGTTGGCCGACGGATCGGCTTTCATCTTGAATTCAACGGTGGTTGTGGGCCGGGCCTCTTCACCCCCCGACTTCTTGGTGGGGGCTTCTTTTCCCTTAACAGTCTTCTCATCTTTTTTCGGGGCTGCCTTGGCTCCCTTGGAGCCAGGCTGATTGCTGTTTTTTTCCCGCGCCTTGTCCGTATCCTTCTGGTTGCGCTTGGCATCGGACTCTTTGGGGTTCTTGGCGTCGTTCGTACGCGAACTTTTGAACAAGCTTGTGCGACTTGTGCGGGAACTGCCGATCTGATTCGAATCATTGGAATTATTCTGCGCAACACAGGGAAATCCCACAAAGGCCATCGCCACAGTCGCAAACACGACCATCCATTTACGTTTCATATCCAATATGAGCATCACGATCGAAATCCTTAGCGTCGATGTCGATGGTTGTCGACGAAGTTTTTTGTTTGCATCCCTTCCATCCTCCAAGCAACTCACATTCCAGTTTCGAGGGAAACTTAAGGTCCAGACGATTCCTTTATCAGGACTCTTCGTAGAGAGAAAACCAACTCATCTGGAATCCGTTGATTAGTTCTGACACATCTTCTGGTATGACCTATAATTGGGTTGCGGAGATATTAACTCACGCCCTTGTTTCATCAAGTCCGCCTGAAGATTTTTAAGAGAGGAATGGGTGTCCCATTGGCAGAAATCACCTTCATAAGTGATTATCGTGTTTATCTCTCGCGGCGGTGCGCCCATCGGTGTGGCTATTGCAACTTTCAGCAAACACCCGCCAATTTGCCACCATCCCGCAAAGCCGTTCGCGCCCTGCTGCACACGGCCGGCCGAATCGGCGCTCATCAGATCACCCTGACATCTGGTGAGGGTATCGATCAATGGGATGAAATCTCATCGGCCTGCCGCTATATGGGTTATCGCGGATGGTATGATTACGTACATGCCATGGCACGCTTCGTCTTGCAACAGCGGGGCCATCACCTTTTTTTCCCCTCACTCGATGTAGGTGCCATGCCGTGGCATGAGCTACGGAAAATGCGCGATGCGGTGGCCAACGTCCGCATGATGCTGCATTCCATCGACAACAATCTCCAGACCGAGATTGCACACCGCGATGCGCCGCACAAGTGTCTAGAAAGGCGTCTGGCCGCTCTGGAAGAAATGGCATCCGTGGGTATCCCCATGGTCACAGGAATCCAGGTGGGTATCGGGGAGAGCGAAGAAACCTGGGGGCAGACCGCGCGCATCGTTTCCGACATTCATCGGCGCCATGGCAGCATTCAGAATTTTGTGGTTTCGCCCTTCGAACCCCAACCTTATTCCCTGATGGCAGCCTATCCGCCCGTATCGGCGGAGGTCTTTCTGCGCGCTGTGCGGACGGTCCGGGACAATCTTCATTCGTCCATCCTGCTGAGCCCCGAAATTGGCAGGAGCATCGAGCTTCTGCCCGATCTCGATCAAATGGGCATCTCTGACATCGGGTCTGTAACTCTGGGAAATTCAGAGCATCTGGACCTCGATATCCGGTCCGCCATTCATCACATCATGATCGATCCAAGCGGAGTGGACCTCAAACAACGCATGGCACTATGCGAGGATTTCATAGCGCGGCGGGCTCTTCCGGAAGATCTGACTAATAATATCCAGCGGTTCTCGCGATTCATGGAGCAAACCCGCGGGCTTGACCATCAACGCCCCACAGACAGTCAGACCGGTTTGGGCGGCAACGATGCGCGAGCATCGAATCACGACACCGTGGCCTGACACTCCCCACCCCGACCACTGACGGTACTTCTGAACGCCTCTCAGATATTTTTAACTGCGCGCCCACCTTTGGAAATCATCTTACCGGCACCATCCACAACGCCGCCCATGGTCGCGCACCCGCTCAGTACACACAGCCCAACCAGAATTGCCACTATCATCATCGAGAGTCGTTTCAACGCTTCACATCTCCATGCAATTAATGGTGCCAATTCCAAAGGATGCGGGATTGTGTCTGCAAGCCTTTCCTTGCCTGACTTAATTTTTATGCGGCATTACCAAACCCGCCCGGCCTTCACACCCTTTACAGTTTGAACACTGAAGCGGCCCCGGCTCGCTTCCACCAATACCGCGCCCTGTTCGTCGGTTCGGCAAACCTCGCAACCAGCCGTCTTCAGGCGTTCAAGTGTTTCCTTATTGGGATGGCCGTAACTGTTGTTTTTTGCGCAACTCACGACGGCAACCGACGGACGAACCTTCCGCAAAAATTCCTCGCTGGTGGAGCCTTTACTTCCGTGATGGCCGACCTTCAGCACATCTGCCTGACAGACTTCCTCAGCCATGCCAGCCTCCGCCAATATCCCCGCGTCTCCTGTCAGCAAGATTCGAAACTCCCCATAAACGATCCGCAGCACCACGGAACGCTCATTGTCGTTGAGATCAGATGTGTCCGCCGGCGGCCATACAACTTCCGCCCTCGCCCCGCCGCCTCCATCCAGCACCATTCCCGCATGAAGGGCGAGAGGCTTAACGCCATTGTTCACCGCGACACTCCAAGTTTCTCCCAGATCTGTTCCCTCCCCCGCAAACCCGATCTCCCGCACCGGATGACTACGCAACAGTTCGGGCATACCACCCGTGTGGTCGTTGTCGGCATGGGTGGCCACCATCATCCCGAGGGGTACAGCACCCCGTGCCATGAGGTGGGGCTGAATGACGTATCGCGCGACGTTGGGCGATGGCCTTCCAGCATCAATCAGAAGCGTACGCCCATTCGGGAACTCCACCAGCGCGGCGTCGCCCTGTCCGACATCGAGAAACCACACACGCAGTTTGCCTCCGGAGAAGCGCAACCCCAGCGAAAGCATTAACACAACCAGCGCTGCTCCGCCATGAACGGCTAATCTCGCGCGGCTCTTCGGCAACCATTCCGGCGTATCGCGCACCACAACATAAAACCCCGCAAGCAACACGACATAGTAGGCTATGACCGCCCACGCCGGCAGCGCCCCGGGCGTAACGATAGCCCACTTGGCCGATGCCGTGGCATACGCAATGGCACGCAACAACTCCATGCCGCCCGACGTGGCTGCACCGAAAACCAGACCAAGGGGAGGAATCAAAGTCCCCACGAAGATCGTAGCGAGGGCGCCCCCCAGCACCAAACCCGAAATTGGACACGCAACGAGGTTCGCCAGCGGAGAGAGCAGGTTGACCTGACTGAAATAATGCAATTGCAGGGGAAGCACCATGATCGTGGCGGAGAGGGAAACGACGAACGCTGCCCACACGAACCTCCCTACCCGTCTTGATTTGCTGATCTCCCCGTTGATTTCGCCGAGCAATTCTCGCAGTGGACGTTCGAAAATAAAAATTCCAGCCACACCGGCCAGCGAAAGCTGAAGACCGGGATGCCAGAGCGAAAGAGGATTGACCGCAACGATTATGGCAAAAGCGAGCAACAGCGCAGTCCATCCATCCACTTCTCGCCGCAGCCACCAACCCGCAGCAATGGCTGCTGTAATGAGATACGCACGAAGGGGTGCCGGGGACATCCCGATCATCAGGATATAAACCGACAATATGACCATTAGAACCAACATCCCCGCACGCCTGCGGACTCCGGCTACCCCCAGCAGCACACCAACAATCAGCGAAAACATTGCCACATGCATTCCGCTCACGGCAAAGAGGTGGATGGTGTTACTGTCACGAAAGGCACGCGCATCTTCATCGCTCATGACAGACCGATCGTTGAACACCATGGCGGTCGTCAAAGCTGCAGTGGTGGGCGGCATTTGACTGCGAAGCACGGCCGTGCAATGCTCCCTGATGGACGCGGTCACCTGTCTGACCACAGACCACAGGGCGAGCCCCAAACCCTCCGAAGAACCATCGGGGATCAGCGGTGCATCCAATAGCGCTCTGATATAAACCCCACGCCCTGCCAGACTTTCTCCCATATCATTCCCAAAAAAATTGTGCAAAAAGGCTGGTTCGGAAAACGAGCCATGGAATCGGACCCGATCACCAATGCCTAACGTCAGCGGGATAAGGCCTGAACTTTTGGAAGATACCTGAACTCTGCCGGGCAACGTGACTGGCGATTGTTGCGGGAATTGCAGTGACACGTCGGTCAACACAACCTGTCGACGCTCACCGGATGCGGTATCTGCAACCTCCGCGACACAGCCCGTGGCCGGATAATAAACCCCATCCACAGTTTGATCAAGGATATGGATTGCGAGCGCCCGACGTTCCGCTTCGAACTGCACCACAACAACTCCCACAACCCCACATGCCACCAGCCACCAAACCCATTTTCCCTCGCCTCTTCTATAGGCCCACGCCGCAGCGACAAGAGATGCGATAAGAAGAATCCACACCACCCCCTCCCCCATCAGGGGGGCAAAATCATGTACAACGCAGCAACCAGCCACGTAGGCCAGAACAAATGGAAGCAGCGGGCGTTTAAATCGTTGCACCTTCACATCGCTCACGATTGAAATTTGTCACACCTGAGAGAGATTTCAGGGAGTGATCATTTGTAATTGTAAAGGGCGCAATGCTTCGCGCGCATCCGCCCGGGAGCAGGGATAGTTGTTTCTCTGGACTGTTTTCAAAGTGGCCTTCAAGAGCATCTGGGCCAATAAGATGCGCTCGTTCCTCACGATGTTGGGCGTCATTATCGGCGTTGGTGCAGTCGTGGCGATGATGGGCCTGGGCACTGGTATTCGTGAGTCGATCATTCAAAACGTGCGCGGCATGGGTGCCAACCTGCTCACAGTACGAGCTGGTTCACGCGGGTTTGGCGGCGTCCGCTCGACGACTCAGCAAAATCTGAAAATTGAAGATGGTGAAGCGATCCTGCGCGAAGTGCCCGAGATCCAAATGGCGGCACCGGAAGTTTCCAACAGCTATCAGGTCAAGTACCTGAACAAAAACACCCGTGTCACCGTGCGAGGCAGCAGCGTTACCTATTTCCCCGTGCGAAATAACGAAGTAGAAAAAGGACGAGGGCGCCCCTTCACAGAAACCGAGGTTAGCCGCAACGCCCGCGTAGCCGTAATCGGCCCGACGACCGCCACGGACCTCTTTGTGGCCCAAGACCCCATTGGGGAGACCATTAAGATTGCGGGAATTAACTTCATGGTCATTGGCGTGACAAAACTCAAGGGCGACCAGGGATGGTACAACCCCGATGATGTGGTGATCATACCCTACACCACGGCCATGTCGCAGCTCATGGGTCGCGACAACCTGAGCAACCTCTACCTTCAGGTTAAAGAAGGCGCCGACATGCAGGAAGCCGTCGAAAAAGTGAACGTCGTCATGCGTAGACAACACCGCATCCAAGCCGGTAATCCCGACGACTTCTCCGTCAGCAATCTTCAGGAGATAGCAGACTCGCTCGAAATGGTTGGCAATCTCTTGACCGCACTTCTCTCCAGTGTGGCGTTCATCTCGCTCATCGTCGGCGGCATCGGGATCATGAACATCATGCTCGTAACCGTGACCGAAAGAACCAGGGAGATTGGCGTGCGCAAGGCTCTGGGCGCACGAAACCGCGATCTGCTGAGTCAATTCCTTCTGGAAGCGGTGGCCATCAGTCTTACGGGTGGTGCCCTTGGTGCGGCGCTCGGCGTTGGTACCATTCTTGGTTTCAATCGATTAGCCACGAGCAACCCCAGCATCACCTTCCGTGCTCAGTTGGATGCGTGGCCCATCATCCTTGCCTTCGTGGTTGCCGTGGGTATTGGCATTTTCTTTGGGTGGTACCCCGCCCGCAAAGCTGCAAGGCTCGACCCCATCGACGCTTTGAGATACGAATAGTTCATTCAGGATCAAGCAGGTCTTCCCTGCACATCAGACTTTGACGAAAAAAATTAAACCAACGAGAAACCATAAAAGCTGTGATTAATCATCAAATTAAATCAGCACTCACCTTGCTGACTCTCACGTCCGCCCTTTGGGCGGCAATGCCTGTCCAGACAGGTCATGCGCAAGACGCCGTCACCACAGTCAGCGTTGCCGACACATCCTTTTCCTCTCCCGAGATCATGAACGGTCTTAACAATAAGGGTGTGGAAGAAACCCTGACTGCACCAGCCCCCGAACCTTACACCATCACTCCCAGCGATACGACATCCGAAACCACAGAATTGCCTGCGGATTTCGCTAACATTCTTCCCAAAGATTTGCGATCCCCTGACACAGATTTACTGGGAGCCACAACCTCCACACAGGAAACCCGGTACTTTGACCTCCCCGCCTCGCCACTGAATGAAGCCGAGCGCGACGCCATGACATCCACCGCAGCCAACGCCGTGCGCCTCAATCTATTGCCCGCCGTTTTCCGTGCGCTGGAAATGAACCAGTCGCTCAAGATCAGCAAAATTTCTCCAGAAGTCAGCAACACGAGCATCGACAGTGCCCTGTCGGAATTCGATCCCACCGTCCGGACCGGCGTGAACACCGGTGCGCGGGAAAGCGGTTCTCTCAGCGCTCGTGCAAACAACACACCCAAGGGTGATCGGGATCCCCGCGAGAGTAATTCCCGCAGCACGGACCTCAACGCCAGCATTGGCGGACGACTCCCAACCGGAACCGATTACACTCTGGGTTTTGCCGGTGGTCGTTCCGACACAAACCGTACACATCCCTTTTATGATGCCGCGCTGAATCTCAACATCACCCAGAACCTTCTGCGTGGTGCCGGTTGCGAGGTAAATTACATCCGGGTCTGGACCGCCCAGAACAACTTTGTCATCTCCCTCTATCAGCTCCAGCAGGTCACCATCGATCTCGTCACCAACGTTCAAAACTCCTATTACGACCTCTACCTGGCCGCCCGTTCCCTCGACATCAGCCTGAACGCCCACGATATTGCCCGCCAGCAACGCCTTCGCACCGAAGAATTCGCACGCGTGGGCAGGGTTCCGTCTCTCGATGTGCTGGCCGCGCAGGCCGAGGAAAGCTCGCGCATCAGCGAAGTCATTAACTCAGCCGAGACATTACGCCGCCGGCAGCTCGATTTGTTGCGGCTTCTGAATCCAGACTTTTTCCCACTGGGATGGAAAACCCGCCTATTCGCACAGCATGGACCAATTCTACCCAATGAAAAGGTGGACCCCGATGACCGTGTGAAGGTTGCCCTCAAATGGCGACCCGACCTGCGACAAGCCCAGATTGATCTCGCCAACAACGAGCTTGAAGTGGTGCGTTCCGAAAATGGTCTTCTCCCCGTTTTGGATTTCGTTTTGAACGCCGGCCTCAACGGGTTGGGAGACAGTCCCGGCCAGGCACTCAAGTACATTGGCGGCACTGATTTTCCCAACTACAACGTGGGGCTGCAATTTTCCTATCCCCTGCAGAACCGCGCCGCCAAGGCTTCCCACCGCCGGGCAACATTCCAACGCCAACAGGCAGTAGAGGCCCTCACCAATTTTCAGCAAATTATTGAATTCGACGTTCGCGCGGCAGCCATCGAAATTGAGCGCACTCGCAAATTGATCGATTCCACAAAGATCACTGCAAGTTTACGTATCGAAGAACTTCGTGCTGAAATGGAAAAATATCGCGTTGGCCGGTCAACACAACTTCTGGTCAACCAAGCCCAACGCGACACCATCAATGCTGCACTGAATCAGGTGTCGGCTGAGGTTGCACACATGAAAGCCTACATTGCCCTCTATCGCGTGGAAGGCACCACCCTCCAGCGCGCAGGAATATCCCCCATCATGATCACACCCGAAAGTGGAGTTGGTATCGCACGATGAAAAAATTGATCCTTCTGATTGTTGTCATCGCCCTCGTTGGAGGTGGCGTCTGGTTCTACCGCCAGCGGGCAGCCAAGGCTGCAGCTGCCGCCGAGAATGGTGAGCAACTCAAGGCACCGCCCATCACCGTCATGAAGGGCAAAATTGATCTGCAGGTTCCCACCACAGGGAAACTCATTTCCAACCTCGACGTCGAAATTAAATCCAAGGCCAGCGGCCAGATACTTCGCCTGCCCTTCGACGTCAGCGACAAAATCACCTCGGGCAACCTGCTGTGTGAGCTCGACCCGGTCGACGAAAAACGCAACGTTTCCCAACGTGAGGCGGCGCTTTCTTCCTCCCAGGCTCGCTTGATTCAAGCCCGTGAGGAATTAAAAATATCAGAGCTGGATCGCGACACACGTACTTCCTCCACACAAGCGGATCTGGCGAACGCAGTCATCCGAAACCGAGATGCTCAGGCTCGTCTGGAGCGGGCCAAGGAGTTGTACGACCGCCAATTGGTGAGCAAGGAAGAATTTGATGCGGCCCGCACTGAAGCGTCCAACGCATCAAATTCATTACTCAAAGCCCAGTTAGCCATTACTGACATCAAAAGTCTCAGTAACACGATTGAGATTCGCCGTCAGAGTATCAAATTGAACGAAGCCAGCTTGCAGCAATCTTCAGTCGATCTGGAAAACGCCCAACAGCGCCTGCGCGAAACAAAGATCTTCGCACCCATGAATGGCGTTTTGACGTCGCGACCGGTTCAGCCTGGCCAGATCATCGCGTCCGGCGTTTCAAACGTTGGCGGCGGCACAACCCTCATGACCCTCAGCGACATGTCGCAACTATTTGTCATGGCGAACGTGGACGAATCGGACATCGGCAAGGTGAAACCGGGCCAACGGTGCATCATCACAGCGGATGCCTTTGCTGGAAAACGCTTCAACGGAAAGGTTGTGCGCATTGCAGCCAAAGGCGTGAACAATAGCAACGTTGTGACCTTTGAAGTAAAAATAGAGGTGACCGGTGAGGGTGTCAACGTCTTGAAACCGGAGATGACAACGAACGTTATTATACAGGCCGAACGCCGCGAGGACGCGCTTCTACTGCCCAACGAGGCGATTCAGTTCGATCGAACTGGTTATTATGTGGACACTCCGGTTGGAAATGACGACACTACGCGGTCAACCCAGCGCATAAAAATCGGAATCACCGACGGCATCAACACCGAGATACTCGAAGGATTATCGGAAAACGACGACGTGCTTCTGCCCGCTGTCCTCGCAAGCAAGTGGGTGCAAGGTCAGGCTCAAGCCGGCGGCGGCAACAACCTCCAACGCGGCATGCAACGCGCTACCTTCAGCTTGAGCCGCGGCGGCAGACGGTAAGCCTCTTATGAGCCATGCCATTGAAGTTCGCAACCTGACAAAAATATATGCCATGGGTGGCGAAACCGTGCACGCCCTCGATGGGGTAACTTTCTCCATCGAACCCGGCGAGATGGTCGCTATTATCGGATCATCCGGCAGTGGCAAAAGCACTCTGATGAACATCATCGGATGCCTCGACCGGCCCACCAGTGGAGAGTATCATCTCGATGGTCAGGACGTCAGCCGATTCTCAGGCAACGCGCTGGCCCGCGTGCGCAACCGCAACATCGGTTTTGTTTTCCAGAACTTCAATCTTCTGCCACGCATGTCAGCTTTGGAAAACGTCGAAGTCCCCATCCTTTATTCCGGCACCGGTGGTGCGGCCAAGCTTGCACGAGCCGCCCTTGAACGGGTGGGACTGGCGGACCGCGCGGGGCACGAACCAAACCAGTTGAGCGGCGGTCAACGTCAGCGTGTCGCCATCGCGCGGGCTCTCGTCAACAATCCCACCATCCTCCTCGCTGACGAACCAACCGGCAATCTCGACACCCGAACCGGCCGGGAGATCATGAAGCTCTTCCATGAGCTTCACGCAGAGAAAGTTACCCTGATCATCGTAACCCACGACACTGAGGTGGCGGAACAATGCAGCCGCAACATCGTGCTGCGTGACGGCAAGATCATCGAGGACAAACAGATCCAAGCCCAAATGCCCTGAGCCAATCTGGCGGGTTTTTTACGAAGCAACCTTATCTTCGCTTTTGGCGGCCTCTGCCCGTTGTGCAACTTTACGGAGCAATCCTGCAAAAATAAGGCGATGGATCGGATAAAGAGGATACCAATAGAGCCACCCCGCCAGACCGTGAGGCTCGAAGAATGCGGTCTGTGTAATGGTGCTTCCACCCTTCTCGTCCGGGCATACTTCAAACTGCAACCAGGCGCGCCCCGGAACGCGCATCTCTGCGCGCAAGCGCAACAGCTCCGGAGGTCGAATCTCCTCCACGCGCCAAAAATCCAATGCGTCGCCAACTCGCAAATCTGACAGAGAACGTCTCCCCCGCCTCATCCCCGGCCCACCAAAAAGGTGATCGATGGCACCCCTGAGCGACCACAAAGCGTCTGCATAAAGCCAACCCTCGGGTCCCCCCAAACGTTTCACCTGATCGAAGGCCCGCTCGGGTGATGCCGCACTCTCTTGCGTACGCCGCTCAACAATCATGCCTTCGTTCTCAACCAACACATCCTGCTGTTGATGTCGACTGAGGCCGAAGTAGTACGCATCAAACCAGCTCGAATCCTGACCATCGGCCGCCAGTCGCTTCAACGCCAGATCGACGGCGTGTTCGAACCCGATGGGTTGAAACCCGAAAAGATCCATTCCACTTCTGTCGCGCACGACAACTTCTGTGCGAAGTCCCTCGATCAGAGGGCGCGCCAGCGCCGCAGGCAGCGGCGTGACAAAATCCACCCAATATGACGACAAGCGTGGCGTGAGCACCGGCACCATGATCAGCCATCGGCGCAGTCTTCTTACATGAGCGTATCCACGCATCACGTCCGCATAGGTAAGAACGTCCTGTCCGCCGATTTCGATGATGCGCCCGGCGCTTGCCTCCACCTTCAGCGTATCGACGAGATAATGAAGCACGTCGCGGATTGCGATAGGCTGGCACCGGGTGCGTACCCAGCGAGGGCAGATCATCACCGGTAAACGTTCAGTTAAATAACGAATCATCTCGAACGACGCACTGCCCGACCCCACGATGACCGCAGCCCGAAATTCGGTCACAAGCTTGCCACTTTCAACCAACAAACTTCCGACCTCTTGCCGCGACCGCAAATGGGCAGACATCTCTTTGTCGCCGTTCGCATTGCCGCCAAGTCCACCCAGATAAACAATGCGCTTCAGCGATGCACAGCGCGCCGCAGCCCGCGCAAAGGTTTGCGCATAACAACGGTCGCGCTCTTCAAAATCCTCAACTGTACCCGACATCGAATGGATGAGATAGTATGCCGCTTCGCACCCTTCCAAGGCGCGCACGAGCGACTCCTCGTCCTCCACGCTTCCCTGCGCGATTTCATAATCCCCCCAGGGCCGCCCCTCCAGGCGCCGAGGATCGCGCACGAAACAGCGCACCTGATGACCGGCTTCGATAAGCAACGGCACAAGCCGACCACCCACATAACCCGTGGCTCCGGTAACGAGAATGAGCATTACCGGTTAGGTCCCATCAGGTACTCATGGTATGATCTCATCAATGCCCTCTGTTATCTTGTTCCACTGGTAACGGAAGACTTCCTTGAGCATCAGAAAGAATTCATCGCGACGCGGACGGCGATGAAGCAATACATGCTTGTACAACGATTCCACACGCCGGCTGGTCCGAGCAAGGGATAGGGTGCGGGCTTTAGTCAACGCACCTTCGCGGAATTTAGTATGCAGGTCGGAATCGGTCAAAATCTCGACCATGCGCGTGGCGAACCCTTCAACGTCACCCTCCTCCAGCAGGAAACCCGTCTCCCCTTCCACCACAACATCGCGCACACCGGGCGCATCCACCGCAACCACGGGGCATCCTGCAGCCATGGACTCCAGCACCACCATCCCCTGCGTTTCACTGGTTGAGGCGAAAACAAACAGATCCGCATCCACATAAGCCGACACCACATCGGGGCCGTCGAGGCGTCCGGCAAATACGATTCGCTCGTTCAACCCCACCTCAGCCGCCTGCTTTTTCAGATCCTCCTCGGCATCCCCCTCCCCCACCAATACCAGCTTTGAATCGGGGATTTTTGAAGCCATGGCGGCAAATGATTCGATCAGAAATCCCACATTTTTCTCGTGAGCGAGGCGACTCACGAACAGCAGGATCGTTTCATCCGCGCCGATCCCAAAACGCTGGCGCAGAAAGCCCTTTTCCACATTCTTAAAACGCGCCAGTTCCACCCCCGTCGGAATCACACGGATTTCCGTCGTCACGCCGCGCTCCAACAGCATCTCGCGAATATCCGAGGAGGGCGCAATGACAGCGTCGCAACAGTTGGCGAATTTCCAACCAACCTGTTGCGCCACTTCACCCACCATCATCTCGTTGAAGGGCAGGTAATGGGCATAGCGCTCGTATTGGGTGTGGTAGGTAAAAATGACCGGCAGGTTCATCGCCCGCCCAAGCCCCAACCCCGTACTACCCAGGAGAAATGGATGGTGAACATGCACCACATCCGGCTCCTCATCGGCGAAATAGGATTGCGCCTCCAGTGTGATGGGCAGCGGCAGAACGAAGCTGCTCTCGTTAAAATTGGTCAATGCGGAAATGCGACAGACATCCTCCTCGGGAGGCACTTCCGGGTCATATTGCGGTGCAAATATGATGACCCGATGCCCGAACCCCCGCAGTGTAACCGCCATGTTTTCCACGGCAATCGGAACGCCTCCAACGAAGGGTTTGTAATTGTTCGTGAAAAAGGCAATCTTCATCGCTTCCGGCTTCGCCTTTCCTGCGCTCTTCGCGCACGATATGAATCACACTTTCGTTTTCGCACAACCCAACCGGACAAACGCTGTCGAATTCATCAGGACCAAATTCTGTAGCGGCTCATCAGGCGGACCTTACAACCTTATGTTCTTTATCAAACACATTCTCAATTACCTCAAACGCTATTACAAGATTGATCAGGGCACGGAATTTGTCGATGCCCTTCGACATCTCAACCAACCCTCGGAAGTCACAGTCCCCAACGAGCTGATTCCGGCCGGCGTGCTGATGCAGTTGCGCGGTTTCTATAACCTCCACGCGCTCTCCATCAACAGCGATTGGATCTGGCCCTACTGGATGGAGCGCCAATCCAATCCCCACAGCGAGTCTTTTATCCCGCGAGCCATGAGCCTGAGCTACATCAACCTGACACACCGCAACTGGACCGGGGTTGGCGTGTGCGGAGGGACCCGGGAAGGGGTGGTGGACCCCCGTGGTCTCGTAACGCCCTGGCTGCAGGGATGGAGTCTCGATGCCTGGCTAACCGTTGACGGCAAGCACTATTTCCCGTCCCGCATGGACGACAACAAGATCAGCCAGCAACTTCGCAACAACCTGCCTTTCGTCATCACCGAGGTGGAAACCCCACCCCTGCGCATGTTCATGGAAACCTGGGCCTTCCGCGACGATGATCAGGACTACATCTGCCACGAAGTGCATGTGGCGAATCCCACGCGCGAACCCCAAACCGCCCGTCTGACCTTTGCCCTGCGCCCGCACAATCCCGAGGGGCTGAGTCTGATTTTCAACCTCGCATACAACACCCGGGGTTTCTGGCTCATCGGCTCCGACCTGGCAGCCTTCTTCCCCCAACGACCCGACAGAAGTATTGCCTCGAACCATGCAACCGGTGATACCGCGCATTTTCTCGATACCGCTTCTGATGCCATCGACAATCAAACCCAATGCCCCAGCGGCCTGGCCAACGGCGCTAACAGCTACACAATTCAGCTTGGTCCGGGGCAAAGTGAACGGCGCTTCGTGGTCATGCCCATCGAGCCACTCAACCCGAGGAATTTCTCGTTCACCCGGTTCACTCCCGAGAAACTTGAGACGATCAAGGAAAAGGCCCTGGCGGATTGGCGCAGGGAGGCCGACCGCGGCGTGACAGTGGAACTGCCCGACCAGCGCTATGTGGACGCCTTCGAGGCGAACAAAGCATTTCTCGTGATGCTCAACGACGGCTACGAAATTACCGCAGGTCCTCTGACCTATCATCGCCACTGGTTCCGCGACGCTGCTTTCCTGCTAAATGGCCTCGGCAAAGTTGGCTACGGCGAAGAGGTTGCAAAAAACCTCCGGTTCACTCCGCTCAAGCAATGGAAGAATGGATACTTCTGCTCACAAAAAGGCGAGTGGGACAGCAACGGCCAGGCCATCTGGTCCATCATGGAACACTTCCGCCTGACGCGTGACATGGACCTGTTGAGGGAGCTGTACCCCGCCATACGCCGCGGTGCCCTCTGGATCGAAAAGAAACGCCACGATATCAGCTTCTCCAAGCGGAAACCCCGCGGACTACTCCCCGCCGGTTTCAGCGCGGAACACCTCGGGCCCAACGACTTCTATTATTGGGATAACTTCTGGTCCCTTCGCGGACTGATGGATGCGACAGAAGCCGCCACCGCGCTCGATCTGACAGACGATCAGGAACTGTTCAAATCGTTGGAGGCCGGCTATCGACGCGATCTGCTCGAGGCCATCAACCGCGACATCGAGCACAGCCCCGTCCACGCCCTGCCGGCAGCACCCCGACGACGCCCCGACGCCGGCATGATCGGTAATATTGCAGCGGCCTATCCGTTGAAGATCGTGCATCCTGAAGAGACCCCCTGGATGCGCAACACGTTGCTGTTCATCCGCAATCACCTCTTCCACGACGACGGCTTTTATCAGCAGATGATCCATAGCGGTATAAATTCCTACCTGACCCTGCAAATGGCCCAGTGCATGCTGATGATGAAAGATATCGGCGCATATAAACTGATCAATTATATGCTCGACCTTGCGACCCCCACATGGTGCTGGCCTGAAGCGATTCATCCACGCACACGCGGGGGCTGTATGGGGGATGGCCACCATGGCTGGGCCGCCGCCGAATGGCTGCTACTTGTTCGCAACCTCATCATTCACGAGCAAGACCAGGTGCTACACATCACGCCTTTGCTTCCCGCAGAATGGTGCCACCCGGGCAAACGCGTTGCGATCAACCGCGCACCCACCGCATTCGGTGTTGTCTCGGTGCTTGTGGAATTCGAAGAGAACGAAGAATTCCTCACCATCGAAGCCGACTGGCACACGCCCCCAACCGAAATCCATTGGCACCTGCCGGCCCCCGGACGAAAGCTGACGGGCAGCACCGACGGAATTACGCTGGAGGACAATCTCGCCCGAGTTCAGCCTCACGTGAAAAACGTACGTGTAGAGATCGGACTGGAGGCCGCCCCCAGCATACGCGAAGGCGAGGTGCCGGGTCTGGATGAACTTCCCCCTCCGCCCGATGCGTAAGCTTTCAGCCAGACAAGACAATTTATGACCCCATTTACCCGTATTCTTCTTTGACACGACCCAGCCGAAAACCGTGTGCTGGTAGTGCATTCAGACACCCAGAGGAGGCATAGCCCCTGACCAGGGGCACCTGACATTCATGGCTCAAAAAACATCGTACGATATCGCAGTGCTCGGCGGCGACGGAACCGGTCCCGAAGTTGTTCGCGAAGGCATCAAAGTTCTCAAGGCTGTAGCTGACAAATTTAATTTCAGTCTCAATTTTTCCGACTTCGATTTCGGAGGCGATCGCTATCTTCGCACCGGCGAAGTATTGCCTAACAACGCCAGCGACGAACTGCGCAAATTCGACGCCATTTTTCTGGGCGCCATCGGACACCCCGACGTTCAACCGGGCATTCTTGAAAAGGGCATCCTCCTGCGCCTCCGTTTTGAGCTGGACCAGTACATCAATCTCCGCCCTGTAAAGCTTTATCCCGGCGTTGAAACCCCCATCAAAGACAAGGGCCCGGAAGACATCGACTTCGTCGTCATCCGCGAAAACACCCAGGACGCTTATTGCGGCATGGGCGGCGCCATGCATGTTGGCACCCCCCAGGAGGTCGCCACGCAAACGGCTGTCTATACCCGCTTCGGCGTCGATCGCGCATTGAAGTATGCCTTCGAGTACACGCGCAAGCGCAACAAGCGCAAACAACTCACGCTTTGCGGCAAGACAAACGTTCTCACCTACATTTATGGTTTGTGGGAGCGCGCCTTCCACGAAATGGGCGATCGTGACTACGCCGACATTAAGCGCGAGTACACGCACGTTGACGCTACCACAATGTGGTTTGTGAAAAATCCCGAGTGGTTCGACGTGATTGTTACGGGCAACCTTTTCGGCGACATCATCACCGACCTTGGCGCCATGATTCAGGGCGGCATGGGTATCGCAGCCGGTGGCAACATCAACCCCGATCCCGGTGGCGTCTCCATGTTCGAACCCATTGGCGGCAGTGCCCCCAAGTACACGGGCAAAAACGTGATCAATCCCCTCGCCGCCATCGGCGCTGCGCAGCTTATGCTCGAGACCCTCGGGCAGGACGAAGCAGCCAAGGCGATTGAGAACGCCATTATGGAAGTGACCGCCAACAAGCTGAAAAGCCTCGCCGCGGGTCGCATGGGTTTCACCACTTCCGAAGTGGGTGATATGGTCGCGTCCCTCGCAGTCTGAGGAAAACTCACTCACCACGCACAGACATAAAAACAAACACACTGGAGTCAGGGATGAAGATTCACGAGTATCAGGCCAAGGCAATCCTTCGCAAATACGGGGTAAAAACCCCGGCTGGAGAAGTTGCGCAAACGCCCGAAGAAGCTGCCGCCATATCGAAGCGTCTGCTCGATGAAGGCGCATCCCTGCCCCACGTGGTTAAATCGCAGGTTCTCGTGGGGGGGCGCGGCAAAGCCGGCGGCATCAAGCTTGCCAACTCCCCCGACGAGGTGCGCGAAGTGGCCGGCCGCATTCTCGGCATGGACATCAAGGGCGAAATTGTAGGAGAGGTGCTGATCGAGCAGGGCATCGACATTCAGCGCGAAATTTATCTGGGTATCATCCTCGACCGTTCACGCAAGAAACCCGTCATCATGGCCAGTGCGGCCGGTGGTGTGGAGATTGAACAGGTTGCCGCTGACACCCCCGAGAAAATTCTCTTCGTCGCGGTTGAACCCTGGATTGGACTGGCCGATTTTCAGATTCGTGAGATTGCCGCGTTCATTGAAATTCCTAAAAGTGGCGCCAAAGATTTCGCCGCTATCATGCGCGGCTTGTATAAGGCTTTCACGGAGAGCGACTGCTCTCTGGCCGAGATCAACCCTCTCGTCATAACGGGAGACGGCGCCGTGATCACCGCCGATGCGAAGATGAACTTCGACGACAACGCGGTGGGACGACACCCGGCCATCGCCGCCCTGCGCGATGACGCCGCCGAGGATCCCCTCGAACGCAAAGCACGCGAACTGCATCTGAATTACGTCAAGCTCGATGGCCAGATCGGTTGCATCGTCAACGGTGCGGGGCTCGCCATGGGCACCATGGACATCGTAAAACATTTCGGCGGCGAACCCGCCAACTTCCTCGACATCGGCGGCGGCGCAAAAGCCGAACAGGTGGCGGAAGCTCTGAAGCTGATCGTGGCCGACCCGAAGGTTAACACCATCTTCTTCAACATTTTCGGCGGTATCGTCCGTTGTGATCTCGTGGCTGAGGGCATACTCTCTGCCATCAAATCACTGCCTGATTGGAACACGCCCATCGTGATCCGGTTGAGTGGCACCAACGAAGAAGCCGCCCGCGAAATGTTGAAGGGCACGGATCTCATCTCCGCAGCGACGATGAGTGAAGGCGCGCGCAAGGCCGTGGAAATCAGCAAGCGCGCCGCTTGATTTCTGGCGTTAAAACGCTCCGTCAGGGAACGTGACCCGCCAGACACTTCCATCGCGCTTACCATTACCGCTGCCGCCACAGGTCACCCAGAGTACCTTTTCGTTCGTGCCCGGCTGCAGTTCGCAGTTGGTCGTTCTGTCCGTGATGGGCACCGTCATAAGCGTTTTCCCATCCGGCGAAGCAACCCGGATGTTTCCTGTCACATATTGAGCGATGTAAAGATTCCCCTTGGAATCAATGGTCATACCATCGGGGTTGTCGCCGTGGTCAAGCTGCAGCCAGACGCTTCCCTCCGTCAGATCGCCATTCTCCCCCAGCTTGAAACGCATGATGTCGTGCGTCCCCGAGCGGGCGAGATACAACCACTTCTGGTCGGGCGAAACCACCAGGCCATTGGGCTGGTCCGTCGTGGTAACAACGCGTACGACCTTCCCATCCGGGGATATGCGATAGACTCCCTGAACCTTGTCAGGGCCCGGCGCCCATGTTGGGTCCGTAAAGAAAACGTTCCCGCGCTTGTCCAGCGCCACATCGTTGACGTTCAGATAAGGTTTCCCCTCGTATTTGCTTGTCAGAACCTCAAAATCGCCGGTCTTCGCATCGATGCGCAGCATCTCAAATTCCGAATGGCAGCAGGCGTAAATGGAGCGACCATCATTGCTCATGATGAGGCCGTTGGTTTTCTTCCCCTTATCGAACCATGTCTGCGATCCGCCTTCGGGTTTGATGCGCTCGATGGTTTTTCCATGGACATCAGAGAAGAGAAGAAAACCATCGGGATGCCATACGGGGCCTTCAGGGAAAACCAGATTATCGGCTATTTTTTCTACGCGAGCCGCGGTTTGTTGAGTCATCGTTGTTCCTTTTTCACTGGTTTGGGCCCCATGCAACTGCGCGCCACTCATGCAAAACAGAAATCCCACGGCAAGCATCATGCTTGCCCGAGGCAGAAACATCATCAGGCTTCCACCACAGAACCCTGCGGTGGTGGCGTTACACCAGGCAGATAATCGTTTCCAAATGCGAAACGACCGCAGATCTCGGTGAAGCGTTCTTTCAGCTTGGTGCCCTGGGCGTCTTTGTAATCGTACGGCTCACCCAGATTTCGATCCTCTGCAAGCACTTGCTTCAAGGTGCGCTTCGCTTCGGCCACGTTGCGTCTGACAAACTCGATCATCTTCTCACGGGTCACCATGTCATGGTCCATGTGCATGGCGCGGGCGAAATAATCGTGCATGGCCGGATCCACATCCTTGCTCTCATCTTCCAGAGCCTCAAGCGCCATCATATGCCTGGCTGTTTTCATAATTTCCTGGTTCGTGGCGGCCACGGGAAGTTCATCGCGACAGATAATGGTCACATAAGCCTCTTCCTCTTTTCGCTTCTGCACAAACCGTGTGACAATCTGGTTCATAAGGGTCAGTTCGAATTTGAAGATATCATCGTCGGTGAAAGGATCATCAGACCGCAACCGCATGGCAGCCCTATATTTTTTCCTCATATCGTCGGAAATGGAAATGGCCTGAATTGCCGAAATACGGCGGACATTTTTATCGAAGTGGAAAAGGTCCGCAGCATCCGACAGGTCCCAATACGACCAATGTTGCACTAACTGAACCACGGTTTCGAGAGACGGGTTGAGCGAACGGAACAGCGTGCGGGTGTCGTGGATAGCCATGTCCACCACACGGCTGGATTTTGCCTGGTCCTGTCGGTCAATGATCTCATAGACCACGGCGTTTTGATCTGTATGGCTGAGAATCGCGCGGCGTCGTGTGTCATCGACACCCGTGAGAGCATCTGCGACCCGAACGCGATCGGGAGCAAACGTCTTTAACTTCTCCAGAACCTGTCGCATGTGCGCCATCTGCATCCACACGATCTCCCCGATAACCATCGCAATAGGAGGATGCATGCGTGAGGCCTGCCGGCCGCGGGTTGCAATGTAGTCGCTCAAATAATGCAGAACGCCCTCTACTGCATCATCGTGGTTGGAGGGTTCGACGCTCATGAGAAATCTCCTCGTTGAAATATGCGGAACGGGTGAGAGAGGAAAAACCACTTCCCCCGAATCCATTCGCACCACCCCCGCCTACGATCGCAACATCATTTTCGCCCGGCGTTGTCCACCGGGTTAAAACTTCCCACCCAGCACTTCACTCAGAAACCCAAAGGACTTCAATTCCATCTCCAGATGGCGTCGCATGACATCGCGCACTATCCTCAAAAACAACAGGACGGACCGCTGAGGCAACGGAGTCCTGTCTTTGGGAATACTACGCGAAAACACCGCTTGAAGACCACGCACGTCCGCCCCCGTGAGTGGCAGGTAACGTCGGTGTTCCGCCGCACAATCCGCACAAACAGTTTCGGCACCGCGCAAATCAAAATGGTGAAGCTGGAGTTTCGAGCCGCATCGCCCGCATACTCCGAACTGAGGGCCAACCCCCATCTCGTTCAACAAGCGCGCCCAGTACCACAGCACCGATGCATCGCGCGCCACGAATATGGGCTCGCGAGCCACCGCGGAGCCCACCATCTGGATTTGATTCATGAAACCTTCCGTGAGACCAAAAAGGCGGTCCCCTTCTGGCCCGGGTTGCGCGCTTGCCAGCAAGATTTCAAACCACGCCCCGGCCAGCGCATAGGCTTCGATGTTCGTACGCAGCACGTCGTATTGCCGCTCCACCTCCGCACTGCGCAAAGCGCCCAGACCGTCGGGATCACGCAGCGAATAGCTCAGATGAACCAATGCAAATGGCTGCAACACCGGTGCGCTTGCACCTTTGCGAACCGAGCGCATTCCCCGACCCACCAGCGAAACCAACCCTTCGCCCTGCACCAACAGCCGCACCAGCGCGGAGGACTCCCGATAGTCGCGCACATCCAGCACGAACGCTCGGGCGCCTTGCACCATGGCCATGATTCAGTCGCCCATCGGATGGGTTAACGCTTGCCGGCTTTGCGCACCGCGTCATATTCCGACCGCAGATGAGCCATCATCTTATCCCGCTGATCGTAAAGCCGCTTGGGCCTGCGGGGCGCATGGCGCGACAGTGCGTAGGCCGTGATGAGAGGCATGGCTATCGTCGTGTCGCAGTAGCACACCACAGCATCGGGAAGCATGTCCGGGTCAATCTTGCCCCAACTCACCGCTTCGCTGGGCGTGGCACCGCTCAGGCCGCCGGTGTCCGGACGTGCATCCGTAACCTGCAGGAAATAATCATGGCCGCGCTCATCAATGCCCAGAACTTCCTGGATTTGGGGTTCGGTCTGCAGAGCAAAGTTTTTGGGCGAACCACCGCCAAAGATCACGATGGCGCTCTTGCCACCGGAACGCTTTGCGTTCAAAACGATGGATGCCGTCTCGTTCACATCCAGCATGGGGTCAATGGTCAGCTTCGATCCGCACAACTGACGCTCGGCGATGTTCATGCCGATGGAACTGTCGCCCGGGCTCGATGTGTAAACCGGAACGCCGCATTCGTAACAAACCGACAGCAGCGACCGCCGCTTTGCTCCCAACTTCTCTTCGCGAGCAGCAATGTATTTTCCGCAAAGGTAATGGAATTCCGCACTGCTCATGCTGCGTTGAAACTCCTCCGCATCGAACAACTGGCGGAAGAACAAATCGGTCTCCAGCAGAACGGAGTAATCGAAGAAGATGTCATAGATACGCACCACGCCCTCATCGCGCAACACGCGGTCGTCGATGGAAGGGCTGCCCTCGTGCAGATTCAGTCCAATGCCGAAATGCGTATCGTGGTAAAGATTGGCTCCGGTGGAAATGATCCAATCGACGAACCCCGCCTCCACCAGAGGAATGAGAGATGACATGCCAAGCCCGGCCGGCGTGAGCGCACCGGTCAGCGTCATGCCCACGGTCACATCGTCGTCGAGACATTTGTTGGTCAGCAACTGGGCAGCCTGACGCAGGCGGCCACCATTATAGGCCATAAAACTCTGCTCCATCAAATCAGCCACGGTCATGCCTGCTGTTATGGACGGCGGATCAATGCGCCGCCCCTTCAGAAATTTCGATGTCATCTGACCAACTCCTCATCGCCTGTTTTACTGTTTATCCGTTTCATCGAACTTGGGTTACCGAAGCACCACAATTTCCATCAAGCATCCTGCTCATGTTCCAAAGCATCATCCTGCTGCCGCATGAGAGCCAGAAATAGCGCGGCCAGCACCCACGCGAGACTCCCCCGCACGGCCATATGCAAAGGGAAGCTGAAGGCTGCATTGATGAAGATGCAGGCGGCTCCCCCAAAGCATGCAAGGGCCAGAAGGACGCGATCTTTCTCGATTGGAGAATCGTCGCTCTCCCCGTTCAACCGAATGAATTTTAAAACGACAACGGTCAGAAAAAACAAAATAGCTGCCAGTCCCACGGTCCCCCGGTCAGCCCATATCTCCAGATAATCATTATGCGCATGATCAGCCACTCCCCCCTTCAGGTCTTCGGTCATCATGAGCACCCCCGCGCGGGGATCATCCTCCTGCAGGCGCAGGACGGTGGGATAGAAATTCAATTGATATGTGCCGGGGCCATCCCCCAGCACCGGGTGGCGCGCGATCATCTTTCCCGAAACGGAATAGAACAAGACTCGCTCGCGCATGGAGGTTGAATTGAGATCGAGCAGCGCAACGAAACGCTGGGCCAACCGCACATTGCGCACATTGAGCGGATTACTGGTTGAAAGCAGGACAACACCTGCGGCCGCCAGGATAGTCAGCAGCGCCAACCCCCAAAACGTAACACGTCGAAGCCTGCGGCTGAGTTGCGGCCAAACCCGGATGAGCACCAACGCAACCGCCAGCACAAACCCAATACCCGCCCCCCGGGTGCCACTGAGTAGTAGCGCGAAAAGCAAAGACACCGTCACCACCATCCAGATCCCAAGGCGAACAATGCTCCCACCGCGCAGAAGTTGCAGCAATGCCACGGCAGAAACCGCAGCAACATATCCGCCGAAATACTCCGGGTTTCCCAGCAGGGAATGGACATAGTTGCGGCCATCCTCGGCCTTGATTAAAAACGGATAAATACCCTGTAGAAAATCCCAACCGAGAAAAGCACTCACCCCATAAATAGTGGCGGCCATGGCGCTCACAGCAATCACAACCAACAAGCGCGTGGCCTCGCGGGTTGAAGGCAACACCCGGTAAACCATCCAACCGAGCAGTGGCAGCGTCCAATTTTGCCACGCCTCAAAAAACGAAAACATGGGGCGGGAAGAAAATACCGTGGCCAGTAAACCCGAAGCGGTAACGCTCAAAAAAGCCAGATCAACCAGGTCCCACCGGCGGCGCAGCAACGCCGGCCAGACTGCCACAAACAACACTCCCAGCACCGCCAGAAAGAACCGCAAACCCAGTTCCTTGGAATGCACTGCGGGATTCTGCGTGGACAGTGGAATGACCAACAAAGGGAGGATAAAGAGCATCGCGCCCAGCATCAGCAGAAAACCTTTGCGAGCTGAACGGGCTATAATCGAAGCCTCCATGCGGTTACCCGGGGTTTGAAAGTGCAATCGAATGAGAAACCTGACACAAGATTTGGAATCAGAATGCGCTCGAAAAAACAGCACAATGCCGATATTACTTCAGAAAGAGAATGGGGCAGCGCGCAACCAAATTCCAGCCGGCACCACCGTCAGCACGACCAGTCATTCCTCAACCGATGCGTGGTTCAGTAGCGACGAAACTTATCGTAAATGATTGTAATTTCGTCGCCCTCAAGTATATCGACCCCATCGGGCATGGGCAAACCCGTTTCACGGGCAGCTTCGTCCACTATCCGCTGGATGAAAGAGTTCGAAGGAATACCCGGACGAGATTCTTCGGTCTCGAAGTCCGGGTGACGGTTGTCACGAAAATCCCTGTAAGCCATCAGATACACCACTCCCAGGACGCAACGTGAAATTCTATGGCTGAATGACCCTGCATCTGTTAGAGAACCATACGACTCAACCGTAAGAGTATTGCATCAGGCGGGGGCATTACCACCTTTTTCGACAAACAAACCATTTTTACGAAAGAGAACCCTTAATCGCGTCGATGTTTCATCACGCGAGATAGTTCGCGCTTGGATTCTTTATCCTTCAAATCATGGCGTTTATCGTATTCTTTCTTTCCCCGAACCACGCCCAACTCAACCTTCACCTGGCTCCCCTTAAAATAAAGCGAAAGAGGAACCACCGTAAAACCTTTTTGTCTCACCTGCACCGTCAGTTTACCGATCTGCTGCTTATGAAGCAGAAGCTTTCGGGGGCGCCTTTCCTCGTGGTTATTACGATTCGCCTTATCGTACGGGTTGATAAACATATTATAGAGAAAGGCCTCACCAGCGGAGAAGGTTGCGTATGCATCCACCAGGCTACCCTTGCCCGCTCGCAGCGATTTCACCTCGGTGCCCACCAGCACGATGCCCGCCTCGATGCGATCCTCCACATGATAATCATGCCAGGCTTTACGGTTCGTCGCAATCACTTTGGTTTTGCTGGGTTCAGCCATCTTCTTACCTTTATCCTCTGCCTCTTTATAGTGGGAGAAGCGGCCTCTAAATTCAATTTGTCTGACGCAAACCTGCCAATACACTTTGCCGGGATGCGATAATGCCGGGCACGGCAGCACTCAATACCCCGATGAGAAGCGACGCGATCAGGGCAATTAAAATAACCTGACCTCCCAACTGGAAGTACGGAATCATGCCGCCGGTCGCTTTGCTCAGATCCACCAGCGAGAAAAAAAGCCACCCCAGCCCCAAGCCCACGACTCCACCGGTGAGTGACAAGGCGATGCCCTCCCCGATCAATAGAAAGAGGATGGTGTTGCGGCGATATCCCAAAGTTTTCATGACCGCAATTTCGCCGGACCGCTCGCGGATCGACATGGCCATCGTGCTGGATACGACAAGCAGTATCGTGAGCACCACAATCGCCGAAATGCTGCCGAACAATAATTTCACATTGCCGAGCATACTCATGAAACTTGCCGCGAAAGCCTTCTCTGTCTCGGTCTTGGTTTCTGCGTTGGTGTTGCGAAAGGTCCTGTCGATCGTGTCCGCGACCCGTGCCGAGTCCGCCAGCGATCGCACCTTCACCCAATACGTACCCACGTTCCCCGAGCGCCCCATGGCCTCATCAAACAGATCGTTGTGAAAAAACAGCGTGGTGTCGTGACCGGGCACGGTTGTTCCAAAAATCCCACGGATGATTAATTCCACGGTGGCCGCAGAACCATCACTATTGAACCAAATCTGGCTGGTCAGGATGACGCGATCCCCCAGTTTCCAACCCATTTGATCGGCTGTAATGCGCCCCACGATGGCTGCGGACTTCTCTCGAACGAAGGCATCGCGTTCCTCCCGCGACAGAATCAGTTCCTGAAAAAGATCCAGCAGAACCCCGGCATCCACGGCAAATTGCCCAAAGAAACCCTGCTCATTTTCCGTGCGAACGCCCTGAAACCAGGTGAACGGCGTCACATATCTCACCCCGTCAATGGCGCGAATCTTGTTCTTAAATGAAGCGGGAAGAGGATCCGCCAGCGATGTTGACCGGCGCACAACGAGACGCAGATAGCTATCGTCGGTCTCGGGACCGTTAAGCAAAATAACAACCTGGATGAGGGTGCTCAGCAGAAACAAAGAGAACGCGATGCTCAAGACAGTGAGTGTCGTCCGCCGTGGATTGCGGAGCATGTTGCGCCAAGCAAGTTGACCCAGGGTCATGACGTTGACTCCGGTGGCGCATCGGTTCCGCCATCGTGTGGCCCAACAATAAAATCATATTTGATGGCCACACCCTGAGCCACTGTCGCACGCAACCGGGCGTTCACGCGTTCCATCCCCACAATTGCCAGAAACCTGCCGTTGGCATCCGCCACCACTATCAGGAAGTCGCGGATATAATACGGCACCTTGTCATTGATCAACACCGACTTGAGGCGAACGGATGGTGAGAGACGATCACCTGCCCGACGGTTGCGCAGGACCAGAGGCAGGGCCAACTCTGTGGCAGGATCGTTCTCGACCTCCTCCAATGGCAACACTTCCTGGGTGAACACGCTGCCCTGCAGCGACAGAGTTCTCCCATCGAGAGTCGTGAGTTGAACTGAAAATTGGTCGTCCCTGTCATCAGTCCTGAGAGGTACATCTTTGATAAATCGCACCAAAGGGAGATTGGAATTCTGGACCGCAAATCTCCGAGCCAGTTCCTCCCGTGCGGGCGCATCCGATCCAAGGTCAAGACCCGACGCTTTGAACGAACCCCTGCCTGCCGCGATCGCGACCAGATTATCTCCCGACTTGCTCACGATCGCTCCGGCCGTTAACCTTAACCGACGCCCCTTGGACGAGCGGGCCAGCTTCAAAACATTCTGGCTCTGCTCGAAGGAGGGACGCCCCACAGCCCCCAATGCCTCCACCAACCATTGGTGAATCACCTCAAGGGCGAGCACCTCGGGCAGAGCGGTAAGCCGGCACATAGGAAGCGCAGCGCGGTCACCGCTGGAGCGCTGCATGCGCCGAAGGTGACGCGCTGCCCGCTCGTGAACATATTCCTGGGCTCCTCCGAGTATATGCGTCGTGCGGCGTAGCGCCAGCCGGACGGATGGATTGAACTCCCGTTCGACGAAGGGAATCAGCAGATTGCGCACCCGGTTGCGGGTAAAGTCCATGGATCGATTTGTTTCATCCTCACGGTAATTCACCCCGAACCGCGTGAGATACTTCAGCACCTTCGTGCGGGAAGTTTGCCACAGGGGTCGAAGCAAAACCAGGGAGCCCTTGCGCTGTGAAAACTGAAAAGTAAGCCCACGCAACCCGGCCCCGCGCATCAGATGCATCAGGAAGTTCTCCGCCAGATCATCGGCCGTATGCCCCAACACCACATGGTGTACCCCTTCGCTGCGTGCCACCTCCGCGATGGCCGCATGACGTTGGTCACGGAAAAACTCCTCGGTGGTTGCCCCACGTGGTTTCACGCTCAGAGGGGCTGTCTCACGGTAGTGGCAACGAACCCCCAAATCCTCGCTGGCGCGCTTCACCAACTCGAAATCATCCTGAGCCGCCTGTCCCCTCACGAGATGATTAACATGGACAACCTGCAGAGCAATGCCCGCAGATTGCGACGCCATCTGATGCATGGCATACAGAAGGCACATGCTGTCCGCCCCGCCCGAGACACAAAGAAGCCACGTCTCATCCTGCCCGAGAAAAGGCGCGAGAGCATTCACATCGAGCACGTGGCGGTAATCCATAAGTCGATCCTGCAAAGCTGATGGCCTCGCTTGCAAGAAAGTGATTCAACAAGCGCACCACCCCCGCACTGCCCGACTATCAGACCAGTGTCGCCCGCATAATCCTCTCAATGGCGTACATGGCATCGCTGTCGGTGTCCTGACAATGAGCGTACATGCGTGAGCCTTCGATGGTCTTGGGCACCACCGTGGTGGCCACTTCCTGCTCGTTGGCCTTCACATAGTTCAGCTTCACGTCCAGTTCGTAATCCCGTGCAAAGGCGATGAGTTTCAGAATATCGTCTCGGTCCTCCGCCGGATTCGTCCCGCGATAATTATACTTCGAAGGCCCGCGCCCGCTCATGCTGCGCGTCACCATGCGCGAGAGCTGCGATTTATATTTTTCGGCGATCTCGTCGGTGGTGGTCTTTAAAGCCGCACGAAAACGCTTTTCATAATTCCGCGTCGTCATATCCGCATACTGCCTCACGCGGGCGAAGCTGGAACTTTCCGGACGAAGTTTCTGTGCCAGGGCGGCGGACTTTCCCTCCGAGATATCTGCGTCCAGTTCCTCTTCCACATAGCGAACGAACCGCACAGCGCCCATGACATCGGCCAGTTCCTGGGCGGTCAACGTGAGATGAAACCTGTCTTCTGCCGAACGATGAACAGCGCCAGTTTCCACATGCGGCATCAACCCAAGGTGGCGCATCAGGGCGGCCAGCTTCTTCATATCCACATCGGGAGCGAGAACGATCAGATGATCCTCAACCACCTCCCGGATGAAGGGCTGAAAACGCGGGGTCGCTGCGATCTGGCGGAGCATAACCGGGTCATCCGCGGTGATGGTTCCACCGGACGCCGACAAGTACACTTCGCCATGCTTGTTCGAACACTCCTGGATCAGGTGCGTCACGGTCTCGGGCACGTCGACCCGGCTCAGTTCGCGTAGAAACGAAAGAATCTCGTCGCCCTGCAAACCACGATCCATGGCCCCCCGCACACTCTCGCGGGTGATTTCGAATGTCGTCATCACGTCCACATTGCGAATGCTGCAGAAGCCCGCCAGCCGGAAGACATGCACCGCCGCAAGATCAGGAGGTGCCATGATTTCAAGATTCGGCTGAACGATAAGCCAGGCCGCATCATACGAAAGCGGGATGGCCGGCAGATCTTCTTCGGCAACCAAACGGGGATCGAGGAAATGATCGGCAAAAAGAGCCGTCCCATATTGGGTGGGTTGAAACCAGAGATCATCACCTTCCGTGGCTTGCGACTGTCTCCATTTGGAGCGCCCCTTACGCTGGGGTTCCTCGATGCCGTTCACTATCTTGAGCGGATCACCCGCGTAAGCACCGATGCTCAGGATGCCCAGCCAGTTAAGGCTTTCACCCATCACGTTCAATAGTGTCTCACGGAACATGCGCTTGGCCCGCGAATCGGCCAACGAAGGAAACTGCGTATTGATGAGGGGCACCAACGTTTCATAAAACGCATTGAAGCTGAGCCAGTTCTCCCCGGGAATGCTTGCGATTCCACGAAGAACGGCCCGGCGCAATTCCAGCAAATCCACAGGACTGTCGAGTTTCGCCTCGCTGAAAAGAACGCTCCCCTCCAGTCCCTCCTCCTGCCAGTCGGCGCTGCCCAACCACCAGGTGTACATCTCCCAGTAGCAATCTCGCGGTTTCTCCAGCCACTCCCTCAGCGTTTCATCCACGCGCCAGACGTTTCCGACCGGTATCAGGAATTTCCGTCCAACCAAAAATGCGGCGAGAAACATGGCATAACGCAGAGGCTTGGCACCACCCAGCAAAGGCAGAACGCGTTTGAGATCGTTCTTATTAATCCCACCGCCGGTCAACCGCTTCAGAGATTGTGCATCCATGAAACTTGCCATAATTGCCAGGTCTCGGAGCAAGGTCCGGGAGTTATCGGTCACATGGGGGGGAACCATGTCCACACGCCCCAAGCCGGTTCCCTCCAGTCCACTCAGGCATCGATCATCCACCGCAAAATTATTTGTGACCATCTGGTAAATGTCACGGGGGACCATCAGCAGGTTGGTATACTTGTTGTTCCCCTCGGCCACAGAGAACACCAGGCCCGAGTCGCTGATGAGTGAGTTCAACTGCTCCGTCTTGGCATGGTCGAAACGACGGGGACTGCCCGGTTCCAACAGGTCACGATAGAGACAAAAACCTTTGCGTTCTATCAGCGAATCGAAGAACCGGCGTTCATCGTCCGTCAGATTCTCGATATGCTCGCGCAGGTTTGAAGGCACCAACAACCATTCCCTCAATTGGAAGGGCGAAACCGATTTGCGTGATTTCTTCCCCCCGAGGTCGGGGATTTCCGCAGCAATATCCACCAATTGGGAACTCGTTAATCCACGAAGAAGGTTCCCCAGATAACCCTTCCAATGAGCCGGAAGCTCGATGAATCGAAGATAGGATTCGGGTAACCCGATTATGTTTTCTGCCGCCCCATCCCCCCCCCGCTCCGTAAAAACAAACCCTTTGCCTTCCATCGTCTGCAACATGCGCGCCATGGCTTCTTCGTCATCTGCAAAGCAGCGCTTACGGACTTCCCCTCCTCGCAACTCGCATCCGTGAATGGCCAGGAAATAAACCAGATCGCGTTCGTCCGACTCCAGTTTCTCGAAGGCGTTTCGGAAATACTGCGCCGTCTGAAGGCGGGGGTATAGGAACTCAACCAAAGTGGCTTGCCGCCGCGTTTCTCCGATGGCAGCGTCATCCGGCAGCTTCAGTCCCCAGAAATCCACAATGACTGCGAGTTGAGCCTCTGAAAGCGCACGCAGAGCTGTTTTCAATTTAATCATATTATCGGTTCATCCAGAAATGGTTTTCCCACGCTGCACATTTCATGCTTCGTCAGGAACCTCTTCCACTGGCACCTCGGCCAGCGATTCCACGATGCCATCCTCGGCCGAATCAAAACTCAAATCATCCACCGTAAAATCCAATCCGCTCAGCACCCGGATGCGGTAGCGATAGCCTTGCTCCGTCAGGAACAGAGACCGCCGTTTGGCGCATTCCTGATCCTTTGTATCTTTCGTAACCACGGAATAGAAATAGGCGAAATTGCCACCCGTTTTGGGGCGCAACACCCGGCCGAGACGCTGTGTCTCCTCCTGGCGGCTTCGAAACGTTCCCGAGATCTGAATGGCCACATTGGCGTCCGGCAGATCGACCGCAAAGTTCGCCACTTTTGAAACTATCAGAACCTTGTTTTTACCGGTTTTGAAATCGTTATAAAGCACCTCGCGCTCGGAATTGGGCGTTTCTCCTGTAATGATCGGCGCTCCAGTGAGTTCACGAATCGCTTCCAGTTGGTCGAGATATTGCCCGATAATCAGAACGTTGTCTTCCTTGTGTTTCTTCAGAAGGCACTCGACAACCGGCAACTTGGATGGGTTTTCCATGGACAACCGGTACTTGTTGCGAAGCTCCGCCACGGCATACTCCAGGCGCTTGTCCTCTGCCATGGGAACGCGAATCTCCATGCACCGTGCCTGGGCGATCCAACCCTGTGCTTCAAGTTCCTTCCAGGGCTTGTCCAACCGTTTCGGCCCGATGAGCGAAAAGACATCATCCTCTTTGCCGTCTTCGCGCACCAGCGTAGCGGTCAGCCCCAAACGCCGCCGGGCTTGAATCTCTGTGGTAGCGCGGAAAACCGGGGCCGGCAGCAAGTGCACCTCATCGTAAATCATGAGACCCCAGTTGTATTTCTGAAACAAATCCATGTGCAAAAACTCATCGTTGCGAGACTTCTTATAGGTCAGGATCTGGTACGTGGTCACCGTGACCGGCTTTACGTCCTTCACCTCGCCGCTGTACTCGCCAATCTGATCTTCGGTCAGTGTGGTCTTGTCCGCAATCTCACGCTTCCATTGGCGCAAGGCCGTCAAGTTGGTGGTGAGGATAAGCGTATGCTGCCCCACCATGGACATAGCCGCTATACCGATAACGGTTTTCCCCGCCCCGCAGGGAAGCACCAGAACTCCACTGCCCCCCGTCCTGGCACCGTTGGCGTAAAAAACCTCCGCTGCGTCGCGTTGATATTCTCTTAGCGAAAACGGCAAACCGGAGACAGTCTCTTCGCGCATGGTTACTTCGAGGGGGTCCCCCTGCACATACCCGGCGAGATCCTCCACGGGGAAGCCAATTTTAATAAGCGCTTGCTTGATGCGCCCGCGAGTACCCGGCAAAATTAAAATCTGGTTCTCACCCCTACGGACACTCAAGAACGGCCTAACTTGGGGTGACGCCAGGATCTCCTCCAATGCGATGGGATCATCCGACTGCAAAATATGCTCGTCCGTCTCGTCCAACCGCAGCAGCTTCACCTTGCCGTAGCGCGCCATCTGCTCACGGATTTCTGTGAAAACATTCGGCGGCACATCATACTTCGTCAGCCGACGAAGCCCCTCAATGATCCCCTCCACTTCCACACCCGCGGCAGCGGCGTTCCACAACGAGAGGGGTGTCACCCCATAGGTATGCAGATACTCGGGACTCTTGTGGAGCTCTGCAAACTGGTTGAGAAAATCTCGCGCTGTATCAAAATGAGGCCCCATCGTTTCCAAAAGGATAGTCATGTCGGACTGCACAATCAGGGGGTTTTCGGGCTTAAAGTTCATTCAGGGGAGTCACCAGGGTTCGCTATTGTCATCTTGAAAGTCTTTATTTTCAGCATTCTACCACAGAATGAGAAGGCCTGTTGGGGCTGCTCCGCACCTATACCATAATGCTACACATAAACCAAACCAATTTTATCTCGAAATTAACAACCTGTGTCAAGGGGGGAAACGTAAATTCTGCAAAAATATATGACATTTCCCCGCAGAACCTTGACACGCCAGAAACAGAAAACCCCCCCCGGAGTTATCCATCCCCATCGGGCGATTTTTCTTCCATCACCGACATGGGCTTCAACCCCAAGACCACATCCATCGGTTGCGTGGGCCAGATGCATTCTGGATACTCGCGGATGGTCTCCTCGAAGATTCGCAAGTAATCCTCCATCAATCTCTTCGAAACATCCGCGCCGGCGTCCCGTGGAATGTATTCAGGCTTGGAAACCTTAACTAAAAATTTGCCATCTCGATACATCCCCAACGCAAAACAGATGGGCGCGCCAGCCAACCGCGCTATTTCCGGTGCTCCCTGACGAACCGGATAGGTGCCACCCAGCATGGGCATCCCCATTAGTCCACCACCCTGGTTACCATCCACCGCCACTCCCAGAACCTTGCCGGCCTGCAGCATACGTACCGCCCCACGAACCGAGCCTCCCAAACCGGACTTGGTTCCCACGAAAACCGGATCCTTATGTATGAACAACATCCGCCGCTCACGCTCCGATTCGACCCCGGCCACGCCGACCTTGCGCATCACTTCAACCTCATATCCCAAATGATCCAGTTGAACGAAGCTGAGCATGTTCGAACCAAAATGCATCGAGGTAATTAAAACTCCGGTGCCCCCATCCAGAATTTTAATCACTTCATCCAACCCTTCAAACACCACGGTTCCGTCGTGCCATGCGGGAGAATCGGGATGTTGAAAAACGTAATTGGCGGTCAAAAGAAGAAATTGTGTACGGTAGAATTTCCGAGTCAGAGCCTTGGGATCCATCTCCAGACCAAGCCGACCCAACAAAATCCGAAAACGCTTCTCAACCTCATGGCGTCGCCCCCGACGGCTCCAATACAAGAACTCCCCCACCGCCGCGCTCATAAGCGGCAACCAGCGGTGAGGCAACCGGCGCGCAAGTTCCGCAAGCCTCAGAACATTTGCACCGCGCGGATTGACGATCATTTTCATGCATAACACTCCACAAATGCCCGTGCCAAATAGTTGCACTGGCGGTCAGGATCAATTAGTCGAACTAAAATTTTATGTATGGGCTATCGTGCCGATGCAAGACGGAAAAGTGCAGAGATTCTGCAGCTGAACCATACCGTTCCGGCACCGCTTTCCGCTTGCCGCCGGCACACCATTGCGCCACCCCTGCATTATCATGCACCCAGCCATATTCTTAGCTCTGGTTCACTACCCCGTGATGGACAAACACGGTCTGGTCGTGTCCACTTCCATAACCAATCTCGATATCCACGACATCTCCCGCGCGTCGCAAACCTACGGGGTGCGACGCTATTACCTCGTCACCCCTGTGGAAGCGCAGCATTGGCTCGCCCGCCGCGTAGTTCAGCATTGGGAGGCCGGCTGGGGAGCCACCTATAATCCAAACCGCAAAGCTGCACTCGGCATTATTGACGTGAAGACCGACCTCGCTGAGGTGGGCGAGGACATCCAGTCAATCACTGGCAGGGAACCCCTTTGGGTGGTCACTTCCGCAAGACCTTATCCCAACAGCATTACGTTTGCAAACCTTCGCTCGCGCTTCCAGACCCAACCCGAACAACCGTACTGTCTGGTGCTGGGTACCGGCCATGGTCTACATGCCGAGGTTATGGCCGACGCCGACCTCGTGCTTGAACCCATTCACGGACCCACTTCGTATAACCATCTTTCCGTACGCAGCGCCGCGTCCATCATCTTGGACCGCCTGCTTGCCCCATGAAACGAAACAATCGTCATGTATAAGGACTTTGGCATTGCGCTTGCTCTGAGATTTTTACCATGATGACCCGACAGAAAAAGATGAGAACTTTTCAAACCATAGCTGCCCTGATGGCGTTCCTCGCGATCTTCGCTGCGCCCGCCCATTCGCAGACGACGCCTGATTACGATCGTATGAAGAACATGTCGCGCGAAGAACGGATCAAAGCACATCAGGAACGCATCGAAAAAATTATCAAAGAAACCCGCGAGCGCCAACAGAAGGAAGCCGAGGAGCAGAAGGCAAAAAAGGCTGAAGAATCCAAAGAGCCCGCCACTGCAAACCCGACGCCTCTGACCGGTCTTCCAACCCAGGGCCAGAAACCCGGCACTGCGCTTCCCACCGGACCGGTGCAGCCCATCGCCGCCCAGCCGGATCAGGGTAAAAAAGGGCCGCCGCCCCCTCAAGCCGCTCCCCCTCCCCAGGCCGCCCGGAGTTCATCCCGTGCGTTGCTCTACATGAAACCGTTCGACACCGTGGTCAATACCGGCGAGGTTTTCACCACCGAGATCATAGCCGACAGCCGCGACGGCAGCGTCGATCACCTCGCGCTGCGGCTTGATTACCCACCGTCGCTCCTCAATCCTTTGGCCATCGACGTCTCACCCCTCGCATCCCTCGTGGACGAAGACGTGCAGTACGACACCAACCCTGCGGAAGGGTTCGTCGCCATCAGCGCCCCCCTCACCGGCCCGACAAAAATGAATTCCCAGGTCCTCGCGATCGTTTATTGGGAAGCGCTCCAACCCACCGAAACCGCAGAAATCCGATTCGGATTCGGCGAGAAACCCGATACCGCCCTTCTTTTGTCAGGCAAAAGCGTATTAGGCACCGAGGGAGGCTCATCTGACGGCGTAATTCACAGCAACGTCATCATCCGTAGCCTTCGCAACAAGCCGATCGCTCAGAAGGCCGGCAACAAAGGCCTACTCGTTGCCTCCTCCCGCCTCACCCCGCCGACTTCCGGGTTGGAACTCGCCCTCTCAACCGAGAAAAGATCCGCTCGTGCCGGCGAGAAGTTCAGCGTGGAGGTAGATCTCCGAAACCCCGATCTTCTCCCCTTCAACCATCTGATGCTTTATCTTCAGTTCGACCCCAACGTGCTTGAAGTCGTGGACACCGACCGCGGCAACTGGTCGCGCGATGGCATCAACATCCTCGACGCCTTCGCCCACGAAGATTTCCCCTTCGACTTTCACAAACAAAACATGGCCGACAATAAATCCGGCGAAATCATCTACGATGTGGCCCGCGAACTCGATCCTGTTCGAGCAACCGGCCCGGTGGCCCGCATCACCTTCCGCGCTCTCAAAACCTCACCTCGCACGGACATCGTTCTGGTACGCAACCAACCCGGCATCTCGCCCACCTCCGACATTCAGTATCTCCAGCAATCGGTGTTGAAAGACCGCCCCTCCGAAGCCGCCCCCCTCGATGGATTGGCCATGCAGATTCTCCCGAAAAACGCTGCAACGGCAGGGGCCAATTCTCAGGACGGGAACGAAACCAATTCCAACGGTTTCGAAGAAGAGAATGATTCCCCTTCGGAACCTCGTGGCATCGTGCTGCAAGCGGGAACAATTCGCAGGAACCGATAACGAACCAGTCCGAACCGGAAGGAGCACCCCTTGAAACACATCATCGCAGCCTTTTCTCTCATTGCCGCTTTGGGATTTTCCGACGCCGCAACCGTGCAAGCGCAGGCCCGCTACAACGGAGCCTATCGCTATCCCATGCCGGGCTATCGCAACTACGTGGGCTACCCGTATCGGTCCTCGTGGGGTTATCGCATCGATCCGTACTGGTCCTACAGCAGCACGCGCCAGCCCTATGGCTATCAAGGCGATGGTTCATACTATGGCCTCGGATACAGTAGATATGGTGGTCAGGGAAACAACTACGGCGGCAACTATTGGTATTGGTGAGCGGAAATTCTCCGACCGCCGGACCCTCTCAGGCCGATAACAAATTGCCCAACCGCTGCAACGCGGCCCGCGCATAATGGCGCGTATTGCCTGATGAAGCGGCATGGCTGAGTGTGCGCCAGATATAAGCCGGTCGCCCGTACATCCGCAATAAAGCTCGCCGCCGCCAGACCGTTAACTCGGCGCTGGAAAGTTTGTACGTCCGCACGGCCGCCTGGCCGTACCCGCCCTTTGTGTGGTCGTCCGACTCAAACAATCCGTCGCGCACCACAATGTCATGGTACTCCGTGCCGGGTAGCGGATAAGCGATGTTGAAATCGAAGAAATCAGGATTCAATCGCCGCGTAAAATCCAAAACCGACGCCAAAGTTTCGCGCGTCTCCCAGGGCATGCCGACCACAAAGAACCCGTGAACCTTCAGCCCGTTACGTCGGCAAACCTCCACCGCCTCAAAGGCCTTCTCCACCCGCGCGCCCTTCTTCATCTTGTCGAGCATGTCCTGGTCACCATGCTCGAAGCCAAACGCCACCACCCAGCATCCCGCCCGCTTCATCCAATCGGCGCGCTCATCGTCCAGCGTGTCGACCCGTGAATTGCAACCCCAGCGGACCTCAAGTTTGCGTTCGAGAATCAACCGGCAGAGGTCAATCAGCCACCGCTTGTGCAGCGTAAACGTATCGCCGTGAAAAAGGAAATCGCGTATGCCATGGTCGCGCACGCACATTTCAATTTCATCCACCACGTTTTCCACCGTACGCTCGCGCACGCGGTACTCGAACAACGATCCCGCCGGGCAAAAAATGCACTTAGCCGGGCATCCCCGCTGGGCATAAATCGCCGCGATACGGCGTCCGTTCTCCGGGCTGCGATATAGATCGAGATTCAACAAATCATACGCGGGCAGAGGCAACTGATCCAGCGGTTCGATAAGCGGTCGCCCCGCATTGCGCTTCGCGCAACCCTCATCATCGCGCCACACGACACCGCTAATCTCGCTCAGCGGCCTGCCTGAAATAATCTCGCCAAAGGTTAGTTCCGGTTCCCCGTCCAGAATCGCATCCAACTCCGGATGCGTCGGCATCATGGCGTCTGCCATAATCGAAACGCTCTCGCCCCGTGCAAAGGTGCGGACCTGAGCATTGCCCTCACGCGCCAGTTGCAATGCTGCCAGATCCTCTTCCATGGTGTGGGCCGTTGTGTTCACGAGAATAAGAGTCGGCTTCAGCTTTTCCAGATCGGCCAGATACTCCTCACGTCCCGCCCCCATGGCCGGATAATCGCGCACCCACACCTGCTGTGCCCCCGCCTCCCGTGCCACCGAGGCCAGCACCGCCAGTTCCACGGGCGGAAAAACCACGCGCACGGCTTGATCTTCCACCTTCGACTGGCAGCGGTCATCACGCCGGTAAAGCCCCGACGGCGGGTTCATCAAAAGAATGCGGTTATCCATGGAGAGTCCTACAACCAACAACGCCGAACCAAGCAAAGATGCCCGGCCATGTCGTCAATAAATGTAATTCCTGCGACGAGCGATCTCTTCCTTCTTCTGCGAATAAATCGCCTGCCACTCTGCGCTTCCCTGGGGGATCGCACGCTTCATGCTGTCAATCATCTCCACCACTTCGCGATCAATCTCTTCCTCAATCTTCAGGTCTGATGCGATCACGCGAGCAATCTCGGCTTCCATCACCAACAAAGACCCGCCGAATTTAACCAGGTTCTTGCTCACCAGATCCTCTGCGATCTGATGCGCTATAAAAGTAATCCGTTCCTCAGACAGTCGCATCTGCTACACCCTTTCCCAACGCCCGAACCAATGTTGCGCCCATCAAAGAACGATCTTCTTCTGGCGCGCCAATTCCTTCTTCGTCTTCTGCAACAACGTACTGTAGCTCAATGCCCGCATCATGATGTGCTGTTGATGCTGCCGCAAAATCGCCTCAGCTTCCTTCTCCAGCTCATCCTCACGGCGCAAATCCTCGAGGATCACACGCCGCACCGCGCCCGATACCTGCTCCGCAGTCCCCACCATTTCGATGCGCTTCAACGACTTCAACGAAGTCGTAACCTTGCCCGCCAGATACTCCACTTTTTCCGGTTTCAATCTCATTTGCCGGCAACCCTCTTTCGCATTATTGCAACAGTTCCATCAGCTCGTCGCTGAGGTCAAAATTCGCACTTACGTTCACCACGTCGTCCAGTTCATCCAGCGCGTTCAACAGCTTGACTAACGTCTCACCCTCTTTGCCCTCAACGGCTTTCGTCATGGACGGAATGTTGGCGACCTCGCCAGATTCAACCTTGATGCCCGCCGCTTCCATCTTCTCGCGCACATCCGCCACGTCATTGGGCGCTGTCTCGATGAGAAAGAAACCATCCTCGGATTTCACGTCCTCGGCACCGGCCTCCAAGCCAGCCTCCATGACAACGTCCTCGTCCACCCCTTCGGCGGTCACGGTGATGATTCCCTTTTTGCCGAACAGATAGGAGACGCTTCCCACAGCTCCCAGACTTCCGTTGTACTTCGAGAAAGCGTGGCGAACCTCGCTGGCCGTACGATTGCGATTATCCGTAGCCGTATCGACAAGAATGGCCACACCGCCGGGACCATAGCCCTCGTACGTGATCTCCTCGTAATCAACCCCGTCCTGCTCGCCCGAACCCTTCTTGACAGCCGACTCAATGTTTCTCAGCGGCATGTTCACATCCTTCGCCGCCGCGATGGCCGTCCTCAATCGCGGATTTCCCCCAGGGTCGCTCCCACCGGTCTTTGCTGCGATCGTCAATTCCCGGATGATCCGCGTGAAAGCCTTACCCCGCTTCGCATCCGTCGCAGCCTTCTTGTGCTTGATCGAACTCCATTTTGAATGGCCCGACATCGTACCACCTCGCTCTCACTTCACCAGAATGTTCACAATAGCATAACGGAAAAAAACCCCGTCATTCGTCACACAATGCTCAAGAACAATATCACACAAGCCCCACCCACCCCCACCCTTGTCCATTTCGTCCATATCGTCCATCCGCTCCCCCGCGAACAATACTCCCCCCCTCGCTGTATTTCCCACCAGCTCGATCCAACGGCTGCACCACCTGTGGGGGCGTAACGGCTTCGACGGTGAACGCTGGAGGAGAGGCTGCAAGCCGGGGCGCATACTAACCCCGTCAAAAAGTGTGCAACGGCAATTAACTGCCAACGATAATCTCGCACTCGCTGCCTAACTAAACCTTAGCGCAGCGATGTCCGCCGTCGGGTCGCCTGAATCCGACGGGCCGGGCATCGACCCCCTCAGGCTGGCTTAGGTGCGCGGCCCGCGCACCCGAGTGAGATCATGGGCTGGTTTGCAAGGCGCGCCCGTCGGACGGCGTTCCACCGCGAATGAGATACGATTGGCCGGACCCCTCATCCCCCAAACCCGGGTAACCGGGCGCAAGGTTTAAGGACGAAAGCCCCTCTTAAATAGCCCGACTACGCTTGTAGACGCCGCTCAAACAGGTTCTTCGGACGCGGGTTCGACTCCCGCCGCCTCCACCATTTTCGCTTTATGCGCCAAAAGCTCTGAACAGCGCGGTCCCCCACCTTAAACTTTGCAGAGATATCAAACTTCTGCGCATGTACATTAATCGGAGAAACGGGTATTTCAGGCCTCCGAGCTGGGACCCGTTCTTCGCGTCCTTCGCATAATTAATGGTCACATAGTGGTTCTTTGCAGGGAGAGCATCGTTGTCCAAAATTAAAGGCACACGTACAGGTGGAACCGGTTTGTCCCGTGCCCAAGGTTGCCTTATGGGTCAGTTTGCCGGGGATGCGCTCGGCAGTTTGGTTGAGTTCGAATCGCCGGAAGATATCCTTGAAGAATATCCTGACGGAGTCCGCGAGTTGGCCGATGGCGGCGTGTGGGAGACCATCGCCGGGCAGCCTACGGATGACTCCGAGATGGCGTTGCTGTTGGCGCGAATGCTGGTTGAGCGCAAAACGTACGATGCCAATGTGGCTTTCAAGGCCTATGAGTACTGGCTCGAATCCGACCCTTTTGACTGCGGAGGAACCATACGCGCAGCGCTGCGGGGAAGGTTGAAACTGGACAGTCAGGCTAACGGTGCGATGATGCGGGTCAGTCCGCTGGGTATCTTCGGCGCCAACTACTCTCTGGAACAGGTTGCCGAGTGGGCCCGCCAGGACGCTGCGTTGACTCATCCAAATCCCGTCTGCCAGCAGGCCAATGCGCTTTTCGTCATGGCGATTGCGCACGCAATCAAAGCGGGGTGTGACGCGCAATCTTTGTATCGGGACATCGTTGGCTGGGCCAAGGATCTCAGTATTGACCCAACCCTGATGGACGCCATCATAGGCGCGGCCGACGCTCCCCCGCCCACCTACACCTATCAGCAGGGATGGCTTCTCATCGCCTTCCGTAACGCTCTCTGGCAGTTAATCCATGCGCCCAATCTGGAGGAGGGCGTGGTGGACACGGTGATGCGTGGTGGAGACACCGACACCAACGCGGCCATCTGTGGCGCGCTACTCGGCGCGGTGTACGGCCTCGAGGCCGTTCCCGCCCAATGGGTCGACAAGGTACTAAACTGCCGCCCCCAAGAAGGCCTTCCTGGCGTGCATCAGCCCCGCCCCGAATGCTTCTGGCCGGCGGATGCGCTGGAATTGGCGACCCAACTCATATCCACAGGAATCGATTAAAAGGACATTCGTCACAACGCTTGTCCGCGTACCCGCCCCTCTGAAAACTGTTAGATGTTGCGTGAACCTGCCCCAACAACAAATTCCCCGGTATAGGCCATAGACACTCGATGAGATTACACGCATCGTGAACACACCAAAACCGGGGGTATCAATGCAGAAGAATACAAATCACGACGACACAACCGAGAGCATTATCCGAATTTTCGTCTATGGAACCCTGAAGCGCGGCCATGCAAATCATCGCCTGTGCGCCCATGCCCGCAGCATCGAACCAGCCGCGGTTTGGGGGCGCCTTTACCACCTTCACTGGGGCATCCCGAGGGTCGAAGTCCCCGAGGAGACCATTCTCGCCCAAGGCACCGATGACCCGTTAGCCGACGCTCGCGCGCAGCAGCGGACAAGTGAGCCTGAATTCAACCGCCCTGTCGGCGACTGGGATCTCGTCCATGGGGAAATGGTGACTTTCGCCGATTCATCGCGTGACCTGCCACCCATCGACCGTCTGGAAGGATTCCATCCAGACCGCGAAGGCAATTTCTATGAGCGGGTTTTGGTCTCTGCAAAGTGTGGATCGACGACACTCCCCGTCTGGATCTACTGGATGCAAAATCCGACCGACTGCGAGAGAGTTGCCAATGGCAAATGGTGCGATCATCTGTAGACTTTTGCACTCAACCAAGTTCTCTCTCAAAAATGAAATGTCGTCCAACGAACCCACCGCCAAAACGCATCTGGAGATGTGAACGAAATTGTCGCCCATTAAAGCGCCGAAAAATTACACCATAAAGCCTTACCACGGCATTCTGGTGGTATATTTCGTGCTGGCTTTGGGGACGCTGTTCGCGTGGCGGGCCGTGGGGGTCAACGGGGTTATCGGGGATGAGCCCCATTATCTGGTGATGGCGTCCGGCTGGGCGCGCCATGGGGTGCTGGAGCAGACCCTGCCTTATCTCGACGAGTTTCAGAATCAGGAAATCTATCCGGGAGGGTGGGTGCCGCGCGATGCGGTGCCGACGCCGGAGATCACCCACGCGCTGCAGGGACCCCGGGGGCTTTACAATATCCATAACATCGGACTGCCACTTCTCCTGTCAGCACCCTTCGGGATGAGCGGAGTGCTCGGGGCCAGGTTGTTTATGATACTACTGGGCTCCTTCGCCGTGGCAGTGAGTTGGCGCTTGATCGGATATTTTACGCGAAATCCCGACGTGCAGTTCTTGTGTGCGGCGAGCCTTTGCTGGGCACTGCCCCTCGTCCCGGCCGCGAATCAGATCTACCCCGACTTGCTGGCAGGGACCATTTTGCTATATTGCCTGCCCCACGTGATGTGGACAGAATTGCGGCCCGGCCTGCGGCAAACAATATGGATGGCTTTGCTGTTGAGCTTCCTTCCATGGCTTCAAGTCAAGTATGCGCTGCCAGCGCTTATCGTAATGGCAGCATTAGTCGTGCAAAGCCTGCAAAGAGAACAGGTTGTAAAGCGAGTTATTGCAATAATTGGAATTGCAACGGTTTGCGCTGTTCCCCTGGCGCTTTACAATAATCACGCTTTCGGCAAGTTTACCGGCCCTTACAACGGGCTTGGGTTCGAGATCAACCGAACCTCCCTCATGGTTTTCCATGGGCTTTTCATCGACCAAAACCAGGGATTTCTCATGCAGAATCCCATTCATTGGGTGGGCGTGGCCGCCGTTGGAATGCAACTGGCGCGTCACCCGAAAAGAACCCTTCTATGGGCAGTAGTCTTTTTGTCGCTCCTGCTGCCCAACGCCATGCACCCCAACTGGTACGGCGGACAAAGCTTCTCGGGCCGTTTCGGTTGGGCCGCCACGCTGGTTTTCTGGATCCCTACGTTGGCGGGCCTTACAGCGTTGGCGGAGAATCAACGGCACGTCTTTAAGGGAATTATTTCAGCATCGTTGCTTTTGCAAGCAACTTGGCTGATGCTTATTATGACGGATGCAGTCGAGCTATATAACCGCTCTGTCCATACACACCTTTCCTATTATTCCATGCTCAACGCTCCCATCCACGCGATCCTGCCCGCCCTCTATAATGTGACCTGGGCATACCGCTATCCGCCCAATTGGGTTTGGGCGTTTATCTTACTTGGTGTTTTTGCGTGCGGGTTCCGTTGGGCTGTAGCCCATCCAGCGAAAACCATCGACCTCAAGAATCATCCTGCCTGACCGGCGCGCGCCGGGATCTTCACCCAAAACATGAGCAGCAGCGCCGCTGCCATGGCACAAGTCGCGGAAAATGCGAACGCCACAGCAGGCCCGATCCCCTGATATAACGCACCAAACAGAATGCTCGCGGGCAGAAGCATGATGCCCGCCGTGAGGTTGAACCATCCGAAGGCCGTGCCTCTGCGATGGTCGGGGGCGAGGTCCGCCACGAGCGCTTTTTCCACCCCCTCCGTGGCGGCCATGAAGATGCCATAAAACGCGAAAAGCGCGAACAACGCCGCCCCGTTGCCGGCGATGAACCCCATGGCCAGATAGAAAAAACCATAAGCCGCGTAGCCCACAACGAGGAGCCGTACCCTTCCCAAGCGATCCGAGAGAGCCGACAACGGGGTTGAGAACAGCATGGCGACCAGAGAAACTCCTCCCCACAGCAGCGGTATGTGCGCTTGCGAAACGCCCAACTCCCGGGCCCGCAGAAGCAGGAACATGTTAGATGAATTGCCCAGCGTGAAAAGCGCCACGACCAACATATAGCGTCGAAACGAAGGCGGCATATCCCCCAACCGCCAGTCAAAGGGCGAGGCCTTGGGAGCGCCCGGCGGTATGACGTTGGCTTTCGGTTCACGCAACGCCAACGCCAGAGCCACACATAGCGCTCCGGGCAACGCCGCCCATAAAAAGACATCCTTCATTGAGACGCCCGCGCTCAACAACAACCACGCGGCCAGCGGGCCGATGACCGCTCCGGCATTGTCCATGGCGCGATGAAACCCGAACGCAAGTCCGCGATTCTCCGCACTAACGGCCTGCGCCAGAATTGCGTCGCGGGGCGATGTGCGCAATCCTTTCCCCACCCGGTCAAGAAAACGCAAACCCAGCAGCCACGGCCATGACGACACCAAGGCGATGAATGGTCGCGCAACCGCCGCCACTCCGTAGCCAAAGACGACCCATTCCTTTGCACGCCCTCGGCGATCCACCACAACTCCCGAGAACAGCTTCAGCAACGCCGCCGTCGCTTCCGCGATCCCTTCCATAATCCCCAAAGCGCGCGGGCCCGCCATCAAAACCGATGCAAAATAAATGGGAATCAGCGGATACACCATCTCGCTGGCGCTGTCGTTCATCAGGCTGATAAATGCGATAAGCCAAACCGTACGGGGCAAAGCCCACAACGTGCGCCACATGGAGAAAACTCCGTTTGGGGAATGAAGAGTAAGAACGAAAAAAGCTGGCTCTTCATTTGGTGGCAATGCAATTATTTCTTGCACACGCTTTCCAACCAAGGCATCGCATGGTGCCTATGAACGCTGAACCTCAACTGCACACATTAATTGCAACGCTGCACAAGGCCTATCAGATGTACCTGAAAGACCGTCTGAAAACCATCGGCATCAACCCCGGTTGGGCGCCCTTCCTTTTGCACCTGGCCACGATGGAAGGGGTGAGCCAGGAGAATATGGCCCGCTCGGCGGGACTGGATCCGGGGACCGCTGCCCGTGCGTTGTTTCGCATGGAACAAGAGGGGCTTATCATCCGCAAAGCCGACACCGCCGACCGGCGCGTGATGCGGGTTTCGCTGACCCGAAAAGGGCGCGAGCTACTGCCCCCGTTGCAGGCCATCGAAACACAGTGGGAGGCGACACTCGTTCAGGCACTCACAGCCAAAGAACAACCGGCAACGCTGCGCGCCTTGGAGAAAATTACGGCTGTTTTGTCGGGAGACGAAAGTGCTGCGCAGGAGACTTCTGCCACGGCCACCGACAACGAACCGGAAGACCCTGGATCCACTCCGATTGGCGGAACTCAAACGACAGATGAGTTTCCCATGGACGACTTTTTTAATTAGAAACCGATGGCTCCGAGGGACCATTGGCTCGTTCCTTGAGCCAATTTTTTACCATAATCGCGCCAATGATGATTGCGAAAAAGACCATCAGGGCCTGCAGAGCGGGTGACGCCGATCGAGACTGAGAGCCAAACGCCAACATGGTCATGGCCAGAAGTATACCCAACGGTGTTTGGAACAGCGGGCCGAATCCCATCTTCTGATGGCGCGCCAAAACCGAGATGATCAGCGGCACCAGGGCAGCGAACGCGCATCCGGCAAATGTGGCTCTGGTTGCCATTTCAAAAATCATGGCATCCCATTCAACGACTCGGATTCCTCCCGGAAAAACCGAAATAGCCCCCACAGCTCCAGCAGATAGCATAAGATAGACTAACGAACGACGCAATGCTGGCGTAAGAAGGAGCTGGGCAAACCCTCTGAGATGGGGCCTGATCGCCTCGCTAACTCCAAAAGCGGCAAGAAAAGCGATTGCGTGCGCAACCACCCACATCCAAACCGAGAATAATGGCGTCTGTTTCGACATCCCCCAGACAAGTCCGGTAATGGATACAAGCGCCACGGACCCGGCAACGGCTCCGATCTTCGCAGTGGCACGAGTGAGAGGGTCGGTCGGCAGATAAAGCCATACGCCCAGCCAGGCGGGGAACAACACCTGAAGGATCAGACTCGCCATGCTGTTCTGCCCCGTCAAACCCGCAAAATTCCGCCAAACATGGTACAGCTCATAACCCAAATATCCCACCAGGGCGATTTGGAAAAATGCGAGACCGGCCGCCAGAGCGGAGCCTTTTGCTTCGGGCGAGGTCGGGTCGAGGGGGGCGCGGGCCATGATGGTTTCTCCAGATGGATCATGCTCAAAAACGAGAATCGGGTCCTGAGGAACCGTTAGACTCCGCAGGACCCGTAGAAAAGCTGGTGGGATTATTCAGGATGAGTCATGCGCTCAGGCTGCACGTATTCGTCAAACTGCTCGGCTGTCAACAGTCCCAGCTTCACGGCAGTTTCTTTCAGATTTGCGCGGTCTTTATGGGCGGTCTTGGCAATCTTCGCGGCATTATCATAGCCAATATGCTGATTCAACGCAGTCACCAGCATCAGGGAATTATCAACGTAATGCTCGAGCTGTTCCCGATTAACTTCAATACCCACAACACAATGCTCAACGAACATATCGCATGAATCTGCGATCAGGCGAATGGAATGCAGGAGATTGAAGATCATCACGGGCTTGAACACGTTAAGCTCGAAATTGCCCTGCGATCCGGCGAAACCGATCGTCGCATCGTTACCCATAACCTGCGCCGCGACCATGGTCATTGCCTCGCTCTGGGTGGGGTTCACTTTGCCGGGCATGATGGATGAGCCCGGTTCATTTTCTGGGATGATCAATTCGCCCAAGCCACAACGGGGACCGCTCGCCAACCAGCGCACGTCGTTGGCGATTTTCATGAGCGAAGCCGCAATAGTCTTCAGAGCGCCACTGGCAAAAACCACTTCATCATGGGCAGCCAGGGCTGCGAATTTGTTCGGGTGAGACTTGAAGGCAAGGCCCGTAAGATCAGCAATCTTAGTGGCAGCACGCTCGGCAAACTCGGGGTGCGTGTTAAGGCCGGTGCCCACCGCAGTGCCTCCGATGGCAAGATCATTCAGCCCCGGCACGACAGCTTCGATCCGCGCAAGGTCACGATCGAGCATCGACACCCAGCCGGAGAACTCCTGACCGACGGTCAGCGGAACAGCATCCTGGAGGTGCGTACGACCAATTTTGACGATGTCGTTGAACTCGGTCTGCTTGGCCTCAAGAGCATCGCGCAATTGCTTCAAGGCGGGCTTGAGCTTATGCTCAATCTGCATGGAAGCCGCAATGTGCATGGCAGCCGGAAACGTGTCATTTGAGGACTGAGACATGTTCACGTGATCATTGGGATGCACGGGCTTCTTGCTGCCCATCACTCCCCCTGCAATCTCGATGGCGCGGTTGGAGATAACCTCGTTGACGTTCATGTTCGTCTGAGTGCCGCTGCCTGTCTGCCAGATGCGTAGAGGGAAGTGATCATTCAACTTACCGGCAATCACTTCATCCGCAGCCTGAACGATGAGATTGCATTTTTCCTCATCCAGTTTACCCAGGTCTCGGTTTACGAGCGCACACGCTTTTTTCAAAATTCCGAAGGCCTTGATCAGTTCGGCGGGCATCGTATCATCGCCAATGGCAAAATGGATCAACGAGCGCTGGGTTTGCGCTCCGTAGTAGCGATCTGCTGCCACCTCAATTTCACCCATGCTATCGGTTTCAATTCTAACCGGCTGCTGCTTATACGCTGCGTCAGACATTCAATCTTTTCCTTAAGGTTATTGGCTTAAATCGTTTGGTTTAAATCATTCCGCAACAGGAGCGGGGGTGTCGTAGGTCTTCAACTTCTCGTATAGAGTCGTTCGGCTAATCCCCAGCAACCCTGCCGCTTTCAGCTTGTTGCCGCCCACGCGATCGAGCACATACAGAATGTGGCGTCGCTCCAAATCGCTTAGAGTCAGCGGTTCACCATCATCATCCAACTGAGGGGCCATGGATTCTTCATTGGCCGAGCCGGGGAGAACTGCAATCGTCGGAACTAAATTATCGTTAAGCCCTCCCAACCCGTCCGATGAAGCGTGGACCTCAGCAGGTAAGTGCTGTGGAAGCAATGTATCACCTTGGGCAAATACAAGGCCCCGTTCGATGACGTTTCGCAATTCGCGAACATTGCCGGGAAAGGGATAGCGCTGCAAGGCTGCCAACGCCTCGGGGGAAATTTTCTGAACATTTGAAGGGAATTTCCCGCGAAGTTGCTTGAGGAAGTATTGCGCCAGTACCGGAATGTCATCGGGTCGCTGGCGCAGCGGCGGCAGTTCAATCTCGATAACACGCAGTCGGTAGTAAAGGTCTTGACGGAAATTGCCATTCGCCACTTCATCCGCTAGTTTCTTGTTGGTAGCGGCGATCACTCGAACATCCACCTTGATGACTTTGTTCCCGCCAACTCGCTGAATCTCGCCTTCCTGCAGAGCACGCAACAACTTGGCTTGGGCCGAGGGGCTGATCTCCCCGAGTTCATCGAGGAACAGAATTCCATGATTTGCCACCTCGAATTTCCCGATACGCCTTTCATGGGCACCCGTGAAGGCTCCCTTTTCGTGGCCAAAAAGTTCGCTTTCCAGCAATGTCTCAGGAAGGGCAGCACAATTGACAGCCACCAGGGGACGCAACCGCCGCGCAGAAAAATGATGGATCGATTTCGCGATCAATTCTTTGCCCGTCCCGCTTTCCCCGGTAATCAATACGGTCGCATCGCTTTCAGCAACCCGTTCCGTCACCGCCATAACGCGCTTCATTGTTTCGTTGTTAGTCACCACCACGAAATCTTCGTCCATCTTTTGGCGCAGTTGAACGTTCTCCTGCTTCAATTGCTGAACCTGTTCAAACTGGTTCAGGCGGATGCTGACTTGCACTCCCAGCGTCGAGATAAAATCGACGTCATTTTTTGAGAAAGCATCTCTTGATTGAGGATTATCCACATAGATAATTGCAGCCAGTTGTTTACCTCGAAAAAGCGGAACGGCGATGGCGTTGGCCATCCCACCGCTGAAGTCCACTTCTCCTCGCTTGTCAACCTGAGCCAGAACCACGCGCTCTTCATCTCGCGCCCGATCCAGCAGCTGGGTTGATTCTGCAATCTGGGCTGCATCATGATGCAGTTTCACCGAAGTCTGGCTGTGATACCGCTGCCAACCGTCGCTGGTCTTCTCTGCATAAAGGAAAAACACTGCCCGTTCGGCGGCCGTGCTCACAGTAATTGCACGACCAATCACTTCAAAGATTTCTTTAAGACTGGGAGCGTCGGCGACCTGCTGGAAGATTCGGTAGAGCGCCTTAAGCTTTTGATAAACTTCTTTTAATGCATCAGTTTGCGTTTCTTCCGGGATTGATTCGAACATCTGCGTATGGGACTTCACCTCGGAATCCGCTGGCTGCGAGGAAGCGTTGCCCGCCTCGACCGAGCGAACCCGCGGCATAATGCCCGAGTGATCCAAGCCCATCTCCCGGGGTGCCCGCTCGCCCTCAACGTAAACAAGTTCTGTCTCACCCAGGGTTATAACGTCCCCACTCATCAGAAAGATGCGGGATATGGGCAATCCGTTTACGAAGGTCCCGTTGGAGCTGTTCAAATCCACCAAGGCCATTATCCCGTCGAGCATCACTGCCTGGGCATGATGGCGCGAAACGTTGGCATCAGCAATGAGAACATCACATTCCTCAGCCCTTCCAAAGAGGGTCCGATTTGTCTCAGCCTGTATTTCCACGCCGGGTTTCGCTCCGGTCCTGACGATAAATTTTGGCATGGCAGCCGCTAATGGCTCTCCCTGTACGATTTTTTAAGGCTCAATCAAGGTACCAATACGATGATGTTGCTATGGGCTTTTCCAATGAAAAATGAGGAATAAAGTGACACCGAAACGGACCCGTGTGCCTCGCGCCGCCCGGCTTGCCTTGCGGGAAATGCGCGGGCGCGTAGCCCATCGGCAGCGTTACCGCCTTGTTTCTCAAGGTTGGCAATATGTTGGAGCCATGGCAATTATCGGTTTTGCAGCGTGGCACTCGGGCACCAACCTCGTCTACCTTGTTTTCTCGGCCATGGTGGCGGCCTTTGTGGGGCACGGGTTTATTGTGGGGATATCCCTGATGGGTCTGGATGTACGCCGCGGCCTCCCCCATCATGCTGTTGCGGAAACCCCTGTATCGATAGGCGTAACCCTCACAAATCGGAGATGGTTTCTCCCCTCCTACGGGGTCCGCCTGACTGATTTTCTGGCGAATGCAAAACCGGTTGGAGCCGCCTTCTTTTTTCGTGTCGACACGAAAAGCTCCTCCGAGACCCACTATACCATGACCTTTCCGCTGAGAGGCGTTTACAAGCTGGACCGCCTTGAGGTCGCGAGTCGCTTTCCCTTCGGTATGGTGGAAAGATATTTTCTCGTGAGTCAGCCGCAGGAGTTGGTGGTTTTCCCACAAATCGTCGAGGTGACGGAATGGCTGTCCCGTCTGCAATCCTACCAGGGCGACCTGGCCGCCCACCAAAAAGGCACGGGGCTGGACCTCTTTGGCATCCGCTCATACAATGAAGGCGAACACGCGCGCCGCATCCACTGGAAAAGCACCGCACGCACGCAACGCCTGATGGTTATGGAGTTTGATCGCGAAGAGCAGCCGAAGACCACCATCATATTGCGCAACCTGGTAACGGCAGACTTACGCAACGACCCCGATGTGGTTCGAGATTTCGAAATAGCCATCGTGGCTGCGGCCTCCCTCGCAACTCAGATCTGCAAGAGTAACAAGGAAGTGTCGCTGCTTACTTCGCAGGGAATCATCGAAGCGGGAAGCGGCTCTGAACATCTGAATCGAATCCTGCACGCCCTTGCGCGGCTCGAATTAGTTACCACTGCCAAGCGCTGGCCGTCCGATGCGATTGATAGAAAATCCATTGTAGAAGTGCGCTTCCGGGACTGGCAGCCGGGCGAAGGCTCTCTGGCCGATGTGGAACTGGACGCGCGCGATTTAGAGATTCGCAGCGGCAAAATGTTGCGCCGGCCGGGTTTGGTCGAGGCACCACCACCGAATCCCACCAGCAGCAAGCGTCGCGCCGCATGAGATTCGCCTATGTTCAGCGACTCCTACTCTACACCACGGCGCTGTATGGCCCCCTGGCGCTTCTGACCACGGGCGAGTACAGCACACTGGTCATGCTTCTGTTCATGCTCGTGATGGCAGGATCGTTTTTTACCCAACGGCGACATATAGTGATGCCCGACTGGTTGGCAAACGTGGCCACCATGGCTGTGTTTATCGGCATGGCTGCTCTGGCGCGCAGCAATCTCTTTGATGCCGTCGCTTACTTCTTCCTCTTCCTGCAGGTTATAAAGCTCTACGCCATGCGCAGCCATTCCGATGTGCATTGGGTTTACACCATCACTTTGTTTCTGATGATTGGCACATCAGCGCTCACAACCTCTCTCACCTTCGGTGTCGTTTTTCTCGGATATCTCGCGCTCATGGTTTTTTCACTCACGATGCTCACGATTCAGGGCAATCACGAGGAAACTCTCAAGCGGCAGCAGCGTTTTAATCGTGATGCTTTCAACACTTTTCCCTCCCTGGCTCTGGCCACTGCAGGAGCAGATACACCAAAACGCAGTCGTTGGGTGCGCGAACCCGTGCGCCGTTTGCCAACCTTTGCCGACGGCAATTTGCGAACGAGTCTCGTCGTCTTCCTGCAAGCGCTGACAGTAGGACTCCTGGTCCTCACTATGTGGCTCTTTCTGGTCATTCCCCGACTCAGCACGCAAAGCGTCATTCAACCCATGCAGCGCCCCACGACAGACACCGAGAGCACCTCGGCGTTCAGTTCAGATATCAAGTTTGGGGAACTAACCAAGATCAGCCTCGACCCGCGAGTGGCATTGTATGTCCGCCCGCTTGATGAAAAGGACAGCGACCAGGTTCGCCTGCGCGGCGTGGCCCTGACACGTTTTACGGGAGATTCCTGGAGTCGGGGGGGAGCGAACATTTCTTACGACCGCCTTCCCTTTGCACCCTTCCATCGCCCCATGCCCGAAACAAAGCAGCACCGGTACCTCATGATTCAGCAACCCGAATTGGACACCCCTTATCTCTTCGGCGAGACATTTCCCCAGAGTATCCGCACCGATCGCGGACTGCGTTTCCTCTTCGATCCTCAGAACAACACAGTACGCATCGGCCCCCATCTTCCCCACGAGTTCCATTATACGGTGGAGTCACGCGGCGAGGATCTTGACCAGAGGGTCGACCCGTCCACTCTTCCGCGGGCCGGCCGATTCGATCGCGATGAAACTGAACGCCCCGCCAACATGCAACGGTGGCTGGAGCAGTTGCGTTCCACCATGGGACGCGAGGATGAAGGGCAAAACTACCGCCGCCGCGATCAGACCTGGGAAATTAGAGATGGCTATCGGAAGATGTGTCTCGAAATATCCGACACGTTGGACAGAGACCGCCTGCGTACTCTCGCCAACGAATGGACCAGGGATGCTTCCACGCCGTTTGAACAAGCCCACGCCATCGAGCGCACCTTCCGTACTACTTTTGGTTACACCCTGACCCCCGAGGCGAGGGGCAACATTATCGAGGATTTTCTTTACAACAAAAAGCGCGGCCATTGCGAGTACTTCGCCACTTCCATGGCCCTCATGGTGCGCACCATCGGACTGCCATCGCGTGTGGTGAATGGCTTCGTCAGTTCCGAATGGAACGACATCGCCAAGGCTTTTGTCGTGCGCCAAAGCGACGCCCATTCCTGGGTTGAAATCTACTTCGACGGTTATGGGTGGATGACCTTCGATCCCACACCCGCCGACGGAGTTGCGCGACGCACGGAAATGGGCAGAATCCAGAAATGGGCCGGACGCCTGAGCGACGCGCTGCGGGTCCGCTGGTACCGCTACATGATCGATTACAGCTTTGCGGACCAGGCGGGCATTATCCGTTCGGTACTGACCACGGCATTCAGCATCCACGAGATCCTGAACCGCGTACAGGTTCGGGAACCGGGCCAGCCCTGGAGCTTTTCAAGCATGGGTAGGGCCGGCTCGACTGTGGGAGTGGCAGTTGGAATATTGGGAGCCGTTTTGCTGATGGTTGGCATTGCCTTGGTCTGGCGAAGGAAAGGGACCAAGAAGGTTAAAAAACGCAATGCCGCAAGCCTTGTGAAGTTCCACACCGAATTGATGAAGAAGCTTAATCGACTCGGTCTACGTTTGAAATCGGGAGAAACTTCCAGGGAGTTTTCCCAACGGGTGGTCGAAAAGATACCCGATCTGGCCGCTCTTCCATCAGTCATTGAAACGTACTACGCTTTGAGGTTTCACGGACGAGAGCCTCATGCCGAAGAATGGCGGATGATTGATGAACTGAAAGTTCAAATGGGCACCCTCAAGCCTCGCACCCTACGGCAACAGAACCGATAGAAGATCCAATTGCTGTTTTGTGAAACAGAAGATTTTCACCAATTTGCGTCATTGCAGTATAGCGGAGGAGCCCTTAACAAGGTCCTATGGAAGACTTAAAAGCACGGATCATTGAGATTCTGAAGAAGCGTCGTGGCGCCCCCATTAAGATTGATGCGTTACTAAAGGAACTTGGCCTTCCCCCCACGGACCGCAAACATCTGCGGCGATATCTGCGTACATTGGTTCAGGATGGAGTGCTGGCCGCATTGCGGGGCCAAAGCTACACCCTCCCCCAGGACGCCTCCACGATCATCGGTATCCTGCGCACCTCGAACAAAGGTTTCGGATTTGTGATTCCCGTGGCCGAAGAGGCCGCGGATGAATCCGACGACGAGGGAGACGAGGCAGAATATCCGGCTCCCGCTCGCCCTCCGGAGGTTTACGTTCCACGCAAGCGCATGAGCGATGCCATGAATGGCGACAAGGTGGCTGTGCGCATTGTCGGCCGCACCGACCGCAGCCCCGAGGGGCAGGTGCTGGAGGTTCTGGAACGCGGCTCCCACGAAATTGTCGGCACTTTTTATGCCACCAAGCGGGGAGGAAATGTGATCCCCCGCGACGAAAAATTTACGCGCAGCATCGTCACGCCGCGCCCCCATCCGGACCTCGGTGTGCAGGATGGGATGTACGTCGTGGCCACGATTGTGGAATGGACTCCCCCGTCTCAGCCATTGATTGGTCGTGTGCGCGAGGCGCTGGGCGACTCCGATTCGCCGGGCATCGATATCACCGTTGTCATCCGCGATGCGGGGGTTGACCCGGAATTCCCGGCTGCCGTTTTAGAAGAAGCCAAGGCCGCAACGGGCAAACTGACCGCCAAGCAAGCCGCTCAACGTACCGACATGCGCGACCTCATGACGTTCACCATGGACGGAGCCACCGCCAAGGACTTCGACGATGCCCTTTCCATCAGCCTTACCGAGGAGGGGCTATGGCGTCTCGGCGTTCACATTGCCGATGTCTCCCATTTCGTTCGTGAGGGCAGCGCCCTCGATGAAGAAGCCCTCGACCGAGCCACCAGCATTTATCCCATCGACCGCGTTGTTCCGATGCTGCCCGAACACCTTTCCAACGATCTCTGCTCGCTGCGACCGAACGAAGACCGGCTGGCGATGAGTTGCCTGATGGATATCGACGAGCGGGGCCGGGTGCACGATTACTCCATCCACGAAAGCATCATCCGCAGCAGCCACCGCCTCATTTACGAAGAGGTTCAGGCTATAATCGATGGCACCGCTTCGCCCGAACAGATGAAAGTCTTGGGCGCGATTCGTCCACAATTGGACATGTTATACGAACTTCGCGTCGTTCTCACGAACATGCGCATGCGACGCGGCGCGCTGGACCTCGACATCCCCGAGACAGCCATCGAGTTCGATCCCAAGGGAGCCGTCAGCGCCATCGTCAAACGCTCCCGTCTGGAAAGCCATCGCGTGGTGGAAGAGTGCATGCTCATAGCGAACGAGGTTGTCGCCACGCACCTCTTTAACCTTCGCGTGCCGTCTGTTTATCGGGTCCATGAGCCACCCGATCTGGCCAAGCTTCGCCGGCTCGAACCGGTGCTGGCCCATCTCGGCTTCCGCTTCCCCGCACACCACGACATCAATCAGGAGGTAATCCAGACGATGCTGGATAAAACCTCGGAAAGCGATGTGGGCGCCATAGCCCGCCGTCTGGTTTTGCGTTCGATGATGCAGGCCCGATACACGGATGAAAATCTGGGGCACTATGGGTTGGGCAGCACGTGTTATACCCACTTCACTTCGCCCATCCGCCGCTACCCGGACCTGCTCGTGCATCGCATTCTTCACGACTGTATCCACGCCGGAGCACCCATGGAGGGGCGTTACATCCCGCCGGTCGATCCCAATTCGAAAGATGAACGAAAGGGCCGTAAAGCCGCTCCAGCGAAGACAACTCCTCCGCCCCTGCCACCGCTGCAAATGGAGCATCTACGCCAGGGCCTGCCCGGCTGGACCCGCCATTGCAGCGAGCGGGAACGTCGCGCTCAGAACATCGAATACGATGCGATAAAGATCAAATCACTCGAGTTCATGCGAACCAAACTCGGCGAGGAATTCGACGGGATGATTACCGCCGTCCTCAACTGGGGTTTCTTCGTGGAACTCAACGACCCTCCCGTGGAGGGGCTCGTGCACGTGCGAAAACTCGATGACGATTTTTACGAGTTCGACGAAGAGCGGCAAATCCTCATGGGCAGGCAATCGGGCAACGCCTTCAAGCTGGGCGACAAGGTGAAGGTGATGGTTGAAAACGTAAACATGCTGAGTCTCGAGCTTGATTACGCTCTGATTTCCAAAGCCAGTGGCAAGGCCGGACCGGATAAAAAACGCGACCTCCATCGTGCCAAAACCGCTGCTGCCACCCGCCACAATGAACGGCGCCCATCCACCGGTGGCTTCCAGAAAAGGGGCGGTCGCAAGCGCCGATAGCACCAAAGTTTCACGCTACTTGATGAACCTTGCCGCCTGTGTCGAATGCTTTTTTCGGAGCGATGTAGAGGCAACACGTCCGCGTTGCCGGACCCACAAAGCGTCCCCATCGTCTAGTGGCCTAGGACACCGCCCTTTCACGGCGGTAACAGGGGTTCGAGTCCCCTTGGGGACGCCAACCTTTTCCTTCCGCCCTACTCCTCCGCCACAGCAACTTTGAGTTTATCGGCAGCGCGCCGGAACTCAGTAATCCACATTGCGGCGTGATTGTCTCCCTCCAGGGCCGACGTTTTCATCGACTCCCAATAGCATTGCTTGATGGCATAGACGATGTTTTGGGGATGGTTGAAGTTTACCACCAGCGGCAGTTCGCGAGCGAACGCCACCACTTCCCCCAACCGCCGAATCAGATCGACGTTGCGATGGTCAGCCTCGACTTTATTGCCCAGATCATCAAGGCGATGGGTCAACTGATAGGTCAGGCCCGGTGCATCGAGCTGCAACTTGTAGCTCTTCGCCTCCTCAAAGAGTCGGCGCGCATCGTCGATATCAAAGTTCTCTGTCTCAAACGCCAGACGCAGGTTTGCGTTGAAAACGAATTCCATCGTTTTGTGCAAAACCTCCGGCACCGGGAACGAAAGTTCGGCCAGCGAAGCCACCAACGGCGAATAGCGCTCGTACATCTGGCGATAACCATTCATGATCTCGCCGATGTATTCCTTCAGAATGATGTCAACAATCTGACTCTGCTCGTCGCGGAAGAGCGTCGTGAGACTGAACGTGTTGCCTGAAAAATATTGCCGCAGTTTCTTCGCCGTATCATCCAATCGATTTTCTTCGAAGGAGTGTTTGGTTTCAGAGGCAAAACCCGCCTGATCTTCATGGCCCGACAACTCCCGAACGCCACCGAGCAGGTTCTGGTCGCCCCGAAACAAGACGCCGTAAGCGAGACGAAGAGATTCATCCGTGACTCGTGATCGGATGCTGCCATGCCCCACGAGGAATCGTTCCCCTTCGTCGTTCTCCAAAAAGGTCTGGTCTTCCCGCGTAACGTTGAAAGCATAAATGCGAGCTTCCTCCGGCGTGCTTCGGAAGAGCGACATCACCGCATAGTGGGCCCCAACCTTGAGGAGGTCCACAACGGCCGGTCGCACAAGCTTGTCATACACTGCAGCCCCATCGCGATACTCGGGAAAATTGCTGTTCGCCAACGCGAGGTGCTTGAGGAAATCCCTCTCAAGCCGGATACCCAGCAGATTCTCCCCCAGTTGAATACACCTTGCAGCATAGCGCAGAATCTGGGTGGCTTCCAACCCCGACAATTCATCGAAGAACCAACCGCAACTGGTGAACATGAGCATCGCCTGACGCTGCATTTCCATAAGCTGGCGAACGGTTACTGACTCTTCATCGGTCAGATCGTGGGTCTGGTTTTCTCCCAACCATTTTTGGAAATCGGCCGGCTCATGGGTGAGTGCCACATTGATGTAACTGTTGCGGGCGGCCCAAGGGTCTTTGAGGTATTGCGAGGTTTTTTTCTCATATTCAGGCGCAACCGCATCCCGCAGTCCATCCAACGCCACACGCAATGCTCCGCGCCATGCGCGGCTCCAGCCGGCCGGCACGTTGCCGCCACAACCGCAGTCATTGCGCCAGCGCTCGATCCCATGGAAACAACTCCACGAAGAATCTTCGAGAATCTCCACCTGCATGGTAGGCGGGCAAAGATCGAGAAATTGCCCGTAGTTGGTTAGCTCAGAGGTCTTGCCATGCTCGATATTATCCAGGGCCGATGCCAACGCCATGTCGCCGAAGCGGTGATGATGTCCGTAGCTTTCGCCATCCGTGGCAATGTGAACGAGTTGGGGGCCTGTGCGATTGAGGGAGAAGCCCGACTCCAGGCGCTTGGCAAACTTCGCGCCATCAGCCAGAATGCCCTCGAAGGCAACCGCCTGAGAAATTGGTCCATCGTAAAAAAACAAAACGATGCTGCGCCCACTGGGCAGCTTGCACAGATACGGCACGGCGGGATCCACCAACCCGCCACGAACGTCTTTCCACGGGCCCGTGGGGATTTTACGCACCCTTCCCGCCTGACGTGGTGCCAGCAACGTGAAGCGAATTCCCTGCTCTGCAAGGGCCTCCAGACTGGCCGTGTCCACCGCCGTTTCCGGCAGCCACATCCCCTCGGGGAACCGACCATAGGTATATTCGAAATCGCGAATGCCCCAGATGACTTGCGTGCGCTTGTCGCGGGCCGAAGCCAGCGGCATGATCATGTGATTGTAACATTGCGCCAAAGCGTTGCCATGGCCACCGAAACGCTCGCGACTTTCGCAATCCGCCCAGATGATTCGCTTGTAAGTGTCCGCCGCGTGGTCGCGCATCCACGACAGCAGCGTGGGCCCGATGTTGAAACTCATACGGGCATAATTGCTTACGATGGACCTGATGTAACCCCGATCATCGAGGATGCGACTTTCGGCATTGGTCTCATAACATTCCGCCGTAATGCGCTCGTTCCAATCATGATAGGGGTAGGCAGAGGGTTGGAGTTCGATGCTTTCCAACCAGGGATTTTCGCGGGGAGGCTGGTAAAAATGACCATGGACGCAGATATAATGATTCATGGCGACAACCTTTGATGTTCTGCCCGGGGAGGATCAACCGTCAAATGTCCTGCCGCGACTCTGAAGACGGTTCATTGCGAAGGATGTGGGCGTCGTCATTTTCTCTTGGCACATGAGAGCATTAACCTGAATCTTTCGCACCATGACGCCGCCCCCCAAGCCAGACAAACGCACCATCCTCGGAGCAGCGATTTTTTTCTTCCTCGGATCAGTGGCGTTCTTCCATGCCCTCACACCCTTGCGACTCATGGGCGGAGACACGGAAATTTATCTTTCCAATTATGGAAAGGTTTTAACCTCCAGCCGACTCATCTATCATGTACGCGAACCGGGGGCAGTGTGGCTGCTGCAAATCATTTTCGCGGTCATGAAAGGCTTCAAGGATTCTGAGATAATTACCGCTGCATTCCTTGCCAGAGGGTTTGAGCATCTCTCAACTATCTGTGGAGGTGTCTTTGTTCTTGGCGCTGTTGCTTTTGCAGATCGCCTGTCCTCACGCCCATGGGACAAACTGGCAACCTTTGGACTCACCTGTGGCGGCATCTATTTCTGGCTGTTTCCGGGTCATATTGAGTTGTACGCCCCGCTTCTGATGGCGCTCATATTCCTGTTTCTCGCCGCCCTCGCGGTAACTCGTGTAGGGGCCAATCCGGCATGGGCATGGGCTGCCCTTATCGTGGCCGCCACCATGCATCGAGTCGCTTTGGTCTACGTTCCGGCGTTTTATTTCCTGCTTCCGCCCCCCCGATGGCCCCGGCGCATCCGCCCAATCTCGAAGAAATTCCTCGTGCAAGGCTCCGTTGCAACCCTGGCCATACTGCTTCCCCACATCTTACTTCTCGCAACATATCTGCTCCATTGGCAACAAGTGCGCCCTTTGCCCATGGAATTAACCAACTGGCTCCCGGAACTCGTCACACCTTTAACCCAGGCGCAACTCGAGTATGTGCGAACCCACAGCCAGATGGGCAGTTTCCATCTCTTCACCCTGGGTTCCCTTGCTCACTGGCAGCACTTTCTAATCTTCATCCTCATCTCGGCGCCGGCGGGACTGGTTGTCCTTCTGCTCCATGGCAACCGACTACGCCAGAGCGATGACTTTCAGAAATTTCTGATCACAGCCGCCGTGTGCGGATGGACCTGGGCGTTCGTGTGGCATCCCCACCGATCCTACGGCGATTGGGATTTGTTCTGCCACCCCGGTTTGGCGACCAACCTTCTGGCCGCCACACTGCTTGTGCCTCAGGTTCTTAGCGGGGCATCCCGCCCTCAGCCGGAGGGCCTTTCTGAATCTCCTCCACCCGGGCCGACGGCAACGTAATGATGCCCCCGGTGGGCAGCTTGATTTGAACCTGCTTGCCTTCCTGCATAATCAGTCCCTGAAACGACTTTCCGTTTTTCAGGCGAATCATGTCATATCCGGGTAATTGCGATTGCTCTGGGGCAGAACCAATTCCCGAAGGTGTGGCCATCCGCGCAGGGGCGGGACCACCATCCATGCTCATTTCAGGCAGGTATTCATTGCCCATGGGGCCCGGGTTCTGTGGCTGAGCAGCAGGGTCTTGAATTTCACCCTGCTGAGGTTTCACGTCCAAAACGTTTGGAGCGACAAACGGTTTCAAAGTCGGATTGGCTCCCGGCATTGGATTTCCCCCCCAGTTCGATTCACCTTTCGGCCGGGGTGTGCCAACCGGCGTTGGCGATGGCAGAAGATAGGCCGGGGTGATGTAGCGCCTTTGCTCCGGATTCGCAGGCTGAAGGGCGCTGTCGAGAGCGGGATCCACAGGCTCACCTGGTTGCGGCTGCAATGGTTGCAAAGGCATCTCTGTTCCTGGAGGTAGCGCTGCGGGGGCCTGACCCGGCAACGGCGCGCCTCCCTGCTGACGCCCCAAATCGGACAATGAAGGAACTGGCGCATTGTTAACAGGATCAGCAACCGTCGGCTGTGGAGAAAATACCGGTGTTTGAAACCGTACGGGTGGCAGAGCCGCAGGAGGAGTAGCCGCGGAGCCTGAAATGATTGGAGGAGTTGTTGGCGATGCCGGCGCCATAAACGCGGGCGTAGCTGCAACCGGCGCCGGGTTGGTGCCCGTCGTGAGTGCTCCATGCAGCAAGGCTGTCGAGATCGAGGTCAGCGTGGCTGGAAGCGTAGCAGCGTTGATCTCGTTCAATCCGGTAGATCCGGCCGCAGAACTCACCGCAGCCACCGTTTGAGCATTAAAACCTTTGGCGATCACCGTCCATGCCATACCGTCTGGTTCGTCTGCTCGGGCAGCATTGGCATAATTATAAAGCACCACTCCATCCGTGGCCGGCTGCAATGCTCCGGCGGCTAAAGCTGCGGCGGTATCGCGCGACGCATTGAGCCAGCCGCCCACGCCCAGCCACAGCTTTGCTTTTCCTTTGTTTTGAAGGGCGAAGTTCCACCATCCGGCGAACTCCTCCCCTTTGCTGTCGGCGGGTTTGTAATCCAACAGCAGGTTCGCATCCACCAGACCGGCTTCGCACCATCCGGCCCAGTCGCTAAGCACCCGGGTGTAAGGCACGCTCTCATTTTTCCACTGCTCCATGTTGGCCGGGGGCTGACCATACGTCACACTTCCCACCGCGATCGTTACGCCCGCCCGCGCCGCATGGGCGGAAGTGGAGATTTTACGCATGACCTCCGTCAACTGCGAGCGACGCCAGTTCACCCACACTGCTTCCTGAGGTGCGGGAATTTCGCTGCTTTGCCGCGAGCGGTTGAAAAGCTCCACCGCGATAGGGTTATACCCCGACCGGAGGTCCGTGTCCGGATACCGCATTCGATCCAGCACCACGCCATCCACGGCATAGTTCGCCACGAGGTCCGTTACGACGAGCGCGAGGTAATCCTGCACCGGCGTCACTCCGGGATCGAGCCACGACTCCGCCGCCTCGCCTGCCATCTGTTTCCCACCCTCGGGAAACTGCGTGAGCCATTCGGGGTGTTTGCGCACCACATGATTGAAGGGTGCCTCGCCCAGCTTATCGCTCCAAACGCGCAGCATGGTCATCATGGCCATCACCCGCACGGGCTGCCCCCCCTGTCGCGCTTCCTGCAATAATGTGGCCAGCGGATCGAAGCCTGCCGCAAGTGCCGAGTCCATGGGAACATGGCCGCTTTTGTAAAGGGCATCCCCGTGGGATCGGACCTGGGCAACAATCGTGTCGATGCCCCGACTGCGACAGTCCGCCACCAGTTTCTTAATCGCTTCGGGGGAACGCAGGGCAGGCCCGCGAGCCTCCACCACGACGCCCCGCACAAAATCAGCACGAAGGGCCACAGAAGGTGCGGTCGCACCAGGTGCTCCCCCAAGGGGGGCTGGCGGTGGCAATGCGTCGGTTATGGCTCCTACGCTGGCGGCGTCGCCAATCGGAGGAAGAACACCCTGAGCAAAACCATTTATCGTGCAGCAAAAAAAGAAAAACACTGCCGCGCCTACCCGCGCCGGCCACCGCAAATTGGATTTCATCATATCAGCTATTTCACCTCTGCGCGCCTCACTCATCCTGCGAAGAGCGATTTTCTTACGCGTGAACCTGTCTCTTGACCATCAAGCCAAGCACAACGATGCTTTTGAAATGCGAGTTAAAACGTATCGAAAGAAATAGTACAGGCAACATGAACGGGTTTCTCAAGAGTCGATATCTCACCATACTGCTTCTATTGGCAGACATGACTGCGTTCATCGCCGTTTGGTTTGGTGCATATTCTCTGCGCGATTTCGTCGGGAATCTGGGTGCCATGGCCAGCCCCATCAATCCCCTTCACAACTATGTCATCGGTCTGCCGGTCTACATTGCCGTTTGGGTCGCCTCCTGCTGGTACTACGGGTTATACGATCACCATGACAAAATTACAGGCCTCAACCAGGTCTCGCGAATCTTAAAGACTTTCATCGCAGCTCTGGTCGCGTCCCTTTCTCTGGCCTACCTTTTCAAACAGTGGGACATTGGCCGATCCATCCTGCTCTCCTCCGCCGCCGGATTTCTGGTCTGGCTTTATGCCTCGCGCTCTACGCTACGCGTCTGGAAACAATCGCAGCTTAAGCGGGGTATCGGCATCACGCGGGTCATGATCATCGGTGTTGGCCGCACGGCCCAGAGGGTGGTGGATCGCATCGTAAATCACCCCGAAGGTGGCTATCAATTCCTCGGCTTCATCGATCCCCATCCGCGCCGCCACCTGACTCAACTCAAAGGTTTTCCGGTACTGGGACCCGTTTCAAAGCTCCAACGCATCATGCGCACCGACCGGCCCGACATGGTATTTTTCGCCGTGCCGCGCATGCCTCAAAACGACATGATGAACCTCATTGCGAGCTGCGAAGACCTTGGCGTTCCCTTTAAATTAGTATCCAACATTCTCGAAGTCATCACGTCGCAGGTGCAAATCGACGTCATTGACGAAGTGCCTGTAATTCACATGCGAAACACAGAGCTGCCTTTTGAGCAACAGGTGATGAAGCGCATGCTCGACATCATTGTCGCCTCCATCCTTCTCATTTTGTTTTCCATTCCCATGCTTCTCATCGCGTTGTGGGTCCGACTCGACTCCCCCGGTCCCGCTCTCTTTCGTCATGTGCGGGTTGGCAAGAGGGGCAAGCCTTTCACCATGTATAAATTCCGCACCATGCGCACGGAGGCGGACCCCTATTCAACGGCTCCCCTGGACCCCGAAGACAATCGCGTAACCCGCGCCGGACACATTCTTCGCCGTTTCAGTTTCGATGAATTCCCCCAACTGATCAACGTCCTCCGGGGCGATATGAGCATGGTCGGTCCGCGGCCCGAGATGCAATTTGTCGTCGACGATTACGAACACTGGCAACGCTGTCGTCTGGATGTTAAACCCGGAGTGACCGGTCTCTGGCAGATCGTCGGGCGGAAAAATCTTCCCCTCGCCCTCAACCTGGAGTATGATTTTTATTACATCAAAAACCAGTCGTTTTTCTTCGATCTTGTCATTCTCATCAAGACCATCCCCGCTGTCGTTTTCGGCAAAGGTGCTTTTTAAGAATTCCCCTGTTGCAATCCAACCCCGACAGGAGCCGCAATGCATGCGGTGCCCAGTTTACCCGTTGACGTCCTCCGCACCCGGAGGACATAGCAGACCGCAGAAGGATTGAATCATGTCTTTGCGCGCCAACAATCATCGTCGCTTTTCTTTCTCCGCCCCCCGCCGGGGCAATGCGCTTTTCACCATGTTCCTTTTTCTTCTCTTACTGATCAGTTGTAGCCTGATGTATTATTACTTTCAGCGCTCACAACGCCAGCAAAGGGAACTGGACATCTGGCGGGCCGGACGCACGCCCACCCAGTCTGAACTGGCCAGCACCATTTCCACGGTGGGAGACATCACCACAGCCTTCCGCGATTCGGTAACGAGCCTACCTGCCACAGGGATGTTTCAATCCCTGTCAGGAGCCACCGAAGCCGCGAAGCTGGATGGCGCAGCCCCATCAGATAATTTTGAGCCACCGATCAAGGAGCCCGATCCAACCCTCGCCCGGGTGCCAGACCCCGACGCAACTCCCCAACCCACTGCCACGCCTGCTGTGCCCGTGAAAACCGAAGCCGCTGCTGCATCAGAAACTCCAAAACCCACGAAACCCCTGGCGGTGGAAGTACCCAGTTCGGCGTATTCTCCGGCCGTTGAACAGCGGAGAACAGAGGAAATTAACAGCAGACGAGAGCCTCCCCAAACCGCGCCTCCTCCCCGATCCACACCGGCTCTCCGCCTGCGCTCACCCGCAAGAACAACCGAAACACCATCCGGGCCGGGGGCTGTACCGGTCACCGATGAAATCGGCTCCATGCTGCGAGGCAACAACAGACGTTAAAGTGGCATCGGCCTCTCCTGTCGGTTCGTTACATCTCCTCCTCTGGGAAGAATGGGAGGGATGGGAAGGATGGGAGGAATCCTTTTACTAACAGGCATTGTCCTTGCTAAGGATGATGTATGTAATAACATGGGTTGCGCGATTTGAGCGGATATAAACAACCCTGCCATCATGCCCTGTAGGAGAGGAACTTTCAAACCATGCGAGCCGACAAATTCACCCATAAAGCCACCGAGGCACTCCAGCAGGCTCAGACCTACGCCAGCGAAAACGGTCAGATGGAAATCGCTCCCGAGCACCTTCTTCTCGCCCTCGCTTCGCAGGAGGAGGGAATCGTTCCCCCCTTACTTCAAGCCCTGGGGATCACCGTCAAAACCTTGCAGCAACGCCTGGCCGAAATCATCGGACGCATGCCGCGCGTCGGCGGAATGCAGCAGATGCCGTCCATCGGTCGCGCGCTACATTCGGCCATCGACCACGCTGAAAAAGAAGCCGATCGCCTCCGCGACGACTACACTTCCACCGAGCATTTGCTGGTGGGCATCGCCAAACGGCGCGACTCCGAAGCGGCGCGACTTCTGGTATCCCTTGGTGCCTCGGAGGAAACTATCCTTCAAGCCCTGACCGAGGTGCGGGGCAATCAGCGTGTGACCGATCAATCGCCAGAGGACAAATATCAGGCCCTGAAACGCTACGGCCGCGACCTGACCGAGGCCGCCCAGCAGGGCAAGCTGGACCCGGTCATTGGTCGCGACGAAGAAGTTCGTCGCATCATGCAGGTGTTATCGCGTAAAACCAAAAACAACCCCGTCCTCATCGGCGATCCCGGCGTGGGGAAAACCGCCATCGTGGAGGGTCTGGCCCAGCGCATCACGCGCGGTGACGTACCCGAGGGATTGAAAAACAAGCGCGTCGTGGCTCTCGATATTGGCTCGCTCATTGCCGGAGCAAAGTTTCGTGGAGAATTTGAGGAACGCCTGAAGGCCGTCCTGAAAGAAGTGACCGAGTCCCAGGGACGCATTATTCTTTTCATCGACGAATTGCACACGGTCGTCGGCGCCGGAGCCGCAGAGGGCGCAGTGGACGCAGCCAACATGTTGAAACCTCTGCTCGCCCGAGGTGAGTTGCACACCGTGGGCGCTACCACGGTGGACGAATATCGAAAGTACATCGAAAAGGACGCTGCCCTCGAACGCCGCTTTCAGCCCATCATGATCGACGAACCAACCGTGGACGTGACCATCTCCATCCTTCGCGGACTGCGTGATCGCTATGAGCAACACCACAAGGTGCGGATCAAGGACGCAGCGCTGGTGGCAGCCGCAACCCTCGCCCACCGCTACATCACCGACCGCTTCCTTCCGGACAAGGCCATTGATCTGGTGGACGAGGCCGCCTCCCGTCTGCACATGGAGATTACCTCGCGGCCCGAGGAACTGGATGAAGTCCAGCGCCGTGTGGTTCAGTTGCAGGTGGAGGCCGCCGCGCTACGCAAAGAAGCCGATCCGGCAAGCAAGGATCGGCTGGAGAAACTGGAAGAAGAACTGGCCGATCTGGAAGCGCGCGAGCGCCAGATGGAAGCGGAGTGGCAGGCCGAGAAGCAGGTGGGTGATCGCATTGCTGAACTGAAAAAACAGATCGACGCCACCAACCATGAAATTGAAGGGGCGAGCCAGCGGGCGGACTGGAACCACCTCGCAGAACTCCAGCACGGGCAATTGCCCGAATTGCAGAACAAGCTTGCCGAGGCTCAGGCGGCGGGAGATGAGGCGTCGGGCCTGGCCCGCAACGAGGTCACCGAGGAAGACATCGCCGGCATCGTGTCACGCTGGACCCACATCCCCGTCAGCAAGCTGGTGGAAGGCGAAGCGGAGAAACTTGTGCGCATGGACGAGCGGCTGGCGGAGCGCGTGGTGGGTCAAACCGATGCCCTGCGCGCCGTGAGCAACGCGGTACGGCGATCGCGGTCGGGCCTTGCCGACCCCAACCGCCCCATCGGATCGTTCATTTTTCTCGGCCCTACCGGTGTCGGTAAAACCGAGCTGGCCCGTGCCCTCGCTGAGTTCCTCTTCGACGACGAGAACAACCTCGTGCGGGTGGACATGAGCGAATACATGGAGAAGCACAGCGTTGCCCGCATGATCGGCGCGCCCCCCGGATACATAGGTTTCGAGCAGGGCGGCCAACTGACGGAGGCCGTGCGCCGCAAACCCTACTCGGTGGTTCTCCTCGATGAAATCGAGAAGGCCCACCCCGATGTTTTCAACGTCCTGCTTCAGTTGCTGGAAGACGGGCGACTGACAGATGGACAGGGACGCCTGGTCAACTTCCGCAACACGGTCCTCATCATGACGTCCAACATTGCCTCATCGATGATCGAGGCCATGGCCGGAAAGGATCAGGAAAAGATGTCGAAAGCTGTGCGCGAAGAATTGCGCAATCATTTCCGGCCAGAGTTCCTCAACCGTGTGGATGAAGTCATCGTATTCCACCCTCTATCCCGCGAAAACATCGCTTCGATTATCGACATTCAAATGCGCCGGGTGCTCGATCGCCTGGCTGAGCGAAAAATCGGTCTTGTGCTTACACCGTCGGCACGGCAGTTCATCGCATCAGAGGGGTATGACCCGGCTTACGGGGCACGCCCTTTGAAGCGAGCCATTCAATCGGAAATCTTAGACCCCCTCAGCCTGCATTTGCTGGAGGGCGACTTCCTCGAAGGCGACACTGTAGTTGCGGATAAAGACGAAGGCGCACGACTCACCTTCCGGAAAGAATAATTTTGGAAAAGACACTCATTAACCGCCACCTCCCCATCGTGGCTATCGTCGGACGTCCGAACGTGGGCAAGTCGACGCTGTTCAACCGTATCACCGGTCACCGCAAAGCTGTGGTACTCGATACGCCCGGCATTACCCGCGACCGCAATTATCACATTGCAGAATGGGAGGGTCAGTCGTTCCTGCTGATCGACACCGGCGGCTATGAGATGGACCCTGAGCAGCCCCTTCTCCGCCAGATGCGGGAACAAACGCTGATGGCCGTGGAAGAAGCCGACGCCATCATCTTTCTGACGGACCTCGACGAACCGATGAATCCAACCGACGACGACGTCATGCAGATTCTGCGTCGAACCCGCAAGCCGGTCTTCACGGCGGTGAACAAGTGCGACAACCGCGATCGCCGTGACCTTGCGGCCATCGAGTTTGCCCGCTACGGCGCCGACCGCGTGTTTGGCGTGAGCGCCCTGCATGGCAGCGGAACCACCGACCTGCTCGATGCGCTGATCGATTCATTGCCCGATGACCGCGCCGATGCCATGCCCGAAGAGGGCATCCGCATCGCGGTGGTGGGCAGGCCAAATGTCGGCAAGTCGACCCTGGTAAACAAGATTCTCGGTTTCGAGCGGGCCATAGCGAGTGCCATCCCCGGCACCACCCGCGATTCCATCGATACGACCTTCGAGCGCGGCGGACAGACCTACACGCTGATCGACACAGCGGGCATTCGACGCCGTGGCAAGATTCAGAAAGGCGCCGAAAAACTCAGCGCCGTTTCTGCGGTCATGAGCCTTGAGCGTTGCGACATCGCCATCGTCATCATCGACGCCATCGACGGCCTTACAGATCAGGATGCGCACATAGCCGGCTACGCAGTGGACGCCGGTTGCGGGGTGATCCTTGCCGTAAACAAATGGGACGCCGTGGAGAAAGACAATTCCACTGCGGGAACCATGGTGCGCGAACTGCGCGATGAACTTGGTTTCATGCGTCACGCCCCCATCATTCAGATTTCAGCCCTCAGCGGTCAGCGCGTAGAAAAGCTGTTCGAAATTGTGAACCGGGTCTTTGTAGAATACGAAAAGCAGATCGACACGAGTGAACTCAACCAATGGCTAAAGCGGGCAACCACGCACCTCTCCCCGCCGGTACACAGCGGCCGGCAGGCCAAGATAAAATACGTTACCCAAACCGGGATCAAGCCCCCCAGCTTTGTGCTTTTCGTGAACGACCCGAAGCTTGTCCACTTCAGCTATCAGCGCTACCTGACCAATCAGCTCAGGGAAGCATACGGTTTCGAGGGCGTGCCCATCCGTTTGCGTTTCCGCAAAAAAGCAGAGGATTCGCCCTTCGCTCCAAAAAAGAAAGGTTGAGGGTTTTTAAGAGAATCAGCCCGCAGCGGCAGTGCGGCGCATGGTGTCCATGGCCAGACAGAAGGCAGCGTAGAATTCACGGACAACCTTGCCCTCGAATTCACTCAACAGACCTTCCTCAACACCTTCCTGCGATTCGTTGAACATCGTCACCAGGTGCTGATAGAGCGACTCGATTTGTTCGTCCGAGCGTCCCTCAAGGTTCATCTTGAACAACTGAATACGGGGATCATCCTGAGACATCTTGGGCAACTGCCCCGTACCATACAAACGCTTGGCGTGAGAAAGGGTGGCGGGTCTGTCGGAAGCGGCAGCACGGGCAGCCGTAGCGGTGCTGGCCCTTCCCGCACTCTTCGTTTTTGAAGCCGCACGCGAACCGGTGGTGGCTTTTCCGCTCTCAGTGGCAGTTTTGGGAACTGGTTCAACCTGCGCAACCCCACCCACCGTCGGTTCGGCGGTTTCTCCATCTTTTACGCCGATGGAAGTCTTCAGATCACTCAGCCAAGCCTCAAAAGCCTGCTCGCGCTCGCCCTTGGTGTCTCCCGCGGCCTTCTTTAGTTTCAAGGCGTGGTCTATCTTTGACGCCATTTCCCGCATGGCGGGATTGCCCGGCGTATAGCGAAGACCCAACTCGATGGTTTCTTTCGCTTTCTTCAGGTTGTTCTCGCGCACATAATGCGCGGTGGCGGTCCGCAACTCTTCAACCGCATCGAACTGGTTGCCCTGCCGCAGCAGAATCTCACCGAGGATTCGGTGGCTGTCGGGATACTCCGGGCACAGCTCGATCATCTTGCGACAGATCTGCCCGGCGTCCTTCATCTCGCCCTTGCGCACGTGGCGATCCACGACCCACTTCAGTTGCGCCACGGCTTCATCCTCGCGCTTGAGACGCGAAAAAAGGTAGCTCAACTGCTTGCGCACTTTCACGTCGTCGGGCGAAATGATCAGCAGGATATTGTAAATGTGCAGGGTTTTGTCCAACTCGCCCCGCACACCAAAATGCTCTGCCGCCGTTAGATATTCGCGGTAACCCCGGTCGCGGTCGCCCAATTCGAGATACAATGCCGCAAGGCGGCATCGCGAAATAACGTTGGAGGAATCAAGTTGCACCGCCTTGGTCAGCAGCGGCACGGCCTCCACCAGCGAGCCCTCCTGGATGAGCTTGTCGGCCCGCTCCACGAGGTCGGTGTCACCCTCCCCCTGAGACTTGATGCGCCCCACAACCTCGCCCACTTCGCAACCCGTATAGGCTGCGTAAAAATCGAGCAGGTTTCCACCCTTGTGCCCCGGACAATTCATATACTGGCACCGATAGGTGTTTTTATCGGTATAAATAATCAGCGAGCGACGAACCTGATCCTTGTGCAAGGGGCAGAACAGGCGGATGCTGTTGCCTTCGTGGTACAGCGAACTTTCGGTGAAACCCATCTGCATCAACAGATCGGCTGCATCCAGAGATGCGTTGAAGGTTGATTCCTCATCCGTAAAATTATAATTCACTTTTAAACGTCCACCTGTACGTTGTACTGGTTTGGTGAGGCATGCGGATTGGTTTCAGCAGTTTGTACACAACAGATTTGTCCTTGTGGACAAACCTCTGAAACCGGAATCGCAACGCCTCGCAACACTCATTTTATCAAGCGATCGGACCATGAAAATCTCAACGCCTGCCTACGTCAAGTTTTTACGCCAATTACCACTCTCCCAATATATCGCCCATACTGCAATCATTCTTTGCACACTGGTGCCGACCGCTTGGGGCGATGCGCTGAAGCACATCGACGGCACCCTCGTGGAGGGGACCATCGTAAGTGAAACCACCGAAACCATTCGCATAAAAACCCAATACGGTATTTTCACCTATCCCCGTTCGGAAATCAGGGAAATCACGCGACCCGTCGTCGTCACGCCCACCCCGGCACCAGTGGTTACGCCCACCCCCACGCCCGTAAATTTTTTGAGCGATTTGCCCCGGGGCCCTATTAATCCGTTTGCGCCGCCGCGCAATCTTCCCAACCTGACCGAACGCGGTGCGCCCTATGCTCCGGTGACTTCGGCGCCTCTTACCGCAATAGCCCCACTTGCGCCAACACCCGCCGTAACACCAGATCAAACACCAGTGGCGCCCGTGGGTTTGCCTGAAGGCGGAATGGCACCGCCCATCATCTGACCCCACGGAATCCGTACCATGGTTGATCCCCGTACAGGCAGACTGTCCGGCAAACGGTCACTGTGTGATCTTTGTATAATTCCTTCAAAGCCACCCGGACTTCGTAAGTAATATTGGATCAGCGCTTCACGAAACGAATCTCCTTATTACACCTCCACCCCCTCCGGGCACTGGTTTCGCTTATACACTATTGCATATGGCTCTGAGCGCAATCTTTACCCCAAGGTTGCCCGGCCACGATAACAGGAGGATCTACACTATGAACAAGTTGTCCTTGATTTTAGCTTCCACCGCCCTGGCGGCGATTATGACGGTCGGCGCATCAAACGCAGACGCCCGCAGCAGCTGGAGTGTTGGCATAAATACCGGCCCCGGTTACTACGGAGCTCCCGCATATTATGGCCCCTCGTACTACGGTCCCTCTTACTATTCGCGCCCAGTCTACAGGCCGAACTATTGCGCACCAACCTATTACGGCGGCTACTACGGGCGCGGCTACGCTACTCCGTATTATGCCCCTGCACCCAGCTTTTCCTTTGGATACTCCCATCGTTAGAGTTTGGAAAAAGTAACACCACAACCGGATTTCGGTTTCGGAATCGAACTCAAGTCAACACGCCCGCCCACCAACAACGAGACCGATAACCGCTTTATTAAGATGGCAGACCTCTCCAAGCCCCAACACAAAATTTCGGTTAGCCAACTTTCAGGCCCGACGCCCCCTCTCTCCGGCGTCGGGCCTTTCATTTTGCCCCGAAGAATTATGATTCATCCCGATCTCAAATCAAACCGGATTCGGTGCGGTATAACAGGGCAAGCGACATTGCTCCATCCTGTTGCGACTTCTTCGAACGGAGATTTCCAAGTTTGTTTCTCATCAAAGTGCGCACCCGCTTCAGCGCCGCCCTCAGGCTGTATTCCAACGAAATGACCGAGGAAGAAAACTTTCGACTATATGGCAAGTGCGCCAGTCCCAACGGCCACGGACATGATTACGATGTTGAAGTGGCTTTCATGGGCGATATCGATTCACGCACCGGGATGGTTGCGAACTTTTACGAACTGCAAAAACTTCTCGATTCGGAAATCTTCGACCGCGTCGATCACACAAATTTGAACACCGATGTGGATTTCCTCAAAGGCGTTATCCCCACCACGGAGAACCTCGCAAAAGCATTTTGGGATCTGCTTGAACCTCATAGAGAGGTCGGACAGCTTTTCAGCATTTCCGTGGGGGAGCGCACCAATAATCTGGTAACGTACTTTGGCCCTGACGCCAACCTAAACGATATTCGGACGAAACTCCTGCGGGAAAGCGCCACGCCGAATCAGTAACAAGAAACGAGTAAACCATCAATGACACCTAAAGCCAAAGAGGCGAAACTCATTTCGCCGCCACCGACCATAGCTGAAACAGACGATTCTGATCCCGCCATGGAATCGATGCAGGAAGCCGTTAAAACCATACTTCTTGGGATCGGCGAAGACCCGGATCGCGAGGGACTTTTGCGAACCCCTCTTCGCGTTGCCAAGTCTTACCAGTTCCTCACTTCCGGCTATAACCAATCAGTTGAGGAAACTCTAAATGGTGCAATTTTCACCGAGGAATACGACGAAATTGTTTCCATCAAAAACATCAAACTCTTCAGCCTGTGCGAGCATCACATGCTGCCTTTCTACGGTATCGCCAACATAGGTTATATTCCCAATGGCAAAGTAGTGGGTCTGAGCAAAATACCCCGCATTGTGGACATGTTTGCGCGCCGCCTTCAGGTGCAGGAGCGCCTGACAACGGACATCGCGTATTGCCTGAATGACGCACTCGCGCCCCGTGGTGTGGCAGTGGTTATCAAAGCGTACCACATGTGCATGATGATGCGCGGCGTGGAGAAGCAGGATTCTGTGACAGTAACCAGTTGCATGCTCGGCGACTTCCGCACGAGCACTCGAACGCGCAGCGAATTCCTGACGCTTTGCGGCAGCAATTCGTTGCTTCATTAGTTGGCGGTTATTGCTCCTTCATTCTCTCCCCGTACGATTTAAACCTTTACCACTCATTCTGCAGCCCACGAGATGCTTGCGACCCTGATGTCTGAAAAACGCCGCGCACTTTTCATCGTCCCCCCCACCGGGCTTTATATCCGAGAGGACCGTTGCCAAACGCCCATCGAAGATATGAAGACCATCGCGCTGCGCCCACCCATCGACCTGATGTTCAGCGCCGCGATGACGGAACAGATGGGCTGCGAATGTCTGCTGACCGATTATCCCGCAGAACGGATCGGCTGGGATGAACTGGAAGCCCAGATCCGCGAGTTCCGCCCCCACGCCCTGATGATCTCCATCACCACGCCGTCGTTGGACCGCGACGTGATCGCCGCGCAACTCGCCAAGAAGATCGATCCCTCCATCATCACCGTGGCCAAGGGGGCGCATTTCATCGTCCTCGACCGCGAGGCCATGGATCTGTATCCCATGCTCGATTGCGTGATCCGCGGTGAGTACGAACACACCACGGCGGAAATCGGCATTGGTAAACCGCTCGCTGAAATCGCGGGCATCACCTACCGCACCCCCGAGGGCGACGTCATCCGCAACCCCGAGCGCCCCTTCGAGCAGAACCTCGACGCGCTCCCCTTCCCGGCCCGCCATCTGATCCGCAACGAACTCTATTATCGACCCGACACGATGGAACCCCAGACCACCATCGTGACCAACCGTGGCTGCCCCCACTCGTGCATCTACTGCCTGGCCCCCGTGGTGAGCGGCAAAAAGAACCGGTATCGCACCACCGACAACGTGGTGGCGGAAATCGAGGAATGCGTCAACCGCCACGGCATCCGCAATTTCCTGTTCCGCAGCGATCTCTTCACGCAGAACAAGGCGTGGGTCATCGACCTCTGTAAAAAAATCATCGACCGCAATCTCGACATCGAATGGTGCAGCAACTCGCGCGTCGACTGCATCAACGCCGAGATGCTCGACTGGATGAAGCGCGCCGGATGCTGGGTCATCGCCTACGGCGTGGAGAGCGGCAACGAGCAGATGCTCGAACGCATCGAGAAAAAAGCCACCACCGATCAGGCCCGGGAAGCCGTGCGCCTCACCCGCGAGTCCGGAATCCGCAGCAGCATTTATCTGCTCATGGGTCTGCCGTGGGATACGTCCGAGACCATCGAAGATAACATCCGCTTTGCCCGTGAGATAAAGCCCGACTTCATTGAGGTCTTCTACACCTATCCGTTTCCCGGCACGAAACTCCACCAGATCGCCATCGAGAAGGGGCTCATTCGTCCGGGCGAGGTACCCGTCGAGGCCTACTCGCAACCCGCCATGCCGGGCATGTACATGACCCAGGCAGAGCTGGCCGACTGGCGACGCGTCTCCTTGCGCCGCATTTACCTGCAGCCGCGCTACATCTGGCGCACCCTGCGCGCCGCGCGTTCGCCCCGCGAGCTGGCTCAATATATCAAATTCGGATTGATCACCCTCAAAGGTTTGCTGCGCCCTGGCAAGGCACCCGAAATGCGCGGCAGCGCAACAGACTGAACAGTTTTTATCCAAAGATTTATGACAAGTCTGGCAAGCGGCCAAAGATGAATTGCCAACCGCGGCACTCTGCCAGATTGCAACCCCAAGCATCACCCCACGAACATCATCTATTAAGGAGCACCACCGCCCATGGCACGTCGCCTGCTGTTCACTTCCGAGAGCGTTTCTGAAGGCCACCCCGATAAAGTCTGCGATCAGGTTTCCGACGCAATCCTCGACGCCCTGCTGGAGCAGGACCCCAAAAGCCGCGTGGCCTGCGAATGCCTCGCCACCACCGGCCTGCTCGTCGTAGCCGGCGAAATCACCACGGAAGCCGTCATCAACTACCCCGACATCGCCCGCAAGACGATCCTCGACATCGGCTACACCTCCGACGACATGGGCATCAACGGAAAGACCTGCGCCGTCCTGGTAGCCCTCGACCGCCAGTCTGCGGACATCGCCATGGGCGTCGATCAGACCGACTCGAAGGACCAGGGCGCCGGCGACCAGGGCATGATGTTCGGCTATGCTTGCAACGAGACGCCCGAGCTGATGCCCCTGCCCATCATGATGAGCCATCAGCTTCTGCTGAAACTCGCCGAGATTCGCAAAAGCTCCAACAACCCGCTCCCCTATCTCCGGCCCGACTCCAAGAGCCAGGTCACCGTTGAGTACGTAGACGGCAAGCCCACGCGCATCAACACCATCGTCATCTCCACGCAGCACTCGGAGGATGTCGACGTCCGCCAGATTAAGGAAGACATGATCTCGCAGGTCATCCCGCAGGTGGTGGATTCCAAATGGGGCGATCTCAAAGACATCATCGTTCACGTGAACCCCACCGGTCGCTTCGTCGTCGGCGGCCCCCATGGTGACACCGGCCTCACCGGCCGCAAAATCATCGTGGACACCTACGGCGGCATGGGTCGCCACGGCGGTGGCGCCTTCAGCGGCAAGGACCCCAGCAAGGTGGATCGCTCCGCAGCCTACGCGGCCCGCTGGGTTGCGAAGAACATCGTGGCAGCAGGTCTCGCCGAGCGCTGCGAAGTGCAGGTGGCCTACGCCATCGGCGTCGCGCGTCCGGTCTCCGTCAATGTTAACACCGAAGGCACGGGCAAGTTCGACGACGAGGCCCTGACGAAAGCCGTCGAGAAAGTCTTCGACCTGCGCCCCAGCGCCATCATCGAAACGCTCCAACTGCGCCGCCCCGTCTACCTCCCCACCGCCGCCTACGGTCACTTCGGCCGCACCGGCGAAGGTTTCACCTGGGAAAAGACCAACATGACGGAAGAACTGAAGAAAGCCGTTAAGTAAGCTTCACAAAGCTTTAGCCCCCCCACACGTTTTCCACGCGCGGGACTTCATCGCTCTAACCGAGCGATAGGGTCCCGCGCTTTTTCGTCGTCAGTCTTAAGCTCGTTCCTTGTGCGTTCCATTACCCTGCGCCAGAGTTGAAGCGCGACGGCGAACCGGGGGCGCGAAGGCGCAAGCGCGGCTTGCGCACTCCAAAGGTCCAAGGCGGGCAATTTGGGAGTGCGGAGGCAAGTAGGCGGATATTTTGCGGACAGACCTGATCGTACGCCGTTGAAGTGCACCATTTGCGTTCGGTTGCCTTCGGGTCTTCGCAAAATGCAGACCCACCACCCCCGAATGGAAAATCGCTTGCTTTTCCCCCTTGATCTGCTCACAGATTAAATCAACGGGCGCTTTGCCAAGGCCCACATGTGAAAGGGGAAAACGAATCATGCGTCGGGCATTTACTCTCATCGAACTACTAATCGTGGTGGCAATCATCGCGATCCTCGCGGCAATTGCAGTACCCAACTTCCTCGAGGCGCAAACGCGCTCGAAAGTCTCGCGCGCTAAGGCAGACATGCGAAGTCTCACAACGGCCATCGAATCCTACGCCGTGGACAACAACGTGTACCCTCCTCTGGTGGCGAAAAATTCGCCATTAGTACTCAGTGGAAGCGGAGCCATCAACGGACCAAGCTGCTTCTTCGCTGGCACCCCCGGTGTCAGTTCACGGTATCTTTGGGTAACAACACCGATCTCATACATAACATCCGTTTTCCGTGACCCATTTATCAACCAAGCCGTTCGATTCGCTTTGGATGCGTCAACTCTCCTACCCATTCCCGAATATGATACCTATGACTACGTCGATGCACGCTCACTTTCCCTGGACAGCAAAATCCTGGGAACCAACCAGCAACGCGGCTATGCTGCCTGCTCCGGAGCCTCTTACCATATAGTAAGCGCTGGCCCCGACCGCATCAACGCGTTCGGTGGCGGGCAGGACAATTATAGCGTAGCCATTCGCCGCAGTGGTGTCGATTATGACTCCACCAACGGCAGTGTATCTGTCGGCGACATCGTCCGATTCGGTGGCCCTCCGGGACAACGATATACCATCAAACCCACCATCGATCGCGTGCAGAACAAATACAACGCGGTTCCCTGATTCTAAGCTTCCAGGAAGTTCAGTGCGCACAGGTGTCGCGGCCTGTGCGCTTTTTTTGCGCCATGCGATGAGGCTTCCCGCCCCGGCAGAATGCACCCTCAACGATCCGTCCCTCTGCGCGAATACCCTCTGACCTCAACATTACTTTTCCCATAACATGACCCAACCCACTCACGACAAAACCCTCTCCGGTTCGGCCGATCCCAAAACCGGTATTTACCGCCACGGCTTCGGCATGAAAGAAGACGTCGCCACCAGCATTGCGTCCGACTACCTCTGCCCCGTGGTGGAGCGCCTCAAGGCCGGCGACTTTCACCTCGACCTCGGCCCGCTGCAAATCTATCTCGCCCGCGAGTTTGGCTTTTGCTATGGGGTCGACAAGGCGGTCGACTACTCCTACCAGACCCGCCGCATGTTCCCCGATCGCCGCATCTTTCTGACCACCGAAATCATCCACAACCCCGGCGTGAACGCCCGCCTGCGCGACATGGGCGTCCAGTTCCTCAACGGGCAATACAAGGGCACCACCACCGTCAACGACCTCTCCCCCGACGACGTTGTCATTCTCCCCGCCTTCGGCGCGTCCGTGCAGGAGATCGAGCAACTGAAAGCGCGCGGCGTGACCCTGGTCGACACCACCTGCGGCTCCGTCATCCATGTCTGGAAACGCGTCGAGAAATACGCCCGGGAAGGGTTCACCGCCATCATCCACGGCAAATACTCCCACGAAGAAACCATCGGCACCAGCTCGCGCGTCACCCAATATCCGGGCGGCACCTACATCGTCGTGCGCAACAAAGACGAGGCGCAAATCCTCTGCGATTTCATCACCGGAAAAGTCCCGGCCGAGACCATCATGCAGCGCTTTGCCAACGCCGTCTCCCCCGATTTCGACCCCGAACGCGACCTGCAACGCCTCGGCGTGGCCAACCAGACCACCATGCTCAGCAGCGAATCCATGGAGATTGCCGCCATGGCACGCGACGCCCTGGCCGAGCGCTACGGCGCCGACCAACTCGAAACGCATTTCCGCAACTTCGACACCATCTGCTCCGCCACGCAGGAGCGGCAGGACGCCATGCTTGCCATGGGCGAGATGAACCTCGACCTGGTGTTGGTGGTGGGCGGCTTCAACAGCTCCAACACCGGCCACCTGGTGGAAATAGCCGAAACCTACGCCCCGTCCTTCCACATCGAGGACGCCTCGTACATAGTCTCCGCCAACGAACTGCGCCACAAACGCCCCGGCGCCACGGGCATCGACAAAGCCGTAAACTGGCTCCCCCCGCTGCCGCTCCGCGTCGGTTTCACCGGAGGCGCCAGCACCCCCAACCGCGCCGTGGGCCAGGCCATCGAGCGCGTCGTGGAGCTATGCGGATTATCCCTGAACAACCCGGAATAAGACCCGCAGTAACGGGTAAGAATTGCGGCGCGCAATAAAACCCGCGCCCACCCCGAGCGTGCCTCGTTAGCTCAATTGGTAGAGCAGCAGACTCTTAATCTGTTGGTTCTAGGTTCGAGTCCTAGACGGGGCACCATTCTAAACCCTTTATATCATTTCGTGGCCTGGGCTGCTGCTTCCAGGGCATACCGTATCCTGCGGTGAAGCCGTTTCTCGTTCTTGCGGACAAGCTCGTGCTCCCATATCCGCAAGACCCGCCACCCCTTCGCCCGCAGCGTACGGTTGACCAGCCTGTCGCGCAATCGATTGGCTTCGAACTTCTTCTGCCAAAAATCGTGGTTACTCGCAGGCAGCTTGAAGTGTTTCGGGCACCCATGCCAGAAACATCCATCCACAAAAACCGCGAGGCGCAACCGTGGAAACACGAAATCCGGCCTGCCAAATACCGCCTGAACTCAAATTCGTAGTCCAGCTTCTGCGAGGCCACCTCAATGGTCAGTCGGACGGGCGGGCTCATGACGTTATGAAGGTTGCGATAACCTCCAAACGTGGTGATTGATTCAAGAAACGCGCTTGCCAAAAATCATAGCAGGAATCATCCGGTTACGAGAAATCGAAGATCAGCACACCCGTTCTAGAGATAGAGGACCCTGCCAGAAATGAAACTAACTGCCGAACCTATTCTTCCGCGTTCATATTATAGGGCACCTATCGCGAAGTTTTCTCAGGCCGATCCCCACTCTGTGCTTGGAATACTCACTGAGAACTCAGAGCACGCTATCGAGCCTCCGCAGCGCGATGCTTGGCTTGACGAGATTAGCATCCTTCAGTGGTTGCTAATTGATTTGCAGGGTGAGCTTTTCCTCGAATTCAACATTCCCCGCATGGGTCGGCGCATCGATGCACTCGTGGTTGCCGGCCCTGTTATCTTTGTGATCGAATTTAAGGTCGGCGAATCCAAGTTTTTCCGGGCGGACCTTGATCAGGTTTGGGACTATGCACTCGACCTGAAGAACTTCCATAAGGGTAGCCATACAGCGCCAATCCTGCCCATCCTGATTGCAACCCGTGCGCAACACAGCGATCTCACGCTTCCCCCACTGCACGCCGATCTCGTTTATCGTCCCGTAAAGTGCGCCACTGAAGGGCTCCGTAATCTCATAGACCTTGCACTTCTGACAATCGCAGGGCCTCCGATCGACGTCGAGGCATGGGCATGGTCACCGTATCATCCAACGCCAACGATTGTGGAAGCAGCACAAAACCTCTACGCAAGCCACTCGGTTGAGGCCATCGCCAGACATGACGCGGGAGCCACAAATCTGCGTGTGACTTCGAAACGGGTCGAAGATATCGTCGAGGAAGCCCGCACAAGCGGACAGAAGCGCATTTGTTTTGTAACTGGGGTCCCAGGCGCAGGCAAGACGCTGGTGGGTTTGAACATCGCGACTCAGAAAATAGATAAGTCGAAGCCAACTCATGCTGTTTTTCTTTCCGGAAATGCGCCGCTTGTCGCGGTTCTCCGAGAGGCATTGGTCCGCGATCAAGTCGCGCGTCAAGCCAGTGCAGGTGTGCGAATGCTTAAAAAAGAAGTGGGAGAAACAGTTAAGGCGTTTATCCAGAACGTCCATCATTTCCGCGATGAGGCGCTCCGTGATCCGGCCGCGCCGGTAGATCGTGTCGTGATATTTGATGAGGCCCAACGTGCCTGGAACAAAAAACAGACCGCGTCTTTCATGATCCGTAAAAAAAATTTTCATGGATTCAATCAGTCGGAGCCAGAGTTCCTTATTTCTTATTTGGATCGCCACAAGGATTGGGCCGTGATCGTTTGCCTGGTTGGAGGTGGTCAGGAAATTAACACCGGTGAAGCGGGCATTGCGGCTTGGCTTGATGCGGTCAGGACGGCATTTCCCGATTGGCATGTAGATATATCGCATGAGCTTCGGGACAGCGAGTACGCCGCGGGCGAGGCGATTGATTTGATCAAAGACCATCCGAAAGTACGATGGGATCAAGACCTGCATCTCGCAGTTTCCATGAGATCTTTTAGAGCCGATAACGTCTCCGCTTTCGTCAAAGCCGTTCTGGACATCGATGAAGACGGGGCGCGGGGCGCTCTCAAAATGCTTCAAGATCGTTATCCCATAGTTCTTACACGATGCATCGATAAAGCACGACGCTGGATCCGTGAACGAGCGCGCGGCACCGAGCGCTATGGTCTTCTCGCATCGTCTGAGGCACAACGGTTAAAGCCCCACGCGATAGATGTTCGAGTTGAGATCAACCCTGTCCATTGGTTTCTGAACGAACGCACCGATACCCGCTCGAGTTACTACTTAGAAGACGCAGCTACAGAATTTCAGATTCAGGGATTAGAATTGGATTGGGCATGCGTGACTTGGGACGGCGACCTAAGATTTTCAAAAAATGGGTGGGCGTTCCATTCTTTCTGCGGCAGCAAATGGCAGAACATTCACAAAACCGACCGTCGTGAATACCTACGAAATGCATACAGAGTCCTCCTAACTAGAGCCCGCCAAGGAATGGTGCTCTTTATTCCCGAGGGATGCCCAGAGGACCCTACTCGCAACGCCTCATATTACGATCCGACGTTTAATTACCTACAGGGATTAGGCATTCCGATCATCGAGTAGCGCCCTCGTTTGTGAGTGCGTAGACGCAAGCGGTCGTAAACCTATGAATCGTGAGCGGTGGCGGAAGACGTGCGCCCCGACGCCGGTTGCTAGATGAAGGTCCCACGCGCAAGTGCGTGCTCGACAAGTTGGAGGCAGCGTGGATGCCCGAGGAGGCCACTTGGTGGATAGTGGCTTACCGCTTGCACACGCTTTGCACACGCTTTGCACACCGGTTGCACACCGGTTGCACGCCGGTTGCACGCCGACGAAAAAGTGGGGCGGGCCGCCGACTTGGAGAGGAAGCGGGACTGCTGAAGAATCCATGGCCGCTTCGGGCATGATGTTTGTATGGATTGTTGGTTATCCGTATGGGCAAGTGTGCCTGAGCGACGGGCGCAGGGCGAAAACGGCTCGAAAAGCGCCCGAATGGACGTAGGAGCAGACATGAAAATGGAACTGACAACTTCGCGGAAAAATTTTGTTTCTGCGATGAAGATGCTTCGGAGTTTGGGCAGACCCCGCAAGGGGGCTGAAGCGGTGATTTCCTTTCTGGACGGTTGCGTGAACATTCGCCTGGATTCGGGCGTTACCGGATGTCCCGCCGAGGGCGAGTGGGTCGGCGAGGTCCGCGTACCGGCTTCGTTCATTATCTCCCTTATCTCGGTTCCACCTACCGGTGATCCGGTAGTTATCCGCAACGCCGACGGGCGGCTGTGTGTGGGAGGTTCGTCTATTGACTGCACATGGCAGTCACCGCCCGGCGCGGCTGTGTGGTTGCCCGCGAACGCATCTCTGGGAGAGATCCTCAGCCTACAAAACAAATATTCCGAAGACGATATATCGCGCGCCGGCCTCGACGCTGTGGTGGAAAGCGCAACAGAGGAAGCCGAAAAGAAGATTCTCATCGCCAGTGATGCTCTGGAGGAACTTGGAGTGGAACCATACGACGTGCGGGAAATGGTTGAGGCGATTATAAAAGAGAGATTTGCAGACTGATCCCCTTCAGTAATTGGACTTCGCGCATGTCACGCGAAAGAGATGCGCCACGGCCACCGAATGTGACTGGTTAATGCTTGCCTCGGCATCGAACCGCTCTTGCCGGGTGGCAATTTGGTTGCCTCTTCGGTGCGCGTTCGGTTGAAGGGATTGCATGAAACAGTCTCGTTTTTTCATCCGGATGCTGGCGGCGTGTTTGGTTTGTTCGCCCGCGATGCTTGTTGCGGCTCCTGCGGTTTTTGTTCGCGATGGGCGGCTTTTGCTTGCTGAGTCAGGCACCACGCGCTCATTGGTTGCGCGTCGGGCCGGACCTGTGGTCGCTGTCGATCTGCCTCCTGTTGCGGAGTTCTGGGGCACGCTGGCTGACGGGCGGCTGGTTGTCAGTTTGCAGACCGAGGCGGGAGCGCTGGCCTCTGCGGCTGTCGATCCTGACCCGCATTGCTCCGTGGCTTCGCCCGGGCTTCGCGTGGTGTTATTGCGCGCCGACGGCACGCTTGATGCCGACGTGAGCGACAACGTGCTGCGGGCATTTCCGGGGCCGGTGGGCGGGACGATCGCGGTCATCTCGCCCGAGCGCGAGTTGTCGCTCTGGGATGGCGACGGCCTCACAACTGTTTCAGCGCCGGGGCGCGTGAGCCACGTGGCGTGGTCGCCCGATGGGCGGCGTCTCGCCGTGGTGGTGTATCCGCCGGACTGGTCCGAGGGCGCCGTGAGCGCTGCCACCACCACGGCCGATTTCCTCCGGTTGCAAGACGCCAACCTCCACCTTTTCGACGTTGAAGGCATGGCGTTCGCGGGCCAGCTTACCAGCGATCCGGGCACGGAATACGGGCCGTTCTTCAGCCCAGACGGGAAGCAACTTTATTATGTCTGGCTCCATGCGACCGAGGATGAGGGCGGGTTAATGAAGCTCGACCTGGATATCGACGAAGGAACGTCGGCGTCGGCACCTGCCGTGCAGATTAGCCGGGCTGGCAACGACGCGGGCGAGACTCCCCTGCCGCGCGTGGGAACACCGCTGTGGCGCAGCAGCGCCAGACAAATTGTTTTTGAAGCGGGGCGCCCGGATGGGTCCGGCGAGATTTGGACGATGACGGCTGACGGTGCGGCCTCCGCCCGCCTTGCCGCAGGCCGCAAACCGCAGGCGGTGGGCGATGCGAGCGTCATTTTCCTGAATGCTGAAAGCGAACCCGAGACCATTCTGCCGGAGGTCGCGCCATGAAGACTCGCTCGTTACTAATCGCCACACTGGCGGCCGGATTTATTGCCTCGGTGCCGGCAGTTCTGCACGCCGCGCCCGCGCAGGCTCCACCCGCATTCGGGTGGCCCTTTGTGTCGCCCACGTATAACATCACCTCGACCTTCGATCTCGATCCGGCAACGGGTATCATGGCCGACTGGACCGGGTGGCGCACGGGCGAGGTGACGGCGGGATCGGCGCATGCTTATGACGGCCATGGTGGCCACGATTTCGGTCTGCCCACCGGCACCAATCTGCTCGCCCCGGCAGCTGCGCGCGTATACTCTCTGCGCGAGTCTGTGCCCAACGATGACCACAGCGACACGGGCAACTATCTCATTCTCGACCACAAGGCCGCGACAGGCACAGCCGTGGGTGGGCGCGATTACCGAACCCGCTACTGGCACCTATCGCAAAACGGCGTGGTGCCCGGTGCCACGGGCGTGGCCGTGGCCAAGGGTGAGGTGGTGGCGCAATCTGACAACACGGGAAACTCCACCGGTCCCCACCTCCATTATGGCATCGCGTTGCTGCCGGACGACAGCCAAACCTGCGCGTTTTACCACGGTTGGTGGGAGAACGACGAGTACTACACCATCGACGGGCGACCCTGCCTGGCCTATGTGGACGTGGGCGCGGGCACGCTGAACTGCCGAGTGGGGACATCCACCAGTTACGACATTTTCACCACGCTGCCACCGGGCGGGCAGTTCGTGGCCACCCAGCGCAACGGCTGGTGGCGCGTGATGCTGCCCCTGCCACCGGCGCGAGTGGTCGAGGCGCGGGAGGCGGGCTACGCCGACGCGGGCGCGTGGACCGACGCGGCCAGTAAATCCACGGTGGCCGATGCACCCAACGACGCCAACCGCGTGACGCTGGATGGGCCGGGCAGCCGCGTATCCACCTTTGCCGGAACCGGCGACCCTGCCGACGTGGCGACTTTCTCTTTCACCGCCCCCGATCAACGCGGGCTTTACGACATTTATACCACATGGCCGTCCGACGCCAACGCGGCGGGCGTGACCTACGGCGTTACTGACTCCGCCGGTTTGCACAATGTGGTGGTCGACCAGCGCGGCAATTTTGCCGCCGGGCCGGGCACGGGCACCAAGGCGGATCCGTTCGTTATCGCGCAAAATCCCTTTGTTGCCTCCCACACAACCGTCGGCGCGCCCGACGAGTGGGCGGCGTACTCGCCCCAGGGCGTCGGGCTGCCGCAGGAAGGGCCGGAGAATCTTTACAGGTTCGAATTACGCAAACAAGCGACCGTCACCATCGCCGTGGAACACAGCGGCTACCCCACCAAGGATATCGACATCCACCTGCTCACTTCGGCCTCACCCACGGCGTGCATCCAGCGCGCCGACTGGAGCCTGACGGCAACCGATCTGGCGGCGGGCGTTTACTACATCGCGTGCGACAGCTACGGCACCGGTGCCGCTGGCAACGCGGCCGCAACGCCTTACACGCTGCGCGTTAGCTTCTCCGAGGACCAGCCTTTCGCCAACAGCTGGGTGCTTCTGGGCAGCTTCACCTATGCGCCGGGCGCCGCCGGCAGCGTACAGTTGAGCGAGGCAACCGTTACCGGCCCCGTGGACGGCGCGCGACCCAGCCGCGTGGTGGCCGACGCCATCAAGATCGTCCCGCGCATCACACGCCGCACCGGTTGGATCAGCGACGGCATTGCCACGCGCATCAACACGGCGTCCACCCCCGTTGCGAGCGTAGTCATCCGCACGGACACGACAGCCGACGGCGACTCCAAGACGATGGATGCCTACGCCGAGGTGCCGATCTACGCCGACCCAAGCGCCACCACGGCCAACACTTCCGCCATTGTGGGCAAGGCTGTCACCGGACAACGCTTCGTCTGCAACGGCCGCAGCGGCGATTGGTACCGGGTCTGGCTGACCAACGGCACCGCCGCCACCCAGGGCTGGCTGCTCGGCGACCACCTCATCGGCTACCGCACCGACCAGTTCTCAGGCGTGATGGATTGGAGCGTATATTAAAGAGGCTTAACTGTCCTTGGCCAGCCGTATCCGCACCGACTCCGCGTGGGCGTGGAGGCCTTCGCATTCGGCGAGGGCGATGGTGTGGGGGGCGGCGCGGCGGAAGGCGGCTTTGTCGAAACGCAGCACGTTGGACGCCTTGAGGAACGCATCCACACCCAGGGGCGAGAAGAAGCGCGCGGTGCCACCGGTGGGCAGCACGTGGTTGGGGCCGGCTACGTAGTCGCCGATCGGCTCGGGAGTGTAGGGGCCGAGGAAGATCGCGCCGGCATTGTCGACCTGGTCGGCTATGCGCTCGGGGCTTGCAGTCAGCACTTCCATGTGTTCGGGCGCCTTGAGGTTGGCGACTTCCGCGGCGTCAGCCTCGGTCTCAACGCGGATGAAGATGCCGCCTTCTTTCAGTGACTTGGCGGCCTGCTCGCGACGGGGCGCGGCAGCGAGTTGCTTTTTGATTTCGGCCTCGACGGCAGCAAAATCGAAATCCTTTCCGAGGCCCACCAGCACCACGGTTTCGCCGCCGGTGTGTTCGGCCTGAGCCAGCAGATCGGCTGCTATGAAAGCTGGGTTCGCATCGCAGTCGGCGATGATGAGCACTTCGCTCTCCCCCGCCACTGAGTCGATGTCGATGACGCCGTAAAGCATGCGCTTGGCGGTGGCCACGAAGGCGTTGCCGGGCCCCACAATTTTATCCACCTTGGAGAGCGTGCGCGTGCCGAAAGCCAGACCGGCCACCGCCTGGGCGCCACCCACTTGAAATATGTGATCCGAAACTCCGAGCAGATGTGCTGCGGCGAACGGCACGAAAGTCTCCGGATTCTGCTTCACGGGTGGCGTAACCACGGTGATCTCGCGCACACCCGCCACCTGCGCGGGGATTACGTTCATCAGCAGAGTTGACGGATAAGTGGCGCGGCCGCCGGGAACGTACACGCCCGCAGCGCGCAGGGGGCGAATGCGCTGGGTCAACTCAGTGCCTCCCCGCTTCATGGTGAAACCAGTGCGCAACTGGCGCTTGTGGAAGCGGCGGATTCCATCCGCTGCAAATTCCAATGCGGCGGCGAGATTGGCCGGAAGTGCGTCCCAGGCGCGACGACACACGGCGGGATCAACCTTCATGGTGCGGGGAGTGAGATCGACCTCGTCGAACTGGCGCGTGAAGTCGAGGATGGCAGCGTCGCCCCTCGCTTCCACGGCGGCAATGATTTCCGCCACGATATTTTCCACGCGCGGATCGCGGTGCGAGCGGCGGGCGAAGGTTTTCTCGATGGCTTTGCGTTGTTGGGGGAAGTTGAGAACTTTCATGATGCTGCAAGGTTACAACTGCGCGGCCCGGCATACTCAAGGGCGGATCGCAGGTGATCGTCTGACGCATCGCGAAGACAAAATCCAGACTGCCGGCTCTACCCCTTTTCACGCTTTTGCGAAAAATCGACAACCACCCTCCGATTTTGCTTGAATGCAATATTAAGCAGATTGCTAATATTTAACAAAAGCATTGCTAAGGAATGCGTCAGATGAAACTGGGCGATAAAATACAACATCTCCGGAGTCTGGAAGGCGAGTTGCGCGGATTGAAGCGCGCGCTTTCCAAATCGGAAATGGTGCGGCTGATCCGCGAGGAACAGGGCAGCAGTATCAGTGTGGCTTATCTGTCCCAGTTGGAGTCGGGCAAGCGACCCCACATGACCGAGGCCACACGCGAGCTGCTGGCGTCATTCTTCAGGGTGCATCCGGGCTACCTCGTCAGCGACCCCGAGGGCTATGACACGCAACTGACCGCGCTGCCTCCCCCTCCGGAGGTTCGCGTGGATGAATGGTTGAATCGGAGCGCCGACGAATTCAGGTCGCAAGATCCCGAGTTGGCGGAGTCTCTGGAGAGATTAGGGCGCCACGGTCGCACCCGCGAGTTGATTGTCCTGCTGGCAGCGCTGACCGACTCCCCCGCCCTCGTGGACGAAATGCGGCGGTCGGTAGCCACCAAACCGAAACCCCGAAAGTCACCGAACACAAAGAACAAAACCACTAAAACCCCTACACGGAAAAAGGCAACAACAGGAAGGGAGGGAAGTAAAAAGTGAGTCATCTGCTGGCCAACATATTTCTCGGCTGTTTTCTGGTGGGCTTCGCACTCACGCTCATCTCGTTGCTGTTTGGTTTCGACCATGGCGGCGGCGAGGGTGTCCACTTCGGTGACGGTTCCGGCATGGATATGGGCGACGGTGGCGACGCAGGCGACGGCGGCGGTGGCGGGCACCATGCCTCGTTTTTCAGCTACACGGGTATGTTGATGTTTCTCACCTGCTTCGGTGGCGTGGGTTACATCCTCAACCGCCATGCAAGCGGTGCGCTGTTGTTCATCCTCACCGGGTCGGTGGTCGCCGGCATGCTGGGCGCAACGGTCATGTTCCTGTACTTCAACCACTTCCTGCGCCATGGAGAAACGCCCATGAACCCGTCCGACTATCAGATGGCCGGGACGCTGGGGCGGATTACCTCAGGCATTCGCCTGGGCGAGACCGGCGAGGTGACCTACGTGCAGGGAGGCGCCCGCAAGACGATCGGGGCCCGCAGCGACGAAGACCTGCCACACCCCCAAGGCGAGGAAGTCGTCATCGTGCGCTATGAGCGCGGACTCGCCTATGTGCGTAGCGTTCGCGACGAACTGAAAATTTTGTAATCGTTCCCGCGCCACCGTGGCGCGCGCAGCAGCCATCCGCCAGACAAGGCGGCGGACTCCGGCTCTGCGTCAACAATTCGCTCTGAGTCTTGCCACAACTGCCGCATCATGCATTCGGCAACACCCGAGAGGTCGGGAGGGAAAGGAAACCCAATGGACAACATTACGGCAATCATCGTGGTTGGAATTGTTCTCGCATTTTTGATGATGTTTTACGTCGTGGCGCGGATGTACCGCAAGGTCGGTCCGAACCAGGCACTGATCGTATTCGGTTTCGGAGGTACGCGAATCGTAACCGGCGGCGGCACGGTGGTGTGGCCCATGGTGCAGACGGCGCGCGAGCTGTCACTCGAGCTCATGAGCTTTGACGTGGCCCCCAAGCAGGACCTTTACACGGTGCAAGGCGTTGCCGTGACGGTGGAAGCCGTTGCGCAGATCAAAGTGAAGAGCGACCCCGAGAGCATCACCACAGCGGCGGAGCAATTCCTGAACAAAGAAAACCATGAACGCGAGGCGCTCATCCGGCTTGTGATGGAAGGTCACCTGCGTGGCATCGTGGGCCAGTTGACGGTGGAAGCCATCGTGAAAGAGCCCGAGATGGTGAGCGGCAAAATGCGAAGCACCTGCGCCGAGGACCTGAGCAAGATGGGTCTTGAGGTGGTGAGCTTCACGATCCGCGAGGTTCGCGATCAGAACGAATACATCTCGAACATGGGCCGCCCGGACGTGGCTCGCATCCGCCGCGATGCCGACGTGGCCACGGCCGAAGCAGACCGCGACACGGCCATCAAGCGGGCTGTGTATATGCGGGAATCCGCCCAGGCTCGCGCCCAGGCCGACATGGAGCGGGTGGCCGCCGAAACCGCCAGCGCGGCGAAGCAGGCCGAAGCGGTGCGCGACCTCGAAGTAAAAAAGGCCGACTACGCTGCTGTTGTTTCACGCCAGAAAGCACAGGCGGACAAGGCCTACGACATCCAGACCAACGTCCAGATGCAGCAGGTCATGGCGGAACAAATCCGCATCGACCGCGTGCAGAAGGAAGAGCAGATTCAAGTGCAGGAAGCGGAAATCTTGCGGCGTGAGAAGGAACTTTTCGCCACCGTGCTGAAGCCCGCCGAAGTCGAGCGCCAGAAAATCCAGCAGCTTGCAGAAGCCGAGCGTCAGCGGTTGTCCATCGAGGCAACGGGCCGTGCAGAAGCGACGCGTCTGGAAGCCCAGGGTCAGGCAGATGCCATCCGCGCAACCGGACTGGCCGAGGCCGACGCCATCAAGGCGAAGGGATTCGCCGAGGCAGAAGCCATGAACGTGAAAGCCAGCGCCTTCCAGGAATACAACCAGGCCTTCGTCATCGACAAGCTGTTGACCAGCCTGCCGGAAGTGGCCCGCGCGATGAGCGAGCCTCTGCGCAACGTGGACAAGATCACCGTCCTGAGCACCGGCGACGGCGAAGCAACCGGCATGAACAAGGTGACGAACGACATTGGCAAGATGATCGTCCAGATCCCGGCTCTGTTCGAAACGCTGGCCGGTGTCAGCCTGCCCGAGCTTCTGAAACAGGTGCCTGCTATTGGCACCGCCATGGTGCATGGCAAGGGACACAAGTCAAAAACCGCCGATAGCAGCACAGACTCATCAACCCCGCCCGCTTCTCTCCCGGCGGAGGACTAACGAAAGGTGGCCGACAACATGAGTGGCGACATCTTCGCAGGAATCACACGACCGAACACCACGTTCGGCACTCTGGATGGCTCTCCCCAGGTGGCATCCCATGGCGCAGCACCGGGCGGCTCATCGCCCGCTGCCATGGCGGCCCAGGGAGTCACCCCCCAAGGCATGGTCTTCATGCCAACCACCGGAGGCTCGCCCAGCACCAGCCTTCTCGCAGCGGTAAGCGCCGACGAGTTCGCACGCATGGTGGAGGAAAACGACACTCGGGTGGTGCTGATGACCGAGGTAAAAATCATGCCGCCGGACCCAAGAGGTCGTCCCACAAAAGCGGTGCAGAATTACCGTTACGTCACTTCGGTGCAGGGCATCGTTCTCGCCTGCACAACTGCCAGGGCACTCCAGTTCCGCCCGGAAGTGCGGGTGGTCAACTGCCTCGGTGTGCTGTATGACGGACGCCCCCTGGGCCGCGAGGAAACCTCGTAGCGGAGGCGACCCATCAATTCATTTCCGCGGGCCGGACGATGCACCCATCTCCGGCGCCGCGGGAAAACAAGAAGGAGCTACACTCCTTCCCTGCAACAAAAGGTACGGCCCGTGGGCCGCAGAAAGGACTTAAACCATGAAACTCCTCGATCGCGTTTCAGCCCTCATACGGGCAAACATCAATGACCTCCTCGACCGCGCGGAAGACCCCGAGAAAATGATCAAGCAACTCATCACCGACATGAACAACCAGCTCATTCAGGTGAAGACCACCGTCGCGCAGGCACTGGCGGACCAACACATGCTGGAGCGCCGCCTTGCGCGGTCGCGCGAAGAAGCGGAAGCCATGGGCAACCGAGCTGAACTGGCCGTGGACAAGGGCGACGACATGCTCGCCCGGGCCGCCCTGGAGCGCATGAACAGCCTTCAGCGCACCATCGAGGATCTGGAAAACCACCTCGAAATTCAGAAGAAGGAAGTGGACGACCTCAAGATGGCGTTGACCCAACTCGACACGCGCATCGCCGAGGTTACCCGCTCCCGTGATCTGTTGTTGGCGCGCCACCGCCGGGCTGTGGCAAAGGATAAGCTAACCAAAGTGAACGGCGAAATACACCCCGAGAAACTCGAAGAACTGCTCGACGCCCTGGCGGGATATGTCGACAAGGCCGAGACCCGCGCGCAGGCCAGCGAGGAACTTCACACCGAGCATACGCACCGCAGGCTGGTGCGCCTCGAAGCTGAAGACAAACTGGATAAACAACTGAGCGAACTGAAGGAAAGACGCAAAACCTCAAGCGCCGCCTGACGCACAAAGAGCACAAGCGAAGCAGCATTGAATGTACCGACCGGTGGACCGATGGATGGTCCACCGGTTATTTTTTTGGGATCGTCGGCTCTTAATCAAGCGGAGGGAAAACGAGTCGAATCTCCAGAGTCGAATCCGGCCTTAGCTCCGCATGCAGTTGGATAGCGAGAGCGCTGCAAAATGCTGTGACCAACGCGAGCCCAACTCCACTATGAGCGTCCCCTGTTCGGGAATCATCTTTACGCCAGAAGGGTTGGAACATCTCCGGCAGGTCCTCAAGGTTGAGCGCCGGTGCAGAATTTCGAATTGTCCATTCGACTTCTGTGGCCGAAATTTTACCATGGATATGCACGGCAGTTCCTTCCGTCCCATGGCTCACGGCATTATCGAAAAGATTGCGCAACACCGCGCGAAGCAATATCGGATCGCTTTTCACCGAAAGGTTTTCATCAAGATCGACCGCAACGGAGAGGTCCCGGGCATTCGCGGCTTCCGTGAAATCAGCGGCTAAATTTCGAGTCATTTCGGTTAAATCGACCGATGCGAAATTCAGCGCCAATTTACCTGCATCGCCCCGAATCAACAGCAACAAACGTTCGATCAGTTGCTGCATCTGGTTAAGGGCCTCCAATGCGTTTGCAGCGGAAGCGGTTCGAATCTCATGGTCATCGGGCCAGCGTTGCATCAACTCCACCGCCGTCATGGCCTCGGCCAGGGGTGTGCGCAGCTCATGGGAGACGTCGCTGGTAAACCGCTTCTCGCGGTTAAAAGCTGCCTCAAGGCGTGAAAGAAGATCGTTCAACTTCGCTTCAACGGGTCTCAATTCAATGGGAGCATTTTTTACTGCAATACGATGGTCCAGTTTCGCGGGCGTTACACTCTGAACCTGCCGTGCGAGATCATCGAGTGGAGCCAGCCCCCGCCGGACAGACCAGGCGACCAACAGCGCTCCCGCTGCGGGGAGCAACAGCGCACCCAGGAGAATGATTAACAATAATTTGTCTAAGACGCGCTGCAATGGCTTGCGACTTTGAGCTACAACAATCGTGACCGGTGGGGTTTTGGGGCGCGCCGAGGATGATTCTAATTCTGATCCTCTCTCGCCATCGTCTTCCTGATCGAGTTGCGGGAAAAATCTATAACTGACTGCTCGTCCCGTTCGGCCACTTGTAGTGTGAATGTCACGAAAATCCGGGCGTCCCACCTTGCCTTCAAAGCGCGAAAGCATTCGTGTCCCCAGGGAGCGGGAGCGCTCGATGATGCTGCCATCTGTCATCCATATCTGAAAGTATTGAGGGAATTTCTGCCGTTTAAATTCCGGCATCATCCTATCGTCGAAATCGAACTCAAACTGTCCATCGGGTTTCACGTGAATAAGTGACGCCAGGGCCTTGGCCTGGGAATACAGCGTTGCGTCGTACTGGCGCGTTAGTGATTTGCGCGCCTGCATAAACGTCGCCGTGGCGCTCACCGCTGCAAGGACCGTGAGGCCGATGAGAAGCCGACGCGTAAGGGATCTGCGAATGGATCGCACAGGCATCTTCACCGTCTGTTTTTTTCATCAGTCGGAGTGATTGTGTCTTCATCGCGTTCAACCAACCCGGTGGCAGCGAGAACATAGCCCAGCCCACGGCGGGTTTGGATGAGCGACGGGCGCCCCTCCACATCGATCGCACGGCGTAAAATGCACACGGCGGAATCCACCACATTGCTTGACGGGTTATCCAGTCGGCCGTCGTAAAGCGCTTCCTCGATCTGGTGCCGGGTCACAATCTTGTCCCGCCGCAGCACAAAATACTCCAACAAAGCATACTCGCGTGCGGCCATCAGAATCTCCTCGCCACCCTCACGGTGAACGCGCCTCGCAGCCAGATCAATCACGAGGTCATCCAGAGTCACAGCCGACACCGCGACTCCATATTTGCGGCGTGTCAGGGCCTGCAAACGCGCCACCAATTCATTAAATGCAAAGGGCTTGGTGAGGTAATCGTCTGCCCCGGCATCCAGACCTACAACACGATCCGGCACAGCGTCTTTGGCCGTAAGAATCAGAATGGGCGATTGCTTGCCCTCGTCCCGCAAAGTGCGAAGAATGGTGAGGCCGTCAATCTTCGGCAACATCAGATCGAGGATGATGACATCGTAGTCATGCAATCGTGCGAGACGAAGCCCTTCCTCACCATCGCTGGCCGTATCCAGCGCAAAACCAAGACGCCGCAAACCGGCAATGAGCGACTCACGCAAACGGCGTGAATCCTCCACCAACAGGAGCCTCATTTGCCGCCCGCATTCGAAGATATTCGACGCTGATACAGCATCAGGCGATCCCTGGAGACATCGATGTTCTCGAGCCAATCATAGTTCATTCCCTCTATAAATGAAGCATAGCGGGGGACCTCCTCCGAATCGATAAGAAAATAGTTCGGCAGAGTATCCCGCTGGCTTTGATCGCGACGGTTAACTTCTTTTACGCCATAGTGACCATAAACATGATATTCGGGCTTCGATGCTTTGTCGCTTGCCGCGATTTCCGGCACTTTCAGCGCGTCGATGCGAACCGCCAAGGGGCGGGTGGTTTTCATCGGATCGATAATTTTCTCCACGGTTGTGAATCGCACTAAGCAAAAAACGAATAACAACGCGACGGTGGCCCGAAAAGCCATTGGGAAACCAAAGGCGGACGGTACCAAAGCGGCATTACGAACGGCTACGAGGAGGAGAAAGATGCTCGCGACCAGCCAGATCCAGACCGCATAATTAGGAACCGCAAAGCCGCGAGACATAAATATCGCGGGTGCGAACCAAGCCACAGCCACCACAACCAGACCAGCGAAGCTCAGGAATCCCAACAGGGCATTAACGCTGATGTTTACGCGCCGCAAGATCTCTGATGCTTTGGTCGCGCTTGCCACGATCCAAACCCCCAATAGAACCGCCACGGGTGGAAGAAGAGGCAGCAGATAAGCCTGACGCTTTCCAGTGGCCAGACACAAGACAACGAAGGGTACAAGCGTCCATACCCAAAACGGACGTTGAGCCTCGGACAGGGAGGGCATTTGCTGGTTACGCCACACCATCCGAAATGCGAATGGCATGAGGAGCGACCACGGTAACAAGGCGGTTACAAGTCGGGGGAGGTAATACCAAAAGGGCTCCGCATGATCTCCTTGCAAAAGGCGCCCCACGGTTTCGCCGCCCACTTGAGAGCTGACAAAAGCAGCACCATAGATAACACGCTCCGCGTAAAACCAGGCTGCGATAAGTAACGCCATTGCTGGAAAGCCTATCAGGGGCTTCATGCGGCGGATCGGACCCCAGGACTTCGCAGCGATCGCCTCTCCTGCCAGGGGAGCAGCCACTACCAACAAGGCCAATGGACCCTTCGTAAAAAAAGCAGCCGAAAGTGCAGCCCAAAATCCGGTGACAGTGAGCAAGGAGGCCGATTCCCTCGATAAATCTTTAATCCAAAACCAGATCGACAAAGTGATCCAGAACGTGAACTGCACGTTCAACTCCGCTTGGGGGACATTCTCCATGAAGAGAGGCATGGTCATCAGGATTAACGCGGCTGCCATGCCTGTGCGGCGCTCATCACCAGCGGCCGCTCCGCGACGACCAAGAAGGTAGGTCAGGAGCACTGTGCCCATGCCCATCAGAACGGCCGGCAGTCGTAGTGCCCAACTGGTCACCACTCCTCCAAACGCTTTCATGGAGAGAGCCATGAACCAAAACGCCAAGGGGGGCTTTTGATTGTAGGGCTCCCCAAAAACCGTCAGCTGCAACCAATTCGATCGGCTCAACAGCTCCTTACTGATCTGCACATAACGCCCTTCATCCGGGCCCCGCAGATCCCACAGCCCACTGGTTGCTAACCACAGCAAAGCCCCCAGAGCGGTCAGCAAAAGGAAATCGAAAACAAGAATGCGTTTGGAAGGAAGAGGGAGCGACCAGATTGGCCGCCCCCCTTTTTCATTCTGCACGGATGGTTCAGCCCTTCGTTTCTTGCGACTCGTGGTCTTCGGATTTCTCGTCGCTCTGGTGTTTCTCATTCTTCATGTGGGAGGACTTGGAACCTTCTTTTTCGTCCTTCTCACCTTTTTTCTCGTCGGCTTCCTTTTCCACTTTCACGAGCTTGCCGTCCGTGGCGACAACGATCTCCAGCTCTTCGCCGGTAGAGGTCTTCGCTTCGATGGAATAGACGCGCATGCCATCCTCATCTTCGATCTCGGCCTTAACCAGCTTGCCGCCCTTGACCTGATCCATTGCGGTAGCACTTACGCTGGTGGGAAGATCCTTCAACGCCACGGGT
>PHCB01000023.1 GCA_002842095.1 candidate division BRC1 bacterium HGW-BRC1-1
AACCGTGCCAGCCGGGGAAGCGCTACCACTGTCGAAGCTCGTGCCCACCGGCAGCGTGTCCGTCGTGAAGACATCTTCCGCTGTGCTCGGGCCGTTGTTTGTTACGGTGATCGTGTAAGTGAACTGCTCGTTGAGACCAACTTCGGAAACCGAGGCAGTCTTGGTAATTTCGAGATTCGCCGCAGGAACGATCTCAACTTCGACCGGCGGATCAACCGTGTTGTCCGTCGTGTCGACATCGGAGGTAACTGAATCAACCGACGCCGTGTTGCTGGTCGGACCAACCGCGATGGCATCCACCGTGATGGTGATCGTCACCGAGTCGCCCGAAACGATGTCGCCCAGATCGGCAACCACCACGCCAGCCGTTTCGCTAACCGAACCCTGCGTTGCGCTGCCAGTCGTAAAGCTCGTACCCGCCGGCAGCGTATCCGTCGTGAAGACGTCCTCTGCATCGTTCGGGCCATTGTTCGTTACAGTTATTTCGTAAGTGAACTGCTCGTCCAAGGCGATTTCATCAACCGAGGCAGTCTTGGTGATGCTGAGGTTGGCTCCGGGGATAATGTCCACTTCGACCAACGGAGCGTCGTTATTTCCCAAATCCGGATCAAACTCCAAGGCGGGGTTTAATCGAGCCCAATTTACTGATAGACCGGGAGTAACACCGATAACCGTGAGGGTCATGGTCGCGACGCCGTCGGCCGGAATTGTACCGATGATCGCATCCACCCAAGAAGGTTGGAGGGGATAGAGGATGACGATCCCCTGAGTTACCGTTGCGGTGGTCAGCATCACTTCAAATGGCAGATCATCCAATACAACAACGTTGGTAGCGTCGCTCGGGCCATTATTTGTCACGACTATTTCATAGGTGAACGGCTGACCCACCACTGTCTGCGTGGTTGAGGCTGTTTTCACGATGCTGAGATCAGCGGACGGAATCACGTCGACTTCGACCGGCGGATCAACTGTGTTGTCCGTCGTGTCGACGTCGGAGGTAACCGAGTCTACCGTCGCCGTGTTGCTGGTCGGGCCAACTGCTACAGCTTCCACCGTGATGGTGATCGTTACCGAGTCACCCGCCGCGATGTCACCCAAGTTGGCAACCACCACATCGGCATTCGAGGAAACTGTGCCAGCCGGGGAAGCGCTGCCACTGACAAAGTCCGTACCCAGCGGCAGCGAGTCCGTCGTGAAGACGTCCTCAGCTGTGCTCGGGCCGTTGTTCGTTACGGTGATCGTATAAGTGAACTGCTCGCCCAGGCCAACTTCGGTCACGGAGGCGGTCTTGGTGATCTCGAGGTTCGCCGCAGGCACCACGTCCACCGGGACTGGCGGGGTTGTGTTGTCGCCCGTGTCGACGTCCGTCGTGGACGAATCGGTCACGGCCGTGTTGCCTGTCACGCCAACCGCCGTGGCATCGACGGTGATGGTGATCGTCACCGAGTTACCCGAAACGATGTCGCCAAGATCGGCAACCACAACACCGGCCGTATTGGTAACCGTGCCAGCCGGGGATGCGCTGCCACTTACATAGCTCGTACCCACGGGCAGCGTGTCCGTCGTGAAGACGTTATCAGCCACACTCGGGCCGTTGTTCGTTACTGTTATAGTATAGCTGAACTGCTCGCCAAGGGCGACTTCATCAACCGAGGCCGTCTTGGTAATCAGAAGGTTGGCTTCTTCCGTGATGAACCCTTGACCCTGGCCGTCGGCGATGTAGCCGGCCACCGGCGTGGTGAGGTTCACAACGTAGTCTTCGAGGCCTTCCGGCGTGGTGTCGCCCAGTACCGGCACAACCACGGTGCCCGTGGTCTGGCCGGCGGGGATCATCAACGTTCCGCTGGTATAGGTATAGTCGCTGCCCGCCGTGGCGCTGCCGTCGGCGGTTTCATAGTTTACATAAACATCGGCGGCGCTCGGGAAGCTGAGCGTGACCGTGAACACGGCGTTGACGCTTCCGGTTGAAGGCTCGACCACTGTGGCGTCACCGATGGAGATGGACGGCTGAACGCGCGTGATGACGTCCGCGAAGTTGTCGACGTAGTCAAGATCCGGGCCATTCGAGAAGTCGTCAAAGATTGCCGCGGAGTTGAGAGTTTGGATGACGCCCGGAGGCAGAACCGAATCGAGAACCACCGTAAATGTGGCGGTGCCTGTGGTGCCAACCGCGATTGCGCCCAGGTTCAATGTACCGATGCTGCCGGCGTTGTTATTGGGCACAACCACCCAACCAGGAGTGCTGAGGGCGGAAACGAACTTCGTGTACTGCGGAACGATTTCCGACAGAGCAACGGCCACCGCATTCTGATTGCCGGCGTTGCCATAGTTCAGCGTGTAGGTAATCGTTGTGCCGGGGGCGAATGCTGCGCCGCTGTCGGTCTTGGTGATGAACATGTCCGGGGCGGCATCAACCGTGATAACCGTCGGATCATTGGGTGCAGCCGTCGAAGGATCGTTGGAAACGAACGGATCAAATTGACTCGAGGCCACCGTCGCCTGATTGGAAATGGTCGTCACGCCAGACGGCAGGTTCGAAACCGTCACGTTGAATGCGAGGGTAACTGTGGTGCCCTGCGTGACTGACCCAAACAACGCTCCAGCCGTCGTGTCTGCGGGAGCATTTCCGCTGATGATAATTCCCCCAACTGAAGGCGTTGCGGAACCGATCACTAAAGCGGTGTTAACCGGAGCGGGATCACTGATGACAACATTCGTTGCAGCGCCTGTTCCGCTGTTGCCCACGGCCACCGTATAACGCACGGTGTCGCCGGGCGAAACGGTACCGGAAGCGTCGGCGTCAACCTGCAACGCTGCGGTTTTATTGGCGGTCAACACCGGGCTGTTCAGCACGGCCGTGTTGGGGTTCGTGGGCACCGTTGCCTCTTCAGGATTCGTGCCAGGCATCGTGGAGCCGTCTGAAATCGTCGCCGTGTTGGAGATCGGCGTGTTAGGTGTGGGAGCGTTTTTCAGCCCGATGGTGAAGCTGGTCGATGGGGTCTGACCCACCAGCAGCGGCGCATTATTCGTCGCTGCAAAAGTAACGGTGGAATTGCCGGCACCCGGACCCGGGGCCACCGAGATACCGTATCCCGCTGAAGCGGCAGCCAGCGCGATGGTTCCCAGATTGTAATTGGCATCCGACAGAACGTCCGTCACCGACAAGTCGTAAGCCGGGGCCGGACCCGCGTTGTTCAGAGTCAACATGATCAACGCGCGACCCGCAGTCTGACTAATGATGGTCTTGGCCACTGTCACGTTCGGTCGCACCACTTCAGCCTGGGCCGTGGCAACCACGTCGCCACCGGAGGCATAGCTCGCCCGGGCCGTGTTTGTGAGCACGCGGCCGTTGTTGTTAAACGTGGAGTTCGCGACCACCGCCGTCACGCGCACACGGATCGTGTCGCTTGTGTCGGTGATGTTGTCGGGCACGTTCATCACGTCGCCAAAGTTGAATTCCGCTGTGTCGTAGAAAGTATCCAGCACTGAGGCATCGAGAATCAGAGGTGTTCCCGGCAGTGTTGTGGTAATGTTACCGCCAACGAAAGCCACCGAGGCACTGGTGACTTTCATGAACCCGACCGTGGGGCCTACCGGCACCACGTCTCTGATAACCGTGCTCGAAGTTGCGCCCTCAGGCATAGTCAGCGTTATTTCATACGTAACTTCTTCGCCAACGGCCAGGTCGGTAAGAGACGCATTGAACGCCGTCGTACCGGTGTCGGCCAGACTGGTCGAAATGACCGTCTTCGTCATCTCGGGGGAAAGCACCTGCAACGACGCCGAGGTGCCGATGGTGTAACGGCGCACTTCGCCAGGCGCGAAGGGTGCAAGGCTGTCGTACTGGACAGAAACGGTGTTGGTCTGCAGCGAGTTGGCCGGAACGCCAGACACCACACGGCCCTGATAGGTAAGAGTAAGAACCTGACCCACCAGCAGTTCGGGCAACGAAAAACGCACGGTCGGGGTTGTGGAAGAATCAACCACCAGACCCGGCAGGCTGCTTACCACAGTCGAGTCATCAACCCACCGGACGCCCGGGGGCATCAGGTCGACGATGTTGATCGTGCGCGCCGGTGCCGATGAAGTTGTCGCATGGGACAGAACCAGCGTGTAAGTTACGAGATCGTTGGCATCCGCTGTGGGCGTGTTGATCGACTTCACCACATTCAACGCCGGTTCCACGAAGTCCACGTTCACGGTGCCACTGCGATTTCCTGACGGAGAACCCGTCCATGACAGGGTTGCGGTATTGGTGACATTGTTCAACCCACCCACGTTCAGGGGATTATCAATCACGATGGCCGTGACTTCGAACTCAACCTGATCGGCGGCGTTCGAAACGTTGTCGGCGATGTTGGTCACATTGCCGAGATTCCACGTTACGCGATCGTTGAAAGTATCCGCATTACTATCCGTGATGGTTCCCGTCGTCCCTGCTGTTACGCCAACGATGTTGCCACCCACGGAGATAATTGTGCTGGTAATGGGAACGAGGCGCGAGCCTGCGGTGGGAAGCTGGTCGGTCATCACCGCACTCGGGCTCAAACCTTCCGTAAAGGTCGCACGGATGCGATAGGCCACGATCTCGCCGATCGTCAGATCGGTTTCAGGACCGTAATAAGATGTCTCAGTTCCCGGGTCGGAGGTCACGAAAACAGTCTTCACCACGCTCGGCGCCACCACTGTGGTGTTCACGTTGTTGCTATTGAAAAGTTTCGTGCGTTGGTTTGCATCGGAGCCGGGCAGCGTGTCGTAACGCCCCTGCGCGTTATTGGTGATAACCTGCGTCGGGGTGACGTTCGGGTTCAGCACAGCGCTGAACACAATGCGTCCCGCCGGAACGGCGGTCGTGTGGGGAATCGTCGGCCAGGTGGCCACGATGGTTCCCGCAGTCTCAGTGAGCGTCAAAGGCGCAATGGTCCCGGTGGAGGAAAGCGTGCCGGGGATAAACGTCACGCCTGCGGGCAGAACATCGGTCGTGGTCACGTCAAATGCATCCGCCCGGAAGGTGCCCGTGTGGTTGATAACCAGCGTGTATGTAACGGTGTTGCCGGCATCGATGGGCGAACTGCCGGTCATTGCCGCGCTCTTGGTCAGCGTCAATTGGGGTTCCACGATATCCACGGCCTGCTGGACGTTCACCGTGCCGCTGCCGTAGTTAACCGAGGCGCGGTTGATGGGCTGGTCGCCCGGGCCATTCGAGGCCACGTCGGTCACGAGCGCAACCACGCGGACGACGATCACATCGTCTGCGGTAGAAACGTTATCCGGCGCGTTAGCCACCGGACCAAAATTGAAGCTGACCGAACTGCCGGAAATCACCGCCAGAGGATTCGGGATTGTCGGCGTCAGGTTCGCACCAACCGAAACCACGGTAGCAGTTGTGAGCGCAAGCACCCCGGTGGCACCCGTGGGAAGCGTGTCTGTAATAAGTGTCGGGCTGGTCACGCCCTCGGTGAGGGTCGTCACGATGTCGAAGGTGACCGTCTCACCGATGGTCAGGTCCTGATTGAGCACGTTGCCTTGAGACAATTGTGTTGAGGGTTGCGACGTTGCCACCACCACCTTCACCGCCTGCGGGATGCGCGTGCGCAGCACCGTGGGCGTAGCTACATTGGCCGTGAACTCGCGCTGCTCGGAACTGGCCCCTGGAATCGTATCGTAATTGATCGTTGCTGTGTTCAACAGCGACACATTTGCCAGCGTGGGAGTCGTTACCACGGCGTCATACGTAATGGTGCTCGCCCACCCATCGGCGATAGTGTTGTAGAAAACGGTAAAGCTGGTGCCGGCCTCGTTAATCGAGGTTGCAGCCACTCCACTTGCGATCGCCACACTGCCGGGAACGAGCACCAGCCCATTGGGCAACACGTCAGAAACCAGAACATCGAAACCGTCAGTGTTAGAAGGCACAGTGTGATTGATAACGATAGTATAAGTTACCGTGTCGCCCGCGTCGGCCAGAACCGGCACCGGGGTTTTCACGCCCTGCATCGTGGGAATGACGGCCGTCACATTGGGTGCCGAGTCCGTTACACTTCCGGTGAAATCCGCAGGCTGACCCGGACCGGGCTCAGCTCCGCTGGCGCTCCATGTCAGGTTGGCCGAGTTGTTATAAACGCCACCTCTCGTTACCTCTGTCACGTTCGCGACCACAACGGTGTACTCGACTACAACAGTCTCAGCCGCAGCGGTATTATTTGAGTTGGTAATGGTGCCAAAGTCCAATGTCGCGCGACGGTTGGAAGCCGCAGCCCCACCGCCCACAGAACTGAACGTGGCACCCGAAGCGACCGCGCTGAACCCACCCGCGATGCTTGTCGAAACGCCCGAAGAAGCTGTGATGGAATTGACAGCCACGAACTTCAAGCCGGCATCCAGTGTATCCACCAATTGAACGCCATTGGTCTGGCCCTCAGGAATTGTCAGTTCGACCCGATAGGTCGCCTGCTCGCCCACGGCCACGTTCGAACCTGCCGTGAAGCCCTGGTTCGTGCTCAGCAGCGATTTGCTCACTTCGGGCGAAGCAATATTCACGCTAGTCTCACCCTCGGCGGTGGCGGGGAAGAATGTCGAACCGCTCTGGGAGGCCCAGCCGACTTCAACCTGATTGCTCAAAACCGATGTAGCAGATACGTTCGCGTCCACCACAACGGTATAGCGAATGACCACGGTGTCGGTGGTATAAGGCGCACCGCCCCCAAGAGGGTTCTCATCGTTAGCACCCAACGGCGAAAGCAATTGCAGGCCCGTCGGGGCAAACAAACTGCCACTGGTTGAGATCGTATTGCCGTCTCCATCCAACACGCTGACCAGCGTCGGTGAACCGTAATACGGGTCTAACATATCATGGACCAGAATATCGTAAGCCGGTGCGCCACCGATGTTCTCCACCGTGATCGCGAAGCTCACCGTGTCGCCGCCGTCTACGTTATACGCATCCCCGGAGATAGGTTCGATTGTGGGAAGGGGCGAAACCACTGCACTAGCGTTGTCAACCGCCTCAACTCCCTTGGTAGCCCTGACGACTGGTGCGCGCGTTTCGATCTGCTGGAAGGTATTTCCAACGATCGCCTCACCGGGTGTGTTGTTCTTGCTGACCGTGAGGACATTGGTTAAAGCCAGTTTGTCTGCAAAAGGCTGATCAGTCACTCGCAGATCAAGGTCCACCGCGAGGGTCTGCGGGCCTGAGGAAGTGATATCCGGCCAGTTAATAGTCAGCAGGTTCGAGGCAGCGTTGATCGTCACCGAGTCAGGAATGATGCCCAGCGTGTCGGTGGCGGCCAGACGCAGGTCCGGCGTGGGCAGCGATGGCGCGCCCGACAGGTTGATATCTGTCACATCGAAAACCGGCAGAGGCAGATATTCCTCGAAGAGGACATTCTTGACGTCGCCCGATGGAATTTGTGTGCTCAGGCGGAAGGTCACCGTGTCGCCGGGGCGATACACGAGCCGCGGGTTCACAATACTTTTATCAATATTGATGGGCTCAACCAACACCGGCGCCATGGAGTCGTCCACGCAATCCGTGGCTCCAGCGAACAGAGAGCTTACGGATTCAACATTGTTAGCCAGCGGATCGGATGCGTATACCGGCTCGTTGTCAGCGCGATAGGTCTGGCGAACCGTCGCTTCATAAACCAGTGTGCCTTCGGCGCCCGCGGGCAGAGCACCCGTTACCGCCGTCACGTCGTAGCTGAGCAGAATGGTACCGTCAACCTGGGGGGTCTGCACGGGAGCGATTGAATAGGTCGTGCCATCAACCGACATCGAAAGATGAGCGGCGAAATCCAAACCGTCGGGCAGGATGTCGGTGACAAGCAATTCTGTCGCCGAGGTCAAATCTGTTACCTGGAAATTTACATTGAAGCGAACCGTGTCGCCGGGCCGAACCACTTCCGGCGTTGCACCCTTTTGGATGGCCACATGCTTGGCCGTCACCGACGCCGTTGACGTGGTCTCTGGCACCGGCAAGGTGGCGGGGCCCGCTTCGAGGTTCACGCGCTCGCCCACCAACGACGAAACATTCACCACCTCTTCGCGGTCGCAGGTTGTGCCGTCGAGCAGGTCCGTCACGATGTAAGCGGGGAAGGACACCACCACTTCGTTGTTGGCCGCAGTACCCGTCGTCACCCCAAGATCCACTTCCAGGAACCCACCCGGGGTCAGCGTCGAGGGAGTCGACATTACTGTAAACGTTGTTCCACCGGTCACCGTCACCGGCCCGACAAACTGCAGCGACGCGGGCAGCGTGTCGGTCATTGTCATTTGCGTCATCGTAATACCGTTAGCCAGGTCCGCACGCAGGCTGTAGGTAATCGGGAAGTCAGGTCCCGGCGTGCGCTCACCCTCGGGAGCACCCGTCGTTTTCGAAAATTGCAGGAAAGTCAGCGTAACCGGCGACACTTGCGACACGCCCGTGATGGGTCCATTCACACCCGTGGGAGTATCGCCGAAGCGGTAAGCCGGAGTCACCGTCACATCGTAAGGCACACCCACTTGCGCAAACTCGGTGGGAGACACACAGACCTCAACCCGGATGGTGGGACCGTTTTCGACAAAGGAACCCAGCGGCGGAGAGAGCACCGTCAGCGATCCACTCGTCGTTCCATTGACCAACTCGCCCGTCAGCGGATCAGGCAACTGGTTGCCGGTTAGCGGGTCAAACTCGCCACCCGGCACAACCGCAACTGACAGACCCGAGAACTGCGCGCTCTCAAACTTGAGCTCCTTGGGCAGCACCACCCGCACATACGGGGAGTAGCCCGGCGTCCCTGTGTTGCTGAGGGACGCATCGAAGCAGAAGGTTTCCCCGAAGAAAGCGGTCGAGGGAACATCAGTAGAAACAACCGGCGTTGCAGCCTGACTGATTCCTGAAAAGAGAAGCGAAGAGAGAAGCGCGAGTCCTACAAATGTATGTTTCATGTGCGGAGGGTCCTTTTCTTGATGCGCAAAAACGTGTTGTGAGGGTGAATGAAAAAAAATACGACAAGCACCCCCACCCACCGTCCACTCCTGCAAGTCCAGCAAACCGGATGAAATCTCGGGGCGCCAAGCCAACAAAAACGGGGGGTTGAGATGCTTTCGTGCTATGGTCTGATCACACCTTAGGCGTGCTCAGTTGGGGGGAATCAGGCCCTCTATAATGTGAAAACGCAACCGCAAAGTGTAGTTTCACGGCTCTTTGGAGGAATTGAGTGAAAACACCTTGGAAAAGCAGGGATTATCCATAAAAAAAGTTTTATCGTTAGAACGGTTTAGACGCAAGCGTTAACAGATCCTGCGATCTCGAAATAGTTGGGGCATTGGGTAAGGCGCGACTGTGCGTGCAGGGCAAGCTGGAGGCCCCGTTGATTCCTGAGACAAACCGCTGGATGGATAATGGCTTGCCGATTACGTGCCAATTGCACTGCTTGCACACCGGTTGCACACCGGTTGCACACCGATTGCACGCCGGTCGCACCAAGATTGCCATCCGCCAGCAAGTGGGCAAGTGGAAGGCGGTAGCATCGGGCGCCAGGGCGAGGCCGTGGTGGCCACCTACTTCAGGGATGGGCGGTCACAATTCAACATCCCAGCGCACCACGAGTCTGTAATCATTTGAATCGAAAACGCTCGAGAAACGCGAAAAAGAGCTTTTTCGGGCGCAATGGACGATATGGACAAAATGGACCATGATCGAAGTTAATAGGATCTGCGCCTCATTGCATCTCAGCGCTGATAGGATCTTTTCTTACAACGCCGCTTTGATGGCGGCTCCCATTCTGCGCACGCCTTCTTCCAACGGGGCTTCATCTATGTAGGCATAGCACAGCCGCATCTGGTTTTCCGGTTTCGGGCGCCCGGGCTCCTGGGCGTAGCAATAATGGCCGGGGACATATAACACCCGCTCGGCCATGGCGGCCTGAAAAAAGCGCGACCCCGGCGAGGTGGACACACCCTCGGGCAGCGTCACCCACACATACAGTCCGCCGGCGGGCTCGGCATACTGCGCTTCCGCCGGAAATTCTTCGCGAATGACGCGCAGCATGGCGTCGCGCTTGTCCTTGTACCGCGCCCGCAAAATCTCCACGTGTTGGTCAAACCGACCGGACGCCAGCGCCGCGTGGGCGATATACTGCGACAAATTTCCCGATCCGAAATCGTGGTTGCCCTTCAGATTGAGCACCGGCTCCACCAGCGCCGGAGGCATGTAGCCGTAACCCAGTCTCAAGCCGGGAGCGAAACCCTTTGAAAACGTGAGCGCCGTCATCACGCGCTCGTTGCGCGTGTCCAGCGATTTTAGAAACGGCACATCCTCGCCCTCGAACCGCAGCTCATAATAAGCAGCGTCCTCGAGGATGTAGATGAAATTCTCGGGCGTGGACCACCGCTCGATGATCTCATAAATCTGCTCACGCCGCCGCTGGCTGTGGTTCGTCCCCTTCGGGTTCTGGAAGTACGTCATCACGTAGAGCATTTTCAGCCGGTGCATCTGGCCCGCGTCGCTCACCTCGCGCAGGCGCTTTTCCAGCGCCTCGGGGATGATCCCCTCGTCGTCGGTGGCCACACCCAGGATGCGCGCCCCGGCGCTTCCAAGCACGCCCATGTAAACGAAATAAGTGGGGTCTTCCACCAGCACGATGTCGCCGGGATCCACCAGCGCCTCGGTGATGAGATAGAGCAACTGCTGCGATCCGCTGGTAACGGCCACGTGATCAGGCGACACCGGACCGGGCATGCCGCGTTTTTCCAATCGCGCCGCGATGGCCTCGCGTAACCCGCGCAGGCCGCCGGTCAGGCCGTACTGCAGCGCCCGCAGCACCTGGTCGGAATCGGTGTAAAGCTCCTCAATCAAATCGCGCACGGGCGTGGCGGGCAGAGATTTCTGATCCACAAAACCGGCCGCCAGGCTGATCATCCCGGGCACTTCGAAGGCCTGCTGCATCAACCACGCGATGGGCGGCTGCGGCGTGCGCAACGCCCGCGCACTCAGGCGCACGCCCCCCGCTGCACCGGCGGAGGATGGGCCGGAGGAACCAGAAGTTTCAGATGCTGCTGCGCGAGTAGGTTCGGCGGTGTTCACGAGAATGATTTCAACCTGCTGATTTTCAATTTGGCTAAAGCACACATTTCCCCACACCCAACGTTTTCCATGTGGAAAGACACCTCACCTCACCTCAAGGGAAAAATGGGTGGGAAGGCGCGGAGGTTGCCGGCACAACGGGCACCTTCATCGGGGCAAATAAGCGCTCATCACGTAGTGAATTGCCCGGTTGGCTGCGTGTATTCCGCCATTGTGCTGCCCTCTAACAGCACCGCGTGTGATGGGGAGTCGCCAAGTGGTAAGGCACGGGTCTTTGGTTCCCGCATGCGAAGGTTCGATCCCTTCCTCCCCAGCCACGCTGCGCTCCCTTTTCGCGGGCTACCGTTCCGTGGGCAGCGGGAAAAACTTTACCGTAAGTTCGCCATCCACCGCGATTTCCAGAATGGCCACCGAGGGGTTCTCGGCCCCGGAGCGCGAACGCGAGGCCGAGCCGGGATTTACGAAAAGCACGTCGGAGATGAGCTTGTTTTGGGGGATGTGAGTGTGCCCCTGCACAATGACGCCTGGTTTGTCTTCCTGAAACATGAGATAGGCCGACAGATTAGAATCGCCTGAGTCGAGCAGGTGGCCGTGGGTCATGCAAATGCGCACCCCGCCAAGTTCACCCGAAAACCGCAGCGGACGCCGCACGATGGGGATGCCATCGGTATTGCCCGAAACGGCAAAGGTTGGGGCCATGGATTCGAGGGTGTCGAGGATGTGATCCTCGCCCACATCACCCGCATGAAGAATATACTGCACCTGCGCGAAAAGGTCGAGGACCTTAGGGTTGAGGTAGCCGTGGGTGTCGGAAATGAGACCGATGCGTGTCATATTATTTGGGCGACGAAGGCAATGTGGCAATAGCCGCAACGCATTTGCAAGGGGCGTGATGGGAGGAATGGGAAGAATGGGAGTAATGAGAAGAATGACACCCAAGCCATTTCCCGCTTTCCCAGAACTCCCATAATTCTCATTCTTCCCATCCCTCCCATTTTACCCGTTGAAAGCTCCGTCCGCGTTGGGCATCGTTCTTTCCAACAGCCCATGAGCGCCATCGACACCATCACCACCGCATTGACCCACGGCCGCGTGGATGCTGCTGTGGAGGCTTCGCGGGAACTGCTCGCGAGCCACGATCTCGACACTTCGTTGCGTGATCTCGGCGTGCGTCTCGGGCGCCTGTACACAGAATATCACGCGGAACCTGTGGATCAATTCGTAGCGCGCGTGGGCCCCACGCTGCCCCAGGGCAAGGCCGGACTGCTGACCCATCCCTTCCGCGAGGAACACGACCTGACGGCCCAATGGGCGCGCCGTCTCGCGGAGCTTGGGTCAGAGCGCCTCGCCAACGAAATCGCCGACCACATAAAAGCCAACAAATTGCAGGGGGCCGAGGAAAGCGCCCACGCGCTGATCACGCAGATCGATTCGCCCGAGGCCCGCGCCCAGCGTGCCCGGCAGGTGGGCAATATTCTCGGCGCACTGCTCTTTGAAAAAGACCGCGCGGCCAAGTTGCTCCGCACCATTTCGCGCGCGCCTCAACGCTTCGGCATCGACGGCTCCCAGGCTGTGGACATGGAGGAGGAATTCCAGCGCTCACAGGTTGCGGCGCTGAAGCGCGAACGCTCGGCGGCCTCCATGGGCCGCGTGGAACTGACCCAGATTGTAGTGGAACTGAGCCGCTCGCTGCCCGGACGCATGGCCATCCACGAACCCAACCCCGACGATTTCGCCGCCTTCGGCGCGCAGATACGCGCCATGATGCGGGCCGCCCTGGCCAGCTATCACAACAGCAAGCTGCACGAGGTGACGCTGCTGCTGGTGGAGTTTTCCCCCCGCGAGGTTTCAACCGCCGGTGCTCTGGCCGGGGTGGAGCAGCGGCTGGCCACAACGCTGGGCCGCACGGCGCGCACAGTATCATCGCGCGTGATGACGGAGGTGGGTGCCCACCCACGGGTGTTCGATGCTTATATCACGTTTGCCAAGTCCCATGCCAACGACCTCCTCGCACCGTCGGTGGTGGAGGTTTTGGGCCTGTGGCGCAATCCCGCCGCGGCAGATTTTCTGGCGCACATCGCCAACGACCGCAAACACGCCGCGCGCCACGAGGCGATGCTGGCGCTGGGCAACATGGGCGGCCCGGCAGCGGAAAAAACCCTCACCCAGGCGCTGGCCCATGCGGTGAGTGGTCGCACCATCGATGGCGACCAACGCCGCGACGCCATAATTACCATCAGCGCACTGGGCCGACTGGTGCGCGCGATGCCCGCCGAGCAGCGCGGGGCCGTCATCTCGGCGGCGCTGAAGGCCATCCCCACGCGCGACACCGAACTGGTCATTCGCGCGATACTTAATTTCTTTGTCGGCAATTTCAGCACGTACAATCCCGCCCAGTTGAAGTGGGCCGCGCAAGTGGCCACCATGGCGCTGTGGACAGTGGACCGCCCCGAGCTGGCGAAAGCCGCCCGCAACGCGCCGCTGGGTTTCCGCCAGCCCCTCATCGAACTGCTGGAGCGTCTGGCCCCCCACGCCATGGACACCATCAACGAAACCGTGATGACCAGCGCCAAGACCTACAGCGCGGCGTATCTGGCCGTGGGCGAGTTGTACACCAAGGTGCCCGACCCCTCGCAACTGCCCGTGTTGCGGCAGTTGCTGCTGAACACTTTCCTTTACGACGACGAATCGCCCCGCAGCGCCTACACGCGTGAGACGGTGCTGGACACCGCGACCGACGAAAAGACCGAGCTGCGCAAGGATCAGGTGCTGGCGTCGCTGATTTACGCCGTGGGCAAAATCGGCGGCGATGAAGCGTCGGCGATTCTGGCCGATCTCTTCGAGCAGATCCGCGCCGGGCGATTGCCCCAGCCGGGGCGCGACGCGGCCGACATTCTGTTCACCGCATACACGAAGTCCGGCGCCGGCCAGGCCATGATGAAGGGAACCATTCCCACGGCGGGAAACCTGAGCGACTCCGGCGCGCAGGCCGCCGTGCCGCACCTCGACCAAGCAGAGATGCTGCAGCTCATTCGCGATCTTGAGGGATCATATCTGATGGCCGCCAAGCGGCGCACCAAAAAGGTTTCGGCCATGGCCGCGCTGGCCCACGCCAAGGCCGTGGCAGCACTGCCCGCCATCATCAACCACCTGGCCGACAAGGACACCATCATCGCCGCCGCCGCGCAAACCGCCCTGGCAGATTTTGCGTCGCCCCCCGTGCCGAAATCCATCATGAGCCATTATCTCGACGAATTGCTGCGCACGCTGGAAATAGGCGACGACCAGACGAAGGTGAAACTGGTAGACGTTTTCATGCGCCTGGGCCCGCGCAAGTCGCCCCTGAAAGAGCGGCTGGAAACCCTGGCCCACAACGTGAACCTGTCCATGGCAACCAAGAGCGTGCTGGCGCGCCTGCTGGAACCGCCACCCGAAGCTGCGCCTCCTCCCGGGGAAAGCCACGGGTCGGACCTCATGGCGGAATCAGCCCCCACCGCCCGCAACCTGCAAATAGGCCGCCTCGACCGAATGCGAGCCTACAACCTCGCCCGACAGGAATGGATAAGAAAAGGCAAACACGGCCCGGAACCCAAGCCACCGGATTGATTTAAAAGCTTTGACGCAAAGAAAAACCAAAGCTTTGACACAAAGACACGAAGACACAAAGAGAAGCAGAAGAAGGTTTTAGGATTGAAGCTCTGAGGTTTGATTGAGAATCTTGGGCCCAGAGGCTTATTGCCTGTATAATATAATAATTTTATTCGTGCCCATCCGCGTTCATTAGTGGTCTGAGATTTTTCGAAAGGTCATGCCCATGCGCATAACCCGCATTCTCGTTCCAATCGGCGGTGTCATAGTCGCCGCCATCGTCGAGAAGCGCTCCACTTGAAATGGGGTAGTCGGGAACTGCTCTTTGCGCCTGAGCTTTCCCCGCTCCGCATTTGCCTTTTGACACTGCCTCACCCGTCGCCCTTTCTTTACGACCATGGAACTCGCACTCATCGGACTTCAGAAGTCCGGCAAAACCACTGTTTTTAACGCCCTGACGGGCGGACACGCTGAGACCAGCGCATTCTCTGGCGGCAAGGTTGAACCCAACATGGCCGTGGTGAAGGTGCCCGACGCCCGCGTTGACAAGCTTTCAGAGATGTACGAGCCGAAGAAGATCACCCACGCCACGGTGAAATATGTGGATGTGGCAGGCATGGGCCAGGAGGGGGGCGACGCGACAAAGGGCGTGCCCGAGGCGCTGCTGCAGTATGTTTCCAAGGCCGAGGCCCTGCTGGCCGTGGTTCGCGGGTTCGATGATCCGCTGCATGGCGCACCCAGGCCCGCGTCCGACGTGGAAGCGATCCATCTGGAGCTGATTTTCAGCGACATGGCGAAGGTTGAAAACCGGATCATGCGCATCGAAAAGCAGATCACGCGCATTGCCGGCCGCGAAAAAGACGCCATGGCCATGGAACTGGCCGCGCTGCAACGGATACTCCCGGCGCTGGAGTTGAACCAGCCGGTGCGATCGGTGGAGATGACCCCCGAGGAGGAGAAAATCCTGCGCGGGTTCCAGTTTCTGAGCGCGAAACCGATCATGTATCTGCTGAACACCGACGAAACGCGCATGGCACCGGGAGCCGAGGGTGGCACAATCCCCACGGTGCCAGGCATAACGGACGCGCCGCAAACCGCCACGGCATCGCTGGCGGGCGAGATTGAAATGGAAATCGCGCAACTGACCGGCGACGACCGCGCAGCGTTCCTCACGGATTACAACATCACCGAGCCAGCGGCGGAGCGCATCATCGCGCTCAGCTACGAGTTGCAGGGGCTGATGTCGTTCCTGACGAGCGGCCCCGACGAAGTACGCGCGTGGACCGTGCACCGCGGCGCCACGGCCCCGCAGGCCGCGGGCGTGATCCACAGCGATTTCGAGCGCGGGTTCATTCGCGCCGAAGTGGTCTCCTACGACGAGCTGGTGGCCCACGGCAGTACCGCCAACGCCAAGAAGGCGGGCAAGGTGCGGCTGGAGGGAAAGGCCTACATCGTGCAGGATGGCGACGTGATCAACTTCCTCTTCAGCGTGTAGCGCGAAGCGGTTCGACGCGCTCCCGCGCGAATAATCGCGGCGGGGAGCGCTTTGTCATACGATCATGAGTCTTGCCCAACCCGAATCGACCACGCCCGCCCCCCGCGGCGCGGCCACCGACCCACGCCTGCTGACGCCGTTTCGCATCGGATCGCTGGAACTGAAGTCGCGCGTCATCCCCGCGCCCATGTGCAACGTGAGCGACCGCCCGTTTCGCGGGCTGAACCGCTCGGCGGGGGCGCATCTCGTTACCACGCAGATGGTGTCGTGCGAGGGGCTGGTGCGCCACGACCGCAAGACGTGGGACCTGCTCGACATCGCCGGCGAGGACGCGCCCGTGGCGGTGCAGTTGCTCGGCTCGAGCCCCGAGGTGCTGGCCGAGGCGGCGCGGATAATCGTGGACCAGGGCGCGGCGTTGGTCGATTTCAACATGGGCTGCCCGGCGCGCAACGTGACCGGCAACGCCTGCGGCAGCGCGCTGATGAAGGAACCAGAGCTTGTGGCGCGCATTGTGCGCTCCATCCGCGCGGCCATCAGCGTGCCGTTCACCGTGAAAATGCGCGCCGGTTGGGACGGCGAAGATTTCAGCGCTTTGAGTCTGGCGAAAATTTGCGAGAGCGAGGGGGCCGAGGCGGTGTGTCTGCACGCCCGCACCCGCGCGCAGGGTTATAGCGGCCAGGCCGACTGGTCGCTCATCGCCGCCATGCGGGCCGAGTTGAAGGTGCCCGTTATCGGCAACGGCGATGTGGTATCGCCCGCCCACGCCGTGCGCATGTTCCGCGAAACGGGCTGCGACGCCGTGATGATCGGGCGCGGGCTGATCGGCAACCCGTGGCTTTTCCGCGCGTGCGAAACGGCCATGGCCGACTATCTGGCCGGGCGCATCACCCACGAAGACCAGGTGCCCGACGACGACATGGTGGTGGTGGAGGAAGACGGCGTGGCGCGGCCCATGCGCGTGCCGTTTTACATGCGCGAGGTGACCCTGCGCGAGCGGCTGGATCTGGTGCTGAAGCACACGCGTCTGATGGTGGAAGCCAAGGGCGAGCGGCGCGGCGTGCTGGAAATGCGCAAGCACAGCCAGCACTACATCCGGGGCATACGCGGCTGCAAGGCGCTGCGCGAACAGCTCATGAAAATCGAAACCGAAGCCGACATCGTGAGACTGATGGAAGAATACAGGGTCTTCCTGGCCACAGAGTAAACAATCTGAAAAGCCAGAAGCTTTGACGCAAAGACGCGAAGGGCGCAAAGAAATGTTAAAATTTTAGTTCTGATTTTCCTTTGCGTTCTTCGCGTCTTTGCGTCATTGTTTTTCATTCTCAGACAGGGATCCGTTTCCCCTTGCATTCTGCTCTTAAATTTCTTTGATGGTGCCTCAGTTCGCGCTGATCATGTTGATGATGCCCCGCTGCCTTTGTTCGGGCTGGGGTTTTCTGCTCCCGGAGGTTTAACAGCTCATGCCATATCGATACACCATCAAACAGGTCGTGGACAAGACCGGTTTGGAAGAGAGCGAGATTCGCTGGTACGAGAACGCCTTTGGCGAGTTTCTCACGTTCAGCGAAATGGGGTTGGGGAAGAACGAGTTTTCCGAGGATCACATCGCGCTGTTCTCGCGCATCAAGGATCTCGTGCACAAGCGCGGGTTCACGGTGGCCGAGGTGCGGCGCGAGCTGAAGCAGTCGCTTCAGGCGATCCGCGAGAAGCAGCCGACGCCGGTCCGCGGCCCCGGTTACGCCCGGGTCATCGCGGTGACCAGTGGCAAGGGCGGCGTGGGCAAGACAAGCTTCACCGTAAATCTGGCTGTGAGCATCGCCCAGACGGGACGCAAAGTGGCAATCTTTGACGCGGACCTCGGGCTGGCCAATGTTCACATCCTGATGGGTGTGAAGCCACGGTTTAACCTGTCGCATCTGGTGCAGGGTAATTTTTCGCTGGAGGACATCATCACACGCGGTCCCCTCGACATACAGGTGATATCCGGCGGACAGGGTGTGCGCGAGCTGGCCAACCTGACCGACGAGCAACGGCGCCTGTTACTGCGCCAGATGGACAAGCTGGAGCGCGACGTGGACGTGTTGCTGGTGGACACGGGCGCGGGCATCAGCGAGAATGTTTTGCGGTTTGCGGGGTTCGCTGATGAGGTGATCGCCGTGACAACGCCCAATATTGCCGCCAACGCAGACTGCTTTTCCATCATCCGCATCCTGCTGGAGATGGACCCCAACGCCCGCATTGGCGTGGTGACGAACATGGCCGAGGATATGTACGCGGCGAAGAACGTCTTCAACAAACTGCAGACGGCCAGCCGTCAGGTGCTCAACTACGACCTGAACGACCTGGGTTATGTGGTGGCCAGCGAGCAGATGAAGGTGGCCACGGAGAAGCGCACGCCGGTGGTGTTCGCGTATCCCAACGACCCCGTAACGCACTGCTTCAAGCGCATCGTCGACACGGTTTTCAACCACAACGTGTTTATGAACGAGCGCAAGGAATCGAGTTTCTCAGACCTCATGGGCGCCTTGAAACGCAACATGACCGGTCTGCCCGCCACGGCTTCGCGCCGTACGGCGGTGATGTAACGCACCACCGCAAGTAGCCGTGCGCTGGCACGGCAACCCGCCCGTCACGTTTCCGTGCTGAATCTGGCCCGGAACGCATGAAGGCAAAAGATTAAGGAGCAAACGAAGCATTATGAAGGACACAAAGAAACAAGCTGCCGAGAGCATCATGGTCAGCTTCCTTGTAGCGGCGGCGGGCCTGTCCGTTGTCTGTATCACGCTGTACCTCACCCTGGTGGAACAGGCTGGTTTATAATAGCCTGACCGGCCCCCACGGCCTGACACGCATTAAAACAATCTCCCGTTGATAGACGGGCACCGGCCGGCAGTTTGGCCCGGGCCCGCTCCCGAAGGAAAGGCACGCCCCATGGCTGAATCGTTTCAGGTTGTGGATCTGGTTGATAGTTCCCGCGCGGACGCCGGTGAGCCGATTGATGAACGCACGCAGTTGGCGGTGCGGCATTTCCGTTTTCGCGAGAACCCCTTCCCCGACAGCGTCGATCCGCGCTTTTTCTTCCGCACCGAGGCACACGAAGACGCCTACATTCACATGCACCAGTGCATCGAGGAGCATGTGGCGGTGGGCCTGACGACAGCACCCAGCGGCACGGGCAAGACGCTGCTCACGCAAATTTTGCTGAACGAGATGGACCCCGCACGCATCGAGCCGGCGCTGGTGCTGGCGTGGCCGGGCATGTCGCGCACGGGGCTGTTGCGCGAACTGGCCGCCGAGATGGGGATCGACGATCTGTCGCCGCGGGCCACGATGCACCAGGCCATGAGCGCGATCCAGGAGCGCATCGTGGCGCTGCACCGCGAGGGGCGCAAGCTGGTGGTGATGATTGACGAATGCCACTTCCTCGGCCACGAGCCGTTGCAGATGATCCGCACGCTGTCGAACATTGAATTGCCCGAGCGCAAGCTGGTGACGATTCTGCTGTTCGCCGAGGAGAGTTTCCTGACCAAGATGGACAAGCCGCAATACGCGTCGCTGTTCAACCGCATGTTCGTGCGCGCGCACCTGCGCCCGCTCACGGCCAGCGAAACCCAGCAGTACATCAAGTTCCGTTGTCTGGTGGGAGGCGGCAGTGCGTCGGTTTTCTCCGAAGATTTTTATGGTGCGGTGCACGAAGCATCGAAGGGCATCCCCCGCGAGATAAACCGCCTGTGCCACGCGGCGTTGTTCGCCGCCGCCCGCGAAGGCGCGCCGAAGGTAACCGGGCTGTGAAAAAGCATTAGACGCAAAGTCGCAAAGAGCGCAAAGAAAAGCAAAAGACTTCAGAGTAAAAAAATTGGAGGATACCACCTTTTCTGCTTTTCTTAACCGCCCACTCTGTCCATTTCGTCCATATCGTCCATCCCCCCTCAGCCCCCTGCCCCCACCGCCGCCTTTCACTTCCTCGCCGCTTTCATCCAGAAAACGCTTGTGATCTGCTGTATCATCGCGCTTTTTGGTGGGGACCATTGATTCCACGGGAGAGTTCCGTTTGAAGCCCGCTGCCGACGTACCATCGCCGTCTGTCCAATCCCCGCTTTTGTCTGCGCCGCGCAATTCTTCACGCGAGGCCTGGGCCATCGGAGGCATCTGCCTTGTGCTGGCCGTGGTTCTGCGCGTCATCCGGGTTTCTTACCGCGAGCTTTTCGGCGACGAATTGTGGACCGTGAGCTTGCTGCAACATCCACAACTCGGTGATAGTTTACTCGACCGCGTTTTCCACGGGCACCTGCCTTTTTATTACGATTTCATGGCTTTATGGACGAGTGTTTTCGGCGGCCTGAAACCGATAGAGGTCGGGGTGCTTCGCGCGCCCAGCGTGGTGTTTGGCCTGCTCACCTTTGTGGCATTCATTTTCTTCGCGCAGCGTTATCTCAAGGGCCTCGCCTTTGCCGTTTGCGTGATCGCCTTTGCGATGAACCCCATTCTTGTGGCATCCAGCAACCACGTTGCACCCTTTGCGCTGCTGGGTCTGTTCACGGTGCTGTCGAACTACTTCTGCATTCGCGGGCTGGATGAGGGCGGCAAACGCAACTGGTCCCTGTGGGCAGTTTTCTCGCTGTTGGGCGCGCTGACCCACCCCTTCTTCTGGTTTCTGCTGGCCGGTCAGTTTGTGTTTGGCCTCATGCGTCCCCGCCGCACACCGCGCCCGTTCTACGTGCTCAGCATTGTGGGGGCTCTTGCCGCCATCTCCACCACGGTTTGGGCCGCGCTTTATGCCGGCATCAACTACCCGCGCAAAGTGGACGTTGCGGCTCCGGCCATCGACGATATGGCCCGCGCCCTGGTCTCTGTGTTGCTGGGCGACCTCCCCCGCTACGGATACAACGACAAAGCTTTCCTTCAGGCCGTGCTTTACCTCTTCGTGCTGGTTACGCTGGTGCTCAGCGTGTTCTATTATCGTCGCCGCGCCGAAGAGGCCGCAGCCATGCCGGAGAACGTTGTCTTCATCGACATGACGCAGGACGTTGTGGGCTTCTGGACGCGCCTCAGTCTCGCCAGCTTCCTGCTCTTCCAATGGATCACCTTCATCGTGCCCGCCCTGGGCATCTGGCTGGTGGGCAGTTACGCCAGCGATATGACGCTGGAGCCCGAGTACTTCCTCGTCTGCCTTCCCAGTCTGGTCATTCTCACCGCTGCGGGCATTGATGCGACCCGGCCTTCATCGTCGACCAGCATTGGCGCTTCATGGCGCCGGTGGGTGGCCGTGGGGCTGGGTGTGGTGTTCACCATTATCATGGCGATTTATACCACGATGGCGCTGACCGACCACGGCTTTGGACTGCAAAAAGCCGCGGGACGCATGGTTGATAAAGAGTTCGATCGCACCCGCGACGCTCTTGTGATCGCCGATGTGCGGGGCATGGAAAACGCCGTGGGTATGCATCTGACCGAACAGGGCTTCATCCCCGACGTGATGCTGCGCGGCAAGGAACAGCCCACCGAGATCAATGACCTGATGACCAGCGCCATTCGCGGCAAGAACCGTGTTTTCGTGTTTTATCACAACGACTACCGCCGCGTGGGCCGGGGCGAGCGTTCCTTCATGCGCGAATGGTTCAATGACCAGCGCAATGCCGGGATCATCAGTACCGATGTCGACAAGTGGGGCATGAGCCGACCCGAGGGCACCGAGCTGCGGTTGTATCGTCGGGCTGTGCCCGCCGTGTCGCCGCGGCCCGCCAGTGAAATAACCACGAGCACAGCGCCTCTCGAAGTGACGCCCACCAGCGATTGAGTCCACCTCCACTCAAGGGAGAAAATTACCGGCCCATGGACCAGGACGATCTGTTCGGAAACAACGACGACACCGCGCCCAAACCCAAGGCAAAGGCGAAGGAAAAACGCCCTGATGAGTCGGTGGCGCCGTCTCCCGCCCAGCGCGTAGAAACCCTGCGCAAAGAGCTCGAACGCCACAACCGGCTCTATTACACCGACGCGCGTCCAGAAATATCTGACCGCGAATACGACCTTCTGATGGCCGAACTGGCCGCGCTGGAAGCGAAGCATCCGGAGTTGGCCACCGCCGACTCCCCCACGCGCCGCGTGAACGAGGCGGCCCCCGCCGCCGAGGCCGTCGCACCGGGCAAGCAGGTGGTCCACACGGTGCCCATGCTTTCGCTGGCAAACTCTTACGATCCGGGCGAGTTGCGCGAATTCGACGCCCGCGTGAAGCGTCTGCTGGGCGGCCCCGCCGAAGTGGAATACGTGGTGGAGTTGAAGATCGACGGGCTGGCCGTGAGCCTCATGTACATCGACGGGCGCCTGGCCTACGGCGCAACCCGCGGCGACGGACGACGTGGCGAGGTGATCACCCACAACCTGGCGCGGGTGAGCGACGTGATGACCGAACTGCCGCAATCGATGAAACGCACCGGCCACCGGCTGGAACTGCGCGGCGAGGTGTTTATGGAAATCGCCGAGTTCGAACGCATCAATGCGCGTATCGAGGCCGCAGGCGAGCAGCCCTTCGCCAACCCGCGCAACCTGGCCGCCGGCACACTGAAGCAGGTAGAAAAACCCGTCACCGACCCCGACGACGAACGCCGTTTGCGCATGTTCCACTATGCGCTGGGCGAAACCGATTTCGATCTGCCCCCCACACAGGGCGGGTTTCTTGACTGGCTGGACCAGCACGGTTTCTCGGTGAACCCGCAGCGCTGTCTCTGTCCGGACATCGAGGCGGTCATTGCATACAGCGAAGAATGGGAGACCCGCCGCCACGAGTTGCCTTACGGCACCGACGGCCTGGTGGTGAAAATCAACGACCGCAACCTGTGGTCGCTTCTGGGCGCAACGGGCAAATCGCCGCGGTCGATGATCGCCTACAAATTCTCCGCCGAACAGGCCGAGACGCGTCTGGTCGACATCCGTTGCAGCGTGGGACGCACCGGGGCCGTTACGCCGGTGGCGCAACTGGAACCGGTTTTCCTTTCGGGCAGCACCATCGAACGGGCATCGCTGCACAATTTCGACGAGGTGGAACGCCTCGATGTGCGCGTGGGGGACCGGGTCATCATCGAGAAAGCGGGCGAGGTGATTCCCAAGGTGATCCGCGTGGTGGACAGCGTGCGCACAGGCAGCGAGCAGGAGTGGGTGCCGCCCGGTGTGTGCCCGGAATGTGAATCGCCGCTGGTGCGTCTGGAGGAGGAAGTGGTGGTGCGGTGCGATAATCTCTCGTGCCCCGCCCAGGTGCGCGAAAGCCTGCTGCACTACGCCTCGCGGCACGCCATGGACATCAAGGGCCTCGGCGACAAACTCGTGGAAAAGCTGTTGGAAAAGGGCGCGGTGATGGACATCGCGGACCTGTACTCGCTGACTCCCGAGCATCTCGAAAACGTGGAACGCATGGCGGAGAAAAGTGCCGCGAACGTGGTGGGCGAAATTGACGAAAGCCGCGACCGACCGCTGCACCATCTGCTGTTCGCGCTGGGAATCCGTCACGTGGGCGAAGGGGTGGCGCGTCTGCTGGCGGGCAGCTTCGAAACCCTGAACGACCTGATGGCGGCGCGCCCCGAGGCGCTGGCCGCCGTGGACGGCGTGGGCGACGTAATGGCCGAGAGTATCGTGAAGTTCTTCGAAACACCGCGCAATGCACAGTTAATCAGCCGTCTGCAAGAGGCCGGAGTGATGGGACCAAACCCGCTGTGGAGCGCGGGGAAAACCGCTGATGGTCCGCTGGCGGGAATGACACTGGTGCTGACCGGAACGCTGCCCAACCTGAAACGCGAAGAAGCCGCCGCGAAGATCCTGAGCGCCGGCGGCAAGGTAAGCGGCAGCGTATCGAAGAAAACCGATTTCGTTGTGGCCGGAGAAGAAGCGGGCAGCAAACTCGATAAAGCCACGAAGCTGGGCGTGAAAGTGATCACCGAGGCGGAGCTTCTGGAGATGCTTGGGGCCCACTAATGGACGCTAACAAACACGAATACCTAATTATTAATAAATAATTAAAATAAATTTAAAGTTTATTCTTTGCGCCCTTTGCGACTTTGCGTCTAAGGTTTTACTTCGCTTTACAGCGCCGTGTTGAACTCTGACGCGAAATTTACCGTGCGGTTTTCCGCCCGGGCGGCCTCTGCGGCGAAGGATAGCAGATGCCCTTCCAGCGCGATCTGCAGACCCCGGTCCAGTTCGGCGCGGTTGTCTTCGCGCAGGCAGCGCGTGAAGTGTTTGATTCCCCCTGCGTCGCCGCCCATGTGGGCGCCGGCTTCGTCGTTGGTAATGTTGAACTCCAGCGATTCGGGGTCCGACCAGTTGGCCGCCACAAAGCGCTGCACTTTGATGACGCCACGCTCGGCGTGTCCCGACAGTTCTCCCTCGGATCCAAGGACGCGGATGGTGCGGTAAGGATACACCGTGTGAGCCCGCACTGCGAAGTCTACCAATGTGCCGTTGGCAAACGTGGCCACCACGATCTGTTCGTCCACTGCCGTATTGTCGCAGCGGTACACGCAACGCCCGAACGGACTGGTGCCGAGTACGGCCCGGCGCGCCTCGCGGGATTTATCCAGACTGATCACGCTCACGGGCCATTCGGAAGTTTCTCCACCGTATAATTTCTCGGCGTTGAAGGCACAGGTTTCGGCCACCGGGCAACCCTCGATGCAAAACTTCGGCGCGCCCTCGGGCATGTTCTCGCGACGGAAAAGCAGCAGGTCGCCGCGGCTGTTCACTTCCACCGGCGGCACATCCAACAGCCAGCGAACAAGGTCCATGTCGTGGCAGCACTTCGTCAAAATCAGCGGACCGCTCTTCTCCACCACACCCCAGTTGCCGCGCACGAAACTGTGGGCGAAATGCCAGGATGCCACATTCTCCGACATTGAAACCGCGAGCGGACGCCCGATGGCACCGGCGTCTATCTGCTCTTTAACTTTTTTATAAAACGGGGTGAAGCGAAGGGGTGTGCAGATCATCACTGCGCGACCCGTTTTGCGCGCCACCCGCACAATCTCGCGGCAACCTTCCACAGTGGTGGCCATGGGTTTTTCCAGAAACAGATCGTATCCCGCTTCAAGTGCTGCGGTGGCCGACTCCAGATGCTCGAGGTCCATGGTGGCATTGACGCAGGCCGGGGCCAGAAGGGGTTGTGCGAACATCTCCTTCCACGAAGTAAACTGCCGCTCGACGGGGATGCCATGTTGTTCCGCAAAACGCTTGCGACGTCCTTCGTGGGGTTCCGCCACGGCGGTAAATTTCAACTCGTCGGGATTTTTGAGGGCGAGGTTTCCAAAAGCGTCGGTGCCGCGCTGGCCAGCACCCACCAGAACTGCTTCAATGGGTTTCATGGAGGAAAATGCCTTGCAGGTTGAAAAATGTGTGCGAATCAATTACGGTGCTAAAATAAAGAATGGGTGAAATTCGGCGGTTTTTCCGTAATCTAATTTCTTTCATTTTATTTTCTGAAGCTAAACGCTTCATTGTCTTCATTTTAAGCTTGAGCGCAATACGCGGTCAGACCTTTTGTGAAGGCAGTAATTGACTGCCGATTTCATTCGAGGGATCCACGCTTCAAAATGAGTCTTAAACCTGTAACACAGCTGTCGTGGGATCACTTCTCTCCCCCGCCCATGACACCGCTACCACCGGCTGTCACTGCGTTGACAAACCCTCCGTTACTCCACTGGAGCCCTGACCCTGCGGCCGAGGGGGGCTATCGGGTTATGATGGATTGTGGTGATCGCCCGGTTGATCTGACCACCCGAAACAATTACTTCATGCCCCACGCCGCCGTTCGCAACGGCGCATGTCGCATTCTCATTATACCCCTGGCCGCCGATGGCACCGAGGCGGGCCCTCCGCTTAACTTTAGCCACACCATTCCCGAGACCGCCTGGACCGCCCCACCCCCGAGGCTGGCTCCGTCCAAATCCATCGCGCTGGGGCACCTTCTGGCAACTCCCTCGCAGATTGATACGCTGCGCTCGGCTGAAGCCCCCCGCGCCCAACTGCGGGACGATCTCATGGCAGCGGCCGCCGCGCCCAATCCGCTTCTTCCGGCGGGCCAACCCGTGGTCGAGCCGGAGCGCTACCCCGATGGTGTCTGGAATTTCGACCTCTGGCACCGCGGCAACCAACTTTGCTTTGCCATCGAGGACACCATCCTCGCGTCCACTCTCGCCTGGTTGGTCACCGACGACGAAACCCACCGCGTCCGCGCGCTGGACCTGATGCTGCAAGTGAGCGCATGGGACCCCAGCGGCTCCACCGGCGTGTGGGAAAATGACCACAGCGCGCAGGCCCTGCTGCACGCGCTGGCCCTGGGTTTCGATGCCCACCGCGAGCACCTCACCCCATCAGAAACGAAGCACATAACAGACGCCATGGCGGCTCGCGCAGAGGATATTTACGGCCTCCTGAATCCTTTCCTCGCCAAAAACCTCAGCCCCGGTTCCATGAACAACCCCGACAACAACCATCCATGGTTTGTGGCCTCGGCCATGGGCATTGCGGGACTCGCCCTGGCGGGGTGTGACCCCATGGCGCGCCGCTGGGCGGACTGGGCACTGCATCTTTTCTGGGGAAATTTCCTCCCGCGCGGCAGCCGCACCGGCGCCTGGCACGAGGGGATCGACTATTGGACCTACACGCTCTTTTTCGTATTCCAGTTTGCCGACGCCCTGCGAAACGCCTGCGGGGCCGACCTCTACACGCATCCATTTTTGCGCGCCACGGCCTCCTTCAAGGCGCTCTGCCACCCACCCACCGGACCCTACGTCCCCTTCGGCGATTGTAAACACGCGCCCCCCGGGGCGTTCGACAAACTCATTATGATGCGCCTCGCCTCGGCGTGCAATAATCCCGTTGCAGCCCGCTACACCGAGGCTGTAGCCGCGCCCATCACCACCGCGCGTTATCTTTTTCACGCCGCCCTGTGGAGCGCCCCCCCCTCTGCACGCGTCGCAACACCCTTTCCCGGCCTGCCGGCCATTCGCCCCGATACAACCAGCGACAACGTGTGCCACTACGACGACATCGGCTGGATCGTTGCCGCCACACCCGCCACGGCCACGCGCCCCCGCGAACTTTTCGCCATGCGTTGCGGACCCGCCCGCCCCCATGCCCATGCCGACCAGAACAGTTTCATCCTTGCCGTGGGCGAGGACAAACTGCTGTGGGATGCCGGGTGGTACGACTCCTACCTCAGCCCCCACCACCGCGATTATTCCAGTCGCAGCGTGGCGCACAACACGATCCTCGTGGACAGTGAAGGCCAACTGCCGGCCGTGAGCGGCGTGGATGGACGCATGATCAGTTTTGCCCACAACATCACCGAGGGGATTGTGGAAGCCACCGGCGACGCCTCATCGCCTCTCATTTACGGCGGGCGTTTGCAGAAGTTTCTGCGCCACATAACCTATCGCGCGGGGCAATCGCTGGTAGTGTCCGACGAGATTATAACGGCGCGCGGCCCCCATCAGCTTTCGTTTTTGCTGCACAGCGGCTTGCCCATCACGTGGGACGCCGCCAACTCGACTCTCTCGGTGCGCGGTGCGAGCACGCTTTTACGCGCGAAGTTCATCAGTGAGCAGCCTGTTGAGGCGATCCTGCGGACGGAATTCTCAACCCCACCGGGCCTGACCAGTCAGGTGCTCGATGACGCGGCGGAATACACGCAGCAATATCATCTGGAATTGCGCACCACGCAGCCCGTCGAAAGCTGGTCACCGCGGCTGGAAATAACCCTGCAACCCCGGTCTGGCGGGTGATTGGTTTTCTCACGCTCTGAATTCGTCCCGCGGCGACCGGCGAGGGCGCCGGTCCCACATAAAGCAGAAGCAAAAAACTTCACTTCTCCCGGTCCATTTCGTCCATCGTGTCCATATCGTCCATATCGTCCCGCCCCCCTTCCTTTTTCATCGAATGCTTTGCCGCCTTCTCTTTACCGTTTGACACGTGCCTTCCACGGACATGCTCTACCGGCGGAAGCGACCATACCACATCTGACAAGTTGACCTATGATCCCGTACTGTAACCTTCAAGCAAGCCACGACTCTTTCCTCGAAGATTATTTCAAGGACCTGAAACAACTGTTCGCCGACTGCGACTTCATTGGCGCCGGCTCGAAAAAGGTAGCCGCCTTCGAGGCGGAATTTGCCGAGTACATGGGCTGCAAACACGCCCTCGGTGTGGCCTCCGGCACCGACGCCTTGCTGCTGCCGCTGCATGCGCTGGGCATCGGCCCGGGCGACGAAGTCATCATGTCCACCTTCGGCTTCATCGCCACCGCCGACGTTGTAGTGCGGCTTGGCGGCAAGCCGGTTTTCGTCGACATCGACCCCATCACCTTCAACCTCGTGCCCTCCCTGGTGGAAGCGGCCATCCCCCCCGCCACCAAGGCCATCATCCCGGTGCATCTGTTCGGCCAGACCTGCGACATGGACGCCATCATGGCCATCGCCAGGGAGCGCAACCTGTTCGTGGTGGAAGACGTAGCCCAGGCCTGCGGCAGCGCGGCCTGCGACGGACGCAAGCTGGGCAGCATCGGCGACTTCGGCGCGTTCAGTTTTTACCCGACCAAGAACCTCGGCGCCGCCGGCGACGCGGGCATGATCACCACGAACAACGATTCGCACGCCGCCATCATCCGCGCCTATCGCGACCACGGCCGCACGGCCGACGGCACGTTCGAGCGCATCGGTTACAACAGCCGCCTCGACACCATCCAGGCACTCTACATGCAGTACAAGCTGCGCGACCTGGACGAAGCCCTGCTCGACCGCGTGGAAAACGCCCGCCTTTACGCGCGCCTGCTGGCGCAGGTTGACAGCCGCGTGGTGCCCCCGGCCGTGCCCGACGACATGACCAACACGTTCAACTATTACACAATCCGCGTGAAGTGCGCCAGCGAACCCGGACAGGCCAATCTGCGTGACAGCATGCAGGCGTTCCTGAAAGAGCGCGGCGTGCAGACCGCAATTTATTACCGCCAGTGCATGCACGTTACACCAGCGCTGAGCTTTGTCGGATGCCCCGCGGGTTCGTTCCCGGTCGCCGAAAAAGCCGCCGACGAAGTGCTGTCGCTGCCCAACTGGCCCGGCATGTCGAAACACCAGATCGAGAAGGTCGCCGCAGCCGTTGTCGAGTTCCTCGAAAACAACCCCTCGCTGGGCGTTCACCACTAAATTAACACAGGGTCCGGCGACCACACCGGTCGCCGGACCCCGTTTTTATTACGGCACTTTTGAACGTGATCTGCTTATCTTATCCACCGTAACCCACGGCGGGGTAACCACGTGATTGCGCGCCAGGCTTTACTGCCCAGTTTGGCGGCGGCGAGGTCGTCGAACAGCGAGTAAAACACCGGCACGGCCAGCAGTGTGAGGGCCAGCGACAGCGTCTGTCCGCCGATGATGATGCTCGAGATGGCGCGGTTGGTGCCCGACCCCGTGCTCTGGCTCAGCAGCAGCGGCAGCATGCCCGCCACAAACGCGATGGTGGTCATGAGGATCGGGCGCAACCGGTCGCGGTTTGCTTGCAGAATTGCCTTTTCCTTGGGCAGCCCTTCGGCCCGCAGTTGGATGGTGTGGTCGATCTGAAGAATCGAGTTCTTCTTCACCACGGCGAACAGCACCAGCATGCCCAGAAGCGTGAAGATGTTCAGGCCCTGCTGGAAAATCAGCAGTCCGAGCAACGCAAAGGGAATCGTCAGCGGCAGCGCCATGAGAATGGTAATGGGGTGCAGCCAGCTCTCGAACTGCGCTGCAATAACCAGGTACATGAAGATGAACGCCGTGAGGAAGGTGAGCAGAAACGCCATACCCGTCTTGGCCATTTCCTTCGACTGCCCTTCGAGGCCGGTGCTGTATTCGGGTCCCATGTTGAGGGACATCGCAGTTTCGTTCAGCTTGTCGATCATGTCCTGTGTGCTGGCACCGGTTTCCAAGTTGGCGTACACGATGACCTCACGCTGACGCCCCGAACGGTTGATTTCGCTGGGCCCGGTATCTTCCCGGAAGGTCACCATGTCGGCCAGGCTCACGCTGCCGAGCTTTGTGCTGGGCACCGTGATGAGGTTCAGGATATCAGGATTGCTGCGCCGGTCCGCCGCCGCCCGCACGTGCACGTCGTAGCGCTCGCCCTTTTCGGTGTAGTCGGTCACCTTCTCGCCCGCCACCAGCAGGCGCAGGCTGCGCGCCAGAAAAGCAATGTCCACACCGAGGTCGGCGGCTTTGGCGCGATCCACCACCACACCATATTCCGGCTTGCCGAGCTTCAGGGTCGAGTCCACATCCACCGCGCCGGGCACCTCCGCCAGCGCTTTCTTCAGCGCCTCGCTGTACTCTGCCAGTTTTTTGATGTCCGGCCCGCGCACGGCGAACATCACCGGCGCATTGACGCCACCGGTAGCGATATCATCCGCCTCGCTGGCTGCGGTGCGCACCTGATCGCGCTTCTCATATCCCGCGAGGACGTTCTTGCGGATGTAATCCATGAAATCGAATTGCGAGAAGTCGCGCTCCTTCGCCTCCACGAGGCTCACAAAAATGCTGCCTTCGTTGGAGAGCGCTCCCGCCCCCGTGCTGGCCACCGTGTAACGAACCCCCGAGAGGTTGCGGATGTCGTCGGAAATGCGGCCCACGATGACGCTTGTGGCTTCGAGGCTCATCCCTTCGGGAGCGCGCACACTCACGTTGAATTCGTTTCGGTCATCCTGAGGCAGGAAGTTTTTCGGCAACACCTTCAGCAACGGTGGCACGGCGGCCATGGCGGCCACACATGCAAGAATGATAACCCAGCGATGGTGCAGCGAGAAGCGAAGCATGACCATGTACAGGCGCTCGACGATGCCGTACAATCCACGCCGCGCGGGATCTTCGTCATCGTCGTCGTCTTGGACGGCATCAGGAAGCACGTTCGCCTCCGCCGTGGCCACGCCGGAAGGCACGTCGCCCTCATGATGATGGGGATGGTGCTCATGGCGCTTGAGCCACCGCGCCGACAGCATGGGCGTGAGGGTGAAACTGACCAGCAGCGATACCACCACGGCCGCCGCCATGGTAATGCCGAAGCTCTGCATGAAACGCCCGACGATGCCGCTCATGAACGCGATGGGCAGAAACACCGCCACCAGCGACAGGGTGATGACCATAACCGCCAGGCCGATCTCCTTCGTGGCGGCAATGGCTGCGTCGAACGCGCGCATCTTTTTCTCTTCGATGAATCGGTAAATATTTTCGAGCACAACTATGGCATCGTCGATCACGATGCCCACGCTGAGCGTGAGGGCCAGAAGCGTGAGGATGTTGAGCGTGAAGCCCATGTACCACATGACCGCGAACGTGCTGATGATGGACGTGGGGATGGCCAGCGCGGAGATGAATGTCGTGCGGAAATTGCGCAGAAACAGCAGCACGATGATGGCCGCAAAAATGGACCCCTCGATGAGGTGCGTCTTCACGCTGGTGATGGAATCCTTCACGAAGACCGACGAGTCGCGCAGGATCACCGTTTCGTAGCCCTCGGGCAGCGTCGATTTCAGTTCCTCGATGCGCTCCATCACCGCCTCGGCCACGGCCACGGTGTTACCGCCGGACTGCTTGCTCACGTCCAGCGTGACGATTGGTTCGTCGTTTAACTGCAGCGTGTCGGTTTGTTCCTCCACGCCGTCCTCCACCGTGGCCACATCGCCCACGGTTACCACGTGACCATCGCGCTGGGCCACCGGCACCATGGCCAGGTCGCCCGGTTTATCCACGCGCCCCAGCGTGCGCAGCGAGTATTCCTTCGGACCTTCCTTTACGCTGCCACCGGGAAACTCGGAGTTGTTAGCTGCCAGCGCGCGCGACACATCGTTCACGGTCAGCTTATACGAGCGCAGCTTGAGGGGATCGACCACCACGTTGATCTGGCGTTTCAACCCACCGCGTACCTGCACCTGTCCCACGCCGGACAAGCTTTCCAAACGTCGGCGTAGTACCTTGTCGGCATATTCCGTAATCTCGCGGCGCGACGCGGTGCCCCGCAAGCCGATCGTGAGAATGGGTGCCGCATCCGGGTCCACCTTCAGCACCAGCGGCGGGTCGATGTCCTCGGGCAGATCGCGCAGCACGGTGTTGACCTTGTCGCGCACTTCCTGCGCCGCCACG